>CP091737.1:0-2061581 GCA_022010055.1 Treponema sp.
ATGTTAACGACCTTTCGGTCGGTAACAACTGATTCAGCATGCCGCGCTTTTAAAAAGGTGGTGACCCGTACCGGATTCGAACCGATGTTAAAGGCGTGAGAGGCCTCTGTCTTAACCACTTGACCAACGGGCCAGCATGCTCTATATGAAGCGGAAACCGCTTATATACATGGTCCGCCTTCAGGGACTCGAACCCGGGACCCACTGATTAAGAGTCAGTTGCTCTACCAACTGAGCTAAAGGCGGATAATGGATAAGCACCCTGAAAACCGAACACCATGGGACTTTGCAAATCGGAAAGCACTTTACAGAGCCTGCTTCTACCAATGTAGGACAAGCCCTCGGCTTATTAGTATCAGTCAGCTACACACCTTACGGCGCTTCCACCTCTGACCTATCAACGTCATAGTCTACGACGAGCCTTACTCCATAAAGGATGAGAGATCTTATCTTAGGGGGAGTTTCACGCTTAGATGCCTTCAGCGTTTATCTCGTCCCGACGTAGCTACCCAGCTATGCTCTTGGCAGAACAACTGGTGCACCAGCGGTCAGTCCATCCCGGTCCTCTCGTACTAAGGACAGCTCCCTTCAAATCTCTTACGCCCGCAACAGATAGGGACCGAACTGTCTCACGACGTTCTGAACCCAGCTCGCGTGCCGCTTTAATTGGCGAACAGCCAAACCCTTGGGACCGAATACAGCCCCAGGATGCGACGAGCCGACATCGAGGTGCCAAACCTCCCCGTCGCTGTGGACGCTTGGGGGAGATCAGCCTGTTATCCCCAGGGTAGCTTTTTATCCGTTGAGCGATGGCATTTCCACTCACATACCACCGGATCACTAACTCCTACTTTCGTATTGAAACTGTAAACGCCGTTTCGTGGTTGTCTGTATTTTCAGCGACCATCGGAAAAAGGTTCAGCCGCCTTGCAATCTCGTTGCTCATCGGAGTACAAATCAGCCCCTTTGCGTGCGTCGCCATCATATTCACATTTGCCTGAGTCGCAAAAGTCCCGGCGCAAATCATATCGCCTTCGTTTTCGCGGTCAGGGTCGTCTGTGACCAGAATAATTTTTCCAGCCCTTAACTCTTCAAGAGCCTCGTCAATCGAATTATATTTATATTCCATAAAATTCTCCTGTGCTTGCAGTCATTCTCTGCAATCGGTTTCAGTCTTTTTCCGTGTTTTTAATTCATATTTATCAGGGGGCTACGGCTTCGCCGTCGGGTGTTCCAGCATTCCGCTTTCGCTTCATTGCTGCCGGCATCGACCTCGCTCCGCTCGGCCGCCGCCGTCCGCAACGCCTTCGGCGTGCTTCCATACCCTAGCCCTTCAGCCAGTCTAAAAGTTTATTGTCTTTTTCATTCTGCCCGGAATCCCTTAAGGACATAAGTTTTTGAACATATTTTCCAACAACGTCGTTTTCAAGATTCACAATGTCGCCGGGTTTTTTGTTCAAAAGGGTTGTCTCTTCGCCTGTGTGCGGAATCACGCTCACGGCAAATTCCTTTTCATCAATTTTTGCAACTGTAAGGCTTATTCCGTCAATCGCGACAGAGCCTTTTTCAATAATCAGATTTAAAATCTGGCGCGGCGCAGAGATATAAACCCAGACGGCGTTTCCATCGTTCTGCATTTTTAAGATTGTTCCGGTTCCGTCTATGTGTCCGGAAACAAAATGGCCTCCAAAACGTCCGTCCGCCGCCATTGCGCGCTCAAGGTTTACTCTGCCGCCTTTTTTTAGCGAGCCAAGGTTGGAGCGGCTTAGTGTTTCTGGCATTACGTCTGCGGTAAACCGCATGAAGTCATCTCGGTTACGGTAAGACAAACGCCGTTTACCGCAATGCTGTCGCCGGTTTTTGTGCCGCCAAGCACTTTTTGTGCCGCAATGCGGATTTTTCCGTTTCCTGCGGAAAGAATTGTTCCAGTTTCCTCAATAATTCCAGTGAACATAAAAAAAACCCTTTTCAGGGCTTGCTTAAAGAATAAATTTGCGGCGACAAACAGTAATTGCGCTTAATTTACTTCTTTCATCCAGACTTTACTGTCGGTTACGGAATCGCACCGTATCTTGCAAAAATATTTGCTCGCTGACTTACGCAATGCGCTTACAGCCGGTGAGGAATTTCACCTCGCCCTGAAGTTGAATATATGTTAGCTAAATGTATAAAGTTGTTCAAGCAAAAAAAATGCTCCGAAAGTGGAGCATTTTTAGAATCTAAAAAATTAGTTCTTTGCGCGTTCTACGAATGAACCGTCGCGTGTGTCAATAACGATTTTTTCACCGTCATTGATGAACAAAGGAACGCGGACTTCGATTCCTGTGTCGAGTGTCGCAGGTTTCAAAGATTTTCCAGAAGTATCGCCTTTTACGCCAGGTTCTGTGTAAGTGATTGTTCGTGTAACCTGAACAGGCATATCAATTCCAACAGGTTTTCCTTCGTAAAAAGTAAGTTTTACTTCAAGGTCATCTTCCGGAGTGATGTAGCCTGCGTAGTCTCCAAGATTTTCTTTTGGAAGTTCAAACTGTTCGTAAGTTTCCTGATCCATGAAAACGTATGTGTCTCCGTCGATATAAGAAAGCTTTGTTACGTGCGCTTCAAGATCGACTTCATCAAATTTTTCACCGGCATCGATACCAAGATCCATTGTAGATTTTGTAACAAGATTCTGTACGCGAAGATTTGTTACCATTCCAGCACGACCTGAACGCTGACCCAGCATCTTCTGAACGATAAGCGGGTTTCCTTCATACATGAAAGCTGTACCAACTTTCAACTGTGATGTCATTAACATAATATATAACCTCAAAAATAAAGTTTTTTTGCTAAATAGTTTTAACCATTATATCGCTTTTTTTTCAGATTGTACACTGTTCAAAGTTTGAAAAGTTTGATTTGGAATTAAATGCGTAACAAAATAAATACAAGCCTGAATGTCGAGTTTTTTTTGCAAATTATGAAAGAACGCTCTCGGCAGATTTTCAATTTGCTCAGATGGATTTGGCTCGCGCTACGCTTGTATTAATTCGGGTGCTCCGCACTTTTATTAATTCAATCGCCAAAAATCTTCACAAATTGCAAATCTGCCTGCGCTTTTATTCTTTTTACAAAAAACTAGACATTCAGGCTAAATACAAAATAAATTGCGCAAAAATTGCTATGCTTTTAGGCTTGCGCATAGAAATTTTTTATAAATTTAATTCAATGTATTTGATTCAATAAATTCCAGCAGGTGTTCGGCAAGGTCGCCGTTTTTTAGAAGCGAATCTGAAAATTCTTTGAACCCGCCGCAAAGTTTTTTGTAGTTATGCAAAAAGTCGCTCAGCGCGTTTTCTAATTCCTGCGGGGCGGCGTCTGTTGTATTGTAGAGTTGCCAGCATTTCTTCACGGTTTTAAAATCTTCCGGGGAAAAATGAACGCTCATTCTGTCTAGGAGTGCATTCACTTTTACAAGCTGGTATTCTTCGGTCTGCGGATACGCGTGCCAGACAAAAGGAACTCCGCAGAGGCAGGCTCGGCTTAGGCTGTCTTCCCCGCGGATGAACAGAAGCGGCGTTTTTGTAAGAAGAGTATCCCATTCAATCTGGGAAAGAAACGGCAGTTCTTCCAGCGCAAACAAACTTTTTTCCGCAGATTTTTCAGATTCATAAGCCGCCAAAAATGAATCAAAGCCAGCGCCTTTTGCAAGAAGCAGATTTGTCTTTTTTTCACTTTTATTGTTGAACTTCTGCAATGCGTGGATTACCGGCAAATAATTCCGCGGATACCCAAAAAATAAAATGTTAAAAAAAAGCCCGGTTTCATCCGTTCTGTTTTTTAAGGCGGACACAAAAGGTTTGTCTAGGACAAGTCCGCCGGTTTTTTCTGTGAATCCCGGCATAAAATTCACTTTTTGAACGCGTGCGCTTCTTGTAAGGCTTTTCAGCTTGTGGAAAGTTTCTGCGTAGTCTTCTGCCGTCAGGTAGTCAATCATTATTATATTGACGGTTTCCGGAACTTTTTCATCAAAAAGCAGTGTTTCAAGCCATTCCGGGCGGCCGCACTGAAAACATTCAAGGATTATTTTTGGTGGATTTTTGCGGAATGATTCAAGGTTGTTTTTTTCTGCGTTCCAGTTAAAAATCTGCCAGCCGTTTGCGGTCTGCTCATCTTTTGTAGGGTCGATTTGGGGACACAAAAGGCTGAACGACTTTAGATTATCCGCGACAATTCTAAGTTTCAGGTTTGGGCAAAGGTCGGAAAGCGAACGTGCAAGGCGATATACAAATCCGATGTCACCAAAATTGTCCACAACCTTGCAAAGAATTGTGATGTCTAAAGTTTTTTTTAAAAAATCCGCCGCATTGAAAGCCATGAAATTATTTTACGAAAAATACCGGCTTTGAACAATCTTTTTTATAATGAATGATTTTTACTTTTCTTCCAGCCTGTTCAATTTGTGGATTCGGCAATAAAAAAATCACCATTCAGGCTATAACATTGAATTTTTTGTGTTTCTTTCATTATAATACAATCATAAAAAAACAGATTTGGAGTGCAAAAATGGAAAAATTAAAGATTCTTTTGGCTAAGGGCCGGATTTATGAATCGGTTTACGAACTTTTAAATGATGTAGGAATTTCCATTCATTTGCCGGATAGAACTTATTTTCCTGTTACAAATCAGGATGATTTGGCTTTTCAGGTTGTAAAACCGCAGATTACCAGCGCGCTGCTTGCAAAAAACTGTGCCGATGTTGGTTTTAGCGGAAAAGACTGGGTTTATGAAAATGGCGTTGAAAACGATGTTGAAGAAATAATGGATTTAGGCTTTGATCCGGTGCGCATCGTTGCCGCTATACCGGAAACAAAAGATTACGAAAAACTCTTAAAAGGCAAAGTTACAATCGCGACTGAATATCAAAACCTTACAAAAAAATATATTGATTCTAAAAAAATTGAAGGAACGATTTTCCGCACATGGGGAACTTCGGAAGGTTTTGTGCAGGATAATGATGATGCGCTTGCACAGATTCTTATTGATAACACTTCTACGGGCTCTTCTTGCGCGCGAACCGGCTTAAGATTGTTGATACGCTGATGGAATCTTCAACAAGGATGTATGCTTCAAAAGAGGCTATGAAAAATCCTTCTAAAAAACAGAAGATTCTTGAGCTTAAAATGCTTTTTGAGGCGGTGCTTGCGGCCCGCTCACGCGTTATGCTTGAAATGAACGTTGCGAAAGCTGACTTCGACGGCCTGATAAAAGGAATTCCTTCTATGAAAAGCCCGACTGTTTCTCCGTTGTTCGGCGACGACGGTTATGCTGTAAAAATTGCGGTTAAAAAAAGCGAAGTTCCTACATTGCTTCCAAAATTGCAGAGCCTTGGAGCAACGGATATTTTGGAATACGAGCTGCGCAAGGTAATGCTTTAATTTGCTTTTGTCTGTGGGGTAAAAAATGCGTACTGCGACAATTGAACGAAAAACCCGGGAAACACAGATTTCCCTTACTTTGAATCTTGACGGAACTGGAAAGTGCGAGGTTGAAAATCCGGTTGGATTTTTTGACCATCTGCTTTGTTCTTTCTGCAAGCATGGACTTTTTGATTTGAGCGGAAAAATTCAGGGCGATCTTAACGTTGACCAGCACCACCTTATTGAAGATACTGGAATTGTTTTGGGAGCGTGCTTTGCAAAAGCCCTTGGCGATTGCGCCGGAATCTACAGGACGGGCTCGTTCTTGTATCCGATGGACGAATCTCTTTTGCGCGCCGCTGTTGATTTTGGCGGCCGTCCGTTTCTTGTGTGCAATGCGGAGCTTACAGGAATTCCTCTGGTAAGTCTTAATTCAAACGGTGTGGAAGCGAGTTTTCAGACCGACTGTTTTGAGGATTTCTGGCAGGCCTTTGTAAACAGCGCGCAGTGCAATCTTCATCTTGACACATTGCGCGGCAGAAGCGACCACCACAAAATGGAAGGCTTGTTCAAAGCCGCCGCGCGCGCAATCCGCTCCGCGGTGGAAATTGATTCCCGCCGCAACGGAGCAATTCCTTCAACAAAAGGAACTATCGGTTCGTAAATTTTACCGGCTTATAAAAAGGGGCTGTCCAAATGGGCAGCCCTGTTTGTGTTGGGTTATAATTTTAGTATTTCAATATTTGGCACTTTACAGCTAAGGTTGAAGAGTTGTGATTTTGCTGCTTAGGTCAAAGAAGGTTATGTAGTCATCAATGTCAGAAATCTGATCGAGGCTCTTGTAATTATAAATGACTTTTCCCTCCAAATCGCACACATTGATTACAAGAGATGCATTTGTGTTTTTAGAGTTTAAGAATGTTTCCAGTGAAATTTTATCAGGATTTTCAGGATTTTGCAGTTTTTTAAAAATTTCATTGAATTCTGTAAAGTTTATGTCAACCTTCAGTTCTGTGGAAATTTTTCCAGCAATTCCCTGCTTTGTTATGAATGAAGTCCAGCTGCTTGTAAAAACATTTATTTTTGCATAGCCATTTAAATCCATGCTGTTTCCGCTATTCTCTCTTGCTCTTATGCTGTAATTATAGTTCTGGGCAGAATTTACGGCAGACTGTTTAAAAATGCTTTTAGGGGCTGTTTCTTTAAAATCTGCGAAGTATGTCGCACTGATTCCTTCTGTAAATGTCATAGCCATTGTGTCATTTGATGCTGCTGCGCTATTTGAGATAAAGAACAACGGAATTGTCATTTCTATTCCGTCCGGAAGCCCTGTGATTTCACCTGGAGTAATTGAGTAGCTGAAAGAACCTCTTCCATTCTTTTTAAGGTCTTCGCTGAATTTTGTAATCTTTTCTTCCAGTTCTCTTGAAACTTTTGTTCCCAGATCCTCTACTGACATTGCCCTTGTTGAATAAGTCGGGTCAGCCTCGTTGTCTTTGACAAAATCTGAATAATCTGTTGCGGTGGCAATGATTTTGTCAATTCCGGCGGAATCCAGCTCGGTGTTGACAGCTACTTTGTCAGTATCTTTTACGATTGACGTGTACGCTCCTTCTTCTATTGATACAGAAGCGGCTAGCGCTTTGTTTACGCTCGCTTTAGGCTCGTCGTTCCCCCCCCATCATTGTCTTTGCAACTGATGATTGCCATTGCAAGAATGCAAAGACAGCCTGTAAAAAGTTTTGATACTCTTTTCATGATTGCTCCTATAAAAAGTCAGTTAGGAAATTTCAATTTCCAGATTGACTTTTTAATTTGTTCCTTTTTTTTATATTTCAACCTAATTCATAGGTTTCATCATATTTTACCACAGTTACATCCGGAAAGCCATGTTCGTGCAGGTAATTTGTAAAGAATTCCTGGGAGTCTTTTTCGCCGTGAACCATGAAGATGTTTTTCAGGCGGCTTGTGTCGATTGTTTTCAGCCATTCCGTCATTTCCTCGTAGTCGGCGTGCGCGCTGAATGCGTTTATCTGTTCTACGTTTGCCTTTACCTGGTAAATGTCGCCAAGAATCTTTACTTCCGTTGCACCATCCCGGATTTTTCGTCCAAGCGTGTTTTCTGCCATGTAGCCGACTATAAGGACTGTGTTGCGCTCGTTGCTGATTTCATTCGCAAGGTGGTAAAGAACCCGGCCGGCTTCGCACATTCCGTCTGCGGAGATAATAATCATCGGCCCTTCTTTTTTGTTCAGAGACTTTGATTCTTCCACGCTTGTTATAAAGGTCAACGAGCCGAATCCGAACGGATTCTTGTGGTGCTTTAAGAATGCTTCATTTACGCTTTCGTCGTAACATTCCGGGTGAACGCGGAATACACTTGTTGCGTTTGCCGCCATTGGAGAGTCAACGTAGATTGGAACTGCCGGAATTTTTTTCTGGTCTGTCAAAAGGTGCAGGTAATAAACCAGTTCCTGCACGCGCTCGATTGCAAAAGAAGGAATTATGATTTTGCCTTTTTTTGCGCAGGTGTCGCGAACAACTCTTTCAAGCTCTTTTAGCGCAAATTCGCGGTTTTCGTGTTTTCGGTTTCCGTAGGTTGATTCAAGCACAATGTAGTCCGGGGCGGGAATGTCTGTTGCCGGCGGCCGGATGATCGGTTTTTCTTTTCGTCCTATGTCTCCGGTAAAAAGAATTCGGGTTTCGTTTTCGCCTGTTGAATGAACGTACGGACTGCTTATGCCTGAATGCCATCCGCGGATTGAAAGGCTTGCAAACGCCGAGCCGAGGATGTGTCCGGCGTCAAAAAATTCCAGCTGCACGTCCGGGGCGATGTACATTTTTCTGTTGTAAGAAAGTGAGATAATCTGGTTTGCGCATTTTACCACATCGTCTTCATCAAAAATTGGCCGCCAGGTAAATTTTTCGCCTTTTTTCTTTGCCTGCTTTGCAAGAAACTCCGCGTCTCTGGCCTGGATGCGCGCGCTGTCCATCATTACAAGGTTCGCTATGTCGCGGGTTGCAGGTGTTGCGTAAATGTTGCCTTCGTAGCCTTTTTTTGTAAGAACCGGCAAAAGTCCGCAGTGGTCGTAATGTCCGTGGGTAAGAATTACGGCCTCCAGCTTTTCGTGATTAAAGTCAAAATTCCTGTTTTTATCATCAGATTCTTTTCGTTTTCCCTGAAAAGCGCCGCAGTCAATCATTAGCTGGCGGTTGTCTATTTCAATTATGTGTTTTGAACCGGTAACTTCCTGTGCGGCACCGAGCGAATATAGTCTTATTCCCATAAAGTATCTCCTGTTGTAAAGTTTATTTGGCTTTAATTTCGAGTTTTTTTGCAAAAAGAATAAAAGCACAGGCAGATTTGCAATTTGTGAAGATTTTTGGCGATTGAATTAATTAAAGTGCGAAGCACCCGAACTAATGCAAGCGAAGCGCGAGCCAAATCCATCTGGAGCAAATTGAAAATATGCCGGAAGCGTTATTTCACAATTTGTAAACTCGACATTCAGGCTACCATTAATTTTATCACGCTGTCTTTAATTAACAAGAAAATTATTTGATAACCGCAATAGATTCTTATATAATATAAGGAAATTGATTTAATTTTTTTTGAGGATTTTTGTGTATTCTAGACCTCTTGTAAAAGCGCCATGCAATATTGTTCAGAACGGAAAAATTAATTTCGGTTCTTTTTCTGGAGTTTCGGATGCGGTTGATATCCGCGGAGTAAAAGCTCCTTTTGCCGGCGTTCCTACTTCTACGTTTTTCTCTAACTTTAGGATTAAAAGCCGCGTGTGTTTTGTTTTTGCAGTGGAAAACTTTCTCGGGCTTGCGGAATTTTTTGATGACAAGGCGTTCGGGCTTGCGGAAGTTATTTTCTGGAATAAAGAAAACGGTCAGAAGCTGGCTTATCATTCTTTTATGGGGCCTAGAAGACGTTTTGTGCCGACAAGCACTTTTGAGGCTTCCTGCAATACATTTTCTGGAACGCGCCACATAAAAATCGGCTGGAGCAGGAAAAGGGATAAGCTGGCGTTGACATTCACTGTCCGCGGCGACAAGTTCAGGCCTGCGGCAAAAGCAAGATATGTCTCGCATCTTAACGCTGAATCTAGCGAGGTTCTTTTTGTGAATCCCGCGCCGACAATGCAGCGCTGTACGGCCACATGGTTTGTTCCCATGTCTCTGGAAGGCGGTCTCGCCACAGGAAAACATCGTCACTATATAAAAGAAATTCCGCAGGGAAAGGGTCTTGGGCTTTTCATGCTGAACAGGACGTATCTTAGGCCGCGTTCTTCCAGCGAAATTATGTACGGAATGGCAAATATAAATGGAAAAGACATTGTGTTTTCTTTTGGAAATACAAGTTACATGGCTTTGGATGAGGATACTTACAACAATGATATGCTTTCCGTTGACGGGGAAATTACCGCAATGCCGCCGGTGCAGATAACTCATCCTTTTGGAATAGGAAAAAAATGGGTTGCGCAGGATACGGAAGGAATGGTTGACCTGGCGTTTAATCCTGCTTCTGTAAGCAACAGGACATTGAATATAATTGTAATGAGAAATGTATATACGACGATTTACGGCACTTTGACGGTGTTCTTGTTTCAAAAAGCGGAGATAAAATTATTCTTAAAAACTGTCCGGGAATTGTGAAAAAAAGTCACATTCGGCTGTAGCAGGGGGTAAATTTTATGCAGGATGATGGAAAAAGAGCAAGAGAGGCAGACTGGGCGCCAGGAACATTGGATAGAACAAGAAAGGCTATCGGTCAGCTGAACCCCGGAGAGGCGGAAATCATGTCAAAAAAACTTGGGGGAGAAGTTATGTACGAACGTTCAGACAGTTCAGGTTCATCAGGAAAATCTTCTAAAGGAACTGGAAGACTGATTCGTCAGACTTCTTCTGGAAATTCAGAAAATACTTCAGGTTCTGATGCCGCGTCGAGCGGGCAGCGCGGAAACGGAACAAGACGACGCCAGGAGGAGCTTGCCACTGTAACGCCAAAATTAAGTTCTCTTTTTGACAAGCTTATGATGCGCGATGAATACGGAATCAAGCCGAATTACGGACTTTTTAATTTTATAAAATATTTTCAGCAGAACGGACATGAGCAGGTTGTTCCTGAGTTCTGTACTGTTACTTTAAAGCATCATGTTGAAAATTTGTCCGGATTTATTACGGTTATAAAAACGCTGATTCAGATTGCTCCGGCTTCTTACAAGGCAAAGATTGCAAGCGGAAATGAGATAAAATTTAAATTTCTAAGAATGATTGCAGGCTGGACGATGCAGAGCGTAAAACTTGCGCACATCGAGCTTATGGATTTACCGCAGCCGTATGTCGTTCAGGATTTAATTCCGTATATCCGGGCGGTCTATAAACTTTTGATTCAGGTTTATTATTACGGTGAAAATAAAATTCCAAAGCTTATAAAGGAAATATACACGGACGAGGTTTCTTATCCTGAGTCGCCGCAGGAAAAACTTTCTTCGCTTGCAAAAGAGGCGATTACTTCGTGGCTGTATATTCAGAACGAGATTGTAAAAAAATGCTATCCGCTTTTGATGAGGATGTGCTCCGACACTTTTGAGGAATATCCGGATTTCTTTAAAATAAAAGTCGCGGATATTTTAAAGTTCGTAGGGCTTCACAAATATGATTTGCTGTTGCCGGAAAAGGCCAAGGCGGTGAAGACTGAAGATTCTGAAAAAAAGAAAAAGACTGCGCTTGTTCCGGAAAAAGGCGTAAAAGATCAGATTGTAATGACAGGAATAAAATTGCTGGACCAGCTTTTTCCGCAGGCTGGATTTACGCAGCTTGAAAATCATCCGGATATGTATCCGTATTTTCAGCCGTTGTACCATTTTGCGGATGGATTTAATGTTCTTAGTCCTGAAAATCCTATGCAGGTTACGGTTGTGCTTATCCGTATTCTGGAAGATTTTTTTGTTGGCTGCCGAAACATTGATTTAAGCCGGTTTCAACAGCCGTTTCAGAAGAAAAGGATTCTATTTCTTCTGTCATGGACGACTGGTCTGCTTACCGCGAAAATGTATTTGAAAAACTTTACTGCGACCCGCTTAACGATCTGGTGAATCAGATTTATTCCCAGGATGATTACGAAGATTCCCAGTTTGGAAAAAAGCTGATTACGTCGCTTCTCTGGCAGACTCAGTGGCATTTTCTTCCGAATTTTAAGTTTGACCAGCTTATTCTTGAGCGGCCTCAGGACGAAAGCAAGTACAGACCGCTTTTTCTGCGTACGGATTTTGCGCGTTCGTATTTTACAGAGGCGGTTTCCCTATGCGATAAAGTTGCCTCGATGCGCGGCGATGTTTCAATGATTTCAAATCCGTGGGATCATTACAAATTTGACATTTCAAATGAAATTTCAAAACGGCTTGATACCTTGCTTGGCGGAAACAACACTACCGCGACTACAAACGCAAATAACGCTAACCTGCTGAAATACACGCTTTGTATTCTTTCTGTTCTTGACTGGTGGATAAATAATCCTGAAAGTCCGGCGTATTCTACAAACCCAAGGCGCATTTACAGAATTTCAGAGGAAGACGGAAAACCTAAATTTCTGTTCCTGAGCGAAACGACCAGAACAAGCTTTTTGCCGCTCAGATTCGGGCCGCATTAACAAAAAAAGCGTAATGATGCTAAAAAAGTGGTGATAAAATGGATAATGCTAAGATAAAAGAAATTCTGCTGGATATTGCTCCAACACAACTAGATTTTTCAGTAACCCAAACAGGAAAGGAAAGCAGGCGCGTGAATGGATTTTATATGCCGGACACGCACGAAATATTCCTTCACAACAAGAATTTTCATAATGACAACCAGTTGGTCTACACGGCGGTTCATGAATATACGCATCACCTGCAGACGGAAGAGCTTCTTGCTACGACCGGTAATTCAGGAACGGTTTACAACGCGAAGGTTCACAATCAGCATTTTTGGGCAAAGTTCAACGAGCTTCTTCTGGTTGCGGAAGAAAAAGGCTATTACAAGCTTGAGTGGGAATCAAACACCGAGCTTCTTGAGCTTACTGAAAAAATAAAAAAAGAATATCTGGAAGCGAACGGAAAAATGATGCAGGAGTTCGGCAGGCTTTTGATAAAAGCGCACGAGCTTTGCGAACAGGCGAATATCCGCTACGAGGATTACATCGACAGGGTTCTATGCCTTCCGCGGAATACTGCGAAAGATATTCAGAAAGTTGCCAGGGTTGAGGTGAATCCTGCGATTGGCTTTGAAATATGAAAGTAGTGGCTTCTGTTCGAAAAAAAGATGACCGCGCGGAAGTTGAAAAAGAATTTTTGGACGGCAAAAGTCCGGCTTCTGTCCGGGAAATGATGAAGCAGAAAGCCTGCTCTGCTACAAAAATTGATGCGCGCGGTAAACTTGAAAAAGAAAAAAATCGGCTGGAAAAAACTATTGCACAGCTTACACAGCGGCTTGAATACGTGGAGGAAAGCCTTGCGAATATGTAAAAAGAATCTTCTGGGGGGGAGCGTTTGCTTTTGCGCTTGGAATTAATTCGCTTTGCCTGGCAGAGTCGCATTCTGTTTCAGTGCCGGCCGCTCCGACAATGCCGAAGATTTCCTCAATGCCGGAAGGACCTTCAATGCCCAGAATTTCGGCTCCTGTAATCGGTTCAAGGTTTTATACGCCTGGATTTGTGAACACAAACGTTTCCAACCGGGAAGGCAGGGCAAAATCTTCTGAAAACGAAAAAAATAGTCCGCAGGAATATTCTGAAACTGCGAAAAATTCCAAAAAGCAAAATACAGAGGCGGTCTCAAGGGCGCTGGATTATCTTTCTGCGGATGACGTTTCGCATTTGGGAAGCAGCGGACTTTTTGAAGGAATTTACGGGCTTCTTGGAAATGACGTTGAGGTTTCAAATAAGTTTTCAAAAAATAATGCAAACGAAGTTCTTTTGAATTCGGTTATGTCTGAACTTTCGGAATTAAAGGAAAAAACTGAAAAGAATTCCCTTGCATTAAAAAATATTAGTCTTCCTGTAACGAAATTTGGGGCGGAAAATGAAAATTTAAAGTTTAGTCCTAAAATCTTAAGGTTTGTAGTGAATGGCTGCAATATAAAGGACACAATCCGCACGGTTTATTTCAGCAAAAAGGAAAAGGACGGCTCTTTCTTGCTTACAGGCGACAGAAAATATCTTAGCGACGGAAAATCCCGCGATGAGACTTTTTATCTTTTGTTCAAGGCGGATGGAAATTGCGGAGCGTCGGCAGGATATTTTGTTGAGCCTCAGGTGGTTCAGGACTACAGGAATGAATATTCATTTTTGTACCAGCTTTCTAAGAAACCTGAGCTTAAGGCTGAAAAGACCGGAAATCTTGTTTCGTTGAAATATGTTTCCGATGGCGGCGACTGGAATATGGATTTTTTGCTTGATATTGGCGACGAATAAAATTACGGAAGATAGCGATGGCGGCGACTGAAAAACTTTTGAACGGACTTGCGCAGATTGGAATTCCTGCGGAAAGGGCAGGGGAAATTTCCATAAAACTGGATAAATATATCAGCGAGATAATCCTTTTTAATTCGGCGTATAATCTTACAAACACAAGCGTTTATGATGAGATTGTAGTGAACCACATTCTGGACAGCCTTGCGCCTTATAAAATTATTCTGGAGCTTTCAAAAGGCTTTGATTCTGCGGACTTTAAAATTGCGGATATTGGTTCTGGCGGCGGGCTTCCGGGGATTCCCCTTGCAATCGTTTTTCCTGAATTTAACTTTACGCTGGTTGAGCGCATGGATAAAAGATGTGCTTTTCTTGAAAACTGCGCTGCAATCTGCGGATTGAAAAATGTCTCGGTAATGAAAAAAGAGGCGGAAAAAGTTCCTGCTGAAAGTTTTGATGTGGCGACATTCCGCGCATTCCGGCCATTGGATGTTAAGATGGCAAAAACTCTTCTTTCTCTTACAAAAAAAGGCGGAATTCTTGCTGCCTACAAGGCAAAGTCAGAAAGCATTGCAAAAGAAATGGAAGAGATAAAATCGCTCGGGCTGAAATATTCTGTAAAAAAACTGTCTGTTCCGTATCTTACAGAAAATTCCGGCGGAAAAGATGAGCGCGAGCGAAATCTTGTTGTAATTAAAAAGACCTTGTAACAACGTCCAGCTTGTTTAAAACTTGAATCAGTTTTGTTTTTTCAATCAAATCGATAGGGCGTCCTTCAGCATACTTTTTTGCTTCTTCTGTAAAAGAGCCGGCCGTTACGCAGAACGCCTTGTCGCATTTTATGTCGCGGATTTTTGAGTGCAGGTCACGTACGTACAGCTCTCCGATTGCGCCGGTGCTTCTGTAAAACCTGAACAGTTCGGTGTCGGTCCATTTTGAAGCCTGAACTTCGCAAAGAACTTCCACACATTCTGCGGTAACAGAAATATCTTCGACTTTAATAAAAGAGTTCGGGTAGTAGCCGGAAACAAATTTTCGGCATAACGCGACAAAATCGCTTGTTCCGGACATAAGGTAGGCCTGAAGGTTTGAATTCTGGTTCAATTCCTGGTAACGGTTGATTAAAACCTGGACGTCGCGGTAATTTGGCGCGATTGCCTGAATCTGCCTTAAATAGCCAAGCGCGCGGCCGATGTTTCTGCGTGATGAGCGTATGGGCGAGTTTGTAGTAAATTGTAAGTTTTGTTTCCTGGTCGATGTTTTCAAGTTTCAGAGCGATTTCGTAATCCTGAATCGCCTTGTCCAGGGCGTTTTGCTTGTCATGGATTGTTCCGGCTGCCAGGCAGGCTTTTGCGCCAAAAACAGGATTTAGCCTTAAGTGAAGGAAAAGTTTAAGGGCTTTTTCGTTGTAGCCGGCTTCGTTCATTGCGGATGCAAAGTAAAACAGCGCCTCCTTGTTTTCCGGGTTTAATTCAACTGTTTTTTTCAGATAAACAAGGCTTTCCCGGTATTTTTTTGCAAAATATAAAGAATATGCCAGATTCTGGATGACCTCTGTTTTTTCCGGGTTGATTTTTGAAGCGCGCTTGAACATCAAGATGGCTTTTTCATATTCCTGCTTTTGCATTAAGACTTTGCCCATGTAGTTGGTTGCGTCAAAATTCTGCGGATCGGCTCTAAGGCAGGTAGAAAATGCTTTCAGGGCATTGTCAAACTGGTTTTCGTGGAAAGCGCATACTCCATACCTGAGAGATGTCTGTTTTTCATCAATTGATGGATGAACTTTTTGCAGACCCAGAAGTCTCTGGTAGACAGGCAGGGCTTTTTCGTAATTTTGAGTTCCGTAGTAAACTTCGCCCAATTCGCTTAAAGCCGGAATGTTGTTCGGGTCGTGAGAAAGTTTTTTTGAAGCTTCTTTTATAATTGCCGTATTGTTTTTCTGCTTGCCTTTCTTTTTGTCTTTATTCCGGTTTCCATTTGATTTGCCCGTTATAAAAGACAGAATGATAAACAGCGCCGAAGCCACAATAATAGCAATTAAGATAGATATAATCATTCAGAATTCTCCAGTTATTTTTTTGCCTTTTTTAATTCCTCTACAAATTCTGCAATGCGTTCCATTGCAATCTTTATTTTGTCTATCGCAGTTGCGTAGCAAACCCGGATGTGGCCTTCGCCTCCAAGTCCGAATACGCTTCCTGGAACTACAGCTATATTATATTTTTGAAAAAGCCGGGTTGCAAATTCCTCGCTGGAAATTCCTGTTGAAGTAATGTCCGGGAACATATAGAATGCGCCTTTTGGCTCTGGAACAGGAAGTCCCATGTCGTTGAACGCTTTTTCCATAAGGTTTCTGCGCTGCTGGTAGCTTATGCGCATTTTTTCAACATCTTTCCAGCCGTTCCTTAAGCCTTCTGTCGCGGCGTATTGACTGAAAATCGGCGCGCAAATTGAATTGTATCCGTGCAGTTTTGTCATCTGAGTAATAAGGTCTGCCGGCGCGGCGACGTACCCGATTCTCCAGCCGGTCATTGCAAAGGATTTTGAAAAACCGTTCAGGATGATTGTATAGTCCTTCATGCCCGGAAAAGAGCCTATTGAAATGTGCTTCGCTTCGTCGTAAATAAGCTCGCAGTAAATTTCGTCAGAAATGCACCAGATTTGATTTTCTACGCAGAGCTTTGCGATTTTTTCAAGCTCGCCGCCGGGAATAACTGTTCCTGTAGGATTGTTCGGGGAGCACATCATTATCGCCTTTGTTTTTGGCGTCAGGACTTTTTGAATCTGTTCGGCGGTAGGGTAAAATCCGTTTATGCTTGTGTCAATCGGAATGACTTTTGCTTCCGTAAGGCACGCCAGCGGCTCGTAATTAACGTAGCACGGCTGGCATACGATTATTTCATCGCCGGGATTCAAGATTGCGCGCAGTGAAACGTCGACGCCTTCGCTCGCGCCTACTGTGACTAGGATTTCTGTCTCAGGATTGTAGTACATGTTGTAGCGTTCCATGTATCTGCATATTTCCTGGCGGAGTTCCAGTAGTCCGCGGTTTCCTGTGTATGAGGTGTGTCCTTTTTCAAGGTGATAAAAAGCTTCTTCCCGCATTGTCCATGGAGTTGGAAAATCTGGTTCTCCGACAGAAAGCGAGATTACATCGTCATGCCCGATGAGCATTTCAAAAAATTTTCTGATTCCGCTGGGTGGAATTGATTCCATAAGGCGGCTGAATTTATCTGGTCTTGTGTTCATAAAGTTCCTTCTGCAGAAGATTTTGCGGCGCTCTAAAACGAATCCTTTTTTCTTGCCCGCCGCTTTTTTAGCGGGGCGTTGCGGGGTGTCCCCGCACGGTGGATAGCGTAAAACCGAAGGTTTGGAGCGTAAGGCGGTTGTCCGCCTTTCTAAGCCTGTGCCTCGCGCCTGTCGCGTTCGTCCTCTACGTAAACAATGTCGTTTCTTTGTAAGTTTTTAGAATAAAACAGGTTTTTGTGGAGCGGACTCCTTCCAGTGTCGCAAGTTTGTTTGAAACAAAGAATGCGACTTCCTGAAGGGAATCTCCTTCGATGATTACTTTAAAATCGTAGCCGCCGCTCATTAAAAAGAGCGATTTTACCTGCGGAAACCTGTAAATTCTGTCGGCAAGAGCATCGAATCCGTGCTCGCGTTCTGGTGTTACCTGAAGCTGGATTTCTGCGCGTACCTTGTCCTTGCTTTCGCCTGATTTCCGGGTTTACGATGGCCGCATATTTTAAAATAATTCCGTCATCTTCAAGCTTTTTGATAATGGCGGCGACTTCTGTTTCAGTTTTTTTTGTCATGCTTGCAATGTCTTTTACAGAAAGCCGGGCGTTCTGTCGCAATAATTCAAGAATTTCTTCCATAATTTTGGCCTCGCATTTATAAAGTTGTTTTGTATGAGTGTTCGGTTTTTTTTTGGGAATAAATAAAAGCGTAGGCGGATTTTAATTTGTGAAGACTTTGGGCGATAGAACCAATCAAAGTTGCAACGCAACCCAAATATTTACAAGCGAAGCGCGAGCCCAATCCGTCTTGGAGCAAATTAAAATACGCCGAGAGCGATTTTTCCTAATTTTATAAAAAAACTGAATATTCAGACTGTTTAATTTTAATGAGTTATTGCGTTTTTTACAATTGAAAAAGGGGCGGAATGAATCATGCGTGGAATTTGCGCTAGTTGAACCAGTTTTCAAAATGGAAGACGGAATTTATTTCGGCGATTGGCTCGAAATGTTTTGTGTTCCTGGTTACAAGAATCATCTGGTTTGCGATTGCAATGGCAGCGATTTCTGTGTCCGGGTAATCAATTTTTTTTCCGGACTCTTTTAGGCGCGCGCGTAAATCCGCCTGAATCCATGCCGCATGATTGTCAAGCTGAATTACTGGAAATGCTTCCTGAATCTCGTCAATTATTTTGGAAAACAGGAAATCCCGCCTTTTTCCGGATTCCATAATATTCACGCCGAATAAAAGCTCATTCCATGTTGTTGAGGCGATTGCGCAACGTTTTTCGTATCTAGTGAACTGCTGCAGGAAACTGGTGTTCGGTGCAATTTTTAGAAGCTCAGAAACGGCGTTTGTGTCTAAAAGATAAATTGGTTTCATCGGCTATGCCTCGTCGAAAAGGTGTTCTTCCGGTGCGCGGTTCATTGGAATTTCTTCCCTGATTTTTTCATAGTATGCGGAAAAATCAAAATCGTCATTTTCCATGCCAAAATTCTTGCGCGATTCCTGAATGCGTTCAACCAGCGATTTTTCTTTCCGCTTTGAATGTTCATATTCTTCTATTGTTTGCAGCACAAATTCGGTTTTTCCGCGGTTGCTGATAAAAACTGGGCCTTCTTCTTTTGCCTTTCGCAGAAAATATGAGAGTTTGTTTTTCATTTCAAAAACCGGAACGACTTTGTCGAACATAAGCACCTCCATTTTGAGCGCAGAATTGCACGTTTTCTGATGTGGCAAGGATTGTAAGGTCTGGCGAAGCCAGTTTGTGCGGAGCTTTGCTGCGCGCAAATGAAGGCGAAAGCCGGAAACCTGAAAAGCCTGGTTTTGGTTGGTGAGCCTGTCGAACCAACCAAAGGCCACCCAAAATATAATTTTATGATAACTTATGAATAGCTATGTGTCAATGATATGGCTATTTGTGAATATTTTTTGTATTTTTAATTTTTTTTGCTTGATAAATTTATTCACACGCAACATTCTTAAATCCCCTCGGTTGTGGTATAATTCTTCAAAAGAGGTTTTTTTTTTGAAGGCGGTTTACATAAATTCTGCAATTCCCGAAAAAGAGGCGAAGCGGCGCTTTTGTTTTCCTGAAAATATTATGATGGAAAATGCCGCCGCCGCATTGGAAAAAAAAGTTCTGTCCTTTGAGCCAAAAAATGTGATTGTTTTTTGCGGCCGGGGAAATAACGGCGGAGACGGATATGCGCTTTCCAGGCGGATTTTTGGAAAGGTAAAAAATGTTCTTGTGGTTTCTTTTGGCGAGCCTGCGACCGAAGAAGCGGCGCTTCAGAAAAAAATGTGCCTTTCCGTTGGTGTAAGAATTACCGGCGCGGAGGAATGGAGCGGAATTGTTCAGAATTCTCTAAATCTTTCTTCTTTTGACGTAATTGTTGACTGCATTTTTGGAACTGGTTTTCATGGTGTGCTTCCGCAGGATGCAAAGTCTGCGTTGGAATGGGCGAATGTTCAGCCGGCGGCGCGTATTGCGTGCGATGTTCCGAGCGGAATGTGTTTTGCCGCGGATAAAACTGTGACTATGGGCGCGTTGAAAACAGTTCTTTTTAAGGATGAGGTAAAAGACTTTGCCGGCGATATTGTTGTTGCGGACTTGGGAATTTCTTCCTCTGTTTTTGAGTCCTGCGCCGAGCCTGATGGTTATCTAATAGAAGAAAAAGATATAAAGCTTCCGGTAAGGACAAAAAAATCTGTTCACAAAGGCGATTTTGGGCATGTGTGCGTTGTTTCTGGCGAAAAATGCGGCGCCGGAATTATCGCCGGAACTGCTGCGCTGCGTTTTGGCGCGGGTTTTGTTTCTGTCTTGCAGAATGATTTTTCAGGACAGAAATTTGCGATGTCGCCGGAGCTTATGGTTTCTGAGGATTTTCCGGAAAAAACAACGGCGGTTCTTATTGGAAGCGGTTTAGGTCGTTCTGAGGCTGCGGAAACTGCGGTTCAAAGAGCGGTTGATTTTGTTCTTGATATGGAAAATCCGGCGATTGTGCTTGACGCTGATTTTTTTTACAGCAGGAATCTGGCTTTTGCGCTGGAAAAACTGAATTCCTGCCAAGGTGCGCGCGTGATTCTTACGCCGCATCCAAAGGAACTTTGCGCGCTTGTGAACGCTTTAAATCTGGAAATTGAAAATCTTCCGCCTGAAAAAAATGAAAAATCCGGCGGAAAATATTCTCTTTCTGATGTTGTGAATTTCCGTTTTGAGTTTGGAAAAGCGTTTTCTGTAAAATTTCCGAACATTACGCTTGTTGCAAAAGGTGCGAATACTTATATTTTTAGCGGAAAAAAGGCTTTTATCTGCGATAAAGGCGAAAATTCTCTTGCAAAGGCTGGAAGCGGCGATGTGCTTGCCGGACTTTGCGCGGCTCTTCTTGCGCAGGGATATTCTGCAGGGGATGCGGCTTTGACCGCTGTTTATGCCCATGCGTCTGCAAGTAAAAAATTTGAATATAATTTTGAATGTACTCCGTTTGGCTTGATAGGGCGAATTTCGGATTTATAGACAATATGTAGTGCCATCCAGTTTGTAAAAACGTGGATTTAGCGTCAAAATGTTAATGACTAAATTAACAGTATGGGCATTACCTCATACAAAGTGGAGGCACTACATATTGCCTATGGGCTAAACAAGGAGAAATCCTTGCGAATTCCCGCTTAATAGACAGAAAGAACTTTTGGCGGATCATTGACCTGTATGTAATGGTGGAAACAAAGTTTCAACCTAAATCCACGAATATCAGGATGGTCTAGTGCCGAAAATCTTGATTTCTAAAGCCTTTTCTTTTTTATTATAGATTTGTAAAAAATGAGCCTATGGAAAAATTAACGAATGTTGTCCATGCAAAGAAAAAAACAAGAATTCCTGTTGTCTTTAGCCGGCAGGAAGTTTCTAAAATCATTGGAAATCTGACAGGAACAAAAAAACTTATAGCAAAGCTTCTTTATGGAACCGGACTGAGACTAAACGAGGCTTTGTCGCTTAGAATCTTAGATTTAGTCTTTGACATAAATGAAATAATTGTTCGTCACGGAAAAGGCGACAAAGACCGCCATGTAATGATTCCCCCGAACACTCATTTGCGAATTAAAAATCTCATATAGAAAAAAATTTACGAAAAAAATTCACGAAGAAGATTTAAAAGGCTGGTTTTGGCTCCGTAAAAACTTCCCCAAGCTCTTTCTGATAAGTATCAGGGCGGAAGCAAGGAATTTAAATGGCAATGGCTTTTTCCACAAAAAAATAGATGGAAAAATATCCAGACAGGCGAGGAAGGCAGATGGCATTTAGATGAATCACTTATGCAGCGTGCCGTAAAACAGGCCATTTTGGAAGCTGGCATCAATAAAAACGCAAGTTGCCACACCTTTCGTCATTCTTTTGCAACTCACTTGCTGGAAAACGGATACGATATAAGGATAATCCAGGAACTTCTTGGCCACAGCGATGTGAGTACAACAATGATTTATACCCATGTCCTAAATCGCGGAGCCGGTGGTGTAATATGTCCTCTGGATAAAATGTAAAACTTACCAGTATCCGTGTAAAAATCTGTATACATTCGTGAAATTGTTGTATATTAAGGAATAAGTAAAACGATGCAAGATTTTACACTGACACTTTTTGCAGTGTAAACTTCTTACAACTGATACGGAGAAATTTTGTTATACGGACACCCACATTGGGGTGCTTTTGTTTTGGAAGGAAGATATAATGAAAATTGGGGAAGTTGTTAAAAAAGTTCTTGTGCCATTACTTTTAAGTGGTAAAGTTTCTGAAGACGAAATACAAAAATTAAATGATGAAGATTATTGTCGTTCAACTTTTGGACTATACCTTCCCATGCTAATAAAATCAAATGGAAATACTATTTATAGATATTATAGTCCGAAAACAACAACTCTTTGTATTTATGGTACGGATTACCTTTTAACAAATGATTGGTATGAAGATAATAATAGACACCAATTACAACCATTATTAGATTGGATAAAAAAATATGATTCAGTTATTTCAAATTCAGAAATTGAAAATATTGAGAATATAAAAATAATTGAAGGTAAGGAAAAAGAAGTATTAATAAAACAAAGAGTAAATCAATCTAAAATAAGGCAATCAGCTTTAACTAAATACGGTACAAAATGCTGTTTATGTGGAGTTACACAAAAGGAATTATTAGTTGCAAGTCATATAAAAAGTTGGTCTGATTCAACAAGTTCTGAAAAAGGAAATATCGATAATGTACTAATTATGTGTCCGAATCATGACAGTTTATTTGATAAGCATCTAATTTCTTTTGAATCTAATGGAAAAATTTTAATTAATAAAAGACTAGATGATATAAATAAGACAATGTTAAATATCAACAGTGAAATGAAATTAGGACTCATATTTTCCGAAGATATGAAACGATTTTTAGAATATCATCGAACCATATTTGAAAGTAAAAACACATAACACAGCTTCAAAGCGGATGTCGCGGTCAAGCCGCGCCACCGTTTAAGCAGTTGTTATGCCCACGCCCACACTGGGGCGCTTTTGAGGAGAAAAAAATGGCAGGCTACATTTCATTTTTTAAGTTAGATAAATGGTTTACAGAAACATTTTCTTTAGATGAACAAAAAATAATGGAAGAAAAATATTCTGTAGGAGGAATTGGTGATACCCCATTATTTTTCGGAAAAAGTGCAACTGCATATAATGGTTCTGCCGCTTTCTTTTTAGCAGATTTAACACAATGGTTTAATACAAAAGAATTATCTTTCATAGGTTTACGACTTGCAAAAAAAGCAGAAGAACTTTTTGAAGAACAAAATGAATCAGATATAAATAAACATTTTTTCTATATGAACATGATAAAGTTTTATTATAAAAATCGTGAAAATGAAGAGAATTTACAAAAAGCGATTTTTTATTGTGAAAAGCAAATATCAATTTCAAAGCAGACGTCTAAAGCTTTTAAGGAAGACCCTTTAATAGGAACTTCTTATTTACCATCTCATACAGGATTTGAACAACTTGCAATCATAGAAAAGAAAAATAAGAACTGGAATAGAGTTATTGAATTATCCGAAAAAGCTAAATCTGAAGGCTGGGCCGGAGATTGGGATAAACGTATTTCAGAAGCAAAGTCAAAACTATAAAATCATAGAGGAGTATTAGAATGAAAAAGACTTTTTTTCTACTTATAATTTCTCTTATCTCTTTAAACCTTTTTGCAGAAGGTAAAATTACTTATAACAAAAATATCAAAAATCCAAAAAACTTTGTTATTGATAATCTTGATAATTCATATAAGAATATTTATGAAAACCTTGAATATTTAAGTTCAATGGGCATAAATGACTTTTCTTTATTTAATTGTTTCAAAGAAATCGAGTATCCAGAAGGAACTCTTTTAATTATGTGGAAATATGATAAAAAGAATATGTTTCTTCTAACTTCAGTAAAGATATAAAAAGAAATTCATAAGTGAAGTTCGACCTGCATTAAGATTATATTTTAAGAATAAAAAAATGAAACAAAATATACGAAAGCTGTTGATCAAAAATATTTTAAAGTTGGCGATAAAACTGAGAAAGCAAGTGTTTATTATTATAAAACCGAAGAATATAGCATAGAAAATGAAGCTCCTTTTACAAATGCCATACTATCTTACGAAATAGTAGAGTTTTTAAACAAAAAAAACTGTATAACTTTACCATGTTATATCGTCCCATTTAAGACCATAAAAAATGAAAACTGGGATAAAGCAACATCATCAGATGAAATAATAGAATTATTCGGTATGCCTGATAGTATAGAAAAATATTCTTTTAGTTGGCCAGATCAGAAGACTATGAATGGAATTTATTATTCTCCTGAAGTAAATAAACCTGTTTGGGGAGAACATTGGAGATTTAAGAAATTCCCAGATTTGGTAATTGATATTTCTGGAAAAGTTAATAATTTTGCAACCGATAGAAATATAAAATTTTATCGTATTTCTACTGAAGAGCAATAATAATCGTGTAACAAAGGTTCGTAACCGACAGGCAGTCAAGCTGCCTGCGGTACAACCAATTGTTATGCCCACGCCCACACTGGGGCGGTAGATCAAAAGGAGAAATTAAATGTCTTTAAAATTCAGAAAAAGAATTCGAGTTTTTCCAGGCTTTACTTTAAATTTAAGTAAAACAGGAATGAGTGCAACTTTAGGCGTTAGAGGATGTAGTGTTAATTTTGGTAGAAATGGTACATACTTAAATACTGGAATTCCCGGAACAGGAATCTATGACAGAATAAGGCTCGATAATCCTAATAACACTAATGACAATGGAAATAATCCACAAATTCCTGTAGAAACACCATATAATACATATACAGTTGAAACAGAAATAAAAAGCTATAATCCAGAATTAATAACCTCTGATTCCATGTCTTCATTAAAGCAAAGTATTTTGGATGCTGAAAAAGTAAAAAAAGAAATGTATCAAGAATGGATGGATGCAAATTCTTCAAAGAATGGAACGCTTTTTTTATTGATTCTTCTCCATTTTATTATTGTTGGTTTCTTCTTAAAAGGATTGAAACAAAAATATAAGGAAAAGAAACAATTTGCGGAAGAATTGAAAAATGATTATGAGAATTTTTCACTTGAACTGGATTTTAATTTTGATAAAGATACATTAAATGATTACATTTCAATAAGAAAATATTTTGAACAAATGTCTCGCGCAGAAAAAATATGGGATGTAACAGCATATAGAGAAACTGACCGCTACAGAGAACGAACGGTTGCAACACGTTCTTTAACAAGACAACCAGTCAGATTTTATAATGAAACGTTGGATTTTATAAAAACATCATATGATGCTCTAGTCATGGGAAATGCGAATGGTGGAAATCTCTATATATATCCAGGATTTGTAATTATAAAAGAAACATCGTCCAAAGATTTTGGAATAGTTGATTTAAAAAATATAAGATTCAATTATTCAGATTCAAATTTTATTGAGGAAGAATCTGTTCCATCTGATTCAAAAAATGTTGGATATACGTGGAAATACTGTAATAAGAATGGTTCACCAGATAGAAGATATGCAAATAATTACCAGATTCCAATTCAGCGATATGGTGAAATTGCTATCTCTTCATCAGAAGGATTAAATGAAGAATTTATGATAAGCAATTCCGAATCAACAGAATTATTTATTACAAGTTTAGACAATTTTGTAAAACTATTAAATAAGATGAATTGGGATGCAAAGATGATTGAAAATAAGGCATAACAAAGGTTCGTAGCCGACAGCGGGTCGAACCCGCTGCGGTACAACCCGTTGTTATGCCCACGCCCGCACTGGGGCGCAAAGGTGAAAAAATGGCATTTGATTTTAAGAAAGAATTCAAGGAATTTTATCTTCCTAGGGCTAAACCTGAAATTGTTAATGTTCCAAAAGCAAATTACATTGCTGTACGTGGGAAAGGAAATCCTAATGAAGAAGGTGGCTCATATCAGCAGGCTGTCGGCATTTTGTATGCAGTGGCTTACACTTTAAAAATGAGCTATAAAACAGATTACAAAATTGATGGATTTTTTGAATATGTTGTTCCACCACTTGAAGGATTCTGGTGGCAAGATGGAATTGATGGAGTTGATTATTCAGATAAATCTTCATTTAATTGGATTTCAGTAATTCGTCTGCCAGATTTTATTACACAGGAAAATTTTAATTGGGCTGTAGAAACGGCTTCAAAGAAGAAGAAAATTGATTGTTCATCAGCAGAATTCTTAACAATCAACGAAGGACTTTGTATTCAGATTATGCATATTGGTTCTTATGATGATGAGCCAGCTTCAGTTAAACTTATGGACGACTACTTAAATGAGAATGGATACGCAAATGATATGAACCAGAGTCGGCTTCACCATGAAATTTATCTGTCCGACCCAAGAAAAATCGAGACTGAAAAATGGAAAACCGTCATTCGGCATCCGATAAAGAAAATATAAAAAAACAAGTCAAGTTTGTTTTTTCGTACGGCGAGTCAAGCTCGCCTTTTTTTTATAAATTTTTACTTGATAATAAAGATATACAATGTATATACTGTATATATGGAGGTAGCATTATGCAAGCAGTAGTTCAGAAATGGGGCAACAGCCTCGGTTTTAGGATTCCGTCACTTTGGGCTAAAGATAATAATGTAAAGAATGGCAGTAAAATTGAAGTAATAGCTGAAAAAGGGAAAATGGTAATTCTTCCTCAGAAAAAGACTCTTGATGATATGCTGGCTATGGTTACTTCAGAAAACATTCATTCAGAAATATCAACTGGCAATTCGGTAGGTAATGAAGAATGGTAAATTCAAATTATATTCCCGAAAAAGGTGATTTAGTCTGGCTCGATTTTAATCCACAAGCAGGTCATGAACAAAAAGGTCGACGTCCTGCAATTTGTGTTTCTCAGAAAAAATACAATCAGAAAATAGGTCTTGCATTATTCTGTCCTATTACAAGTCATATCAAAGGCTATCCTTTTGAAATTGTATTGGACAATCATTCTATCAACGGTTGCATTTTAAGTGACCAGATAAAAAATCTTGATTATAAACAAAGTAACTGTGATTTTATAGAGAAAGCGACAGAAGAAGAAATTGATTCTGTTGTAGATAATATAAAACTGTTAATAGAATAATCACATAACAAAGGTTCGTAGCCGACAGGCAGTCAAGCTGCGCCACTGTTTAACTGCGTAGTTATGTGGACACGCCACTGGGGCGCTTTTATTTTGTTAAAAATGTAGACAATAGACTACAAATATGTTATATTAAATTTATGCGAGCTATTTCACAACCATCTTTATTTGATTTTGAAATAAATGACGAGAAAATTATCGTTCCTCCGATAAAATGCCAAGGAATAAAAACAAAATTAGTACCTTTTATAAAAGAGCATGTTTCCGTTCCTGAAAATGGAACTTGGATTGAACCATTTATGGGTACAGGTGTAGTTGCATTTAATTTAGCTCCTAAAAAAGCTATTTTAACTGATAAAAATCAGCATCTAATAAATTTCTATAAAGGCATTCAGAATGGAACCATTACAAGTACATCTGCTAGAAAATTTTTAGAATTTCATGGAAAGAAATTGGAAGTATCAGGAAAGGATTATTATATACAAATGAGAAAAGAATTTAATGAAAATTCAGATCCTATGTATTTTCTATTTCTTAACAGAGCAGATTTTAATGGAATGATTCGTTTTAATAGTAAAGGTCAATTCAATGTTCCGTTCTGTCAAAAACCTAATCGTTTCTCAAAAGCATACATCACAAAAATCTGTAATCAAATTGCAAATGTATCAAATATAATGAAGAACAAAGATTGGACTTTTGTATGTTCTAATTGGCAAGATACATTTGATAAAGCACAAAAAGGTGACTTTATTTATATTGATCCCCCATATATTGGGCGCGACACTTCTTATGTAGGTGAATGGCCAGAAGAAGAAGCTGTTTCTTTGGCACAATATGCTCATAATACAGAAGCAAGTGTTTGTTTGTCTATGTGGAAAGAAAATGAATTTAGAACCAATAATCATTTATATGATTATTGGTCGGATTTTAAATGGTTTGAACAAAATCATTTCTATCATATTGGCGGAAAAGAAGAAAATCGTCATCCGATGATAGAAATATTGGCGATTAAATCATAATTCATGCTTAAATATGTAAGCCTTAACATTTTCTTGTACGGCTTGCATATCAAAGTCATGGAGTAATTCAAGTTTTTGCTGTTTTTGAATCCAAGTTAAAAATTCATTCAAAGAAGTATAATTTTTCTCCTTTGCTCTATACTCTGGATAGTACTTCCAATATAAATCATAGGCATCTTGTCCAAGCTCAGAAAAAGGACCTCGACCAAGTTCGAAATCTATAAAATTACTTGAAGAAATGGAACCTATATTTTCTGTATTTCCTGATCCAGGTTTGTCGCCAGCAATTTTATACTTTTCCTGAATAAAATATTTTACATCATAGAATGGAAATTCTATTTTCTTCCTATCATCATAATCATAGATTAAACTTTCCTGAGCATTTCCATTTCGTTTGTATATAAATCCAATTACATAGTGTTTTGCATAATCAGTGTACGAATATTCAATATTTTTGGTATTGTTCCTCATATAAGAGCCAAAAGAGCCTAATGTAAACTTTAAAGATGAAGTATCTTTATCAATATAGGTAGTTTTCACATCAATAGCAATTTTTTCTTTTGAAGCTTCATCTTTCATCAAAATGAAATCAGGATATACAGTTTGCGATTCTGGAGTTTTAAGGATGTAACCGTTTTTATTTGCAATTTCCTGTAAAACAGGCTGTGTAAACATTTCAAAAATTCTACCAATTATTTTGGAGTCAGTTCCAAAAGTATGAATTCTGTTTTGAGAATCAAGCATACCGTATGCTTCAAAATTTTGTTTTTCCATTTTTTCATAAAAAATCTCTATTAAATTCATTTTACATCTCCTGATTCAAATAATTGTTGTTCAGAAATTTCTAAAACTTTGGAAATTCTACGGATTATTAGAAAAGATGGATTGCGTTTTCCTCGCTCTAGTCCAGAAATATAAGTTCTGTCTAGTTGTGTTTTCTCAGCGAAGCTTTCTTGAGAAAAACCTTTTTCTAGCCTATATTTTCGTAATCTTTCTCCAAGAGCCTTTAATTGGAGTTCTTCTTCAGAAATCATAATTAAATTATATTGTATGTAGACAATAAAACAACGGACTATAGTCTACAATAGAATAATATAAAAAATTTACAGATGATAATATATATTTAAAAAGAAATCACATAACAAAGCTTCAAAGCCGACAGCGGGTCGAACCCGCTGCGGTACAACCAGTTGTTAGGCGGACGGCTCACTGAGCCGCTTATTGTTAATAAGAAAATCCTCCAACATTATTCACCGAAAGAATAAAATCTAGACAATATGTAGTGTCTCCAGTTTGTATGAGGTAATGCCCATACTGTTAATTTAGTCATTAACATTTTGACGCTAAATCCACGTTTTTACAAACTGGATGGCACTACATATTGTCTATGGGCTAAACAGTAAGAAATTACTGCGAATTCCCGCTTAATAGACAGAAAGAACTTTTGGCGGATCATTGACCTGTCGGTAATGGTGGAAACAAAGTTTCAACCTAAATCCACGAATATCAGGATGGTCTAGTGCCGAAAATCTTGATTTCTAAAGCCTTTTCTTTTTTATATTTTATTGTTTTGTCATTGACAAATGGCACAACATATCAGGAAAATGTTATATAACTTTAATTTCGAGTTTTTTTGCAAATTATGAAAGAACGCTCTCGGCATATTTCCAATTTGCTCAGATGGATTTGGCTCGAATCCGGGTGCTTCGCACTTTAATTAATTCAATCGCCAAAAATCTTCACAAATTGCAAATCTGCCTGCGCTTTTATTCTTTTTACAAAGAACTCGAAATTCGGGCTAATTAAAAAAATATCTGAAAAAAATATCTGAAAACACTTGAGTTTTTTTCTGTAAAGTTATATAAAAATATCAACATCAATGGCGATGTGAATTTTTTCTAATCTGTTTAGTTGAAATTCACACCGCTTTTTTTTTTGCAAAAAATAAATTTTGTACCTGGGGGTTCAATAAATGACAAACATACCTGAGTTATTTGGAAACATGGTTTTTAACCAGACAGTTATGAAAGACCGCCTGCCTAAGGAAACTTTTAAGGCGCTTAAGAAAACTCTTGATTCCGGCGTTCCGCTTGAACTTGATGTTGCGAACGTTGTTGCCCACGCAATGAAAGAATGGGCGATTGAAAAAGGCGCTACTCACTTTGCGCACTGGTTTCAGCCTTTGACCGGTATTACTGCGGAAAAGCACGATTCGTTTATTAATCCTCAGGATGATGGATCTGTAATCATGTCTTTCAGCGGAAAAGAGCTTGTAAAGGGCGAGCCTGACGCATCTTCTTTCCCGTCTGGCGGACACCGCGCTACATTTGAAGCCCGTGGCTATACAGTTTGGGATCCTACTTCGTATCCTTTTATAAAGGAGCATACGCTTTGTATTCCAACAGCGTTCTGTTCTTACACAGGCGAGGCTCTTGACAAGAAAACACCTTTGCTTCGTTCTATGGAAGCCCTGGACAAGCAGGCAAAACGAATCCTTAAGCTTTTTGGAAAAACTGTAAGCCATGTCGCGACGACTGTTGGCGCGGAACAGGAGTATTTTATTGTTGACCACGATTTATGGTCGCAGAGAAAAGATCTCCGCATGACAGGACGCACTTTGTTCGGCGCAAAGCCTTCTAAAGGTCAGGAAATGGATGACCAGTATTTTGCGGCGTTGAATCCGCGCATTGTAAAATATATGGAAGATTTGAACGAAACCTTGTGGAAGTACGGAATTCTTTCCAAGACTGAGCACAATGAGGTTGCGCCGGCTCAGCACGAAATGGCTCCGATTTTCAGCACGACAAACATCGCGGTTGACCAGAACCAGCTTACAATGGAAGTTATGCGAAAAGTTGCAAAGCGCCATGGACTGGAATGTCTTTTGCACGAAAAGCCATTTGCAGGACTCAACGGCTCTGGAAAGCATAATAACTGGTCAATGTCTACAAATGAAGGCGAAAACCTTCTTGAACCAGGAAAAACTCCGGAATCAAATGCGCAGTTCCTGCTTTTCCTTACAGCAATCTTAAAATCTGTTGATGAAAATCAGGATTTGCTCCGTATTTCTGTTGCCTCTGCCGGAAACGATCACCGACTTGGAGCGAACGAAGCGCCGCCGGCAATCATTTCTGTTTATCTTGGCGATGAGCTTCACAACGTTCTTAAATCAATTGTTGAAGGCAAATCATATTCTGCTGATAAAAAATCTAAGATGACAATTGGTGTTGATGTTCTGCCGCCGATTCCAAAAGATTCTACAGACCGAAACAGAACTTCGCCGTTTGCGTTCACTGGAAACAAGTTTGAATTCCGTTCTGCCGGTTCAAGCGTTTCTTTGGCAGGTCTAACACAACTTTAAACGCGATTGTCGCGGAAACCTTAAAAGTGTTTGCCGATGAGCTTGAGGGCGCAAAGGATTTTGAAAAATCTTTGAACACTCTTATCGAGCGTGAAGTAAAAGCGCACTGGAGAATTGTTTTCAACGGAAACGGCTACGATGAGTCATGGAAAAAAGAGGCTGCAAGACGCGGACTTCTTGAACTCAGGACAACGCCAGATGCTGTGGCGCATTACCTTGATGAAAAGAACGTAAAACTTTTTACAAATACCGGCGTCTACACAAAAGAGGAAATGGAAAGCCACTACGAAATCAAGCTTGAAAAATATGCCCAGCTTTTAAACATTGAAGTTGAAACAATGCTTGAAATGATTAACAAAGACATCTTGCCGGCTGCGTACAAATACATTGCGGCTGTGTCAAGGACAGTTGTTAATCTCAGGGCTGTTGTTCCTTCTGCAAAAGCGGCTGCTGAAAGCGCATTGCTTACAAAACTTGATGCCCTTACCGGTGATTTGGCTGCAAAAACCGAATCGCTTGCAAAAATCCATCTTGCTGCGAAAGCAAGCGGCGATGTAATGGCGGTTGCGAAAGCGTATGCGGACAAAGTTATTCCGGCAATGGCAGAAGCGCGCGCTGTTGCAGACGAAATTGAACCGCTGCTTGGCGAAGAATACAAACCGTTCCCTTGCTACGAAGATTTGCTGTACAGAGTTTAATTGATATTTGAACGGATATCGCAAACCCCGATGCTTGCAGACGCTCTGCTTGCGTCGGGGTTTGTTCGTTTTATAAAAGCCGGAATTCTATATTTTTAAGTTTTTCTTTCATTTTACTGTCATTTGTTTCCAGAAAGATTGTTTCGTTATTCGCCATGCCAGTTATTTTTTTATGGTACTTGGCTATTTTTCTTTTCTAACTAAAAAAATCAATGTATAATGTCTTTATGAAAATTGAAAAAAGTGCTTTATATGAACGGCTGATGATTTTTTTTGCCGCGGTGGTTCAGCTTGTAGGTTTTTATATAAGCATAACTATCGAAGACTATGCACATTCATTTTTGCCATATTGCACGATTATAGTTCCTGCTGTGAATATTTCGTGCGCGGCTATTTGTCTTGTTCTGGTGTTTTTCTATAAAATACGTTTTATGCAGTCTGTTGTGCTGTTTATTCAGGGAATTACAATGACCTTGAACAATCTTATGTTTTTGGGACTGTACTTGTATTTTTTTGGAATCGCGCTTCTTTTTTGCAATGGTTATTTTAAGACTGATATACGAAAAAAAGTTATCATTTGCCTGGTTCCTCTGTTTTTGTCGTTGTTTGTAATCCTTCCTGTCAGCCGTTTAAAATTTTTTATGGCAGTGGCGTATTCATTGTTTCTAACTTTTGCTTTTTCTTACATTTATAATCTCTTGAAGGATAAAATGTTTGACTTGTTTCCTTTTCTTTCAAAGAAGATTTCAAAAATCGATTTGCCGTCTCCGAAAAAACAGTTAAGACTTTCTGACTATGGAATTTCAGGCAGGCAGAGTAAACTTGTTGAAGAATTTTTGAACGGTGAGACAAACTACAAAAACCTTGCGGAAATTTTCATTACAAGTGAATCTACCGTAAAGCGTGAAATGGCGGAAATATGCCGAAAACTTGGTGTGGAAAACTCCATGATGCTGCGTCTTTTGTTGAATCAATACTCTGAAATAGTTTATTAAGCCGAATTTCTGATTTGCAGGCGGCAAGCTTAAAATCGCGTAAAAGCATTTTTTTCAATTTATAAAAAACTTAAATTTTGATCCTGTCGAAATTATTAGGTTGAATATCGAGTTTTTTTGCAAAAAGAATAAAAGCACAGGCAGATTTGCAATTTGTGAAGATTTTTGGCGATTGAATTAATTAAAGTGCGGAGCACCCGAATTAATACAAGCGTAGCGCGAGCCAAATCCATCTGAGCAAATTGGAAATATGCCGAAAGCGTTCTTTCGTAATTTGTAAAAAAAACTCGAAATTAAGCCTATTAAAAAAATTATTTTTTTTTCTTGCAATTTTTTTTGAAATTTTATATAACTATTTATAGTCAAAGGCGACACGAATTTGTAGAGTGCAAATTCGTGTCGCCTTTTTTTTATTTTGATTTTTAACTTTGTTAGAATCAAAGAATTCTTTATGCACAATGGCGTGCGGACAGCTTTTGGAATTCCATCTGCTGTCTGCGCGCCATTTTTTTTGCAGTTTGGAGGTATTGTTATGGATTCTGCTGCTTTAATGGAAGCGATAAAGTCCGTTTCCAGCGACTTGTGGGGCGTGTGGTTTCTTTTAGGCGCCGCCCTTGTTTTTTGGATGCAGGCAGGTTTTGCAATGGTTGAAACAGGTTTTACCCGCGCAAAAAACACGGGCAACATCATTATGAAAAACCTGATGGACTTTTGTATTGGTACTGTAATGTTTATCGCAATCGGTTTTGGCCTTTTCCTTGGAGAAAATGCTTTCTTCGGTCTTATTGGAAAGCCAAACTGGCAGGTATTTACTGACTATGCAAACTTTGACTGGTCAAACTTTATCTTCAACCTTGTGTTCTGCGCTACAGCGGCGACAATCGTTTCCGGTGCAATGGCAGAACGAACAAAGTTCCTTTCTTACTGTGTATACTCTGCGGTGATTTCCGCGGTTATCTATCCTATTGAAGCGCACTGGACATGGGGCGGCGGTTGGCTTGCTCAGCTTGGATTCCATGATTTTGCCGGTTCAAACTGTATCCACATGGTCGGCGGTATTTGCGCGCTGATTGGCGCTGCTATGGTTGGTCCGCGTATCGGAAAATTTACAAAGTCTGGTGACGGCAAGGTGACAGAAGTTCATGCTTTCCCTGGCCATAACATTCCGATTGGCGCGCTTGGTGTATTTATTCTTTGGTTGGGTTGGTACGGATTCAACGGCGCTGCTGCTGTTTCAGTTCCGGAACTTGCCTCTATTTTTGTAACAACAACAATTGCTCCGGCAGTCGCGACAGTCGCTTGTATGATTTTCACTTGGATTAAATACGGCAAGCCTGATGTTTCTATGTGCTTGAACGCTTCTTTGGCTGGTCTTGTTGCTATTACTGCGCCTTGTGATGTTACAGATGCCTTTGGCGCTTCGATAATTGGTCTTGTGGCAGGTCTGCTTGTTGTGTTTGGCGTTTGGTTTTTGGACTATAAGCTTCATGTTGATGACCCGGTTGGTGCTGTTGCGGTTCACTGCTTGAACGGTATCTGGGGAACAATCTCTGTAGGTCTTTTTGCAACTCCAACCGCTCCGGCTTTTGCCCGCGCGATTTCCGGGGGAGCGAACCAGATTTCCGGCGCCGGACTTTTCTATGGCGGCGGTTTCAAGTGCCTTGGAATCCAGTTTGTTGGCTTGCTGGCTACAGCGGCGTGGACGGCTGTTACAATCACAATTGTATTTATTGTAATTAAAAAGATTTTGGGACTTCGTGTTTCTGCGGAAGAAGAAATTGTTGGTCTTGACCGGCTTGAACATGGCCTTGAATCTGGCTATGCAGGATTTGCGACAATGTATTCATCAGAAGAATATGCAGAGGCTGAGGAGGCTGGAGTTACAATTCCAAAGACATCAGTTCCTGTTGAAACGGCCGTTCCTGTTCATACAGAAACGGCTCCGGCTGATGCAAAATTCAGCAAGGTTGTAATAGTTACGCGCCAGACAAAGTTCGATACCTTGAAGGCGGCGATGAATTCAATCGGCGTTACTGGAATGACAGTTGTGAACGTAATGGGCTGCGGAATGCAGAAAGGCGCAAGCGAATTCTACCGTGGCGCGCCTGTTGAAATGACACTTCTTCCAAAGATTAAGGTTGAAATCGTTGTTTCAAAAGTTCCTGTAAGAACTGTAATCGACGCCGCTAAAAAAGCGCTTTACACAGGACATATTGGAGATGGAAAAATCTTTGTTTACCCTGTGGAAGAAGTCGTAAAAATCAGAACTGGAGAAGAAGGTTACGCTGCTCTTCAGTATGATGACGAGTAAAAATAAAAGGCAATAAAAAAGCGGGAGACTCCGTTCCCGCTTTTTTATATATTTTTGGTTCACAAAGTCATGTAACCCCGGCTTTGTGAACCTTTTTTTTGTGATTTTAAAAAACTTAAAGTTCGCCGGAAACTGCCGCGCCTGGCAAACCGATGTCTTTTCTGTAGAACGCTCCGTCAAAATGAACGCCCTGTATTGCCTTGTATGCATTTTTCCAGGCTTCGTCAAAAGTTTTTCCAAAAGTGGAGCAGGCAAGCACACGGCCGCCGTTTGTAAGCATTTTGCCGTCTTCAAGTTTTGCGCCTGCGATAAAGATTTTTGCTCCGGCTTCAGTGATTTTGCTTTCGTCAAAAGAAATTATCTTTCCTTTCGGATAGCTTCCCGGGTATCCTCCTGAAACAACAACAGGACTAACCTGATAACCTTTTTTCCATGAGAAATTAAAATCTTTTAATGTTCCGTCTGTGATAGCCCTGCACATTTCAACAAAGTCAAAATCCATTAGCGGCAGGACTGACTGGGTTTCCGGGTCGCCAAGACGAACGTTGTATTCCAGAAGTTTTGGTCCGTCCTTTGTGAGCATAACGCCAAAAAACAGGAATCCGCGGTAATCAAAGCCTTCTTTTACAAGACCTTTTAATGTTGGCTCAAGGCAAGTTCTGTTGAATTCCGCCATCGTTTCTGCCGTAACATCGTCTAGCGGGCAGACAGAACCCATTCCGCCTGTGTTAGGACCTTTTGCGCCGTCTTCAAGCCGCTTGTGGTCGCGCGCGGGCAAGAACGGAATTATGCAGGCATTTCCGGATGTTCCGGGTTTACGCTTACAGCGGAAAGAACTGAAATCTCAACGCCCTGCAAATAATCTTCGATTACAAGTTTTTGCCCCGCATTGCCAACTCTTCCAGATTCCATTAAATCTGTGATTGCCGCAAGAGCGTCTTCTGTGGTTGCCGCAACAACAACGCCTTTTCCTGCTGCAAGTCCGTCCGCTTTTATTACGATTGGCGCGCCATGCTGTCTGACATATTCTTCCGCAGCCTTCTTATCTGTAAAAGTTTTACTTTTTGCGCAGGCTACGCCGTATTTTTCCATAAAATCTTTAGAAAGGTCTTTTGAAGCCTCCAGCTGCGCTGCCGCTTTCTTTGGACCTACGCAAGGAATTCCTGCCGCCCAAAAAACATCCGCAAGCCCCTCGGCAAGAGGATCTTCCGGTCCGATTACAGCCATCGTGCAATTCTCGTGCTTTGCGATTTGAATGTATGGATTTTCTGAACCGTTTATGTAGCCGCAGTCTTTTATTTCAACGTTAAGGCACTTTTCTTCTTTTGCTGTGCCGCCGTTTCCCGGAACACAGACAACCTTTTCAACACTGGAACTCTGAGCAATTTTCCACGCAATAGTGTGCTCACGACCACCATTGCCAACAACGATAATATTCATTCTTTTATTTTACAGAATTTATGCAAAAAAGTACAACTTAATTGCAGAGCGGAAATAAACGTTCCCCGGCGCAAGCGGTTGGAAAAAAGACTATGCAAGAATCAGGGACAGGGCAAACGCATTATAAATAATTTAAGTAAACTTTGCGCGAAGGAACGGTTTCGTGGTCAAAAACACTCTGATTGTTGAGACCGCGAGAGCGGTCAATTCTATAGTTACTTTGCAACAATCAGCGTGTAGGGGATGTCCAATAAGTATCTTTTTTGTCATTTATAGGCTTGACCCGAAATTCTAAATGCATATATTACAATCATTTAGAATTTGTTCAACAATGACATTCAGAACTTATTGGACATCTTCGATTTTGAACCACGAAACCGTGACTGGGAGCAAGTTTTTTGCTGAATACATTTATAATGCGTTTGCCCTGGAATCAGGGAATTGAAAAATTGCAATTTTTACCGCTAACCGTTAAACTGATTTTATGAATATTTGTCTTTTTAAGGAAGAGGAATTGACCCGGCCTCTGGATTTTTCGGACGAGCGGGGCGGTCATATAATCAAAATTCTTCATAAAAAGGAAGGCGATTCTTTTTTAGCCGGCGTAATAAACGGAAAGTCCGGAAAAGCCACAATTTCAAAAATTCAGGACAGGCAGATTTTTTTTACTTTTGAGCCGGACCTTGAATCAGATGTAAAGCCCCTTTATCCTTTAAAAATGATAATAGGTTTTCCGCGGCCGATTCAGTTAAAGCGGCTTTGCGCGATGTGGCGGCCCTTGGGGTAAGCCAGGTTCATCTTACCGGCACGGAGCTTGGCGAAAAATCGTACATGCAGTCAAATCTTGTGGAGCACGGAACAGCGTATAAGATGCTGGTTGACGGAACAGTTCAGGCCGGAGGAACTTGCGTTCCGGAGCTGTTTCTTCATAAAAATTTAACGGAATGCCTTTCGGCTCTTGAAGAAACGGCTCTTCACAGTCGGCGGCATTAAAAAAAGAACTGAAAATTTGCCTGGACAACAAAAATCCCGCCGGCTCTCTGGTGGAAATTCTTCAGAATCAGGACGAAACAAAAAAAACTGACACAATAATCGCGGCTATTGGAAGCGAGCGCGGCTGGACAGACACCGAAAGGATTCTTCTTGAAAAAAACGGATACATCCGCTGCGGAATGGGAAAACGCATAATGCGTACGGAAACTGCGGCGACGGTAAGCGCGAGTATAATCGGGGCGCTTCAGGGCTGGCTTGAATAATTTTTGTTTAGGGAGGCATGATAAAAATTACATCCTTGTAATTTTTATCATTACAGTTTGCTCAAGCGTTGCTTTCTCAAACTGTGATTCCCGCCATCCGTGGCTCGCCGCTAACGCGGAAATTTTATGGGAGGACTTATGAATTACATTGAAAAAGATTCGGATTTTCAGCAGAAACTTTTAAATCGCTTTATAAAATATGTAAAAATCTGGACGGAATCAAATCTGGAAAAAGCGGATAAAGGAATTATTCCAAGCGAGGAGCGCGAATTTGAGCTTGCAAAGCAGCTTTCTGCGGAGCTGACCGTTATGGGGCTTCAGGAAGTGCAGGTTACAAAAGACTGCTATACTTATGCGTATCTTTCGCCTTCAAAAGGCTTTGAAAATGTTCCGCCCTTTTGTCTTCTCGCCCATATAGACACGGTTGAGGAAGTTTCCGGCAAAGATGTAAAGCCGATTATCTATCCTTCTTACGACGGAACGCCGATTGATTTGCAGTGCAATGTGCGCCACGACCCTAAAAAAGATTCCGCGCTTGCGGAGGCGGCAAAAAACCGGGAAACGATAATTACCGCCGACGGAACGACTCTTCTTGGGGCGGATGACAAAGCCGGAATTTCAGAAATTATGACCTGCATAGAATATCTTGTATCTCATCCGGAAATAAAGCACGGAAAAATAGAAGTGGTTTTTTCTCCCGACGAAGAGACAGGCCACGGAATGGATAAAGTTCCATTAAACCTTATAAAATCAAAATTTGCGTACACGGTAGATGGCGGAAACATCGGAGAGCTTGAGACAGAGTGTTTCAACGCCTGCTCGGCCCTTGTAACCTTTACAGGAAAATCAACGCACACCGGAACCGCCCGCGACGGAGGAATGGTGAACGCCGTGAACATTGCGAGCCGTTTTGTAGAGTCGCTTCCTGTCCGGGAACGTCCTGAGACAACCTGCGGATACGAAGGGTTTTATGCGGTTCTTGAAATGAACGGCTCTGTTGAACAGGCATCCGTTTCAATGATTCTGCGGGATTTTTCGGAAGAAGGAATGGAAGGACGCATCGCCGCGGTAAAGAAACTTGCGGAATCGGCCGCGCTTTCTTTTGGCGGAAAATACGAAGTATCTTTTAAAGAGCAGTATAAAAATATGAAGTCCGGACTTGAAAAAAATCCTTCGGTTGTAAAAAATCTTGTCGCGGCGTACGAAGCGTCCGGCATAAAGCCTGTTTTTGTTCCTGTCCGCGGCGGAACAGACGGTTCAAGGCTTACGGAAATGGGAATCCCGACCCCGAATATTTTTACCGGCGGCCATAATTACCACGGAAGATACGAATGGGCGAGCCTTGAGCAGATGGGAGCCGCGACCGATGTTCTTATTAATCTGTCCCGGAAAATTGCCGAAAATAAATAAAAGGCCGTTTTTTGCCTTACTAAAACATAACAGGAAAGAATATGCACGAATATATGATTGAAGGCGGATTTCCTATAAAAGGAACAGTTACTGCCAGCGGAAATAAAAATGCGGCCCTGCCTTGCATAGCGGCGGCACTGCTTACAGAAGAGCCTGTGATTTTACACAATGTGCCGGATATTGAAGACACGGCGGTTATGCTTAATATTTTGCAGTCGTTCGGAGCAAAAGCGACTCTGCTCAAGAAAAACACTTGGAAAATAGAGGCAAAGGATATTGAGTCCTGCATAATACCAGCCGCGCTTTCAAAGAAAATCCGCGCGTCAATACTTTTTGCCGGGCCTATGGTCGCTCGCCTTGGAAAAGCGGAGATGCTTCCGCCTGGCGGAGACGTAATAGGCCGCCGAAGGCTTGATACCCATTTTCTTGCGCTGGAGCAGCTTGGCGCGCAGGTGAAAATAAACGGACATTTTACTTTTGTGGCGAACAAACTTATCGGCACGGATATTTTCCTTGATGAATGTTCCGTAACAGCGACGGAAAACGCGCTTATGGCGGCTGTTCTTGCGTCAGGAAAAACAACGATTACAAATGCGGCGAGCGAACCGCATATTCAGGATTTGTGCCGTATGCTCTGCGCGATGGGCGCGGAAATTCAGGGAATAGGTTCAAATTTTCTTACAATTTACGGAGCGGAAAAGCTTCACGGCTGCGAATTTGAAATCGGCCCGGATTATATGGAAATCGGTTCGTACATCGGGCTTGCCGCGGTAACAAAAGGAAGCATAGAAATCAAAGGTGTAAAAAATCTTGATATGCGTCCGCTAAAAATAGGTTTTGCAAAGCTCGGTATTACGTGGCTTCAGGAAGGGGACACTATAAAAGTCCCTTCAATCCAGGAAATGAAGACAAATGCGGATATCGGAACAAAAATCCCGAAAATCGACGACTCTCCGTGGCCGGGCTTTCCGCCGGATTTAACTTCCATAATGACGGTTATCGCAACCCAGGTGGAAGGAACTGTCTTGATATTTGAAAAAATGTTTGAAAGCCGTATGTTCTTTGTTGACAAGCTGATTGGAATGGGCGCGCAGATTACGCTTTGTGACCCGCACCGTGCTATAGTCTGCGGACCGTCTCCGTTGCATGGCGAGCATCTTGTTTCGCCTGATGTCCGCGCCGGAATGGCGATGGTTATCGCGGCGATGGCGGCGCATGGCGAAAGCCGCATAAGCAATGTTTATCAGATTGAGCGTGGCTATGAAAATCTTGTTGATCGCCTTAGAAGTTTAGGCGCGCATATCAAAAAAGTGAATATCGACGAGTAATAAAAAAAGGGCGCGTCGGCTCAACCTTGCGGTTTCGCCGTCGGGTGTTCCAGCCTTCGCCTGTCCGGCTCATTCGGCGGCAATTTCGCCTGCGCTCAATTACCGCCGAACTTCGGGCTTCCATACCCTCGCGCATTATATTTAGAATTTTGCAGTTCTTTGTCTTACACGTTCAATGTCTTCGCAGAACAGTTCGCGCAAATCGTTCAGGCCAAGAGCCATCAATGCCATTCGGTCAATTCCGATTCCCCATGCAAGGACTGGAACGTCAATTCCCATCGCTTTTGTTACTTCCGGACGGAAAATTCCTGAGCCGCCAAGCTCAAACCATCCCAAGACCGGATGCTTTATGTGAACTTCAACAGAAGGCTCTGTAAATGGGAAGTAGCCCGGAACATACTTTACTTCTGTCGCTCCTGCGATTTCTGTCGCAAACATTTTCAAAAATCCAAGCAATGTCCTAAGGTTTACTTCTTCGCCGATTACAATTCCTTCGGTCTGGTAAAAGTCCGAAAGATGGGTCGCGTCAACTTTGTCGTAGCGGAAACAGCGCGCGATTCCAAAATATTTTCCAGGAACTTCTGCCTTGTGCAGCTGATGTGCGGAAAGGACAGTTCCCTGCGAGCGGAGAATCAGGCGGCGCGTAAATTCGCGGTCAAATTTATAATCCCAGCCGCGGCTTCCAGAGTCTCCTCCGTTTTCGTGAACCCGGGCAACGTTGCTAAGGTATGGCTCTTCAATTGATTTTGCGTGCGTAGGATTTTTTATTCTGTAGACATCATGGATGTCGCGCGCCGCATGGAACTGAGGCATAAAAAGAGCGTCTCCGTTCCAGAATTCCGTTTCTACAAGCGGACCGTCAAATTCCTGGAATCCCAGAGAACAGAGCTTGTCCTTTACAGACTCAAGGAACTGAACGTAAGGGTTTGTTCTTCCCGGAATGATTCTTGCCGGCTGCAGGGAAATGTTGTATCCGCGGAAAGTTCCGTTCTTCCATTCGCCGCTGGCAAGCATTTGGAGTTATTTCACCAATCTCGTTTCCTGTGACTCCGGCTTTTTCAAGCTCGGCTTTTACTTCCGCGGCTTCTGGAACAAGCTTGTATGTTACAGTTTCCCGCTCAATGATTTTAAATGGACTGTCTGTTGCTCCGCGTTTTTTTGCGAGCGTCGCAATTACGTCCTGCTGTTCTTTTGAAAGGTCTTTTTTGTCAATCTGGCCGTTGGTGCTGCTTTCCGCCATTTTTAAAAGTCCGGAAGCAACAGCGATTCTTGCAGGAAGAGCCGCGCCGGTGTATTCAGCCTTTTTTTCGGCGTTCATTTTAAGGATTCCGTCTTTTGCAAGCTGCCCGAACGCAGAGCCTATGTCCTTGTTTTCAATCTTCAGGGCCGATGCGATTTCAGGAAGTGTCTTTGCGCCGGAATCTTTCAGAAGAGAAACAACGCGTTCTTCAACAGTTCCGTCTTTTGCAAGGGCTTTGCCCATATCAGTTATCTCGTAGTAGGTGTGGGCTACCCGGCCGGTTTCCTTAAGAAGCTCCTTTCCGCCTAACCATGAAATGCCTGGTTCGCATGACCTTCTTTGTAATCAAGCTCTTTGATTAATTTTTCAGATGTAAGCTCGTCCTTATCTGAATACTTTAAAAGCACCTTGATTTCCAGCGGATGCAGATTTTTAATAATGTTTGAAATGTTCATTTGTTTTAACCTGATGCAAGACTATCGGGTGAATTTTACATGGGAAACGTACTGTGCCCAGCTTATACCTCGATCGTCCTTGAAATATCGTTCTCTGTCTCTGTCCAAGTAAGTGTAATGATAATACTTGTTCTGCTTTGTAAAATCTTCAAGGCAGCCAAGTACGGCATTCATCGCTTCGCCAGAGTCATAAGTTACGTACATAGCAGTATAATAAATTCTTGCCTCGTCTGTCATCGGAATATAGTCAATTTTAACCTTTGCAGTTTTGTCAGTTGTGTGCTGAACTTCCGGAACAATGACTTTTTTTGAAAGATCCATCTTATCTTTATCGTCAGGAAGCGCAGAAACTTCGGACTGAGCAAAAATATTTCCGGCAAAAATAAACATTGAAAGCAATAATACAAATACTTTCTTCATATTAGACCCCCTAATCGGATTGCAACCTTAAAACATTGTGTATTTTATAATTCTATCTGTTTCTAAAAAAAAATCAAGTTTAACTGAATACTGCCCCTGCGTTATTCCTATTTTTGGCTCTTTTGCGATTATTATGCGCCCTGAGATTTCCTTAGGCTTGTTTTTTATAATCGGGCGGTAAAAACTGCGTATTCCGTCGCGGATTGCATTTTTTGTGGCCTCGGAGATTCCTTCAAATCCGGTTTTAACCGGGGCGGTTCCAGTCCCTTGTGTTTTCTGCGTGTTTATTGTCTTCCATGCCCTGAAACTTTTCACCTGGCTTTTTGTGCGCTCATATTTTGTCCATATATGGATAAGATTGTCCTGTATCCACGGATTTTCGTAGGTTATCGGGCTTTCTTTCTGGTTGATTTGATTTACAGGTGAAATTTCAAGATATTCTTTTACTCCGCGCGTCTTGTCGTATGGAGTGTAGACAAAATTCCAGCCGTAAACCATTCCGTTGATTAAAAACGGCGCTGTGTCTTTTAGCCGTTTTGAAGAATAGTCAAAAATTCCGCTTTCTGTGTTCTGCGCCTCGGCAAGTTCCGGGTACGCGTCAAGCTCGGACCATATATGGATGTAAATTGTCTCGTCAAAATTCGGTGTCTGCGCATTCAGGTTAAAAACAAGTAGGAAAGAGAAAAGTATTTTTGCAAGAAATGATTTTTTATTTTCTGGCATAGTCTGTTGAAACCAGCGAAGGCGGAGCGTAAGTCACCCTGTTCCTTCCGTTGTGCTTCGACATATAAAGTCCATGGTCGGCCTGGTCTACGATTTGCGCCGCGATGGTAATCGGGTTTGTCTTGTGGTCGAATACAGAAACGCCGCAGGAAATCGTTACTTTCATGTGCTGGCCATTGAACATAAAGTCGTGGTTTTCAATCGTGGCGCGGATTCTTTCGGCAATCTGTACCGCGTCATCTTTTTTTGTGTCGTTCAGAAGAACTGTAAATTCTTCGCCACCGTAGCGGCTTGCAAGGTCATCGTCGCGGAGACTTGTTTTTATAATGTGGGCAACCTGCGTAAGTACGTAATCTCCGCATTCGTGGCCGTAGGTGTCGTTAAAATGCTTAAAAAAATCAATGTCGAACATAAGGATTGCAAGCGGAATTTTCTCTGTCATTGCATTGTCCAGCTTTTCCGTAAGCACATTGAAGAAGTAATATTTTAGCTTAAGCTGCGTCATCATATCTGTTGAAGAGCGTTCAATCAGCGCGGAGTTGTTGATTGCGATTGCGCCTAGGGACGCAATGTTCTGAACAAGGTCTTTCTCGTAGTCTGTGTAGGAAATGTCGCTTCCTGGCTCAAAAGTAAAGCGTTCCCCAAGGAACAGGATTCCGTTTATATGGTTTTTCTGGATGAGCGGAACAATTAGCGTAGGAGTAAGGGATTTGAGCATGTCTCCCGCGGTTGTGCCGGGGCTGTTTTCAAGAAGATAGTCTAGCGTTACAGGACGTTTTTTTTCGGAAAGAGTTGTTACGACAGGGTCGGTGTAAGGAATCTGATATTTTAGGCCTGAGGTCTGGTCGAGCACGCTCTGCTTTGTTTCCAGCTGAAAATATTCGGAATTCAGCAAGTCCAGGACAAAAATTCCTGCGTTTGTAACCCGCATCTGCGCCATGCACGAAAATACGATTGATTCCAGCAGTTTCGGGCCTTCCAGGGTGGAACAAAAAGAGCGGGAAATATCTAAAAGCTGTTCTAGGTCGTAAATATGTTTTTCGTATTCAGCAATCATCTGTTCTGTCGTCTTTTTTTCCATTTTCTTTTTTGTTCTCCCCCCCCCCCGAAATGTGGGTCTAATTAGAAATTATAGCATAATTTTTCATTATATCAAAGAATATTTGCCATTTTGGAAATTGTTCTTCCATAGTATCAGTGTTGTCGCGGTTTCTTGACGACATCATCAGGACTTTTAGGTTTGAGATGATTTCGCTGGTCGGTTTTTTTGAATCCTGAAGCAGACCTGAGATGTGGTTTGAAAGCCTGTGTATATTGTTTATCTCTCGCGAGATGATTTCGCTTGCCTGTTCGTTGATTGATAAAACCATGTTTTCCAGTTTTCTGAAGAATTCTGGATCATTATGCGAATCGTGTATGAATCCTTCCAGCAGCGCGGTTGAATTTGCTTCTCCGTTTGAAAAGGAATTTTCAAAATCCTGTATGTTTTTTGAGCTTTCCAGCGCGGCGAAAACATCGGAGGCAAAGTCTGATTTGTATTGAGGATTGTTAAAGAATCCTTCTACGATAAGGTCGTTTAAAAGCGAGCGTATTGAGTCTGAGATATAAATCGATACGAATGTTTTCAGAATCCTCATAGGCATAATCCATGCGAAGGAAACCGAGGAATTCGCAAGAAGCTTGGCGTTTGTTTCGTTGTTGTATCCGGCCAGCTCTAAAAGTTCTGTTGTTCCAAAAAGATTTTGAAGCTCGTTGTTGATTTTTTCATCCTTCATCTCGGTTTTTATGCGCTGCTCGTCGGATTTAAATTTTGACTGAATCATTTCTCCGAAGTGCTTCCGCGCGGAGCCGCTGTATGCTGCGGATTTTGGCTCGTAGTTCAGGTCGCCCTTTGCGTAGCATATAAGAAGGCGTATGCGTTCCGGGGAAATTATGTGTCTGATTACAAATGCGATTTTTTTCAGGTTGTCTTCCAGCTCTTCTTCCCTGGAATTTCCGGAGTCCCCGGATCTTAGCGTCGCAAGGGCGGAGATCGCGTTCAGCGTGCTTGTGGTTATGTTCAGTCCTTTTATAATAAAATAAAGGTCTTCCAGAATGTTCTGTATTTTTTCAATGGAAATTTCAAGGTATGTAGGATGATACCTTAGGTCTGCGGAAATAAAATTCGGGTCGAAAATCTGTAGGATTGTTACAAAGTTGAACCGGCAGAAGTCGCCTAGCTGGTGCAGCGCGTTTAGGTCGATGTCTATTTTTTTAAACGGTTCTGAATTCAGTTCGTGCAGAATTTTTTCAAGGTTTTTATGCTGCCGGTCAAAAATTTGCGATGTGGTCATTGCGGATTTGCTTTCCAGCTCATTTTTTCTGTTTTCGTATTCCAGGGATTCCACCAGCTGCTGGTTTTGCCTTGAAAATCCGGTGAGAACAAGCTGGTTTTCAAAACGCAGGTTTCTTTGAACATCTGTGCTGTATATTGTGGAAGAAAACAGGTTGTCCAGCGGCTTTGTGTTTATATATAGAATTCTTATGGCTTCCGCGAAATTGGGAAGAACTTTTCCGTTCTTAAAAATAGCTGGTTCCTGCGCGCGAAGCTCGCTTTCAAGCTTGCGCATTTGAATCCTTTTTTGAACTTCCGGAGAATTTTTATTAAAAATCGATTCAAAAAATTCAGAAATTGCTTGTAGAAAACTCATTCTTTGATTTTATCCCGAAATTATGTAAGGGTCAAATATCTCGTGATATTCATCTGCTGTGGATGCGTGAACTGTCTTCTGCCTTAGCTCCGCGCCGCCGGGAATTCCCTTTGAATAGGCGCAGAATCTTTTTCTCATTTCCATGCAGGCGCTTTTTTCGTTCGTGTCCGCGGCAAGGAGTGAAAGTTCCTTGAAGCCTGTCTTCAGCCGTTCAGAAACCGGAATTTCTTCGTACGAACCTGTGGTAAGCAGGCGGATTGTTTTTGTAAAAATAAACGGGTTTCCCATTGCTCCACGGGCGAACATCGCTCCGTCGACTCCGGTTTCTTCAATCATTCTTTTTGCGTCTTCCGGGGTAAAAAGGTCACCTGAGCCGAATACAGGAACTTTGCCCTCTGCAAGTTTTACAAGCTCGGAAAGTTTGTTCCAGTCGGATTTACCTTCGTAGCCCTGCGCCCTTGTCCTCGGATGCATTGTTATTGCGTCTGCTCCGGCTTCCAGAGCGGCGTTTGCGGCTTCCTTGAACGTTATGGATTTCTGGTCCCATCCGGAGCGGATTTACGGTTACGGCGGCTCTTCCTTTTACTGCGTTTATTACGGCTTCCGCGACTTTTTTTAGCATCTGCGGATTCTGTGTAAGGGCCGAGCCTGCTCCTGTTTTTACGATTTTAGGAACCGGGCAGCCGCAGTTTATGTCTATACATTCGCAGTGCGTTTTTTCAAGCACAATCTGGGCGGCGTCCGCCATGCGTTCCGGCTCTCCGCCGAAAATCTGTACGGAATAGACTTTTTCGTTTTCTGCGCGGCGCATAAGGATTTCTGTTTTTAAATTATTGCGCGTAAGCGCTTCCGCGGAAACCATTTCCGTATAAGTGAACGACGCTCCGTTTTCAATGCATATTGAGCGGAACGACCGGTCGCTGTAACCTGCGACCGGCGCAAGAAAAAGATTTCCATTAAGTTCTATCGGACCAATTTTTACCGGGTGATATAGCATTTTATTCTTCCGGCAGGTTGAATGCCTTGCAACTGTTCTTCCAGAGCTGGACGCTCAGTTCTTCAAGGTCGGTTTCCAGCATTTCTGCAAGGAATTTTGCCGTAGACGGAAGGTATGCCGGCATTGTGCGCTTTCTTTCGCGGTATTCGGCAGGAATCATGAACGGCGATTCTGTTTCAATAAGAATTCTTTCGTGCGGAATGTTCAGCACGGTTTCATGAAGGTTTCTTGCGTTCCTGTAGGTTAAGTTTCCTGCGAAAGAAAACCATATATTCATGTCCAGGCATTTTTTTGCGTATTCTGCATCTTCTGAATAGCAGTGAAGGATAGCGCCCGCTTCAGGAATCCTTTCCTTTAAATGTCCAGAAGGTCTTTTCCGGCGTTTCTGTTGTGGATTATTACCGGAAGGTTGTATTTCTGCGCAAGCTCAAGCTGCGTGATAAAAAGCTCAATCTGAGAACGCTTGTCGCCGAACTGCTTGTAGTAGTCAAGCCCGGTTTCTCCTACAGCGATTACGTTGGGAAGCTTAAGATATTCTTCTATTTTACTGACGTAATCTTTGCCCGGATTTGCCACTTCGGACGGAGCGACTCCTGCCGCATGGTAAACGCCGGGAATAGCCTTTATTTGAGGATAAACTTTGGCAAAATCGTGCAGGGAATTATTAATGCTGACAATACGGCTTACTCCGGCAATCTTGGCTTGCTGAATAACGCGTAATTGTTCGATAGGGTCATCGTATATAAGCCCGATGTGAGCGTGAGTATCAAAAAATTGCATGGCTTTCTTCCAAAAGATTATTTTTGTAGACAGGAATGTCTAAATAAAACGATACATTTTTTGTTCGTTTATACCGATAAAGATAATATAGATTTTTTTAGTTGTCAAACTTTTAAAGTAAAATAGCTTTAATTTTGAATTTGATAATATATTAAAAAATAGCGGGGAGGGAGAGAAACGGCTGGCAAAAACACTCTGCTTTGCTGCCGCGGTAGCGGCAAAGTTGATAGTTCCAAGGCAAAGCAGCGCGTAGCCCGATATCGGGCGGTTTTGTCAGGTGTGGCTCGACTGGTAGCTATTTTTTACGTTAGAATCAATTTGAAGTTAGGGTTAAATATGATAAAATTTGACAGCGGCAAACTCTGTTGTTATACTAAAAAATCGCGTAGTATTTTTTTTGTAAATATTGACGGAGAATAATTTGGCAAGAACACAAAGATATAAAAACATTGAAAAAAAGATTGCCTCGAACGTTCATAATGGATTTGTTTCTTTTTTTAAGGCGATTGGAATTTTTTTTGCAAGGCTTTTTAAGGTTTTCGACAGTAAGCTTACAATCATGATTGTTCCGCATTCTCGGAGCAAGGTTATAAATATTCAGACGAATGTCTTTGCGCTTTCGTTCGGTCTTGTGCTGATTGTTGGAATTGTAACATCATTCTTCTATTTTAACCGACGCGCTGTTCTTTCAAACACGGAGATTTCCCGTCTGGTGAACAAAAACCGCGAGACCCTTGCGAGCCTGGACGAGCTTCGCGATGAAAACACGAACCTTCTGCAGGCGGCAAAACGCTTTCAGTCTTCTCTTTCCCAGTCGCTTTCGCTTTTAGGACTTAACAGAAACAATAATGTTTCGCAGGCTTCCATTCAGGGCGGAGATTTGATGTCTTTGCTTGGCTCAAATGATTCTTCCGGCGGCTCGGTTAATGAAACAGCCGATGTCCGTTCCCTTACGGCTTATCTGGAGGAAGCGGTTCAGCCGATTGAGCAGATTGGAAAAATGCTCGACAACCAGAGTTCCCTGTTCCGCGAAATTCCTAACATCTGGCCGGTAAACAATCCGAATGTTCATATTTCGCAGCAGTTCGGTCCGAATATTCATGCTATTTCGGGGCAGTGGTACATTCATAAGGGAATTGACTTTTCAACGTGGCGTTCCGGCGACCCTATTATGGCTACGGCAAACGGCCAGGTTGTAACAGTCGGCTACGATGCAAGTTTTGGTATAAATATTATTATCCGTCATAAGCACGGTATGTATACCCGCTATGCCCACATGAGCGCGACCCGCGTGAAAAAGGGTGAATTTGTAAATCAGGGTCAGGTTATCGGCTATATCGGCAATACCGGTGTAACAACAGGACCTCATCTTCATTACGAGGTTCATATCGGTTCGGATGTAGTAGATCCTGTAAAATACATTAACATTAAGTTTTCTAAATAGGAATATATGGCATTTCGTTCAGATGATATTTCAATAAATACGTTAATCGGAAACGGATCTTTTATAAAGGGAAATTTGCGAATCAACGGTTTTATCCGCATAGACGGCGACATTGACGGTGATATTGATACGGATGGCGCTGTTATTATAAGCGAAAGGGCAAAAATCCGCGGAAATCTTACGGCGAAGTCTGCGATTGTCGGTGGAATCATCCTGGGCGATATTTCTGTTGCGGAAGGCGTAAAACTCCTTTCTTCTTCTGCGGTTATCGGGAATATAATCGCAAAAAAAGTCCAGATGGAAGAAGATGTTATTTTCCAGGGGCATTGTATTTCCATTGCAGATGAAGAGCGGTTTGAGGAATCTAAAAAATATTTCCTTCAGCAAAAGGCGATTCGTGACAAGGCAGTTTTTTAATGGGCGAATTTGATGTATTGAATTCATCGCTTTATTTTTCCGCCGCCTCGGCCGCTTCCCAAAAAGCGCAGAAAGAGCAGAATAAATTAAAATCCGAAAAGACAAAAAAATCTTCTTTTTCAAATATTATGAAAAAAGAGGAGGAGATTTTTGATTTGGCAAACTCCGGGCTTCCGGTTGAAATTGCCGGCTTTTCTGTTGAAGAGGCTGTAAACTATTTGAAAGATGCCGTTGATTTGGCGGCGGATGCGCTGGCTAATTCGGCCAATGAAAACAATGTCGCCGCATTCAGAAAATCTGTGGGTCAGTTTATAAAGTATATAGAAAAAAATAATTACGAGATTGAAACAAGAAAAAGGCTGGGAGTTTCCCATAGAAAATCAGTTTATTTTGAGGAAAAAAGACCTGTTGATCCGCTGTTCAGAATCCGGGTTATAGACAAAAAACTTGATGAGCTTGCGTTGATGGTTCTTCAAAAGCATGCTGATAAATTAAAATTGCTGTCAAAAATTGAAGAGATTAAAGGTTTGCTTGTGGATTTTTTGGCGGAATAAGGTATAATTAATTTAAATAAATATGAGTGATATTTTTGAAGAAGATATAGATGAAAACGAAAATCTTTCCTCTCTGGAAGATGACGGTGATGGAAGCCGCGAAGAATATGTTTTTGACACACCGCTTTATGTGCTGAAGCTTGATTATTCCTGCGAATCAGTTTATGCAAGAAACGAAAAGAAAATAGACGTTCGTGTTGGAGAAAAGGTTATTATTCCTACCAGATATGGCAAGGATATGGCGAAATTCATAGGAATTTCAAAAAAGCCGATGGGAATAAAGCCTTCGGATGTTGTTGTCATTGAACGCAAGGCGACTTCGGAAGATTTGGCGAAAGAGGCGGAAAACAACGGTAAGGAAAAAGAGGCGTTTTCTGTGTTCAAGGAAAAAGTCGCGCTTCATAAATTGGATATGAAGCTGATTTCCGTGCATTTTCTTGTTGACGAGCCGAAGGCGCTGTTTTTTTTCAGCTCGGAAAACCGCGTGGACTTCAGGGAACTTGTAAAGGATTTGGTCAGCGTATTTAAAATGCGGATTGAATTGCGTCAGATTGGCGTTCGTGATGAATCAAGGATTATCGGCGGTCTTGGCGCGTGCGGCCGGCCTTTTTGCTGCCACGGAATAAGCGACAGGCTGCGTCCGGTTTCTATACGTATGGCAAAAGACCAGAATCTTTCTTTGAATTCAATGAAAATCAGCGGTCAGTGCGGACGTCTGCTTTGCTGTCTTTCCTATGAGTTTGACTGGTATAGCGAGGCGCGCAAGAAACTTCCGGCGGAAGGCGTTCATGTTTACTACGACGGAACGAATTTTAAAATTTCAGAAGTCAATTTGATTACAAATATGATAAAGATGCTTGGCGATGACGGACGTCTGCTTGAAGTCAATGCGAAGCGTTTTTTCCGTGATAACAACAGGTGGAAAATCAACTAGTGTTTGTTTTCGCTTTCTTCCATAAGGGCGCTAAGGTCTGAAAGGGCTTCAAGGTTTGGTTTCTGGAAATTTTTTCTTTGCTGCGTTGCCGCGTTAAAAAGTTTGTCTAAAGCTCAGTGCAGTTGTCGACCATTATTTCGTAGATTTTTGGAACAAGCAGGTTTTTCTCTGTGATATCCAGCCCTCTTTGGCCTGATTTTGTTAAAAATGCGAATACGTAAAGTGTCTCGTCTTCTTTGGTTCGCTTCATAAAAAGAATTGCGTCTGAATGAAACCGGAGTCCTTTTATTGTAAATGTTATGTCCTTGATTTTTTCGTACTGCGCAATTTCCACCGTTCCTTCTGGAAGTGTAAGCGAAAAATGCGAAATGCTTATGTCGTTCAGATTTGCATGAATCGAACTGTTTTCTTTTGAGTCAAACTGAACCTTGCAGTTGTTTGAGCAGACGGCGCGTACATTTTTTCTTCGTCCTGCCGCCTGGTTTGCGTAGAGAACTTTTTCAATCAGCTTAAAATTATTTTTTTTCTGGTATTCAAACTGTATGCAGCCACAGTTGATTCCAATCGTGTAAAGGTACAGTTTTTCAATTGCCGCTTTTTCTGCCAGGCTCTGGCGTTTTGAATAAGTTACGCCGAACTTGGCTTCTGGAAATTTTTCCTTCAGATGGCTTATGAGCCGCGGCCATGAGTTGTCCTGAAGTGGAGCGTCGATGTTAAAAAAAAGAATTGAATCTTTGAATACAGAAAGTATTATTTCGATTTTTATTTCTATAGGAAGAAAAATATCTGTGTCTATAAAATAGCACTCGAATCCGAGCGTAATGTATTCTTCAAGATATGCCTGTGGAAACAACGATCTGTCTGGAGCAATAAAAAATGTTTTTCGGCCTTTTAAGATTTCATCAACTAGGTTACCCATTTATTTTCCCGAAACTTAAAATATTATAACACAAAATCTTTACTTAGGTGAAAAAATTACGTTAAAATCGTATTAATATGGAATTTACACAAGAAGCAATTGACGCATTGAACGTCAATGAAGTTGAGATTATGAAAAAGATTGCTGAAGAGCTTGATATTCGCATTCAGCAAGTTAGCGCGGTTATCAGTTTGATTCAGGAAGATTGTACGATTGCCTTTATCAGCCGTTACCGAAAAGAAAAGACGGGAAACCTTGATGAGGTTCAGGTTCGTGATTGTGATCATTTGTTCAAGTCATATAAAAATCTTGAAGAACGCCGCCTTGAGATTGTGAAAGGCGTTTTTGCGCAGGGAAAACTTACGGATTCGTTGTACGAGGCGATTATGTCGGCGACAACGCTTGCTGCGCTGGAGGATTTGTGGGCTCCGTTTAAAAAGAAAAAGAAGACCCGCGGAATGGTCGCTCAGGAAAAAGGTCTTGAACCTTTGGCCGATGCAATGCTTGTGATGGATGATTCTTCTATAGAAAAAGAAGCGGAAAAATATGTAAAGACAGATGCGGAGGATTTTGCGCTTAATGTTGAGACTGCAAAAGACGCGTTGGCAGGCGCAAAGGACATTATCGCGGAGCGCGTAAGCCAGGATTCAGAAAACAGGACTGCCATTCACGATTTGTACATGGCGACTGGCAGCATAAAGTCAAAAGGAATTGTTCCAGAAGGCCAGACGGAAGAGCAGGCGATGAAAACCAGCACTTACCAGATGTACTGGGATTATGCAGAGCCGCTTAATCAGGTGAAGCCGCATAGAATTCTTGCGATGAACCGCGCTGAACGCGAAGGCGCTCTGGAAGTTACAATCGATATTGATGTTGACGCGGCGATTGACCTGATAACTAAAGACTGATACACACAACAAATATCATAAGGAAGCGATTGAGGACGGAATTGTACGTCTTCTTTCTCCGGCGGTTGTGCGCGAAATACGCTCGAATGAATCCGACGAGGCGGACGCGCATGGAATCGGAATTTTCAGCGAAAATTTAAAAAATCTTCTGATGACACAGCCAATCAAGGGAAGCCGCGTTCTGGGCGTTGACCCTGGCTACAGAAACGGAACTAAGTGCGCCGCCCTTGATGAAACCGGAAAATACCTTGGATTCTTCAAGATTTTTCAGGAACAGGATCCGGAGGGAGCGTACAAGGCAATCAACGACGCTGTTGACAAGTATGATATTCAGGTTATAGCTGTTGGAAACGGAACCGGCTCGCAGGAAGTCCAGGCGATTGTTTCAAAGGTTATAAGCGAAAACTATGCTGATTCTGATGTGAAATATACGGTTGTTGATGAGTCTGGCGCGTCTGTCTATTCTGCAAGTCCGGTTGCCACGGAAGAATTCCCGGATCTGGACGTAATGGTTCGCGGTGCGATTTCAATGGGTCGCCGCCTTCAGGACCCTCTTGCGGAGCTTGTAAAGATTGACCCTAAGGCGATTGGAGTCGGACTTTATCAGCACGATGTAAACCAGAAAAAGCTCGCGGAGCAGCTTGATGAAGTTGTAGGTTCTGTTGTGAACAATGTCGGCGTAAACCTGAACACAGCGTCTTATATGCTCTTAAAGTATGTTTCAGGAATCAATACTTCCACGGCTAAAAAAATTGTGGCTTACCGCGATGCAAACGGTAAAATCATGAGCCGCGAGGAATTGAAGAAAGTTCCTGGCGTAGGTCCCAAGGCCTTTGAGCAGTGCGCGGGATTTTTGAAGATTGCGGAAAGCGCAGACCCTCTTGATAACACCTGGGTTCATCCTGAAAATTACGATGTTGCACGCGAAGTTCTGCCGGTTGTAAAGGCGGGCGGAAAAATCGACAATGAAACAAGAAAAACGCTTTGCGAAAAATACAATATTGGCGAGACAACTCTGAATGACATCATTGATGAGCTTCAGAAGCCGAACCGCGACCCGCGCGACGGTTATCCAGCGCCGATTATGCAGAAAGGCGTTGTCCAGTTCGAGGACCTTAAGGAAGGAATGAAAGTTACCGGAAAAATCAAGAACGTTGTTGATTTTGGCGCGTTCGTAGACATCGGTTTGCACGAGACAGCGTTGATTCACGTTTCTGAGCTGAGCGATAATTTTGTTTCTGACCCAATGGAAGTTGTAAAAGTCGGAGATATTTTCGAATTTACAATTATTGGACTTGACAAAGACAGAAAACGTATTAGTCTTTCTTTGAAAAGCGATGCGGCAAACCGTATTGGCGGCGCCTCGTCTGGCTCTGCAAAGTCTTCTTCTGAAAAAACAGGCGAAAGGCGAAAGGTCGTTGTTGTAAAAAAAGGTTCGAAGCCTGATTCTGGAAAAACTGTTCATCGAAACGAAAAATTTGGTCAGCGCGGCGGCGGCCGCAGCTATGGAAGCGACGACGGAATGAGTTACAATCCGTTTGCGGCGCTGTTAAAAAAATAATTATCTGATTTGCGGCATAAAGTTTCAGGCAACATTCTGGCTTTGTGCCGCTGTTGGTTCAGGGAGATTTATGAAGAAATTTTTATTGCCAGCAACTGCTGTTTTCTTATCTTTTATTTTTTCTTGCAATTTCGAAGCGCCGGAAAAAGTTTCTGTCGTAACGGATGCCACTTATTCTTTTACTGTCGGTGAATTTAAAAAATCACTTTCTGAATATATGTCGGTTGAAAAAATTCAGGAGTATGTCAGCAAGTCTGACTCCGGCGGTGTTAAGTATGCTGTCTATGACTACAATCCGCCTTCTAACAATATGCCGAACAAAAGGCCGATGCAGAAATATCTTGTTGATATGACGCTTGCGGAAATTCCTGTTGATGTGGGCGCATATCTTGAAAAAATGGATTTTTCTGATTTAAATTCTAAAGGCGAAGGCATTTCCCTTGGGCAGAAAATCGTGATTCCGAACCTTTCTGAAAAAATTGAGACTACAACCATAAAATTTCCTGACATTTCTAAAAAATTTGAAAATGAAACTATAAAGATTTACGATGACCTGCCGATTGCGGAGGTTGATGTTGCTCCAGGCTCGGCCCATGAGATTAAAACAACTATCAATAAGCCGGACTTTAAGACGGCTACGCTTTATTCTGGCGGAATTGTTTTAAATGTCATCAGGACAGATGGAACTCCGACACTTGGTTTTTCAACAGACTTTACTTTTGAGCTTTTGTCAGAGGATGGAAAATTGCTTTCCAAGGCGTACAATGTGGATATTGCTTCAGGCTCTGATATTGCGTCCGGCGGAAAAGACATTTTTTTTGATTTGGGAACAAAGACAATTACCAAAGAGCTTAAGCTGAAAATCTACGGAACTGTTTCAGGCGGAACTCCGTCAACAGTAAATAAATATACATTGAACGCAAAATTTTCACCCGGAACGAAATTTTCAAAAATCACAGGTTTTACGGACGAAATCGGTGATTCGGGCGATGTGGAACAGTATGTGACAATTTCTACTGATGAGACATTTGTAAAGTGCGAGATTGCCTCTGGTTCGCTGGAAATTGTCTCAAAAAAGCCGGACGGCTGGACTGGAGTTACGGCAAAACTTTCTGATTCCGCAAGCATTTCCGGGGCTTTGGAATTGCCTGCGACCACAAAATTTAATTCAGTTGAAGACAGCACTGCTTTTATCCGGAAAAAAATGGACTTGGCGAAAAGCGTATTTACAAAGGAAAACGATCCTTCCGGAAAAATTATTTTTAAGGACAGAATAAGTTTTTCCTGCAGCAACGCGACCCTTGTGTTCCCGAACGGCGAGCAGCCGCAGGTTACGCTTGAAACCGCCTGCAGGATTCAAAAGGCAAGCTATGTGGTTCTGGATTTAAGTTCAAAGGCGGATATGCTGAGCTTTTCAAAGAAAATTCCGTTTTCCGGCGGCATGGAAGATTACGTTGAAGAAATGACGCTTGTGAACAGCGGCCTTGAAATTTCCTACAAAAACACATTGCCGAAAGGGAACGACGGAGACAACACGATTTCTATGGAAATAGTTTCCGGTCTGCTAAAAATACATGACACCGGCGATTCAAGGAAAATCATGCTACCGCAAAAATCCGAGACATTCACCAGTTATTCCCCAGAAGACGAAGGTATTACTGTTTTGCCGAAGACTGATTCGCTTGATTTGACGTAAAACTTATTCTTCCGCGCGATGAAGGAATGCCGAAAAACTGGGCGGTTTTAAAAAATGTGGACTTGGACGGCGAATATGAAATTTCTGTTTCTGCAAAACCTGTTTTTGACTGGCTAAGCGTAAAGATAAAAACGCCGGAAGGCTCTGAAATAAAAGGCGAGGAAGACACAGAGCTTAGTTTTGACAAGCTTTTTTCAACTATGAAAGACGAGCTTGGCGACGAGTCTGAATTTATTGACAACATAAAGTTAGTGGAGCTTCCGCTTTATTTGTACTTTCAGAAACCGAATCTTGCTTCTCTTTCTGGAATGGGCTTTACTGGCAATATTGTTCTTAAAACTTCTGATGAAACAAAAAAGGATTTACTTGATGAATCCGGTGAAAAAATAGAGCCAAAAGATATTGAAATTATAAAGACTGACAAGGACGGTGTTGTTATAAGCGAACTTTCTAAGAAAGATTCTTCGGGCTATGCAGATATTGCGTCCCTTTTTAACAAAAGCAAGTCTGAAAACCTTAAGCTTGACTACGATGTCCGTTTGGGCGGTCTGGATCGCACTGTTGAAATTACAAAGGCTGACTACGAAAAACTGAAATCTGAAAATAAAGACGCTCCGGTTTCCATAAAGATTTCTGCCCGGCTTGTTATTCCTCTTGCGCTGGAGCTGAAGGCGCCTGAATCAGCTAGGAATGTAACAAAAGTGAATATCCTGAAGCTTGCTAAAAAAGATTCCGGTGAAGATTTGTTCGAAAGAGGAGAAGCGACTTCTCTTGAGGATATTGAAAAATATATTGATTTGATAGAATCTGCCTCGCTGATTTACAACATTGACAACGGACTTTTTAGTTATGCTCAAAGCAATAAAAACGGCGTTATTCTGTTTGACACAAATCTGGCTGGAGTAAAAACACCTTATTATGAACTTTCTATGGGAAGCGGCAATGAAAAAATCTATACGGAAGACGTAAAGGCTATGCTTAGGACATATCCGTTCAAGCCGGGCATAGTTGCAAGTTTTCCGGATGGAACTTTGCAAATCTCAAGAAATGCGGAATTCAAGGTAAACCTTGCGGTAAAAATCCATACGCACGGAAAAGTTACTATTTTCGGAGACTGATATGAAAAAGATTGTTTTAATTCTGTTTGCTTTTTTATTGCCGGCCTTTGTTTTTTCCGCGGAAACGGATGGCTCTGCTTTTGCGGCCGGTTCGCTGGAAGGCCAGGAAGACGCGGAGCTTTCTGCCGCTGCTGATATTTCTGACCCGCTTGCGGAAGATTCTGACATGGATGCGGAGGCGGAGCTTAAAGACGTAAAGCCAAAAGAAAAAAAACGGATTGATATTCCACGCCGCATTTTTGAAATCGGTTTTGACACTGATATTGGATTTTCCAACAATTATTTTGCCGTTTCCGAGCTTATGAAAAAGGAGCTGGAGATTGACCTTAGGAAAATTGCCGATGAAATTGATAAAAAAGGCTTAAGCTTTGACATTATCTTCCTTTCTGATTTTTTTATGAATCTTAACTTAAAGAACGGCGTTTCTGTGGGATTGTCCTCGGGAATAGAAACTTCCGGGAACGGAACTATTTCTAAGGACTTGTTTGAATTTCTGGGTTACGGCAATGAGCTGAACGAAAAAATCTCGGTTTCCGGAAACCTTGACTCAAACCTTTTTGCCTATGCAAAGACTGATGTCGCTTTTGACATCAAGGGATTCAGGGTTAGCGTAGGACCGGCTGTGTTTTTTCCGGTGTTCCACATGGAAACCACAAAATTTGACTCGCATTTTTTGAATAAAAGTGACGGAGCGCTTGAAGCGGCGGTTTCCATTGGGTATAAAATAAATTCCTGCATGCCGCTTGAACCTGTCTTTGACGGCGATTTTAGCGATTTGATGCGCTTTAACAACATGGATTATACAGTCGGATTTGACCTTTCAACTTCTATTGAACATCAGATTTAACACTTTGCTTGGAAGGGCGTATATGCGTCTGCCGATTGTGCCGGGAAGCATGGAAAACATCGTGTATTCATCTGTGGAAATGCGCTATGGCGCGGATGACATTTTTGACATGATGAAAAACGAGGGCGAAAATCTGACCTTTGATTCCGGCGAAAATGTTTACGGCAAGGAACGCTACTGGATTTCCAGACCATTCAGGACTGGCGCGGAAATTGCGTGGCGGCCGTTTGGAAACTGGATGAGGTTCAACGCGCTTCTTGGTTTTGGCGTAAAATATCCGTGGACTGAAGACGCAAAGGCGTATGTTGAATACAAAGCTTCTGTTGAAACTTCAATATTTAATGTTATCGGCGTGAATTTTTCTTCCGCATATCTTAATGAAGTTTTTATTCATCAGGCAGGATTTATGCTGAACTGCAGGGTATTGGAATTTGATTTTGGAGTTTCTGCGCAGGGCGCGAACTTTAAGAAAAGCTGCCTTGGCTCAGGCCTTGGCGTGTATACAGGGCTCAGAATCGGCTGGTAGATTCCAGTTGTAAATCCGCTTGCCGCTTTCTTTCTAAAAAAAAATTATTGCCATGGCCGGAATTTCCGCCGCAGGGCAAACGCATTATAAATAATTTAAGTAAACTTTGCGCGAAGGAACGGTTTCGAGGTCAAAAACACTCTGATTGTTGAGACCGCGAGAGCGGTCAATTCTATAGTTACTTTGCAACAATCAGCGTGTAGGGGATGTCCAATAAGTATCTTTTTTGTCATTTATAGGCTTGACCCGAAATTCTAAATGCATATATTACAATCATTTAGAATTTGTTCAACAATGACATTCAGAACTTATTGGACATCTTCGATTTTGAACCACGAAACCGTGACTGGGAGCAAGTTTTTTGCTGAATACATTTATAATGCGTTTACCCTGAATTCCACCGAATTTGACTTTGCTTTAGATTATTTGTATATTTACGCTGGTATTGTAGCGAATTAAAGTTTATACATCATTCTGCCGATGAGTGAGAGAATTAGGTTTTCTTTATTTTGTGGGGAACATGTGTATGAAGTTCAATTTACTTAGAATCGCGTTTGTGTCTTTTCTGGCTTTTTTTGCTGTTGTTTTTTCAGCCTGTGATGTTGGTTTGGGCGAGGCTGTTGATACAGAAAAGCCGACAATTTCTATTGAATATCCGCCAAAAAATGTTGTAATAAAAGAAGATTTTGTTATAAGCGGAAAATGCCACGATGAAACCTCGATGAAATCCGTAACCCTTGCTTTTCAGAACAGCGAGTCGGAGCATGTTGAAAAATTTACGGCTACGCTGGCGCAGGACAAGAACTCCTGGTCTGCAAGAATAAATGGATACGACTCTGAAAAAGGAAAATATCCGTTGACGGACGGCACATACTTTGTTACGGCTGTTGCGACTGATTCTTCCGGAAGGCAGCAGGAAGACAAAATGACGCTGCGTATAGACAATACTCCCCCGATGATTGTCCTGACGAATCCCGGCACAGTTGAAAACGAAGAAAATCCTCTTGAAAAAGCCGGCGGCTTTGGCGCGACAATAAAAATTCAAGGTTCTGTAAGCGATTTTTCGGTTACGGACAACGACAGCGGTTCAAAGCTGGTTTTTACGGTTTTTGATGAGAACGACAAGTTCCTTGCATACAGGGAACTTTCAAATATTCCGCCTTCGCTTGGAATTATAATCGGTGAATACACTGATGGAACGGAAAATCTTACTGATTCAAATCAATTTTACAAAAAGATTTATGGCGCGGCAGGCAGCGTAGTAGACACAAAATACAGAAAATTTAAAATCACTGTTTCAGATTCTGCAAGAACATACAAAGGTTCTGCTGTAAATAATGAACGTGGAAATATAAGCGAATGTTACTATTTAAAAGATGAAATTTATACGGATGTAAACAATAAATTTTCAATTGGAAATTCAGACCTTTATGAAATTATAAAAAAACAGGCCGGAAAAACCGGAGAGCTTACCGACCATGAAAAAACGATTTTGTCATCTCTTGAAAAATTTAAGCACGATTCTGACGATGAGTATGAAGGTACAGAAGCGGATGATTCTTCCAGAGCGGCGGAAGCATCAGGAACAAAAGCGTTAAAAATAAAGCCTGTAGGAACATTTTTCCTGAATCCAAAGAACAATCCAAGTTATGAAATTACAAGTTTTGACGCATTTGATTTTACCTCTGAAAAAAAGTGGGAAGAAAGAAAAATTTCTACATCGGGAAACATAACCCTGCTTGCAAAGAGCGGTCTGAGCGAAGCGCCGCTGGAAGCAGATTCATTTAAAGTAGTTTTGTTTAAAACGGACGAAAATGGAATCCGTATTCAGGATACGGAAGCCGAAAAAAATGAAGATAAAGAAATTCCGTGTGAATGGACAAAAAACGGTTCAAACTATACCGGGCGCGTAACGTTAAGCTCAAAATATGTAGAAGTCGCGCAGTGCTACGGAATAGAACTGAAAGGTCACGATAAGGCCGGACTTGAATTTTACAATGGTTCAAAGGCGTATCGCTTTTCTGTTCAGACAGGTTCTACACCGCCGGATGTAAAGATAACAAAATATAGTTCGACAAATTCCGGCTCGACTGTTTACATTAAAAAGAATAATTCTGGAACTGCCGTTGATTTGGTTATTTATGGAACTGCGGAAAGCCGTTCCGGCTCTAAAAAAGGACACGTTACGCTTTGGCCGGTTGTAAACGGAGATAAGACTCAGTATGCAAACCGCGATAACAAATTTACTACAAAAAGCAATTCAGAAAAAGACTGGTCTATTACTGTTCCGGGAGCGTATTTTAACAATAAAGAAAGCGATACATACACTGTTGCGCTCTATGCGAGCGATGAAATTTCAAATGAAACCTATAAAGAAATTACAGTTATTTTTGACAAGGAAAATCCTAAGGTTCAGATAAATTCCGTGGACAACGTTGTTGTTTTTGACTCCGAGACAACAATTGCCGGGGGGGGGGGTGGGGGAACTCTAAAGGCGGAACCAAATGTTGGTTACGTAAATGATGTTATAACTGTTTCTGGCAATGTTTCTGACAACGATGCGTTTGACAAAGGTTCGTGGAAGGCTATGTGCGGCGAAACAGAAATTGCCGGCGGAGTTTTATCTTCTTCTCAGATAAAAATAACGATTGATACAAAAACAGATAAAAACGGAAATGCGGTTGATTTTGAAGGCAAGAACCTTGAGCTTAAATTTACCGTTTTTGACCGCGCCGGAAACAAGACCGACTACGAATACAAGTACCCCGACGAAAACGGAAATCCTCTTGTAATAAGTCAGCTTACGGATTATCCGCGGGTAAATCTTTCCAATGCGGAGCTGACTGTAACAACAGAAGATGGCATTGCAGTAGGAAAAAACCTTTTTGATCAGACGGGAAATAATAGAATTTCAGGTTCAATTATAGACGATGACGGAATTGATACGGTTGAAATTTATTATTCAGAAATTGGAAAAGACGATTTTAAACTTCTTTATAATGGAAAATCGGATGCCAAAGGAAAAACATCATATTCAATTAATCAGGAATTAAAAAGTTCTGATGGCAAACCACTGGCGGAAGGCTTTTATAATATAAAAATTATTGCAACAGATAAAAAAACTGATTCTGAGAACACAAATGTTAAAAAAACAGAAACACAGCCATTTGTTGTCTGTATAAATAATGGCGCGCCAACAATTACTTTTATAAATCCGATAAAATATTCAGACGCATATCAGTCTGCAAAGAGTTTTTCAGTTACTGGAAAAGTTACAGGCGAATTTGGGGATGATAAGCCTATTCATCGAGGAAACACTGAAATTTCTATTTCTAACGACGGAACTTGGTTGGATACCATTTCAAAAGATTCAGAGGGAAATTATTCTGATGGGATTAAAAAAGATGAGTCTACAGGTGTGTATACAATAACTTATTCTGTAAAAGACAGGTTTGGTCGAGAAACAGTTGATAGTGTGACATTTAAGATTGACGAAGAAGCTCCAAAAACGGAGATTTCTCAGGTTTCACCGCTTGTTATAGATTCTGAGCTAAAAAAGGTTAATAAAAATTATAAAAATGGAGCTGTAAACGGAATAATTGCAGTTCAGGGCTCTGCGTCAGATAATGATAAAATTGTTTCAACAGTTTTAAAGATTTATGAAGTTAAAGATGATTCTTCTGAAAATATATCTGCTGCTGAAACTCTAATTCAAAGTCTTTCTTTTGATGGAACAACAGAAAAAACTGGTGAAGCAATTTCCATTCCTGCCGGAATAACAAACACAGCAAATAATTTTAAATTCTCTGTTAACACAGAAAAACTTGAGACTAATTTTGATGATAAGGGTATTGTTTTACGGCTTGAATCCAAAGACTCTAGCGGTAATATTGGATATTTTGATTACCCTGTTTTTGTATGCCAGGAAACGGATATTCCGACATTAAAATTCAACAATGGCGATGTCGCTTGCATTGATGAAAATGCGATAAAAGTTGGAAAAAATCTTTTTGGAATGGGAAGCGACATCTTGTTTATAAATGTTGCGGATGATGATGGAGTTGCTTCTGTAACCTATACCGTTGATGGCGCTGCAAAACCGGATCTTCTTACTGGCGGAAAATCAACTACTGCCGATGTTCAGATAAATGTTTCAGATTTGGGAAACGGTGTTCATTCTCTTGTGTTTACGGTAACAGATGTAAATGGAAAAAATGTTAATTTTCCTTCGGGAGGAAATTCTTCCATCAAAATAGCGTACGACAGCGATGTTCCGGAAATTTCTGTATTAAAGTTAGGTGATGTGACATATACTTCGGGCTGCTTTGCGAAAGAAAAATTTAAAATATCCGGGGAAATAAAAGATTCCAGTGGAACTGTTGAAATCTATGAAAAGGCAGGCGGCACGGAAACTAAGGTTTCTGAAATTACAGACTGTTCGGCGAAGAAAACCTGGGTTACAGAAGAGATTACAAATAATTCCGGCGACATTACAAAGACGTTTGTTGCAAAAGATAATTACGGACGCGAAAAAACTTTGGAAATAAACTACAAGGTTGATAATGTGCCGCCTGTATTTGTGAGCGATTATATTTCTATTACCGGTGAAACAGTAGGCGGTTCAAAAACTTATGTTCTTGGCGGTACAGGTGATGTCTATAATCAGGATAATGTCTGGTTTACAGGTTCTTCGTTCACGCTAAAAGGCGGAGACGGAACGAATTCAAAAATTCCTGTTACTGAAAAAAATAATTTTGAAATAAAACTTTATAAAGGAAGCTACTCTGAAGAAAATCTTATTTCAACGATTCAGCCTTCTGGAAATAACAACTTTTCTGGAACAGTTGATGTTGGCGGAGAAAATGCTTCAACCATAATACTTGTTGCAGTTGACGAAGCTAAAAATATATCCAATCCTCTGTCTGTTCAGGTAAATGTAGACAGGGTCGCGCCGTTAATTACAAATAAAGAAATTTATCTTGAAAATCCTCCTGCGCAAGCCCTGCCTGAAAAAGGCTATGTGAATAAAGACAGTGTTTTTGTAAAGTTTGAGGCGACTGATTCAGTCAGCAAGGTAAAGTCTGTTGAAATATACAAAACTGCCGCCTTGAAGGAACGGATTGGCCTGAAAGAATTTTCACCTGCTGTTGAAGTTGCCTCTGGTGTAATAGAAATAGATATTTCCAGGTTTGATTCAAAAGAATACGATTTATATATCAAGGTTACAGATGTAGCCGGAAATTCTTCTTATACGGATCTGCCGAACTTTATATTTGACAAAAATCCTCCGGTGGTAACATATTCAAGGCCGGCGGCAAATTCTGATGTAAATAAACTGATAACAATAGAAGGTTTAATAGACGACCTTAATCCGCCTGCCACAAACGCCGGCTGGAACTGGGCGTTAAAAGTTAAAAAGCCGGGCGGAACATCTTTTGAAAACGTAACCGGAGCAACTTTTGACACTTCTCTGGAAACCGGAAAATTCAAGGTTTCTGGAATTGATACGGAGAAAATAGGCGAAGGAACAGCAGAATTCATTGTTATTGCAACGGACAGGGCTGGCAATGTAATTCAGGATTCTGGTGCGAATGCAGGAAAAACGCTCGCCCTTAAGATTGACCAGAATTCTGACCGCCCGGTAATTCAACTGAATACAATTTCTACAGACGGAAACACAACGCTTTCTAGCGGCGAAATCTCTGGAACAATTTCAGATGACGACGGAATTGAAAAAATTGAAATTCAAATGCTGAAAAAATCGGGCATATCTTACGCAAACCTTGACGAGTCCGCTTGGGAAGAAGCGACTTTAAATGGCTCTAACTGGACTTTCAAATATTCTGGAACAGACATTGACGGCGACTATAAATTGTACTTTAGAGTTACGGATTCTGCGGACGGCGTGTTCACTTCTGCTGAATCAAAACCAGCAAACGCAAAAGACGAGTGGACATGCCCTAGAATTCAATACCAGGGAAAAAATGAAGTTTGCGCGGCAATAAGCTTCAGCATTGACTCTAATCCGCCTGCAATAAAATACTTTAAATTTGCAACTTCAAAAGACGGCAACACCTGGGAAGAATGGAAGGATTTGAACAACAACCAGCTTTTTGGCGGTGTGAAATACCGTTACGCAAAATTCAGAATTCTTTCTTATGATACAGTTTCTGAGCAGGAGGATTTGTCTGTTTCTATAAATATTTCTGAAATTAAAAAGAAATATACTTACAAAAAAGGCGATTCTTCTTCTGCAATCAGACTGACAACGGTTTCTGAAAGCATAGATGGAAAAACTTACTATTATTTTGAGTCGGACACAATTGACTTGAATCCGACGGATAAATCAGTTCCGACCAAGTCTTACACAATCGAAGTTGAGGCGAAGGACAAGGCGGAAAAGCCGAAAACTATGTCTTTGGGAATAATTATTGACAACACTGCGCCGACTTCGATTTCCAAGTTAAATCATTCTTCAAACGATGAGCTTACTGGCGATATTGTGCTTAGCGGACAGGTTTCTGATGATTCAAGCGCGAACTCAGGAATTGCGGAAATGTACTATGCTGTTCCGTATACAAATATAACAGATCCAGAGAATCTGGCTGATTACAACAAAGATTCCGAGTCGTTTGGAACAATGTGGTTCAAAGTTGATGAGCTTACCAGCGTTGTATGGAATCTTACTGTAAACTGACTATATTTACACTAAAGAAGGCTCGAACATTGTTATGAAAAATGGCTATGTTGGCTATCAGAACGGTTCTTCTGGAATTTTCAATCTTCCAGTCTGGTTTAAGATTGTAGATAACGCCGGAAACGTTGGCTACAACAAAGGAAATTTAGTTCGCTACAATCCTGATGCGGACAAGCCTCGTGTTGCAATAACGTATCCTGTTCACAATGTAACGGATTCTTCAAATAACAATTTCAGCTATGTAATTATAGGTGGTACAATCCGCTTTACAGGAACTGCCGAGGACGATGAGGGTATTCAGGCTGTTTATCTTCAGTTTGATATGGACGGCGACGGAATTTATGAAAACGGAGTTAACGTTGAGGGCTGTCCGCCTGAGGTGAAACCAGAGAAAATTCCAACTTCTGCTGCAAATGAACAAGGTGTTCTTGTAAAAGGTACAAACAGCTGGAGCTATTCATTGAAAGTTTCCGGCCTGAAAAATCTTTTGTATTCTGAAAACAACAAAAAAGTTCTGAACGTGCGCGCGGTTGCCCTTGATACAGGAACTAACGACAGTCCGCTTCTGGGCGCATGGTCTGAGCCGATTCATATTTCGGTGAACAATGATGTTCCGGCTTTTGAATCTGTAAAAATTGCGCAGTATTCAGGAAATTCTTCTTCCGACACAGAAGTAAAATCTGTTGAATACCAGGACGACAAATATATTTCCGGCACAAACTGGTATCTTGTTGGAAAAGTCAGTAGCAACGCAGGTATTTCAGAAATTGCTGTTGAAGGTGCGACAAATTACACTGTGGAAATAGACACTTCAAGCGGAACTCCTGTTGTTTCAGGTGATACAGGCATTGTTCTGGATAAAACAGAAAGCGGCGGAAACATCAACGAGCTTACCTACAAGATTCCAGTTGATGGAACTTCGCGCTGGGAATCAAGAATTACCGTTACGGACAATGCTTCGGAAGGAAGCAAAAAGACAAATTATTTAAATTACAGTTTGAATATAGACAACACGCCTCCTCAGTTCTTTGATATCTGCAACAAAGATGAAGAAGAAGCTTTAGGAACAATAAAACTGTACAAAGGCGGCTACGGTTCAAGCGGAGTAATTCTTGACGACAAGAATTTTGTGCAGAACTCAAACGGCTTCTTTACTTTGGCAGGTCGGGTTACAGAAGCAGGCTCTGGATATGAGAATGTAATCTTCTATTTTAAGCGAGTTCCTTCTGAAACAACGGCGCAAAATCCGGCCAGAGTTTACAATCCTATGGAAAGCCATGGCGATTCAAACAAGGAAAACCGCGCGGATATTACAACGAAAACTGCGGAAAACGGAAAAGTTTATATAAATTCTGATTCGCTTCCGGTTCTGCACGCAAGTTCTGTTGCGCGCGAAGATGACAATGAATATACGCTTAGTTCTGGATATGTTACGAACAACAAGAATGTTCGTGTGGGCGGACTTGTAAAAATCGGCGGACTTTACAGAAAAATCTCCGCGGTTGACTACGCTTCTGGCAAAGTTACGTTTGATTCAGCGTGCGCGCAAGTTTATACAGAGGCGGAATTTGTTTACGGAATGGTTATTGATAATTCCGGCGAAAGCTTGAACTATGACAATTCAATAAAAAATGACGACGGCGACGGAATGGTTGAATCGTTTGCAAAGAGCGGCTCGAACTACACATGGGATGCTTCCATTGACTCAACAAATATTCCGGACGGTCCGATTGAAATCCACGTTGTTGTATTTGACAAGGCAGGAAATTCAAGCCACGGCTACGTAAAAACTTCTGTAAGCAACAATGCGCCGCGAATTGCAAGGGTTCGGCTGGCGACAGACTTAAATTCAAACGGAATATATGAAGAGAATGAGTCCAAAGTGTTTGCCTGGCTGGATGAAGATACCACAAAATGGGATGAAACCACAAAATCTTCCGGCACAGAGATTTGGAATCTTGACGCGGAAGGCTGGACAATCAAGAATAACTTGCAGGTTGAGCCGGAATTTGTTGGCGGAACAGCTCCGTTCTATTATGTTTTCTCAAAGGAATCTGAAGCAGGAATTGCAAAAAATCTTACTTCGCCAAAAACTGATTCTTTCAATGCTTCTGACACAAGAAAAATAGCGGCGAACAGGGAACCGTTTGTGATTTTAAACAGCAGTTTCGATTCTTCTGACGCATTTGAAGACAAAATCAACACGTACCAGTTTAGCTTCTGGGATTCAACAGAAGAAACTGTGCCTGGAAAAGATTCTCAGTGGACTGTTCTGAACGCCCAGCTTAAGCAGGATATTGAAGATTCAAATGCGCCTAAAGTTGTTGTTTCGCCGTTCTACTGGAATGACAGCGAGGACAATAGTCTTTACAAAAACAGCCTTTCGAACGGCCACATTGAGCTTGAGGACGACTGGAAAAACGCTTCCGGCTATAATGGCTCAACAACCGGATTGTACGACGGCGACCCTAAAGTTTCTGGAAAGATTGTAATCCGTGGAACAGCTTATGATGACGTATTCTTAAGTTCATTGTGGATAAAATTCGGCAAAGATGCTGGAGCTACCGGACAGAACTTTACGTTCTCCAATTATCTGACAGACGCAGGCTTTGGCTCTGCTGGCACAAGCAACGGTTATGTTCAGGCCGCATTCTACGAAAACGGATGGAAGAAAGCTTCCGCCACAATGGAAGCTGACGGCTGGAAATTTGACGTTTCAGATGACTACTTTGACCAGAACGGCCACAAAGTAAACTGGACTTTGAGCATAGACACCTCAAAATTAAGCGGAATCGCCGGAACAGACATAGACTTTAAAGTCATGGCAGTTGACCACGTAAAGAACGACAAGCACAAGTCCGCCGAGATTGATTCATCAGCCGTAAATCCAGACGGCACCACAAACACCGCAGACAACGTATATAACAAGCCTGCGTACAGAATGGATGTTGTGCCGTATATTACGGGGGTAAAAACGTACTTGAGTAAAAAACTTAAGACAAGTATTGTTGAGGCATATACTAGAACGACTTTGGGACACTACATTATATCTGACAGGGAAAGTTCAATTCAGCTTGAAGGTTTTAATCTTGGTAACAATAATACTGTGGATGCGACAGCCTCAGGATTTTCTTCTGGAGAATATGTTGTTTTGGTAAATGAAGTTGAAACTTTGAACAATAAGAACAATAACAATGCTTGTGGTTCATACAAAGAAGCTATTACAGAAGGTAGTAAATATGAACAAAAAGCAAAGTATGCGTATAACCGGCAGCCGGTAGAAAAGAGCAATCATTTGCTTACTGATGATATATACTTTGATGTTTGGGAATTTGATAGTGATGCGGCCATTCCTATGAGTGGTAAACTAAGTGAGCCGGTTATGAAGATTAATCCTTCGAATGGAAAAATAGGATTTGCTTTTGTAAGTGGTCCTGCTGATTTTTCTATGGCGGATGGGCTTAACCACTCTTATAAAAATTATCAGAGAAATTATGCGACATTCTCGAATATCAGTATGGCATTTGATGATAAAGGTCGTTCGTATGGAACGGCGACAGGACTTGATACATATCCTAATGGTGCTACTAATACACTGGCTGGGCGTTTTACATTTATGACAAGTCGTTGGGGAACAGATGCTGATGATATGAATGATAATTATAACTACGAGAATAAATTAAGACTTGAAGCTATTGGTTTGCCGGGGAATAAAGAATGCTATGTGAAAGGAACATATCCTTCTACATACACAATGACAGAAACTCGTTTTTCATCTCCGAGCTTGGCGGTGGCATCCCACGGTGATAGTACTTCTGTATATTTGGCGTATTATGATGATATTCAGTCTCAGATAAGATTCCGCTTTGGATCTAATTGTCCTGGTTCAAAAGGTGATTTCGATAATTTTGTGGATAATGAAGGTTTAGGAAGTGTGGATTCACAAAAAAAAGGTAATTATAATGATTCTAGAAAATATGTTTTTGAAGCGAATACATCAAAATTTAGTTTAATTGCTGGAGTGGATTGGCAGAAGTTTTCTGGCTCTGAAAATAGTTCATCTGGCATAACTTATAATGTTGGTGGTAATTATTTCTATGATACAGGTTATGCTGCTGGTCAGTATGTTGCAATTGATGTTATTCCGGGTTCTTCATCTAGCACTGATATAGTTATCGCAGTGTGGTATGATGGTTCAGATTGCTGGTATGGTTATAATACTAATCCTACAAGCGGAAAAGATAATGGTATTGAAGGTGGCTGGAATTGTCAAAAAATATTTAGCGATGGTGGTGAGTTCTGTACTGTAAAGGCTGGACCTGATGGTAGTGTTCATATTGCAGCAAATGTGGATGGCAGTTTATGTTATGCATATCTTTCATCATATGCTGCGTCATATAATGAAGCAACAGATTCTGTAATTGTTGATTCGTTCACTATTACTGGAGAGCAGATTAATATTGATGTGGGACGACGTAAAGTTGTGGGTGATGGTAGTGTAACTAAATATTATGTAATTCCATATATAAGCTATTATGTGAGTGCGGCAAATGCCGGCAATTGCCTCTCTTGTGATTCCTGTATCAGGTGTTATGGATTATACTATGCAAGGAACTGTGAACGATGTGTTTACGGGAGGTTGGGAGGTTTCTCTTGTTCCTACGGATAGTACAATGAGTGGCAGTGCAAATGATAAGGTTAATATAGGGCTTTGGAAGAAAACATTGGATGGTGAAAAAGGTGTAATTGTTAAGAGTACAGAGCTAAATAAAATAACGTCATCTAGTAATAATTCTACTGCATCTAATGGTGATTGTTATGGCAATGGAACAGACAATGCAGTTCTTGGCTATGCTGTAAAGACTTCTTCTGGAACGGCAATCGAAACCGCCCAGCTTAAGTAACGTGATTGCCCGAATCCTGGCGCTTTGTGCCGGGGGTTCGGGTATTTTTTTTGCGATGAGTTTGACTTGTTATTGTTGTAACTTCCTGTTTTTTTGTTTATTTTAGAAGTATGAAAAGAATTATTGGAATATTCATTGGTTTAATGATTGTCGCTTTTGCCGGCTGTTCACAAAAAACGGCGGTTGCTGATGTTTTTGCGGTAAAAGAATCTGCTCCTATGGAGGCTGATTGTGCCGGCGCGCCCAGGGTTGCAATGTCTAAAAAAATGATGGCTGCCAATTATTCGGGAAATTCTTTTTCTGAAGAAGCCGAAGATTCGGGCGCTCAGGATGAATTTGGCTATGAAAGAAAACTAATCCGCAACGGAAGTGTTTCCATAGAAGTTACAGACCTTGTAAAAACTCAGGCCGCGGTTGAAAACTGGGTAAAAGAATTCGGCGGATATATTTCAAGCTCAAATAACGGCGAAAAAAATTCAAGCTACACTGTAAGAATCCCTTCTGAAAAATTTGATTCGGCGATGGATTCTACTGGCTCTCTGGGAACTCTGAAAAACAAGAATGTTTCAACACAGGACGTTTCTGAGCAGTTTTACGATTTGCAGTCGCGCCTTGCGACAAAAAAAATCCTTAGGGAAAAACTTAATGGCTATCTTAAGCAGGCGAATTCAATGCAGGATATTTTAAAAGTCGAGTCTGAGCTGAATTCTGTTCAGTCCGACATTGAATCAATGGAAGGCCGCCTAAAAAGGCTTTCTTCCCAGATTGATTTTTCTACAATAAGCCTTTACGCAAGTTTGCCTTATAAATCAACCCAGGGCGGCGGATTTGAGCTGCCGGATTTGGGAAACGGATTCCGTCATTTTGTTTCAAACGTAATATCGTATTTCGGCGGACTTGTGGCCGCGGTTTTCTATGTGATTATCTGCGGAATTCCGCTGGTTGCGGTAATTGCGCTTCTTTTCTGGCTTTTGTTCGGAAAAGTCGGTTTGCTTGTAAAACTTTATAACAAGCTGAAGAAATAATAAAACAATATTGGTTTTATTATGAATTAATTGTTGTATAATTTATATAGCCTGAATGTCGAGTTTATTGTAAAAAGAATAAAAGCACAGGCAGATTTGCAATTTGTGAAGATTTTTGGCGATTGTATTAATTAAAGTGCGGAGCACCCGAATTGATACAGGCGTAGCGCGAGCCAAATCCATCTGAGCAAATTGGAAATCTGCCGAGAGCGTTCTTTTATAATTTGCAAAAAAACTCGAAATTAAGGTTATATAAACTCACGTTTTCAGCAGGAGGAACTTATGAAGGCACATATTACTTTGTGTGTTGCGATTGTTGTTGCGGCGGCGATTATGGCTTCCGGCATGACAAAAATTGTAAAGCAGGATCGTTCTGTTACAGTCCGTGGTCTTGCAGAGCGGGAAGTTGATGCGGATCTTGCGGTCTGGCCTATAACTTTTACGGTTGGAAGCAACGATTTGCTTAGGATTCAGTCTGAGACTGTTAAAAAAACTGCGATAATCACCAAATTCCTTGAAAATCATGGCTTGACGGCGGAAGATTATACGATTCAGGCTCCGAAAATTACTGACAACACCGTAAATCCTTATCTGGATCACGAAAAAATGGTTTTCAATTACCTTGCGCAGGAAACAGTACTTGTTCGGACTTCAAAAGTTTCGGTTGTAAAAGAGGCGCAGGCTGATTCCTTAAAGCTTACAGGCGAAGGAGTTGCGATTCAGCAGGATTATGATTCCAAGGTTGTATACGAATTTACCGGCCTGAACGAAATAAAACCGGAAATGATTGCGGAAGCCACTGAAAATGCGCGGCTCGCGGCTGAGCAGTTTGCGCGCGACTCAAAAAGCAAAGTTGGAAAAATCAAAAAAGCGACACAAGGTCTTTTTTCAATCAATGATGCGGCGGTCGGCCTGGAAGAAAAAAAGAATATCCGCGTTGTAACAACTGTTGAATATTCCTTGAAGTAAGACAATAAATTATGCAAAAAAATCGGAGATTTTTATTTATTGTCTTGTTTTGCATATCCAGAAAATCCGATGCAAAAGGAGCATGATAAGCAGCTTTTTGAATTTGAATCAAATTTTTGGGATGCTTTTATCAATGGATGGGTGCTGCAGAATTTAAAGATTAAAAACAGTGCCTATCCATATCAATTTTATGACGGCAAATTTTATTTTTCAGAAAAGGCAAACGAATTCAAGGCTTGCAAAGACTGGTCGCTTGTTCTGGATTTTTCTTTGCTAGGAAACGAAGATTTTGATTCTTTAGGAAATGAAACAAAGCTCAATATTTCATTTTTTTAAAATTTTTTGGTGTAAAAAAATAGAAAATCTTATGTTCCCTGGCTCTGAATGTGATTATTATGGAAATTTAAAGCTCGGTGGATATATTCAGCTTTTTAAATTCAACCCTTTTTCTTGTGATTTTTTTACGGCTTGGTCTTTAAAATATGACGAGAATTATCTAAATGGGCTTGTTTTTGGCGGAACTGTAAAATCTTATCCCTTAAAGCCGGTCAAGCTGGAATTTGGATCTGCGGGGCACATTTTTACAAACGATGAATGTTTTCTGGAATTTACCGGGCATATCGGGTGTCTTATAAAATCTGTGGAAATTTTTGCGCAATACAAATATTTTCAGGAGCACATTTTTGGAGTTGGGGTAAGCCGGTATTTCTAGAACGTTGTCCTGCCTCTGAAGCTTCGGGCGAGCGTCAGTTTGTCGGCGTATTCCAAGTCTCCGCCTACAGGAATTCCTGTCGCAAGGCGTGTTACTTTTACGTCTGAATGTTCGTTCAAAAGTCTCTGCAGGTACATCGCGGTTGCATCGCCTTCAAAAGTCGGATTTGTCGCGATTATTATTTCTTTTACTTCGCCGGTTTGGATTCTGTTTACAAGGCTTGCGATGTTCAGCTGGTCAGGTCCTATTCCTTCCAGCGGCGCGATTACTCCGCCCAAAACGTGGTAAAGCCCTGTAAAATTTCCAGCGCTTTCAATTGTCTGCACGTCCTGGGGCTGCTCCACAACACAGATAATATTTTTGTCGCGCAAAGGATTTGAGCAGATTGGGCAGGTTTCTGTTTCTGTCCAGAATCCGCAGACTGCGCAAGGCTTTATTTTTTGCTGAAGCTCGCCAAGCTGCCTTGAAAAATTCTGAACGTACATTGAGTCGGCTTTTAAAAGATGATTCACAATTCTGGAGGCGCTCTTTTTTCCTATTCCGGGAAGCCTTGAAAAACTTGAGGTCAAATCGTCGATTACGCTCATTTTAAAGTCCCATTCCAGGAATGTTTAAGCCGCCCAGCAAAGAAGTTGACTGTTCCTTCAGTTTTTCCTGGATGTTGGAAATTGCATCGCGGTGAGCCGCAACAATAAGGTCTTCGAGCATTTTTATGTCGCGGTTGTCAACGCAGAGCGGGTCAAGATGAATTTCCAGCATTTCAAATTTTCCGTTCAGCTTTACTGTAACCATTTTTCCGCCGGCAGAGCCTTCCGCGGTAAGAGCGGCCATTTCTGCCTGAATTTTTTCAGCCTGTTCTTTTAGTGCCGCTGAATTTTTTAGTAAATCAAATGGATTCATCATATTTTTCCTCCCATAAAAAGTCAACGAGAAAATTTCAATTTTCGATTTGACTTTTTATGCCCATTCGCAATGAAATGAGAATGGGCCGTTGATAAGAAAGTTTGCAACGCAAACTTGTGAATAAAAACTTTGACGCTATCTTAGGCAAAGTTTTTATTACACTCTCTTTTTTATTTTTTTCCGCCAACTACGCGTCCTTTAAAAGCCCCCAAAAGAATTTTCACTTGAACCGGCAGTTCAGTCTGTTCCGTTTCGGGGTCTTTTTTTTCTTTTAAGGAAATTTGAAAATCAATTTCGGCATGGCAAAAGTTTTTTAATGTTGATTTTAACTGTTCCAGTCCGTTTATTATTGTGTTTTTCTGAAACTCCGAGTCAATTGTCGTGAAAATTTTGTTTTCTTTCAATGTCCATGCTCCGGTCTGCATTAAAGTCGAGCTTAGCATTGGATTTGTTATTGAAAGTTCTGCGACAGTTTGGCTGAAAAGTTTTCCGATTGAGATTGAAAATCCGTCCGGTGCGGTAAAAAGTTCATCGCTGCGGTGGATCTCTTCATAAGAAAACTGTTCCGATTCATCGTTTTCGTCCTTTTTCTGTTCCTCGTACGAATTTGCAATTTCTTCTTCCCTGTTTTCGTCTGAAAAAACTGATTCCGGCTCTGAATCGTCGATGATGTCTGAAGAATCCTCCGGATTTCCAGAGTCGTAATATTCCGGGTCATTGAGAACGTTCGCGCCGCCGCTGAAAAAATTCTGGCTAGGCCTTGATTTTTCAGGCGGCAAGGCTCCGCCATCAGGAAAAGGGTTTGTGTCAGGCTCCTGCTGCTGAATCAGACCGGAAAAAAGTTTCATTCCGCTTGGCGCAGTTTGATTTTGTTCCGGTTCTGCAAAAGGATGCGCATTTGTTTGTTCCTGTTTTATTTCGGGCTGCGGCGCGGCCGGCATTTGTTCGTTCCGGGAAAAGTTTTTTTGTTCTGGTGAATCAGCCGGCGCGGAAAAATTTGCAGAATTTCCATTTAGAAGCAGATTTTTTGCCTGGTCGATTGCGGTTTTTACTTCGCTCGGAGAAACGTATTGTGTAAGCCAGCAAAGCCGCGAAAAAGCAAGTTCCAGTTCGTATCTTGGAGAAAGCGAATAGCGTATGTCGCGGTAAAGCTGCAGGAAAATTGAAACCGCGCGCTCTGTCTGTATGGAATTCCACGCGTCTAAAACCAGCTGGCTGTATCTTTCCGGTGATTGGCCTAGCAGGCTTTCTTTTTTTATTCCGTTTTTTAGAAGAAGCAGGCTTCTTAAATATTCGGAGCTGTTTGAAATCAGCTGTTCAATTGAAATTCCTGACTGAAGAAAATCGTCGAGCTGCGCCAGGACTTCTTCTGATTTTCCCTGCGCGCAGGCTTCAAAAATTGAATTTAAACGGTCAACGCCTAAAAGTCCAAGTTTGTCGCGTATTTTTTCGTAGGTTATGTGGCTTTCGCTGAATGCGGCAATCTGGTCAAAAAGCGTGTAGCAGTCGCGTACAGAGCCGCCTGATTCCTTTGCAATCCAGTAAAGCGCTTCATCGTCCGCCTGGATGTCCATTTCCGGCAGGCGTCGGAAAGAAGGTTTTTAAGTCTTTCTGTCGCGACAAGCCTGAAGTTGTACTGCTGGCAGCGTGATTTTATTGTTGCCGGAACTTTCTGAAGCTCTGTTGTGGCGAATATAAAAATTACATGGGCAGGCGGTTCTTCGATTGTTTTTAAGAGCGCGTTGAAAGCGCCTGTTGAAAGCATGTGGACTTCGTCGATTATGTAAATTTTGTATCTGGAGCTTGCGGGCGGAAACATAAGTTCATCCCTGATTTGACGGATGTCGTTTACAGAGTTTGTAGAGGCACCGTCGATTTCTATTACATCCATGCTGGAGCTGTTTGTGATTGCCCTGCAGGATTCGCAAGTTCCGCAAGGAGTACAGGTCGGCCCGCTGGAATTCTGGCAGTTCAGCGATTTTGCAAGAATCCTGGCTGTAGAAGTTTTTCCGCAGCCGCGTGGTCCTGTAAAAAGGTATGCGTGCGCAATCTGTCCGGTTTTTATTGAATTTTTTAATGTTTCTGCAACAAACTCCTGTCCCGCAAGGTCTTCAAACTTTTGCGGCCGCCGGCGAGTTGCCGTTACTTCGTAAGCCATCGTTTATCCTCTGAGTTTCTTTTTTCTTGCAATTAAAAATGTTGCAAGACCGTAAAGAATTCCGCCTAAAATCATAATAAAGCAAAGAATTTGCCCTGTTGAAAAATTTAAAAGCGATGTGTTTGTGTATATCGGAGCGGAAGCGTCTGTGGCAATCCTGTAGCCTAAATCCGCATCCGGTTCGCGGAAATATTCTAGTACAAATCTGAAAAAACCGTAACCGGAAAGATAGATTGCGCCCATCATTCCGTCCCATTTTTTGTGTTTCCTCAAAAGCCATAAAATCAGCCAGAGAACGATTCCTTCAAGAAATGCCTCGTACAGCTGGCTTGGATGCCGCGGAAGGTTCACCAGCGAGCCTGTTATTGTAAGCCCGATTTTTCTGCGAAGTTCTGGACCCATTCAAGAGAACTGGAAAATCGTTCTGCGTCCGGAAAAATCATTCCCCACGGCTTTGTGGTGATTCTTCCGTAAAGCTCGCCGTTCAAAAAGTTTCCCAGCCGTCCGAATGTGTAGCCAAGCGGAATTGCCGTTACCATGGCATCACTCCACTTTGTGAAGGATTTTTTTCTTCTTATGCACCAGAAAATCATTCCAAGGATTCCGCCGATTACGCCGCCGTGGTAGCTCATTCCGGCAAGCCCTGTGAATTGACCGCTGGAGTTGAACGGCCAGAAAATGAGCCACGGTTTTTGCCTGTAAATTCCGCTGGTGTCGTAGACAAACGCGGAAAATACCCGCGCGCCAATCAGAAGAAATATGATTCCGCTTGTAATAAAGCTAAAAATGTCGTCTTCTGACGCTTTGTAGTCCGGCGAGTCAAGAAGTCCTTCTTTCTGCTGTTTTTTTAAGACTGCGAATGCCGTTGCAAACGCAAAAATGTACATAAGACCGTACCAGCGCAAAAGTCCTAGAACAGGAACTCCCGGAAAAATTTCCGGATGAATCCAGGAAGGATAGTTGATAAATAAAAACATATTTTCGTCCTTAAAGTTTAAAGCCCTGTTGAGCGGCTTTTAATATTTTTGATTTTAATAGAATATTTTCTTTTTTCAGCTGAGTGATTTCGTAATTTTGCGTTTTAATCATTTCGATTAATTCTCCGGTGGAAAGCTGTCCGCTTCCAATCAAATCGTCGATTCCTGAAAGTTTTAGCGCAAAGTCTTCGGCGGCCTCGTCGTTTATTTTGTCAAAAGAACCTGCCGTGTCAATTGCCGATGAAAACGCTTTGTCAAAATACCGTGGCTCTGCCGCGCATATTTTTTCTGCGATTCTGTAGATTGCCTGCGAAAGCACGCTTTTTGGTTTGTAAATTATTACAGGAAGCCTTGAGGAAAGCGCCTTCTCCTGCAGCTGGTCGCGGAACATGAGCCCAAGGTATTCTATTTCCAGCCCAAGGTACTGCTTGCACGAGTTGCGGATTCTGCTTGCGCTTGCCGCATCTTTCGGGTCTTCTATCATATTTAGCGCAAGGCGGGGACAAAACTGCTTCATCCTGGCTTTAAAAAGTCCTGTGTTTTCCGGGTCGATTTTTTCCAGAGCCTGGGTTATCTGCGGAATGTAAAGGCTTTTCATCTGCTGGGAATTTTTTCTTACCTGCTCAAGGAGCTCGTGTCCGGCAGTTCCTTTTTTGTAGGTTGTATACATAAGCCTGAATACGCAGTTTTTAAGGAAAAGGTATCCGTCCAGCGTTGCCGTTACTGTCGGCGCGGTTATAAGAATTCCCTGCGGCGACTGTAGGAACATATCCAGAATAATCTGATGCGTTCCTGCGCCCAGGTCAAGAATAAGAAAATCAGCGTCTATGCTGCGGAAATTTCTGAGAAGCTTTGCTTTTTGCGCCGCTTTAAGGCTTGTAAGTCCTGGTATCTGGCTGTCTCCGGCGATAAAACTTACGTTGTCGTATTCTGTCGGTTCAATTATGTCCTTAAATTCAGTTTTGTCTGTAAGGTAAGTGCCAATGCTTCTGGTCTTTACGTTTTGCCCGATTGCAAGGTGAAGGTTTGACGCTCCAAGGTCCAGGTCGCACAGAACTACTTTTTTACCGGCCTGGCCAAGCGCAATTGCGAGATTTGCTGATAAAAGGCTTTTTCCGACTCCGCCTTTTCCGCTTGCTATAGGAAGAATTTGCATGCTTACATTATAACACAGATGACTTGAGTTTTTAAACATTTTAAGCGCGCTATGCGATATAAAAAGAAATAAATTTATGATATAATTGTTTTATGGAGTTAACAGTGCATAATCTAAAACACAAGTTCAATTTGTTTTTTTTATTTTTTATAATCTCAGTATTTTCTTCCCAGTGCTTTGCCCAGTCGCCGGCAAATTCCAGCAGTTCTAAAAAATTTGCATATCTGAATAAATTTGATTCAATGTTCCAGTTCGTCCTTCAGAACTACGTTGATGAGGTGGATCCAAAAGTTCTTTATGAAGGAGCGATGAAAGGAATGATGGATTCATTGGGCGATCCGTACACTTCTTATCTTGATGAAGATACAATCCGTGACCTTTCAGATACAACTAACGGCTCTTTTGGCGGAGTAGGGCTTTCCATTTCAAAACCGGTTGAGTCAAAGCCGAACAAGCCTGCTTATGTTGAAGTGGCTTCTCCGATTGAAGACACTCCGGGAGCTAAGGCTGAATTCTTGCAGGTGATTATATTATAGAAGTTAACGGCAAGCCGACGGAATCTATGACAATGGATGAGGTTTTGAAGCATCTTCGCGGTAAAGTCGGCGAATCTGTTAAGGTAACCATCCTTCGCGGTAAAAATTTAAAGTTTACGGTGGAGCTTGTGCGCGCGCTGATTGAAATTCCTACCGTAAAGTATGGAATGATTGGAAATACAGGCTATATGCGCCTTATTCAGTTTACTCCTGATATTCCAGAACGCGTTCAGGACGCTTTGAATTCATTTAAAAAAGATGAGAATTTTAAAAATCTTGTTATTGACTTGCGCGACAATCCTGGCGGACTTATTACAAGCGCAGTTGCTGTTGCGGATAAATTTATTGATGAAGGTCCGATTGTTACGACAAAAAGCCGCCTTGATTTTGAAAATGCGGTTTACAAGGCGAGCAAGAATAAAACTCAGCTCCGCGGAATTCCTATGGTTGTGCTTATAAACCAGGGTTCTGCGAGCGCATCGGAAATTGTTGCCGGAGCGTTGAAAGACAATCACCTTGCATATCTTGTTGGCGCAAAAAGCTACGGAAAAGGTTCTGTTCAGCAGGTGATTCCGCTGGGCGCAAGCGAAGAAGTCAAGATGACGGTTGCCCGCTATTACACGCCTAGCGATACTAACATCGATAAGGTTGGAATTCAGCCGGATAAAGAAGTTCTGTATCCAAAGCTTACGGAGGATGATGAAAAGAATTATTCAAGCCTGCTGGAATCGAATGTGATTGTTCCGTATGTTGAAGAGCACCCGGATATGACTGAAAAGGAGATTGCAGCCTACGCAGAAGAGCTTAAAAAAGAATACAGCCTTGATTCTCGTTTGTTGCGCCGGATTATAAGAATCCAGGTGAACAGGACAAAGCCGACTGCTCTTTACGACCTTGATTACGATATTCAGCTGAATGCCGCGCTTGAGCTTTTGAATGGCACTGAAGATTTTGAGGCGCTTCTTAAGTCAACAAAAACGCTGAAAGAGCTTCAGTCGGAGGCAGAGGCAAAAAAGGCTGCGGAACAGCAGGACGAAGCGGAAAATTCAAAAAAGGCTGAATAATGCGTCAGTTTATTTCTTCTGAATTTCCTGATAAAAAGGGGTTTCTTCGCATTTATGGGAAAGACTTTCGTTATCTTAGGCAGGTCTTGCGATTAAAATCCGGCGATATGCTGGCTGTCCGCTTTTCTGATGGAACTTTGCGGAATACAACTGTATGCAAGATAGACGAAAATTCCAGGGAAATTCTTGTCCAGGTATGTGGAAATCCGGAAAAAATAGAAAATTCCTGTGATGATGACATTACACGTGGAACAAAAGCTCAGGAAATTCAGAAATCCCTGCCGGAAACAGAATATTTTCTTTTTCAGTACATTGCAAAGCCTGTAAAAATGGAACAAATCATAAGGCAGGCGACTGAATGCGGCGTAAAGTTCGTTATTCCGGTTTCAGGGGAATTTTCGCAAAAGCAGAATGTTCTTTCAATGCAACATTCAAAAAAAGAGCGGCTTGAACGGATTGTCCGGGAGGCGCGGCAGCAGAGCGGTTCTCCTGTTGAAACTGAGATTCTGGAGCCGCTTACTACGGAAGAAGCGGTTTTATTCTGGAAAAAAAACACTTCTTCACTTTCTGCCGAGGAAAAGAATGTTGCGGTTGCGCTCTGGGAAAGAAGTGAAAAAACTGTCTCCCTAAAAGAAATCTTTGACTCTGAAAAAAACAAAAAAATAAAAAAAATCGCGATTGCAGTTGGCTGCGAGGGCGGAATAAGTCCGGAGGAAATTGATGCGCTGATTTCTGCAGGATTTTACGCTGTTCATTTTCCGGGAAATATTTTACGCTGCGAGACCGCTGCTCTTTACGGAATCGCTGCTGTTCAGTCTGCGTTGAACCAATGAAATTTGTTGCGGCTGTCCAAGATGATTTTATAAGTTCCGCTATGGATTATAAAATCTGCTGATAGGAACGCCGCTGTTTAGCCTGAATGCCGGTTTTTTTTGTAAAAAGAATAAAAGCGTAGGCAGATTTGCAATTTGTGAAGATTTTTGGCGATTGAATTAATAAAAGTGCGGAGCACCCGAATTAATACAAGCGTAGCGCGAGCCAAATCCATCTGAGCAAATTGGAAATCTGCCGAGAGCGTTCTTTCATAATTTGCAAAAAAAACTCTAAATTAAGGCTATGTAAAAATCCGCCGAATTCAACTTTTTTTTGCGCGTTCATTTCAGTTTCCGCACTTTTTTCGCTATATAAGGTTATATGAACAAAAACGAAAACAATATCTACCGCATAAAGCCGGTCGAGGAGCTTCGCTTCACAGACGACTTTATGTTCTGCCGCGTGATGAAAAACCCCGACCTCTGCAAGGGAGTCATCGAGCGGCTTCTTGGAATCAAGGTCGAGCGGATTGAGTATCCTGAGCTGCAGAAGGAAATCCGGCCTTACTACAGCGCGCACGGCGTCCGCATGGATGTCTACGTGAAGGATTCAGACAGAATCTTCGATATAGAGATGCAGACCTCTATTCCAAAAGATTTGCCTCGCCGAATGCGCTACTACCAGAGCATGATAGACATCGACTCCCTGATTGCCGGAAGCGATTATGCGACGCTAAAGGAAAGCTACGTTATCTTCCTCTGTACAAAAGACCCGTTCGGGCTGGGACTTCCGGTCTACACGTTCAGCACGGTCTGCAAGGAAAAGAACGATTTTACCCTGAACGACGGAATCAACAAGCTCTTTTTTAACGCGAGCGCCTTCGCGTCCGAAAAAAATCTTGAAATAAAGGGATTCTTGGGTTATCTTTGTAGTGGGAAGCCTTCCGACTATCTCACAGAGGACATCGACCGGCGCGTCGAAAGGCTCAAAGTCAACGAAATTTTCAGGAGCGACTATATGATGGATGCACTGCCGCTTTACGACGCAAGGCAAGCCGGCTTAAAGGAAGGAATGGCAAAAGGACTTCTGGCTGGAGAACGTAAGAAAGCGATTGAAACTGCGAAAAATTTTCTGAAGAAAAACATATCGGCGGAAATAATCGCTGAATGCACAGGGCTTTCATTGGAAGAGGTCATAAAGATAAAAGATTCCTTATGAAAGCTGATGGAAAATATTTATTAAAAGTCCTGCGATGTTTATAATGCGGTTGCCATGGGGCTTGGCTCAAATTATAGCAGCTGTCCGAGCAATGTGTTATACTTGTTAATATCTGTAATTCCTTATGTGATAAATTATTATTTGCTGATAAAATCTTGTCACGGATTACAGGGGTTAAAAAGTGCTTTTATTTTGGACAGTAGTGAAAATTTGTATAAAATGCGTTTGGGGAAATTATGGGGATCCAGAGAATTAAAATTTTAGATGTGCCGGTTGATATTCTTCGTCCTGAAGATTTGGAGATTGAAATTCTGGAACTCCTTGCAAAGCCCGGAACAAAACAGATTATTTTTCTTTCTGTCTGGGATTTGCTTAAGGCCAGACGTCGCGGCGAATTTCAAGATTGCGTGAATAATGCTGATTTGATAATTCCTGTTTCAAAAAGTATCATCCGTGGCGCGAGTTTTCTGAAAAAAGAGATTCCAGTAAGGTACAATCCTTTTTCCGCAGTCATAAATATTCTTTCGGTTCTTGATTCTCATTTTAAATCATTGTATCTTCTTGGTTCCCGTGGCCAGACTCTGCATGCCGCCGAAAAAAATCTTCATGCCACTTATCCGAATCTTAGAATTGTAGGACGTTATATTGGCTATTATCCTAAAAACATGGAAAACGATATTGTCAAGTCTATTTATAAAGCGTCTCCATCCCTTGTTCTTGTAAGCGAGGGTATAAAAGATAAAAACTGCTGGTCTTATAAACGCAGAAACCAGTTCTCTTCTAGCATTTTTATTTATTACAGGGAAGCATTTGGAATTTTTTCAAAGCGCATAAAAAGAGTTGATGAAAAAACTTTTGAGCGGGGACATGAAATTTTCCATGAAATCATAAGGAATCCGTTCAAGATTCTTTTGATACTTCCTTTTCTAAAATATATGCTTATTCTGCTCTTTTTACAGAATATTAAAAAAGTAAATCGGTGATATTTTTTTTTCTGGGGAAAAAGAAAAGATTGCCTAGGGAGGGGCAAGTTGGTTTCTGTCGGTTTGTCGCAAATTTATTTAATTTCAAAAAGGACGGAAGTAATCGCCTTTTTTGAAAAATTATTGAACAGCAGCTGTCTGTTAAAAGTTTACCCAAACACAAGTTCTTTTTCACGGCATTTTCAGCAGACTGGAAAAATTTCTCATTTCCCGGTAATAGTTGATACTCTGCCGGCTGTTCGACTTGATGAAATCAATTTTTTTACAAGTGAGAAATATATTTCATTGCAAAAAGTTTTTTTTATTGACTCAGTTTATTCGGATTTAAAATTTCTGGTAAATTCGGAAAATATCAGTCTCAATTTTATTCCTTTTCCGTGCGATGGCGTTGTCGCGTTGAATCATCTTGGCGGATTTCCCCCGGTTGAAAAGGTTTTTGATGCAGAAAATGTTTCTGAACAGATTCCGCCGACTTTGAAGCGTTTTGCCGGAAATTCGTTCTCTACAAAATCCTTAAGAAATAATTTTTATACTTATGGAAAAACTGATTTGCCGCTGATTATTGAAGGTGAGTCCGGCACTGGAAAAACGCTGGCTGCCGAGCTTATCCATTCAATTTCTATGCGGAAAACCAAACGTTTCAGGAGAATAAATATGCCTTGCATTCAGCCGGAAATTGCAGAGGCGGAGCTGTTCGGCTCTGTTTCCGGGGCTTTTACAGGCGCGAAGGATAAGCAGGGAATACTTCAGGAACTGGATGGTGGAACTGTTCTTTTTGATGAAGTCTCTGAAATTCCGCTGCCGGTTCAGGCGAAGCTTTTGAAATTTCTTGATTCCGGCTGCTTCTGCAGGGTGGGGTCTACAAAAGAAAGCTATTCAGATGTGCGCATAATAAGCGCGACAAATGTTAATTTAGAGGAAAGGGTAAAGAACGGACTTTTCCGGCGTGATTTTTATGAGCGTCTGAAGGGGAAGATTATTTCAATCCCTTCTTTGAATTCCAGAAAAGAAGATATAGATGCGCTTGTTCTGAATTTTCTTGCTGAAAACGGATTTGATTCAATTGTCTTTTCTAAGGAAGCGATTGATGCTCTAAAGGAAAAGCATTGGACAGGCAATGTCAGGGAACTTGAATATTGCCTTGCGTTGACTTGCTCCGTCCGCGGCGAAAGCAAAAAAATCATAGGACCGGATGATTTGATTTTTGCCGGCTGATTAGGGCGTGGATTCTCCGGCATCTTTCGGGGAATGGCATTTATTTTTTGCAGGCTAAACCGGCGGCTTTGTTAAAAACCTTTTCAATGTATTGCGCTTCGCTTTCCGACATTGCCGCCCGTGAAAGAATGCTCCTCCAGAAGGATTCCATGTCCTGCCGTCCTGTGATTTTGAAAAAACCTATTTTTTGCAAATCATCGGCGATTGTGCTGACTGTTTTATCCAGTCTGTCCAGGGAAAGAGGTGTGTAGCCGGTTAATCCCGCGTTCTTTTCCCTGAAAAGGTGGTAGCAGATAATCTGGACTGCATGGGAAAGGTTCAGCGAGCCGAAATTTTCGCTTGAAGGAATTGTAACTCCCAGAGTGCATTCTTTCAGCTGGGAATCTGTAAGTCCGGTGCGTTCGTTTCCAAAGACAACAGCAATATTCGCGCCTTCAGTTTCTTTTGTTCCGGTATGATTTCTTGCGATTTCTGCGAATTCTTCCGGTAAAAGAAGTTTTCCCTTCCGGTATTGGCCTCTTCTGCGCGTAGTTCCTGCCGCAATAGAACAGTCTTTTGTGGCTTCCGTAATGGAATCAAAAAATTCGGCATTGTCGTAAATATAAGCCGCATGGATTGCAAGTATGTGGACTTTTTCCTGGTCGTAATCTTCTTTTTTTCCGACTATTCTAAGATGAGTTATGTCGCTGTTTGCCATTGCACGGCACGCGGAGCCGATATTTCTGCATTCGTCTGGATGGTCTAAAACAATGTAAACTTTATCTAAATTCATAGGGCTTAGTATATTACCAGATTTAAAATAATTCCATATTCTTAATTCTTAATTCTAATTTGACCTAAGATATAAATTGTTGTAAACTGAAAGGCAGATTTTATTCTATAAACGGAGTCTGCGATATATGAATGATAATAATAACAGTATAGTTCCTGGTTTTGATAACGAAAAAGATGACAGTCTTAAGATTTCCCTGGAAAAAATTGATTCTGTTTCTAATGGTCTTAGGGTTTATTTGAACGGATATATTGATACTTATAATTCAAGTTTTTTTCAGAAAAAAATAACAAAAGTTGTTGAAGCAGGCTTTATTAATTTGATTTTTAACTGTTCTGCGTTGAATTACGTTTCTTCAACCGGAATCGGTTCTTTTACTTCGTTTTTAAAAATGCTGAAGCCAAAGGGAGGAGATATTGTTCTTCTTGAAATTCAGCCGAAAGTTTACGAGGTTTTCCAGCTTCTTGGATTTGCGCAGTTTTTTAATATCAAGGATTCAACAGAAGATGCTGTAAGTTATTTTCATCAGGGTGTTCAGCCGCTTGAAAGCGTGTTCCCGAAGGTATTTGCCTGTCCTATGTGCAATAAGCATCTGCGTGCCACAAGAGCCGGACGTTTCCGCTGTTCAGAATGTAAGTCAATTCTTGCGATTGATGAAAAAGGCGCTGTTTCCCTGGGATAAGGTGCGGCGGTTTTTCAACGGAAGAATCACAACTTGTGCACAAGTTATCCACCGAGAAATGGGTTAATTTTTTGTTATCATCTATTTCTTGGTATTATAAAAAAATAAAAATAACAAAAATAAATTAGCTAATTTGTTGTAATATAATAAAAATAGAAAAATGATTAAAAAAATCAGTATTATAAAAAAATATAATTTTTTTAATAAAAAGACTATTGACAAAAAAAGTTATCCACATTCTTTCCACAAATTAAAAACAAAACTGTGCTTGCAAATGTGCATAAGTTTTTTATAGAATAGCGTCATGCCTGCGGTTCAAGTGAACAATTTATATTTCTCTTATGAAAATGCTGAAAGTGCGGCGGTTAACAACGTAAGTTTTGAGCTGAAGCATGGTTCTTACACTGTTCTGGCGGGAAAAAACGGCAGCGGAAAAAGCACGGTCGCAAGGATTGTGGCAGGTCTTTTTGAACCGCAGAAAGGCTCTGTGAAAATAGAAGAGAATCTTCGTGTCGGGATTATTTTTCAGTCGCCAAAAGACCAGATTATTTGCGGAGTTGTTTTTCAGGATACGGAATTTGGTCCGAAAAATCTTGGTTTTCCAAGGCCGGAAGTTGAGCTGAACGTGATTGAAAGCCTTGGCGTTACTGGAATGTTGGATTTTGCGAACCACCGGACGATGAATCTTTCCCTTGGGCAGACTCAAAAAGTCGCTTTGAGCGGAATCCTTGCCATGGATCCCGATATTTTGATTCTGGACGAAGCGTTTTCTATGCTGGATCCAAAGTCCCGGGAAGAAATGTATAATTTTATCGATTCTGTAAACAGCAAGGGAATTACGGTTCTTCACATAAGCCACGATTTGGAGGCTGTCTGCCGTGCAAGAGATGTGATTCTGATGAAAAATGGAAAAATTTCATGGACAGGAACTTCTGCGGAATTTCTTGCGGATGAAAAACTTGTTGAAAAGCTGACCGGCAAAAAACTTCCTGTAAATTCCAGCAAATGGTCGCCGGACGGAAAAAAAATCGTTCTTTCTGCCCGCAATTTGAATTTTTCTTATAAAAAAGACATTCCTGTTTTAGAAAATATTTCATTGGATTTGTATGAAGGTTCTCTTACCGCGCTTGTCGGACCTTCTGGCTGCGGAAAATCAACTCTGCTGGAAATTCTTTCCGGGCTGCGAGCCAGCGATTCTGGAAAAATCTATTGTACAGAACGCCCTGTTATTGCCCAGCAGAACAGCGATTCCGCGCTTTTTGAAAATTTTGCCGCTGACGATGTTGCCTATGGGCCTGGAAACAAGGGTGTCCGCGGTAAAAAGCTTAAAGAAATTGTAAAAAAATCAATGGATCAGTGTAATCTTGATTTTGAAAAATTTGCGGACAGGCAGACTTTTTGTCTTTCTGGCGGAGAAAAAAAGCGGCTGGCTGTTGCCGGCATTGTGGCGATGGATTCTGACATTATTTTGTTCGATGAGCCTACGTCGGCATTGGACGGAGAGTCCAGGAATAAAGTTATGAACCTGATGAAGGAGCTTGCTTCTCAGGGAAAAACCGTTCTTTTTAGTACGCATCAGCGTGATGAGGCTGCCTTTGCCGACCGTGTGTTAAATCTTTCTGCGGAAAAAATATTTTGCCGGGAAGAAAAGGTTTCTTCCGCGCTGCCTGAGATGCAACGTATTCCGGCTCTGTCGGTTCTGGAGCGAATCCAAAAATTCAGTTTTTCTGAAAAGGCTGGAAAATCCGGGGCTATAGGAAAACTTCCTGCGGTTCTGAAATATATCTTGTTTCTTGGGCTTTTTTGTTCTGCGCTGGTTATTCGTTCTCTGCCTGCCTGTGGAATTTTCTTTCTTTTGGGAATCTGCTACGCGCTGCTTGCAAAATATCCTGCAAAAAAACTTTTTGCGGCGATTATAAAAATTGTTCCGCTTCTTTTGTTTTTCTGTCTTTTTCAGATGGTTTTTGCGCCTGCCTTGCCTGATGAAATCCGTTATTGCGATTTTCGTTTTTTTACGGTTACGCCTTCAAAAATTCTGAGCTGTATAAAAGTTTTGCTGCGTACAGAAAGCGCGATGTGCCTGATTTGCGGATTCGCGTGTTCAATTGATGAGATTCAGCTTGTGAAAGGTTTTTCAGATTTGCTTGCGCCTTTGCGCCTGCTCAGGATTCCTTCAAAATATATTCTTGTTACTATGGAAATAATTTTCCGCTTTCTTCCGCTGCTCCTGGATGAGGCGACCTGTATTGTAAAGACTCAGCTTGTGCGCGGCGGACTTGGCAAGGCGAAAGGTCTTTTTGGAAAAATCCGGGCTGTCGTTCCTTTGCTGGTTCCCCTTATCGTTCAGTCGCTGAAAAGGGCCGAGTCTTTGTCGTATGCGCTTACCGCGCGAGGTTTTAAATGATTGGAAATAAATTTAATTTCTGTCCTGAATGCGGCGGAAAAAATATCAGTTATCTTGAAAATAAAAAATGGTTTTGCGCTGACTGCGGCTTTGATTTGTACAACAATGTCGCAGCTGCGGTCGGGGCGATTATTTCAGATGTGGAAAACAATGTGCTTTTTGAGATTCGCGCAAAAGAGCCGCGGAAAGGATTCCTGGCGTTGCCGGGCGGTTTTGTAGACAGGGATGAAACTGCGGAGCAGGCGGTTGTCCGTGAATGTCTGGAAGAAACTGGAGTTCAGCCTGAAAAAGTAAAATATCTTTGCAGTTTTCCGAATGATTATCTGTATAAAAATATTGCGTATAAGACATGCGACTTGTTTTTTGACGCTTCAATTCCTGCAGGTGAAGGAAATGTGCATGAGCTTATAAAGAGACTTCATGGCCAGGATTCTGAGGTTTCGGGCTTTGCCGTAAAAAAAATCGACTCCAAGGATGATATTGAAAAACTTCCGCTTGCTTTTGAATCTGCGAAAAAAGCTCTGTCGTACTGGCTGTCGTTCCGATAGACTGGAGAAAATTATGAATTTTAATAGTTTTAATTTGATTTCCGCAGTTTCCGCGGTTTTGTATTTTTTGATTCTTGTTTTTGTCCTGGTTAAGACAAAGATTATGGTAAAATCAGCCGGAAAAATTATAATTTCCTTTAAAAAAAAGAATATTCTGTTTCAGATTCTGACTATGATTTTTTCCGCGCTTTTGGTTTTTATTATCGGGGTAAAAAGTCTTGGCGTTTTTACTGATTCTGTTGTCTGCCTTGTTGCGCTTTTGGGCTGTTACATGAGTTCTAACGAGATTTTGGCGAACGGATTTTGCGGCCTTTATGAAAACGGACTTATTGGAAACGGACATTTTTTGCCGTTTGAAAAAATACTTGCGCTTCCGCTTTTGTCAGCCTCAAATGAAGGCGGAGCTTCTGAATTTTCTTCCTCGCCGGAGATTAATCCGCGGATATTGCTTGTGAAAACCGAAAGGAATTCTGCCGAGCAGTTTATTTTTTCTTCTGAGGAGGAAAAAGATTTTGTGCAAAAAGAGATATTAAAACGAAATCCCGGACTTTCGTGCTAGACAAAGTTTTCTTTTTCTGTCATAATACAAAAACATTTGGTGTGGTACCCAAGCGGTAAGGGATCGGTCTGCAAAACCGTCATTGGTTGGTTCGACTCCAATCCACACCTTGAAAGGATTGCTCAAAAGGCAGTCCTTTTTTTTCGGGCTGGTCATGGCAAAGCCGCAGTCCGTTTACATATATTGGCTGCCGATTTTTCGGCAGCTCTTTTTTTATAGGCAGAAAATAAATCTAAATGTGATTGCCTATTATCCGTAGAACCGGAGCACCTATTTTTTCTGCCTTTACAGTTCCTATTCCAAAAACAGAAAGAAGTTCTTTTTCGCTGGCTGGCTTTTTTTCAACAAGTTCTTCTATTGTCTTGTCTCCAAAAATCATATAAGGAGCAATATTTTCTTTTTCGGCTGTAGAATTTCGCCATTGTTTTATTGCATTGTAAAGTTCTGTATCTTTTTCAGAAAGATTTTTTAAGAATTCATTCTTTTTATGCAGTACGAACGAAGGCTTCTGTTTAGGCGCGTTTATAATATTCTTAAAATTCAATTGAACTGGAAGTTTTATCTGCGTTCTGTTTGTTAATGCGAGCGCGCCCATTTTTGAGACAGCAAGCACATTGTATTCTCCGACTTTTAAAATGTATCCGGTTTCAATCAGCAAGTCTGTAAGCTCAAACCAGTCTGATTTTTCCAGTTCTTTTCCGATTCCCCATGTTGAAAGTTCATTGTGATGGTTTTCTATTATTCGTTTTTGTTTTGAACCTAGAAGCACATCGATTACATAAGCCGCGCCGTAATGTTGTTTTAGCCGGAAAATGCAGCTCATCAGTTTTTGGGAAGGAATTGTTACGTCGGTAAGGTTAACCGGTCCGGCAGCGCAGATGTCGCAGCATTCGTCTGCGGAAGTGTCTGCTCCGGAAAAAAATTCCCCGAAATATGAAAGCAGCGCGCGCCTTCGGCAGGTTCTGGCTTTTGCGTAATTTATCATTCCCTGCAAGAGCCGCTCGGATTTTTCCGGGTCGGCGGCTTCGTTAAAAAAGAATCTGATTTTATGAATGTCGCCCGGACTGTACAGAAGCAGCGCGTGTGATTCCAGTCCGTCACGGCCGGCCCTGCCGATTTCCTGATAGTATTCTTCAAGGGATTTTGCCATGTCGTAGTGGATTACAAACCGGACGTTCGGCTTGTTGATTCCCATTCCGAATGCCACGGTCGCAACAATAATGCGTACTTTGTCTTTTATGAAGAGATTCTGGTTTTTAGTTCTCTGGATATCGGAAAGGCCTGCGTGGTAATTTAAGACGGAATAGCCTTCGTTGTGAAGTTTCATGGTAAGCTCGTCGACGGATTTTCTTGAAAAGCAGTAGATTATTCCGCTTTCGTCCTTGTGCTTTTCAATGCACTCAATTACCTGCGACAAGGCGTTTTTTTTAGGTTTTACCTCAAGAAAAATATTTTTACGGTTAAAGCTTGCTGTAAAGACAGTCGGTCTGTAAAGCTGAAGGTTTTTTATGATGTCCTGCTGGACTGATGCTGTGGCCGTAGCTGTAAGAGCCAGGCAGACTGCGTTCGGAAAGTGTTTTCTTACATTCGAGATTGAAAGATAATCCGGGCGGAAATCGTGTCCCCATTCGCTTACGCAGTGCGCCTCGTCAATCGTTATGCAGTTTATCGGCATTGAACATTCATGGAAGATGCCCATCATTTTGTCTGAGGCAAGTCCTTCCGGGGAAACGTAAACGATTTTTATTTCGCCGTCTTTAAGCTTTTTTACGGTTTCAAGATATTCGGAAAATTCCAGTGAACTGTTCAGGAATTCGGCAGGAACTCCATTTTCTTTTAGCGATGAAACCTGGTCCTGCATAAGTGAAATCAGCGGAGAGACAACTATTGTAATTCCTTTGAAAATTAAAGCGGGAATCTGGTAGCACAATGATTTTCCGCCGCCTGTGGGCATTATGGCAAGCGTGTCTTTTCCGGCAAGCAGGTTTTTTATTATTTCAAGTTGCAGTGGTCGGAAAGAATCGTATCCGAATATATCCTTTAAAATTTCTTGCGCGCATTTTGTAATATTGTCCATAAAATTTCCTGAAAAAAATTATATCAAAGCATTTGCACTTGAAAAAGACTTGTAGTTCTGATATTATAATACCATTCGCCGGAGTGGTGGAATGGTAGACACGAAAGACTCAAAATCTTTTGTCAGCAATGGCGTAAGAGTTCAAGTCTCTTCTCCGGTATAAGGTCTTGCTTTTGCAAGACCTTTTTTTTTGCCAGATTATGTCCGCGCGTTCCGGGCCGGTTTTCAGTTGTGACATTGAAAGCCGCTATTCTGTTTCCATAAAATTGTTGAACGCTTTCCTTAGCATCACCGCTTCTTTCATGTGCTCTGTTTCAATTGTTTCTGAGCCGCTCATGTCTGCGATTGTTCTTGCAAGTTTAAGGCAGCTGGCCGTCGCTCTTGGCGAAACTGAATTTTTCTGCGGAGCTGTTTAAAAATGACTGCGTTTCGGAAGAAGTTTTGCATAATCCGGCGATTTCGGCTGGCGTAAGGTGCGCGTTTTTTTTGCCTTGACGTTTTCTTTGTGTTTTTACAGCCTGTGCGATTTCGCGCCGCAGGAATTCTGTTGAAAAAGATTTTAAATTTTCCTTGTCTTCCTGCTCGTTTTTATTTTTTTCTATTTCGTTTGCCACGGAAATTCTGATGTCAATGCGGTCAAGCAATGGCGCGGAGATTTTTTTCCAGTACATTTCAATTGAACGTGAGCTGCAAAGGCAAAGTTTTGTTTCTGAGCCGAAATTTCCGCATGGGCATGGATTTGTTGCCATTAAAGCTGGAACGCCGCCGGAAAAACTGTGGAACGGCCTGCCCGGGAAATTGTTATTTTTCCGGATTCAAGGGGAACTCTGAGCATTTGAAGGACGCTCGTTCTGAATTCGGCTGCTTCGTCAAGAAAAAGGACTCCGTTGTGCGCCAGAGAGATTTCTCCCGGTCTGCACAAAGTTCCGCCGCCGCAAATTCCTTCTATGGTTGCCGTCTGGTGGGGAATTCTGAATGGCGGAACTCGCACAAGGGATTGTTTTGCGGAAAGAAGTCCTGCAAGCGACAGAATTCTCGTTACAGGCTGCGCTTCTTCTGTTGTAAGCAGCGGAAGAAGCGCGGGGAATTTTTGAAGGCAAAGTGTTTCCGCAGCCTGGCGCGCCTACGGCAATCAGGTTGTGTCCGCCGGCCGCGGCAATCTGTAAAGCCCGGATTAGTTTTTTCTGTCCGTTTATGTTTGAAAATTCCATGTCTGGAGTAACTTTTTGAAAAAGAACTCCGTCTACAGACTCGCAGTTTTCCGGAATTTCCGCTTCCTTTCCGGTCGCATTTAATGGGCGTTCTGTAAAGACTTCCGGGTTTGAAAGAGCCGCGAAGGCTTCTTCCAGGGAATCCGCGCCAAAAACTTTCATTCCGGGAACTTCTCTGGCCTCATTTGCATTTGCAGAAGGAACGATGCATCTCATTATTCCACCGCTGGCTGCCGTTGAAGCGGCGGCATGGACTCCGCGGACCGGACGTATTTTTCCGCTTAGCTCAAGTTCGCCCATAATCAAAACGGGCGTATCGCCGGGCTGGGGATTTTCAGTTTCTGAATCGCTTTGTTTTGCGCACAGAACACCTAGCGCAATCGGCAGGTCGAACCCTGCGCCTTCTTTTTTCAGGTCGGCAGGTGAAAGGCTGATAAGAATTCTTTCCGGCGGAAAATCTAGTCCGGAATTTCTTATTGCGGCCTGCATCCGCTCCCGGGCCTCTTTTACTGCTCCGTCCGCCAGCCCCACCAGATCGATTGCCGGAATTCCGCGGCGTAAGTCAACTTCTACGGTTACAAGAGAACCTTCGTATCCAAACGGAGAAAATGAATAAATCTGCATAAAAACCTTCTGTAAAAATAAGTTTGAATTTAAAGACACTTTTTGTGCTTACTGAATATATAGAGATTTTTTTTGCAGATTCTGAAATGAATTGCATTTTTTTTTGTTTTTTTAGGCTTGATTCCTCGCGCTTGGTGGAAAATGCGCAAAATCGCAGGCGAATTTGCAATTTGTAAAAACTTGGATTTTGCCCTTTTAAAGTTTTTCAAGGAACGGCTTTAGTTCTTCGTAATAGTATTTGTCTTCGATTATTTTTCCGCCGCAAGTGTGCCCCGGCCGCCTGTCTGAGCGAACTTTTTCACCATGAAAATCGCTTCCTGCCGTAACAAAAAATCCCAGTTTTCTGGCGATTTCCTGAAGCCTAAGGCATTCCGTAACCCTGGCGCCCGGATGAAAACATTCCATTCCTTTTACTCCGCGTTCAAAAAAATCAGCTAAAACCGGTTCGATTTTAGACCAGGAAAGATAAAGCGAAAGCGGATGCGCGATGACCGGAACGCCGCCTGATTCGTAGATTGCCTTTACGGCTTCGTCAAGGTCTGCGCCGGCTCTTTCAACGTACCACGGTCTGTCCCGCGCAAGAAATTTATCGAACGCAGCCTGACGGTTTTTACATAATGATGATTTGTCAGCCAGCTTGCAAAATGAGGCCGTCCTAAGACTTGATCTGGAAATTCCGCCTGAATTTCTTCGACGGTTGTTTTTATTCCGGAACTGCGCATTTTGGAAACTATGAATTCATTTCTTTCGTGCCGGCTTTCTATCAGTTCTTTTAAAAGCTTGTTGAGGCTTTCTGAAATTCCGTTCAAATTCAAGCCAAGTCCAAGCAGGTGAAATTCGCAGTTTGGACGCTGGATGTTTATTTCGATTCCGGGAACAAATGTGATTCCTGTTTTTTTGCAGGCTTCCGCGCCTTCTTCCAGTCCGGAAATTGTGTCGTGGTCAGTGATTGCAAGTACGGAAATATTTTTTTCCGCGGCCTTGTAAACCAGTTCCTCCGGCGTGTACTGACCGTCGGAAGCAGTTGTGTGAGTATGCAAATCAATCATAAATTCAGCATAGCACAAAATTATTCATTGTGGTACAATTTGTAAAATTATCTGGTTTGGAGAGGCAAATGCCAAAGTTAGTAAATTTTTCAAAAGGTTCTATTGTTTATTTTGAAGATGACAAAGATGATAAAATTTATATTCTTCAAAGCGGAACGATAATTCTTACCAGCATTGATCCGGAAACAAAAATTACTGTTACAAACCAAGTTAAGCCCGGTGAATTTTTTGGGGTAAAGTCGGCCTTGGGTCGTTTTCCGCGTGAAGAAACCGCAACTGTTCTTCAGGACAGCCAGGTTATTGCGCTTACAGTTCCAGAATTTGAAAAGAATTTTAGCGGAAATAAACAGATTATCATGAAAATGCTCCGTGTTTTTTCTGCGCAGTTAAGACAGATACACAAACGGATAGAGCAGATTCTTAATTCGACTCCTGAAAGTCCGCAGGCAGGAATGCTTGCCGTTGCAAAAAGTTTTTTTGAGGATGAGGAATTTGTTTCCTGCTACGATGTCTGCCTGAAATATTTAAAACGTTTTCCACAGTCGCCTTATATTGAGCATGTTAAAAAACTGTTTGCGGCAAGCCAGATGTATCTTGAAAGGCGCGGAATGCCAAAATATGAGGCTCCTGAGGATGGTGGTCTTGGCGCGCTGAAGCAGTTTGAGCTTTCTGCGTTTGAACGTTTTGCAAAAAAATATGCGCCGGGACAGGTTGTTATTTCTGAATTTGAACCGGGCGACACTTTTTATTTGATTCAGAGAGGTTCTGTTCAGCTTATGAAGTATGTGAATGGAACTGAAAAGAATCTTGATATTCTAAAGCCGGGCGAATTTTTTGGAGAAATGGCTATCCTTGATAATTCTCCGCGTTCCGCGACCTGTATGGCAAAGACTTCGGTTAAATGCCTTGAATTCAGCAAAGAAAATTTTGAATCAATTGTTACCGGAAATGCAGTTCTTGCCCTGAATCTTCTTAAACTGTTCTGCAAGCGCATTTATGACCAGCGAAGACGTTTTAAGATTCTTGCCATAAAAGATTTGCAGGCCCGCATTGCAGATGTATTTATTCTTCTTGATGAAATGAATCCTCCGAACAACCCTAATGAACGTTCCAGAAAATTTTATGTTAATACTGGCGATATAGCTCATTGGGCAGGACTTTCGTTTGAAATAACCCGCGAAGAAATTAACAGACTGGTTGAAAAACGTAAAATAGAAGTGTATAATGACAGCATTGTTGTTGCAAACATAACAGACATGCAAAGAATTGTAGATACCCGCAGTTCTATGGGCGAACGGGCCCTTAACAGCAATACCAAATAACCGCCAACTTAGCTCACCTGGTAGAGCAACGCACTCGTAACGCGTAGGTACTCGGTTCAAGTCCGGGAGTTGGCTTAATTATTTGCAATCCACGCCAAAACGGCAGTGGATTTTTTTTGCAAAAAAAATTGAACCGAGTAGCGCAGCGAACGCCGCCCGGATAGGGCGGAAAAGGCGGCAGGAGGCCGCCGTCAGTGAGCGGAGACGCCTGGAGGGAGCAGACAGGAAGTCTGCGAGAGAAAGGCCGGTTCAAGTCCGGGAGTTGGCTTAATTATTTGCAATCCACGCCAAAACGGCAGTGGATTTTTTTTTGCAAAAAGAATTTGAACCGAGTAGCGCAGCGAACGCCGCCCGAATAGGGCGGAAAAGGCGGCAGGAAGCCGCCGTCAGTGAGCGGAGACGCCTGAAGGGAGCAGACAGGAAGTCTGCGAGAGGAAGGCCGGTTCAAGTCCGGGAGTTGGCTATTAGCCTGAATGTCGAGTTTTTTGTAAAAAGAATAAAAGCGCAGGCAGATTTGCAATTTGTGAAGATTTTTGGCGATTGAATTAATTAAAGTGCGGAGCACCCGAATTAATACAAGCGTAGCGCGAGCCAAATCCATCTGAGCAAATTGGAAATATGCCGAGAGCGTTCTTTCATAATTTGCAAAAAGAATTTGAACCGAGTAGCGCAGCGAACGATTGTCTATGTCTAACTTGTTGTTTTTTATATAATTTTTTTATGAAAGAAATTTTGCTGTTGTTTTTTACGGTTGCGCTTACTGATTTTTTTGCGGAAATGGGAGATAAAACTCAGTTTATGCTGATAGGAATGACTTCCAAATACAAGTTGCGCGATATTATTCCCGGAACGCTGGCGGCAATTGTGGTTTTGAACGGAATCGCGGTTTTTGCCGGCGGAATTATAAGCGTATTTGTCCCTGACTGGCTGATTAAGTTTATTGCGTCGGCTGCATTTTTTTATTTTGGAATAACTGCAATTTTAAAAAATGAAGAAGATGATGAAGAGGCGGAAAGCGGAAAGTTTAAAATCGCGGTCGCCGCGGTTTTTTGTACATTCTTTATTGCTGAGCTTGGTGATAAAACGCAGCTTACGGCAATTACTTTTGGCGCGAACGGCGGAATAGGAAGGGCGTTTGTTATCTGGGCAGCCTGCGTTGTCGGTTTTTTTGCGGCAGATATGATAGGTATGCTGGCTGGCTTATTCCTTAAGAAAAAAATGCCGGAAGGTTTTCTGAATGCAGTTTCATTCGTTCTGTTCAGTTTTTTTGGATTTACAACATTATGGGAAGGACTTGGAATTTTACAGGATTCGCTTGCGGCCAGTCCTGATGGAAACGGTGTTCACAAAAAACTGATTTTTGGACTGGCTTCCGTTATTTTTGCTTTCCTGAGCATTGCTGCGCTGGTAAAAAAATTAAAAAACTGTAAAAAAAATCCCTGATATTTTAGAATTTAAATATCAGGTTGAATTTTGTTTTTTAATTCATCTGCTTAAAAACTTTAAGAGCCGGAAGCGCTTTTCCGGAAAAATCGAACATAGCCTGATTTTTCCCAGTTGTTCTGAATATTCTTTGCAGGAATCCAGTCGCCGCCCCAGTAAAAAACTCCGCAGCCGCCGGATTCTGCAACTGCGTTGAAAATCACTTTTAGTACGGCGGCCTGGGTTTCTGGCGTTGAGTCTATTTGCTCTGGGCGCACGTTCCTTGCCGCTTTGCGCGTGGATTCCTTCGTCTTGATTTTTAAGATATAGTTTTTAAGATTTTTTGCGCCTTGAATTTTCTGGTCATCGCCAAAAAGGTTTGGAGTTTCGTCGCTCCAGCCGTCTGTCCATGCCCAGGAAGTTTCTGCTACAAGAACCTGCTTACCGGTTTTTTCTTTCAGGTTTTGTATGTTTGATTTTAGCGAATCTAAAGTTCCGTGGTCGTAGAACGGATAATAGCTTAGACCGATATAGTCAAAATCAAGGTCTGAAGAAATTATCCTGTCAGAAGGATTTCCGTCTTTTAGGACAATGAATTTTCTGAACCACCATTCAAGGTTGTCTCCGTTTTTGCTTGAAAGATGAATCATTATTTTTATGTCAGGGTTGAATTTTCTGATTGATTTTGCGGCGGCATTCAAAATTTCGCCAAGATTTTCCGCGCTTTCTTCGGACTTCCATGATGAGCAGCATGGTTTTGCAAAATCTTCAATTGAATCCGCGCCGCTTTTTGTGACCAGCATTCCCGGATTTATTTCGTTTCCGATTTGAATCATATCCGGCTGGAAATCTTTTAGCGCTTCTAGAATTTCTGCGGTGTACTCAGAGACTTTTGCTGTCAATTCTTCTGTTGTTGCGTAGGAATCCCATGCCGCAGGTCGTTTTTGGCTGGCCGGATCTGCCCATGTGTCGCTGTAGTGTATGTCCAGAAGAAAGAGCAGGTTGTTTTCCTTTATTCTTTTTGCAATCTGCACAGTGCGTTGCAATGTGTTGTCGCCGGCGGATTTTTTAGCATCAGGAGAATGCCAGAGCCTTAGACGGATCCAGTTTACGCCGTTTTCTTTCAGGATTTCAAAAACGTCTTTTTCGGAGCCGCTTGCCGTGCGGTAGATTCCTCCGTTTTCTTCTATTTGAGAAACTGCCGAGGCGTCGAAGCCACGCATAAAATCCGTGCGAGAATTTACGTTTCCAGGCGAATCTTTTTCATCTGCTGGGCATGAAAAAAATGCAGAAAAACTAAAAAAACACAATAAAAATAAAAATTTTATTCACATTGAACATCACCGGGATTGTACTTTATGATATTGAATCTGCCAATAAATAATTTTAAAAAAATATTTAGCCCGAATTTCTAGCCTTTTTTGCAAATTATGAAAGAACGCTCTCGGCATATTTCCAATTTGCTCAGATGGATTTGGCTCGCGCTACGCTTGTATTAATTCGGGTGCTCCGCACTTTTATTAATTCAATCGCCAAAAATCTTCACAAATTGCAAACCTGCCTGCGCTTTTATTCTTTTTACAAAAAACTCGAAATTAAGGGTAGATAGCAAAGCTACCGGACGCGCTTTCTTCTTTTTTTTTCTATTCTGTGCTATGATTTTTTTTATAGGCTGGATTTCAATCTTGCAGAAATGAACAAAAGCGTAGGCGGATTTGCAATCTGTAAAGAACTTGGATTTTGCCCATATAATCTTAAAATCTGTAAAAGCGGGGTTTTTATGCCTGATCCAAAGTATGTTCCTGAAGAGCCGATTTGCGCAGTTGCTACGGCTTTAGCTCCTGCGGCACTTGGAATTGTCCGCTGCACAGGAAAAGGGTGTGTCAGTCTGCTTTCAAAAGTTTTTTCGCGTCCGGCGGCATTGCTTCAGGCTGCGGGAAATTCTATTGTTTACGGATGGATAAAAAATGGCGGCGTAAAAATTGACGAAGTTATGGTCAGCGTGTTCCGCGCGCCTAAAAGTTTTACTGGCGAAGACATGGTTGAAGTCAGCTGTCATGGCGGGCCGGGCGTTGTAATGGCGGTTCAGAACGTCCTGCTGAACAACGGCTTCAGGCAGGCGGAGCGCGGTGAATTTACTTTCCGCGCATTTATAAACGGAAAGGCGGATTTAACTAAGGCTGAAGCTGTTCAGGAGATAATTGAAAGCCGTACCGGCGAAAGCAGAAGCCGTGCGGTAGGCCGTCTTGCCGGGAATCTTTTTGAGGAAATCAGCGGAATAAAAAAACTGCTTACAGACACGCTTGCTTCGATTGAGGTTGAAATTGAATATCCTGAGGATGAGGAAACGATTGCCGATTCTTTTGACCGCTCGGATTTACAGGAAGCGATAAGGCGTCTTTCGGAACTGAACGATTCCTGGCAGGGCGAAAAACTTTATCAGGATGGCGCGCGCGTTGTGCTTTGCGGCAGGACGAATGCCGGAAAATCTTCTTTGTTCAATGCTATTTTAAAGGAAGACAGGGCGATTGTAAGCGATATAGAAGGAACAACCAGGGACTGGCTTGAAAGTTGGGTTGATTTTGGCGGGCTTCCTGTAAGGCTTTTTGATACAGCGGGGCTTCGCGATACGGAAGATGTGATTGAGGCGCATGGTGTTGAGCTTACAAAAAACCTTACTGAAGATGCTGATGTGATTTTGTATTTGTGCGATAGCGCTTCTGGGCTTTCAAAAGATGATGTTGATTTTTTAAGGAACGCGGAAAAGCCTGTGGTCTTCTGCTGGAACAAAATTGATGCGACAGATGCGGCTTTTGCAGAAAAAAACAGCCTTGCCCTTAAAAACGAGAATATTGAAAAAATAAAAAAAGAAATAAAAATCAGCGCAAAAAAAGGAAATGGATTTTCTGAGCTTTATGGCGCGGTAAAAGAGATTCTGTTTTCAGGAACGGGCAACGAGCGCGCGCAGGCAGGGCTTGGTTCGGCGCGGCAAAAGCTGGCTGTTGAAGAAGCCCTTGAAAGCGTTTCTCATTCTATTGTTGCGGCGGATAAAGATTTTGCATTGGATGCGGTTGTTCAGGATTTGGAGGACGCCATTGATTTTCTTGGAGAGGTTACAGGCGAAGTTACCGCGGACGATGTGCTGGAAAGCATTTTCAGTCGTTTTTGCGTAGGTAAGTAATGTATGAAAGATTATGTTTTTTTTGACCTTGACGGAACTCTAACGGATTCCAGACCGGGAATTTTTGAGTCTTTGCAGGAAGTTTTTTCTGCTTTTGGAATAAAAAAGACAGAGCAGGAGATGATTCCTTTTCTTGGACCTTCGCTTTGGGACAGCTTGCCCGAATATTGCGGTTTTTCACACGAACAGTGCGTTGAGGCGGTTGAAATTTTCAGAAAGCACTATAACGAAAAAGGAATTTTTAATAACCGGGTTTATGAAGGAATTGTTCCGCTATTGGAAAAACTGAAAAATGAAAAAAAACATATTGTTCTTGCTACCGGCAAACCTGAGCCGCAGGCGAATATTGTTCTGAATCATTTTGACTTGCGGAAATATTTTGATTTTGTGGGCGCGGCCACTCTGGATAAAACCAGAAGCAAAAAAGCGCAGGTGATTGATTTTGCCATAAAATCCTGCGGACTTTCAGAAAAAGACAGGAAAAGGATAATTATGGTGGGCGACCGCGACAACGATATAAAAGGCGCGCATGAAAATGGAATAAAAGTTGCGGCGGTTCTTTACGGTTACGGTTCAAAGGTGGAATTTGAGCTGAACCGTGCGGATTATATGTGCGAAACAACGGCAGATTTGCAGAAACTTTTGCTGCGCGCGGATTTGTAGATAGACAGGGGGCTGAACCCGAAAAATGAAAAAAGACGAAGAAAAATATATGCGCCGGGCAATAAGGCTGGCAAGAAAAGGCGAAGGATGGACGAACCCGAATCCGCTGGTCGGCGCGGTGATTGTAAAAAACGGCGAGATTATAGGCGAAGGATTTCATCATAAATATGGAGAAATGCACGCTGAGCGGGAGGCGCTGAAAAATTGCATGGAACGCGGGCACAATCCAGCAGGAGCAACTATTTATGTTACTCTTGAGCCATGCTGCCATTTTGGAAAACAGCCGCCGTGTTCGCAGGCGGTTGCCGAATCAGGGATTTCGCGGGTTGTTGTTGGAAGCCGCGATCCGAATCCTCTTGTCCACGGAAAAGGAAACGAATATCTGCGCCGGCACGGCATTGAAGTTGCTGAAGATTTTTTGAAGGAAGAATGTGACGCCCTGAATGCGATTTTTTTTCATTATATTACAACTGGCAGACCATACGTTGCGCTGAAGTATGCGATGACGTTGGATGGAAAAATTGCCACGGCGACAGGCGAGTCAAAGTGGATTAGCGGCGAAAAAAGCCGTATTGAAGTCCAGAAGCTTAGAAACCGTTATGCAGGAATTCTTTGCGGAATTGGAACAGTGCTAAAAGATAACCCGATGCTGAACTGCCGGATAAAAGGCGGAAACAGTCCTGTTAGAATTGTTTGCGATTCGCATTTAAGGATTCCTTTGGAATGCAATATTGTGCAAAGCGCAAAAGAAATAAAAACGCTTGTTGCAACGCTGGGTTCGGCAGAAAAATCTTTTGCCGAAAAGAAACTTGCGCTTGAAGAAAAAAACGTTGAAGTCCTGGCTGTTTCCCCGGATGAAAATGGAAATATTTCTCTTGAAAAATTGTTTTCCGAGCTTGGCAGCCGAAAAATTGACAGCGTTCTTGTGGAAGGCGGTGGAGAAATAAATTTTTCTGTTCTTGAAAAAAATCTTGCGGACTGCATTTACGCTTTTATCGCGCCAAAAATTTTTGGCGGAACGGCAAAAACTCCGGTTTCCGGCAAAGGCATTTTGCATCCGGCGGACGCATTCACATTTAACCTGAAAAACATAAAACATTTTGACGACGACATTCTGCTTGAACTTACAAAAAAATGATTTTAACTTTTTCTTGTGTTCATCAGAAACTTAAAATCAATTTCCGGGGCTTATGGGAAATACTGGACAGGGCAAACGCATTATAAATAATTTAAGTAAACTTTGCGCGAAGGAACGGTTTCGTGGTCAAAAACACTCTGATTGTTGAGACCGCGTGAGCGGTCACTTCTATAGTTACTTTGCAACAATCAGCGTGCAGGGGATGTCCAATAAGTATCTTTTTTGTCATTTATAGGCTTGACCCGAAATTCTAAATGCATATATTACAATCATTTAGAATTTGTTCAACAATGACATTCAGAACTTATTGGACATCTTCGATTTTGAACCACGAAACCGTGACTGGGAGCAAGTTTCTTGCTGAATACATTTATAATGCGTTTGCCCTGAAATACTGGAGAATCACAGTTTTCTTTTTATGGTTTTTGCAATACAATTGTTTATTCACAATGGGTGCGCCCGGGATTGTAGTGGCCCGCCGTGGCGGGTTGCGAGCGCAGCGAGCAATGAGCGGTCAGCGGAACCACGAAAAGCCCGTTTGCGGATTTAATTTGGCGCCCAAAAAAGAAGACATCTGTGGCTCGCCGCTAACGCGGAATTTTTTTATGGGAGGATTAAATGTCGGTTACAGTAAATGGTGAAGGTTTGACGATTGAAAAAGTTTGTGCGGTTGCCTATGAAAATGAAGAGGTGAATTTGCCTGAGGACAGGGAATTTTGGAGCAGGCTGGAAAAATCGCGGAAATTTTTAATGGATTACATAAATACTGGCGTTCCGACTTACGGTGTTACAACGGATTTTGGGGATTCTTGCCACAATCAGATTAGCGTTGACAAGGCCGGCGAGCTTCAGCGGATTATATGCACTTATCATGGAATTGGGCTTGGTCCGAAATTTGACCGGGAAACTGGGCGCGCGGTTGTTCTTGCAAGGTTGAATGGAAATGTGAAGGGCGGTCATTCTGCGATTCGTCCGGAGCTTGCAAAAATGATGGTTACGCTTTTGAACAGGGATATTATTCCGGTGATTCCGCAGCTTGGTTCGGTTGGCGCTTCCGGCGATTTGACTCCGCTTTCGTATCTTGCGGCGGTTATTATGGGGCAGAGGAATGTCTATTACAAGGGAAAGGTTGTTCCTGCGATGGAGGCGTTTAAGGCTGAAGGAATAGAGCCGCTTCCTATTGAGGCGAAGGAAGGGCTTGCGATTATGAACGGAACTTCCGTTATGACGGCGGTTGCTTCCCTTGCTGTAAAAAAGGCTGAGCGGCTTGCGAAAATCTCTGATTTTTTGACTGCGGTTACAAGCGAGATTACCCGCGGAAAAGATACTCCGTTTGTTGCGAAAGTAAGCGAGATTAAGAACCACAGGGGACAGAGCGAGTCTGCGGCTTATGTCTACAATATTATAAAAGATTCAAGGCGCGTTTTTAAGTACGAGGATTTTTTGCAGAGCCAGATTTCCAAAATGGACGGAAAGAAATTTGTTGTGCAGCAGAACAAGATTCAGGACAGATATTCAATCCGCTGCGCGCCGCAGATTACCGGCGTTTACCGCGATACTTTGCGCGTTGCCCGCGAATGGATTACGGAGGAGCTGAACAGCGCGAACGATAATCCGCTTGTTGATATTGAGGCGGAGCGGATTTACAACACCGGAAATTTTTACGGCGGGCACATTTGCGCTTCCTGCGATTATATGCGCACGGCTCTGGCGAACATTGCGGATTTGTCTGACAAGCAGGCGGAAGTTATTATTGACGGAAAATTCAACGGTCTTACGGAAAATCTGATTCCGTTTACGCCGGCGGACAGTCCGCGTGCCGGTCTGCGGCTTGGTTTTAAGGCGGCGCAGATTACGATTTCTGCAATCCGCGGTGAAGTTCAGACTTACTGTTTTCCGGTGAGCATAACTTCCGCGCCGACGGAAGCGTTGAATCAGGATAAAGTTTCGATGGGTACGATTTCCGCGCGAAAGCTGAACGAGCAGATTGAGCTGGTTTTCCTTCAGTTTGCGACTCATCTGCTTGCGGCCATGCAGGCGGTTGACCTTGCCGGGCTGGAAGATTTTGCTCCGTTTACAAAACAGGTTCATTCCGAGGTCCGTAAGATTAGCGCGTTTGTTGAGGACGACCGTGTTCTTGACAAGGAAGCCGAAGCGGTTTGTGAATGGCTTAAGAAAACTGAGCTGTTCGGCTGATTTTGCCGGATTTTTGGTGATGTGTTTTTTATGACGGAAGAAATTAAGCAGAGGCTGAAGGAGCTTGCCGGAAAATACGAGAATTCCGCTTTTTTGCAGTCTGATCCGAGCCAGTTCTTGCGCTGGTACAAAAATCAGGCTGATGTTGAGATTGCGTCTTTTGTGGCGGCGATGCTTTCTTTTGGAAACAGAAAACAGTTTATTCCAAAAATCCGTTTTATTTTTGAAACGGCGGACAAGGCCGGCGGAATTTTCTTGTGGATAAAAAGCGGCGCGTTTGAAAAAGATTTTTGTTCATTTTTGGGTGACGATGATGAAAAATTCTACCGCTTTTATTCTTATGATGAAATGAAAAATCTGTTCCGCGCTTTTAAAATTCTTCTGGAAAAATATGGAACTTTCGGTGAGTATATAAAAATTTTTGATTCGGGAAAAAATCCTGCCGGGGCGATTTCTGCGGCTTTTGAAAACTGTAAAATTGTTCCGAAGGGAAAAAATTCCGCGAACAAGCGCGTGAATATGTTCCTGCGCTGGATGGTCAGGCAGGATTCTCCTGTGGACTTGGGGTTGTGGAGCTGGATTTCGCCGGCAGACTTGATAATTCCGCTGGACACGCACGTTATTCAGGAAGCCGTGAAGCTTGGACTTATTCCTGAAAATTCGCCGGCTTCCATGAGGACTGCTCAAAAAATAAACGCCGCTTTAAAAGAAGTCTGGCCTTGCGACCCTTGCAAAGGCGATTTTGCTCTTTTTGGGCTTGGCGTTGATGAAGATAAATAGCCTGAATGTCGAGTTTTTTGTAAAAAGAATAAAAGCGCAGGCAGATTTGCAATTTGTGAAGATTTTTGGCGATTGAATTAATAAAAGTGCGGAGCACCCGAATTCGAGCCAAATCCATCTGAGCAAGTTGGAAATCTGCCGAGAGCGTTCTTTCATAATTTGAAAAAAAAACTCGAAATTAAGGTTAAATAAGAAAATATGGGGTAATTTATGATAACATGGTTGATTCTTGCGGTTTTGTTAAATGCTTATTTTGTCGCGATGCGGATTTGCTCCCCGGAAACAATGGCCGGTTCGTTCTTTGGTTTTTCTTCCGTATGGTTCTGGCTTTCGGTTGTCTGCCTGCTGATTTTTTTTATAGGAAAAAGATTTTCGTGGAAAGAAATTTTAAAAAGAATTCCGCGTTCTGTAAAAACCGCTTTTTTTTCAGTCTGCGGGGCGGGAATTTTGATTGCCGGAATAAATTTGTATTTTATATGCAGCCCGAAGCTGGCGGATGGAACTGAAAATCCGGAGTATGTGATTCTTCTTGGCGGTGGAATTACGAAAAATGCCGAGCTGACTGACAGCGTGAAACAGCGTGTTAAAGTTGCCGCGGAATATCTAAAGATTCATCCGGAGGCTGTCTGTGTTGTTTCCGGCGGAAAAGGCGTTTTTGCTCCATGCCCGGAAAGTGATGTGCTGAAGCCTGCGCTGGAATCGTTCGGGATTGAAGGAAACCGGGTTCTTGCTGAAAACCAGGCGAAGGACACGATTCAGAATTTTCAGTACAGCGTAAAAATTCTTTCTGAATTCACCGGGCGTTCTGCTGAGGAAATTCTTTCCGCGCCGGTAACCGTTGTTACAAATGATTTCCACATTGCGCGCGCGGAGCGGCTTGCGCGGCGGATGGGTTTTTCTAATATCTGCGGAATTTCAGCAAAAACTCCAGCGCTTTTTGTGCTGAACGCTTATTCCAGGGAAATACTTTGTTACATAAAATTGAACCTGCGCATTCTGTTTACAGGAAAACCTTCGCGGATTTTGTAATGGTCAAAATTTTGAATCCATAAGCTGAATGGGCGGAAAGAAAAAAAACGGCAGCAGGGCTATTCCGGGCAATCGCAGGCGATTTTGAAAAAAAATCGCGCGGCAAAATTGGCGCGGTAAAGAAAAATAATCTTTTATAAATAAAAAAAATTCTATAAAATTAAAAAAAGTATGGAAAGTCCTTTTTTTGGAGAGCTGCTGATTCTCTTTTTAATCTTTTTGAATTGCTCGCGAATTTTCATTTTAAAGTTCGGAAAGGTTGATTCCCTTACGGTTCTTGCGCCGCTCAGCCTTGTTCTTGCTTTTTTGCATATTATTGCCTGGAACGCAGATGTCTTTTCGCTTTCGATTCTTGTGATTTCTCTGTTTTGTGTCCTTATAAATTTCCGTGCTTTCCTGCGTTTTATAGGCGGACTTTACGTTGATCATTACAGTATTGGTTTTAGGCTCGGCTCAATATTTATAATTCTTCTGTGCATTTTTGAGGCGGCGGTTCTTGTAAAATTTCGTCCTGTTTTTCTGAATAAAAAAGAATTCGGAGCGGGCGTGATGGAAGAAAGGGTGCGTCTTTCCGGCGATTTTTCCGGCGGCTTTGAAAGAGCGGAAAATTTTGAGCCTGCTTCCGCGGAAGTCAGGATTTTTTCGCCTGCGGAAAATGAAGATGCAAATCTGCGTTCTGTGATTTTGATTCCGGATAAAAGGGCTGATTCCGTTGAATACATTCCATACATGAAATTTCTTGCGGCGAAAGGATTTAAAGTTTATTCCGGCGATTTTTTTGCTCGCGACGGAAAGTGGTTCAACAGTTTTGCGGATTTTAGAATTTTCAGAAAGATTTTTATGCGGATAAATTATTTTCAGAATCCTGTGAAATTTGAAATGCAGAAAGAATTTTATTCTTTTAATTGTGAGCGCGAAGTAAAGGCGATGCTGGATTTTGTTTTAAAGGAACAAAAATCTGCCGCTGAGCCGGTTTTTTTAGCAGGCGACTGGATGAGCGATATTTGCTTTGATGATTTTGCCAGTGAAAAATTGCCGGGCGTGAGCGGATTTTTTAAGCTTTCTGGTTTGCCGGAATATTATTCAAAAGGATTTGGCTTTGTTCAGCAGACTTCTCCGTTTACGGCGTTTTTTCTTAATCTGGAGCGCGAGCCGGATCTTGAAAATCTGAAAATAATTGTGGAAAAAACTGTAGAAGCGATTCCCGGAGGAACTGATGACACTGAATGAGCTTGACGCATATTTCAGAAGTTTTTTGAAGATTGACGACTTTCCGGCTGATGTCTCAAAAAACGGAATTCAAATTCAGAACAGCGAGCCTTGCAAAAAAGAAATAAAAAAAGTTGCTTTTGCGGTGGATGCCTGCCAGGAAACTGCCCTTAAAGCCGCGGAAACCGGGGCGGATGTCCTTTTTGTCCACCACGGACTTTTCTGGCCGGAAACAGGAGTTCTTGAGGGCGCTGCATACAAAAAGTTTGCGCCGTTCTTAAAGAATGATGTTGCGCTGTATGCCTGTCATATTCCGCTTGATGCGAACAATCCTTATGGAAATAACTATGGTCTGGCTGCCCGGATTGGACTAAAAAACTTGCGGTCGTTTGGTGAATGGCGCGGAATGTTGTGCGGAGTAAAGGGCGAGCTTGAAAAACCACTTTCTGCGGAGGAGCTTGCTCGGCGGGTTCATGACAAGGATGAAAAACCGCTGTGTGTTCTTCCGTTTGGAAAAAAGGAAATAAAAACCGTTGGAATTGTCTCAGGCGGTGGCGGCGGACAGCACGACGTTGAGCAGGCGGTTCTCGCGGATTTGGATGCGTATATTACCGGCGAGGCAGAGCACAGTTCTTTCCATTTTATAAAAGAATCTGGAATTAATTTTATTGCGATGGGACATTACTTAAGCGAAACTGTTGGAGTAAAAAAATATTGCTAAAAAAATTTAAAAGAAGAAACAGGAATTGAAACTGAATTTTTTTAGATTTTTCCGACAGGATTATAAATTTATTCAGTTTTTTTCCTTTAAAATAAAAAAAAAAAAGGTATATTTTTATTTATGAATATTGAAAAAAAGAAATTGCTTCCATTTATATTGACTTTTGCGATAATACTTGCAGACCAGATTACAAAATTTTTAGTTGAATTTTACATTCCTCTTGATTATGCGAACGGCCGGCTTGGAATCGGACCTGCGTTTCTGGGGGACTTCATTAGGATTATTCGGGTTTACAATACCGGCGTTGCTTTTAGCCTTGGAGATTCATGGCCGCTGGCAGTGCGCCGTTTGAGTTTTGGCCTGGTTCCGCTTGCGGTGATGGTTCTGGTTGTCGTTGTTTATTTCAGGAACAAGGATTTTTCAATGCTTCAGCGCTGGGCGATTTGTGGAATTCTTGGCGGCGGTTTTGGAAATCTTATAGACAGATTTTTCAGGGCGCGCGGCGTGGTTGATTTTATTGATGTTAAATTTTACGGACTTTTTGGAATGGAACGCTGGCCGACTTTTAATGTTGCGGATTCTGCGGTTGTTGTCTGCGGAATCTTGCTTGTCGTTTCGTTTTTGATTCAGATTGCAAAAGAATCAAGCCAGTCAAAAAGAACAAAGTAAAAACAAAAAATAAAGACGGGAAAAAAGATGGGAAAAATTGGAATAATCGGCGCGATGGATGTTGAAATAAACATTTTTTGCGAGGAAATGAAAAAAAACGGAAGCCTTAAAAAAACTGAAAGCGGAAACCTTGTGTTCAACGAGGGAACTCTCTGCGGAAAGGACGTTGTTGTTGTAAAAAGCGGAATTGGAAAGGTGAATGCGGCTCTTTGCGCGCAACGCCTGATTATTCAGTTTGACGTAAAAAAAATAATCAACACGGGAATTGCCGGTGCTATTCAGGAAGGACTGCACATCCACGATATGGTTGTTTCAACAGATGCGGTTTATCATGATATGGATGTAACTGCCTTTGGTTATGAGCCTACTGAAATCCCGCAGATGCATGCTTCTGCGTTCGATGCTGACGAAAAAATGATTCAGGCGGCGGAAAAGGCTTTTGCGGCGTCGGAAAGCGCAAAAAAATACAAGCTGGTTCTGGGCAGGATTGCGAGCGGCGACCAGTTTGTCTCGTATTCGGAGCAGAAAGAGCATATTAAAGAAATCTGTTCTCCGTCCTGCGTGGAGATGGAAGGAGCGGCGATTGCCCATGCGTGTTTTTTGAACCAGATTCCGTTTGTTATTTTGCGCTGCATTTCTGACAATGCCGATGACAGCTATGAGGTTACCTATAGCTTTAATGAGAAAATTGCTTCAGAAGAATGTGCGGCAGTTGTTTTAAAAATGCTTGAATTCTTGGACTGAAGATAAAAAGGGAGGCTTGCCATCCGTGGCTCGCCGCAAGTTTTGTAAAAACTTGGCAGTTTTACGTACTAACGCGGAATTTTTATGGGAGGAAATATGCCGGAACATTCAGAGGGAAACTACAAGGTTGACAGTTTTAATCTTGACCACACAAAAGTTGTTGCTCCATACGTAAGGCTTGCGGCAAAAAAAACTGGAGAAAAAGGCGATGTTGTTACAAAATTTGACATAAGGTTTTGTCAGCCTAACAAGGAGTTTATGTCTACAGGCGCGCTTCATTCTCTTGAGCATATTATTGCGGAATACATCCGCGATGAAGTTGAAGGCGTCATAGACTTCAGTCCTATGGGATGCCGCACAGGCTTTTATTTTACTGTTTTTGGCGACAGGGACGAAAAATACATTGCGGAACGGATGCTGGGCATTCTTAGAAAAGTCGCTGTATGGGACAAGCCTGTTCCTGCCGCAACGGAAAAAGAATGCGGAAACTATAAAGACCAGGATTTGGAAGGCGCAAAAGCCTGGGCGAAAAAATGGGTTGAGGGAATTGAGCTGAAAGGCTGGGATTGCTACGGAAATAAAAAAAATTAAAAAATAAATTTGGAGGTCTGACAGTTGAATATTCTTGAAAAATTCAAAGAAACTGTAACTTCGGTATTACCTGTAATGCTGATAGTTTTTATTCTTGGTTTGACTGTCGCCCCCATAGGCGCGCCGCTCTTGCTAAGATTCTTAGTTGGCGGTGTACTGCTTATTTTGGGGCTTACAATCTTTTTGCTTGGCGTTGATATTGGAATCCGCCCTCTTGGTGAACAGACCGGAGCGGCGCTGGTTTCAAAGAGGAACCTGTTCATCTTGCTGAGCATTTCTTTGTAATCGGTTTTTTGGTTACGGTTGCAGAGCCTGACATTCAGGTTTTTGGAGATCAGATTCACAGCGTTTTTTCCGCGGTGAATAAAACCTGTCTGGTTTACATTATCGCGGCGGGCGTAGGGCTTTTAATTACCATAGGGCTTTTAAGGTCGATTTTGAACTGGCCGCTTAAGATTACGCTCCTGTTTCTGTATGTGGGAGTTTTTATTCTTTCATATTTTACTCCTGAAAGTTTCAGAGGAATCGCGTTTGATTCCGGCGGCGCTACAACAGGCCCGATGACAGTTCCGTTTATTCTTGCGATAGGAATAGGCGTTTCTTCTGTCCGTTCAACCGGCGCAGATAAAGACAGCGAAAGCTTCGGGCTTACCGGAATAACTTCTATAGGTCCGATTATGGCGGTTCTTGCCTACGGAATGTTTCTTTCTGTTTCAGGAGCGCTTGATTCAGGCAATGAAGTCATGGCGGAATCCGAAACAGTTGCCGGACTTGGAATCTTTGTTCATCTGATTCCGCACATTGCAAAGGAAGCCGCGCTTTCAATTCTTCCGCTCTTTATTCTTTTTGTTTTCTTTCAGATTTTTCTTCTTCATTTGCCTCCAAGAAAAGTTGCAAAGGTTATTGTCGGTCTTGTGTACAGTTTTATAGGTCTTGCGGTATTTTTGATTGGCGTGAACGGCGGATTTATGGACGCCGGAAAGCAGCTGGGTACTGTTCTTGGCGGAAAGGCGGCGGAGCTTGGCGGATTATGGAATGTACTTCTTATTGCAACTGGAGCTTTTCTGGGTGCGGTTGTTGTATGTGCTGAGCCTGCTGTATGGGTTCTTACTGAACAGGTGGAAAATCTTTCCGGCGGCACAATAAAACGAAAGTTTATGCTTACGTTCCTTGCGGCCGGCTCGGCGGTTGCCATTGGACTTGCGATGTGGCGCGCGCTTCAGGGATTCAGCATTATGAGGATAATTGTTCCGGGATACGCGATTGCTCTGCTTCTTATGATTTTATGTCCTAAGCTTTTTACGGCAATCGCGTTTGACTCTGGCGGAGTGGCTTCCGGTCCGATAACCTCGACTTTTGTTCTTTCTTTTACAATCGGCGCTTCCCATGCGGCGGGCGGCTCTGCCGATGCGTTCGGTGTGATTGCGCTGGTGGCAATGACGCCGCTGATTGCAATTCAGATTTTGGGAATTCTGTTTGCGGCAAAGCAGAATAAGAATAAAATCATAACGAAAGAAACGGAGGAAAACTGATGTACGACATGATTATCGGTATTGTTCCAAGAAATTGCGGTGAACTTTTGACCCACGCGGCTGTTGATGCCGGCGCTCAGGGCGGAACGATTTCCCGCGGAAAAGGAACAGCCGCAAGCACATTTCTTCAGATTCTTGGACTGGCGGATTCAAATAAAGATATAGTTTACGTTCTTGTTCCTTCTGAAAATACAAAAAAAAATTATGGATGCGATGGAAGAATCTTCTTCTGAAAAAAAACAGCCTTTTGGAATTTTGTTCAGTACAAAGGTTTCGCAGTTTGTAAAATCAGGAAAAATGACTGGAAAGGATGAAAATATGACAGAAACAACACATCAGCTTATCACTATAATTGTAAATAAAGGCTATGCGGATGACGCGATGGCTGCGGCAAGGAATGCGGGCGCGACAGGAGGAACTATTCTTTCTGCGCGCGGAACTGCGCGTCCCGGCGATGAGACTTTTTTTGGCGTAGAGATTGTTCCAGAAAAAGATATGCTTCTTGTCCTGGCGGAAATTCAAAGGCAAACCAGATTATTGATGCTGTAAAGGAATTGGACTGCCTTTCAAAGCCTGGAAGCGGAATTGTTTTTTCTAATCCTGCTGAAAATTTTACGCTTCTTGGAAAGAATAAATAATGACTGTAAAGGATTCCGTTTTTTCGGTTCTACAAAATTCAAAGACATATGACGGTTTTGTTTCAGGGCAGGAGCTGGCGGAAAGTTGCGGCGTTACAAGAACTTCTGTCTGGAAGGCGATAAACGCATTGCGTTCGGAAGGCGCCCAGATTGAAGCTGTGACGAACCGCGGCTACAGGCTTGTTTCAAACGATGTCTACAATGCCTCTGAAATACAAAGACACATTTCGGATAAGTCTGTAAATAAAATTTTTTGAAGAGCTGGATTCAACGAATACGCAGGCAAAGCGGGATTTGGCGGAAAAAGATGCGAAATCCCTTCATAAGACTGTCTATGTCGCCGCAAGACAGACTGCCGGCCGGGGGCGGCTTGGGCGGCAGTTTTATTCACCGGAAGAAAGCGGAATTTATTTTTCAATTGTATTTGCGAATGGAAATATCACTGCTCCGGCTGTAATAACTGCTTCTGCTGGAGTCGCCGTTTCCCGTGCCCTTGAAAAAATCTACGGAGCGGACGCAAAAATAAAATGGGTGAACGATGTTTTTGTGGGCGGAAAAAAAGTTTGCGGAATTCTTACAGAAGGCGTTGCGAACCTTGAAACAAGAGTTATTGAAGCGGCTGTTGTAGGAATTGGAATCAATATTGTAACGAACAAAAACCAGCCGGAAGAGCTTAAGGATATTGCCGGAAGCCTGATTTCTTCTTTTAAGAACCGAAGGCAGTCTGAGCTTTGCGCGGAAGTTGTAAACGAATTCCTTGCGATTATGGACGGCGGACAGGAAGAGATAAAAAAATCAATGCAGGAATATAAAGACCGTTCCTTTTTGATTGGCAGGGAAATTGAAATTTCTCCAGTAATAAATTCGGAAGACAAAAATTATAAATGCGTTGTTCAGGATATTACAGAAGACGCAAAGCTTGTGGTAAGACTAAAAAACGGCGAAATAAAAGCGCTTGATAGCGGAGAAATTTCCATTCATTCAAGAATCGTGGTATAATGTCATTTACATTAAATTCTGGTTTTAATGCTGAATTTATAAAACTCGACATTCGGGCTATTTTAAATAACTAACTGGAAGGTACGCTATGGCTGATGATTTTGAGGATGAGATAAACAAACTACTTGCGGATGTGGATGAGCATTCTGGTGATGACATGGAAATTTCCTCCGAATTTGACCATAAAGATGACTCTTTTTCAATGAAGGATTTTACGCGCCGTTCAAGTCTGTTCAATACAAATGCGGAGCTGGCCGCGCCAAGAAAACGTTCTATTCATGAAGTGGATTTAAGCCGCCGCCAGTTTGATGAGATTACAAAATTTACCGAAGAAAATTCTTCAAAGGTTTTTGATGATACAACTTATTACAAGACCGCTTTGACCGGCGAAAATGCTTCTGCGCAGCGGCTTCATCAGGTTCTTTCTAAATATTTAACCTGCCAGGATCCGAAGGACAGAACGGTTTACCGTCAGAATATTATTTCGGCATATTGGGAGCTTGTGCGCGGAATGGCGCCTAAAATGGCAAACGTTAATTTGCCTATGCCAAAAAGAATGCTGGTTCGTTTTGGCGTGTTGCTTCCTTCGCTTTTCAGGCCGGAGCAGAAAGAATTCTTTTCAAGGATAATTTTTGAAAATACGACTGGCGAACCGGTTTTGTATGAGGACGAATGGTTCAGGGAAATTGCAAGCGGACGTCTTACAAATTCAATGACCGATGAAAAACGTACTCCAAAAAAAGCGTCGACTCAGGAAGAGGCGAACACGATGGAGCAGAACAGGCTTCAGCAGCTTCAGTCAAAGAATTCTGGAAAAATGCAGGCGGCGGAAAACCTTGTGAATATAAAAGAAAACGAGCGGAACGTGCTTGAAGATGAACTTCGGGAACGCCTGAAAGAGCTTTTTGAGCACAATACAATTCCGGGGCTTGAGCCGCACAAAGCTCCCTATACAGAATCCCAGCAGAGGCTTTTTGGCGAGATTACGGACAGGCTTCACAGACTTTCTAAAAATGGAAAGGAATATGTGCGCTGCCTTAAGGATTTTGAAGATGCAAAGGGCGTTTACGATAGCGTTGAAGGAAAACTTTCTGAACACAGCGGAAACCAAACCAGCGCCGCAGATACGGATGCGGTAAACATTGAGTTTGAAACTGTCCGTCAGATGGCAAAAATGACGGTCGGACGACAGGGAAATCAGTTCCCGCTTTTTACGCGTGAATTCTACCACTGTATGGAACGTGGAACTGGAACACGCGAAAATGTAATCGATATTCTGCGCTGGGTTGAATCGATTGATCCGGGCGCATTCTGCCGTATTCACAAAAATGTTCCGAACCGCATTGTCCCTTACGTTCTGCTTCTTCCGACTTATGGAGACCGCGGATTTTGCTGGGAGCCTTTTGACCGCTACAACAGAGTTACCAGCCGCGGACGAATCGTTGTTCCGATGTATCCGCGGGATTTAAAGATTGCTGTCCTTACTGCTGTTGCGGATTTGCGCTGGCAGGTTGCAAAAGAAAAGGCTTCGTATTACTGGATGGAGGAAGGTCTTACAGGTCAGTATTATCAGTATATTGACCGGCAGAAATTAAAAGGAGACCTTAAGGCGTTCTTTATTGAAGATTACGTTCTCTGGATGACAAAAGAATCAAACGGAGTTCAGCGTCTTGATAAGGAAGTCCGTGGAATTTTCTGGCGTAATATGCCGTATCCGGATGCCCTGAAGCAGGAATTGCGAAAGCGAAGTCTTGTTTATGATGAGCTCTGCATAAAAGATAACAACCGCGCGATGAGCGACGGCTATTGATGCTTGCGCGGTGAACAAAAATATCAATAAAAAAGGCGGCGAATCATGAAAAAAGAATGGTTTGAAGACGAAAAATTCTGGGAATTCTATTCGCCTGTTATTTTTGATGAAAATCACTGGGCGGAAGCGTCTTCTGTGGCAAAGGCCGTTGCAAAGCTTGCGGGGCTTAAACCAGGGGCTTCTGTCCTTGATGCAGGCTGCGGTCCCGGACGAATCAGCGTTGAGCTTGCCCTTCTTGGGTTTAATGTTACAGGAGTAGATATAATCCAGTCTGAGCTTGATGCCGCTTCTGAAAGCGCGCTGGACGAAGGTGTTGAGTTAAATCTTTTGAATCAGGATTTAAGGAATTTTACAGCTGAAAACAAATTCGATTGCGCCGTGAACCTTTATACATCTTTCGGCTATTGCGAAGACAAGCAGGATGACTATAAAATCCTGGGCAATATCTATGATTCTCTTAAGCCGGACGGAGTTTTTATTCTTGAGTCGGTAAGCCGGGAAACTTCAATAATCAATTTTACGGAAGGCGAAGAATTTTTTCGTTCCGGAATAAAAGTTGTTACAAATTTTAAGGTTTCCGGCGCTTGGGAAGGGCTTCGCTCCGCATGGACGCTTTTTTTTCCTGATGGAAAAAAGATTGAGCATGAATTTGTGCAGAGACTTTATTCTGCGCCGGAATTAAAAGAAAAACTTTTAAAGACAGGTTATAAAACAGTTAAGGTTTATGGTGGCTACGAAAAACAGCCCTACGACCAGAACGCCGCAACGATGGTTTTGGTCTGCAAAAAATAGCAAAATTGAATAGCCTGAATATCGAGTTTTTTTTGCAAATTATGAAAGAACGCTCTCGGCAGATTTCCAATTTGCTAAAGATGGATTTGGCTCGCGCTACGCTTGTATTAATTCGGGTGCTCCGCACTTTAATTAATTTAATCGCCAAAAATCTTCACAAATTGTAAATCTGCCTGCGCTTTTATTCTTTTTACAAAAAACTCGAAATTAAGGCTAAATAATCAATTCGGCCGCGCCGTACTGCCTGTAGTATTCGTCGATTGCGTTTTTAATTTCTGGCGTGATGATTTTTTTATCGCCGTTTGTGTAAAGCGTGTCCACAACATCAGCCATGGTTACAATCGCTTTTGCAGGGAATCCGTATTTTTCAGTTATTGTTTCCAGCGCAGATTTTGCTGAGTCGGCGGCTTTTTCCATTCTGTTAAGGCTTACAATTTCGCCGACAATTTTTATTCCGCCGGGAACTGATTCCTGGGCCTTTATTTTTGGATAAGTTTCGTCAATTGATTTTCCGGATGTTGTAACGTCTTCTATTATTACAACTTTGTCTCCGTCCTTTATTTTGTAGCCGAGCAGAGCGCCTTTGTCCGCGCCGTGGTCTTTTTCTTCTTTTCTGTCAGAGCAATATTTGATTTCTTTTCCGTAAAGCCTGGAATATGCTACAGCAGTCACAACAGCAAGTGGAATTCCTTTGTAGGCCGGTCCGAAGAAAACATCAATGTCATCGCCAAAATTGTCGTGAATTGCCTTTGCGTAAAATTCGCCGAGCCTGGCAAGCTGGCTTCCGGTTACATAAGCGCCTGCATTCATGAAAAATGGACTCTGGCGGCCGCTTTTTAACGTAAATGAGCCAAATTTTAAAACCTGGCATTCAACCATAAAATCAATAAATTCTTTTTTGTACTGTTCCATGCTTTTTAATTTTACATAAATTTCACTTTTTTTATGAATATCTTCTTTACAGGAAATTTTTTTGATTAACTTGCACCGAATTATCGGATATAATTAAAAAATAAGTTGAATATCGAGTTTTTTTTGTAAAAAGAATAAAAGCGCAGGCAGATTTGCAATTTGTGAAGATTTTTGGCGATTGAATTAATAAAAGTGCGGAGCACCCGAATTAATACAAGCGTAGCGCGAGCCAAATCCATCTGAGCAAATTGGAAATATGCCGAAAGCGTTCTTTCGTAATTTGTAAAAAAAACTCGAAATTAAGCCAAATAAATATTTTTATAAATTATAAGGAGCAGGTTAAGTGGCGGTAAAAAGAATTTTCTTATGCGCGGTTTTTGCGATTTTAAGCGGTTTTTCGCTTTATGCAAAAAAAAATGTCCAGGTTGTAAATTATCAGCCGGAATTTGAATTGAATAAAGTCAATAGAAGGCTTGGCTATCAATTGCTGGATGACGGAAAAATCGTTTTTGTTTTTGATTCTTCAAGATTCGGAATTAAAACGCCGAAAAGAGTCTTTCTGGAAGGTACGTTTAATGGCTGGGCAAAAAAGAACAGCGGCTGGGAGCTTGAAAAATATAAATTTTCAACATGGACTTATGAATGCAATCTTGAAGATGTAATGATTCCAGGAAATTCGGGTTTTCCGGAATTTAAATTTTATGTAATTGCAGAAGTTGAGTATGAGGTTCGCATTGTTGAGGCAACCAGCATCCGTAAAAAAGACGAGGTTATGGAACCTGCGATGCAAAATCCGTTCCCGGGTTTCCAGATGTCTACAAACTGTCTGATTCTTTTGCCGTCTGATAATCCTCAGGTTGTTATTGAAAACGCGAAAACTGCCGGAAAACTTAAAAAACTTAAGAGCTTCAATCTTGAAAATCCTGCGGATGTGGCGATGATTTCAAATTTCAGGCTTGTGCCGGGAACTACAAAACTTTTCCGCGGTTATCATCCGTATAAAATTTCCCGCCCTAATTATAACACAGAGGAAAAAAGAATCGCTCTTGTTAATAAGCAGCTTAAAGATAATGGAATAAAGTCGATAATTACGCTTTCCGGTGATGAGTCAATTGATATAAAGAAGGAAAAGATTTCAGTCTATGTAAGCGATATCCGTCAGGCGGGAAACCAGCTTTTTATAGATACGCATTACAACACTGTTTACTATGCTTCAAATTCAAGGGAATTTGGAAATATGATGGCGGAAGTTATAAGGTTTATCGGTTCGCATCCTGGCCCGTATTATGTTCATTGCCGTCTTGGAACGGATAGAACTGGAGTTGTAAGCGCTAATTTGGCGGCTCTTTGCGGCGCTTCGTGGAATGAAATTGCTTCAGACTACCAGAGGTCAAATGATATGGGAATAAAAGAATTCCGCGACTACAGGCTGCTGCAGTATTCATTTGAAAAAATGCTTGGAAAGAAGATTTCAGAAATCGAGGATTTGCAGAAGGAAATTTCAGGCTATTACTTGCGTGAAAAATTCATTACTCAGGCGGAGCTTGATTCTTTGCTGAATAACCTTAAGTAAAATAAAAAACCGGCTGAACGGCCGGTTTTTTTTTGCAAAAGAATTACTTTGTTTTTTTTGTAACGACAACAGAGTTGTCAGCATTTGAGTAAGGTGCTGGAATATACTTATCAGCTTTCCAGTCGTTTTCCCACTTATATCCGTCGAGCAAATAACGAAACTGATATTCTTTATCAACATCTAAAGTCAATTTTACAGAAAAAGAGCCGTCCTTGCCTTTTTTCATAGGTGTGTCCGTGCTGCTCCAGCTGTTGAAATCTCCTGCGATATTGACTGTTTTTGCACCCTGTGCTGCTTCTGAAGAAACTGTAAATGTAACATTACATTTGCCATCTTTTGAAAAAGTTTTCTTAAGTGACATTCTTATTCCTCCTAAGAACATTTATAACTTATATGATTATACTTTATTTTGATAAATGAAACAATGAAAAAATGAAATTTGTTTATATCCAGGAATTCCGGTTTCCTTCGTTTTGGGAAATTTTATGTTTCGTTTTCTGCAATGGATAATTTTTTTCATTTGTATTAAAATAAAGTCAGTATTTTGATTTTAAGGAAAATATTGGTATGTTTAAGATTCTTGAAAAACGCAAGCTGTCGGAAGCTTCCGCAACTTGGTACATGAAAGTTGAAGCTCCGGAAATTGCCAGAAACCGAAAAGCCGGTCAGTTTATTATTCTGCAGGTTGACGCAGAGTTTGGCGAAAGAATTCCGCTTACAATTGCTGATGCAAATGCTGAGGAAGGCTGGATTGCCCTTGCGTTTCAGGCTGTTGGCGCGACATCCTACAAACTTTCGCTTAAAAATGTCGGTGATGAGCTTGCCGCTTTGCTCGGTCCTCTGGGAAATCCTTCTGTAATTGAAAAAAAAGACGGGCCTGTAGTTGTTGTTGGCGGTGGTTTTGGCGTTGCTCCGTGTTATCCTATTGTTCAGGCTCATAAAGCAGTGGGGAATAAAGTGATTGTTGTGATTGCCGCGCGTACAAAAGATTTGCTTATTTATGTTGATGAAATGAAGGCAATTGCCGATGAGGTTATAATCATGACGGATGATGGCTCTGCCGGTCGTCAGGGTGTCTCAACAGTTCCGCTTAAAGAAATGTGCGAGTCTCAGACTCCGCCTGCGGAAGTTATTGCGATTGGACCTCCGATTATGATGAAATTCTGCGCGCTTACAACAAAACCATACAATGTTCCTACTACAGTTTCCCTGAATACAATCATGATTGACGGAACAGGAATGTGCGGCGGTTGCCGTGTTTCTATTGGCGGCGAGACAAAATTTGTCTGCGTTGACGGTCCTGAATTTGATGCGCATCAGGTTGACTGGGATAATATGATGATGCGTATGAAGTCTTTTAAAACAAGGGAAACGGAAGATTTCCACAAGTGTAAGCTTCAGGCTCAGGCAGACGCCCTGGCGAAATAAAGGATGATTTCGCAGGCTCATTTTATACGCTGATTTATTTAAATATGCGGTTGCTTTGAGTCTGGCGAAATGAATTTTTGGAGAATTATATGTCACATAAAACTATAGAAGAACTGAATAAGATTGCCGAGGAAGAACTGGCAAATTCAAGGAAAAGAACTTACAAATAAAGACAGAATGGCTATTCCTCAGCAGGAAATGCCGGCCCGTGAGCCAAAGGAACGTGCCCGCCAGATGGCGGAAGTTGCGCTTGGCTATACAGAGGCACAGGCAGTTGTTGAGGCAAACCGATGTCTTCAGTGCAAAAATATGCCTTGCATAAACGGATGTCCGGTTGGCGTAAAAATTCCGCAGTTTATTGCAAAAATTGCCCAGAAAGATTTTAAGGGCGCGGTCGACACAATCAAGGAAACTTCGCTTCTTCCTGCAATCTGCGGCCGTGTTTGCCCGCAGGAAAAACAGTGCCAGGGGCAGTGTACAGTTGGAAAAGTTTATAAATCGGCTGAAAAAGCTGTGTCAATCGGACGACTGGAACGCTTTGTCGCTGACTGGGAACGTGAAAATAATAAAGTTACAATGCCGGTAATCGCTGTGAAAACAGGAAAAAAGGTTGCTGTTATTGGCGCAGGTCCTGCTGGTCTTACTGTTGCCGCGGATTGCGCGCGCGCTGGTCACGATGTTACTGTTTTTGAGGCATTCCACAAAGCTGGCGGCGTAATGATGTACGGAATTCCTGAATTCCGACTTCCAAAGGCAATTGTCCAGGATGAAATTGACAACCTTAAAAAAATGGGCGTTAAGTTTGAGCTGAACTTCCTTGTTGGCCGCACAGACACTTTGGATCAGCTTTTGAGCGAAAAAGGATTTGACGCTGCATTTGTTGGAACAGGTGCGGGTCTTCCAAAATTTATGAAAATTCCTGGTGAAAATTTAATCGGAGTTTTCAGTGCGAACGAATATCTTACACGCGCAAACTTGATGAAAGGTTACGACAAGGAGCATGCGGCGACTCCAATTTACGAGGCAAAGCATGTTGTTGTCTGCGGAGCCGGAAACGTTGCTATGGATGCCGCCAGAATGGCATTCAGGCTTGGCGCGGAGCAGGTTGACATTGTTTACCGCAGGACGCGCAAAGAGATGCCTGCCCGTCTTGAAGAGATTGCGCATGCGGAAGAAGAGGGCGTAAACTTCCGTTTCCTTGAAAACCCTGTTGAAGTTTTAGGAAACGAAGAAGGCCGCGTTTGCGGTGTAAAAGTTTTGTCTTATGAATTGGGTGAGCCGGATGCTTCGGGACGTCGCTCTCCGGTTGCAATTCCGGGAAGCGAGCATGAAATTGCCTGTGATGCAATGATTGTTGCACTTGGAAACGGTTCAAATCCGCTGCTTGTAAAAACAACTCCAGGATTGAATCAGGATGCGAAAGGCCACATTTCCGTTGATGAAAAGCAGGCTACCAGCAAGGCTAAGGTTTGGGCCGGCGGAGACATCGTTCTTGGCGCGGCGACAGTAATCCTTGCCATGGGCGAAGGACGAAAAGCTGCTGCCGGAATTAACGAATATCTGGCAAATCTTTAAAAGACCGTTCATAGGTAATGCAGTAAGTTGTATTCGAAGTTTGAATAGCCTTAATTTCGAGTTTTTTTTTCAAATTATGAAAGAACGCTCTCGGCAGATTTCCAATTTGCTCAGATGGATTTGGCTCGCGCTACGCTTGAATTAATTAAGGTGCTTCGCACCTTAATTAATTCAAGCGCCAAAAATCTTCACAAATTGTAAATCTGCCTGCGCTTTTATTCTTTTTACAAAAAACTCGACATTTGGGCGAATAGGTTTTTTTATGCTGTATTGACCAAAAAATCAGTTTTATGGTATATTAGTTTCTACCTAATGGGCCATTAGCTCAGTGGTTAGAGCAGAGGACTCATAATCCTTTGGTCCTAAGTTCAAGTCTTAGATGGCCCATGTTAAAGATTTGCAATTCTTTTGGATTGTAAATCTTTTTTTTTGTAAAAAAATGCAGGGAAGAAACCTGATTTATACTGGGTTTGCGGAATATTGTCAGTTCTGCTGTTTTAGATTATTGAGCCGGGGCGAATGTTTTCCGCATTGCGGGCGGCGCACCAGGTTCCTTTTGCCAGCGCAGATTGGAAATCGTTCGTTTTAAGGTATTCGTAAATAAATCCGGCGTTGAACGAGTCGCCGCAGGCTGTTGTGTTTACAGGAATTATTTTTTCCGCGGGAAATTCCACAAAAGTTCCTTTTTGAGCGGCAAGCGTTGATTTTGTTCCGCGGGTTACTATTAAGATATTCTGAAGTTCGCTGCTTTTTGCCTTGATTAGTTCCTTTAAAGCTTTTTCCGGTGTGAAAGGGGAATATCCGAATGTTTTGAAGAACTCCTCCTCGTTGATTTTTATTATGTCGGGAACGCAAATTTCAATCGTGTTTGCCAAGTCTTTTCCGCAGAAGTCGGCTAATAATATTTTTCCGGCGCTTTTTGTGATTTTTGCGATAAGGGCGCAGATTTCTTCCGTCCAGAATTCCGGGCGGCTTCCGGCAAGGATTACGGCTTCGGATTTTTCTATTTCTTTCCGGGCTTCAAAAAGCAGTTCTTCTTCCGCGGCGGAATAGTCTTCATTAAATTTTGGCTCTGAAACCACAAGCTCTGTTGTTGTATGCCTGCTTCTGTCTATCAGCGTCCAGCATTCGCGTGTAAATCTGGGAATTTTTACTGCCGTAATATTTATAGAATCTTTTTCTGCCAGTTCAAGGAATTCGTTTGCGTTTTTTATTCCGAGCGGACAGACCACGGAAGAAGTCTGCGGTTCAAGCTGGTTTAATACCCTTGCGGAATTTACGGCTTTGCCGGAGGCGTCCTTTATGTAATTTTCCGAACGGTTTACGTTTTCCAGGTTTAATGTTTTAAACTGTATTGTTTTTTGAATTGTCGCGCTAAGGCAAATACAAACGATTTTAGACATATCTTTATAGTAATGAAAAACTTATGTTTTGTGCAGATGGCGTTATACATAAACTGAAAGGTTCATCCGAGGGAAAGTCTTTTTCTTTCATTTTTCCTTCTACTTGCAGGTTTTTTGTTTTTGCATTATGTTTTAACCGTTATAAATCCATCCGTTGATTTATCCAAATTGCAAGCGGATTAGGCTTTTTGCCTGGAAAATTTTGCTAAAAAGGAGAGTCTTATGGGACTTTTTTCTTCTAGACAATCACATTATCTTTTTACTTCTGAATCGGTCAGCGAAGGTCATCCTGATAAACTTTGCGATCAGATTTCGGATGCGATTCTGGATGCCTGCCTTGAGCTTGATCCAGATGCCCACGTTGCCTGCGAGACTTTGCAACGACGAATTTTATTCTTGTTGGCGGCGAGATTTCTTTTACAAAAAACGCAAAGGAAAATATCAAATACATAAAGAAAAATGCTGAAAAGATTGCGCGTTCTGTAGCGGCGGAAATCGGTTACGTGAACAAGGATTTTGGTCTGGACGCCAGAAAATTTAAGTTTGAGAACAGGCTTCATGCCCAGTCTGCGGACATAAATCAGGGTGTTGTTGGGGCTGGTCTTGCTGAATATGAAGGTCAGCAGGGCGCCGGTGACCAGGGAATGATGTTTGGCTACGCCTGCAATGAAACTCCGGAGCTTATGCCTGCGCCTATTATGTTTGCGCATAAGATTCTGCTGGCGGCTTCCGCGTTACGAAAGTCTGGAAAAATAAAATGGCTTCGTCCGGATGCAAAAAGCCAGGTTACGATTGAATATAAAGCTGGAAAACCTGCAAGGATTGACACGGTTGTTGTTTCTCATCAGCATAATCCGGAAATTTCGCATGAAGAAATTGAGCGGACAATTATAAATGAGATTATAAAGCCGGTTCTTGAGCCGACAGGACTTCTTGACGAAAAGACAAAGTATCACATCAATCCGACCGGAAGGTTTGTTACAGGCGGTCCTGACGGAGATGCAGGTCTTACCGGACGAAAGATAATTGTGGATACATACGGCGGAATGGGGCGTCATGGCGGAGGCGCGTTCAGCGGTAAAGACCCTTCCAAGGTAGACCGTTCTGCGGCTTATATGGCCCGTTACATTGCAAAAAATATTGTGGCGGCGGAACTTGCTGACAAGGCGGAAGTTCAGCTTGCATACGCGATAGGCGTTCCTTTTCCTGTTTCAATCCTTGTGGAGACTTTTGGAACTGAAAAAGTTTCTGTAGACAAGATTGAGGCGGCTGTAAAAACTGTTTTTGACTGTACTCCTGCAGGAATATGCAGCGCTTTGGATTTGCGCCGTCCTGTCTATAAGACGACTGCAAGCTATGGTCATTTTGGCAGGAACGAATTTTCTTGGGAAAAAACTGATAAGATTGACGCGCTGAAGGCTGCTGTAAAATAACTTATAGAAAAAATGCTTCTTTCTGAGTCAGAGATAATTTCTGTTTTTGAACGTTTCAAGGCTGAAAATCCTGAGCCAAAGCCGGAGTTGAATTATTATTCGCCGTACACGCTTCTTGTTGCCGTGGTGCTTTCGGCTCAGACAACCGACAAAAGCGTGAACAGGGTTACAGAATCTCTTTTTAAGGCCGCGGATACTCCTGAAAAGATGTGCGCCTTGAGCCAGGAGCAGATTGTTTCTTTTATCAGGTCTATTGGACTTAGCAATGCGAAAAGCAGAAATATTCTTGGACTAAGTAAAAAACTTCTGGAAGACTTTGGCGGCGTTGTGCCGGATTCACGCGAAGCCCTGATGAGTTTGCCGGGCGTTGGCAGAAAGACCGCAAATGTTGTTCTGAATGTTGTTTTTGGAAAGCACACAATGCCTGTTGATACTCATCTTTTGCGCATTTGTCCGAAAATCGGGCTTGCGGAAGGAAATACTCCGGAGTCTGTTGAAAAAAGCCTGGTTGAGCGCATTCCTGACAGATATATGCGGCATGCGCACCATTGGCTTATTCTTCACGGAAGGTATGTCTGTACGGCAAAGAACGCTAAGTGTTCTGAATGTATTATAAATGATATTTGCAGGCATAATTTTTAGAATAAATTCTTTTTAAGGTGGTCAGGCAATATGGAAGGGCAATCGGATATTCTTCATGAGGTTGGCGAGGCGGCTGCGTTTGCCGCGAATGAAACTGTCGGTCAATTTTCCTGCAAATTCATGGATTTTGTAAAAAATCTTTTAACTTTGACAAATGTTTTCAGGCTTATAGGCGCGCTGTTCATGATTCTTTTTATGTGGATTGTGTTTAAGCTTATAAAGCATTTTATAAAAAAGGTTTCCGCCGGAAAAATACAGCCGCAGACAAATCTGGTAATTTCAAAAGTTATTTCGTATATTTTCTATGCGCTTGTGGTTATGTATATTCTGAGCCTTTTCGGTGTAAAACTTGGCGCAATCTGGGGCGCGGCGGGAATTGCCGGAATTGCGGTCGGTTTTGCGGCCCAGACTTCTGTAAGCAACTTAATCAGCGGTCTTTTTGTTCTTGGTGAAAAAACCATGAAAGTCGGTGATTTTATTGAAGTCGGCGGAGTTTCCGGAACGGTTGATTCTGTCGGGCTTCTTTCGGTGAAGATTCATACAGTGAACAACCAGATGATAAGAATTCCTAACAGCTCAATAATCAATTCCAACTTTCAGAACAACAGTTTTTTTTTTCAATCCGCCGTTTTTCGTTTGAACTTTCTGTCGACTATTCTTCCGATATGACAGCCGTGCTGGACGCTCTTTCTTCTGTTCCTGCGCTTTGCGCTTCTGTTCTAAAAGATCCTGCGCCTGCCGTTTGGTACAATGGTTTCGGCGAAAGCGGAATTAATATTGTCCTTGCTGTATGGTTTAATTCTTCGGATCTGGTAAAAATGAAGAATGAAGTCTATATTGCGATTAAAAAGGTTTTTGACGAAAAAGGCATAAACATTCCGTTTAACCGTCTTGATGTTTCAATGGTAAATTCGTAAAAAAACGTTCATTCGCCTGCGGGTATGGTTTCTGTCCCTGTTCCTGTCAAAAATCTTATATTTCGCCCCGGAGAGGGGCGGGGTGTGTAATCCAAGCGAGGGGAATCAATGCTAGTTTTTTCCCAGCAGCCTTGAAAATGTCGCGATTATGTCTGCTCCGGCAACGAATGTTCCGATTGAGCTTCCGATTGAAGAAAGAATAAAAACCAGAAGCACCCGAAGGATTTTGTTGCGGTAGAATCCTTTTAGGCTTCCCGCGTCGTCTGCAAGGTTTTCCAGGTCTTTTACCTGCGGCTTGCAGAAAAACGCCTGAACTATTCCAGAGAGTATTCCAATTCCTATAAAAGGGCAGAGAGATGTTATAGGTGCGCCTATGAATGAAACTAAGATTGCCGCCGGATGCGCCGCCGCAAGCAATGCTCCGATAGCCGCAAGGGAACCGTTCCAGATAAACCAGCCTAACGCCATTTTTGAGCCGGCCTGCTTTCCGCCGATTACAAAACCTGCGGCAATAAGCGCGATAATCAGCGCAGGAATAATCCACATCGCGATTTTTGAACCAAGTTTTTTTTCCGGAATAGAATTTATTTCCGAAGTGTCGGTGGATTCGTTGTTCTTTGCGATGTTTTCAATGTGCCCGGCGACGCCGTTAAGATGTCCCGCGCCTATGACTGCCACTACATTGTTTCCGTCCGCTTCCCAGATATTGGAGGCAAGGAACTTGTCGCGCTCATCAATAAGAACTTCTTTTACTACAGGAAGATATTCTGAAAGCTCCTTCATCATGGAATCCATTTCGGACGATTTTTTTAAATCTTCGATTTCTGTTTCCGAAATTTGCTCCTTGCTGAAGCCGCTGGCAATAAGCGCGGAAAGCAGCTTGATTTTTCCCATGGACGAACTTTTTGCCCACGCGCGTTTCAGGGTTGTTTGAATCGGGCGGTCTGCCATCTTTGTAGGAATCCCAAGCTCTTCGGCGGTTCTCATCGCGGCAAGCATCTCGTCGCCGGGTTTTACGCCGGTGTTTTTTCCCATCCGTTTCTGGAATGAGCCAAGAACCAGGTTCGCAAGCAGAAGAAATCCTTCCTTTTGCTTCAGAACTTTGATTATGTCGAGTTTCTGCCAGTTTTCGGGATTTTTTATTGATTCGCAGCGTTTTTCGTCAAGTTCAATCGCAACACAGTCAGGCTTGTTGTTTTTTATGTATTCGGTAACTTCAGCAATGCTTTCCGCCGAAATATGCGCAGTTCCAATCAAAGTGATTTTTTTTCCATTAAATTCCAAAACTTTTTGTGTCTGATTCATATCTGTTTCCTTATTTTTTCAAATCTGCCGGGAGCGCCCATTCCGCAAGCCTGTATTCAAAGAACATTGGCGTCTGAAGTTTTGTTATCTGATTGTAATATTCCGCGGCTACAGATTTGAACCCTTCATATCGTAGTAAAGCGCAAGATAATATTTCATTTTTCCTTTTTTGTTCTTGTTTGTCTCTTTTTCAATGTCTTTTGCAATTGCGTTTTCGGCATTCATCGGTCCCTGGTCATGGTAAAGGCGAATCATCTTGTATTCAAGGGAATTTCTGTCCAGCGGTTTCATGTATTTTTCAGAAAGCTGCTTCATTTCAAAAGTTTTTCCCTGCTTTATGTACGTCGCAAGAATCATCAGCTTGTATGCGTAGGACTCGCTGATTTCGTTCGCTTTTGAAAAATATTTCCGCGCTTCTTCCCAGTTTTCCATGTGGAATTCAAGGATTCCTATTTCCTCAAATGCGAAATAATATTTCGGGTTTGTCTTTACAACCATTTTGTAGTCGGCAAGGGCTTCTTCAATTTTGTTCTGCTCGTCGTAAAGTCCTGCGCGGTATGTATAGCCAAGAAAATAGTCCGGCGCAAGATTTATTGATTTGTCCACGCTTTTTCCGCATCGGCATAACGGCCAAGGTTTCTGCAATAATTTCCCAAGTCAATGTAGTAATCAGAATTTTCCGGGTTTAAATCGATTGCTTTCTGTATGTTTTCAATTGCGATTTTGTAATTCTCTTCCTCGGCGGCAAGTTTTCCCATATACTGAAACACGATTGAATTTTCAGGAGCTATTTCCGCAAGTTTTTCAAATGATTTTCTTGATTCTTTTAGGTTGCCAAGATAATAATTCATCTGTCCGTAGCCAAAAAGTCCGTCTTCGTTGTCGCTTTCTTTTTGAATGACTTTTCTGTAGTAATCGCATGCCAGTTTATACTTCTTTTTTAACGCCCAGCGGTTTGCAAGGATAAGGTTTGCGGTTACATTTGTTGGGTCGGCTTTTAAAAGCGCGTTTGTCGCGTTCTGAATGTCCGCAAGTTTTCCAGACGCGTTTGCTATTTCCGCATCAACTTCCATTACTTCAACTGTGTTGTGGCCGGATATTTTAAGTTCGTTTACGATTGTTTTAGCCTCTGTAAGCCTGTTTACGGAAAGCAGCAGGGACGCTTCCAGAATTTTCAGGTCCACATCGTCTTTCAGGTTGTCGGGAATGTCCTTGTAGAGCGAGATTGCGCCGTCTATGTCGCCGCCCATAAGGCGTTTCTGCAGTTCTTCCGCAAAATTTATTGTTTCTGCGCTGATTGACCACAAACAGATGTTCATGGAAAGAAAAATCGAAAGTGAAATGACAAATACTTTAAATTTCATTTGGTTCTCCAGGGAAGGACATAAAATGGTTGTTGAAATTCATCTGTCCTTTAGTTAAACTTAGTAAAATGTTTGCACAATTTAAGAAAGGCTTTTACGCTTTTAGTAGTTTATGCTGTTTTAATCATCGGAATTTTCATTCTTCAGTTTAAGAATGATTCTATTATTTCAGAAAAATTAGGAAATCTCCATATTACTCTTTTAGAATCTGCTCAAGATGATAACAGTATTTTGTTAAAAAATAAATTCTCTGTGAAATTTAACGGACTGAATTTCAGCGGAACAGAAGATAATCCGGTGCGCGCTATGATTAACGGCGCGGACAGGCCGATTGTGCTGAAAACGTGGAAAAAAGTTTCTCCGCTTTCCTGCGAGCTTTCTTTTTCAAACGGCATTGCGCTCAGTTTTTCCGTAAGCGACGATACGGCGAAAGCTTACCTTTCTGTTGAAGGAACTTTGCCGCCGGAAGTTTCCCGCGTTTTTGTTCCTTATAATTTTGCGGTTGGAACTTCCGTTCTCTTGCGGACTGACTCGCAGATTCAGGTTGAGACCAAAAAGAATTCCTGGGAACTGAACGCGCCTTCCATCCATCGTGATTATGTTGTTCTTGCAAAAACTGAAAAAGTCGCTTCTTATTCTTATTTTAACAGAACGCATTCGTTTACTTTTGAGGATACGGTCGCGTTTGACGGTGCGTCCGAGGCAACGTACAGAAATAATGTTGAAAACCTTAAGCAGAACCTTATAAATTCTTTTGCGCAGATTCCTTCGGATTCCCAGACTGTGGCGGAGCAGGAGGCGGTTTCCTTTGTCGCGGCGATGGCGGAAAAAGGACGGTACAACGAGGCGCTGGATTCTGTTCCGCAGAATTTCAAGAGGAACGCATTGCGTACGTTCCTTTCTGCTCCGTATTTTGACACTTTGGCGCGCGTGAACGAACCGTTGCAGGCGCAGCTTAAGAATTATGGAGAAATGATTGCGCGTGCGGCAGAATCTTCCGGCCTTGATATTTTTAACGTACGCTTTATTGCTGATTATATGTGCATGCATCCAGGCGCCGGTTCTGTAAAAAAACTTCTTGCGGCGGCAGCCGCGGCAGAGATTTCGGAAAAGCCTCTTCAGCAGGCAATCGGAATTTTGGCCGTTTATAACGACCTTTGCGACAAAAATCAGGAGCTTGCGAATATTCTTGCTCCGGCGGCGGCAAAATCAGTTGAAAAAATTTCTTCTTCATGCGCTGTTGATGAAAATTTAATTACGATTTCTGAAAACGGAATATTCCTTTCTGTTGTTCAGGCGGTTCAGGCGGGCGACGCAATCCTCCGCTATGGTGAAACAGTAAAGGATTCTTCTTTGGTCGCAGGCGGCCGGCTTATTGTAAGTTCACATCTAAAGGAAAGCTCTTCTTTTGATTTAAAGACTCTTGGCGAGCTGTATCCGATTGTAGTTCACGACAATTATTTCTATCCTCACTTTGAAATTCTTGCATTTAACAACGGCAAGGCTGTGTGGGCATGGACTTGCGCAAAAAATATTTCTTATGAGAACGATAGCCAGGGGTCAATTGTCCTGAATGTCGACTTCCCGCTTTCGTACACGCATTATGCGATTATAACCGGAATTGAGCGCTTCCAGACAATCTACATCTATGATTTGGCGTTCCGCACGGACGCAAGGTTTGAAACTTACAATTCTTCCGGATACGTTTATCAGAATGATTCAAATTCGCTTCTCTTAAAATCAAGGCACAAGAACCAGATTGAGCAGATTCGGCTGGTTTATCCGCACGCAGGCGAAATGGCTGCAAAGCCGGAAGAAACGCAGGACTCTGAATAGATTTAATTTGAGTAAAGCGCGGCGTAGTTTTCCATCATTTCGTCCAGCTCCGCGTCGCTGTCTGCGCAAAGTGAGCAGGCGAAGTACAGGGCGACCGCAGATTCTGTGGTAAGATAGCCCATTGGAACTGCTCCTTCACGCCAGACTCCGTGGGCGGTTATATACTGGGAAATCAAGGTTTATTTTTTGCTGGGATGTGCAGTAAAAGCGCATTCCTCGGCGGTTTCCGGTTAAAAGCATGGGTTTAAGCGAATAATCGCTGTCGGTCATGTTTCCGGAGCCGATTCCGTACATTTCGATAAAGATAGAGTGGACGGAAGAATATTTTAGCATCTTGTTGTAAATTTCGCTTCTGAAGCCGGGGTAAAGCCTGCACATAAACATTTTTCGGCTGGCTTCAGCAAGAAGCCGGGAAACTACGTCCTGGTCAAGGTCTGAGATTCCGCTGAACTGCGTCGCGACAGGCCCGCTTTCCCGGAATTTTTGCGAAGTCAGGTTCCAGTTGGAAAAAATTCCCGGCCGTTCAAAATGCAGGTTCAGAGGGGAAAGGACTTTTCCGCCGTAAACGACAAAAACGCCGCTCTTTTCTTTGGATGCGGTTTCTATTGCAAGCCTTAAATTTACTTCTGCTTCGGTGCTTTCAAGCGGCAGCGACGAGGACGCCGTTATTACGATTGGAACTTCTGAGTCAGAAAAAAGCCAGTACAAAAGCGCCGCGGTGTAGCTTAAAGTATATGTGCCGTGCGTTACAACTATTCCGCTTGCTGTTCCTGCGCTTATGCGGGCGTTGATTTCTGCAATCAGTTCAGCCCAGTCGGAAGGCTCAAGCTCTTCGCTGAGGTATTGCCCTGCTGAAATTACCTGGAGCGGAGTGTCCGGGGCTATTTGCTCCGAGATTGTTTTAAGGACGGTTGAGTCTCCTGCCGAGATAGTTCCGTCTTTGTTGCGGACTGCGGAAATTGCGCCGCCGGTTGTAATCATATAAATTACGCTTATATTAAGCTCATCTTTTATAAGTGATTTTACAACCTGCGGAACAGCGCGTCCTTCTGTTTCCTTCATTACAAGGCCTGTAAGAAATTCAAGGGGCTGCATCTGGCCGTTCTGAAGAATCCTGCACTGCTCCGGGTTTTCTCTTATTGCTTTCTGTACAAACGGAAGCAAGTCTTTTTCGTTCGCAAGTTCCGTTATGTTCAGCGATTTCATCAGCTTGTCCGGCGAATGTCCGTTTTCAAAGGTCAGGCGGAGAAGTTTTTTTGCGGTAAAACTATGGATTTCATTTGAGTCAAGTTTTTTTATAATCCACGCAAAATGCGCCGGCGTTATCTTTGATTTTGAAAGAGTGATGTTTGTTTTGTTCAAAAGGCGCGCGAGCTCGCTGGCCATCCAGTGCGCTGTGTTTGTTGGATTCGCTCCTAGCGCGGCGACTGATTCAAAAAAGTCGGCTTTTTCCTTTGTGTCACACAAAAATTCTGAACGAAGGCGGGAAACTCCGTACTGCCGCTTAAAACGCTGGCGTCTTGCTTCAGGAAGTTCAATTGTTATTTCTGCGGAAAGTTTTTCTTCCGCGCTTTCAAGGTTTATTGTCTGTGGCGGCGAAAGGTGCTTGAATCTTGTTTTGGACAGTGTTCTTTTTTTGTAAAATTCCGTGCAGGATTTTGCCTCGTTCCAGAGCCTGCTCTCGCTGTTGATTTTTTCCCCGGCGGAAATCATATTTTCCTGGCGCGTAAGCTCGTGGTTGACGGCTTTTCTTGCAAAGTTAAAAGAATTTAAATTGCGAAGCTTAACGTAGTAGTCAGGAAGCTGCGGATATTTTGAAAGCGCCACGTATGCGTTGCATCGTATATAGGAATCCTTTTGTTCTGTGTTTTCTATGTTCAGGTATTGGGTAAGCCTCCGCAATTCTTCCAGAAAAATGTGCACTTCCTCGCCAAGTTCAAATGAAGGCTCTGTTTTTATGCGGATGCTTGGATTTCCGGCAAAAGAAAAGTCCATCCTTGTTTTTCCGTTTGCGTGTGTAAGTCTTCCCAAGTCTTCTTCAATTCGTACTTCTTCAATTTTAATTGTCTTTTTGTGGCTGTGGAACATAAGGTTCATTGTTCCTTTTTCCGCAATTTTTATTGAATAGCCGTTGATGGTTTTTCCGCCGGGAATTTCCGGGATTGGTGTAAGTATTTTTTCAATGTCAGAGATTATTGAAATCTGGCAGCCCAGCGCTTTTGCGAGCGTATAGACGCTCTGCAGGACAGAAGGCTTTATGGAAATTTTTCCGGATGATTCATCTGTTAAAAATACTGAATCTACAGAGGCGAGCTGAATTCTTGTTTCAACGTACACAAATGACTGATACACGCGAAAATCTCCTAAAATAATAGAAAATTATACCGTTTTATAAAAACTTGTGATATACTCTAACCAAATGAATAAACATGATTTTCCAAAAATCCACTTTTATGATCAGGATTTTGTAGACATTTACAATAAGACTTGGACAATGCTTTCCGATTACTGGATTGATCCAAAGAGCGGGGAAAAGTCTTCTGACGGTTATTTTATTTATCCGCGTGGCGAAAAACTCGTTATAGACCAGCTTGAAAGTATTTTTTCATCATTTTTTCTTGTGTATTCAAACAGGAACTATGATGCGAACAAAAATATTGATTATTTTTATTCAAAACAGGAAGAAGACGGCGCGATCCGGTGGCGCTATGATGCAAAGACCGGAAAACCTATGCTGGATGAGTCAAATCCGCAGGGCGTGGGGCTTCCTTTGTTTGCATGGGCGGAATTTAATCTTTACCATAAATCCGCAAATAAAAAGCGAATAAAAGAGGTTATGCCTGTTCTGCAGAAATACATGGCATGGGTTGATGAAAACTTTAAGCAGGAAAACGGACTTTATGCTGTTCCGGCTACGGCAAGCACAATGTTCAATTCTCCGCGCGAAAATGTTTTTTATCCGATTGATTTTAACGCGGCGGTTGCCATAAACTGCGCTCACATGTCAGTCTTGGGCGACATTCTTAATGACAAGGATTTAAGCTTTCAGTACAGAAGAAACTATTTTTCTATAAAAACACGAATCAATTCAATGATGTGGGATTCTTCTGCCGGATTCTATATGGATTTGGACAAGGATTGCAACAAGCTCCAGGAAAAGACAATCGCCGGTTTCTGGCCGCTTCTGGCGGAAATTCCAAGCGCAGACAAGTCTGAGGAGCTTATAGCTCATTTTAGCAATCCTGCGACATTCGGACTTGAGCATCCGTTCCCTTCTCTTTCTGCGGACAGCTTTAATTTTAAGGAATCCGGACAGGGCTATTGCGGAAGCGTATTCCCTATGTTCAATTTTATGGTTATCAAAGGTTTGGAAAAATATCAGCGCTATGAGCTTGCGCGCGAATGTTCCATCCGTCATCTTTATTATGTTCTTGATGGTCTTATGCCGGCAGATGAAAATCAGAAGGGCGATTTTTATGAGGCGTACAAGCCGTTGAGCTCTCAAAAGGCGGAGCTTGAAGGTTCGGACTGGTTTCCAAGAACTCATTACATGATAGGAACAGGGCTTTCTACAATTGCGCTTATGATTGAAAATGTCATCGGGCTTTCAATAAGCCTTCCGCGAAAAACCGTAGACTGGATTATTCCTAACCTTGAGATTATGGGAATTGAAAATCTTTCTTTAAAGAGAAACCTTATTACTATATTAAGTAATAAAAGTCCACGCGGCTGGGAAATACAGATGGAAAGCGAAAAGCTTTACTATTTCACGATAAACATTCTTGACCAGAAGAAAAAGACTTTGCCGATTCCTTCGGGTAAATGTTCAATGCTTATTGATAAACTTTAAATTTTTGTAAAATTTAAGTTTTTTCAGCCTTTGTTTTGCTGAAATTTGATATTGTACAGGAATGAAGACCGCTGTTCATAAAAAATGCGGTTTTCTTTTTATTCCTCATTTCGGGAGTCGATATGGCAACACCAGAAGCAGTTATTGAAATCGGCTCAACGGGTGTGCGCCTGTTGGTTGCTGAATTTACGCAGGAAAGAAAAAGAAATATTCTTGACCGTTCGGAAATGCCAGTTTCCCTTGGACGGGATGTCTTTACGTCCGGCTCGATTTCCAGGGAAACTCAGACGCAGATTCTTCATATTTTGCAGCGCTTTAAGGAGCAGCTTGTCGCGTGGTCTATAGCTCCTGCGGAAACAACTGTTATTGCGACATCTGCATTCCGCGAGGCAAAGAACAAAGACCCTGTAATGGATAAAATCCTTCTGGCGACCGGATTTCGCGTAAAGGTTATTGACGGAATTGAAGAAAACAGGCTGATGTACCTTGCGGTTACGGAATGCCTAAAGGAAGAGGCGGCGAAAGTACGCTCTGAAAATTCGGTGATTCTTGAAGTCGGCGGAAGTTCTACGGAAATAATGCTGATGAAAAAGGGAAAGATTGCCGGTGCGCACAGCCTTAGGCTTGGAACTACGCGGCTTGAGCTAAAAACGCGTGGCCAGGCTGCGGCTTCCCATGATGACGTTCAGCGTTATATTGAAGAGTATGCCTTGAACGCAAAAAGCCTTTTGGAAAGCGAGCTTAATCTGTCGGACGCAAAACAGTTTCTTGCGGTTGGCTCGGATGCGACCCTTGCCGCCATAAATGCCGGAAAGCCGGTTTCAACTTTTTTGTGGTCGATTGAGCGCGATGATTTTGACCGTTTTGTTGATGAGATACAGGAATATTCAATTGACGAGTGTGTCGCGCGCTTTAAAATTTCCTACAATGACGCGCAGACGCTTTGTGTAAGCCTTTTGATTTACAAGATGTTCGTGCATCATACGGACTGCAAAAAAATTATTGTTCCGGAAACGAACATCCGCGAAGGCGTTATTATAAGTCATACAGACACGGCGGGCGATGAGCTTCAGGAAGAATTTCACCAGCAGATAACGGCGTCCGCGGTTTCTCTTTTGCGTAAATACCACGGAGACCAGGGGCATGCGGAAAGGGTCCGAGAGAATGCTATAAAAATTTACCGCTGCCTTGAAAAAGAAATTTCTCTGGAAGAGCGTTCTGTAATTCTTCTGGAAGTTGCTTCAATACTTCACGATATTGGAATTTTTATACGAATGGACGACCATAATCTTCACAGCGAGTATATCATCCGCCATTCGGAAATTTTTGGTCTTACAAGAACAGAAAATCTTATAGTAAGCCTTATTGCGCGCTATCACCGCGGAAGGCAGATGCCGCAGGACAACGAGCAGTTTCCTGTTTTTGCCAGAAGCGACCGCATGACAATTTTAAAATTAACGGCAATCTTGCGTATTGCTGATGCGCTTGACCGAAGCCATGGATATTCTTTGAAGGATATATCCGTGCATCTTAAAAAAGATTCTTTGATTATAAAAGCAAAAGGAAGCCAGAATCTTTCCCTGGAAAGGATTGCGCTTGAGGAAAAAGGCGATTTGTTTGAGTCCGTTTTTGGATACAAGGTTGTTTTGCTGTAAACGAGGAGGAATGATTATGGAACTAAGATTTTTTAACAGGGAGCTTTCCTGGATTGAATTTAACGGCAGGGTTCTTCATCAGGCTCTGCGGACAGAACTTCCTTTGCTGGAAAGACTTCAGTTTCTTTCTATAGTTTCCAGCAATTTTGATGAATTTTTTATGGTTCGCGTTGCAAGCGTAAAGCGTCAGCTTTTTACAAATCCTGATTTTGTTGATATTTCCGGGCTGACACCGAAGCTTGTGCTTCACCAGATTTCTTCCCGCTCGCACCAGATTGTCCGGGAACAGCACGACTGTCTAAAAACGATATTCTTCCGGGGCTTTCAAAAAAGCATATAATGTATGTGAATCCGGAAGATTTTTCAGCGGTTCAAAATGAATACGCCCTGAGTTTTTTTAAAAATGATGTCTATCCTCTTTTAACTCCTTTAAGAACTGACACGGAGGTTTTTCCGCACATAGGAAATCTTGCGAAATATGCGGCTTTTCTGCTTAAGCCTATTTCTGGAATAAGAAAAACCGACTCAAATTTTAAGGGCGATGAAAATGCTCCCCGCATTGCGCTGGTTCAGATTCCGGCGGGAATTCAGCAGGTTGTGTGGCTTCCGAGCGAAAGCCATGAAAAGCAGTTTGCGCTTGCGGAAGAAATAATTACTCAATATGGAACGCATCTTTTTCCGGGCTTTAATGTTGAAGAAACGATGATTTTTAAGGTTGCCCGCGATGCGGATTTTGCAGTGGACGAAGATTCCGGCAGAAACTTTATTCACGAGATGGAAAAAGTTCTTGTAAAACGCCAGTCGTCTTTTCCTGTTGAAATTACGTGCAACAGTACAAGCGAAAAAATCCTTAAATTTCTTATGGAAAAGCTGGAGCTTTCTGATGACGATGTTTATTGCGTGGATGGAATTATTGATCCGAATGTCCTTGGAAGCCTGCGCGATGTTGAAGGCGCGGAAAAATTGTGCTTTCCGGAATGGCAGCATTTTTACCCGGCCGAGTTGCCGCAGGATGAGCCTTACTGGGATATTATAAAGCAGCACGACGTTCTTCTTCACGTTCCTTATGAATCTTATGAACCGGTCGTAAAATTTATTTCAGATGCGGCTGATGACCCGAATGTTCAGGCGATAAAAATGACGCTCTACAGAACCGGAAAGGATTCTCCTATTATAAGCGCGCTTGAAAGAGCGGCCCGCAAAGGAAAACAGGTTGTGGTTCTTGTTGAACTTAAGGCCCGTTTTGACGAAGAAAGGAATATCGGCTGGGCAAAGGAGCTTGAAAATGCCGGCGTTACCGTAATTTACGGCCTTGTGAACCTGAAAGTTCATGCGAAAATAATCATGGTTATGCGCCGCGAAAACGATACAATCCGAAGGTATGCGCACCTTGCGACCGGAAACTACAACCCGAAGACCGCGAAAATTTATTCGGATTTGTCGCTGTTTACGGCAAATTACGAAATTGTAAACGACGCCACGCTGTTCTTTAACCTTGTTACAGGCTATTCAACTTTGCAGAATATGAACCAGCTTGCAATGGCTCCGGTAACTTTGAAGTCAAAATTGCTTTCCATGATTCAGCGCGAAATAGACAGAAGCGATTCTGAGCATCCTGGACTTATTATGGCGAAGATGAACAGCCTTACGCACGAAGAAATCATCAGCGCTCTTTACAGGGCAAGTCAGGCTGGCGTAAGGGTTTTGCTGAACGTGCGCGGAATTTGCATGCTTGTTCCCGGAGTAAAAGGGCTCAGCGAGAATATCCAGGTGGTTTCCATTGTGGACAGGTATCTGGAGCATTCAAGAATTTTTTATTTTCAGAACGGCGGCGACCCGGAGCTTTATCTTTCGAGCGCAGACTGGATGCCTAGAAATCTTGACAGAAGAATTGAGCTTATGTTCCCGGTTTTGGATCGTTCAGTCTTTAAGGAAGTAAAAAATATTCTTGAAATCTATTTTGAAGACCGGGTTAATGCGCTTGAGCTTACTGAATGCGGACAGTGGAAAGAAATTTCCACTAAAAAAGATGATTTGAAAAAGCGCGCGCAGGAAATGCTTTATAAAAAATACAAGCGGAGAAACGAAACTGCTGCCAAGAAGCTAAAAATCGGTTTTGAAGTTCGCCGCAAGGATTAGAATATGATTACCGTTGAAACAAAGGTTAAAATTCCCTTTTTATGGGGAAAAGCCGCGTTCAAAAAATCAAAATGGAATCAGGTTAATCTGATTGTAGGGCCGAACGGCTCTGGAAAAACTTTGCTTGCGGAAGAAATTTCGTCTCAGTTTGAAAAAAAAGGCTATAAAGTTGATTTTTTGCGGTCGGAACGTTCCAACCAGAACGAACTTTTGGAAAAATTAAAAACGGATTCAGCGCTTTGCAAAAAAATTGAAACTGTAATTTCCAGTATGTTTGGAAAAACCATAAAATTTAAAAAAAATCCGGACGGAACTGTTGTTCCTGTTGTAGTGAACAAGGCGTGGGATATAGAATATGGTTTTCAGGAAGGTGAGTGCCACGGTCTAAAAGAAATCCTTACGCTTCTGATTGCGCTGTACGGATTAAAATCTTCTGTTCTTATTTTGGACGAGCCGGAGCTTCACCTGCATCCGCAGTTTCAGCTTTTTTTTATGAACGAAATACGAAAGGCCGCAAAAAATGATTCTTCCCGGATATTTTTTCTGGTGACACATTCGCCTTATTTTATCGATTTGCGGTTTGCGGAGGATATTCTGGGCGTTGTGGTCTGCCACGTGAACCGCGTTCCTACATGCATTGACTTGCTTGATAAAAACACTGACTCGATGCTCCGCCGTTTTTTGCCAAGGTTCAATACGTACCACAAGCAGTTTTTCTTTAGCGATAACCAGATTTTTGTTGAAGGCTACACAGACCAGCAGATGTTCACGATTCTTTTGAACTGCATGGAAAATTTTCCGGGGGTTGTTGGAACAAGCGTGATTGATGTGGGCGGAAAAGATGAGCTCGGCGTATTTTTTACAGTCTGTTCGCTGCTTGGAACGGACGGAAGAATTATTACAGATATGGATTCGCTTTTTGCCGGAAAATTGCGGGATGTAGTCTGCGAGGATTCCAGGCCGCATTTGTGGCTTGAAAAACAGTATGAAAAGCAGCTGCCTTTTTACCGCCTGCTTTTTACGCGGCATGGTGTTCCTGAAAAAATAACCCTTGAAAAACTTGTTTCCCGCCTTGAAAGTTATCTGGTTGAAATCGGGAAAAGTGTGGTTCAGATTGATTTTCCTATAAATCCTGAAATTGATATATTTGTGCAAAAACTGAAGGCGCTTTACGAAAAATATGAAAAGCCGGAAGGGCTGGATACTTTTAAGACTGTGGTTCTTATGGGCGTAATCCTTTTGGGCGAAAAACTGGAAGACATTCTTCCGATTCCTTTAGCGCGGACAATTCCTGTGGTGTTCAATCTAAGCAATCTGATTTTTGCCGCTTTTGAAACTGCGCGTGTTTATGTGCTTCCGTATGGCTGCATTGAACATTTTTATACTCAGTCCAATGTTGATTATATGCCGGTTTCTGGAAAGGACAAGCTTTTTCACATGGAATTTGAAGCGATGGTGAAAATGTCTCCCGAAGAACTTCGTAAAAATTATCCTGAGCTTATCTGGATTTTAACAAAGGCTTGCGCGGCAAATTAAATTCAATTTAAAACTTGCCGTTTTGCATTTCTTCTTCTTATATTTAAAAGTAACGAATAGCATAAAAGTTGAGTTTTATGAATTCTGAAAAACCGCTTTCGTCAGGTTTCCAATTTGCTCCAGACGGTTGGGCTCGCGCTGTGCTTGTATTGATTTGGGCGCTGCGCGCTTTAATTGTTTTTATCGCCCAAAGTCTTCACAAATTGTAAATCTGCCTGCGCTTTTATTTTTTTCATAAACTCGAATTTTATGCTGCTAGATTTTTTAAAATTCAAAGAGGTGTTTTTCAAAAATGGCAAAACATGAATTTCAAACAGAGGTAAATCAGCTTTTACAGTTACTTATTCATTCTTTGTACTCAAACAAAGATATTTTTCTTCGTGAAATTATTTCCAACGGAAGCGATGCCTTGGATAAACTGAAATATCTTACAGTTTCTGATGAGGCTTACAAAAATATAAAATTTGAACCGCGTCTTGATATTTCTTTTGACGAAAAAAACAGTGTTCTTGTTGTTCAGGATTCCGGAATCGGAATGAATGATGAAGATTTGCAGAACAATTTGGGAACAATCGCGCGTTCAGGAACAAAAGCGTTCCTTTCAAAATTAACCAGCGAAGCATCAAAAGATTCTAACCTGATTGGCCAGTTCGGCGTAGGATTTTATTCAGCATTTATGGCTGCCAAGCGTATTGACGTTTACACGCGCAAAGCGGCGGGAGACGGAAAAATCTGGCATTGGTCAAGCGACGGAACAAATTCCTATGATTTGGATGAAGTTAGCGCGGAAAGCGAAATCGCAAGAAAGTACGGCTTTGACAATCCGGAGCTCAGCGGTTCTGCGATTGTTATGGCATTGAACGATGACAGTAAGGATTACGCTTCAAGATGGAAGATTGAAGAGCTGGTAAAAAAATATTCAGACCATATTGCGTTCCCGATTTATCTTCATTATGACCAGAATAAGTATGATGACAAGGGAAACGTTACTTCAACAGAAAATAAAGTTGATCAGGTTAATACGGCCAGCGCGCTTTGGAAACGCCCGAAGAGCGAGCTTAAGCCGGAAGATTACAATGAATTCTACAAGACGATAGGCCACGACGGACTGGAGCCGTTGCACTACGTTCATACTCATGCGGAAGGAACTTTGGAATATACAACATTGTTCTACGTTCCTCAGGTTGCTCCGTTCGATATGTATCAGGCTGATTATAAGAGCGGTGTAAAACTTTATGTAAAGAGAGTTTTCATTACTGATGATGACCGCGAGCTTTTGCCGGCTTATCTGCGTTTTGTGCGCGGCGTAATTGATTCAGAAGATTTGCCGCTGAATGTAAGCCGCGAGATTTTACAGCAGAACAGAATTCTTGAAACTATCAGAAGCTCTTCTGTAAAAAAACTGCTAAGCGAATTCAAAAAGATGGGCGAAGATGCGGACAAGGCAAAAAGACAGAAGAAAGCAAGCGTACGGATGAAGAAAAGAAAGCAATTGAAAAATGGAATAAATTCGTAAAGAATTACAACCGACCGATGAAGGAAGGGCTTTACGGAGATTATGCAAACCGCGATGAAATTGCTGAAATTGTTAGGTTTAAGTCAACAGACGCAAGCGGAACAGGCGACGGAAACTACACAAGCTTTGCAGAATATGTAAACCGGATGAAGCCGGAGCAGAAGGCGATTTATTATATTACCGGAAGCGATGAAAAGAATCTTCGCGCAAATCCATTGCTTAAAGCGTATGTGAATAAAGGTTTTGAAGTTCTTGTAATGGACGATGATATTGATGAAGTTGTCATCGGCGGTTATGGAAAGTACAAGGATTTGAGCTTAAGGCTGTAAACAGAAGCGGAAGCGATGAAGATTTAGGAATCAACAAGGAAGAGGCTAAAAAGAAGGAAGAGGAATTTAAGCCTGTTACAGAAAAAATCAAGAAGGCCTTGGGCGACAAAGTAAAGGAAGTCCGACTTTCTAAAACTTTGAGCGGCGAAAACCCGTCCTGCATTGTAGTTGACCAGAACGACCCAAGCTGGCAGATGGTTCAGATGATGAAGGCGATGGGTCAGAACGGTCCGGATTTAAAACCGATTCTTGAAATCAACGCAGAGCATCCGATTGTTGCAAAACTTAAAGATTCATCTGACGAGGCGCTTGCGGCCGATGTTTCGGAAGTGCTGTTTGACCAGGCTCTTCTTATTGCCGGTGTTGAACTTAAAGACCCGGCAGATTTCGTAAAAAGCCTGAATAATCTGCTCAGCAAATAGTTTCATGCTGATTTATTTTATGCTGTGAAAATGAAAAGCGAGGTTCGGAATCAAAGTTCCGGACTTCGCTTTTTTATGATGTTTTCTGTAAAATTTTACATTTTTCCCCAAACAATAATTGTGTTTTTCCCGGAATCTTTTGCTTTGTAGAGGGCTCGGTCTGCGTTTGAAAGCGTTTCTTTTATGTCGGAAATGTCTTTCTGGTTAAAATTAGTTGCGATTCCCATGCTGAATCCTATTTTCTGGTCGGGATTGATTTTAATATTTTTTGAAAGAAGAGTTTCTATGTCTTGTATAAAAAAATCTGCTTTTTTCAATGCGGATTTTAAGCGTTCCGCCGCATTTTTTGCTTCTTCGCAGTTTGTGTTTGGTAAAAGTATGACAAATTCGTCTCCGCCAAAGCGCGATATAAAATCGATGCTTCTGTAGACCTTGCGCAGCAAATTTGCAAATTTTAAAATCACCAGGTCTCCGGCTTCATGCCCGAAACTGTCATTTATATTCTTAAAATTATCCAGGTCAATAAAACTTATTGTCATCTGAAAGCATTTTTCGCCTTTTTTCTGATAGCGCCGTATCATTTCGCTTTCCAGGGAAAGTTTTTCATGCAGCGCACGGCGGTTTTTCAGTTTGGAAAGCTGGTCTGTTGAAGAGATTATGCGCAAATTTTCGTTCTGGTTACGCATTATGAGCTGCGCCTGAATGTTCGAGATGGCGATGTTCAGGACGTTCGTTTTCTGCTCGGAAAATTTGTTTCCTTTGTTTGGAATAATAACAATCGCTCCGTAAAAATCATATTTTGAAATGTTTGCGTAAAAAACCGCCTCTTCAGGAATAAAAATCAGGCTGTTCCCGTTTTGTGGCAGGGTTTTAGGTTTTCTCAGATTTTTAATTTTTTTCTGAATGTCCTCTGAATCCGCATTTTTTTCTGTATGTGCAAGAGTTTTCCAGCCTTCATGAGTTTTTTCCGCAATAAAAATTGCATTTGCCGAAACGTAATCCAAAAGTTCCATTGCGATTTTAGAACTGTAATTTTTTACGGAACTGCTGTCAGAGCCTAGCATCATTATCTTGTTCAGAAAAAGCGAGTCCCTGAGCCGCTTTTGCATTTCGGTCATAAGTCTTTCTTTTTCGGCTTTTTCGTCTATGTCATAAAGGTTTATGTTCACGGGAGGAAATTTTTCGATGCCGTTAAAATATTCGTCAATTGTAAGCGAATCTTTTTCCCTTGTGAAATATGTCAAGTCTGATTTTTTCGCAAGATTAAAGCCTTTTTCAAAAAAAACTTTGGCTGCGGTTGAATTATCTTCTTTTTTCAGCGCATTTGCAAATTCATAATAAACAAAAACGCGCATAAAATCCTGCGCAGAGCTGAATTTTGAAAAAAGACCCTCGCATTCCGCTATTGTTTCAAGCGCCTCGTTAAATTTTTTTTCAGAAACCTGCATCTCCGCCTTGATAAGATAAAGAACAGGCGAATTTATTGTTGTAACAGGCTTTCCGTTGTTCATTATGTTCTGGTAGTTTATTTTTGCGCGCGTAGTGTAGCCAAGGGAAAATTCAAGCAGCGTCTTGAACGTCAGAATATCGTTGTATTCAGGTAAAAAAGAATTTACAGTCTGATTCTCAAGGTCGAACATATAAAAAAAATGAAGAATTTTCTGGAAAAAAATATACGCTTCGTAAAAGTTCCTTGAATAAAAAAGCGCTGTTGCAAGATTTGAAACAGTCAGGATTATCTCTGCGTTGTCTTTCAGTTCGGTTATTCTGCCGATAAAGCTGTTTATAAGGTTGTATGATTCCTTGAATTTCCCGGCGATAATGTTTTTGTACGCAAGTCCATTTTTTATTTTCATGATTGTGTAAAAGTCTCCGATTTTTGCGCGCAGCTCATTGCATTTCTGGTACCAGATTTCGGAATCTTTTGACTTTCCGTTGTGAAGAAGCAGAATCCCTTTCCAGTAATACGCGGTTGAAAGCGCGGCTTCGTTTCCCAGAAAATCTGCCGTTGAGATTGCCTTTTCAATTTTTGGCATCATATTGTACGGAGTTTCGTAGTCGTTTAACGTCTGCCAAGGAACAATCATAAGGGTGTAAAGATAGTTGTTCACAAGGCACTGCTGCTCCAGAAGGCTTAGCGTAAATTCGTAGCGCAATACAGATTCTTCTCTGTCTGATTTTTGGGTGATGATATAATCCATCATTGATGCAAGTGCAAAAAACGGATTGTCCTGATTTTTTATTAGTAATTTTTTTATGAATTTCGCGTATTTCAATGCCGTTGAATTTGAAGAGCGTTCATGGTTTAAAAGGCAAAGGCAATACAGCGCGCTTATTTCAATATCATCGTTTTTCTGATTTTCTATAATTGAATTCAGGCAAGAAATCGCGCTGTCAAAATTTCCAGCCCGGAAGAAAAGAAGTCCTGCTTCAAGCTGAATATGCCGCAGTTGTGTCTTGGAAAAATTAAAGTAAACTATTTCCTTTTCAAAGCTTTTTAGAAATGTAACAGCCTGCTCGTAAGAAAGAAAGTAGCGGCAGTTTTTTAAAAAAGAAATTATTTTGTCATAACCTGGCTTTTTCCGTATTTTTATTTTTTCCGGGATTTTCAAGGATTTGTCAAAGTTTCTAATCTCAAAGAAATTCTTTTCATTTGAAAGTTTTCTGATAAAAATTCGTTTATGCTGGAATTCCCTTCGGTGCTTATGTAGTTGAAAATAAAAATCAGTTTACAGCCAAGTTTCTGCTTTGCAAGCTCCTTTAGTATTTCAATGGAATTTTCAGGAAGCAGCTGCGCGTTCAGGATGCAAAAAACACCTGAAACATATTTTTTAAATAGTCTGACTATCGTGTCTTTCAGCCTTAGTTTTTCATAAAAAATTTCTTCCGTTACAATAAGGTCCATCCGGCGGTCGGCTTTACCGGTCTTAAAATAAGAATTGAATGTGCTTTTGTGAAGAGTGTAGGCGTTTTCCGCAATATCGCGTTCTGTCGGCTTGAATTTTGAAAGAATTTCCAGGAATGGTTTTATAGGCGAGAAATCATCCTCCAGGTTGATGACCGTTCCTTTTTCCGGAAAAAATTTGTATATATAGTCAACTAAAATTTCCGGCACTGAAAAATACATTATATTTTCTTCTGTTCCAGAAAAAAAGGATTTTGTACTGGTTTTGATGAGTTCGCTTAAAATCATTCTGTCTCTTTCCGCATTAATGAATTATTTATTCTTCGTTATATTATATTGCTTTTTATTCAAATTTTTCAATTACAACTGTAAAAAAATAGGTTATAATTCTGGTATGAAAAATAAATCAGCCGTAAAAACATTTGGAATTTTGACTTCCGGGGGAGATGCTCCTGGTTTGAATGCCGCGATTCGTGGAGTCTGCCGCTCTGCGATGATTAATTATGGAATGAAAATTGTGGGAATCAGGAATGGTTACCGTGGACTTATACAAGGAGACGGTTTTCCTATTACTTCAGAAACCGTTTCCGGAATATTGACGCGCGGCGGAACTCTGCTGGGAACAAGCCGCGAAAGCCTTTTAAAAATCCTGTTCCTGATCCTGAGACTGGACTTTTGCCGGTTGAGGCAATAAAGAAGAACTATAAAAAATGGAAGCTTGACGCCCTTGTTGTTCTTGGCGGAAACGGAACGAACACGACAGGTTCGCTTCTTGCAAAAGAAGGATTGAACGTAATCGGGCTTCCAAAGACGATTGACAATGATATTGTTGGAACTGATGTTACATTCGGATTCCACACGGCGGTTGATGTTGCCACGGAGGCGATTGACCGCATTCATACAACGGCTCATTCGCACAGCCGCGTAATGATTGTTGAAGTCATGGGGCATAAAGCCGGCTGGCTTGGATTGTATTCGGCGTTGGCCGGCGGCGGAGATGTCTGCCTTTTGCCGGAAATCCCGTACGATATAAATTCCGTAGCTAAATGTGCTTGCCCGCCGCGATGCCGGAAAAGAATTTTCAATTGTTGTGGTTGCGGAAGGCGCTCTTTCAAAAGAAGAGGCAAAAATGGACAAAAAGACTTTTAAAAAGACCCGCGCGGAAATGGTTCAGTCGATTGGCTACCGTGTTGCAAAAGAGCTTGAAAATGCAACCGGACTTGAAAGCCGGACTTCTGTTCTTGGATATTTGCAGCGCGGCGGAACGCCAAGCCCTTATGACAGGGTTCTTGCGACGCAGTTTGGCGTGGCCGCGGCAGATTTTCTTGCCCGCGGTGACTTTGGCCAGCTTGTCGCAATGCAGAACAATCAGATTGTAGGAATCCCTCTTGAAGATTGCGCCGGCAAGGTAAAAAATATTCAGCTTGACGATCCGCTTATTGCGACAGGGCGTTCTGTAGGAATTTGTTTTGGTGACTGATGTGCCGGCTCTTTCTGAAAACAGATTTAACTGCCGTTTCTGCGGCGTTTGCCTTGGCCGCGGTTGTGTCGGGCAAATGCCAGGAATGGGCGGTGTGGACAGCAGCCGGAATTTTATTTTGAACTGCGGTGGCTGGGATAAGATTCCGTTGGAAAAAGATGTTTCCGTAACCGCTGAAAATCTTGGAATTGCGCCGGTTACAGGCGCGGTTCAGAACATCGGGTTTAACTCCGAGGAAGATTTTTATTTTCCTTATTTTTCTGCGGCGCAAAAGGAAGGAATCTCTGTCTGCGTTGGCGACGGTGCTCCCGATGAAAAACTTAAGCTGGGGCTTGCGGCGGTGCGGAATCTTGGCATAAAGGCGTATTTTTTCTTAAAACCGTATTCAAATGAGCGGCTTTTTGAGCGCATTGACTGGATTGAAGGAAATGCGCTGGCGGCTGGAATTGATATTGATGCGTACAATATTGTTTCAATGCGTAACCAGGCAAAACTTGAAAAAAAATCTGCCGCGCAGCTGGACGAATTTAGAAAATATTCAAAACTTCCGCTTGCAATAAAAGGCGTTTTTACAAAAGAAGATATTGAGCTTTGCAAGGTTCTGAAGCCGGAGATAATTATAGTTTCAAATCATGGCGGCAGGGTGGAAACAGAAATCGGTTCTACCGCGGAATTTTTACAGGCAAATGCAAAAATCTTAAAATCCTGCTGCGAAGAGCTCTGGGTAGACGGCGGAATCCGAAAAAAACGCGATATTCAGGCGGCGATGAGCCTTGGCGCAAAAAAATGTCTTGCCGCCAGGCCGTTTATTTCTGCGCTTTGCAAAGGAATAGAAAACGGCGGAACAGAGCTGGGCGTTCAGAAAATGGCGAAGGAAATAAATGTTATGCTGATGCGTTAGCGCTGGGAAGGGCGCCGCAGGCGTTCGAAAGAATGAGCGTCAGCGAACCCTGGACATAGCGACCGGCGTTTACGCCGGGAACGCCGTAAAAATTGTTATCTTCCGGATGAATTTCTGCACGACAAAAAGAAAACAGAAACAATTGCAAAAATTAAAACATAGACAATTGTGCCGGCCGCAATAGAAAAAGAAACTCCTGAGACACCTAAAAGTCCGTAATTTATAAATTTGAAAAGGCAGAGCGCAAGTTTGTAAAGGAAATAATAGGCGGCGCAAAGAACCGGAAACATTATAATCCACTTGAATTTGAAAACTGAATTTTCTTCAAGCCGGAAGTGCCACGCATGATATGCTATTACAATAAAAAGAATCAGTAGGTAAAGAGGCTTCAACATTCTGTTCATAAGGATATGCGCAAAAGCTTCCGCGGAATAGCCGTATTTTTCAGCTTTGCTTACAAAATTGAATAGAGAAATCAAATTCATAGAATTCGCGCCGCTGGAAGCCTGTTCTATCAGCTCGAAGTCGCTGAACGGCATTTTAAGGATTTTAAAGCTTTCCTGCTGTGTTTTTTTGAGCCCGATTTTGTATTCAGGAGTAATTGTCTGGTCAGGCAAGTTCCTGTCAACGGAATTAAGAAGAATATAAGGAACTGCCGTAATTTTTTTGTCTATTTCAAGAATTTTTTTTGTATCTTCATCAAGGAATTCAGTCTGAAGAGCCGTCATTTTTGCGTACGGAACAAAACAGCCGGAAATAACAGAGCCGGATTCGTCTAGCTCAATTATTTCAAGTCCGCGCAGATACAAAATCATATTTTTCGCTGTGCTGTCCGATGTTATTCCGTGGATAAAATAAAGGGTTGAATTTCCGGAGGCATTTTCCTGAATTTTAAAATAAACGCTGTTCGCGCATTCGTATTCCTGAAGATTTTTTGTTTCATCCCGGAAAAAATACTGGCTTTTAAGGAATTTTTCTGAAATTTCAAGGTAGCGGACAATATCAGGGTCTGCCGAAAGTTTTTTTGATTCAAGCGAAAGCGCGTGAAATATGTAATATGAGCGCAGGATGTCGCCGTTTATAAGGGAAACGTAGCCTTCATATTTTTTTGCAAAGATTTTCTGCTCTGCTGAAGTTCCCGGTTGTCTTGCCTGGTTCAGTCTGTTCCAGGCTTCCGCAGAAATTTGCTTTAATTCAGTGATGTTTATATCTTTTGGGTCGCTGGTTTTTATTGCGAGCTGGGAATAATAATGGGCGCCGAACCAGTCTTTTTTTGCAATGCAGTCTTTTGCCGTCTGCATAAGCTCAAATGACTTGTACGGTGTTGAAATTATTTCTGGCTTTCTGGCATAAATTTCAAAATTTTCGTCTTTGAAAGTCATTTCGTTGATCTGTTTTTTTATTGACTCTGAAATTTCTTCTTTTTTATCGTTGTATGATTCCGTAAGATGAATAATTTTCTGGTTTTCCTTGTTTTTCGGATCGATTTCGTACGCAAGCTGCGCAAAATGAAAGGCTGTTTCGTAATTCTTGTTTTCAAAAAAATATCTTGCGGAGTTCTGGTATTCACGCATTAACTGCGGCTTGAATTCCATGTTTTTAATTCTGGAATAGATCTGCGGCATTAGAATTTCGCCTGCGCAGGTTACAATAAACACAAAAATCAGGGAATTTATGATTACGCCCTTGTAGCGTCTGAACATTGCATTGGAAAATCTTATACGGCTGTTTTCCGGATGAAGCCCGAATTCAATGCACCAGACGACATTTGCGCTTGCTGCAAAAACCGATGGAATTATCAGGCAGAAAAAACTTGCCGCGGAAAGAAATTTGAATTTTCCGACAGAATCTGAGGTTAATTCCGGGATTTTTGCAAAAAAATATCCGTAGACAAGGCTCAGCAGGAGAATAAAAATACAAAAAGCGATGTATATAAAAAAGTTTCTGGTTGTTTTTTTCATTTTCGTCCCTATTTTTTGTTTCTTAAAATTGCGATTACTATTCCGGTGGCTGTGAAGGTAAGTCCGAATAGCAAGTTTATAAGCATCAGCGGAAAATCAATCCCGTTTACAATAAAAAAGTTCAGCTTTCCGCTTTCGTAAAAAAGTTCATGAAGGAAATTCCGCATGCCGCTGTTCATCGGCGAAAAATAAAAATCGTTGAACCAGATTAATACTCCTGTAAAAAACAATGCGCTCAGGGCGTTTATCATTCGCCAGGAACTTAATTTTATAAGGCTGTACAGTGAGCATAGGGCAAAACCCAGGGAACAGAAGCATAGCCAGGAAATAAGTCCGTAATTCCATGCCCTTATCGCCTGAAATTTTATCGAGTGAAAAATGTTTATGACGTGGTATGGAATGTCGTTCATGGTGTCTTTTGCCAAAGGGTCGCGGAACGGACTTGAATTTCTGTAGAATTCCGAAGTTCTTGAAAGGTCAAGTTTTTCTTCTTTTGCAAAGTCCAGCGGTTCGGCGCGGTTTTCCAGAAGAATTACATCTGCGGAATCCGGTTCGGGTTCTTTGCTGAAAAAATAAAGTTTTCCGCCCGACTGTCTGAAATATCCAGAGGTCAGTTTTTTCAGCTCAAGATTTGCGTTTTTTTCTGAAAAATTTTTTTCCGCGATGTTTTGCAGCTTAAGCGTGGCAGGATAAAAAATAAACCAGTTCAACAGCGAAAGGCAGACGAATGTTATGAAACTTTGCGCAGGATTGTCCTTGTGCCGGATTTTGTAAAGCATAAGCGCAAAAGGAAGCAGAAAAAACATGACCGGAAGCGTGTGGAATATTCCAAGGACAATGGTTTCCTTTGAGACAAAAAAACGTTCTCCGGCTATAAGATTTATGCTGTCAAAATATTGAATGCAGATGAACATTCCGATTGCAAAACCTACAATCAGAGTAAGAAAATAGTCTGAAATTAAAGAAATAACCTTCGCATTAAAAACCTTCCTTTTTTATTGTCGGCAGAATAAAAAACAGTCTTTATTGTTTCCACATTAATATCGTTTTGGTATAATTAGGCAAATGAAATTTACAAGTACAAGAAACAAAAAATTATCAGTCAACTTTGCGCAGGCGGTTCTGAATTGTATGCCGCAGGATGGAGGTTTGTATGTACCTTCAGAAACAGAAGATTTGCGCCGCTGGCTTTTAAATGTTAATGAAGATACTTCGTTCAGTTCAATTGCAGGAACACTTACTTCCGCCTTTATAAATGATGAATTTTCTCCGATTGTCTGCGAGACAATAGCGACCCGGGCATTTCCGTTTTCTCCGGAAATCAGGCAGATTGACGAAAACTTTTTCCTTTTGGAATTGAATCATACGCCGACTGGTTCCCACCGCGATTTTGGAATTTCTTATCTTACGGCCTGCCTGGATACGATTCTTCAGTTAAAAGGCGAAAAGGCGGTTCTTGCCGGCGTTTCCGACTGCGGAGAGCTCTGCGCGAGCCTTGCGTGGGCTCTGCGAGGCAAAAAGAATCTGAAGGCTGTCGTTCTTTGTGAAAAAAACAATGTCCGCGGAGTTGAGGAAAGCGATTATGTCTGGAACGGCGGAAACATTTATCCTGTTGAAATTGCCGGTTCCGGGGAAAACTGCCATCTTCTTGCGCGTGAACTTTTTGCTGATTCTGATTTATAAAGAAACACAATATTACAGTCGCTAATACTGCGAATATCGGGCGGCTTTTGCCCCAGGCGTTTTTTTATCCATTCGCTTTTTCAAGGATAAAAAATAAAGTTCACAGCGATATTTATTATGCCCTGGCGGCAGGAAATTACAGCAATGTTGTCGCGGGTTTGTATGCCTGGCAGTTTGCTCTTCCGCTCAACGGATTTATTCTTCCTGCGACGGACGGTTTTGCGGTGAATCCTGGCGGAAATCCGGTTATCCTTGATTCTCTTGTTCCGCTGAAAGAACGCGCTCCATCTGACCCTTCGGAGCCTTCTAATCTTGAGCGTCTGGAAGATGTTTTTAGCGCAAACAAGCTTATGATGCGCCATTTTGTTTTTCCTGTAGATGTTACAGACCTTGAAGTTACTGATGCGGCAAAGGAGCTTTTTACAAAATACGGAATATTTGCCGACCGGCATACTGCGCGGGCCTATGCTTCTGCAAAAATTAAAAAGGCAAGCCGCGATGAAGAATACGCGACGGTTCTGATTGCGCGTGACCATCCGAGCCTTTCTTCTGAATATGTGCAGCATATAATCGGGGAAAAGCCTGAAATGCCGGATTCAATCCGGGCCGCAAAGAAAATTTCAAAAACCGGAAAGCCTTGCGTAAAGACTTCTGCGGAAATCGAAAAGATTATTGAATCCCTGTAGTTTGAACCCAGTGGTCTTGTCTTTCCTTTTTTTACTCTGACGTAAAAAAAAGCAGACCGATAAGCACGTTCATAATAACGCAATCTTATCGGTCTGCCTGCCTTGCATTTTTTTTTATGCGAGTGGTTGTATGCATCCCGGCGCAAGAGCCGGGTTCTGTTTATTTTTTAGTTTTTTTAGCCTTTGCCGGTTTTTCCGCCTTTTCAGACTTTTTTGTCTTTACAGCTTTCTTTTCCGTTTTTGGCGCAAAAGGTTTTATAAACAGGTCGCATTTGTATTCAGCCTTGTCCTTTGCTTTTACAAGTGCGTTGAATGCCTCAAGGCTTGCTTCCGCTTCTTTTTCTTCAAGCATGGCAAGCGCAAATCCGTGTGCCAGAGTCCAGTCGCTGATTTCTTTGTTAAACCAGACTGTGCCGTCGTAAAGATTTGCCCCTGTGAGCATTTGCCTTGTCGCTTTCTGTCAGAAGCTTGACAATGTTGTATAGAGCGGTTTTCTGGTCTTTTACAAAAGCCTTTGCATCGCATGCGGAAGCCAGTACGAACAGTCTTCCGATGTTTCCGCGTGAATCGCCAAGATTAATTCCGTTTGAAGAAAGGTAATCGCTGAATTTTCGCGCGAAAGCCCACGTTTCGGCAAATCCGTTTACAGCATATTCTTTTACCATTGCAAAGCATATAAGCTGTTCCGCAATGTTTTTGTCTGTTGCGAACAGGGTTTCAAGGTATGCCGCGTCTGTTTTTGCTTTTTTAAGAGCCGCTATGATGTCTGAAGCCGGTTTTGACTTGTTGTTCACCGCAAGAACTATTATTTTTTCTGCAAGTCTTACAAAATCCTTCAGCTGCTTTTCAGGTTCAGAAAGTCTTACGCTGCCTGAAATTTGTTCGCGACAGAATAGAACTGAACCGCCGCGTCATTTACAGATGAAATGATTTCCTTGAACTGTTTTTTCGCCTCCGCTTCAGTGATTTTTCCTGAAACAGGATTTAAAATTCCGTGAACGCCAGTTAGAACTGAATTGGCAAAGTTTGCAAAAGGCTGGTAAAGCTCGCGGTAACAGATTTCTTCCCATTCTGTTTCAAGGTCGTAGCAGCCTCGTCCCTGCAAAGTGTCGCAAAGAGTCTGATACTTGCGGTCTGCGCCGTCAGAAACTTCGTGAATATCCATGTAAACCTGATATTCAAATCCGTTCAGCCCGATGTACATTCCCTTTTCGCAGATTTCCCGGCTGCGTCGCACGAACCATAATCCGGAGCGGTGTTCCCTGAAAATGCAGAATTTATCATCTTCTGCATGAAGTTTAATCCTTCCGAAATTGATTTTGAACGCATTTCAACGTGCTGCTCTTCACCTTCGCCGATTTTTACAGCGTATTCGCACGACTGCTTTATCCAGCCCTGGGCGCGCTCGTACTTGTTATTATAGAAAACAACAGAATATTCGTTTCCGGCGCTGTTTGAATATGCAAAAATATTTTCGTTAACGTGTCCGTTGTCCCATACATCGTAGAACAGGAAGTTTTCAACGTTCGCAAAGATATATCGCTTTTTCATAAGCGGGAAAATATCGTGCCAGTGACGGTTTATAAGGTTCTGGTCCGGCGTTTCATTCTTGTACGCCTTTGTGAATTCCATTCCGTATTTTTCAGTGAATCCTTCAATCTGACCATGACCAAACATCGGAAGTCCAGGCATTGTAATCATCAAAGTACATACGCCAAAATACTTGTCGTCTTTTCCGAACTGTGCTACTGCCGTGTCTTCGTCCGGATTGTTCATAAAGTTTACATAGCGTTTTAGAATCTGCGGGTCAAACTTGATTGTGTTCTTTACAGAATCCCGGTACTTCTGGTTTTCTTCCTTCTTAAGCATATTCATAAAAGCAGAGTTGTATACACGGTGCATGCCTAAGGTTCTTACAAAGTAGCCTTCCATCATCCAGAATGCTTCCGCAAGAAGCAGCGTGTCTGGAACTTCTTTTGCGACGCGGTCAACAACTTCCCGCCAGAATTCGTTTGGAATCTTCGCTTCAAATTCCTGGTCGGAAAGAGCGTACTCAGAACGTGAATAAATGTCTCCGCCTGAACCTGGTTTTGGATACCAAAGCCTGCGGATTGATTTTTTTGCAAGAACCATGGCCGCGTCAAAACGGATAATTGGGAAGTTCCGGGCAACGTGCAGAATATCCTGCATGACCGCTTCACGTGCCTCCGGATTAAGGAAGTCAATCTGCGCAGTGTCGTTCCATGGCATTCCTGTTCCGTCGTTTCCGTGGTAAATGTAACGTGTGTCTCCATTGCGGAAGTCAACGCGCTTAAATACAACGGAACAGTCCGAATGGTTGTAGTAATGGTCTTCAAGCCATACTCCGACATTAGGATCCCATGAAAGGTTTTCGCCGTTGAATGTGTATGAAGGAGAAGGCAGGTCGCGGCGCTGAACAAATAGGTCAGGCCGGTTCACAACCCAGTCGCTGTCCATTCCGGTATGGTTTGGAACCATGTCGGAAGCAAGCCGGATTCCGCGCTGCCACAGTCTTGTTCTAAGGTTAGAAAGCGCATCCCAACCGCCGATGTTTTCTGCGATGTTGTAGTCGTAAAGCGAGTATGCGGACGCGGCTGCTTCCGGATTTCCGCAGAGCTGCTTTATTCTTTTTGAAGCATTTGAGCGCGTCCAGAGTCCTATGAGCCATAGTCCTGTAAAGCCTTCGTCGCGCAAGGCGTCAAGCTCCTCGTCAGGAATCTGGTCCAGCCGAGTGATAGGACGATTGTATTTTTTTGTAAGCTGGTCGAGCCATACAAGAACAGTCTTCGCCATAAGAATTACACATGGCATCCATTCCCGGTCAGGACTGAAACGCTCGTACTCTTTCATAAGCCCATCGTAATTGTAGGCTTCCATGTTCACTTCGCCGCCGTTTATAGGGTTGTAGCGCATGAACATTTTTTCTTCCTCCGTAAGGGTATCCATTCCGGAAAGAAGCCGCCGCAAAAAGTCGCCGAGCAAATCCGTCCAGTACTGGCGGATGTAGTCAAGCTGGCCTTTAAGGCTTTCAGGGCTGAAAACAACAGGCTCGCGGAGCATTGTGATTAAATCATGGTTGAACGGCCCGAACTTTGGAAGATTCTGGAATTCTTTCTGGACAGCCGCCCATGCCTTGTTGAAAATCGGGTTTTTCTGAAGCTCCAAATCGCTGAAAAGAACTGAAAACGGCTTGAAAGCAGGATTTTCGTTTGCAAGTCGGAGCAAAATCAGCTCTTCAAGTGTCTGTTCCCGGTTTGAGCGCATTGCTTTTGTGCCTGCGTCAAGTTCGTTTTTTGCAAGGTATTCTTCCGCGCTTATTTTTCCCTGGTAGACTTCCACAGGAGGAAACTCTTCTGTAAAATCAAGCAGCAGTTTGTCTACCGCGGCTTTTGTAAACGAATTGTCCAGCGCTTCAAGCACGTTCTTAAAGGCGTCAATCTGTTTGTCGCGGCGGTACATCATGCAGACGTAGTGGAAAACCTCGTCAATAAGTCCCATGGCATTTATAGAACCGGCAGAAACACGATTTTCTTTTTGATTTTTTTCATCAAAGTAATTATTGAGTTTTTCAGTGAATTTTCGTACCGCAGGCAGGTTCGCCAGAACTACATTGCCGCTTGATGAATAAAGCCGCTCGTCAAATTTGCATATATCCCTAATTCTGCGTCCTATATGAAATTCGTTGTAAGAGATTCCCATTTTTTTCCTCCAGGAAATGTGTTAAAAGCTGAAACTTCGTCTGTAATTTTTTTTTTACATTGCCTTAATTTCGAGTTTTTTTTGCAAACTATGAAAGAACGCTCTCGGCATATTCCCAATTTGCTCAGATGGATTTGGCTCGAATTCGGGTGCTCCGCACTTTTATTAATTCAATCGCCAAAAATCTTCTCAAATTGTAAATCTGCCTGTGCGTTTATTCTTTTTACAAAAAACTCGACATTCGGGCTACATTATTTATGCAGTGCCGCAATGCCCTTGATTTTTTCAATAAGAGCGCTGTCTTTTTCAAGTTCTTCCACGGCGACCGGCATTCTGTAAGTCCAGTTAAAATCATTTACCGAGCCCGGTACATTGATTCGTTCCGCGTTTGAGTCGGCAAGCCAGTATTTCTTTTCCATAGACATAAAGTCCTGCAGAGGATTTATTATCCAGGCAGAATTTGAAGTGGCGACGCCTTTCAGGTAGCATTCGGCGATTTCAGGAGTGAACGGAGAATTTGCAATCTCGTTGATTCTGTTCTGGTCAAAGCCGTCTACGCCAAACGCCCACGGATTTGTTCGTACAAAAAGGCTTGAGCCGTCGCGGTCTTCCTGCCACCACTGCCGCACTGTTGTAGAGTCATGAACGGAAGTTGTAGTTACAGAAAGATAAGGAATTTCATTCATCGGAACGTACGGGCTTCCCGGCTCAGACCATTTCCTGCACCAGCGGTTTACGCGCAGTGAAAGAATTCCATTTTTTTCCATAACGTGCGGAAGACACGGCAGGGCTGCGCCTAAATCTTCTCCGCAAGGAATCATTTTTACAGAATTTGTGAGCGTTGAAAGAATTTCGTCTGACTGCGTTTCCCAAAGCCTGTTCTGTTCCCATTCTTTTGCGCTGAAAAGATTTTTTAAGGCATTTTTTTCGCCGTCGTTCAGCGAATTCCATGAAGAAGACACATAGTAAGTCCAGACAGGAACAAAATTATTTTCGGTTATTTCAATAAGACATCGGTTCTGCCATGCCTTGCTCAAAGCGTCCTTGCAGCGCTGGGCGGCATCCCCTTCGCAGAAAGCGTTCAAGTCAGATTCATAAATATCTTTGTCGCCGGCAACGCTTTTTTTGAAAAGCCACAGCTCTTCGTTTCCGATTCGGTCCATGAACTTGGAAAGAATCGCGACTGCCTTGTCGTGGTTCCATGTAATATCTTCTATAAGGCTTGTAGGAACGTGCGGCTGGCTTAGCCAGCGGATTCTTCCGTCGTCAAAACCGATGTTGTGCAGGTCGTCCCGGCTGAGCGGAACGTATGGAACTGTGTGTCCAAGAACGGCTGTAGTGTCGCGCACAGGAATCGCCCAGATTCTGAAATCCAAGGATGTGGTCAAGGCGGTACGCACCGTAGTACTGTCCGGCATTTTTAAGGCGGCTGATCCACCAGTCATAATTGTGCTCTTTCAGATAATCCCAGTTGTATGTAGGGAAGCCCCAGTTCTGTCCGGTAGGATTTTGTCCGTCAACAGGCGACCCCGCGCGAAGGTTGTGATTAAAAATTCCAGGGAATGCCCACGCATCGCATGAATCTTCGTTCATAAGAATCGGCATGTCGCCTTTTAAAGTGATACCTTCCTTTTTTACTTTGTCGGTCGCAGATTTGAACTGCTCGTTTGCCCTCATCTGGACCCATGCAAAGAACAGGTGGTCTTTTAGAAGTTTTTTGTCGTTCCAGCGGGAAGTTATCTCTTTTTCGCCCGGAGTCCTGTCTTCGTTTGACCAGTCCTTCCATGTAGCCTGATTGTATTTTACCTTAAGGTTCTTATATACCGCATACTGCACAATCCAGTCATTCTTTTTAATCCATTTTTCAAGCTCTGCGTCCGGAGCGGCATTTTTTGCGATTTCTGTTGTTTCGTAAAGCATGTTCAGAAGTTCAGTTTTTGCCTCAAGAATTCCTGTGTAGCTGTACCGGCCAAGGCCATTGTAAGGAAAATCCTTGAGCATCTTGTCGTACGCTTTTTTAAATTTGCTGTCGGAAGCATACAGGGAATCAAATTCCGGCAGGGCGGAAATATCGATGTAAATCGGGTGAAGCGCAAAAGCCGAAAGCCCCGAATAAGGAGAAGACTGAGTTCCTGTGTCGTTTACAGGCAGAAGCTGAAGAAGCGTTAAATCCGCCTTTTTGCAGAATTTCGCAAATTCCGGAAGATCCGTGTATTCACCGATTACAGTGCCCTTTTTTTTATTTGTGTAAATCGCTCCAAGCGGAATTGAAGTTCCGGTCGCCTTGGAAAGAGAATCTCTTTCAATATTATTGTTCATTTTTATTCCTTTTTTTATTAGGCTTAATTTCGAGTTTTTTTTACAAATTATGAAAGAACGCTTTCGGCATATTTCCAATTTGCTCAGATGGATTTGGCTCGAATTCGGGTGCTCCGCACTTTAATTAATTCAATCGCCAAAAATCTTCACAAATTGCAAATCTGCCTGCGCTTTTATTCTTTTTACAAAAAAACTCGATATTCAACCTATTATTTTTTTTTTTGATGATTGCCTTGCAGATTTCCGCAGAATATCATCATTGAAAAATTATAACACGTGAATTCTAAGTTGTGAATTTTAATCGGCAAAACCATAGACAAACGAGTGTATAATCGTATAAAGATTTTTTTCCGTCGCCATAATGGTGTTTGCCGCGACTTTTTTTGCAATTGAACAGATGTTCGCCAAAAAAAGCGTGCTGTAAAGTTCCTCCTTTCCTCTCATATTTCCAAATTCATTCGCAGAAAGCCTGAAAAATTCCAGCATAAGGGATTCAAGTTTTTCCGCAAACGGAAAAAATATTTTAAAAGATTCGGACTGCCCCGGAGAATCCATAAGGTTTGTCCTGAGCTTAAAATAATCCTTGTTTTTTAATGCGAAATTGATTTCTGTCTTTAGAATTTCCAGAAGAGAGTTAAAAAAGTCGTGCCTGTAAACCGCGGCCTCTTCCAGAAGCGCAAGATGCTCCGATTCTTTTTTGTTCACGATTGATTCCAGAAGTCCGTTTTTGCTTTTAAAATAGTAATAAAGCGTGGGCTTTGTAATTCCGGACTTGTCGACAATTTCCTGAACGCCAACCGCGTCAAAGCCTTTTTCTGCAAAAAGACCTAGAGAAACTTCAAAAATCTGATTTCTGGTGGAATCCGTCTGAAAATCTGATGCCATGGCTCTGATTATATACCGAATGGTAGAAAAAGCAAGCAGAAAAATTAAAAAAAGCAGGGCAAACGCATTATAAATGTATTCAGCAAAAAACCGGCTCCCAGTCACGGTTTCGTGGTTCAAAATCGAAGATGTCCAATAAGTTCTGAATGTCATTGTTGAACAAATTCTAAATGATTGTAATATTAGAATTTCGGGTCAAGCCTATAAATGACAAAAAAGATACTTATTGGACATCCCCTACACGCTGATTGTTGCAAAGTAACTATAGAATTGCCCGCTCACGCGGTCTCAACAATCAGAGTGTTTTTGACCACGAAACCGTTCCTTCGCGCCAAAGTTTACTTAAATTATTTATAATGCGTTTGCCCTGATAAAAAAAAGGGAAGTCTCCCCTTGCGTCCACAACGCCCCGCGTTTCCGCCCCGCTGAATTATTCTATGAATCCGCAGGTCCAGTGCCATAAAGGCTTTGCAAGCTTGCTGGAAAACGGCTGTATTCTGTTAAAATCCGGAAGCCAGCTTGTGTCGTCTGTAAGTTCCTGGTAAAAGAGCGTTTCAAAACCGAACGCTTCAATAAGATCCTGAAGGTCTTTGTCTTCCTGGCTGTTCACAAGACGGTTTTCTATTGCGCCCAGCGCGTTTTTCCGCTTTTTAAGTTTGTTTTCGTCTTCTGCGAAAGGAACAGGCGTGTACTGGTTCATTAAAGAGATTATCGCTTTTCCGTCCGCATGGTTTTTAAGCCATTCAAGGACATCCGCTGTTTCCTGGAATTTTCCCGGCATAAAAAGATGGCGGATTATTACACCCTGGACTATTTTTTCTTTTGCCTGTCCTTTCCGGACTTTTTCGCCGTTTGCGTCTGTGTAGTCGTTTTTTGCCCTGGATTCTGTTGTTTTAAGCGGAAAATTTTCCAGCATCCATAGAACCGCCTTTTCCGCTGTTTCCGGGTATTCTGCCGCGCCAAAAAGTTTTGCGGAAAGTTCCCTGTCCATGGTTTTAAAATCCGGAAGCCATACTTTTACAAAAGGCTTTAAAAGTTCCAGCATTTCCACATTTTCAAATGCGGAGGAATTCCAGCAGAACGGAAGCCCGCAGCCTGCGTCTTGCGCCGCCGCTATGTATTCCGCAAGTTTTGGAATTGAATGGCTTCCGGTTACAAGGTTTATGTTTTCCGCGCCGGCATCCTGAAGCTTAAGGCAGATTTTGCAAAATTCTTCCATTGAAACAGGTTTGCCCGTTCCGTCCTGGGAAATCTGGTAGTTCTGGCAAAAGGCGCACCTTAGCGTGCAGCCGGTAAAAAAAAATCGTTCCGCTTCCGCCGTGAACTGTGATGAGCGGCTCTTCTCCAAAATGAAGGCAAGCCGACGCGATTCTTACTTCGTCGGTCTCGCCGCAAAAACCGCGTTTTTTTTCTGTCCGGTTTACGCCGCATTTTCTTGGGCACTGCGCGCAGGATGAATAATATTTTTCTGTCATAATTTTTGAGCCTTACAAAATTCCGCGTTCAACAAGTTTTCCCATCATCGACTGGAGCTGCTCCAGCGGCATTATTTCCGCTTCGTCGTTTACGGCGTCGTTCAGTTCTTCAAGGTCGCTTGCGGAAAGAATTTCCTCGCCTTCGTCTGCTCCGTTTAAAAATGAAAGAAACGCGCAAAGCTTGTCGATGTGTTCTTCCGTAGGTTCGTTTTCCGGGGCTTCCGAGCGGTCTATGTATTCGTCGCGCCAGTAAAAAGAGATTGCCCTTGCGATTCCGCCGGAAACTGCGCAGTTCCGTTCAAAAAGTTTCTGTATTGAATCGCAGGCTTTGCCCGGATTGTAACGTCCGTTGTTTTCTGCGCGTTCCCGCTTTACGGAGCGGATTGCGTCGCTTCTGAATTTTTCAACTAAAGTCATAATAAAATCAGTATACCGCAAATATATGGAAATAAACAGTTTGGCAGGCAAAGTTTTTTTTCGCGCTGAATTCTCGTGTATTTCTAAAAAAACTTAGCCCCGATTGCCACGGAAAGACCGGAGCCGAAGGCGAGGACTTGCAGTAAAAGCGGGTCGCGCGCTGAACAACATGCTTCTTATTCCGAAAAGACGGCTTCTGCTAAAAAAATACCTGCATTATTGAATAAATTTTCTTGACAGAAAAGATAAGCGTAAATAGAATTAAATATATGGATTTGAGAACTGTATTAACAACTGATACTGTAAACCTTCATCTGAAGGGAACTACAAAAGAAGAAATTATTGACGAGATGATTGACATCCTTGTGAAAGCTGGAAAGGTTACAAATAAAGCAGAAGCGCGCGAAGTTGTTCTTGACCGTGAACGCAAGATGTCTACTGGTATGAAACATGGAATTGCTATTCCTCATGGTAAGACTGATTCTGTAAGCGATCTGGTTGCCTGCATTGGAATTTCGGACAATCCTGTGGATTTTGATTCCTTGGATCAGGAGCCGTGCCGCATTTTTATTATGACTTTGTCGCCTGTGAATAAGACAGGTCCGCACCTTCAGTTCCTTGCTGAAGTAAGCCTTCTTTTTAAGAGCGCGGAAAAGCGGCAGCAGATTTTGAATACTCAGGACAAGGCTGAAGTAATTAAAATTTTAACTGAATAGTTGTATCTGCCTTTGCAGACAAAGACCTTTGCGCTTTATTTACGTGCAAGGGTCTTTTTTTTTGAGGAAATATGAAATTTGAACCATTGGTAAAAGTTGTTGAAAATAAACTTGTAAAGATTTCTGATAATTCAGAGATAAGCACGGAAAATCTTAATATTGTCCAGGCGGATTGCCTTGAAGAGCAGCCTGTTCCGGCGGCCGGAACTCTTACGGCGGTTGTTTGTCCTTGGAACATGGTTGAGCTTGACGGCGGCTACAACGAGGAATTCCTCGCTGCGCTCCGTGAGTCTTTAAAGAAGTTCGAGGCGGCCGGGGCGTTCGCGTTTGTTGTTCCGCAGGCGCGGAAGTCTTTTTCTGATGCGGACGAGGCGGACCTGTTTATAAAGGCGATGGTTCATGCGGCGCGAAGGATAAAGGACTGCGGGAGCGTGCTTGGCTTTGCGGTTGCTTCTGAGCTTATGGAAAAAGACGCCGGAAAAAAACTTGACGGAAGCAGCTGGTCTGAATGGTTTATTTCTGAAATGAATGTGAAGCATGGCCATTATGTTTATTTTGCCGGAAAATCGAACATAAAAAAGTACGGATTGTTGCCGCAGACTTCTTTATGCGAACTGGTTTTGTACTAAAGTGTATCAAATGCGAAAAACCGCATTGTTTGCAAAGATTTTTCAAAAAAAGTTAAAATTTCTTAAAAAAATAACAAATTTCTCTTGATTAGTTCTAAATGTTGTGTCATATTAACAGTGAGAGATGACGAAAGAGGTTTAACTTGACGAATCAGATTGAAAATTCTGGTTTCCAAAACTCATGTCGCAATTCTTTGATTTTTTGTGGCTTGCTTCTTGTTATTGCGAGTGTGATTGCAGTTGTGTTGCCAGCTAAAAGTAAAGACGCTTCTGTTCCGGTTGTAAAGGCTGCTACGGAAGTTGAAAACGAAGTTATCGCTGATTTAACAATCTTATTGAAGAGGCAGGTTTTTCTGCCGCAAGAATTAAGACTGGTGATAATGGGCTTTCTCTCTACAGACAGCCGAATTCAAGGGCGGCGGTTGAGTGGTTTTACCTGCATGTTACAGGAAACCGCGAGACGGCGATGGCGATTCTTGAAGAAGCTGAAAAAAATGATATTCCGCTTTCATTGGCGTTTGCGCTGGCGTATACAGAAAGTCATTACAACGTGAATGCTGTGAATAAGAATAGAAATTCTTCTATAGACCGCGGTTTGTTTCAGTTGAATAACCGTTCGTTTCCGCAGTTAAAGGAAGAAGATTTTTTTAATCTGCCATAAGTGCGAAATATGGAATGAGCCATTTGCGTTTTTGCATGAATGTCGCAGGAAATGAAGTTGCGGCCTTGGCTATGTACAATGCCGGAACAAACAAAGTGCGTGCAGACAGTACTCCGCAGGTAACATTGAATTATGTTGGAAAGATAATGGCTTATCAGGATAAACTTGACAGGCTGTTTGCGGATGAAGTTCTTTCGTATTACGAAACTACACGCCCGGTTACAGGAATATCCGTTGCGTTTTTAGGCAACCGACGTTTCGACCGTTAAATTAGTCCTCCTTATTTTAAGCCTGACCGTTTTCCCATTCTTTACCCGGTCAGGCTTTTTTCTTTTTTATATGAAAATATAAAGAAAATGCGTTATATTGATTCCATGCAGAAAAAAATTCCGGTTTCTACAAAAAAACGTATGGTCCTGCTTTTGAATCTTCTGGAAAAATGGACTAAAGCCCGCATTACTTCCGGGGAAATCGCGGCCCTTCTAGGTGTAAAGGATTCTCTTGTAAGGTATGACCTTGCCTTTTTGCAGCTGCCGCCCGGACACCGCGGATTTAAGAACGGCTATGAGATTTCAGTTTTAAAGAATGATATAAAAACTTCGCTTTCTGTTCCTGGGAATTCTGGCGATAAAAAAAGGATTTGCATTGTGGGGCTTGGAAGGCTGGGGGCGGCGCTTCTGGATGATTCTTTTTTTGAGGGAAGCGGTTTTTCCGTGTGCGCAGGTTTTGATTCAAGTTTGAACAGGGTTGAGCTTATCCGTTCGACTTTTGAGCTTTTTCCTGCCAGCCGGATAGAAAGCGTGTGCGCCGCTAAGAAAATTGAATATGCCGTTTTGTGCTGCCCTGAAAATGAGGTGCAGAAGATGGCGGACAGGCTTGTGAATGCAGGAATAAAAGGGATTGTGAACTATACGGCGGCTGTTTTTTTTGTGCCGGAACACGTAAAGGTGCAGAATGTCGCGCCGGCGGTTGCGCTTGCGCTGGTTGAGCAGGACTTTGACTGACGGGCTTAAAAAAGGCGTGAAAAAATTATAAAAATTGATTTTTCCTTGCAAATGAAAAAGTAATGGGGTAAAATTGGCTCATTGGCTCATTGGCTCATTGGCTCATTGGCTCATTGGCTCATTGGCTCATTGGCTCATTGGCTCATTGGCTCATTGGCTCATTGGGGTTAAAATATCGATACTTGTTATTATGGAGTTTTCAGCATGGTATTGCCTCTACTTGCATCAGCGGTTTTGTCTTTCGGTTTTTGTCCTTTAATCATTCAAATCTGTAAAAAATTCAATATTTACGATGAAGTGGATCCACGCAAAATTCATAAGGGAAAAATTCCACGCCTTGGCGGTATTGCGGTTTTTGCGTCTGTACTGATTGTATGGTTTAGCATTCTTTTCTTTTTTAAATGTGTGAAGGTTGAATTTTACGGTTCTCTGTTTGCGGGTTTTGGAATTATTCTTTTGTTCGGCGTTATGGACGATTTGTTAAATCTGCGCGCAAAAATGAAACTTGTTGTGCAGATTGCCGCTGCTATGATTGTAAGCCTGAGTCCTAATCATTTTAATACGCTTTTTATGTGGAAGTTTCCGCCTTTTGTAGGCGAGGCGGTTACTTTTATCTGGATTATAAGTATTGTAAATGCTTTTAACCTTATAGACGGAATGGATTGGGTTTGCGGTGGAATTTCGTTCTTTTCGTGCCTTGCGATTGGAATTGTATTTAAATTGCAAAACAACAATATGTTTTTGTTCTATTTTATTGTGTGCGCCGCTCTTGCGGGCTTTTTGTTCTGGAACAAGCCTGACGCAAAAATTTTTCTTGGGGATGGCGGAAGCCAGGCTTTGGGTTTTATAGTTGCGGTTGCGCCTTTGTTTTGTTCTTCTGATTCGAAGTTTAAAGTTATACAGTTTCCAGTAATGCTTCTGCTCTGTTCTATTCCGCTTACGGATGTTATTGCGGCGGTCTGGAGACGTACCAGGGAGCATAGGAAAATTTTTGCTCCGGACAGAGCGCACATACATCACAAGCTGCTGAATATAGGTTTTTCCAAGCCTGCCGCGATATTCTTTCTGCTGGCGATTCAGGTCGCGGTTTGTCTTGCGGTTGTAATTTCTTATTTTATGACGGTTAGAAACGGAATTATTCTTTTGAGTTTCTGTCTGCTTTTTGTGTGGGGAATTTTTATAACTTTTCATTATTTGAACCGGGCTGTAAATATTTCCCATAAAGGTCTTCTGGAAGACCATCCTATGGAAGAGCATTAACTTTATCCGTTTTGAATGTGAATACCCCGGACCTGGCTCCGGGGCATTTTATTTTTGGCTATGTTTTTTTTTGACATATTGACTAAAAATGTCGTAATGATTTATCTTTAAAAGATAGTTTATTTGCTGTATAATCTTAATGATTTGTAGATAAAATGGAACAATAATAAAAAGTTTTTATTTGCAAGTTTGCGTTGCGGACTTGCTTATTAACTTTTTATAGGAGGCATGATAAAAATTACATCCTTGTAATTTTTATCATCACAGTTTGCTCAAGCGTTGCTTTCTCAAACTGTGATTCTCGCCATCCGTGGCTCGCCGCAAGTTTTGTAAAAACTTGGCAGTTTTACGTACTAACGCGGAGTTTTTTTAGGAGAAAAAATGAATCAACGCCGGGTTGTTGTTACAGGTTTGGGTGCTGTAAGTCCCGTTGGAAATAGTGTTAAGGAAAGTTGGGAATCTATAAAAGCTGGCAAGAGCGGCGTGGATAGAATAACGCTTTTTGATTCAACGGATTATTCAGTTCAGATTGATGCGGAAGTAAAAGATTTTGACATTTCCAAGTATGGCATTGAAAAAAAGATGCTTAGAAAAATAAACCGCCAGACTGGATTTTTGCTTGGAGCAAGTATCGAGGCGGTTGTGGATTCCGGTTATTCAAAAGAAACGATTGGAAATGAAAATGTGGGCATTGTGAACGGTGTCGGAATCGGACTGAACGAGGCTGTTGAGTCCGGCTACAAAAAATATGATGATTTGAATGCCGGTGTAAACCGTTTGCCTCCGCTGACCGCGCCTTTGGCTTTAAATAATGAAGCCGCCGCGAATGTCAGTATGTATTTTAATATTCAGGGGCCGGCATGGACTTTGTCTACCGCCTGTTCGTCTGGTACGGATGCAATCGGGCTTGCGCTTGATATGATTCGTCTTGGCCGTGTTGATATGGCGCTGGCGTGCGGTTCTGATGCGAATATAACCGGATTTAATGTCGGGTGCTATCAGGTTCTTCAGGCGCTTACTCAGAATTTTAATGATAATCCTAAGGCTGCCAGCCGCCCTTTTGATAAAAATCGTTCCGGTTTTGTTATGGGCGAGGGCGCTGCGGTTCTTGTTCTGGAGGAGCTTGAGCATGCGAAAGCCCGCGGCGCAAAAATTTACGCCGAAGTCGCCGGATTTGGTGCGACAAGCGACGCTTATCATATTACCGCTCCTCGTTCGGATGGTTCTGGCGGAGCAAAGGCTATGCAGGTCGCCCTGGCTGATGCCGGTCTTATGCCGGAGCAGGTTCAGTATTACAACGCGCATGGAACTTCTACGAGCGCAAATGATTCTGCCGAGACAAAAATGCTGAAAAGTGTTTTTGGGGAATACGCTTATAAGCTTCATATTTCTTCTACAAAATCTGAGACCGGACATATGATTGGCGCTGCCGGAACTATGGAAGCGATTGTTTGTATAAAAGCGATTGAGGAAGGTTTTGTTCCGCCGACGGCGAATCTTGATGAGCCGGATTTGGAGCATGGATGCGATCTTGATTATACTCCAAAAACTGGAGTTAAATGCGATATTGATGTTGCCGCAAGCTGTTCGCTTGGTTTTGGCGGACACAACGGTTGCATTATATTCAGGAAATTCCGCTAGAGGAAGAGGCTGTGGGGCGTTGCGGGGTGTCCCCGCTAGAGGGGGCAGGCGGCTACGGAGTGCCGCCGAGGGGCAGGCGCCCCTTTGTTAAATGTAAGACTGATTGTCGGATTTATATAAATTGAATTTTAAGGGAGGCATTATGCCAGTTATTAAACCTATGGTAAGAAGCAGTATGTGTATAAATTCGCATCCTGTGGGTTGCGCAAAGGATACGGAGCGTCAGATTGCTTATGTAAAGGCGCAGAAAGCTAAGCGCGGAACAAAAAGTGTGAAGGAAGGCGGAAAAGGTCCGAAGCTTGTTCTGGTTCTTGGCTGTTCTACAGGTTATGGGCTTGCAAGCCGTATCACCGCTGCGTTTGAGTATGGCGCTGATACAATCGGTGTTTCTTTTGAAAAAGCTGCTACGGACAAAAAGGGCGGAACTCCGGGCTGGTATAACAATGCCGCGTTTGACCGGGCTGCGGCAAAGGACGGTCTTTTTGCAAAAACTTTCAGCGCGGACGCTTATTCAAATGAAACCCGCGCGATGATTATTGATGAAATTAAAAAGACTGGAAAGAAAGTTGATCTGGTTGTTTATTCTTTAGCTTCTCCTGTTCGCTCTGATCCGGAAAAGATTGATCCTGTTACCGGACAGCACGTTCTTTATAAGTCGGTTATTAAGCCGATTGGAAAAACGTATGCGGGCCAGGCGATAGACATTATGTCTGAAACTTTGAAGGAATCTGCGGCGGAGCCGGCGACGGAAGAGGAGATTGCCAATACTGTAAAGGTTATGGGCGGCGAGGACTGGCAGCTTTGGATTGATGCTTTGCAAAATGCCGGTGTTTTAAATAATGGATGCCGCACGGTTGCGTATTCGTACATAGGCCCTGAGTTGAGCCACGCGATTTACCGCGACGGAACAATTGGCCAGGCAAAGAAGGATCTTGAGGCTACAGCGCATAAACTGAACGCTCAGCTTGCAAAGTCTGTTGGCGGCGCGGCTTATGTTTCTGTGAACAAGGGGCTTGTTACCCGCTCTTCGGCTGTAATTCCGATTATTTCCCTGTATCTTTCGGTTCTGTTTAAAGTTATGAAGGCCAAGGGAACTCACGAGGGCTGCATAGAGCAGATGGAGCGTCTGTTCGCAGAGCGTCTGTTCACCGGCGCTGACGGCGCGGCTGGTGCTGTTCCTGTTGATTCTGAGAACAGAATCCGTGTTGATGACTGGGAAATGGCTGATGATGTTCAGGCTGAGGTTGCGAAGCTTATGAGCGGCGTAACCCAGGAAAATCTTGCGGAACGATGTGACCTTGAAGGATACAAGCATGATTTCCTGAACATCAATGGTTTTGATGTTGAAGGTGTTGATTACGACAAAGAAATTACGGATATGTCTGCGCTGGACTAAAAGATTGTATTGGTCTGCGCGGAGGGTTCATGCCACGGCTTGCGTGCCGGAATAAGGTGTGCGCCCGGCTGTTGTGCCTTGCGGGAAAGTCTGGTTTTACGGATGATTTCGCAGGGTGCTGCTCATTTACTGTTTTTTTTAGAAGGCAGGGCGGTTTTTGCCCTGTCTTTTTTATCGCCGGTTGCAGTTTCCGCAGCCGTTTACTATTACGTGCGGAGTTCCGCTTTTTGTTTTGTTAAAGCGTCTTGCAAGAAGATATTGGTTTTGCTCAACATTTTTTTTGCAGACAGGACAGGTTCTTTTTATTCCGGGCTCGCAGCGGGGAAAGCAGTGCGGGCATCCGTAGATATAGCAAATCTGGTCGTTGACCTGCCCGTTTGTTGTGAAAACTTTTGAAACCAGGTTTTCTCCGGGCAGGAGCGCAGTTCCGCAAACCGGGCAGTTTACAGCGTTTCCTGTGGTTTTTCTGTTTTTTGCCGGAATTGTTTTTTTTGTGCCGGATTTTTTTTGCTTAAAGTATAGTGTCCTGAAATACATTAATGCCGCAATTATTATTGTTGCGGCAATTCCCATAAGAAGAAAATCCATTATTTTTTTGGAAGTGTGATAAGGTTGCTCTGCGGAAGTTCTTCTATCCAGTGGCAGAAGTCGTGCCATTCGTCAAGCCGGTGGTTTTTTCGGGTTTCGTAAATTCCCTGCAAAACCTGGTAGTTCAGCTGAACCGTTGCTTTCTGGTTTAAGGAGGCTGGCAGGAGCTGGATCATCTGCCACCATTCGTCCTTGTCCTTTGTCTCGTTGAATCGTGTTCGGGCTGAATTTATAGTGGAAATCAGAATATCAGGGTTTTTAGGGATTCTTCGCTCAGGTGCTCGCATGAAAAATCCTCGCGCGTGAATTCCTTTGCCTGCACTTTGTGCATTGTGGAGCAGCTGTTTCTTACTGTTCCGACTTTGTAGGTGTCCATTTCTGCCCACCAGTATCTTGGGGCGGTAATATCAAACTGGACGGTTATGTATCTTAGGAATTTTGCGTGGCTCGGACCGGAACGGCTGAGCCTGTCCATTAAGTCAATATCTGCAGGACCTGGAATGTATTTTCCGGTTTCGGAATCGTAATGGCTGTCGCTTTTATCCCAGCTGTTAAAAGAGTTTCTCATTCCGCGGATAGCCGCTTCCCAGCCGAAAATTTCAGTTTTTTCAATTTTAATCATTTTTAATCCTGCTTATATTTTTTTATGAATTTGTTAAATCTCCGGAAATGTCGTCCATTACTTGAACCGGTTCCTGTACCAGAGGTTTGTTTTTTATGTAGAGGACGATAAACGCCGCTCCTGTAAGAATAAGGACGATTCCTGCGATTCGTACAAGGGTTGTTCCTACGTGGACTGGAATCAAAAGCATAATCAGGGCGAGTATGATAGAAATCACCGCTTCTGTGATGAACTGGCGGCGGTCAACATTTGTATCCTGAAGTTTTCCGCATGAAAATAAAAGCAATGCCGAGCCGACCAGAAGGTAAACTGCAAGAACGTAAAGCATGACAGTCCAGATGATTTCTGCAAAACGCAATGGCAGGAAGAAAGCCAGAAGTCCGACTACTATGCTGAGCATTCCGCGGATAATCACAGAATATTGGAAGGCGGCATCTGGAAAAAGTTTTCGTGTGTAAAGCAGTTGATAAACGCCGTTTGCGACGGCTTCGATTCCAAGTATTATTACAACGGCCTTTATGCATCCAGAGGGAGTGATTGTCATAATCAGTCCGACAATCGCAAGGATAATTCCGAGCAACAAGCTATTTTTTTTCATATCTCCTCCACGGTAATATTCTATAATATAACACAATTTTTAAGGATTTGTATATTAAATAGTCCGAAATTTGACTTTTTGGCTTAATTTCGAGTTTTTTTACAAATTACGAAAGAACGCTTTCGGCAGATTTTCAATTTGCTCAGATGGATTTGGCTCGCGCTACGCTTGTATTAATTCGGGTGCTCCGCACTTTAATTAATTCAATCGCCAAAAATCTTCACAAATTGCAAATCTGCCTGCGCTTTTATTCTTTTTGCAAAAAAACTCGATATTCAACCTTTTTGTAAAAATGAACGTTTTTTGATAAAAAAAACTAAAAATTTTTATGTTTTCCTGTTGACATCGGTATTGATTTCTTATATCTTATGTATACATCTTTTTTGGAGCGATACCAAAGCGGTCGTACTGGGGCGGTCTTGAAAACCGTTGATCTTCACGGGTCCGGGGGTTCGAATCCCTCTCGCTCCGATAGCTGGAGGTGTGGTAGAGCGGTAATACAACGGATTGCTAATCCGTCAGTTCCGAAAGGGCTGGGCAGGTTCAACTCCTGTCGCCTCCGAAATCACACAGTTTTAGCTGACATGTTTGAATGAGATTGTAGCTCAGCTGGATTAGAGCACCACCCTGCGGAGGTGGGGGTCGCACGTTCGAATCGTGTCAGTCTCAAAAAAAGGCTCGTCAAGACGACGGGCCTTTTTGTTTTAAATCTGCTGTTGTAGAATGCTTGTAGGCGGTTTTGAAAAATATCTTCGCAAAAAACGCCGGAAAATCAGCCTTTGAATAACTGTGTCAAATATGCTATGATGTTCAAAATATGAATAGTGATGTAAGAACTTTGCAAAGCATAGCCGCAACCCTTGAAGAAGAGCCGATGGCAAGTCAGCGCGTGCTGGCGGAAAATGCCGGAATGTCAATCGGTCTTATGAATGCTGTTCTTAAACGCTTTGTTGAGCGCGGCTGGATAATGCTTACAAATGTAAATATGCGTAAACTTGCTTATGCAATCACTCCGGAAGGAATTGCAGAGCTAAAGGCCCGCAGCCAGAAATTTGCAAGACGCACCTTTGAGCTTGCAAATACTTATAATGATGCTCTTTGTGATATTATCCGTGATGCTAAATGACGGAAAAAATAAACTTGCGCTGTATGGAAAAAGCTACATCCGTTTCCTTTTGATTTACGCCTGTCAGATTTTAAACATAACTTTCATAGAAAAAGAAATTGATGATTCGTTGGAATCTGATGCCCTTTGTGTTATAGGTGAACTCAGCAGCGAGGAAGATATAGAACGAATGAGACAAAAAGGATGCCTTAATCTTCTAGATCTTATTAATGAAAGGGAAAACTCCTTGTGACTAAATACGCAGGCTTTCTTCTTTGTGTTTTTCAATCTCATAAAAAACTCCTTGTAAAAAATAGTGTTCCGAACTTCAATAAATTGTGCGCAGATTACGAAGTGACACCAATATATTGAAGTTTATCTATCGGTTTGCAACAATATTTTTATCTCATTATTTTGATATGCTGATGTAAATGGCGTTCAGGGAAAGGCTAAGGGAAGAAATCGAATTTAAAGGAATGCTCGTAAAAGAAGTTGCGGCGGCTGCGGGAATCAGCTCCAGCACATTTCTGTCATATATCGATGCGCGCGGCGTGCTGCCGAACGTAGAGACGGCGGTCAAGATTGCGCAGACGCTCGGTGTGTCAGTGGAATATCTGGTAACGGGGAAAAACGAAAATCGGACTTTCCGGCTGAATGAAATTCAGACTATCGTGGACGACCTGCTTGCGCTCGACAAAGAAAAAATTGCAGTTTTGCAGAAGATGATTCACGCGCTGGTGTAGCAGCGGACGACTTTGCTGCAAGTCCATGTTTTCTTTGCAAAATGTATGCCGCTTTTTTATTTGGTGATTGATATTCAACAGAGTTAAGATAGAGGAGCAATCACTCTCAAAATCAACAGCCTCGACGCAATCATCGGAGAACTTGCTTGCAGCCCCGCAGGGATGAAACTCTCCGCACGAATCAGATATTATTTTTGCCATCGCCTTTCAGATAATGAAAATGATGAATCTGTTTGCTTTTTATCGGAAAAAATCTGTTTCGAGTGTCAAAAAGCTCTGAAAAATCCGATGAAAAAAAATGTGTTTTGTGTTGCCAAGACAGAATCTCGGCGGCATCCGTTAAAAACATTACGGAAGAATATGTCCTGCCGAAAGATACAGTTTGTACCATTCTTCGCGGGTGAGCGCAATATTTTCGGAGGATACAATTTCTTTCAGGCGTTCGGTGTTTGTACTTCCGGTTATCAGCTGCATTTTTGCCGGGTGGCGCAAAATCCAAGCGGCGGCAACGGCGGTGGGCGTAGAGTTGTATTTTACGGAAAGTTCCTGCAGTAGGGCGTTCAGTTCGGGGAATTTTTCGCTTCCGATAAAAACGCCTTCAAAAAATCCGTATTGAAACGGCGACCACGTTTGAATCGTGATGTCGTTCAGCCGGCAGTAATCAAGCACGCTTCCGTCCCTGTCAACTGCGCCGTCGGTTGTCATATTCACTTCCAGTCCGTTTGCAATCATATTTGAAACAGGAATACTAAACTGCAGCTGATTTACAATCAATTTTTCGTCGGTGTATTTTTGCAAAAGCTCAATTTGTGCCGGTTTGTGATTTGAAACGCCAAAATGAAGCACTTTGCCCGATTCTTTCAGAATGCGGAAACTTTCGGCAACTTCCTCCGGCTCAACAAGTGCGTCCGGGCGGTGAAGCACCAGGATGTCCAGATAATCAGTGTGCAGACGTGTCAGAATACTTTCCGCGCTTTCCACAATGTATTCCTTTGAAAGATTGTACATTTTTCCGGGAACAATGCCGCATTTCGACTGAAAGATTACGTTCTCGCGCTTTATCCCGCTTTTCAAGAACGCCTGCCCGAAAATTTCTTCGCATGAACCGCCGCCGTAAATATCAGCGTGGTCGAAAAAAGTAATTCCCAAATCAAAACACGCATTTATGTAGCGCGTAACTTGTTCTGTTCCAAGCGAATCGATTCGCATGCAGCCGGCGGCAACAGCGGGAACAAATTTTGAAGTGTTACTTAACGGAATATTTTTCATACGGCGGACTCCCTAAAAAGCAGTGTGAAAATGTTAATTTTCAGAGATTTTAATTACGTTCATTATATAGAGCTAGTTTCAAAAGTCTAAAAAAATAAAAAAAAGGCAGAAACCGTGTATAATAGTTTGTGAACAAAAAACAAAAATAACGGAACTGCCATGAAAAGTATAACAGAAATTCTGTGCGGAGCACAACCACTTTTTAATTTTGATTTTGGAAATGACAGAATATTCGAGGAATATCTTAATGATGAGCACAAGGAATTTTTAGCAATCCTGCAAGTAATCGAAGACTGTGTGAAAATTGAAGAAAAACAGACCCGAATGGGACGGCCGACATATTTCAATTTCAGTTTTTTCAGGGCATTCCTTGCCCAGTCATTTTTCAGGCTAGATACGACAAAGGATTTGATAAGCAGATTAAAGGTAGACTGCAATCTCCGTCTAATTTGTAAATTCGCAAAAATTCCAAGCAAGGCAACATTCTCAAGAAGATTTGCACAGTTAGCACAGGATGAGACATCACAAAAAATTCATGAAAAATTAATATGTACCGCATTAAAAGACAGGCTTGTTATGCATATCTGCAGAGATTCAACAGCAATTCCAGTCCGGTCAAAACCCATAAAAATCAAGAAGTCGGACGAAAATAGTAAAAAAAAGCGTGGCAGGCCCAGAAAGGATGAAATCAGGACTGAAAAACCGCTGAAAACTATCGAAAAAAGAACGGTTTAAAATTCGAACGACTGTTGAGCGTGCTAATGCATACCTGAAAGACTGGTTGATTCCGGACAGGATTTGTTATCGCTCTGATAAAAAAATTGCCTTTATCCTGATGAATTCTGTTCTTGTTTTAACTGCATTAAAAATTATTCAAAATCAGCTTATAACTCAACTTCAATCTGGAAATCCTATGGCTGTCTGACTTTTGAAACTGGCTCTATATAATTTTAATATAAGATTTTATACAACAAGAAATAGTTTTATTAAAAAAGATAGAGAAGTAATTCAATCTTTATATGTTTTTGAAACAGAAAATGATTTTTCTTATGATTTTTCACCAACAAAACAGACTTGGCTTAAAATAACTGACAGAAAAATATTACCAGCTTATAAATGATTCGTTGAAATTACGATTTGAAATATGTAATGCAGTAAATCTTGTACATAGAGCAGTGTTAAAAGTCATTGCTGGAAAACTCCGCTTTTTTTTAACCGCAATTTTTACAGCATTTGGATTAGAGCCGGTTTTGAAAATAAATTTATAGAAAAAGTAAAATCCGATTGTAATAATTCGGTTACTTGATTTTTTACATCTGATATAGTATTCTATGGAAAGTTTAAGCCCTTTGATGAGTCCAGATGCCTTTCAAAGTAGCCTTCAAAACTCCGCCAGGACGGGAACGTAGCAACGGTATGAAGTGTTTTACTTGTGCTTAGGTTTATCTGGGCTCTTCAAAGGGCTTGTTTTTTTTACTGTTTTTCAAAGCGTTTTTGACCGGCGATAAAAACGGTTTTTATTGTTCCGGTTAGGGTTCTGCCTGCAAAAGGTGTCGCTTTTCCCTTGCTGAAAAAGTTTTTTGGCTCAACAGTCCATGATTCGTCAGGATTTACGATTGAAAAATCTGCGTCAAAACCGATTTTAAGCAGTCCTTTTTTTAGCTTTAAAAGTCTTGCCGGATTTGCTGACATAAGCTGTGAAAGTCTTTTTGCGGAAATCTGGCCTTCTTTTACCAGAATTGAATTGCATACGCCGAAACTTGTTTCCAATCCTGTGAATCCCGGCGCTCCTTCTGCTTTGTCTTCCAGCGTATGCGGCGCATGGTCTGTGGAGATGCAGTCTACTGTTCCGTCCCGGATCGCATCTATGAGCATTATGCGGTCGTCTTCGGAGCGAAGCGGCGGATTTACAAGGGCGCGTATGTTCGGTTCGTCTGTTCCGCAGAGAGCAATGTGGTGCGGTGTTACTTCGCAGCTTACGGAAAAACCGTTTTCGAGCGGTTCAATCGGTTTGAATTGAGTTCCTTCTATGTAATTGTCATAAGCGCTGTCCGCCATATCTGCGTAAAAATCTGCGGCTTCATCTGCCAGCTTTTGTTTTGCCCGGCGGATTGCTTCCATTGATTTTGCGGTGCTTACGTGGCATAGGTGTATGTGGCAGCCTGCCTGTTCTGCTATGTTGATGTTGCGTTCTGTTGCAATATCTTCTGCAAGGGCAAGCAGCTCGTTTGCGTCTGAAAGATAATCTTCAATTTCTTCTATTACCGGTTCAGGCGCGTTTTCCGCGTTTTGCATGCTTCCCCAGCTTGTAAGGTTGTGTTCTTTCATTATTTCCAGGGCATGTTTTCTGAGCGGGCGCGCCGCGGCGGCAAGTTCAGGGTCTTCGCAGTGGCATGCAACCGTCATTCCTTTGCTGGCGGCTATTTTCATTCCTTCCAGCATTACGGCGCTGGATGCGACTTCTTTTCCATCTTCTGAAATTACAGGAACTTCTGTGCTGTTCAGGCCAAGAAGGTGGGAAACGTCCTTTCCTTCAAAATCTGCTGTTATTGAGCATACCTGGAACATATTTGCAGATTTTAATGAGGCGGCCCGCTTTCGGATTCCTCTTGCCTGTTCGCCGGTTGAGGTTACGGGCTTTGTGTTCGGCATTGCTACGACCGTTCCGTAGCCACCTGCGAGCGCGGCGTTAAGTCCTGTCTCAAGATTTTCTTTTTGAGTAAGCCCGGGGTCTCGAAGATGAACGTGCATGTCTATAAAACTAGGTGTAAGCGTAAGGCCTTTTGCGTCAAAAAGTTCAATTTCTGGAATGTCATTATAACCGTCTTCTTTTAAGACAGATTTTGCAAGTTCTGTGACAGTCTGGGAATTTGTAAAATATCCATGATAAACTGCACGAATCTTTCCGTTTACTGAAAGAACTGCTCCCGGGCTGTCTGTGGCTTCATCAAGAAGCCGTGCGTTGTAGATTAGCAAAGCTTCCGGCATTATGCTTTCTCCACGACAGTTCCGTCTTCGCCGGCTTTGTACATTGTGTCGCAATATTCGCAGCGGTAGAGACCTTTCGCCTTGTCAACAAGCAGGAATGTCGGTTTTATGTAGGTTTCCGTTGCCGTTATGCAGCGCGGATTTTTGCATTTGAAAACATTTTGAATTCTGGATGGAAGTTCCATTTTTATTTTGCGGACGATTTTTTCGTTTTGAATCACGTTTACGCTGATATTCGGGTCGATGAATCCGAGTATTGAAAAGTCGATGTCCATTACATTTTCAATTTTTATTATGTCTTTTTTTCCTGTTTTTTTAGACGGCGCGTTCATTATAAGGGCGGAGCAGAAGGATGATTTGTCTAATCCAAGCCACTGGAAAATTCTCCAGCCTGAACCTGCGCGTATGTGGTCAATAACAAGTCCGTTTTTTATTGAATCTATATTTAACATATTTCCTCTCATAAAAAGGTCAAATAACAATTTTCTTTTTGACTTTTTGACGCAATTTTTCAATAAAGTTGGAAATTGCGCCTGATGATGATGTTTGCAACGCAAACCCGCTGGCAAAAACTTTGGCGTTTTTTATTAAAGGGCGCCGGTCAGTTTTGCAATAAGAGCCATTCTTGCGTACATTCCGAATTTTACCTGATTGAAGTATACGGCGCGCGGGTCGTCGTCTATTTCCGGGGAAATTTCGTTTACGCGCGGAAGCGGATGAAGCACGAACATCCGGTCTTTTGCAAGCTTCATCTTTTCCTTGTCCAGGATGTAGCTGTCTTTTAGCCGCAGGTAATCCTGCTCGTTAAAGAAACGCTCTTTTTGAACACGGGTCATATAAAGGACGTCAAGCTCGCCGATGACATCCTCAAGGCGTTCCGCAATTGTGTATGGAATTCCTTTTTCATCAAGCTGCTCTATCATGTATTCTGGAAGACAAAGCTCTTTTGGGCTTATAAAGATGAACTTGTTTCCTTTGTAGCGGCTTAGTGCCTGAGTAAGGCTGTGTACCGTTCTGCCAAATTTTAAGTCTCCGCAGAATCCTACGGTAAGTCCCTGGTAGTCGCCGAGAAGCCTGCGTATTGTGACTAAATCTGTAAGAGTTTGTGTCGGGTGGCTGTGTCCGCCGTCGCCTGCGTTTATGACAGGAACAGGTGAATATTTGCTTGCAAGCAAAGCCGCTCCTTCTTTTGGAGTTCGCATCGCAATTACATCGACATAGGAAGAAACTACACGGATTGTGTCTGCAAGAGTTTCGCCTTTTGTGGACGATGTATAGGATGCGTCCGCAAAACCTTCTACCGTTCCGCCTAAATGAAGCATTGCCGCTTCAAATGAAAGTCGTGTTCTTGTGCTTGGCTCAAAAAAAAGTGTCGCAAGAATTTTCCCGCGACACACATCTTGAAAAGAAATAGGATCAACTGTTATCTGTTCTGCCAAAGAAATAATCTCATCAATTTCAGAAACAGACAAATCACCAGGTTCGATTAAATGACGCCCTTTTAACATATTTTAAGAACTCCACTAAAAATTTTTTAGATTATATCGTATGGCGTGGATTTGTGCAAATAAAACGTGGGATTCTGAAATAAGGCAAGCCTTTCTTCAGCGATGATATTCGATTATGTTGAATTCTTAATTTCTTTTCAGGAAAATCTTGCGCAGGATTGGAAGGGTGAGCGCAGCGAATTGGCGGCGGACCGGCGGAGCCGGGCTGGCGCCAACGACCGCGAGGGTAGCCCTGGAAAGCCTGTTTGCTGAAAGCGTTTGCGCCCTTATAAAAATTAATATGTGAAAAATTTTTATTTTTTTTCTAAAGTCGGTTTGCCATTCTCCGATAGTAAAGTAAAGGGTGGTGAGACCCTTGTAATAAGTTTTGGAAACTTACCAAGGAGATAAACTATGGTTATTAATCACAATATGAGCGCGATGTTCGCTCAGAGGGCACAGGGAATTCAGGATTTGGCTCAGCAGAAGAGCATGGAAAAGCTTTCTTCTGGTATGAAAATTAATCGTGCTGGAGATGACGCTTCTGGACTTGCTGTTTCAGAAAAAATGCGTTCTCAGATTAGAGGTTTGAAACAGGCTTCTACAAACGCTCAGAATGGCATTTCTTTTATTCAGACAACAGAAGGTTATTTGCAGGAAACCACTGATATTATTCAGAGAATCCGTGAGCTTGCTGTTCAGTCTTCCAACGGTATTTACTCTGCTGAAGACCGCATGCAGATTCAGGTTGAAGTTTCTTCTTTGATTGCTGAGGTTGACCGCGTTGCTTCTGCTGCTCAGTTCAACGGTATGAATATGTTGACCGGTCGTTTTGCCCGCCCGACTGGCGAAAATGTTGTGACTGCATCTATGTGGCTTCATATTGGCGCAAACATGGACCAGAGGACTCAGGTTTACATTGGAACAATGTCTGCTATGGCTCTTGGTCTTCGCAATGTTGGTGATGAAACAATCATGTCTTTGGAAGGCCCGGATGAGGCAAACCGCGCAATCGGCACTTTGGACGAAGCGTTGAAGAAGATTAACAAGCAGCGCGCTGACCTTGGCGCTTACCAGAACCGCCTTGATATGACTATTAAGGGATTGAACGTTGGCGCAGAAAACCTTCAGGCTTCTGAGTCAAGAATCCGCGATACAGATATGGCTAACGAAATGGTTGAATTCACAAAAGACCAGGTTCTTTCACAGGCAGGAACAGCAATGCTGGCTCAGGCGAACCAGTCAAGCCAGAATGTTCTTTCATTGCTTCGCTAGAAATAAGGTTTCGTGAAAAGATGAAAAAAATGCGCCCCGCGGGGTGCATTTTTTTTTTCGAGCAACCTGGGTTGTCTGAGCCTGTGATAAAGAAATAGAAGCGAGTTTTTGGCCTGTCAAAAACTCGAAAGCGGGCTGGAGGAACTTGCGGGCGAAGAGATTTTCAGCCCGCGGCGTGCTATATTGATTTTTATAGATTTGACGAAAAAGCGTGTTGGTGCTAATATACAAATAAAGGAAATGCCCGACTCCGTCGGTCGTCTCCACATTTTAGCGATAAAGCCGCCACGTGTAGTCAGACAGGGCGGCTTTACTTTTTACTCGTCTTTATCTTTTAGATAAGAGAGCGCTGCTATTTTTCATCAAGTTTCTTCTCGTTTTTCTCGACTGCGCGTTTCCTCACAAATGTGTATTTGTTTGCCGCGCTTTCGATTTTGGTTCCGTCCACGAAATACTTTTCAAGGCTTACATAGCCTTTTTTATTCAGAAGCTTTACTGTGGATATAAAGATTTCCTCGATTGAGCCATTTAGTTTTTCACTCCGGAATTTATTGATTGTCCTGAAGTCCGGCTTCTGGAATCCCGCAAGCCACATTGCATTTATGTTTTCGCGGCACTGTCTTGCTATCATTCTCGATGAGTAGATTCCTGTCATATAGCAATAGATTAAAACCTTCAGCAGCATTACTGGATTGTAGCGGCTTACGCCTCTGCTCATATTTAAATTTTAGCAGATTTGAATTCTCTTGTAAATTTAAAATAATTAGGGCTGCCCATTTCTTTTTGGACAGCCCCTTTTACATATCAGCAAAAGCTTTTAGTCTTTATAGACATGAAATTCAATTGTCTTACCTTTTATAGACATAGTTATTTTATACTCAGTTTTATCTTTAATTGTTTCGATTTTGGCGTCGGATGGAATTGATGATAATTGATAATTCTCCTGCATTTCTGTAAGCTCTGCACCAGAAAGAGTTGATTTTACAATCACTTTATTGCCAGCAAAGGAGATTTCTGCATCATCAGGAAGATTCATTTCCTTTTTAGTCTTTGCCTTTTTAGCATCTTCGCCCATTGCATTAAAAGCTGTAAGGTCGTCTTTGCTCATTTGTTTTGTAAGATCAACAGTCTGCGTTTTTGAACCAGACTTAAAAGTCCAAGTTTCATTGCTTGCAGTTGCTTTGATATCATATTTTTCGACCATTCCATCAGCAGTTTGCGTTATTTTTAACGTATAGCTTCCGTCGGAAAGAGTTATTGATTGGTCATCATCAGATGAATTTCCGTTTGAGCATCCAAAGAATGCACAGGCCAATACAAGTGCTGTAAGAATAGCAGCGAGTTTAGATAAGCGTTTCATAAAATCCTCCTAGATTTTATCTTTTGTTTTTGGGCGAAGTCGAGTGTAACAAGACTTCGCCCAAAGGGATTTTTCAATCCCTTTGGGTAGTGTACACTACCCAAATTTTTAAAGAGAAAAATGCTGGAGATTTTACTTTCACCGAAAATTTCAAGAAAACTTAAAATTGTTAGTTTTTTATAAACAGGAATACACAATGAAAAAGTTTGTTTTTTTTTGGTAAGAAAACTTGCGTTCGCAAGTTTCCTATATAGACACGAATAAATTGCTGCGCCACTGCTCGCAGTTTGTTTTTTTTTGGTAAGAAAACTTGCGTTTGCGAGTTTCCTATATAGACACGAATAAATTGCTGCGCCACTGCTCGCAGTTTGTTTTTTTTGGTAAGAAAACTTGCATTCGCAAGTTTCCTATATAGACACGAATAAATTGCTGCGCCACTGCTCGCAATTTATTCGTTCTTATTCAAAATTCTTGTTTCGTATTTTCCGGTTTTTATGTCGATGTAGCGCACAAAGAGCGAGACTTTGTTCTGTTCGTTTAGCCATGACCAAAGGCTGTTTGTGAATGTGTCGATGTCGCCTTCAATTTCTATTGGGGTTGGTTCGCCTTCGTAGCTTGGCAGGGGATTTCTGTCGCCCATGTATGTGTGTATGTAGTGGCCTTTTCCTGGCTGTGGGTTGTCGTATGTGAATGTGAACCGCAGGCAGTTGTCCGGGTTTCCGTTGTCGCTTTTAAGGATTGAGATTGCGTAGTTGTATTTTCCGCCTTCAATATCCAGCAGGCTTGAAATTCTTGGCGTGAAATTCGGAGCGTCGTGCTCGTATTTGCGGCTTCTGAGCGACTCCTCAAAGGTTTTTCCTTCCTTTAATCCGTCAAAAATTGTGTCCGTCTGGTCGCCGTTTGTTACGATTGTTTTTGAGCCAAGAACCCGGACTGCGCGGTAAATTATTAAGCTTGGGTCGCCGGCTATAAGAGTCGGGTCAAAGGCCTGGGTTCTGATTCCTTCTTCGTCTGTTACAAAAACCCGGTTCCGGCTTCCTGCGCTGCGTCCCATTGTCCAGTATGCGCTGACCGCCGTTTTTCCGTCTTCTGAAAGTCCTGCGATGATTCCCCGTCCAGGATATGAGTTTTGTGTCAATTCTTCTTTTAGTGATGCGATTTTCATTTTAATTCCTTTTGCGCGCCGCAGGCGGTTTTTAATTGCCTGCGGCGCTGTTTTTTTTGAATTATAGTAGAAAACCGCCGTTGATTCTATGCGTTTGCTATAAGTTCAAGGATTGCCTCTTTTGGAACCGCTCCGGCCTGTCTGGCTTTTAGTTTTCCGTCTTTATAGACAACCAGTGTCGGAATGCTCATGATTCCAAAATTCTTTGCAAGAACTTCTTCATCGTCAACGTTTACTTTGCAGAATTTAATCTCCTTGTGCTCTTCCGCAAGCTCATTCACCAGCGGAGAAAGCATTCTGCAAGGTCCGCACCACGAAGCCCAGAAGTCTATAAGGACAGGTCTGTCGCTTTTAATAACTTCCGCTTCAAAATTTGTTTCAGTTAAAGTTGTAACGCCCATAATTTCCTCGCTTTTTTTTGTTTAAAAGGCTTAATTTCGAGTTTTTTTTACAAATTACGAAAGAACGCTTTCGGCATATTTCCAATTTGCTCAGATGGATTTGGCTCGCGCTACGCTTGTATTAATTCGGGTGCTCCGCACTTTAATTAATTCAATCGCCAAATCTTCACAAATTGTAAATCTGCCTGCGCTTTTATTCTTTTTGCAAAAAAACTCGATATTCAACCTAAAACTCAAAATACCTTGCTATAAAGATACTGGCAAATGTAAAAAAAAGAAAGAAAATATTTGCTAATAGGACTTATTACTATTTACAAAATGAAAAAATCATTTATAATATCAGATGTACGGTAGAGAAAAAGGAAAATTTCATGCAGAAAAGAAATACGAATCAGCGGAAATTGATTCTTGACCTGATGACAGGGAATTTTACTCACCCTACAGCTGATGAAATCTACGAGCTTGCGCGAAAATCGGATTCACGCATAAGCCGCGGAACTGTTTATAGAAATTTGAATTTTCTTGCGGACAATAATTATATTCTGAAAATCTGTGTTCCGAACGGCGCGGACCATTTTGACAGTACGGTCAGGGAGCATTACCATTTTAACTGTTCAGTATGCGGAAAAATGTTTGATGTTCCGGAATCTGTTTCTGTGGAGATGAAGGAAGCCGTAAAGGAAATGGAATTAAAGGGATTTTTGGTTGAAGGGCATAACCTTATTTTTACAGGGATTTGTCCGTCATGCAAAAATATAGAAAAATCTTGACTTAAGGAGAACGACGATGGATTTGAAAGGATCAAAAACAGAGAAAAACTTGCAGACAGCATTTGCTGGCGAATCTCAGGCTAGGAACAAGTACACTTATTTTGCTAGCGTTGCAAAAAAAGAAGGATACGAGCAGATTGCCGCAATTTTTGAAGAGACTGCGAATAACGAAAAAGAACACGCTAAGTTGTGGTTTAAGCTTTTGGGAGGAATAGGAAATACTTCTGAAAACCTTAAGGCTGCCGCAGACGGCGAAAACTACGAATGGACTGATATGTACGATGAATTTGCAAAAACCGCCCGCGAGGAAGGTTTTGAGCAGATTGCAAAGATGTTTGAAGGTGTCGGAAAAATTGAAAAGCACCACGAGGAACGCTACAGAAAATTGCTTAAAAATGTTGAGGACAAGCTTGTGTTCAGCAGCGAAGGCGATGCAATCTGGGTTTGCAGAAACTGCGGCCACGTATGCGTAGGAAAAGAAGCTCCTAAGGTTTGTCCGGTTTGCGCGCATCCTCAGAGCTACTTTGAAAAGCTTAGCGAAAACTTCTAACGGTTCGAGCTTCGGATTCGTGTAAAAATGACTAAAGTCTGCGCAAAGTCCAAGGCGCAGGCTTTTTTTTTGTCTTCTAAAAATCCGCCTGATTTTTTTTATTCATGCGGAAAATTCTTTGTGCCGTAGATTGCGCCTGTCTTTGTTTGTCCGCTCCCTTTATTCATCCAAAATTTTCTGTTAAAATAACGTCATTATGGAAGACAAAAATCAGATTGCAAATTATGACGGACCTGAAAATTCAGGAATAGGGGAAAAAACTGCGCTTGTCGCGATTCTTGGCCGCCCTTCGGCTGGAAAATCTACTTTTATAAACACAGCCTGCCAGGAGCCGGTTTCAATTGTTTCTCCTGTTCCTCAGACAACAAGAAACGCAATACGCGGAATTGTGAACACTTCGCTTGGCCAGCTGGTTTTTGTTGACACGCCCGGCTATCATGATTCGGAGAAAAAACTGAATCTGCGTCTAAAATCTGTTACGGAGGAAACTCTGGAGGGCGCGGACTGTATTCTTTATGTTATTGATACAACCCGCGAGCCTGGCGATGAAGAGAAAATGAACGCGTTTCTTGCTTCTAAATACATTGAAAATCTTGTGGTCGCGCTAAATAAAATAGATGCGGGCGATTCAAAAGTTAAAAAATCCAGGGAATTTGTACGTCTTTATCTGCCTGAGCTTCCTGAGGAGCGGATTCTTGAGATGTCGGCAAAAAACGATTCCGGAATAAACGAGGTTCTTCGCGCGCTTTACTCTGTTTCTCCGGTAGCGCCGGCGCTTTACACAGAGGATGTTTATACAGATCAGGATATTGCGTTCAGAATAAGCGAAATTGTCCGCGGCGAGGCTATAAACCGCCTTCAGCAGGAGCTGCCGCATTGCCTTTATGTCAGTGTCGCAGATTTGGAGCAGCGTGGAAATAACGGAAAAATTTGGGTAAGGGCTTTTATCTGCGTTGAACGCGAAAGCCAGAAGGAATGGTTATTGGCAAGGGCGCGGCTATGATAAAGCAGATTCGCATGGCTTCCATTTCAAAGATACACGAGGTTTTTCCATTCAAGGTCGATTTGGATCTTCAGGTTAAGGTTGATAAAAACTGGCGGCAGCACGACAATACCATAACAAGACTCATTCCTGAATAAATTTTGCCGCATTTTTTGTGTTATTTTTTGTGGAAATCGCGCTGTATTTGTGTTAGACTAAGCAAATATGAACGTAGGTCAGATTTCTGAAGGCCGTCCTGAAATACTTGGTGCAACTCCATCAGGAAACGGTGTTAATTTTGCATTATACAGCAAAAACGCAGAGAGAGTTGTTCTGGATTTGTTCGATTCAGCCGATGCGAAGCAACCGTCTTTTTCAATAGATTTTGATTCTGTGAAAAACAAAACCGGAAGCATTTGGCATATTTTTATCGAAGGACTTTCAGCCGGAACTCTTTATCTTTATAGGGTTGACGGTCCGTATAATCCGCCGAAGGGACACAGGTTCAACTTTAATAAATATCTTTTTGACCCTTACGCGAAGGCGTTTTCCCAGGGGTCGGTTTTTCAGTCATATAACCGCCAGCGCGATCTTGGTCTTGCCGGAATAGAAAACGGAAAGCTTTCTGACTTGTCGAATTTTCCAAAGTGCGTTGTGGTTGATGATTCTGATTTTGACTGGCAGGGAGACAAGCCTTTGAATTATCCTATGAGCGAGTCCGTTATTTACGAGACGCATCTTAAAGGATACACGGCTTCTTTGACTTCGGAAGTCAGCGCGCCTGGAACATACAAGGGCTTTATAGAAAAAATTCCTTATCTGAAAAAACTTGGGATTACCACCGTTGAACTGCTGCCGGTTTTTGAATTTGATGAGCATGAAAATGGAAATATAAATCCAAAGACAGGAGAACTGCTTTCAAATTACTGGGGCTACAGTACAATCGGTTTTTTTGCGCCTAAAACAACTTATGCTTTTGACCGTACGCCGGGGGCTTCTGTGCGGGAGTTTAAAACTCTTGTGCGCGAGCTTCATAAAGCCGGAATAGAAATTATACTTGATGTGGTCTACAACCATACAGCGGAAGGCAACGAGCATGGCTATACATTCAGTTTCCGTGGACTTGAAAATTCAACTTATTATATGCTTCCTGAAAATGAAAAGCAGTACTATCACAATTTTTCGGGGTGCGGAAATACGGTGAATGCGGCTCATCCTGTCTCAACTAAATTTATTCTGGACAGCCTTCGTTATTGGGTAAGCGAGATGCACGTGGACGGATTCCGTTTTGACCTTGCCGCTGCCCTTTGCCGCGACCAGAAGTCCTATATGCAGAATTTTCCGTTTCTTACAAACGCCATTTCCGAGGATGCGGTTCTTTGCCGCTCAAAAATAATTGCAGAGCCGTGGGATTGCGGCGGCGGTTACCTTGTCGGCGGTTTTCCGGGCGGAAGATGGAGCGAATGGAACGACCGTTACAGAAATGATATAAGAAGGTTTATCCGCGGAGACGAGGGCGTTGCTACCGCCGCGGCCACAAGGCTTGCCGGAAGCTCGGATTTGTACGGCCATCCGGGAAAAAATCCGGACAGTTCCGTTAATTTTGTAAGCTGCCATGACGGTTTTTCAATGAACGATATTGTAAGCTACAACGGAAAGCACAATGATGAAAATGGCGAGAACAACCGGGATGGTTCTGATGACAACAACTGCTATAACCACGGCTATGAAGGTGTCACCGTAAATCCGAAGATTGAGGCGCTGCGCCTTAAAAAACTTAAGAATTTTATGGTTTGCCTTATGGTTTCGCAGGGAGTTCCGATGTTCGCCGCCGGTGATGAGTTCCGCAGGACCCAGATGGGAAACAACAATGCGTACTGTCAGGACAACGAAATTTCGTGGGTCAACTGGAACCTTGAAAAGAAAAACCAGGAGCTTTTTAATTTCACAAGAAAGGCAATCCAGTTAAGAAAGATACATCCTGTTTTCCGGCGCAAAAAATTCTTTTCCGGTTCAAAGATGGAAATTGAATGGTATGATGCCAGCGGAAAAATCCTGACTGGTCGAATATGAAGCGTTTCCTTAGCTTTAAGCTTGTCGGCGCATCTGTCGTCGGTGAACGCGGAGAGCCTGATAATGATTTTTATGTTGCCGGAAACACTGATATTTACGATGTTACGATAACTCTGCCGACCCTTCCTAAAGGAAAAAAATGGTATTATGTGGCGGATACTTCTGTAGCGGGAGACGAAGGTTTTGTTGACTGCGGAAAGGAGACTGTTCTTCATGAGCAGCAGCGCTATGTTTTGCCTTCGGGAAGTTTTGTGATATTGATTGCAAAATAGCCAGAATATCGGGTTTTATAAATTCAGCATTATAAATTCAGCGGAATGAACTTTCAGAAAACCGCGTCAGTCCGGTGGATGGCAAAGCTGTTGTACTTGCAGGGTATCAGGCTAGGCTTATCTATCGGAATGGCCCGGTCGCCGCTCGTTTCTTGATTTCTTCCCCTTTATTCAATCCACGGATTCATGTAAAGCCCTGCATTTTGACTAAATAATCTGATATTTTAAGAATTCCAATTGAAAAATCTTGTGATTCTGTGTACTCTTTAACACAGTTAAAAATACCGTGGAGGTTATTTTAAATGAAATTTGATGCCGCAAAATTTAAGGAAAATCTTGAAGGTCGACTTAAGAGACAATACGGTAAAGATATTTCGCAGGCAAATAAACATGATCTTTTTGATGCAGTTTCAGCATCTGCGCTTGAAGTTATCATGGATAACTGGATGGCAACTCGCCAGGAATATGAAAGAAACCTACAAAGCAGTTGTATTACTTATCTGCAGAATTCTTGATGGGTCGGGCTTTGAGCAACAACCTTATCAATGCAGGAATTTTAGATGATGTAAAAAAAGTTCTTAAGGGAATGAACATTGACTACAACATGGTTGAAGACCAGGAGCCGGACGCAGGTCTTGGTAATGGTGGTCTTGGCCGTCTTGCGGCGTGCTTCCTTGATTCTCTTGCAACTTTGGATTATCCGGGACACGGATATGGAATCCGTTACCGCTATGGAATGTTTGAACAGCGGATTGAGAACGGCTATCAGGTTGAATATCCTGACAACTGGCTTGCCCACCGCGATCCTTGGGAAATCAAGCGTTCTGATCTGGCTGTTACGGTAAAATTCGGCGGAAACATCGCTTATGGAAAAACTCCTGATGGCCGCGACCGCTATTATGTTGAGAACGCAGAGGAAGTTACAGCGACTCCTTATGATATGCCTATCGTTGGGTATGGAACTGGTACTGTAAATACTCTCCGCTTGTGGCAGGCATCTTCTCCAAATGGATTTGATTTGCAGCTTTTCAATAATATGGAATATAACCGCGCGGTTGAACGTCAGAACAGCGCGGAGAATGTTTCTGCGGTTTTGTATCCGAATGATTCAGGTCCTTCTGGAAAAACTCTCCGCTTGAAGCAGCAGTATTTCTTCAGTTCTGCTTCTTTGCAGGATTTGGTTCGCCACTATGTTTCTGATCATGGAACAGACTTCAGCAAATTTGCGGAGCTCCATGTAATCCAGTTGAACGATACCCATCCGGTTGTGGCAATTCCTGAACTTATGCGCATTCTTATGGATGAATACAATGTCGGCTGGGATGACGCTTGGGATGTTGTTACACATACATTTGCGTATACAAACCACACAATTCTTGCGGAAGCGCTTGAAAAGTGGCCGATTGAAATTTTCCGCGGACTTCTTCCTAGAATTTATCAGATTGTAGAAGAAATCAACCGCAGGTTTATGATAGAACTTTCTTCAAAATATTCTAACGACTATGCTCGTCAGGGAAGAATGGCTATCATCAACAACGGAAAAGTTTATATGGCATGGCTTGCAATTCATGCCAGCTTCAGTGTAAACGGTGTTGCTGAGCTTCACACAAGACTTCTTAAGGAAAAAGAGCTCCACGACTGGTATGAGCTGTATCCTGAAAAATTTAATAACAAGACAAACGGTATTACTCAGCGCCGCTGGCTGTGCAGCGCAAATCCGGAGCTTTCTGCGTTTATTACTGAAAGAATCGGTCATGGCTGGGAAAAAGACCTTACAAAGCTCAAGGGGCTTGAAAAATATCTTGATGATGAAAAATCCCTTAAGGAGCTTATGTCTATTAAGGAAGAAAACAAGCGTCGCCTTGCTGAATATCTTAAAAATACTCAGAATGAGCTTATTGATCCGGAGTCGATTTTCGACGTACAGGTAAAACGCTTGCACGAATACAAGCGTCAGCTGATGAATATTCTTCACGTTATGTACGTTTACAACAAGATGCTTGACGATCCTAACTATAAGCCAGCGAAAAAGACTTATATTTTTGGCGCGAAGTCAGCTTCTGGTTATCGCCGTGCAAAGGCAATCATAAAGCTTATCAATACTGTTGCGGAAAGAATCAACAATGACCGCCGCGTAAACGACAGGCTTCACGTTGTTTTTGTTGAAAACTACCGCGTTTCTGTTGCGGAAAAGATTTTCCCTGCGGCAGACCTTTCAGAGCAGATTTCTACAGCCGGCCTTGAAGCTTCTGGTACTTCAAACATGAAGTTTATGTGCAACGGAGCCCTGACAATGGGAACAATGGACGGCGCGAATATCGAGATTGTTGAGGAAGCCGGAAAAGAAAATGCGTTTATCTTTGGTCTTCTTACCGATGAAATCAAGAAGATTGAGGAAGCGCACAATTACAATCCTCAGGACTATATTGAAAGAAATCCTGGATTGGCAAAGGTTCTTAACCAGCTTATTGACGGAACATACGATCCTACTCATCAGTTGTTCAGGGAGCTTTATGATTCTCTGGTTTACGGAATTGAAGGAAACCGCGCGGATGTTTATTATGTCCTTGCTGATTTGATGATTATTGCCGTGCCCAGAACGATGCTGAAAAGCTTTATGCGGACAAAAAGGCATGGGCAAAGGCTTGCTTGAAGAATATCGCGAATGCCGGTAAATTTTCTTCAGACCGAACTATTGAAGATTATGTAAAAGATATCTGGCACTTGAAAAAAGTTGCCAGACCTTTGGAAGAATCAAAATCTTCTGCAAAAAAATCTACATCAAAGAAAGCTTAAGGCTTGTTAAGTTGATATAGTAAAAAGGCTGCCTTACGGAGATTTCCGGGGCAGCCTTTTTTATTTAACAGGTTGAATTGAATTTGCAGGGAAAAGAATGAACCCCGCTTTCGACGTGGCGGCATTTATTTTTCGCTTTCTTTTTTTATTCCTGGAATTTTTTCAAGGATTACATTCTTTACGGAGCTTAAGTCTTTTAGGTTGTCCGCGATGTTTCCGGTAAGGCTGCTTAATCCTGAAAGGCTTTGCGCTATTACAGAGTCGCTGAACATAGAGGCGATTTGCCATTTATAAAGTTCATTTACCTTGCTTCTGATTACTGTTCCTTTGCGGTAAGTTCTGTTCCTGGTTCGAACTGCCGCTCCAAAAAACAGAACGAGCTGACTTTTTCAAATGGCTTGAATCCGTTTTTTGGCGTTATAAGGCGTTCCAGTTCTGAATTTATCAGGTTTTTTATTTCGCCGCTTTTTAAGAGCGTGCTCATGCTTTCGGTATTAAGGTTGTTGGATTTTGCGTATTCCAGTATGCTTTCTTTTTTTGGAATAAGAAGAGCGCCAAGATGGTTTTTATCCTGTCCGACGATTACAGCCTGCGCAATATACGGAGATTCCACAAGCTTGTTTTCTATAGGAAGCGGCTCTACGTTTTCGCCGGAACGCAGGACTATCGTGTCTTTTGCGCGCCCTTTCACCATTAAATCGCCCTTTCTGGAAAGAACTACAAGGTCGCCGGTGTTAAACCAGCCTTCCTTTATGACAGAATCCGTAAGCTCAGGCTGCTTGTAATAGCCTTTCATCACGTTGTCGCCGCGTACATAAAGAACTCCCATCTGGCCCGGAGCGCATTCAACACCGAATCTGTCTACAACTTTTATCTCGTTGTACGGCATCGCCTTTCCGATTGTTCCCATGACAGGTTTTTTCGGGTTTCTTATGCAGATTATCGGAGCGGTTTCTGTAAGCCCGAATCCTTCCACGAGCCTTATGCCGGTTGAGTTAAAGAATCTGTCGAGTTTTGGCGCCAGCGCGCCGCCGCCGCTCATTCCGAGCTTAAAGCTGCTTCCAAAAACCGCCCGCGCTTTTGCAAAGAACATAAAGTTCCCGAATGCTCTTAGCGGCAAAAGGAAGAAACATGGAATGTAAAGCCATTTGTTCAGAACTGTAAGAAGCCAGAGCGGCTTTTTGAACTGAAGGTTTCTTCCCATTATTATATCTATCATCCAGCGCCGCGTTGTTACAGCTCCGATGCATATTTTGAACAGCACTTTTTTGCATGACGATTTTTCTGTCGCGTTTTTTTCAATCTGCTTGTAAAGCGCGTCCCAGATTCTTGGAACACAGGCAAGGAAAGCGATGTTTATTTTCTTGAAGTCAGAAAGAATCATGCTCGGAACAGGTTTTGTATAGCACATGGCGATTTCGTTTGCCATGTAGTAATATTCCATTTCGCGCTCGTAAACGTGCCATACAGGAAGCACGCAAAGAGTCTTGTCTCCCGGCTTCAAGTTCAGGGTTTCGGAAATTCCTTCAATCTGACACATGAAATTTTTGTGTAGCAGCTCAACTCCTTTTGGAGTTCCTGTTGTTCCTGATGTAAAGATGATTGTCGCGGTGTCGTCTTCTTTTCCGTTTTTTACGGTTTCCTCAATTTTTCCGGGGTTTAAGTTTCTGTATTCTTTTCCAAGGCTTATAACTTCGTCGTAGGAAAGAACTTCTACGCCGGCCGCCTCGGTGTCAACGTTTTTTTTGTCGATTACAACTATGTGCTCCAAGTCCTTCAGCTCTGAGCGGCATTCCACGATTTTTCCGTAGCTTGAGCTGTTTTCTACGACGATTATTCTACATCCTGCAAAACTTAAAATGTACGACAAGTCCTTTACGGTCGCTTCGCTTCCTCTAGGGATGTCGCAGCAGCCCGCGGACATTATTCCGACGGATGAAACGAGCCATTCTTTTCGGTTGTCGGCGATTAATCCTATGTGCTCGCCGGGATTTGCGCCCAGCGAAACAAGTCCTGCCCCGAAATTCAGCGCTGATTCTGCAAATTCTGCATAAGTTACAGGCTGGAAAACACCTTTGCTGTTTTTTGAGTATTGAAGCGCTGCGTTTGGTGAATTTTTTGCCTTTTCATATAGCATCTGTGGAATTGTCGGGTACATATTTTTCCTTCTTATTTTTCTGCCAGATTGACACTTTTTGTATTTTTGTCAGTATACTTAAATTCTATCATAAATTCCCATAGAAAAAAATAATTTTTTTAAAAAAATATTTAGACACATTTTTTAGGAATGGTTGCAGAAAATATCTTTTTTTGCTTTGTTTTTGCACGGCTATGCCTTAAAAATCAGCAAAAAATCAGTTGACGCGGATATTTTCTTAGTGATATTCTATTATGTCGTCGGCAGCGTTACTGTAACGGCGATTCTCTGGAGAGTTCTCGTTTTTATGCGGGACGCCGAAGGGTTAAGGTTATAAAAACCGATATCTCAGGCATAAGGGACAGGGCTAAAGAAATCTTGTCATACTCTTTGGAGAGCGAAATGCGGTTTCCGTGTTTTCGCTCTTATTTTTTTTAAAGGACAAGCAAAATGTTGTTCGACACAATTATCAACAAGATTGATGCAATTGTCTGGGGTCTTCCGACAATCATCCTGATTCTTGTAACTGGATTGCTTTTGACAATCCGTCTTCATGGTATGCAGTTTCACAAGCTGGGACGCGCATTAAAATCAATTTTCCGGAAGTCTGACGACGGAAAAGGCGAGGTTTCTAGTTTTGGAGCTCTCTGCACGGCTCTTTCTGCGACAATCGGAACAGGAAATATCGTAGGTGTTGCTACAGCCATTGCGGCCGGCGGACCAGGCGCGCTTTTCTGGATGTGGGCTGCGGCTCTTGTGGGAATTGCTACAAAATACACTGAATGTATGCTTTCCGTTAAATATCGAGAGCACATGGCTGACGGTCACGTTCTTGGCGGACCTTTTTATACAATTGAAAAAGGATTGAAAGAGCGGACAGGCTTTTCGTGGAAATGGCTTGCCGTGCTTTGCGATTTTTGGAGTTTGCGTAGGACTTTTCGGAATCGGAACGTTCACTCAGATTAATGGTATTGCATCTGCGGTAAAAAATGCATTTGACCCGGAAACGGCTCATGTCGCGTTCAATCTCTTCGGAAACGACTATTCATGGGCGACTGTGATTGCCGGCGCTCTGGTTACAATTTTTGTCGCGCTTGTAATTATCGGCGGTCTTCAGAGAATTTCTAAGGTTGCGCAGGTTGTCGTGCCGTTTATGGCGATTCTTTACGTTTTCCTTGGAATCAGCGTTCTTGTTATGAATGCTACAAAGATTCCTGCCGCATTTGCGCTTATCTTTAAGGCGGCGTTTGCGCCAAGGGCTGTTACCGGCGGTATCGTAGGCTCTGTGATTGTCGCGATGCAGAAAGGTATTGCCCGCGGAATTCTCTAACGAAGCCGGACTTGGTTCTGCTGCAATCGCCGCTTCTTCTGCAAAAGTAGAAGAGCCGGTTGCCCAGGGACTTGTTTCTATGACAGGAACTTTTATTGATACCATTATCGTCTGCACAATGACAGGTCTTTCTATTGTAATAGCATTTGCAAACAACGGAGTATTTGTCCTTCCTGAAAATGCTGCCGGCGAAACCCTTAAGGGCATAGAGCTCACTTCTGCGGCGTTCAACAGCGTACTTGGCGGCGACGGACGCTCTGTCCAGTTCCTTCTTATGATTTGTCTTGTTTTCTTCGCGTTCACAACAATCCTTGGATGGGACTATTATTCAGAACGCTGTCTTGAATATCTTTCAAACGGCAGAATGAAACTTGTGATGATCTACCGCGTAATCTACATAATTGCGGTCGCTATCGGACCTTATATGACAATCAGCCAGGTATGGACAATCGCGGATATTACAAACGCTCTTATGGCATGGCCAAACTGTATTGCTCTTATACTCTTGAGTGGAGTTGCGGCGCGCACAACAAAAGACTACTTCAAGCGCTTCCCGACTTTTGACTCTGAGAACGCATAATCAGGCAGGGGGAAAAGCCTTTCCCTCGGCTCAAAACAAAACCAGGCTGCTTTAGAAAATCTAAACCAGCCTGGTTTTATTTTTCGCCTTCCCTTTCCAGCGGGCACATCCCGCAACGCCCTTTTATTCTGAAAATTTTTAATTCTTCCGTATTTCTCCACGCTTGCCTGTGTCGGCGCTGTGTTCATTTTTTTTCATTTTTCTTTTATTATGTAACCATGAAAGAAATAAAACCTGAAGAATTATCTGAAAATCCATTTAAACTTATCGGCAGTGACTGGCTTCTTGTTGTCGCTGAAAAAGAAAAACGCGTGAATATGCTTACCGCTTCCTGGGGGCAGGTTGGCGTTATGTGGGGAAAGCCGGTTGTGAATATTTTTATCCGTCAGTCGCGCTTTACAAAGACATATCTGGATAGCGGCGAAACTTTTACGCTCTGTGTTCTTCCGTCTGAAATGCGTGATGTCTATAATTTTTGCGGCTCAAAGTCCGGCAGGGATTTTGACAAGGTAAAGGAAACCGGTCTTTCTGTTGAGCACGACGGACAGTATCCATATTTTAAGGAAAGCCGCCTTGTGCTTGAATGCAAAAAGCTTTATGAGCAGATTGTGCCTGAATCAGCGTTTCTGGATAAAGAGCTTTATAAAAAGTGGTATCCCACAGACGATTTGCATACACAATACATCGCCGAAATTACAAAAATTTTGGCGGAATAAACCAGAATGCCGGGTTTCTGAATTTTTATATTTTGGGTGGCTTTTTGTCCGTTTGCTGGCCGCAAACTACCAAAAACCAGGCTATTCGGGGTTGCGCTGCCGCTCCATTCCTTCGCTGCGCTTTGGAACGGCTTCGCCGCCCCTGCTATCCTTGCCACATTTTAAACTAGAAACTGAACCTTTTATTAAAATTGCTCTAATTTCTGCCAAGTGTTGAGAATCATGTTTTTTTTGTGTAAAATTATAGAATTATGAAAAGATTTTTTGCAATGCTCTTTACTGCATTTTTTTGCCGATTTTTGTTCTGTCAGGCGCAAATTCCTGAGAATGCAAATTTTTGGAGCGATTTTCCAAATGAAGAGCTTGCGGAATTTATTGTGAACCGTATGTCTGATGAGGAGCTGCTCAGTCAGATTCTTATGTTTGGCTGGGCAGGCGCAGAGCCAGACAATCTTCTGTTTCAGTGGGTTGGCGGCCGTGGTCTGGGAAGCGTAAAGGTATTCGGGTGGAACACAGACGACATAAACCTTGTGGCAAGTCAATTTCTTCGCTGCAAAGAAGCGCGACTTCCAGACGTTTTAAGATTCCGCTTTTTGTCGCGACCGATCAGGAAGGCGGCTGGATTCGCCATGTAAAAGGAAAGACCGCTGTTACGCCGGGAAATATGGCGATCGGTGCGGGCGGATTTCCTGTCGACGCATGGTGCTCTGCCTATTACATCAGCCGGGAAATTAAAGCTCTTGGAATAAATATGAATTTTGCCCCGGCTGTCGATCTTTTTTCAAATCATGATTCAACAATCATCGGAACACGTTCTTTTGGAGATGACCCTGAGCGCGCTGGAATTCTTGGCGCGGCATGGGCTAACGGCAGTATCTCCGCTGGTGTTATTCCAACAGTAAAGCATTTTCCCGGGCACGGCGACACAAGCTATGACTCGCATATAAATCTTCCTGAAATTGATATTGACTGGAAAACTTTAAAAAACCGTGAGCTGGTTCCTTTTGAGTATCTTATAAGGGAAAAAGTGCCTGCCGTAATGTCCGGACATTTGAGTTTTCCGCAGATTGACAAAACCGGCGCTCCGGCCAGCCTTTCAAAATACTTTTTAACTGAGCTGTTAAGAAATCAGATGGGTTATGAAGGCTTGATTATCACGGATGACATGATGATGAACGGTGCTACAATGTATGCAGGTTCTGTTTCCGCGGCTTTTAAAATGGCGATTGAAGCAGGAAACGACATTGTTATTTCTTCTACAACTGCAAGGCTTGGGGAAAATCTTTGGACTTCAAACCTTGATTCCATGAAAACTGATGAAAGTTTTAAATTGCGTGTAAAAGACGCTGCTTTTCGGGTTATAAAGGCAAAGCTGGAATATTTTAAAAGTGATAATGCGGCTCCGCTTTATCCGGATGCTTCTTCAATCGGACGTTATATTCCTGACAGGGAAGGCGATAAATTTTTTATTCAGCAGGCCTGCCGTTCAATTACCTTTTACAAAAAATCACAAGAGTCTTTTGCCGGGGAAAAGGCGGGGCGCGTGCTTCTGTGCGGCTCTTTGCCGGAATTCTTTTCCGCCGGAAAAAAGCGTTATCCGAATTCGGGCGAATTTAAATTCAGCTATGAATTGGGTCCCAACGAAACCGCATGGATGAGTGAAAATATCCTTAAAATTTATGATTCATACGATACGATTGTGTTCCTTGTGGCAAACCAGCGCAGTGCGAAAATTGCCGCTCAACTGAAGGACAAAGGAAAAAAGGTCGTTGTTTTTTCTATTATGACGCCGACATATTCATTCGGACTTGACTGGGCGGAAGAAATTTTGCTTGGCTACAGCTGGAGCGGCTATACTCTGGAAGCAATGTTTGGAGCGATGAATGGTGAGTTTGAGCCGGAAGGCGTTCTTCCTTTTAAAAATTAGGAATTTCCTTTAGTTTTGTGTATTTTGCGTCGCAGCCGTGGATGTCTGGCCGAAGTCCAAGTATGCGCTCGTTTTCTGCCCGGATTTGATTTTTTATCATTTGCTTGAATACATTCATGAGCGGTTCCGGATCCGCATCTTGGTTTGCAAGTCCGATTTTCTGGAATTCCTTTATTAAATAGTAGCAGGTTTCTATTGTTGAAACACATTCCGGCCGCGGTTCTTTTTTGAACGTAAAAATTGAACGGTATTCGCCGGCAAAAGTGATTTTTGGAAGTTTAAGCAGCTCCGGGTTGCGCTGAATGATTTTACGGCTGCAGAACCATGTCGCATCGATTATGATTGCAAGGACTGTGCGGCCGTTGATTTCTTCCTTAAAACCTGGTTTTTCCGCGTTCCAGGCATCTTCTCCGGGGTACAGCAGAACCGGATAATACCGGCTGTCAGTTAAAAGTTCATTCAGCCGTTTGTTTTTTGAAAAATCCAGCCCTTCCAGAATTTCGCAGTCCTTCAAAGAAATTCTGGTAATCCAGCCAGTTCCAGTCCGGTTTTTCTTTACTTCCTTTGGATGCATTAAAAGCACAAATTTTATTCCAGAATCAACTTCTTTAGTATACTTGCAAAGGCAAAAATCGCCTTTCTTCTGACATCTAGGACAACGGTAATTCATACAGTTCAGTATATAGGATTTTTTATTTCTTGACAAAACTTGTGTGTCGGAAGTTTTTACAATACATTCAATCTGAAGTTTTGTATCTAGTTTTTCTTCTTGCTCAATATGACAAAAAGATGTACTTTGTCATATCACTTATTTTTGGAGCATTTAATGTATAAGCCAGAGTTGTTGAGTACGCTGAAAACTTACAGCGGAAAACAGTTTTTAACAGACTTTATTGCGGGCGTTATTGTTGGAATTGTCGCGCTGCCGCTTTCTATTGCGTTTGCCATTGCCAGCGGCTGTAGTCCTGAAACAGGGCTTTACACTGCCATTGTCGCAGGTTTTTGTATTGCGGCTTTTGGAGGAACACGCTGTCAGATTGGTGGTCCTACCGGCGCGTTTACTGTAATAATTTATGCGATTGTCAATAATCCTAATCTTGGTGTAGGCGGCCTTGCTACCGCCACTGTTCTTGCCGGCGTTATGCTTATTCTTCTTGGCGTTTTTAAGCTTGGCGGACTTGTAAAATTCATTCCGTATACAATTGTCGTTGGTTTTACCGCCGGAATTGCCGTTACGATTGCAACCGGGCAAATCGGTGACTTTTTTGGGCTTCATCCGCAGTTTCCGCTTGAAGTCATGGGAACTGAATACTTGAAGATGCCAGGAACTTTGCCGGAAAGATTCTTGTGTATGCCGCGTCTTTTAAGACGTTGAATTTTTATTCGTTCGGCATGGCAGTTCTGTGCCTTGCTGTTATATTTTTGTGGCCTAAAGTTACAAAAAAGATTCCGGGTTCTTTGATTGTGATTGTTATTGCAACCTTGGTAAATCTTATTGTCTCTCATTTTGCCGGGGACAATCCTGCGTGGCATGCTGACATTATAAAAGACCGCTATTCAATTCCGAGCGGACTTCCAAAGCCTGCGCTGCCCGATTTTAGTCTTTCTACGGTAAAAACTGTTTTTCCAACAGCCTGCTCGATTGCCGTTCTTGCTGCCATTGAGTCGCTTCTGTCTGCTGTTGTTGCAGATGGCATGCTTGGCACAAAGCATGATTCAAATAATGAATTGATTGGACAGGGAATTGCAAACATCGCAAGTCCTTTGTTCGGCGGACTTCCGGCTACCGGAGCGATTGCGCGCACTGCTACAAACATTAATAATGGCGGAAGAACTCCTGTTGCAGGAATCGTTCATGCGGTTGTCCTGCTTTTGATAATGATGCTTTTTGGAAAATATGTTGAATATATTCCGATGGCAGCTCTTGCGGCGGTGCTTATGAGCGTTGCATGGAATATGGCAGGAATTCCTTCAATAAGAAAACTTTTAAAAGGTCAGAAATCTGATATTACAGTTCTTCTGGTAACCTTTTTTATAACGGTTTTTGTGGATCTGACCTATGCGATTGGAATTGGGCTGATGTTTGCCGCGTTCTTCTTTATAAAAAAGATGATAGATGTAAGCGAAGTTCAGGAAAAAAGGAATACGATTGTTTCAGGAATTACAGGAAACGGAACTGAGGAGCAGATTAATGTTCCGGCCGGTGCGGTTGTCTACGAAATTGAAGGCCCGCTGTTTTTTGCCACCGTACGGAAATTTGAGCTTGCGGTTGAGCGGGCAGGAACGGAATTCGATGTTCTTGTGATTCTTATGAGAAATACAATTTATCTTGATGCCGGCGGTGTTCAGGCTCTTGAGCAGTGCAAGGCTGCCTGCGACAGGCGCGGAGTAAAGATTGTGATTTCCGGAATACATACGCAGCCGTACATTCTTTTTGAAAAAACCGGAATGGCTGATAAAATCGGACGCGAAAATATTTTTGACAATATTGAAAGCGCAATGAACCGCGCTAAAGAAATTATCGCCGGAAAAAAATAAATTTATTAGGGACGCCGGGGGTTATATTCCGGCGCTTTTGTAGCTGTTCATTCTGTTTTTGTAACTTCTCCCTTTTTAAGGTGGAGAAGCCGCTGGTTTTCTGAGCCGCGGAAGCGCAGCATAAGGTTTTTCTTTTCCTGGATAAACGGTCCGTCTACAAGTATATCTATGCAGTTCAGCATAAGCTCTGTGTATCCGGAAACGTATTTGCGGCAGTTTTTTCTGAGGTCATTTTCAAGAACGTAGCCGGTCCAGCACCAGATGTCTTTGTTCGGGTAAAGTTCTTTTAGCTTCTTTAAAAATGGCGCAAGAACCTTCTGGTTTTCCGGCTCGAACGGTTCGCCGCCAAGAAGTGAAAAACCCTGCACAAAAGCCGGTTCAAGCGCTTTTATTATTTCGTTCTGTGTTTCTTCTGTAAATTCTGTGCCGAAGTTAAAATCCCATGTCTGCGGTTGAAAGCAACCCGGACAATGATTGCGGCAGCCGCTTACAAAAAGCGAGACCCGCACTCCTTCGCCATTGGCGACATCGATTTTCTTTATTGTGCCGTAAAACATAAAAACCTTCAAAATTGGGCGAATTGTTGTCCGCCCTTTTAAATTTTGAACTACAAGTGAAGAACTCGTTCCTTTATTTCCTGGGTTCGTCCCTGGTTCCAGTATTGCGTTCCTATGTATCCACAGGTTCGGCGTGCGACGTTCATTGTTGCCTGGTCGGTGTTTCCGCACTGCGGACATTTCCAGATAAGTTTTCCGTCGCTGTCTTCTACTACCTGAATTTCTCCGGAATAGCCGCATAGCTGGCAGCAGTCTGATTTTGTGTTCAGTTCGGCATACATTATGTTTTCGTAAATGTGCTGCAAAACTGCCATTACTGCCGGAATGTTCTGCTCCATGTTCGGAACTTCAACATAGCTTACTGCGCCGCCAGGGGAAAGTTCCTGGAACTGGCTTTCAAATGTAAGTTTTTCAAATGCGTCAATCGGTTCTGTTACGTGAACATGGTAACTGTTTGTTATGTAGTTTTTATCAGTTACGCCGGAAATCTCGCCGAATCTTCGTTTTAATGCTTTTGCAAATTTATACGTTGTTGATTCAAGCGGTGTTCCGTAAAGACTGAACGCGATGTTTGTCTGGTCGCGCCATTCTGCGCATTTTTTGTTCATGTAGCGCATTATTTCAAGCGCAAACGGTGTTGCGGCAGGATCTGTATGCGGTTTGCCTTTCATGTAACGCACGCACTCGCAAAGCCCGGCGTAGCCAAGGGAAATTGTTGAATAGCCGTTGAACAGAAGCTTGTCGATTTTTTCACCTTTTTCAAGGCGGGCAAGCGCTCCGTTTTGCCACAGAATCGGCGCGACGTCGCTTGGTGTTCCCAGAAGCCGCTTGTGGCGAAGCATAAGGGCTCTTTTGCAAAGTTCAAGGCGTTCGTCAAAAATTTTCCAGAATAAAGTTTCGTCTTTTCCAGAAGAACAGGCTACATCCACAAGGTTTATTGTAACGACTCCCTGATTAAAGCGTCCGTAAAATTTGGGCGTCCTGTTTCGTCGCGGTAAACTGTAAGGAACGAGCGGCAGCCCATGCAAGGATAGCAGTTGCCTTCCTTCAGCTCGAACATTTTCTTTTCTGAAATGTAGTCTGGTACAAGGCGTTTTGCCGTGCATTTTGCTGCAAGTTCCGTAAGATAGTAATATTTTCCGTCTGCCATGATGTTGTCCGGCTCAAGGACGTAGATTAGTTTTGGAAAAGCTGGTGTAACCCAGTAGCCTTTTTCATTTTTTACACCCTTGTAACGTTGTCTTAAAACTTCTTCTATTATAAGGGCAAGGTCTGCTTTTTCCTGTTCATTTTTGGCTTCGTTCAGATACATGAAAACTGTAACAAAAGGACTCTGTCCGTTCGTTGTCATAAGAGTTACAACCTGATACTGAATTGTCTGGACACCGCGGGAGATTTCGTCTGCAAGCCGGCGTTTTACGATTGCATCAAACTGTTCTTTTGAAAACTTAATGCCTGTTTCTTCTTCCGTTTCTGAAAGTTCTTTGCGATTTTTTTGCGGCTTACGTCAACAAACGGAGCAAGATGGGCAAGGGAAACGCTCTGACCGCCGTATTGAGAAGACGCCACCTGGGCGATAATCTGCGTTGCGATGTTGCATGCTGTTGAAAAAGAATGCGGCCGGTCAATTTTTGTGCCGCTTATTACGGTTCCGTTCTGGAGCATGTCATCAAGGTTTACAAGGTCGCAGTTGTGCATGTGCTGCGCAAAATAGTCCGCATCGTGGAAATGGATTATTCCTTCGTTGTGAGCCTGCACGATGTCTTCGTCAAGCAGAAATCGCTTTGTGATGTCCTTTGAAACTTCTCCGGCCATATAGTCGCGCTGAACAGAAACAACCGTTGAGTTTTTGTTTGAATTTTCCTGCTTTACCTCTTCATTTGCGCATTCAAGGAGCGAAAGAATCTGCTTGTCTGTTGAATTCTGCTTTCGCATGAGCATGTGGCGGTATCTGTAGGTTATGTAGAGCTTTGAAATGTTGAAAGCGCCGATTTTCATCAGTTCAGTTTCAACAAGATCCTGGATTGCTTCTACGTTAAGTTCCACTTTGCTGGAGTGGCACTGGTTTGCAACTTTAGAAGCCACAGCCTGAATGTATTCCTCCGAAAGCCTGTCGCTTTCTGGTACGGCTGCATTTGCCTTTTCTATAGCGGTAACGATTTTTCTTATGTCAAAAATAACTTCTTCACCATTGCGCTTGATTATCTTCACTTTGTTCCCATCCTTTTCTTTTGTTTTTCAGTGCATTAAAAAAACGCCTGCTGTATAAAGCCTGCTGAAAGTGCAATTATTAAAGGCTTTTTCTTAATACACTATATATAGCGTTTGTGTTGTTAAAACTATACTATTACTAGCGTTTTATTACAAGGCTTAATTTCGAGTTTTTTTACAAATTACGAAAGAACGCTTTCGGCATATTTTCAATTTGCTCAGATGGATTTGGCTCGCGCTACGCTTGTATTAATTCGGGTGCTCCGCACTTTAATTAATTCAATCGCCAAAAATCTTCACAAATTGCAAATCTGCCTGCGCGATGTTTTATCAGTAAAAAACTGTCTGAAAGAATTATGGTTGTTAAAAACAGATGCATTGAGCGGCAAAAAAGGTTAAAGTTTATTCCTATATATGCCGAAAATGTATATAGGAAAATCTCTGGAGATACGATTATGAACAAAAAAGAATTTTATAAATTGATAAAAGCTGTTCCAAAGACAGAAGTTCATATCCATATTGAAGCTGTTCCTTCGATTGATTCTATTAAAGCCTTGTTTAAAAAAAATAAAGGAAAAGAAATTTCCGACCAGGAAATAAAAGAACTTTTTACTTATGATGATTTAAATGGCTTTATTCAGGCTTTTATAAAGATTCAGCAGCTCTATGTTTCAGTAGAAGATTTTGATTACATTTTTGACGATCTGGCAAAATATCTTGTTGAAAACGGAATTGTCTACGCGGAAGCGTTTTTTGCCCCGACTTCATTCCTTAAAAACGGTTTTAAATATGAAGATATGGTTAAAGTTTTTGACAGAAAAATCGCAGAAATAAAAGAAAAGCACGGAATTACAATAAAACTTTTGATGGATGTAAGCCGCACGTTTGGTCTTGAAAATGCAATGGGCAATTACAGTCTTCTTAAAAAATATCCAAGCGAAAATATAATCGGAATCGGGCTTGGCGGCGCAGAAATAAAAGGTCCTTGCCGTGACTACGCGCCGGTTTTTGAACTTGCAAAAAAAGAAGGATACAAGGTTGTCGCTCATGCCGGCGAGGATGTAGGCCCGGAATCAATCTGGGAAGCGATAGATTTGCTTCATGTGGACAGGGTCGGTCATTGTATTTCGGCGATTCAGGATGAAAAACTTATGGAAACCTTAAAGGAGCGCGGAATTGTCCTTGAAGTTTGTCCGACAAGCAATGTTTTTACAAAAAAATTCGTAAAGTCGATTGCTGAGCATCCAATCCGGGAATTCTTTAACCGGGGACTTTTTGTTACGGTGAACACGGATGATCCGGTTTTCTTTAAGGTTTCGCTCTGCGATGAATTTTATAAACTTTACAAAGAGGCGAAATTTTCGCTGGATGAAATAATTGTATTGATTAAAAACGGTTTTAACGCAACATATCTTTCGGATTCAGAAAAAGAATTCTGGTGCAAAAAAGTTGACGAAAAATATGACGAATATCGAAAAATACTACAATAAATTTAATGAAGAGCACAGGCTTCAGACCCGGCATGGACTTGTTGAATTTGCAACCAGCATGCATCACATTCAGAATGTAATATCCGGACGTAAAAACCTGAAAATTCTTGATGTTGGCGCAGGAACAGGCCGCTATGCGGTGGAGCTTTGTCATTTTGGACACGAAGTTACGGCGGTTGAGCTTGTGAGGCGCAACCTTGAGGTTTTGCGTTCAAAGCATGAAAAAATCAAGACGTGGCAGGGAAACGCGCTTGACCTTTCGTTTCTGGAAGAGAATAAATTTGACATTACAATTTGTTTTGGCCCGATGTACCATTTGAAAACGCAGGAAGAGCGGTTAAAGGCTCTGGAAGAAATAAAGCGTGTTACAAAAAAAGACGGAATAATCTTTGCCGCCTATATTTTAAATGAATATGCCGTTCTTCAGTATTGCTTTGGAAAAAATAAGATAAGGGAATTGCTGGAAAAAGGCGCGCTTTCAGATGATTTCCATTGCGTTACGGCTCCGGAAGATTTGTACAGTTACCTTAGGATAGAAGATATAAACGAAATTCAGCATAAATCGGGGCTTGAGCGCATAAAAATGTTCAGCCAGGAAGGCGCATCTGATTTTATGCGCGTTCAGCTTAACGCAATGGACGAAGAAACGTTCAGACTTTTTACAGAGTACACCATCTCTATAAGTGAACGCCCTGAACTGCTGGGCGCCGGCACACACCTTGTTGATGTCCTGCGGAATGTAAAATAATTTAACGCAAATATACCTGAGTAAAGCGAGCAGTGGCGCAGCTTTTTGATAAATCGGATATTTGCGTTTTAACGCAAATATACCTGAGTAAAGCGAGCGGTGGCGCAGCTTTTTGATGAATTGGATATTTGCGTTTTAACGCAAATATACCATAAGCAGCATAATATCCGAATTTCGTATTCCGCTGATTCTTTCTGCCTGTCCCAAAGTTAGCGGACGCACTTTTTCAAGCTTGTTGCGGCTCTCTGCGCTGAGCGAAGGAATTGCGCTGTAGTCAAAATCCGCAGGAATTTTTACATTTTCCATTTTACGCATTTTTTCAATGCGCTTGTCCTGTTTTTCTATATAATATTTGTATTTGAATTCAATCTGCGCTTCATTCCAGATTTTTTCAGGATAACCCGGATTTTCAGCCTGCGGCTTTTTTAAAAGAAGGGATACAATCTCTTCAATCTGGGCGTATTTTGCCTCCACTTTTTCTAGCTGGGCTTTGGTTTTAAGTCCTGCGCTAAAAGCGTATTTTGTAAGACGCTGGTCGGCGGTGTCATGTCTTAGTTTTAGGCGATATTCTGCGCGTGCGGTGAACATCCGGTACGGTTCTTTTGTTCCCAGTGTCACCAGGTCATCAATCAGAACACCGATGTACGCTTCATCGCGTCCTAGTACAATTGGCTTCCATTCCGGGATGTCGTAAAAATGTTCAAAACCAGCCTGTTTTTGGATTTGGTTTTCAAAATCGTTGAGCCTTGCGTTTAAATTTCCGCTGATTTCGTAAAAACGCTTCTGTTCGGCTGCGTTCAAGACCGCTTTTGTGCAGAATGCGCCCGGTTCCATGCTGGTTGGAGTTCCGTTCAGGTCGTGCGGGATTTTGCAGAGTGGTCCGCAAAAATCTTTGTGCGCGCGGGCGTACAATCCGGCGTTTATTCCGGCGATTATTCCTTGTCCTGCGGCTTCCTCGTATCCTGAAGTTCCGTTTATCTGTCCTGCGTCAAAAAGTCCTGAAACACGTTTTGTTTCAAGTGAAGGGTAGAGCTGGGTCGGCTCAACATAATCGTATTCAACCGCATAGCCTGGCCTGCTCTGGACTGCGTTTTCAAAACCGGGCATTGTGCGCATAAAAGCGTCCTGCACGCATTCCGGCAAGGAAGACGAAAGTCCGTTCATATACATTTCGTCAGTTTCAAGGCCTTCCGGTTCAACAAAAATCTGATGGCGCTCGCGTTCTGCAAAGCGCATTACCTTGTCTTCTATGCTTGGGCAGTACCGTGGTCCGATTCCGCTGATTTTTCCGCTGTAAAGAGGGCTTCTTCCTATGTTTTCCCGGATGATTTTATGAGTTTCATTGTTTGTGTAGACAATGTGGCAAGGAACAAGAGGCCGTTCAACTTTTTCATCGTCAAAACTGAAAGGAATTATTTCGCTGTCGCCGTTGTTTTCTTCAAGTTTTGAAAAATCAATCGTGGATTTAAGGATTCTTGGAGGAGTTCCTGTTTTTAGTCTTCCTGTTGTAAATCCCAGCTTGTGCAGGCTTTCTGTAAGTCCATAAGCGGCCGGCTCTCCGATTCGTCCGCAAGGAGCGTCGTATTCACCGATAAAGATTCTGCCGCCCAAAAAAGTTCCTGTCGTAAGGACAACCGCGCGGCAAGGAATTATTCTTCCGCGTTCTGTAACGATTCCCGTTATTTTCCGGCGTTTTTTACCGCTGTTTTTATCTGATTTTTCATTTGCGCCTGCATTTAAGTTCTGGTTTCCTCGCTTTTCGCCTGGAATTGTTCCTATTTCAGCAGAACTGTCAGAGTCCGGCGGGATTTCTGTAGAGCTTTCTGTCGTAAGAATGTCGATGACCGTATCCATAAGCGTAAAAAGGTTCGGCGTGGATTCAAGGGTTTTTCTTGCAATCTGCGAGTATGTGATTTTATCAGCCTGGCTACGTGGCGCCTGAACCGCCGGTCCGCGGCTTTTATTCAACATTCTGAACTGAATCATTGAGCGGTCGATAATTTTTCCCATTTCGCCGCCAAGCGCGTCAATTTCGCGGACAATATTTCCTTTTGCAATGCCGCCGATAGAAGGATTGCAGCTTAATCTTCCGATTGCGTCCGGGGATTGAGTTACAACAAGCGTTTTTAGACCCATTCTAGCCGCCGCCAGACAAGCTTCAATTCCCGCGTGGCCTGCTCCAACAACAACCACATCATAAAAATCATAAAAACCAGACATACCGCAAATTATAGCGATTTTTTTTCTTAATTGATAAATATTTTAGATTTATTTATCAGGTGGAATTTTGTGTTTACAGGAAAATTAAGAAGCGGCATAAGACTGCCGGCGCAATCTGGATGTCGAATTTTATGGGTCTGTTCTTTTTTTCGGTTTTTACATTTTTCTTGTATTTGATATTTTTGTGATATATAATTTAACTGCTCTTTCGGGCGTTTTGGAGGTAAAAAAAATGGCAAAAAAATCTGCTATGTCGATTGGTAGTCTTCTTCTGCAGATTGCATTGGGCGTTATGCTCGCAGTTGCAGGCATTTGGGCTCTTGCTGGAAAAGGCGGAGATGACGCTTATAAAGCTGTAAGAGGCCTTATCAACGGTGATGCCGGCAACATTATTGCAATGGTTTGCAGTAGTCGAATTGCTTGCAGGAATTCTTCTTGTTGTCGAATGTTTTGCCGGTGATAAATTTTGGCAAATTTGACAATATTCTTGGATGGATTGTTATTATTGTCTGGGTTGTTGCTATTGTTCTTATGGATTTCCTTAATGGAAACCTTGACCTTGGTAAGCTTCAGTGGTGGTATTCTCTTGCCGGACATTGTGTGATTCTTGGCGCGTTGCTGTCATTGAATGACTAATTTTTAGTCTTTCTTAAAAAAAGCGGAAATCGGCTGGTTTCCGCTTTTTTATTTTAAAATAATAAAAAACATTCCGATAATAAAAATATGAAAAAAAACTTTGCTTTTTTTGTTTTTATGCTGATTTTTTCTTCTTTTTTTGGATTTGCGGAAAAACGTCCAGGCCCAAGGGATAAAATTATCGGATTTGACGTAGGTCTTGTAACCTGCATTCCTGTTTATGGAGATACGTCTTCGCCCTATAAGAACCGGGTTGTAATCGGAAACGATGGGGATATTTCGTTAAAAATAGGCGCGCCTTTAAAAATTCTTTTTGGATATGACTTGATTGGCGATATTAACTGGGATAAAAATGAACATTCAAATCACCTTGATTATGCTTTTTGGAGCGGAGTGAAGATTTATCCCGGAATCGGCGGCTTGAACGGAACTTTGGCTTATGCCTTGGGCGCGCGAACTGATTTTATAGACGAAAAAGTTTTTGATGAAAATGGCGATTCAAAAACAAGAAGCGTGGTTGAAACAACTGCCTGGGGAAACGGTTTTAAAATCGGTGTTGAATATGATTTTCTTTACGATTCCAACAGGCGGACCATGCCTGCGCTGGGATTTTTTTACAGGCTGATGCCCAGGGGCAATAATAATTATGATAATATTTTTGCGTTCTATATAAATATGGGATTCTAAAAAAAAGGCTGCTCCATACCTGATATGCACCCCTTTTACTGGACAAAAGTAAAAGGGGTGCATATCACTGGAACAGCCTTTTTTTATGCTTTTAACTAGCGCGCATATTCTATGATTCTGGTTTCACGAATCATTGTTATGCGGATTCGTCCAGGATATTTCAAGTCGTTTCAATCTGCTTCGCGATATTTGAAGCCAGCTGCTTGACTTCGTTGTCGGCAACTTTTTCGTTGTTCACAAGAATTCTAAGCTCTCGGCCTGCCTGAATCGCATAGGCTTTTTCAACGCCTTCAAATCCTTCTGCTATTGCTTCAAGATTTTCAAGACGTTTTACATAATTGTCGATTGTTTCGCGTCTTGCTCCCGGCCGGGCGGCAGATATCGCATCCGCAATCTGAACAATAATCGCTTCTGTGGTGGCGGCTTCAATGTCGTTGTGGTGCGCCGCGATTGCGTTGATAACTTTTGAGTCTTCACCCATTTCGTGCCATTTCCGCGCCGACTTCTGCGTGGTTCTGGTCGCTGTCGTTTTCTGCGCCCTTTCCAATATCGTGAAGAATCGCCGCTCTTTTTGCAAGGTCACGGTCTGCCCCGATTTCAGCGGCGATAATAGAAGCTACTGTTGCAACTTCCTTTGAATGTGACAGCACGTTCTGACCGTAAGAAGTCCTGAAATACAGTCGGCCGAGCGCCCGTATTCCTTCTGTCGGCATATTGTGTATGCCTAAATCGAACAGGGCCTTTTCGCCTTCCTCGTAAATCTTGTTCTGGATTTCGCGGGTAACTTTCTGAACGATTTCTTCGATTCTTGCCGGATGAATTCGTCCGTCTGAAATAAGTCTTTCGAGCGACTGTTTGCAATTTCCTTGCGTACCGGATCAAAGCACGAAATGACAACTGCTTCAGGAGTGTCGTCAATGATGATGTCTACGCCTGTAAGAGTTTCCAGCGCGCGGATGTTTCGTCCTTCGCGGCCAATGATTCTTCCCTTCATTTCATCGCTTGGAAGTGAAACCGTAGTTACAGTGATGTCGCTTGTGGTTTCCGGCGCGATTCTCTGGATTGCGGTGACAAGAACTTCCCTGGCCTTCTTTTCTGCGGTAAGCTGCGCTTCCTGCTCAATCTTGTTAAGAAGAGCCTGGGCATCGTGCCTGGCGTCATTTTCAAGGTTCTTGATAATCAGCTCTTTAGCTTCCTGCGCAGAAAGACCTGAAATTCGTTCAAGCTCCTTTCGGTATTCTTCTTCCTGGGCTGTAACAACCGCTTCGCGCTTTTTCATTGTTACAAGGCGTTCGTCGCAGTCTTTTTCTCTTTTTTCGAGTTCTGCGGCTTTCTGGTCAATCAGTTCTTCTTTTTTGTTTACGCGCGCTTCATATCTCTGTACTTCTGCGCGGCGTTCGCGGTTTTCTCTTTCCTGCTGGTTACGTTCACGAATGAGTTCATCTTTTGCGTTTAGCAAAATTTCTTTTTTCTGAGCTTCAGCTTCTTTAATTGCGTCCTGTTTTACACGTTCTGCTTTTTGTTCTGATGCAGATAGTTGAAATCTGGCGTACAGCCACCGAATTGTCCATCCAAGAACGATTCCAGCAATAGGGAGAATGATGAATATCAGTATATTCGGCATTTTTGTCTCCTCATTATTTTTGAAATAGTTCAAATATCATTATAAAATATGAGATATTCGTTGTCAAATATGTATATAGTAGAAAATATTAAAAATTTTACGTGTAATTCGCGCGGTTCTGTCTTTAGGTGGCGGTTTGCCGCAAAAAATAAATTTATCCGCCGCAAAGACCTGTGCAATGATGGATGATTTCCGGGACGCTTTGCGACGGAGGCTGTTTATCCGTAAATTGGTTCAAAATCTTCGGCAGGATGACCGCAGATTGGACATATAAAATCTGTCGGAAGCTCAGGATTCATGTATTCGTATCCGCAGATTTTGCATCTCCAGCCGATTATTTTCTTTTGGGTGTTTACGCTTGTTTTTGGCTTCAGTTTGTTCTGGTAGTCGGCGTATGTAAGCGGCGGCTTATCCCCTGTGATGAAGGCGTCTTGAATTTCCGCAATAAAAAGCGTGTGGCTTTCCAGGTTTTCGCTTGAGATGACTTTGCATTTTAAAACCGAGCATACGGATTCCTTGATGAACGGGCAGCCGTTTGAGTCTGTCTCGTGGGGAAAATTCGCGAATTTGTCTGTGTTTTTTCCGCTTTGCAGTCCAAAATGCTTTATAAGGTCGAAAGAGCAGGAATTGTCCAGGATTGAAAGGCTGAAAACTCCAGAAGATTTAAGCATTTCGCAGGTAAGGTTCTGGTTTAATAATGACACGGCGATTCTTGTCGGGCTGTTTGCGACCTGAATGCAGGTGTTTGTTATGCAGGCGTTGATTTGCCGCCGTGGCAAGTTCCAAGAACGAACACTCCGTAAGAAATGTTGTAAAGAGCCTTGTTATCCATACTTTACCTCCAGAAAATCTTGTTTTATCAATTTTGTTATATACTTTAATTTAGCAGCGCATATTGAATTTTGTCAAATAAAATCGCTTCTGTTTGTCTTGAGCGGTCTGGATGATTTTTTTTGTCCGGTTGTGTATATTTATGTAACCCGAATGTCGAGTTTTTTGTAAAAAGAATAAAAGCGCAGGCAGATTTGCAATTTGTGAAGATTTTTGGCGATTGAATTAATAAAAGTGCGGAGCACCCGAATTAATACAAGCGTAGCGCGAGCCAAATCCATCTGAGCAAATTGAAAATCTGCCGAGAGCGTTCTTTCATAATTTGCAAAAAAAACTCGAAATTAAGGCTATGTTAAAGAGGTTTTTATGGGTGATTTTAAGATTCGGAAAGCAGAAAAAGAAGATATTTCGGTGCTGAAGGAACTGATTTTGGGACTTGCCAGGCACGAAAGGCGTCCTCAGGATGTTACCGGCTCAGAGCAAAGAATGTGCTTCTGGCTTTTTGAGCGGAAAATCGCGTCCGCCCTGATTGCGGAACTTGATGGAATTGCCATGGGATATGCAATTTATTATCCGGTTTACGGTTCTTACGCTGCGAGCGCAAGAGTTCATATTGAAGATATTTTCATCAAGCCTGAATTTCAGGGCAATGGCTATGGAACAAAATTGCTTTCCTTTATCTGCAGGTCTGTTCTGGCGGAAGGTTTTTCCGGAATGGAATGGAATGCGCTGGATTTTAACGAAAAATCAATCGGCTATTATTTAAAGCTGGGCGCAAAAATAGAAAAGGGCAGGACTTACTTTAGTTTTTCTGAAGAAAATATGAAAAAACTTGAAAAATAATTTTTTCCCGGACGCTTTAATTATGACTGCGTTTTGGGTATATTTATAAAATGTGATTTTTAGACATATCAGGGGTTGTTATGAACTGCGATTTTATTAAGAAACTTGCCATTCCTTCAGAGATTAAGGAAATGTTTCCGGTTACAAAGAAATGGAAAACACTGTCGCTGAGCGGCAAAAACAGATTGAGTCGATTTTTGAAGGAAAAGATGACAGAAAGCTTCTGATTATAGGTCCATGCTCGGCGGACAACGAAGACAGCGTTCTTGATTATATTTCAAGGCTTGTAAAAGTTCAGGAAAAAGTAAAGGATAAGATTTTTATTATTCCCCGGATTTACACAAATAAACCGCGCACAACCGGCGAAGGCTACAAGGGAATGCTTCATCAGCCTGACCCGACGGAAAAACCTGATTTGGTGAAGGGGATAATAGCAACCCGCCACATGCATATGCGGGCTTTAAAGGAAACCGGTTTTTCCTGCGCGGACGAAATGCTTTATCCGGAAAACTATAAGTATCTGGATGATATTCTGGCGTATGTGGCAATCGGCGCGCGTTCTGTGGAAGACCAGCAGCACAGGCTTGTCGCAAGCGGAATCAACGTTCCTGTTGGCATGAAAAATCCTACTTCCGGCGATTATTCGGTTATGATGAATGCAATCCATGCGGCGCAGGGACATCACACGTTCATTTACCGCGGCTGGGAAGTTCATTCGCACGGAAATGCTCATTGCCATGCGATTCTTCGCGGCTATACAAACAAGATGGGAAAATCCCGCCCGAACTATCACTATGAAGATATAATCCGTCTTTGCGACGTTTATGATTCAAGCCCGGAACTTAAAAATCCGGCGGTCATTGTTGACTGCAATCATTCAAATTCCGGAAAAAATCCTTTTGAGCAGCCTAGGATTGTAAACGATGTGCTGAATTCAGCAAAACACAGCGACCGCATTGCAAAGCTCGTAAAAGGATTCATGGTGGAAAGCTATATTGAAGACGGAAGCCAGAAACCGGGCGAAGGCTGCTACGGAAAATCAATTACAGACGCATGCCTTGGCTGGGAAAAAACTGAAAAAATGATTTACGGCATTGCAGAGTCGTTGTAATGTCAAAAAATATAAATTTATTATTTGGGAAAAGTTGAACTATGGAAAAAATTGTAATCGGAAATCCGTTTGTTATTATTTTTACGGCAGGAACTTTGGTCAGTTTTTTAATAAATCATGTTCTTGAATTTGTTGACTGGCGGGCGCGCGTAAAAAACGGTGGAAAACTTCCTGATGAGCTGAATGGTTTTCCTGAATCTTCGGTTTTTGACACAAAAAAACTCGCTTCAATCAATGCGTATGAAAATGCAAAATATTTTTTCTGGATTCCCGGCTCTCTGGCGTCGGTTTTTCTTGCGCTGGCGCTTGTTTTTTCCGGCTTTTATCCATGGCTTTTTAATGTTGTCTGCCGTTTTACAGGTTTTCCGAACGGTTACTGGTCAACCTTTTTCTGCGCGTTCTGTTTTTCTGTTCTTGCCGGAATTCCAGAAGGAATTCTTGATATTCCGTTTGAGCTGATAAAAGAATTTAAGATTGAAAAAGCTTTTGGCTTTTCAAAAATGACGATAAAGCTGTGGATTGCGGACCAAATTAAGGGAATTGCTATGTCGCTGGTTCTTTCGGCGGTTCTGGTTGCCGCGATGGTTGGAATTTTGGTTGCTTTTCCGCATGGCTGGTGGATTTTTCTTACAATCGTTCTTTTTGCGTTCACTTTTATAATGCAGATTCTTTATCCGCTGGTAATAGCCCCGATTTTTAATAAATTTTCTCCGCTGGAGGAAGGCGAGCTTAAGACAAGGATAACTGAGCTTATGCAGAATCTTGGATTTAAGTCTTCGGGAATTTTTGTTATGGATGCATCAAAAAGAAGCGGACATTCAAACGCGTATTTTGGCGGAATCGGAAAATCCAAGCGGATTGTGCTTTACGATACGCTTATAAAACAGCTTACAACAGACGAGCTTGTGGCGGTTCTTGGCCACGAGCTGGGGCATTACAAGCTTCATCATATTATTCGCCGCTTCTGCGTTTTAATTCCTGTTGAATTTGCGTTGATGTTCATTCTGTACAAAATTGCGCAGTCAACATCGATTTATACCGGTTTTGGTTTTGCTCTGACTGGAATAAAGGTTGAATCAGTTCAGTTTATCGGTCTGTTTCTTGCAAGCCTTGTTGCAGGTTCTCTTTCTGAAATTTCTTCACCGCTGCGTAATTTTTCCAGCCGTAAGGACGAATTTGCCGCAGATAAATTTTCGGCGGAGCTTACCGGCCATCCTGAGCATCTGATTTCTGCGCTTATAAAACTTAACAGCGAAAATCTTAGCGAGCTTGTTCCGCCGAAAATTTATGTCGCATGGAACTATAATCATCCGAGCCTTGTGGAAAGGGTGGAAGCCCTGAAAAAATTATAAAGTCCAATCCGGCGGCGGAATCTGCTATGTATTTGATCTAATCGCCGCGCCCGGTTGTTCTTCGATGTGAAGGCAGTCCAGAGAATCCCTGGTTGTTGAAAGAACTTTTTTTATGCGCGCAAGGCATAATTCCGCTATGCTATGGAATCTTCCGGGATTTTCAATTTTTTCCGGTTTCTGAATGAGCATGCACTTTCTTGTGCCTCCGTCCAGCCGGTTCTGCTCGATTGTCGCTTCCAGCGTTGAGCCGCTTCCTGCGAAAAAATCCATTATCGTAATGTCGTCCGGCATATTTACAATTTGTATAAAATGCTGAATCAGGTTTACAGGTTTTGGATTGTCAAAGGATTTTTTTTCGCAAAGAAGCTCGTCCAGATGTTTCTGGGCTTTGCGTGTGCTTTCTGCGCCGTCTATTATATTTCTTGGAATTATTTCAACTTTTTCGCCGTTAAAAACTTTTTTTCGCGGAACATTTGAAAATTCCGGGGCTTTTCCCCAGTAAATTTTATCTTCTTTTATAAGCTGTTTCATTTCTGCTTCGGGAATAAGCCATTGTCGTTTCCAGCGGATTCCTCCCGGAGAAACAATTTCGTAGTAGTTTTCGCTTTTCGGGTTTGAACGTTTTTCGTTAAAACTTATGCTTCCTGAAAACCATGCGCCCCTTCTGTCGCCGTCGGCATTGCTTGTGGCCCAGCCTGTCTGCTCAAAATCCGAAAACTCTTTCAGTTTTTTCTTGTTTTTTGCGTAGCAAAGGTTTGACTGCTGCAGAGTGCGGCTCCACTTGTCTTTTTTTCCTTTTCCGTGAAGCCACATAAAATCGTTTACAAAATTGTTTTCCCCGAAAATCTGGTCGCAAAGGATTTTAAGCAGATGAACCTGGCTTTGACCAATCGCAATGAATATGCATCCTGAATCTTTTAAAAGTTCCCTGGCGGCGCAGAGCCTTCGTCGCATAAAGCTTAGCCATTCATCGGTCTGCATATTGTCGCGGTAGGTGAAATTTTTTCCTGTGTTGTATGGCGGGTCTGTGTAGATTAAGTCTATTTTTTCCCTGTATTCCGAAAGCAGCAGTTTTAGCGCCGGATAGTTATCTCCTTCTATAAATGTGTGGCGGATGCCACTCTGTGCTGCTGAAAAATCTATGGTTTCATCTTTTTTTAGTATGAAATGCTGTGAAATGTCTTTTACGTCTGCTTTTTCTGAAAAATCGGTCCATGAAATTGAAAAACTCATTTTTACAGTATATTATAGCTTTATGAAAAAAAAAGCGATTCTTTATAATTCAAATTTTGAAAAGCTTGCAACTTTGGCGCAGTATTTGGTTCACGATGACTGGGAAATTCTTTCTGCCGGCGATACGGCTAAATTTCTTCAGGAAAACAATATTCCATATACTTACACAAAGCAGCTTGAATATAACCCGAATTCCGATGACAACTTTATAAGCCTGTCCCATTCGGTTCTTGCGGCAGGAAGAAATCTTCTTTCAAGTTCGTTTTCAACAGATTTTGTGGTTAATCTTGTCTGCATCAATGTTGAGCCGGTTTTTCATAAGCTGAATGATTTTCTGGAAGTTGAAAAAAGCTATAACTCAATTGAGCTGAAAGAAATGGCTCTGCTTGCCTCCGCTGCAAAAAATTATATGAATGTCCTTGTTCTTTGCGACTCCGCGGACTATCAGGATGCGATTGTTCAGATGAAAAACGACAGCATTTCAACTGAGTTCAGGCTTTATCTTGCGGCAAAGGCGTTGAACCAGATTTCTGCCTGTTCCGCGGCAAATGCTCTTTCAATTTCCCAATCTATGGATGTGAATTCTTGTCCGCCGTACCTTATGATTCCATTTAAATTTGCAGGAAGGCTTCATCACGGTTCTAACGACCATCAGAGCGCATTCCTTTATTCTTTGAATGACAAACTCGGCGCTCTTTCCGGAATGAAAAAAATTCAGGGAAAGGAAATGAATTTTAACCTTTACGAAAACTGTTTTGCCGCGTGGAAGGCAATCAGCATTTTTACAAAGATTTTAAAAAGTCCGTTTACGGTTGACAGCGTTGACTGCAACAATTATCCGTTTACAACTCAGTTTACTCCGGCCGCAACTTCTGTGTTTACGATTGGAATAAAAAATTCAAATCCGATAGGCGCTTCTCTTGGTGGAACGCTTTTGGAATCTTTTAGAAAAACCTATTCTTGCGAGCCGGATTCCTTTAAGGGCTCAACATTCGGATGCAGCTCTGTTGTTGACGGGGAAACCGCGCGCGAACTTGTGAAGATTGATTTTCGTGCGATTATCGCGCCGGATTTTACAAAAGAAGCAAGGGAAATCTTTTCCGAAAGAAAAGATATGCGTCTTGTTATTGTCTCAAGGTTTATAAGCGGTTATTACGAAATGGCGGCGATTGACGGCGGAATTATGCTTCAGGAGCCTGATTCTAAAATGTTTACAAAACTTAGCGTGGTTACCCGGAAACGTCCTTCGCAGGCGCAGGTTGATTCAATGGCGTTTGGAATGCTGGTTGCAATGACCTGCAAGTCTGACGCGGCGGTCGTTGTGAATGATTTTTCTACAGTTGGAATTTCTGCCGGGAACACAAGCCGCAAAAGGGCTGTACGGTATGCGCTTCAGGATGCGAGCGAGTATTTTGAAAATAATCAGAATAATAATCTAATAAGTAAGGACCGGAATTCCGAAATTTTAATAAGCGATTCTGTCATTTATTTTGATGAATACGTAAAAAAACTTGCGGATGTTGGAATCAAGGCGATTATTCAGACTGGTGGTGTTGACTGCGATGCGGAATTTATCCAGTATTGCAACGAGCGCGACATTTCCATGATTTTTACCGGAATACAGCATTTGTCTGTTTAAAATAAAATTTTCCCGAGGATTTTATGCTTTACTATTTAGGTTCGTACCTTCAGAAGTTTTTTGGACCTGCGCGTCTTCTTCAGTCTTATGCGGTCTTGATAATTCTTGCCCTCTACAGCGGTTTTGTCCTTATGTATAGATTTTTGCCGAAATTTTACAGTGTGCTTCCTCATGACCGCGGCCGGGAATTTACGTTGACTGCGGAAGCGGCGAAGGGAAAACCGACTGGTGCCGGCGCTGTGTTTATAACGGCTTTTGTGCTGCTTTGCATTGTTTTTGTTCCCATGAGCTGGAGGCAGTGCGGAATTCTTTTTCTTACCTGGATTACAATGCTGACAGGATTCTTAGATGATAAAAGCATTTCCAGCTGGGGCGAATATTTGAAAGGCGCGCTTGATCTGCTGATAAGCATCGCGGCTTCTGTTCTTTTGTATTTTATTGCAAAATCTCAGTCTGCTGACGGAACAGTCTGTTTCTGGCTTCCGTTTGTTTCTCATCTTATTGTGGTGCATCCTGCGGTCTATATTTTGATTGGCGTAATTCTTCTGTGGGCTTCCATAAATACAACGAACTGCACAGATGGTGTTGACGGTTTGAGCGGAACGCTTGTTTTGATTGCGCTTATTACAATGGGAATAATTTTTTATTTTATTCTTGGCCATGTTGATATTTCAAAGTATCTTCTTGTTCCTAATTTGAAGGATGGCGCGAAATGGGCTCTTATGACGTTTACCCTTGCCGGGGTTCTTACAGGATATTTGTGGCACAACGCCTATCCGAGCCATGTCCTGATGGGCGATGCCGGAAGCCGCGCTTTGGGATTTTTTATAGGATGCGCTATTCTTATAAGCGGAAATCCGCTTTTATGCCTGGCGACTTCTACAATCATCTTTTTGAACGGCGGAATGGGTCTGGTAAAAGTATTCCTTTTGCGGTTTTTTAACATCAGGATTTTTGAAAACATCCGTTTTCCTTTGCACGACCACATGAGAAAAAACCGCGGCTGGTCTGCGACCCAGGTTCTTCTGAAATTTATGATAATGCAGCTTTTAATAACTGTTGCGGTAATCGGTCTTTTCTTTAAAGTCCGTTGATTTGTGCGTGGGGATGAACTCAGGCCGCTTGCGTTGTGGTTTGGCAGATATAAAAAAAGACTGAAATTGAAAAAAATCAACTTCAGTCTTTTGAAAATGTTTCTTTTATATTAGTTTTCTGCAAAAAGTTTTTCGCCGATGATGTTATACAGAATCCGTTTTTGGTTTAGTTTTGTAGAGGAATGTACCAACGTCAAGCTTTTTATGTAATTTTCAAACTGTCTGTCTGAATATTTTTCAAATTTGTTGAAGTTGTATATAAAAGTCCAAAGTGTTGATGTAAGGGAAATGGGCTTTGTCTTATTATCTTAGGTAGCGGTCGCTTCTGGATTTTTTCCAAAACTGTAAAATAAACAGATTTCATCTATATTTGTTGCATCCTGAAATTCTTGGATAAGAGATTTTATATTATTTTGTGCAACTGCGTCGTCCTTTAGAAGTGGAACTAAAATTACATTCATTCCTTCTGAGACGTCTGCCTTGCCGTCATTTTTGAAATTTAAAGTGCTATTTCCTGTTGCATAATTTATATATACATCAAATTTAATAGTTTTTGTAGTTCCGTTTGAGTCATTCCATTGGTATTCAACGGAATTTTTTGCTTTTGAATTTTCTTTATAAACCCAAGTGTCTTTTGGCGCAACGAAATCATCTTCATCTAGGTCGCATCCTGTAAAAACTGCTCCACAAATAAGCGCGGCTAATACGCAAATTAAAGAAAATGTCTTTTTCATCTTTTCACCTCTTTTTTCTAGTGTTAGTGATTATAAAACAGAGCCATTTGCTTGTCAAAAATATTCTTCTGCTCCGGTTTGTTCTTTTGGAGCGGAACTCTTCTATTGAATCTCAAAAGCCTTGTCGTCTACAAGTATGTATCTTTTTCCGTCTATTGTCACAATTTTTGCGGAATCTCCGGCGGTCTGGGCTGATGATTTTCCGGCAGGATTGTCTTCTATTGAAAAGTATAAATCCTTGTTTTTAATAAAAAAGTCTTTTACAAGGATTTTTTCATTGCCGCCGCCAAAATCAATGTCAAAAGTTATGGTGTTATGGTTTGTCCTGCTGAGTTTTCCGTCATTTCCAAAAAAATATCTCAGTTCATCGTGCATGTCGTCGTCTTCTTTTCCATCAAAGTTTTCTACGCTTCCAGGCTGAAGATTTGCAATCGGAAGAAGTTTTATGCTTTTTCCGTTGATTGAAATTGTTATATGAATATTTTTAAGTTCATAAGAACTGTCGTTCCTGATTTTGATTTCATCATAAAATCCCTTGCCGGTCAAATCAGAGATTTTAAACTCAAAAGAATGGCTTTTGCCGCCACCTAAGTTCTGCGCAAATATAAAGCCTGCGATAAAAATAAAAAATATGGACGTGAATATTTTTTTCATATCAATTACCTCTTTTCTGTTGCTTTTTAGTCCGAATGTCGAGTTTTATAAAAAAAACTTGATATTCAGGCTATTTTAAATCAATGCGCATTTATTGTCAAAAAACTTGACCTGAAAACACATTTGTCAGATAATAAAAAAAGTCCCCCGGATTATGTGGGAATTATTTAAAAAGTCGTCCGAATTTTGTGATAATATTTAAAAAAGTCGTCAAGATTTCGTGATTATGGAAAAATATTATGTATAGAAGAATAATTGAAAGTTTGAAAAAATGGAAAGAATCTCCTCGTAGAAAACCTCTTATCCTGCAAGGTGCAAGACAGACTGGCAAGACATGGATTATGAAAGAATTCGGAAGGACTGAATATAAAAATACAGCTTATCTTTTTTGCCAGGAAAATCCTGCTTTAAAAAGCCTTTTTGAAGCTCCGTTTGATAAGGAGCGGCTGCTAAACGGATTTCAACTTTTGTGCGGTTTTAAAATTGAAGCTGAAAATACTCTTATAATTATTGATGAAATTCAAGATATTCCAAAAGCCATTACATCATTAAAATTTTTTTATGAGCAGGCTCCGGAATATCATATAATATGTGCAGGCTCTCTTCTTGGAGTTTCGTTATGCGAAGGTATTTCATTTCCTGTGGGAAAAGTTAATTTCTTGAATTTATATCCTCTTTCTTTTTCTGAATTTTTAATGGCAATTGGAAAAGGGCAGTATGAATCTTTGATAAATTCTAAAACTCCTGATGTTGAGCTTATAAAGTCATTTTCATCTGACTTGAAAGAGTTTTTGAAATATTATTTTTTTATTGGTGGAATGCCGGAAGTCGTGTCGACATGGATTGAAACAAATGATTTTAATGAAGTTCGTCGTGTTCAGCTGGAACTTCTTGAAACTTACAAGAATGATGTTTCAAAACATACGTCGCCGGAAGTGGCAAATAAAATCAGACAGGTTTGGGATTCTGTTCCTGGCCAATTGGCTAAAGAAAACAAAAAATTTCTGTATTCAGTGGTAAAGCAAAGTGCCCGTGCGCGTGAATATGAAAATGCAATCAACTGGCTTGCTAATGCGGGGCTTATTACAAAAGTTTATCGTATTAATAAGCCTGGAATTCCGATAAAAGCCTATGAAGATTTGGAGACATTTAAAATCTTTGTCCTGGATACAGGTCTTTTGTGCAGTATGACACTTTTGAGCGCAAGGACTTTACTTGATGGAAATAAGCTTTTTACAGAATTTAAAGGTGCTCTTACGGAGCAATATGTCTGTCAGCAACTTATAAGTGAATTTCAAATAGAACCTTTTTATTGGTCTTCTAAGGACGGTTCGGCGGAAATTGATTTTATTTTTCAGGACAATGATAGCGTTGTTCCTGTGGAAGTGAAATCCGAAATAAATCTTCAGGCTAAAAGCCTGAAACTATATCGGGAAAAGTATAATCCAGCGACACTGCTGCGTTTTTCATTGTCAGATTATATAAACCATGGAAATTTAAAAGATATTCCGCTGTATGCTATTCCGATGATAAAGAATTTTCTGGAATATTAATGCAGAAAAAAAATAACCGCAATCTGAAACGTTTTTTTTTTGGGGGGGGGGTTCTTCAGATTACGGTTATTGTTAAAAATACTAAATATATTTATCTAGAATGACTCATTCCCTAAGGCTTTATAAATTTCTTCTTTTGTGATTCCTTGTACAGACATTACTTCTAAAAGACCTTCTGTCTGGAATGGACGGACGGCATTTGTGTCTCGTACATAAATTACATTGTTATTTATATACATGTCAAAAAATTGTTTAGACACAGAAGCGTCCGTTTTGTATATAGATAAATAAGAATCAGAACGCTTGTCATAATTGCATCCGAGATTATTATCCCAATAAAATTGGGTTGTTCCGTTTTGAGAGATTTTCATAATATCCCCGGAATCAACCTTAAAATCAAAGTCTTTCCAGTATCCTGAAAATCCTTTCCATGAAATAGAACATCTTACTCTTGAATTTAACGGATTGTCTCCTTTTTCATAACCAAAAAACAAGAAAGTTCCATCTGGATTTATGCATTTAAAGCTGTAAATAGTTTCTGAATCAAAATCATTTCTTACTTTAGAAACTTTCCATGCTAAATTTTCAACACGTTTTCTATTTTCTTCGGCTTTTTTTGTTTCTTCTACTTTCTTCTGACGGGCGATTTCAATTTGCTGTTTTGCATAATCTTTAAGATATTTATCTTTTTTTACAGTTGTTCTGCTTATAGAAATGACTTCTCCGCTTTCAACATCAACTATTCTGGCATTTACATTTATTTCTTCTCCAATATCTTTCATATCTCCATAGCAGACATAGTCTACTCCTGCAATTTTACCAATGGATTTTGCGGATGAATCATCAACAATTCCGCTGGCTTGGAATTTTTGTTCAGAAAGAATTTTTTCAAGATTTGAACGTTCTATTATTTTTATGTTTCCACATTCAAAAACAGCTTGAGTAACCGCATCTGTTACATAATTTTCTACAAATTTATTGTTTGAATCAGATGTTAAAGCTATAAATGCCATGCTGTTTTTTTTAGTTTTATTAGTATTTTTTAATAAATCGTAAGAGAGTTCATATAATTCATCAGAAATTGTGGCTTTTCCAATGAGAGACATAACCTTTCTGTTTGATTTTGTCATTGTATTCCAGTCATATAATTCAACCAGGGCATAGTCTGAATAAACTCTGATATAAATTGATAAGTCTGTTACAAGATTGTTTTTTGAATGAACATCAGAATATGAATTGTCTTTTATTTTATGAATACCTGAAGTATTGAATTTTCCATAGCGGGCTGCAAGTTTTCCTTCTTTTATATCTGTTTTATTAAGGCGTTCTGTAACTTTTACAAGTTTATCGTCAAGAAAGTAAAACCAAACCTGAGAAACGGCTTTGTCGGAAATGTTTTGTACAGAATAAATCTTCAAATCACCTTTATAAGTTTTTTGTTCTGAGTTGATTATATCATCATCAAGCAATTGCAAATTATAACCTGCCATTTTTGTCATGGCTAAAGAAGTTTGCCATTGTAAATCTTTGTAGCCAACGGTGGAGTCTATTGGTGCTGCAAATAGTTTTACAACAAGTAATATTCCCAAAAAGATAGTTCCAAATAATTTTTTCATTTTTTTTTCTCCATTTTTTATTTATTTTAAAAAATCATTTTCAATAGCATTGCACAAATTCTTATAAGAACGGTGGTAAACAGTGTCTTTGTCAAATCCTGAAACTTTATCTAATTGTCTTGTGTATGAATAGACAGAATTTTTATTGGAAAGAATTTCTATCGTTATGGATGGATTTGTCTGATAAGTTGATGGCGTTTTTGTCACATTTACGTTAACTGTTGCTTTAGCTTCATAATTGTTATCATTGGAAGTTGTAATTGAAAAATTTTCTTTTGAAAGACAATCTGAAATTTTGTCAAAAACCTGATTATTAATATCATTGATGACATTGACGCAAATTTTTATTTTAGATTTTATGTCATTGATTTTTGAGAAAGATTCTGCTGCTAGAATATCGATTTCTGAATATGCTTTTGCTTTTTCTGGTGCAATTGCAATAGCAAAATCATAAGATTCATAAAAATCATTCAGTATTTTCTGAGCATTTTGTATAGCAATTATTTTTTTTACATCATCATCAAAAGAAAGTGCTTTTTCATATGCTGATGGAAAAAGTTTTTGTGTTTTATCTAGTTTTGGCTGAATAACATCAAATGCTTTTCTTCTGTTAATATACGCGACACAAATGTACATTCCATAATCTGGACTGTAATAAGGAGTTGTATATTCAAGTTGATAGATTGTGTTTTCTGAAGAAGATGTGATATTTTGACGGATTTTTTTATAGGAATTTATATTTTCATTTTTTTCAGTCGCAAAATATTCTGAAGATAAATTTGTTTTTATGATAGTTTTTATGTTTTCACTTATTTCTGCCGCTGCTTTAGATTTAGCCTCGATGTCTGATGAACCAAAAGCAGATGCGGATAAATATTCATCTTTAGGGAAAAGTGAATTTTTTCCTTCCTCGGTGAGCCAAATTGGAAATGATTTGACATTTTTGTTTTTTGATTTTGCAGATAAATCAAAGATAAGAATGGTTATTATAACTGAAAAAAATAGTATTCTTCTAAGTTTTGCATATTCTATTTGTCGAAGCATTTTATCATTATAAATAAATGTTTTTGTTTTCTCAACACGTCTGAATTGACGCAAGGCTGTCGGCTTTCTGTAAGGACTTTATTTGTCGAAAATAAACTTGAAGAATTTAAAGGAATTTTGCGGGACAATATGCCTGAACCTTTGCCCGGAAAAAGTATAATCTAAAAAAACTGATGTAAAAAAAACCGTAATCCGGCAATGCTCAGATTACGGTTTTTTTATTTTTAGTTTGTGGTTACCTTGATTTTTGTGGCGATAACCTGTGCTTTTTCATCGCGCAGAATGTATTCAACATTGATGTTTTCTTCGGGAATATTTGCTTTTTCTGTCGCTTCTTTTACGATGAGCTCTTTTATTTCTTCATCATTTGCCTTGAGCAAAGTTTTCATTGAAGTATTATTGTCAAGGGTCAGAGGCTTTTTTGCGCAGGAAACAGCAAGGGTTGATACTGCAAAGCATATTGCGAAAAATTTAATAAATCTGTTCATTCTTGTTTTCTCCTGTTTTTACTATAAATCTAAACTGCTGTTTATCGCGTTGTTAAGGCTTTCGGCTGAAGAAAAAAGCGTGTAGTTGTAGCCGCCGTCAAAAAAACTTATCTCTAGGGCGGCGTCTTCAGTGCCTAAGACTATAATCTGCTCTTTTTTGTTTTCGATTTTAAAAAGCAAATCATCCATGTCGTCAAGCTCGAACAATCCGTCGTCAAATATGTCAAGTTCATCCCATGACTTTATGGAATTTGTCGCATCGTATACTTTGTCGCCATAAATAGAGATGTAATTGTTTACAACTTTTTCACCTTCTTCGTTGCAGGTTACTACTGACAGAATTTCATCGCAGCCTGTAAGCAGCAAAGCCAATAAGCATGAAAAAAGTAAAATACCAAATTTCTTTTTCATAAAAACTCCATAAAAAGTCAATGCGGAGATTCCAATTTCCGGGTTGACTCTTTAAGATGTTCCGCACCGCAGTTGGAAACATCATTTAATAAGAAAGTTTGCAACGCAAACCGCCGGATACTAATTATCATTCTTGTTTATAAAAATAGCAAGGAAAAAGTGGCTGAACGGATAGTTCTTTATGAACAGTCTTTTTACCATCCGCCGGAAGCGCCACCGCCGCCAAAATGTCCTCCGCCACCGCTAAAGCGGCTTCCACCGCCGCCAAAGGAATTGCGGCCGCCGCTGTAAAAGTTGTTCATTGAGCCGCTTCTGCCGGAGCTTCCGCGGTGAGCGTTCCGGTACGCGCTTGTAAAAATAATCCACGGCAAAAAGTTGTTGCTTCTTCCGCTTGCGATGCAGGAAAAGAGTATGAACCAGCCAAAAACCCATAGGAATCCGTATAGAATTCCCATGTAGGAGTTGTCTTCGTCAGATTCTTTTAATACGCTTTTTGAAACAAGCTCTTCGTTGTCAGAGATAATTCCCGCGATGTTTTTTACGCCTTTTAAGATTCCTTCTGAATAATCGCCGTTTCTGAATTCCTGGATTATCACATTCCGCAGAATCAAGCCGCATTTTGTGTCTGTTAAAGTTCCTTCAAGTCCGTATCCAACTTCGATTCTGGCTTTGTGGTCATTTAGCGCGACTACTATAAGAACGCCGTTATCCTTGTCTTTTTGTCCGAGCCGCCACGATTCTGCGACTTTCATTGAAAAATCTTCAATGGAATCACCGTTTAATGAGTCTATTGTAAGAACTGCGACCTGCGCGCCGGTTGAATTTTCAAGGCTTTCAAGATATCCGGTTATTTCTTCCCTGTCTTTTCTGGTGATTATGTTCGCGTTGTCAACTATTCTTCCTGTAAGCGCCGGAATGTCTGAGGCAAAAGCCGCGGCTGGGCTGAACGCAAAAACCGCCGCGATTAATGCAAGAATAAAATTCCGCTTAAACTTAGATTCTTTCATTCTAATCCTCCAGGATTGCAAGGCCGTCCGGCAGTTCATTTTGATTTTCTTTTTTTGCCGGAAAGTTTTCCGCAAGAAGCTCACCGCATTTTTCAACTGCGGCGATAAATCCTTCTTTTGTTTTTCCAGACTTGATTCCAAGCGCAAGGTCATCCGCGATTATGTTCCACAAGTCCTGCGGAATTTTTTGTGCAATTCCAGAATCCGCCACAATCCTGACCTGTCTTTCCAGATATGAAACAAAAATCAGGATGCCTGAATGTTCTTTTGTGTCGTAAACTCCGCTTTGCGCAAAATGTCTGAACGCGCGGTTTGTTACAGCCTGGTTTTTTATGTTTTTTGGAATTATTATTCTGTCAATCAGAGGAATGTTTGCAAAATAAAAACCGAAGACGATTGTGGCCAAGGTTGCGATTCCATAAAATGCCGGAAGAAGCCAAACCGGGCAGCCCCAGAAAAATTTGTCATAAAGCGCGAAAATTTTTGCGGCGAACGGAAGAAGGATTGTAAAAACAAATGCCGCCAGATATGTCGAGGCCAAAAGTTCCCAGAATGAATAATGGTCGCTTTCGGCTGTCAGAGCCAGCGCGATTTCGCCGCTCGTGCTTGCTTCCGCCTTTTTTACCGCATTTCTGATTTCTTCCATATCGGAATCTGAAAGTTTTATTTTTTTCAAAAGATGTTTTTTTGTCATTTTCGCCGCCCGCAGATTTTTAGAACTGCACCGCTGGAGCCGCAGATGCTTGTGCCGCCGCCGTAAAATATGATTTTGCCTTGAATCCCATTTTTCCTGCGATTAAAACTCCAGGCCATTTTCTGATTGATGCGTTGTATTTTTGCGCAAGGTCGTTGTATCTTTTTCGTTCTGTTGAAATGCGGTTTTCTGTTCCTTCAAGCTCATCCTGAAGCGCAAGGAAATTCTGGTTTGTCTTTAGTTCCGGATAATTTTCTGTGACAGAAAGAAGTCTTTGCAGCGCTCCGCCCAGGGAATCCTGAACTTTCTGGAACTCTGCGAATTTCTCTTCGTCCTCAAGAATGCTTGCGTCGAGTTTTATTATTCCGCCGGCTTTTGCGCGCGCTTCCGCAACTTGCGTGTAAAGTTCGGTTTCATGGCTTGCCGCGCCTTTTACAGTTGAAACAAGGTTTGGAATCAAGTCGTATCTGCGCTGGTACTGATTTTCAACCTGCGCCCACTGGGCTGAAACCTGCTCGTCCAGTTCGACCATATTGTTGTATATGTTGCAGGAAGAAACACCTGCCATGAGCGCGATTCCCGCAAAAATTGAAGACAAGATTTTTGTGATTTTCATAGATTTCTCCATCGTGTGAATTTTTGTATTTGGAAATTTTAATTTTTTTTGTAAAAAAATTTAAATTTCCTACTATAAAAAAATAAAGCCATAAGTAAATTGGGTCAAGAAAATGATTGAAAAAAATGCTGATTCTGTATATTCTTATCCAGATAGAGTAAAGTTTTTTTAATGCCGTGTTTTTACGTTGCGGTGTTATTTCAGGAGCAAAAATGTATAAGGCGAAAGATTACGATTTTACGGTAGAACAGTTAGGTCCTTGTAAATTTAATTCACCGATTCAGTTGTCAACGGTAGTCGGCGGTGCATACGCAAACTATGTGCGCGATGATTCTTTTGTAAGAAACAGAATCAATGTTTTCAGTAAAGAAGAACCGAATTCTATTGACGCTACAAATCTTTTGCAGAAGGCCGGTCCGCGCGAGAAAATATATTTTGACCCTAAGAAAGTAAAGGCCGGAATCTGTACCTGCGGCGGTCTTTGTCCTGGATTGAACGACGTTATCCGTGCCGTGGTCCGCTGCTTGTGGAACAGATATGGTGTCCGCGATATTGTTGGCTTCCGCTATGGCTACCGTGGACTTTTTAAAGATTCAAATCTTGAGCCAATCCAGCTTACTCCTGATGTGGTTGATGAAATCCACAAGATTGGCGGTTCGTTTATTGGAACAAGCCGCGGCGGCGGAAACAGGATTCCTACGGATGGCGTTGATACAATTGAACGCCTAGGCATTAACATGATGTTTGTTATTGGCGGCGACGGAACTCAGCACGGAGCATTGGCTATGGCTGAAGAAATCCAGAAGCGCGGCCTTGAATGTGCGGTTGTCGGAATTCCTAAGACAGTGGACAATGATTTTCTTCTTATTGACCATTCATTCGGTTTTGAGACAGCGGTTCAGCAGGCAAAAGAGGCGATTGCCTCAATGCACATGGAAGCCCGCTCCCAGCCGAACTGCATCGCTCTTGTAAAACTTATGGGACGCGAGTCAGGCTTTATCGCCACCTACGCGGCTCTTGCTTCACACGAGACAAATTTCTGCCTTATTCCGGAAATTCCTTTTGATATGGAAGGCCCTAACGGTTTCCTTGCGAATCTTGAGAAGCGTCTTATGGATCACAAGCATGCCGTTGTTGTTGTAGCGGAAGGCGCAGGACAGGAGCTTTTCGCTTCTAATGACGAAACGGACGCTTCTGGAAACAAGAAGCTTGCGGATATCGGAATATATCTTCGCGACGCGATTAAAGCATATTTTACAAAAAAGAATATTCCTGTCGACTTGAAGTATTGCGATCCAAGCTATCAGATTCGTTCTGCGGTTACAATCGCATCTGACTCTGTTTATTGCGAAAGGCTTGGAAACAACGCCGTTCATGCGGCTATGGCTGGAAAAACAAAGATTGTTGTAGGGCTTGTTCATGACAAATTTGTTTATATCCCTGCAAAAATGGCGATTGCAAGCAGAAACTTTGTTGACCCGGAAGGCGCATTGTGGCGCGACGCTCTGGATGCTACAGGCCAGCCGATTCTTATGGTAAACGATGAAGAAAAGGCTAAGAAAATAATGTGTCAGAAACTTGGCCTTTAATGACTGCAAAAAAAATTACGGAAAATGTCTTCTATATTCCCGGCGCGACAAATGTTGGTGTTATTGCGGTAAATGGAAAGCGCGGCTCGAAGGCAAAAGACCTTTATCTTGTTGATTCGGGCGGCGATTCTGAAGATGCCGCGCGCATATTCAGCAGCCTGGAAGAGCTTTTTCCGGAAGAAAAGGGCGGCTTTAATCTTGTCGCCGTAATAAATACTCATTCTCATGCAGACCACTGCGGCGGAAACGCTTTTTTTGTTCAAAAAACCGGGTGTCAGATTTGGTGCGATAGAATTGAATCGGCCGGTCTTGAGTGCAGCCTTTTGCAGTCGATTATTACCTGCGGTTCAATGCCGCTGCCGCATCTTCAGTCCAGTTATTATGTTGCAAACCTTCAAAAGCCGACAGATTTATTGATGAAAATTCAGAGATTAGGCTTCGCGGCGGCGGAAAAATAAATTTCATCAGCCTTCCGGGGCATTACCTGAATATGCTTGGCGTTCTTTTTACAAGCAAAAAGGGAGAGACTGTGTTTTTTCCGGGAGATGCGGTTTTTGGCAGGATGCACGTCCTGAAATACTGGATTTCTTATCTTGTTGATTTGGGGGCGTTTAAGCAGACCTTGAACAAGCTGAATGAAACGGATTTTGACTGGTACATTCCATGCCACGGCGAGCCTTGCCAAAGGATTCAGGAAACCGTTGAGATGAATAAAATTGCTATTCTTTCCACGGAATACTGCATTCTGCGTGCCTTAAGGGATGAGCGGCGGCTTACTTTTTCAGAGCTTATGAAGGCGATTGCCGACATGAACGACATAAAGCTTCGTACTCCGCAATATCTTTTGATTGGAAGTACAATCCGCGCGTATCTTTACTATCTTTATCAGGAAAACAAGATTGACTGCGCGATGAAAGAAAATCAGCTTTTCTGGTTCAGGGTAAAAGATTAGCTGTCTTGAATGTTATTCGTCCCAGCCCGGAATTTTTACAGATTCATCCCAGGTTTCTATTATCTGTATTCCGCTTGATGTTCCAATCCTGTTTGCGCCTGCCAGAATCATTTCCAGAGTTTTTTTTGCATTTCTGATTCCTCCGGACGCTTTTACTCCGAAGTTTTTTCCCACGGTTTTTCGCATCAGTTCAACGTGATGTGCGGAAGCGCCGTTTGGAAGAATGTTTCCTGAGGAATCTTTTGGCGTTGCAAATCCAGTTGAGGTTTTTACGAAGTCTGCGCCGGAACGGATTGCGCACTGGCAGCAAGTCACGATTGTTGTGTCTGTAAGGAAGCAGGTTTCCAGGATTACCTTTACGGTGACTGTTTTTCCTGTCTTTGCGCCGGCAGCTCTTGCGGCGTTGACTACGCCGGCAATATCAAGCTGTATGGAATTGAATCTGCATTCTGCCGCATCTCCGGCATTTATTACCATATCGATTTCATCCGCGCCGTTTAGTATTGCTTCCGCGGCTTCGTATGCTTTGGCTTCCGTAGTGGTTGCTCCAAGCGGAAAACCTATGACCGTGCAGATTTTTACATCTGTTCCTTCAAGTTCATTTTTGCAAAGCGGAACGTAAGCCGGATTTACGCAGACTGATTTAAAGCGGTAGTGTTTTGCTTCCGCGCAGAGCCGGGTTATGTCTTTTATGCCTGCGGTCTGGTTAAGCATTGTGTGGTCTATTAATTTTGCAAGTGTCTCTTTTTTCATTGTTCTTTTATTTTGAATCAACCGGAAATAAAATTCAAGATTCAAGGCGTTTGGACAAGTTGGAATAACTTGGAGCAATTCAGTTAGTCATTGCGAACTTGGATTTATTGAAAAATCGTTTTTCGTAGAGTAATATTTTTCTAGTTCATTTTTAGCTGTAAGGAGAATGACTATGGCTTACAAAATTGATTCTGATAAATGCGTTAATTGCGGCGCATGCGAACCTGATTGTCCGGTAGGAGCAATTTCCGAAGTAAACGATAAAAGGACAATCGATGCTAATACGTGCATCAGCTGCGGTTCTTGCGCTTCAACTTGTCCGGCTGAAGCAATTTCAGAGTAATTATTATTAAAAAGCAGGTTTTTGGATGCAGAAACCTGCTTTTTGCTTTAAAATAACGTCATGTTAAAATCCGCTTTAAAAATAAAAGAGTTTTTTTCAGTTTTTGTAAAGTTTCTTGTTCTTATTTTGATTTGCCTTGCAGTTTGCTTTGCTGTTGTTTTTCCTGTGTGGAAATTTGCTGTTTCCGCTCCTCGGGTCTACACTTTTTTTGTTCTTGCCGTTATTTTTGCAGCCGCTGTGTTTTTTGCAGTCAGAAAAATTTTAAGAAAAAAGAATGTCTCGTAAATTTTTTGCGCTGATTTTTTTTGCCGTTATGATTTTTTTTCCCGCTTCTGTTTTTGCGGAAGAAACTGGTGGAAAAATCAGGATAAATGCTGAAAAACTTCCGGTTATACATAAACTTTCCCGCTCTGACGTTGTCTTTCGCCAGTTTGAAGAAACTGTTTTTCATAATGACAGAATTTTTGCAGATGAGCTGAACACAGAACCGCCGGCGGAGGAATTTTACGCTTACATTCCAGGCAGGGCTGAGGATATTTTTTCTGTATGCGCCGCATCGGGCATTCCGTATGACACTCTGGTCACGCTGAATTCGCTTTCTGTGGTTTCTGAAAAAATCGCCGGAAAAAAAATCGTCTTGCCGACCGCGAAAGGAGTTTTTGTCTGTGAAAATCCAGTTTCCTTTGTTGAGATTTTAATTTCCTCCGAATCCGGAAGTTTTTGTGGAAAAAAAATCTGAAAAAAACATGTTATTATTTAAATGGCAGGAAATTTTATTTTCTTTATGGAAAAAGATTTACACCTGCGCAGCGCGCTTTTTTTCTTGATACGGCGATGCGTGCGCCTTTGGAGCATATCAGGGTTACTTCCGGATTTGGATTCAGGAATAGTCCTGTATATAAAAGGTGGAAATCCCATAACGGAATAGATTTTGCTGCTGCTGAAAGAACTCCGGTTTATGCCTGTAAAAGCGGAAAGGTTGCATTTGTTTCCAGAATGGATGCGGTTTTTGGCAATTATATTGTTCTTTCGCATGAAGGCGGTCTGTCGAGCGTGTATGCGCATCTTTCGGAAATCAATGTGAAAAAGGATTCGTTGGTGCGCGGCGGAGATGTGATAGGTCTTTCTGGTAAAACCGGCGCTGTGACCGGACCACATCTGCATTTTGAAGTAAGGCTTAATGGTGTCGCGGCGGATCCTTCTGATTTTATTAATTCAGGATTTTAGAAATATCAGGGTTTTTATGGCTAGGGTTTTTGGAAAATTTTTTATTTTCACTCTTTTGATTTTTGCAGGAGCGTTTTGCGGCGCGGAAAGTTTTCGTGTGCGGAAGGTTAGTGTGGTTTCTCTGCCGGGCGATTCTGTTGAGGAAAGAACGGCTGTTCTTGGAATAAACGACAGCCTTGCGGTTTTTATGCCGGAAGATATGACATATCTTGAAGGTTTTGAGCTTAAAGTGAAAATTCCGCAGATTGTGGCGGACTGGCGCGATTCAGTCGCTTTTTCTGTTTACGACGGAATAAGGCCGAAGCCGAATGTTTCTTCCATAGACTATTCTGGAAGCAGAATTTTTGTGACTACAGTTCCTTCAAAACTCAACTGGATTGTTCAGATTCCTTTAAAGTCTGAGAATTCAATGAAAGACAATGGCTATGTTGCAAAAGTTGATGCGGTTCCGGATGTTTCCGGCGGATATACGTTTATTCGCTTTCAGCCGGCGATGAAAGGCGTGCCGGATGCCACGTACGAGGCGAAGCTGGAAGTTTCTGTAAAGCCTGTCCTTATAAACAAAGGAACTTTGAAGCTTAAGGTTTCTGCTCCGGACGGTCAGGCGGCGCATTATCAGGTTTTTGTGGATGACGAGCCGGTTGTTCTTTCCGGCGGAAAAATTCTTCTTGATTCCGGAAAGCATAATGTGAACATTCAGTCGGAGGAATTTAGAAACGATGTGCGCACTGTTTATATCGAGCAGGCAAAAACCTCGGAAATAAAGATTAACTTAAAAAGCATTGCTCCGACTTTGACGGTGACAGCGCCGGAAAATTCAATTGTCCTTATAGATGATTCAAAAGTTGATTCTTTTGGACGTGAATTTGCTGTTTCCGAGGGCGAGCATATTGTAAAATGCCAGATTGGAAGCTACGAGATTGTGCGTTCCGTTTTAATTGAAAAAGGAAAGTCTTATTTTGTGAACCTTGCCGTTGACCTTGAGATTTCAGAAGAGTAACCGCCTTTTGTCCGTGCGGAGCGCGCATGGCCGGTCTTGAATTGTAGTTTGTCCATTTTTTTTGAAAAAAATGTTCAAGAAATTTGCAGTTCAGGGCGATAATATAATTACCGGGGACATTTTTCCCCTCCCACCCATGTTCCCCGGTTGCCTGATGGGCATGGCTCGGTTCTTTGCCGAGCCTTTTTTTTTGGGAATTTCAGTTTTTATGCCCTATTTATAAAGCCCGGAAGTTGGGCTGTTTATAACAATGCGTTTGTTTTTGACTTTAATGTCAGTTGAATTCAATCCGTTGAATTGACGAAATAAATCTATTTTCTTACAATATAAGAATGATAAAAATCCGTAAGTCCACTTATTTTTGGGTGGGCGCTTTATTTTTCGCTTCGATTTTTATAGGCTGTCTTTTAGGTTACGGTCTTGCAGAAACTAAGAACATTAAGAACTCTGAATATATTTCTTCGTTCGATACCGCGCTTCCTACGAAATTGCTGGATATAAATGGCGAGCTGATCACTGAATTTTCTTCTGATGAAAAACGCGAGATTATCAGTCTGAATAAGCTTCCGCCGCACATGATAGACGCGCTTCTTACCCGCGAGGATAGAATTTTCTACAAGCATAATGGTTTCAGCTTTAAGGCAATTCTGCGCGCCGTCGCAGGAAAGCTTACGGGGCGTTCTCTTGGCGGCGGTTCAACATTGACGCAGCAGATTGCCGGAACTCTTTATTGCGACCGCGCTGAAATGTCCATAATGAGAAAAATAAAAGAGCTCTGGTGGGCAATCCAGATGGAGCGCCGCTATTCAAAAAATGAAATTCTTGAGTTATATCTTAATAAAATCTATTTTGGAGGCGGAACTTACGGCGTAAATGCCGCTTCTAAATATTATTTCGGTCATTCCGCGGAAGAAATCACTCCGGCGGAAGCGGCGATTCTTGTTATTCAGCTTTCAAACCCTGCGTTCTATAATCCGTTTGACCATCCGAACCGTGCGATGGATCGCCAAAGGGATGTTCTTACCAGCATGGTTAAACTGAATTACATCAGCGAAGATGAGGCGAAGGAATCTTTTGATGTGTTCTGGAGCAATTTTGATTACACAAGAACAAGTTCTTCAGCGTATATGATGCGCAACGACAAGGCGCCGTGGTTCAGCGAGTATGTCCGCCGCGAATTGGGAAACCTTATCTATGGCTCTCAGAATATTTATACAAGCGGCTTTACGGTAAATACCACATTGAATTTAAAGCATCAGGCGGCTGCCCAGAAGGTTATGGACAGATATATCGCAGAGGCAAACCGCCGGTATCAGCAGGAGCACAGCGCGAGAAGTGGTGTTGCATTCAATACTTATGTTCCGGTCACGGAGCTTATCTCGCTTGTGTTCAACCTTCCTGCAATCAAGGTGAGCGAGCAGCGTTCGGAAGTGATAGCCAATGCGGCTTATATGAATAAGATAAATCCGGTTCTTGATGTTGTCTCGATGATGACCGGAATTGACACTTTGAAAGTTGGCGTAATAAACCGCGTAAATGCAACTGCAAAAAAGGAAAGTGAAAAAACTACAATTGAAGGAACGATGATTTCGCTGGAAAATACTACAGGCTATATAACAGCCCTTGTGGGCGGCTCAAAGTTCGACCAGGAAAATCAGTTTATCCGTGCGGTTCAGGCGCGGCTCCAGCCGGGTTCTACGTTTAAGCCTTTGTATTATACAGAAGCTATTGATTCAAAGAAATTTACTCCGGCCTCTCCTATCTCAGATACGCCGGTTGTTTTCCATACAGCGGATGGCAAGCCGTACATCCCTCAGAATTTCAAGGGTGAATGGGAAGGCGATGTCCTTGTATGGTACGCCTTGTGCCGCTCTATGAATGTTCCGTCGCTGAAAGTTCTGGATGGAATCGGGTTTGATGCCGCAATTAACCGTGCGGTTTCACTTCTTGGCATTTCCAAGGAGGAGCTTCCTGCGCGCGCATTTGTTCCTGGCTACCCGATAGGACTTGGCGTTTGTTCTGTAAGACCTGTTGAAATGGCCCGTGCATTCTCTGTGATTGCTTCAGGCGGAAAAGAAGTAACGCCTATGGCAATACGTACTGTTGAAGACAGGAATGGAAACGTCATTCTTAATCCGGAAAGGGAAATCCGCGCGGCGCAGCAGGCGAAGGGAGATGCCTATCAGATTCTTTCTCCGCAGACTGCGTTTGTTATGGAAAAATGCTTCAGGAAACTGTAATCGGTCCTGGAACTCTGAGCGTACAGGGCTGGAAATTTGATTTTAAGGACGAAAAAGGCAAGCGCTATTCAATTTCGACAGGCGGAAAAACTGGAACTACGCAGAACTGGGCGGATGCCTGGACGGTTGGTTTTACGCCGTACAATACTTCTGCGTTCTGGTTCGGTTTTGACAAGCCGGGACAGTCGCTGGGTCTAAAGATAACGGGCGCGACCCTTGCTGGTTTTGCATGGGGCGATTACATGCGCGAAATCCACCGCGGACTTCCTGCGAAAGATTTTACAAAACCTGTTGATGGCGTATTCCAGGCTACTGTGTGTTCTGTAAGCGGAAAAATTCCTACGGCGGAATGTGGACATCATACAAAGACCTTGTGGTTCTTAGCAGGAACTCAGCCTACAGAAATTTGTCCTGTTCATGGCGGCCGGGCGGCAAGGGCTTCTGCGATAAGCATTGAGCGTCTTAAAAATGAAATGTATCAGTCTGGTCAGCGCAGGACTGTTGATTTTGACGTTTCGCCGCTGCAGTTAAATCTTGACTTCCTTAATGGGGACGCAGTAAATTTAAAGCAGAATGGCAAGGACAAACCTGCAAAAGAAAATAATGAGCCGGAAGTTATGCCTGATTATAACTATCTTATGGAATAGAGTTAATGCTTGTAAATATCAATGATATTAAGATAAAAAAACGTGTCCGCCGTGATTTGGGCGACCTTGAGGCGTTAAAAAACAGCCTAAGGACATACGGACTTTTGAATCCTATTACAATCAACGGCAAGTACGAGCTTATTGCCGGTGAACGCAGGCTTCAGGCGGCAAAACAGCTTGGCTGGACGAATATTAATGCTGTTGTGCAGAACAATCTTTCTGAGGTTGAAGAGCTTGAGATGGAGCTTGAAGAAAATAATCAGCGCAAGGAATTTACCAGCGAGGAGCTTCTTGATGGCTACAGAAGGCTTGAAAAGCTTAGGAATCCCGGCGGCTGGCAAAAAATCGCGCTTTTTTTTAAGAATCTGTGGAACATGATAATATCGTTTTTTAAGCGGAAAAAATAATTGTCCGCTTAAAGGAACGGACCGCTACACGCTGAGCAAGCTCAGTATATCCGGCAATTTATAGATTGATTCAATCTTTAGTGTTCTTCCCGGGTGCAGAGGCCTCTCTTTGTTTTTTGCCGCGGCCTCAGGGTTCAGGTGATGGCCGTTTTTATTTCCTACAAGAACTGCAGTTCCTCCAAGAGATTCCCATCCGTCTGTGTATTTCAGCATATCATCGATAAAAATTGAGTTTTCAATTGTTCCGCCTGCTTTTTTCAGGGCAATTTTAAATGCGGACGGGTAGGGCTTTCCCTGAAGGTTAAAATCCCTTATGTCGCAGATTTCTGAAAACAAATCGATTACATTCAGTTTTTTTAAGACGCGTTCGGCATGTTCGCGCGGAGCGTTTGTGCAGATGATTTTTGGAATTTCAATTGACTGCAAAAATGGGCGCAGGCCAGGGTCTTCTTTCAGTTCGTCCGCTTCGTTTTCCGGATGAACGTGCCTGAAGAATCCTTCCACATCTGAAAGACCTTCGCTGCGGAGCCATTCAAGTGTGGTTGAAAAATTCCTTACCTTCTTTTTTCTGATTTTCGCCGCCTCTTCAAATGAACAGTTAAAAAAATCCATTACACATTCCATCATCCTTTGTGTGATTCCAAAATCCATCTCGCTGTTCGCTGTGTAAAGCGTGTTGTCCAAATCAAATATCAGGTGTTCAATTTTCATGGTTTTATTTTACAAAAAAAAATGATTAATTGACAGTAAAATATTGCAAGGGTAGAATAATAGAACGTCTAAAAGAAATTATAGGGAGCATATATGGACCAGACATTGAAGGCAGTTTATGGAAAATATTTCGCGGAGATGATGCAATATTCAAAGGCGCCTGCAAAAATTGACAGCACGAATGTTTATCAGGAAGCTAACAAAGATCTGACAAAGTATATGGAAATGATTCTTAAGGAAAATTTTCTTCCTGGCTCGGGTCTTGGAAATATAGAAAATTTCAGGGCTTTTTACGATGCTGTGGCAAAAGATGGAAAGCGTGGACTTATCCTTATGGAGCATTACACAAATCTTGATTTGCCGGCGATAATCTATCTTTTGAAGGAACATGGCGAAGACTGGTCAAAGGATTTTTCTGAAAGGATTGTCGCTGTTGCCGGAATGAAGCTGAATGAGGCGAGTCCTGCTGTCCGCGTGTGGACGGAAGGTTTTACACGTGTTGTAATTTATCCTACGCGCTCGCTTGATAAAGTTGAAAATTCAAACGAGACGGAAGAAGAAAAAAAAGCTGAAGAAAAAAAAGCCAGGACAATAAATCTTGCCGCGATGCGCGCGATGGACGACTGTAAAAAGCGCGGCCAGATAGTTCTTGTGTTTCCTTCGGGAACGCGCTATCGTCCGGGACATCCGGAGACAAAGAAAGGGCTTCGCGAGATTGACAGTTATCTGCGTCTTTTTGATGTGGTTCTTCCTGTTGCAATAAATGGTAATTGCCTTAGGATTAATCCTGAAAACTCAGAAGATATGCTTGCGGATCTTGTTGAAAAAGACAAGGTTCTTCTTACTGCGCATCCGATGATGAACTGCAAGGAGTACCGTAACTCTGTGCTTAATGCTCTTCCGGAGGACGAGCCTGATCCTAAGCAGAAGACGATTGACGGAATTATGAAAATCCTTCAGGAAGTCCATGATGAGGTTGAAAAAACTCGCCTTTAGCATTAGAAATTCGTATATTTAAGAAAAGGAAAATTTATGGCTGATTTAGATATTGTTGACCGCGTAAAGGAAGCGATTGATATGTTCCGGCCGCAGCTTCAGGCTGATGGCGGAGATATGGAATTTGTATGTATTGACGATCAGAACCGCGTGCATTTAAACCTGCATGGAGCGTGCGGAAGTTGTCCGATGGCTACAATGACTTTAAAAATGGGCGTTGAGCGCTATATAGTTGATGCAGTGCCGGAAATTACCGAAGTTGTTCAGGACAATGCTAATCCTGATCTTGCGGAAATGGCTTTGGCGAAGGCTTTTAGTAAAAACGAAAAAAGGCGGAAAAATGAAAATTAAAAAAGACGCAATGGTTTCTATTGCATACACACTTTATGATGATGAGGGAAATCAGCTTGATTCTTCAGGCGATTCAGCCCTTCAGTATATCCACGGAAACGGTCAGCTGATTCCAGGTCTTGAAGCGATGCTTGAAGGAAAAGATGCGGGATTAAAGTTCAAGGCTGTTGTTGAGCCGGAAGAAGCTTATGGCGCATACAACGATAAAATGGTTGTTGAAGTTCCAAAAATCAGTTTGAGGAAGGCGCTCCTCTTGAAATAGGAATGAAATTCCAGGCGAGTACTGCGGACGGTCAGGTTTGCCTTGTCCGGGTGATAAAAATTTCTGATGATACTGTAACTGTTGATGCAAATCACGAGCTTGCAGGCAAACGCCTTACTTTTGACATTGACATAAAAGATGTCCGCGAGGCTACGGAAGAAGAGCTTGCCGGTCTTTCCGGTTGTGGTGGCTGCGGAGGAAATTGCGGCGGTTGCGGCGGTGGAGACTGTTCCGGCGGTTGCGGAGATTGTGGCTGCGGAAATTAAGTTTTTTCTGAAAAAAAATGCGGCGGCGTTCAGGATTTTTGGATGAGCCTGTAAAAAAGCTGTTCGTCTAAAAAGCCCTCCGCCGCAATATTTTAAGCCAAGTTTTTGCCTTCTTGCTTTAGGATTCCAGCGCAAGAAGGATTTTTTTTGTGTTTTCTTCTTTTGATTCTTCTGAGGTTGGAACGATTATATCCGCAATATCTCTGTAGGTTTTTGAGCGTTCCTCATAAAAAGCGTGGAAAATTTTACGGATTTCAGTTTCTTCCTCCGGGTTTTGTCTTGCGATGTAAGCAGGCAGGTTTTTCCACGTGCCGTCAGAAAGCTTTTCGGCTTTTTTTAATATCCTGTCGCAGGCGGATTTTTCATCTATATCAAGGTATACAAAAATTCCGAGCGGACGCAAGATGTTCAGCGCAGGCGCATTGTCGCAAATTCCTCCGCCGGTCGAGATTACCGCAAGCCGGTTTTTGCAGACAGATTCTATTTTTCTGCAGGCTTCTTCTTCGGCATGCATAAAACCTGCCGGTCCTTTTTCTGTGTATATTTCCCGCGGGGATTTTCCAAAAATCTTTAAAATTTCATCATCAATGTCTATAAAAGGACAGCCGAAATGTCCGGCGAGCAGTCGTCCCTGTGTTGATTTTCCGGAATGTTTTATTCCCATTAAAATAATCGTTCTGTTTTTTTGCATATTTTTACTATATCAGTTTTGTTGAAAAAGTCTACCTTATGTTTTATTCTTAATTGTATGAATATTTATTTTGCGTTGATTTTGAATTTTTTGCCGCTATTTATCTGTTTTTTTGCATTCAGGTTTTTGTTCAGAATGAAATTTTCAACGGAGCTTTTTGCCTGCCTTTTTGGACTTCTTTCAGTTTTGCCGGGCACATTCCTTCAGTTTTATCTGGGGTGTTTTGTTCCAGAACAGATTTTTTCCGCAAAAAATGGTTTAGCCGGAATTTTCTGCAATTTTTTTGTTTACAACGGTCTTGTTGAAGAATTGATAAAACTTGTCATGATTGCGCTTATTCCGCATAAAAAATTGAGCCTGAGGGATTTTTTTTCCGCCTCGCTCCTTTGCGGACTTTGCCTTGGCTCATTTGAGTCGATGATTTATTTTCTTCATCATCTTTCCAATGCGAGAATGTCTGGAGCAGAACTTTTATACGGCCTGATTTTTGCAAGAATGTTCAGTTCGGATTTGATTCATGTTTTTTGCGCAGGTCTTTGCGGTCTTTTTGTATGGGGACTCCGCCACAAGCATAATAATCCGATGATTTTTGTCTATGCAGTTGTCTGCCACGGACTTTTTGATTTTTTTGTATATTTTGACCTGTGGATTCATTGGTTTTCCGTTGCGGCGATTCTTTTTGCGGTTGTTGAATGCCGCGTGAAATATCAGGATATGAAATCCTGCTCCGCTGCAAAAAGAAAATCTTCCGGCAGAAAGAAAAGACAGGCTGTGTCTTCGGCAAAGCAGACAGCGGATAATTCTGACAGAACAGTTGTTACAGAAAGTCCTGAAACTCCTGCGAAATTAAAGTCAAAGACTACGACCAAAACAAAGGTTAAGACGGAAAGGAAAACCTCCAGGCAAAAAAACAAAATCCCGGAGGATGTGGACGTTACTCCAGAGCTGAACGATGACCTGTAAAAAAAAACAAGAAATTTTGATATTTTAAAGAAATTTACTTGACAAAATACGCATAAAAAATATATCATATTCAAACATACGACGCGGGGTAGAGCAGCTGGCAGCTCGTCGGGCTCATAACCCGGAGGCCGCAGGTTCGAGTCCTGCCCCCGCTATGACAGACCACTCAGAAATGAGTGGTTTTTTGTTTTTAACTGGAATTAAGTGAAGCCAATAAAGTAGGGCTTAGCGTAGAAATTACATCTAATTTAAACTGAGGTTTTAAACCAAAGTTTTTGTTGCAAAGTGAGGTTCTATGGCTAAGCCTTATTTATTATTCAAAATGTCTTCTGGTATATGTTCGTGTGTATGTTTACTTGAATAATTTTCTAACTTGGTTTTAACTCGGTAATTCGAATTAAAAATAATTCTAACTCGACAAACCGAGTTAAAACTGCATTATTGAGCCGATAAAATCACTTCTCCTTATTTATATGAGCCGATAAACTTGATTTTTGAGCCGATATATCTTATCATTTTTATAAGTTTGAGCCGATAAATAAGAAAACCCGTTCTGAAACTTCAGATTCTGAACGGGTTACACTAAAAGGTGATGTTCAAAACCGCGATATTTAAGCGGGTTTGAACTCAACGACATGTTTACATGTCAAATATAAGAGGCGAAATATGGAATACATACTTAATAAAAAAAATATCCCGATTCTAAGATATTCAGAAAACAAGGGCTACATTGAAGTTCTGCAGGTTTATAATAAGGAACATTTGCCGGTTGCTCTGTTTCTCAATGGAAAACCTTCTGCAGATAATCTTTATGCGCTGAATGAAAAAATGGAGCAGTTTCTGGATAACCGCCTCATTCCTTCTACCCGGCCTCATTTTAAGGAAGCACTGGAAGAACTTGAAATACCTTCAAATTATGAACTTGCCAAAAAGAGCTGGTTTCTGAGCCTTTCGGATCAGTACTGGATTTGTCCTGTTGAGCTTAAAGACAAACTTTTCTGGGAAGATATTAATTTTTTTACTAATGATTATGATCCTGCACTCGGATTACGCCTTACAAGTAATTCAAAAAGCCTGAATAGAAATTCAAGTTCATACTCCCCTGATAATGTAACAAACGGAGAACTTTCCAAACGCTGGTTCAAAAAAGATGGAATCAATTATCTGGAAAAAGCTGGAACCGGAACCGAGCAGCAGGAACCTTTAAATGAAGTCCTTGCCTCTGAAATTTGCAAACGTCTCAATATTGCTTATGTACCTTATTATCTTACAATTCGTGATGATAAATATTTTTGCTATTGTCCAGATATGATTGATGAATCAACTGAACTGGTTCCAATGAATGCAGTTTATCAGGATTTGCATTTGATTGATGGAAAATTCTACGACTATGAAGAGCTTATAAAACGCTGCAATGAAATGAAGATTCCCAATGCGGAGGCGGATTTATTAAAAATCATTCTTGTAGATTATATAATGGCTAACATTGACCGCCATTCTTATAATATCAGCTTTATCAGAGATTCAAATACACTTCAGTGGAAAGGCATCGCTCCAGTATACGACACAGGAAAGTCCATGTTTTTAAATCATCTTGATTTTGAAATGAATATGATATCTTCAGGTCAGATTGGTGCAAAACCTTTTTACGAAACCCAGTCAGAGCAGATAAGCAGTCTTCCTGTTTCTAAAATTGTGTCCTCTATCAATCTTGAAAATCTTGATGGAATCGACAAGTGGTATACTGATTTCCTAAAACCTCTTAAACGACTTACAGAAGAAAAAAAAGCCGCTCTGGTAAAAAAACTACGAGAAAGAATTGAAGAAACAAAATCAATTCTTTCATCGTATAAAACAGATACTCCAAGTGCAAAAGAAAAACTTTCGAATGCAGATCTGGTTTATGCAGCGTTAAAACAAAATCCAAAACAGACAAAGGAAGAAGTTTCTAAAGCTACTGGCCTTTCAAGAGCAACAATCACTCGCACTTACAGCGAACTTGAAAAACAGGGAAAGATTCATCGTATTGGTTCAAATAAGACGGGGTATTGGGAAGTTAGATAAGAGAGAAAAAAAGGACATCATCATGGCAAAATCAAAATCCCAGAAATCTAAATCTTCTTCCGCAACAATCGGATTTGAACAGCAGATTTGGGATGCAGCCTGTGAACTTTGGGGACATATCCCTGCTGCAGATTATCGCAAAATCTTTACAGGACTTATCTTCTTAAAATACATCTCTACCGCATTTGAAAAGAAATACAAGGAACTTTAGAAGAAGGCGATGGTTTTGAAGACGATCCAGATGCATACGAAGCAGACAACATTTTCTTTGTTCCGCCAGAGGCACGTTGGAGTGAAATTGCAAAGGCAGCCCACACACCGGAAATCGGCACAATCTTAGACAAAGCCATGATAGCCATAGAAACCGACAACAAAAGCCTCAAAGGCGTCCTTCCAAAAAACTACGCAAACCCCGAACTGGACAAACGCGTCCTTGGTAACGTAGTAGACGTATTCACCAACATGGACATGAGCGACACCGAAGCAAGTAAAGACCTGCTGGGCGCACCTACGAATACTGCATCGCACAGTTTGCATCCTACGAAGGAGTAAAGGGCGGCGAGTTCTACACGCCGGCCAGCGTAGTAAAAACAATCGTAAATATCTTAAAGCCTTCAGAAGGAAAACGCGTTTATGACCCATGCTGCGGTTCAGACGGAATGTTCGTTCAGTCCGTAAAGTTCATTTAGGAGCACGCAGGAAACAGAAGTAACATCTCGGTCTTTGGACAGGAAGCCAATGCCGACACCTGGAAAATGGCCAAAATGAACATGGCTATCCGCGGAATCGACGCAAACTTTGGCGACCACCCGGAAGATACCTTTTTCAACGACCTTCATTCAACACAGAAATTCGACTTCATCATGGCAAATCCGCCCTTCAACTTAAGCAACTGGGGGCAGGATAAATTGCAGAACGACCCGCGCTGGGCATACGGACTTCCACCCGCAGGCAACGCAAACTACGCCTGGATAGAACACATGATTTACCACCTGGCTCCAAACGGAAAAATCGGCCTTGTTCTTGCAAATGGCACCCTTTCCACCCAGACTAGTGGCGAAGGAGAAATCCGCCGTAAAATAATCGAAGCAGATTTAATAGAAGGAATTGTCGCCATGCCAACCCAGCTTTTCTACAGCGTAACAATTCCGGTGACCCTCTGGTTCATCACCCGTGGCAAAAAGCAGACCGGCAAAACCCTCTTCATAGATGCCCGCAACATGGGCCACATGGTAGACCGCAAGCACCGCGACTTTTCCGAAGAAGATATCGCCCGCCTTGCCGACACCTTCACCGCCTTCCAGAAGGGCATCCTCGAAGATGTAAAAGGCTTCTGCGCAGTTGCCACTACAAACCAAATCGCCGCCCAGGATTACATCCTCACCCCCGGCCGCTACGTTGGCATAGAAGAAAAAGCCGAAGAGACGAACCCTTCGCCGATAAAATGACCCGCCTGACCACCGAACTTGGCGGAATGTTCGCAAAGAGCCACGAGCTCGAAGAAGAGATAAAGAAAAATCTGGAAGGGATTGGGTTTAAGATATAAATAATTTGGGCGTGCCGGCAGCAAGCTGCCGTCGGCAGGCGCTACTATCCCTAGCGCTTTTTAATCATCGTCCAATTCATAATAGTCTTCATTATCTAAGCTTTTATCATTTTCTTTACCAAGCATAAAACAAATCATATCATAAGCAGCAGATTGTTTTGCGGCAGATTTTGTGTATTCTTCTCCGATTCCTGCTTGGTTGTAACCATCCCAATCTTCGTATTCTTTGATAAAGCATTCGCATCGCCAAACTTGATTTCCATCGTCATCAGGTGAAACGGAACAATTCAATTCGGGCTTTGAGATGAATTTCTTCAGATACAAAGTGTTGAGTGTTTGAACGGCTGTCTCCGGAGTTGCCCTTCCAGCAATTTGTTCAATCTGATACTTGTGCAGAAAATTCAATGCTTTTTTTGCCGCATCCATCTTTGCTGAGATTTCAGAATTTCCATTTCCCTCTATCGGTTTTGAATTCCAAGAATTCTGTAAATATAGTGAAAGTGTACATCTGAAAGGCTGGTTATTCCCATAATAATTCTGATAAACAGAAAATTTTGGTTCGGCAATTTCTAAATCATCGCAAACATCATAGAGCGTAGTTACATAATTTTCATTGAAATCCAACATTCCCCACATTGCCTTGCATGATTTTTCAATTTGTTTGAAATCCCAATTTGAATCAGCGGCAATAGCTCCGATAATTGCCTCAAATAAATCACAGCGAACTTTCTCATTGCGCCAGACTTCGTTTTTCTCATCGCTATTTCCAAGCAGAAGATAATCGTCCAAATCAAGCATATCTATACAATGTGCCAATGCAGACTTGTTCACATAGCTCGCACGGATTTTTGACAGTTCTGCTTCATTTTTCTTTGAATAAAAGAAATTGTCCGTGTTAGTTTGTGGAACGGTACTGTACGAATCATAGAGCCATTTTGTCATTACGGTATTTACAAGTTGGTCACCATACAGTTCAAGGATTTCATTATCTTCATAGCCGTCATGTTCTTGTGAAAATGACTTCCGAGTAAAAGCCTGCACAAGAAGTTTTGTGTGATAGCGGAATTGATATGAAATTTTTTCTTCAATTGTTTTTTGATTTTCTAAGATGTAGTTAACATCATCAGTTGTCATAAAGACCTCCAAAAATAAATATGGAGGCACTGAAAAGTGTTCTTATATGCGAGAAAATATAACAACACTGTCCATCAATACAGATTCATTAAAACGAAGATAATGTGAAAAGTTTCTCAGCACAGAAAACAATTCATCTATAATCATTTTAAAACACTGTGTTGGTTTAAGTGCCACTTAAGACAAAATAATATAGAGACAAGAGAATGTCAATATATAATTTGTTCATCCATGGTAAAAGAGCATATGCGCCTTGAAGCTGCCTTCTTTGAATCTGTCCGCGTTCTTGTAATGCGTATTTTATATAATCCATCTGGCAAGAAATTTTCCCTCAAAGAAATCAATGACCGCATAAATGAACTTCTCAAACAGTCAGTAAAATCAGATGGAGTTATAAATCTTTTCTCTGATGTTGGGGAAAAAGTAAATCTCTTTGACCCGACCTTCCTCGAAAATATTTCAAAGATGAAAGAAAAGAACCTCGCTGTAGAAATGCTTAAGAAACTCATCGATGAGCAGGTAAAAGTTTACAAGCGCACAAACCTCGTAAAATCAGAAGCCTTCAGCGAATTCATTCAGCAAACCTTAAACCGCTACCTGAACGGAATGCTTACAAACGAAGAAGTAATTCAGGAACTCTTGAAACTTGCAAAAGAAATGCTCCACGCCAGCGAGGAAGGAAACAAACTCGGTCTTACTGACGAAGAACTCGCCTGCTATGATGCGCTCACAAAACCAGAAGCAGTAAAAGATTTCTATTCCAACGAAGACTTGGTTGACTCACAAAAGAACTCACCGAAACTCTCCGTAAAAACAAAACCATCGACTGGCAGAAAAAAGAATCAGCTCGTGCCAAAATGCGAATGATTGTTAAGAAGCTTCTAAAGAAATATAAATATCCGTCAGAAGGACAGGAAGATGCTTTGAAAACTGTAATCAGTCAGTGCGAACTTTGGACCGATAATGTTGCAGATTATGAAGATACAGTTTCATATTCTATAAATGATGATTATGGTAATCTAAAAGTTGCAGAAACAACTTCAGACTACGGAAAAAAAACTTCAATATTAAACTAGTGGAAGAATAAACTCTGGAAGCATCTCCCCCGCAAATCCAAACTCCCGCTCCCCAAACAGCACCAGCGTAATCTCATCAAAATCATCCTGATGCAGTTTCATCGTCTCAATTGCCACCCTAATAGCATCTCTCTGCGGATACCCATACACGCCGGCAGAAATCAGAGGAAAAGCAATTGTCTTAAGGCCTTTTTCTTTTGCAAGCTTCAAAGAATTTTCATAGCAGGAAGTCAAAAGTGTCTCAGACTCTGCAGGACTATGTTCATAATAAATCGGACCAACAGTGTGGATTACAAATCGTGCTGGTAGTTTATATCCTTTTGTGATTTTAGCTTCTCCTGTTTTGCAGCCGTGAAGAGTACGACATTCTGCAAGAAGTTCAGGACCTGCTGCGTGGTGGATTGCACCATCAACACCGCCGCCACCAAGAAGACTGGAATTTGCAGCATTTACAATTGCATCGCAGCACAGTCTTGTAATGTCACCTTTGATAATTTTGATTTTTCCCATAATGGAGCTGATCGGACTTGAATCCTTATATAATTGTAAATTAATAAAAAAACAGTCTAGTGGACTATTTTTTTTATTAATTATCCATCAACAAATTGTAGCGCTCTAGCCAGGTGAGCTACAGCCCAGATGTTTATATAAACCAGTTTTTAAGCTTCAGTTTCAAAACTGGTTACTTTAAAATGCGATGTTTAAAATAGCACTATTTGTGCTGTTTTAAACTCGACGACTTGTTCAATAACGAAGTCATTGAACAAGTCAATTATATCACAATTCTGTGTATTTTTTATTGCTTCCTTTCGCTTTTTCTACCGGATATTTTGCTTAATTCATTGTCATTTTCATATTGATGATTTCATCTTCATCAAGGTCTAGTTTATCCAGCAGATTACGGCAGTACACCATAACATCAGCGAGTGGATAAGTAAATGCTACAAAAACCCTTTCGGCTTTTTGTTTAACGCATTTGCTATTAATAATCTTTACATGTTGCAAATCATAATCCTTATCTGACCACTGAAAGCATTCTAAAAGCTCATTTGCCTCAATCGAAATTGATTTTGCAAGATTTGTTGGTGTGTGGAACTGATCCCAGTCGCGGTCTGCGGTAAATTTTCTGATTCTGTTTATTGTTTGTTCTGTCATGTTATTTTTATATCGCAAATGTTTATTTTTTGCACTACAAAACGGGACTTCTATTGCAATATTTTTAAACTACAAGTTTACAGATTTCTATCCGAATCAATGCTACCCTTTATATATGCGTCCTACAAAAAGTAAAGAACAGCTGGCCTATTATAAACATCTGCTTGCTATCGATAAAAAAAGAAATGAATTAGCCAATCGTAAAGATGATGAAGATAATTATATTGAAATTCCCAGAATGCTTATTGGATACAAAATCAAGCTTATTCCTGTAGATTCATTGAAAATCGAGATGATGGTCTTGCAGAAGCTGTTGCCGCATCTACTTCATGGTTTCGTTTTTCTGATAAGCCATTCAGGTTATGCAGTTTAAAAAGTTATCGATGCGAATTTAGAAATAATCTGTTTTATTGGGATTGCTATGAAAAGGATGAATTTGAAAGCGAATATTTCCAGAACAAAGTCTTTAAGAAAGGACATCTCAAACTTCTGGATATTTGTGAAAAAGATTTTGTAAAACTTAGTGAATCTGCAAAAAAATATTTTGTTCAGGGATTTAAGGAATATGACAAACACGGTAATCCTGTTTACATCTATCATCCTGATATCCCAAGAACTTATGTCCGTGAATATGAAGAAAAACTCTTCTGGAATCGTCTTTATATTCCTGATGGCCAAGCTTTATCTGAAAAGAAAAAACTTGATAACTGGCTTAATTACAAAAGAGAATGTGAACTCTGGCATTATGAAGGCTGGAAAACAAGCCGCTACCGCAAATGGGAACGAAATGTACAACACAAACAAATTAGAGCTGAAACAAAAATTGAATTGTCAAAAGCTATCAATGAATATTTTGAAACAGAATAATTTATCTCGTTATTTTATATAATCTTCCCCCGGTTCTTCTTTATCTCGCTTCTGATTTTTTTCAATTTTAATTTGCGCTCTTTGCTGGCCTTAGTCGGCTTTGTTTTGATTCTTTTTTTAGGAATAACCAAGGCCTGCACAATCCTGTTTTCAAGGCGGGAAAGTGCAATTTCTCGATTACGCTCCTGGTAGCGCTCATACGTCGCTTCGCTCCGTTTGCATGAGAGGAAATTATTTAACACGCCGCTCTCGCGGCTAGCGCATCATCAACATCGAGGAAAAGACAGTCTTCCTTATTGATGATAGCGGCTAGCTTTGAACGAAGACGAATAAGTTCTGCATCAGTAAGTCCACCCAGAGAAGTAACGGGAATAACAAGATGAACCTTTGTGTTCACCTTGTTTACGTTCTGGCCGCCGTTACCACCGCTGCGGGCAAAAGTCATCTGAGAATTATTGATTATGGATTCGTGTAGCTTTGCATGGTTCATTGTTTCTATTGTAGTCATTTTATTCATTGTTCTCTATAACCTTCATTATTGCTTAATCAAAAACTCATCCATCCTTTCTGCATTTCCAGAATCTTCATCTGGATAACCAACTGGATTCAGCTTCAGATGGATTATTCTTCCATCCCCCTGAACCAGCTCTTTTGTGCGTACAGAATGAGTATGACCTGCAAGCCAGATGCTTTTATCCTTCAGCTGGTCCAGGTATTTCTGGCCATTAAAATAAAAGAAGGTTGTATAAACATCATCTTCATAGATTTTTTCAACGCCAAAGAAAAGAGGAATATAGTGGGTCAATATGATATCCGGCTTTTGCGAAACCACGTGATCCAGTTTTTTCATTTGAGAAGTAAGAATATCCTTATGAACATTTCCCATATATTCCCAGTTGCGGTAATCAAACCAGCGTTTCCAGTAACAAAGAAACTTTGCCATATTTCCTTCCGGCTCAGGCTCAACTTTATAAGCCCAGCAGAAATCATTGAATGCCATCGTTCCGCCAAACTTCACGCCTTCAAACTCTTCGACTGTTCCATCAAGAATCGAAACATTTCCAAGTTTTGAAACTTCTGCTTTCAGAAAGTCCAGTTTTGCCTGCGTTTCGGTAAAGGGATTGTTTCGGAAGTATGATTCATTATGAACCGTCAAATCATGATTTCCAAAGACTACAAAAATCTTTTTATAGCGGGGTGAAACTGCCTTGTAAAATTCCACAAAGAGATGCGGATCATCACAGGTGTCACCTGCCACGCAAAGGACATCCGCTGGTTTGAGTGCATTGTTTATGTAGTTTTCCAGACTTACGCGATGATTTATGTAATGGTACGAGGCGTCAAGGCACGCTTCGCTTAAAGCCTTGACATCCTCGTTTCGCTGGTTTGTTTTAAACCAGTGATCAACGTGCAAGTCGCTTGTCATGTAGATTGTCATAATTATTTTTCCAAAGATTTTTTTTGATGATTTAATTGTATGATTAGTTTTTTTAGTATCAAAGTTAAGAAACTTTGACTTATCGTGATTTATTTTAACAAAAATCCCAAAAAAATATGGTATAATGATTGTCCATGCAGGTAGACTATAAAAAACTATGGATCCGGCTCATCGAAAAAGGAATTAAAAACAAAACGGACTTAATCCCTCTAGCTGGAATTTCAACAAATATTCTGGCCAAACTGAATAAAGGCGAATATGTTTCCATGAACAGTCTTGCTAAAATTTGCAGGGCCCTTGATTGCGATATTGGGGATATTTGCGTGATAAATGAAGTTAATAAATAATCAGATAATTCTTTTGGAGAAATAAATGGCAGTTAAAAAATCACAACTCTACAGTTCACTTTGGGCAAGCTGCGACAAGCTTCGCGGCGGTATGGATGCCTCTCAATATAAAGACTACATTCTGACTCTTCTGTTTATAAAATACGTTTCAGACAAATATAAAGATGACCCTTATGGCGCAATAGCGATTCCAGATGGAGCAAGTTTTGAAAATCTTGTCGCATTAAAAGGAAACAAAAACATAGGCGAAGAAATCGACAAATTGATTGCAAAGCTTGCGGAAGCAAACAATCTTACAGGAATCATAAATAACGCTCACTTTAACGATGAATCAAAAATCGGCAAGGGCGATGAAATGGTGGACAAGCTTACAGGCCTTATTGCCATTTTTCAAAAACCGGAACTTGATTTTAAAAACAACAAGGCGGAAGATGATGATCTTATCGGCGACGCCTACGAATATCTTATGCGAAACTTTGCCACCGCCAGCGGAAAGAGCAAGGGACAGTTCTATACACCTGCCGAAGTAAGCCGCATTCTTGCAAAAGTAATCGACATATCAAATTGTACAGATAAAAACGCAACAATCTATGACCCGGCTTGTGGTTCTGGTTCACTCTTGATTCGCGCCGCAAATGAAGCTCCATTCCCGCTTGCAATTTACGGTCAGGAAAAAGATATTTCCACCGCTGGTCTTGCAAAAATGAATGTAGTCCTCCATAACATTCCTTCCGGAGAAATTCATTCAGACAACACTTTTTCTGACCCATGGTATAAAGATGATAATGATGACACCAAGCTCCGAAAGTTCGATTACATCGTAGCAAATCCTCCGTTCAGCATGAAAAACTGGATGGACGGTTTAAAGCCTTATGGCCGCTTTGATGATTATGACGAGCTTCCTCCAGAGAAAAACGGAGACTACGCATGGCTTTTGCATATCATCAAATCAATGAAAAATAACACTGGTAAGGCTGCCGTAATTCTTCCCCACGGAGTTTTGTTCCGCGGAAATGCAGAAGAATCAATCCGCAAGAACATAATCGACCGTCATCTTATTAAAGGAATAATCGGACTTCCTGCAAACCTTTTTTATGGAACTGGAATCCCAGCCTGCATCATTGTTCTGGATAAAGAAAACACAGCAAATCGTACCGGCATTTTTATGATTGATGCCAGCCACGGTTTTATAAAAGACGGAGATAAAAACCGTCTTCGCGAGCAGGATATTTACAAAATTGTAACAACCTTTAATTCAATGACCGAGGTTCCAGGCTTCAGCCGTTTTGTTCCTTTTGCAGAAGTCATCGAAAAGAACGCCTATAATCTGAATATTCCTCGCTACATCGATTCAAGCGAAAAAGAAGATTTGCAGAGCATCGAGGCTCATCTTTATGGTGGAATCCCGCAGGAAGATATAGACAATATTCCTCACTTCTGGAATGTCTTTCCGAATCTAAAAAAAGAAATCTTTGGTGAATACACAGGACGAAAAGGCTTTTACAAACTGCTTATTCAAAAAGATGATGTTCACAAAACAATCACAGAAAACGCAGAATTTCTTGAATACAACAAAAAGGTAAACAGAGCCTTTGAAGAATGGAAGGCATTTGCAAATCCAATTCTTACAAATCTAAAGCCAGCAGATTCAAACAAAGAAATCATCCTGAAGCTTTCAGAAGAAATTCTTTCTAAATTCACAAAACTCGAACTGCTGGATAAATACGATGTTTATCAGGTGCTTCTTGCTTACTGGAACGAAACAATGAATGATGATGTCCTTCTTGTCATTCAGGATGAACTTGGTTACAAGCTTGCAAAAATAACTGATGATATAAAGGAAGAGCCAAAAGAAAGCAAAAAAGCAAAGAAAGATTCCTCAAAAGAAAAAAAGCCAAAGGAGCCAAAAGTAATCGGCTGGGAAGGCCGCCTTATTCCAAAGCAGATTGTTCTTGACGCTTTTTTTGAAAGCGAGCAGAAAGCAATTACAGATGCGGAAGAAAAGCTTAGTCAGACAGAAAGCGAGTTTGAAGAATTTGTAGAAGAAAACTGCGTCGATGACGCTGAAGATGATGACCTTTCGCAGGAGCCTGAAATTCTTAAAAAGTTCAAGGCTTATGAAGCTTCTATAAAATCACAAAAGAAAACAATTGCCGACCTCAAAAAGAAGCTGGACGAAAACTGCCGCAAACGCTACGACTCTTTTACCGATACAGAAATAACAGACCTTCTTGTAAACCGCAAATGGTACAAAACAATCGATCAGGGAATCCAGAACCTTTATGTAACAGTTGCAAATCATCTTACAAACGAATTGTTGAACTCTACGAGCGATATGAAAACACATTGCCAGAACTCACTGCAAAACTTGCAGAAGAAGAAAAAGAAGTTTCCGCTCATCTTGCTCAGATGGGATTTAAGTTGTAGGAGCAGATGATGAAGCAGAATCTAATTGAAACAGTGAACGAGTATCTTTCTCTTGGAATAAATCAGCAGCTTGATTATGAAAAATTCTATCTGTATTCAATTATCACCCATTCAACTGCAATAGAAGGCTCAACTGTTACCGAAATAGAAAATCAGCTTTTGTTCGACGAGGGAATCAGCACGAACAAGCCTATGGCGGAACAGCTGATGAACCTCGATTTAAAAAAGGCCTATGAGCAGAGTTTTATTTATGCAAAATCCCACGCAGACTTTTCAATCGAACTTTTATGTAGCCTTGCCGCCCTTGTCATGCAAAATACCGGCTCCACTTATAAAACGATTGGCGGAGACTTTTCTTCTGCAAAGGGGGACTTGAGGCTTTTGAATGTAAGTGCGGGACGAGGCGGGAAATCCTATCTTGCTTGGCAGAAGGTTCCTGACAGACTGCAGAAATTTTGTAACTGGCTCAATACTGAACGAAAGGCTGTTGATAAAAACGACATTCACAAACTCTACGAACTCAGTTTTGAAGCTCATTACCGCATTGTTTCAATTCATCCGTGGGCAGACGGTAATGGTAGAATGAGCCGTCTTGTCATGAACATGATTCAGTATGAAGCCGGCTGTATTCCTTCAATCGTAAAAAGAGAAAAACGAGCCGAATACATCCAGAGCCTTGCGCAAAGTCAGGAAAAAGATGATTCAAAGGATTTCATAGATTTTATGATGAATCATCATGTGGATAATTTGCAGAAGCAGATAGATGAATACAAGGCTTCGATGGAGTCTGACGACATTAAAGGTGGTCAGAAAATAAGCGTGGGTGGTCAGAAAAAGTGGTCAGAAACCACATTGAAAATTCTAGAATTAATAAAACAGAATCCAAAAATCTCAAGAAAAGAACTTTGCGGTGAACTGGGCATAAATCCAAGTGCCGTTCAAAAGCATATAGAAAAACTAAAAGAAGCAAAAATGATTGAACGGCTAGGCGGAGCAAAAGGCGGCGAATGGAGAGTAAACGAATGAAGCAGACAGAAATTGATGGTGTCGCAGACACACTGATTCCTGATGATTGGGAAGTGAAGAGGTTGGGAGAAATCGGTGAACCTTGTATGTGCAAACGCATATTAAAAGAACAGACTTCACCCACAGGGGATATTCCGTTTTACAAGATTGGAACATTTGGTGGAATTCCAGATGCATATATTTCTCGTGAATTATTTGAACAGTATAAAGAGCAGTATAACTACCCCAAAAAAGGAACTCTATTACTTTCAGCGGCAGGAACAATAGGACGAGTTGTTGTTTTTGATGGCAAGGATTCCTATTTTCAAGATTCAAATATTGTTTGGATTGATAATGATGAAACAAAAGTTACGAATGATTTTTTATTCTATTGCTATTCACGAATGCAATGGAAAACAGAAGAAGGTGGAATTGTTTCAAGATTGTATAATGCAAATTTGAAATCTACTTCTTTTATTGCTCCAAAATCCCTTGCCGAGCAACAACGAATCGCAAAAGCCCTTTCCGATGTAGATGCACTTATTTCCACAACAGAAAAACTCATTCAAAAGAAAAAGAACATCAAACAGGGCACAATGCAAAATCTCCTCACCGGCAAAAAACGCCTCCCAGGTTTTGGTGATAAACAAACAGATTTATTCGTACCTAACGGTACTCACACAAAAGAAGTGAAGGACGTTAGTCCTGAACAAATCCGTTTGTCAGCTAAAATGAAACAAACCGAACTGGGAGAAATACCCGAAGATTGGGAAGTGAAGAGTTTGGGAGAAATGCTGAAAATCGGTCATGGAAAAGATTATAAGAATCTGAAATCTGGTAATGTGCCTGTTTATGGTACTGGCGGATATATGACTTCTGTAAATGATTTTCTCTATGAAGGAGAAACAGTTTGCATAGGTAGAAAAGGAACAATAGATAAACCTCAGTATCATTCCGGAAAAATCTGGACAGTAGATACTTTGTTTTACACATATGATTTCAAATCTTTAAATCCAAAATACTTATTTTATAAGTTTTGTCTTATTGATTGGCTATCTATGAATGAGGCAAGTGGAGTTCCAAGTTTGACTGCAAAAAATATTGAAGACATTCAAATTACAATTCCAACAGAAGAAGAACAAACCGCCATCGCCAATGTTCTTTCCAGTATGGACAAAGAAATAGAAACCTTAAACACAAAACTAGAAAAATACCGCAACCTCAAAACCGCCATGATGCAACAATTGCTCACGGGGAAGATTAGGTTTGTAAAGTAAAAAAAAAGGAGTGTAAAAATGGCTAAAGATATTTCAGGAAGAGAAGAAAATTCTTATTTTAGTGGACAAAATATCATTTTATATGCGGCAGCAATTAAGCAGATAAAGAAAGGCTCTAATCATTTACGCCCTTTATTTGAAGCATTTACTAATGCATGGGAATCTTTTCTTCCAGAAGCAAAAAACAAAAAGATTACAATTACCATCAGTGTGTTTAATGAAGAATTAGAGACAGGGGTACTACCTAAATATAGATTTAATAAGATTACTGTAGAAGATAATGGTGTTGGTTTTAATCAGAATAACTACGAACGTTTTGAACGACTAAATGATGATACTAAAGGAAATAGTAACAAAGGTACAGGACGAATACAGTATATCCATTATTTTAAAAACACAGCATTTGATAGTTTTTATAAAGAGAATGAAAAGTTTTATGAACGTACTTTCTCTTTATCTGGTTCATCTGAATTCTTAAGAAATAACGCCATTCTTTTTTATAAGACAACAATTAAATCTTCCGAACAAAAGACAGGAAGTATAATTGTTTTTACAGAACCATTAAACGAAAAATACTCAGCATTTTTTTATGAAAAACATAACTGTTGAAAGTTTGAAAAAAATGAGTTTTTTTAAGAAACTATATGTTGTTGTTTTGTAACTCTAAAGAATCAATGCCAAAAATTGAAATTAAGCAAGAAGTAAACAATATAATTATAGATTCTACAACAATTACTTCGTCAGATATTCCTGATAGTGATAAGTCATTTAATATACAAATTCCGTATAAGGAAAAGAAAGATGGAGTAATAAGACAAATATCTCAGAAGGAAGATATTACTGTACAAACATTTAAAATTGAAGCAGATCAGTTAACAACAAATCAATTGGTGTTATCTGCCAAGGGAGAAAGTGCTGAATCAAATATCAAGCTTGACTGTTTAACAGATAAAGACGTTATTGATGAAAAACGATATATGTTTATCTTAAAAAGCTAAATATTTTGATCGAATAATTTCAAATGATAGAGGAAAAAAATTGAATTATTATCAGAAGAAGATGTCAAAAAGAAAGAAGAATCTTTTTTTGATGAACCATTTCTTCTTCTTGAAGATATACAGAATGAGACAAATGCAAAAATTATTACCGAATTTCCTGAAATTCAAGCAAAGCAGAATGAGATGGTGCAGAATATTCAAGAATTACAAAAAATGTTTTTATTGAATCCTGATGCTATAAAGGCATTTAAGTTTACTTCGGCAGATGATGATAAATCAATTCTAACAAAAGTTTACAAATATGATGTTGAAGTAATAGCAAAAAGAGATGCTATGCTTAAGAAACAGATAGAAGCATTGCAAAAACTTGATACATCGGATTCAGATTATGATGAAAAATTGTCAAATCAAGTTGATGATTTAGTAAAATTTATTCCTCAACAGAATCGAACGGCTTTAACTCAATATGTTGCTCGCAGACAACTTGTTTTGAAACAATTTGATTTGATTCTAAAACGACGATTGGACTGCCAGACTGAAGGTAGCAGAAATAAAGATGAAAAATTATTACATAACCTTATCTTCAAGCAACATTCAACAGATACAAATAATAGTTCTCTTTGGCTACTGAATGAAGAGTTTATATATTTTTCTGGGATTTCTGAATCTAGATTATGTGATGTAGAAATAAATGGAGAAAAAGTATTTAGACAAGAAATAACAGAAAAAGAATTAGAATATTTACACGAATTTGGAGAAGAAAGAGAAAATCTTAGACCCGATATTTTACTATTCCCAAGTGAAGGAAAAGCTTTAATTATTGAGTTTAAGGCTCCTGATGTAAATCCTTCGAAATATGTTACACAAATACAAAATTACGCAAGTCTGTTGTTGAATTATTGTGAACCAAATTTTCCATTAAAATCTTTTTATGGTTATTTGGTAGGTGAAAATATCGAACCTAAAGATATCCGACATCATAATCCTCATTTTATTAATTCTCCAAATTTTGATTATCTTTATTTGCCATCACAACCTGTTGTTAATGATAGCGATGGTCCTGATGGAGAGATATACATGGAAGTTTTGAAGTATTCAACTTTATTAAAACGCGCAGATTTGCGAAATAAGATTTTCAAAGAAAAACTCGGAATAGAGGATTTATAGGAAATTTAAAAATGATTCATAGAATATAAAGTGAGGTAATGATGGTTGTAATTTTAGATACGAATATACTTATAAAGTGTCCAAGAATGGATACAAATTTTCATAAATTATTATATGATTATTTAGAGAAAACAGATTCATATATTATCTTACCAAAACTTGTATTAGATGAGTCAAAAGCAGTTTATAAAAGATCTTTGACTGAAAAGTATGAAAAATATCAAGAAAAAGGAAATCTGTTAAATGCTCTATTAATTTCTGAAAGGGAATTAGAATCTATCGATATTGATAAAGAGGTTGAAAATTTCATTTCTCATGTATTATCAATATTTTCTAAATTTCATAAAAAATATTTAATTGAATATGAGCCAATGATGCTTGAGGAAGCAGTTAGAAGAGCTATTAATAAAATTCGTCCCTGTTCTGAAAGGAAAGAAGAATTTCGTGATACAATTTTATGGCTCACAGTATTAAACGCTGCAAAATCACAAGATGAAAAGAATATTGTTTTTATTTCAGAGAATACTTCTGATTTCTGTTCTGCCAACAATAAATTACATTCTGATTTACTAAAGGACCTTAAAGATAACGATATCCAAGTTTTTTATTTTAACTCAATAGAATCTTTCATAGAACAATACGCTGATAAAATTAACAAATTAACAGATGACAAAGTTGAAAGCTACTTATCAGAGAATAATATTGAAATTGAGGTCTTTAAATTATTAGACAGAGGAATATTTAAGGATATAATTCAAAGATTTATAGAACACAAGTATGATGATATTGATGATTTAACGTTATTGGATCATCAAATGCAGCTAGTTTCATTCAACTTATATGAGCTAAAAGATAAGACATATCTTATGACTGTTAATTGTGAGTATGCTTTAGATGTTGAATTTTCTCATACCGATGATGATCATTATGATAGTTTTTTTAAGAGTCATACATATAGCAGCAAACAATTATGTTTGGAAATAAAATTGCAATTTGAACTTGATGAAGAATTTGATGTAATGAATTGGGATTTATTGGATATAGAGGATATTTTTTATAACTGAAAGGAGAAAAAGTAATTCATGTTTGTTTTTATTGATGAATCAGGAAATTCTGGGAAAGATATGGCAAATAAAAACTGTCCAATTTTTTATCATTTGGCAACATTGTCTAAATATAATCTTGATTTAGATTTGAATAAACGATTACACAAGTTTATTACAGACCATTCTTTAAATGAACTTCATTCTGCAGAAAATCCTGAATTATTAGAAGAATTAGCCCCAATTATTTTGCAGGAATTAAAAGATAACAATGTTTCATTCTATTACGCTGAAGTTGAAAAATCTTATCTGGCTTATGCAAAATTATATGATACTATATTTGACAATATAGAAAATAAGGGGGTGCGATGGACTGCGTATCAAATTAGACCTCTTAGATTAATGCTTTTGTGTAATTTAATTGGTATTGTTGATGAGAATATTGCCATTGATTTTTATAAAAATTGTTTGATTGCTAGTTCGCAACAGCAGGCAAATGATTATCTAAAAAGAACATGTAAATTAATTTTAGCAGAAACCTATAGGTTAAAAGATTTTAGAACTAAGCAAATAATTGAGGATGCTTTAAATGGTGCAAAATACTTCTCTTCAGATATCACGATGTTTGAAAAGAGTAAACAAGACAGGTGGAGACATTTACCTCATATTGTAAGTTTTTTACCAATGTTAAATGCTATTTCTGTTTATTCAAGAAAGCACAATTCTAAAGTACAACGCATTATTCATGATGAGCAGGAACAAGTTCAGCATGTAATAACTGAAATGCATTCTATTGCGGCTCAAGCTGGTGCTAGTGGAGTAGTTTGGAATTTACGAGAAAATGGTAGTTTAGATTTTACACGAATTCCAGAAAAAAGTTTTGAAATGAAAGATTCAACAAAGAGTTATGGTATTCAAATTACAGATATTTGTTTGTATATTCTAACTCATGGTGAACCAGATTTTTATTTTGAGCCGCATAAATATGAATTGTATAATTATATAAATAATCATTTGATTTATAGGTTCATTTTTTTCTAAAAAGAATGCTGTATTTTGAAGCATCTTTTTGGTACAACAAAATTATGAATGCTAATCTTTCTTCTGAGCAAATTGAATTCGGAAAGCAATTTGTAAAAAGAATGGATGAAGAATTTTATAAGAATCTATCAAACTTTCAGGAGTCTCAGTAATGTCCGAATCCCAGTTAATCGAATACAAAGAATCTTGGCGCGATGAATATCTCAAATGGATTTGCGCGAGTTTTGCTTGTCAAAACTCGTTTAGCAAGACGCGAATCGGATTGCGACGTTTTGCAAATGCTCAGGGCGGTATGCTTTATATTGGTAAGCGTGATGATGGCTCTGTTTGTGGCGTTGCTGATTCAAAGAAGCTTATGGAAGATATTCCGAATAAAGTTCGTGATGCGCTTGGTTTGATTGTTGATGTTGATTTGATTACTGAGAACGGACTTGATGTTATAAATCACTGTTGAAGAAAATCCTTATCCTGTGAATTACAAGGGTGAGTATCATTATAGGACTGGAAGCACAAAACAGCTTTTGCAAGGTTCGGCGCTGACTAATTTTCTTTTGCGTAAGACTGGTAAAAACTGGGATTCTGTTCCGCTTGAAAATGTGAGTGTTGATGACCTTGATAAAGAAAGCTTTGATATTTTCCACCGTGAAGCAATCCGCAGCGGAAGAATGAGTAAAGATGACTTGAAGCTTTCGAATCAGGATCTTAATGCAAAAACATCGCTCACTTCCTCATAATCCGGATATCGCAAATACTTTCTTCCGCGCCGGTTTTATTGAAAGCTGGGGCCACGGCATAGAAAAGATTTGCAATCTTTGTAAAGAATACGGAATTACCGAACCGGAATATACAGTTCATCCCAATGACATTATGATGATGTTCAAGGCGAATGACACTGTAAATGACACTGTAAAAACGATTCTGGCACTAATAGAACAAAATCCATCAATTACTTATGAAGAAATGACTGAAAAAACAGGTAAATCAAGAAGAACCATAAGCAGATTGATTACAGAATTAAAAGAAAAAAATATTATTTCAAGAGTTGGCTCTGATAAAACTGGATACTGGGAGATTGTAAAACAATAAGGAGATATCATTATGACAATACTGACTATTGTAATCATTTTTTTATTTTTAATTACACTTGCAGTTTCTTTTGGCCTTGCGAAAAAGCTTTCTTCACCTAAATATCAAAAGTCAAATATAGAAATGAGATGTACTATTTTTACAACTATAATTACGCCTGTGCTTACTGTTCTATCTGTTATTCTTGTCATTTATACTTTGCAGATAGACTCTAAGAATTCCAAACAAGACAAATACAACACTGAGTTCTCAATATTGTTTGCTGAAATGAAAGATTTTATAAATAACTTATCTGTTGAAATAAAATATAACGAACATTCTGAAAATCCTATAACAATATCAAAAATGGAAGTAATAGATGAACTTGCATATTATTTAAAACGTGGAGAAAAAGTACGTCAGTTATATTCTGAGGAAATCGCCCAAATCAGTTTTCCAATTTCAAACGACAACACATGGTTTAATACAGAACTTGATGATTTTTATATTGAAAATGGCAAGTGTTACCAAATTAAAAAACGTCCAGAATTAGAATGTCAGTATTTTGAAGCTATTAATAAACGTTTTCGAAATATTTTTAAACCAATATTTGATTTATTAGATAATACTGATAATGAACATCGTGAAACTCATAAACATTTATTTGCATCATATATGAATAAAAATTCCTTTGAGGCCTATCTAACTACCCGATGGCAAGAACAGGATATTCCTAAAACATTAATCGAACTTATTGACTTGAGTTATTAAAAATCCCACATTTTTTAACAAATGTGAAAATTACCCTTAAAATGTCAGGAAAAATGTGATTTTTACCTCAAAAAAATACTGGAAAAATGTGAATAATGGGGTTTATAATGTCATTATGCTTAGGCGAAAAGTAGATGATTATTTGATTCAGTGGAAAAACAATCCAGACAGGCTCCCTCTTGTAATAAAAGGTGCAAGGCAAATCGGAAAAACCTTTTCTGTAAGGAATTTTGCAAAGTCTTACAAGAACTATATCGAAATCAATTTTATTACAGATCCGCAGTTTAAAACGGTTTTTAAAAATGGATATTCACCGGAATCTATAATAAGGGAAATCACTTTTTTAAGGCCAGACTGGAATTTTATACCAAATGAAACATTGATTCTTTTTGATGAAATTCAGGTTTTCCCTGACTGCACTACGAGCCTTAAGTTTTTTAAGATTGACGGCAGATATGATGTAATCTGCTCTGGTTCACTTTTGGGCATCAATTACAATCAAATTACTTCTGTCAGTGTAGGTTATAAAACTGATTATGAAATGTATTCACTGGATTTTGAAGAATTCCTTTGGGCGAAAGGTTATAAGCAGGAACAAATAGACAGCATTCTGGAACACATGATAAATCAGACTCCTTTTGGCGAACTTGAATACAATGTATGGATGGAAAACTTTATGGAATACACAACTTTGGGTGGAATGCCTAAGGTTGTAGATATGTTCATCACCAATAAAAATTATTCTGGTACATTGCAGGAACAGCGGCAGATTTTGAAATCTTACGAAGATGACATTACAAAATATGCATTCGGGCTTGATAAGGCTAAGCTTAAGAATGTTTATAATCATATTTCGGTTTTTCTTGCAAAAGAAAACAAGCGTTACCAAATTACAAAAGTTGCTCCTGGCGCTAGAAACAGAGAATACATTGGGACAATAGACTGGCTGAATGATGCTGGAATCATTAATATCTGTTATTGTCTTGAAAGTCCGGAGCTTCCACTTAAGGGAAATTACAAACCGAATGATTATAAGATTTATTGGCGTGATACAGGTCTTTTAATTGCCTCTCTTGATGAAGAGGCTCAGATTGATTTCAGGCAGAATAGAAACTTTAATACCTATAAAGGCGCAATCTATGAAAATATAATAGCAGATGCTTTTGTAAAACAGGGGTATGGTCTTTATTATTTTAAGAATGAAAAATCAACTTTGGAGATGGATTTTTTTGTGAGGGATATGAGAGGTTTGATTCCTGTAGAAGTTAAAGCCAGCGACAATGCAACAAAATCACTTTGTAATTTGATTGAGAAAGAAAAATATGCGGATATTCATTATGGAATAAAACTTTGCAAAAAAAACATTGGATTCAATGGTAAGTTTTTATACATTTCCTTATTTCTGCTGCTTTATGCTAAAAAAATATCTACAGAATTTTGATAAAACCCATTATTGTAACCAGGAGGAATCCAAATGACAAAATCAGCTCACCCTGAACGCGAGACTCAAAACCGCATTGTTACATTCTTTCAAAAAGAACTGGGCTATGAATATCTGGGCAATCTGTCGGAAGATCAAAACTACAACATTCGCTGGGGTGACTGGAAGAAATTTTTGTATGATTCGGGATTCTCGGTTGATTTTGTTGATGCAATACAAACAAAGTTTGCTCAGATTCTTTCGGACTTTTCCCAATCTCCATACCACACAAACAAAGAAGTTTACCGCATTCTAAAATATGGTCTTAAACTTGCAGAGCATCCTGGAGAATCTCCAAAGACGGTTTATTTTATAAATTGGGAAGAACCGGAGAAAAATAATTTTTACATTGCGGAAGAAGTAACCGTAAACGGTAATGTCGAAAAACGTCCTGACATCGTTCTTTATATAAACGGTATTGCAGTTGCGGTAATGGAATTAAAAAAAAGTACTGTAAGTGTTGCAGACGGCATCCGCCAGAATGTTACAAATCAGCGCGAACAGTTTATTCAACGATTTTTCTCCACTGTTCAGATTTGTGCCGCCGCAAATGACAGCGAGGGCTTGCGATATGGGACAAGCGGAACTACAGAAAAATATTATCTTGAATGGAAGGAAGATAATTTTACAGACCAGCTGCAGGATAAAGATGATTTAGATAAAGAGATTGAAGCCGCCTGCTCAAAACATTTGAACCTGCTCGAAAAGCAGTGCTACAGAATTTTTCAGAAAGAACGTCTTTTGGACATAATTCATAACTTTATCATCTATGATTCCGGTATTAAAAAGGTCTGCCGTTATAATCAGTTCTATGCTATCAAGCGCTGCCAGAAAAGGCTTGCCAGAAATCAAGGCGGTATTGTCTGGCATACCCAGGGATCTGGAAAATCTCTTACAATGGTCTGGCTTACAAAATGGATTTTGGAAAATATAACAGGAGCCAGAGTACTTATCATCACCGACCGCGAAGAACTTGATGACCAGATAGAAAAGATTTTCACCGGAGTTGATTTACAGATCGCCCGATCAAAAAGCAGTGATGACCTTTTGAATCTGCTCAATAATTATGATTCACGCCTTATGTGTTCTCTTATTCATAAATTTGGCAGAAAAACTGGCGAAGTAAGCGACCTGGATTACGAAAAATATGTAGAAGAACTTAAGAAAACTATTCCTGTTGGTTTTAGTGTAAAAGATAAGGTATTTGTTTTTGTTGATGAATGTCATCGAACTAATTCGGGAAAACTTCATCTTGCCATGAAATCTATTATGCCGGATTCTGTATTCATAGGTTTTACAGGAACTCCTTTACTTAAAGTAGATAAAGAGCAAAAGACAACTGCTACCTTATTCGGTGGTTTCATCCATACATACAAATTTGATCAGGCAGTTCGAGATGGAGTTGTTCTTGATTTGCGTTATGAAGCAAGAAATGTTCCGCAGAAAGTAAGCAGCAAAGATAAATTGATGCCTGGTTTGAAGCAAAAACAAAAGGTCTTATGCCAAAAGCGGCGGCGGTCTTAAAAGAAAAATGGGCAACATTGCAGCAGCTTTACAGTTCAAAAGACCGTCTTGAAAAAATTGCTTTGGATATAATTTTTGATTTTGAAACAAAACAACGCCTGTGCGATGGCAGGGGAAATGCGCTCCTGGTTGCAGGAAGTATTGCAGAAGCCTGTCGTTATTATGAAATTTTTCAGGAAAAGAATTTTAAGAACTGCGCAATTGTTTCTTCATATAAGCCTAATCGTGGCGAGCTTAGAACAGATTTTTCAAGTACAACAGAAGATTCAGAAAACTGGAAAAAACAGAAAGCATATCTAAAAATGTTAGGCTACGACCCGGATGTTTCTGTTGAAGATGATGATTTTTATAAAAAGATTGAAGCCTTTGAAAAACGTGTAAAAGATATGTTTGTAGATGAACCAGCAAACATGCAGCTTTTAATCGTTGTAGATAAATTGCTTACAGGTTTCGATGCTCCTCCTTGCACGTACCTTTATATTGATAAGCCAATGCACGACCATAGCTTGTTTCAGGCAATTTGTCGCGTAAATCGTCTGGATGGAGATGATAAAGAGTTTGGTTATGTAGTTGATTACAAGGAGCTCTTGGAGATTTAAAAGACGCAGTTAATTCCTACACAGGAAATGCTTTAAGTGGATTTGATGAAGAAGATATTTCTGGTCTTTTGAAAAATAAACTTGAAGAAGGTAAGAAACGTTTTGAATTCTTAATACAGGAACTTGAAACATTGACTGATGATGTTGAATACCCTCGTGATCAGCTTGCCTTCAAACATTTCTTCTGTGGTGAAAGTGGAACTGTAGATCCTGATAATGACGATGATTTTGCAAAACTCAGAAGCAAAATGTACAAACTTGTTTCAAGTCTTGCCAGAGCTTATGCAGATTTAAAGCCTGCTTTTGATGATGTTGGTTATTCAAAAGAAGAGCAGGAAAAATACAACAGGCTTGTAAAAGAATATATCGACTTAAAAGATGAAATCGGACTTTCTAGCGGCGACTTTATTGATCTTAAGCAATATGACAGTGCAATGCGTCATCTTATTGACAATTATATTTCTGCTTCTGATTCTGAAAAACTTGGAGACATGGAAAACTTTACTCTTCTTGCTTATATTCAGAAAAAGCAGGAAGAAGATTTGAAAAACGGCAATTCTGGATCTGATAACAAACATAAGTCTGCGCAACAAAACGTTGCAGAAACAATTGAAAATAATATCCGCAGAAAAATTATAGAAAAGACTCCTGTTAATCCAAAGTATTATCAGAAAATGTCGGAACTGTTCCAGACTTTGATTGATGAAAGAAAAGAAGAAGTTGCATCATATAAGGAAATGCTGGAAAAATATGCAGGACTTGTAATTCAGGTAGAAAATCCAGAACAAAATAATTCTCATCCAGAATCAATCCGTACAAGTCTGGCTCTTTGCGCTTTATATGATAATTTTGGCGAAGATGAAGAATATGCTTTAGCCTTGCATAAAGCGGTTCTTGATACAAAGCAGGATCACTTTAGAGGTGACTTAATTAAAGAGAGACAGATTAAAGGCGGAATTTATCGTGTTGTGCAGAAGTTTATGAAGGAAGCAGAGCGCGATGAGCAGATGGCTACTGTTGAAAAAATATACGAAATTGTAAAAGAACAGGCAGAATACTGATGAATATTAATATAAGCGGAATTGATGTTCAAATAAATAAAAAGAATATCAAGAATATGCATTTATCAGTAAAGCCTCCTCTTGGCAATGTTGTTGTGTCTGCACCTCTCCTAATGAGCCAGAAGTCCATAGAAAATTTTGTGCGTCTGAATTTTGGCTGGATAAAAAAACAGCAGGAAAAATTTACAAATCAGCCAAGAATGACAGCCCGTCAATATGTGAGCGGTGAAACTTATTACATTTGGGGTAAACAGCTTTTTTTGGAATTTAAGCCTTCTCAAAAACGATCTTTTAAGATTGATGGAAATAAAATTATTCTGGAAATGAAAGCAGAATCTTCTGCAGAGCAAAGAGAGCGCTTTATTCGTGAAGAGTTTAGAAAGATTTTTAATTGAACAATTAAACAGACTTATTCCCAAATGGGAAGAAAGAACAGGTCTTTATTGCGATTCTTTCAAAACAAAATATATGCTTACCCGCTGGGGAACTTGTAATTCAAAGGCAAAACGTATCTGGATAAATTTACAGATGGTCGAAAAACCTCTGGAATGTCTTGAATATATTATTTTACATGAACTGACTCATTTGAAAGTTCCCAATCATGGCAAAGACTTTATTGCAAATATGGACAAATATATGCCTGGCTGGAAAGACAGAAAGAATTTATTAAACGAACAAATATTAGATAGTTATAAGGAATGATATCTAACAACACCTAGCGTCTTATTACAAAGCCTTGCAATTGCAGGCTTTTTTTATATTAAACTAACAGTTTATATCTTTTATTTATGGACTAAATCGTACTCTTTCATGATGTTGTAGACGCTTGCAGGGCGGACAAAGGCTACATTTTCGTCAATCATCTGCCAGGCAAGGTAGCGGTAGCCGTACAGGAAGTTCTTGTGGGTAAGGACATATTTTACAACAGCCGTTCTTTCTTCAGGTGTGTACCAGTTCAATTTCGGCTATCACTTCGTCCTTCTTTTTGAGCTTTGTTTCAAGCTCTTCGATTTTGCGCCGCTGTGCTTTTTCTGTGATGTCAGGCCTGTGACGGTCAAAAATCATTGCTGCGTTTTCTAGGAATTACTTCTTCCAGTTGAGGAGCATATCCGGATGGACATTATTTTCCTGGGCAACGTCACTGACTGCCTTTCCATCCTGAATAACTGCCATTACCATTTTCAGCTTTTCTTCCGAGCTGAGCTTTCTTCTTGTTCTTCCCATAAGATGTCTTCCTTTTGTTATTATACACCTTATTAGCTTTCCTGTTTTAGTCCAAGTTGCGGTTAGGCATTACACAAACTTTGAATGTTGAAAGTCACCATGTATTTTTAAATATTTATTATATAGCTTTGAATTTATAAGTTCAGAATCGTCTGCTATTACATCATACATTTCTAAACTTGACTGTATGTAATTTTGCAACATGTTATCCCAATTAGTAGAAATCAGGTATGTAGGTCTTGTCTTTAATAATTCATTATAAAAAGATTGATCTGCAGTTGTTTCTGGAAAAAGAGATTTTACTGTTTCTTTTAATTTTTCATATCTATATTTATTTTCATATTTTTGAGCAACTTTTAATGCATCATTAGTAAAACAAAAATGAAGCTCATTTTTTAATTTTTGAGTAACTCCAGACCAAACCAGATAATTTGAATTTACATGTTTAGAAACCCTGGCACCCATAAATATTGTGAAATTTTCATTTATTATTGAATCATGCAATTCATTGATTGCTTCATTAATCGAAATACTTTTTTCCATGTCCTTTTCCGCACTATAATAAAAAAAAATTTCTAATTTCACTACAAAACCGCCGAAGTCTGAAGTTTTATACGATAACATACTTAATATAGTTTTTCTCAGAAAAACACATTTTTTACTTAATGTTTTTCCTCAACAGCAGAGGTCGGAACTGTAGTATCTTTCCGTTCAAAATTCTGTTTTTTTGAACAAAGTTTTCCAAAATCGCAATACTAACGATGGCTAGTTTCTACAAAAATGGCCGCCGGGTTTTAGCCCGAAAAACCCGGCGGTCGCTGCTCAACTTCGTGATTATTTTAAGTAAAATCAGATTGCCTTATGCATTTGCTAATGAGTTATGAGTTCTAATTTCATGAATCTGTTCTACAAGATGTCTGTTAGCTTGAGGATTGTTTACATCATAAACCCAGTTATGATTAAAGCAATTTATTGCTGCATTGTTTCCAGAACTTCCAATTACCAAACTATGGAAGTTTGTATTATTCTCTTGGGCTGACTTTATTTGAGCTTTATGTCGTTATCTAATGTCTGCATTACAAAGTCAGATATCATCAGAACATCAGCATTTTTCCATTTGTTTTCTGAAAGCATTTTTACAGCATGTTTAAGAGCTGGTGTTGCATCTGTTCCACCATGAAATGACATTCTAAGGAATTGAACTAGCCTACCAATTGGGTTAGCTGAAAAATCTGTAAGATCAAGAGTTTCAATGCTTGTTGAGAATGAAATCAGGTAGCACTTTCTTTCTTCCTCAATAGCAATCTTTGAGAGTGCAAAGGTTATAGTCTTTGCAATATTCTCAGGAGTTCCATGCATAGAACCGCTTGTATCAACGCAGATAATTATTGGACCTTTGGGCTCTTGCTTTCTATAGTTGTTTCCTCTTTTTCTTTTGATTCTTCTTGTTCTTCTTCCATTCGCTGATAGTCATACGATAAGAGCTGTTTCTGAGCAAACTTCAATTGAAACAGTTTCTTTGCAGCCGGATTATTCATTAAAGATAATTCACTTGGTAAAACAGAGGAAATATCATTGGAAAAACGAAGACCATTTATTTCACCTTTATATGCATGTTTAGGCTGCCAACCGGATTTTATAACTACTTTATCGCGTAACTCTTTTTCATAAGAGATTTGTGCACGAGTTTGTTTCCCTAAAAGGTCAGATAATTCCTTTAAGGATTCATCATGCTCAAGTAACTTTGCAAAAGTGTCTAGAATTTCAAATCCACTAGTTTCAAAAGTTCCTTCGCTTAAATCCCATAATCGTCCGAGATTTTTGATAAAAGGCAACAGAAGACTTTCAAGTTTCATAAATTTATAGATTTTTTTGAATAAAGCTTTTTCTAAAAAAATTCTTTTTCGCATTGAATCAATCTGCGCTAGTTCCCATTTTGATTTTCTATCAACAAGATTTTGCTCTAAATCAAAAATGATATTTCTTTTAAGGATTTCTAGCTTGTCAGCAGATTTCCACTCGAGTAACTCGATTTCATCGCCTTTTTCATTCTTAGACTTTACCAACTTGGCCTCTTTTACGAACTGATTATGATAAAAGTCAAAATTTACAGTACTTGCCTCGATAGCTCCTCTTTTGGAATCACTTACAGATGGAAGTCGTTTATAGTGGTATTCCATCTTTGAAGAGTTTTTTACAAGATCACCTGCAACATCTTCTGCGGTTCGAAGTTTTTGATGTTCAATAAAAACAGCTTCTTCTCGGAAAGGATCTTCTTTCACTAAGTATTTGTTTACTTTCTCAAGCCATTCAAGAATGTCGGTCTGAATATTTTCTGAAAATCCTGCATGCTTTCTTTCATATTCCAAAATATTGTTTTGTGAAGAAATTTCTTTGAGGATTGAAGCTCCGAGTTCTGTATACTTATTCTTTGGAAAATCAATTCTAACATCTTCTGGGATATTTGGATTTGTATATTCTTCCATTGCATCTACAAACTGCTTCTTTTCAGATTCTGAACCTAAAGCAGATGATGTCAGATTTTCAAAGCGTCTTTTCTTCTTCGAATCCTGTCTATAACGTTTTACGTTTGTATTTAAATCATATTCTATCTTGGAAAGATTTGATGATACGGTAGAGAGTATAGAAGTTAAAACTGAATCAGGTAAATCTTCTTCCTGATGTGCAATTTTATTTCTTGTAATACGCATAGCTTCCCACCATACAGGCTTATTTGGAAAGTGAACATGCTTAATGCATTCTCTGAATTGCTGAACTTTATTTGAATTAGTGCACGAGCTTCTTCAGAGATAGACTGAATATCTTTGATTCCATCTGGATATTTTTCTATGATAGCTCTAATAGGTGTTAGTGCTTTATGACAATATATACGAGATTGCTTTTCTCTCTTCCCCATTTTGCTAACCCTTTTTGTATGCTTTTATTTCATCAATATTATTAAAAATATATGAAGCCATCTCTTGAAGTTCTTTATCTGGAATATCCTCCAAAGAATGAATCAGTCTGTTGTGTATTCTTTGGAGATTAGATACAAGCTTAAATTCTTTACAATTTGATATAGCTTGGATTGTTATTTGTAACCAGGCTTTCTGTTCTTCAGAAAGGGTAGATACATCTGATATTCCATTAGGATACTTTGCTGCAGGATAGAAATTCTATCCTGTATGCTAAGTTCTTTATTCATATCTCAAATATTAAAATTTTCGCCAATCACGAATAACACAAATAGTGTACTCATGATCCTTTGTAGTGTGATCTTGATGGCCACGGTCATCAAATGTCATATACTTTGCAGCAGATTTGTCTTCAGTTTCAGAATAAGACCAGTATTCCTTGCCATCAAGAGTTTCACCATTTACAGCTTTTAATGATTTATTGATGACATCTCTATTTTCCCAAATCTTTTGTAACAGTTCAATTGTTGGAACAATCCAGCCCTTTGAATAATCATCAGCAGCTTTATTGCTGTAATCGATACAGCACTGTTTCATCTCAGTCCATTTCTTACTGTACTGGTTTACTCCAATAGCATATTTGATTCATCTGAAATACAAACAACTGCAATTACATTTTCTTTCTGTTCATCAGAAAGATTCTTAATTTCTTTTGCACTAAAAATACTTCCATCGTTAAGGATTACATCACCAACAGATAATTCTGGTTCAAGGTCATCACTATAATAACGATCCTTTTGCTTGTCCAATTCAACTTGTTTATCTTCAAGTTCTTTTATTGAGTCATCGATTTTTGAAGTAATACTTGTATTATAGCTCTGGTCTGCAAAAAGGTTTGCTTTGAATGGTACAGCATCTTTCGCTTTTTGTTCTTTCAATTTATCAATTTCATTTTTAATGAAATTACTGATTGGAGTATAATTATTTTTTGTAAAAATCTTCTGTAAAGTCGAATGCGAAATATCAGCAAACTTTTTTGGTTCGATATGAGTTTTTTCTGGATTTTTATTTACTTTAAAATCCCAGTTACAAGTAATAGCATCTCCATTCTTAGAAAAATTGGAATAAGTTTGGTAGATTTTAGCAGGATTATAAACATCATGATAACCATATCCCCACTGATCATGTTCCCCTTTACCTACAGAGACAAACCATATTTCTGAAGTTCCATTTCTTGTACATTCAAAACATTTCTGATTATCGATAGTCACTATTTTATCTGATTCTGGCTCAGTTACTTCTTCAAACCATTCTTCATCAATTTTAGTGGTAAATTCTTCAATCTGTTCCTGAATATCTTCTATAGCTGAATCACATGGAATACCATTTTCTTTAAGGCACTTTTCAACAATTTCTTTTGCTTTCTTCTGTTGTTTTTCAGTTCCCCAGATACAATTTTCAATGAGTGAACAATCCATCAAATCAACTTCATTTCTGTCATTCAAGAAAGCAGATGTTTTAAGAATGTGGGCTATTTTCTTCCAGCGGCGGTCCCCGACTTCAAAGAGTTCTCCATTCTTTTTATCTTCGTCAGACATTGCATCGTTCAACAAAGTCATTTCCTTACGAATGGCACTTATAACTTGTTTTGAAACTTCTGAGAGAGTGACTTTATCAATTTCTTTAGACCATTCTTTTAATTCTGTGTTAGAGATGAGAAGCTTTTTATCTTCATCATTGAGTTTGAATTCTTCATGAGCTGGCTGATCTATCATTTCAAAAAAGTCATCTTCGTTCTTTATGAAATCAACAGGAAGTCTAAAGATAAAACGGTCATAAAGTGCTTCAAGACCTTTTCCTTTAGCCGGAAGTTCATTTGAAGCAGCAAACAATGCTTTTAAAGGGACATTCATAACCTTGCTGCCATTATGAAATTTTCTTTCGTTTACAATAGTAAGAAGGGTATTCAAAATTGCAGGACTTGCTTTCCAGATTTCATCGAGAAAGGCAATATCGGCTTCAGGAAGCATTCCTTCTGTTAATCTGCGATATTCTTCCTTTTTATTTCCGTTTTCATCAGGAAGCTCTCCATTAAGAGCCTTTAAGGAAATGTTTCCAAAAACTTCTTCTGGAGTAGTGAACTGATTCAATAAAGTTTCAAAATACTTTACACCATCTTTATTATCTGCTTTGAAAGCTTCTTTTATTCTTCGGGTTATCATACTTTTTGCACAACCAGGTGCTCCAAGCATGAACATACTTTCTCCGGCCAATGCTGTAAGTAATCCTAATTTTACAGCAGTTTCCTTTTCATATAAGCCTGAGCCTAAAACATCTAAAAGTTTCTCAATTCTATCGTGTTTATTTGTTGCCATAACTTTTTACCTCCGATATAGCATTTATTTATTCACATAATATAGTCACATTTTTTCAACTACTTGATATTTTATTTTGAACTTTTTCGAAAAATTCTTTTATTCTGTTGCTAATATAGCCTTCGTCTTTGTTGAAATTTTCACATAGTTCTTTTTGAGAAGGCAATTCTTTTTTTGTAAATAAATACTCGAGTAATGTAGGTTCAGCAAAAGAACGCACCTTGAGCATTTCATATATCTGTTCAACTTCATATTTGGTTTCTAAAGCTGTAATTGTTCTGAGAGTAATAAAACTTGCCAGATAAACTTTCTGTCTGGTCTGGCATAAATTAAATTCATTCTCAATTTTATCCAAAGTATTAGTTACATCTTCAAAAGCTATAAGTACGGATTCTGGTGATGGATGATTGTTTCTTACTGAATCAGTATCAAAAATAGATACAGGAGATTCGTTATCAGAAGAACACGAGGCAGAAGTTTCTTCAACAATTTGAGATTGATAATACTTTAGTACAAGGTCTTTTATTTGCTCTACCGTTATATCAGATTGTTTTGCCAGCCATTCCTGAACATTTTGATTATTTGGATTCTTACCCATCTGTTCCGCAGTTTTGATAAGTTTTAAAGCCTTATTGTAATCATCCCGGCTGCACATTCTGAGTTTTGAAAATTCACCACGCTGCTTTTTATGTTTGATTTCTGTTTCAAGATATGTATATAAAAAGCCAATAAATGAATGATTTTCTACTTCTTTATAATTTAGGATGCATCTTTTTACACAACGAAATATTTCTATTCCAGCATTTCGTACATCATATTCGTCAAAACAAAGGAGTGTCCATTTCCAAATTGGTGTATATATTTTTTGAATCAGCTTTTGAAATTCTATAAAATTTTTATCCTGGAAATTTGAGATGTCCGTAAATATTGAGAGTATTTTATTTTCATATTCTTCTTTGGACTTTCTGCTTTCCATTTTGTTTCCTATAATGCAAAGAATTCGTCCAAAGCTTTTCGGGCATCTTTACTATCTTTTGCAACCATTGAACTGGTCAGATTATTGAGATAGTAAAGAGAAGTTACATCATAAAGTTCTGGGTTTGATACATTTTCACCTGTGAAGTTAACTTTTCCATAAACAACAGATTTTACATCACAGTTTAGGAATTTTTCTGCAAATGAAAGGACACACATAAGAACCATTGGCAAAGGTTTTGGACCATATGTTATATCCGCAAATATTTGAGAGTTGTCTTCTATTTTATCAATCATTTGTTTTAGTCTGAGTTCATGATTATTCTTTGTTTCCTTGAATTCTGAATCCAATATATCGTAAGTGATTTTCGCACCAATTTTTGAATTGATGGAATTCAGTTCATTAATAAATAAATCACTATTCTTCTGGTTGTTCTCAGTGGCGTTTTCTGTTCTTAGCAGAACTACTTTAATTTCATCTTGTTTTGAAATTGTATCTGCAAGAATGGCGTTAATTGGATAAATAACAGGCTGATCATATTTGGAATTTGCATTACCAGTTCCTTTGTAAACCATTGGCTTGAGATTACTCTTCATAGGAATATCACAGAATATAATTTTCTTCATAAAGACTCCTAATTTAAATATAATAAATTATCTATATTAGTGACAAGAAAAAGTATATAGTTGATATTTTTGGATCAAATATCTGCTAATTATTTTTGATGAATAGAAGCTATATAATCCAAACTACCAATTTCTAAATCAATATATCTGGGTAGATTTCTTATTTCGCTTTTATTTTCTTTATACCAGATTGCTCTTAATTCCTGTTGATATGCATAAGCCAAATCTTTTTGAAGTTCAGGAAATAATCTTTCTTTTTGATGAGATGAATTATATTTATCGTAATACTGAATTGGGCAAGGTAGGAAAACCCATCCTTTCAATACCGGATGCTGCTACTTGCTATATGAAGTTTTCTCATAAACTCAACATACTCGAATATTTCTACGTGACAATCATAATCAAATTCTTCGTACATTATTGGATTATTGCATAATGAAAAACATGCAATATAATATGGATCAGTTTCATATGAGACCTTTCCTTCTCCAATACAAGGAATCGTTTTCCAGTCCATTGTGATTATAGATCGACCTGCACTTGTTTCTATATACTCCTTCTTTAATTCATTATCTTGAATAGCTTTATTTTCAGCATCTTCATATACAGATGCCAGGCTTATCCTTATTTTTCCGCTTTCAAGAAAATCTTTTAAATATTCATATTTTCCATACTTATATAAACGAGTCATGTTATCAACACCTTTTGTTTTGTATAAAGGGGAGCAAATCTTTATTTTCACTTCCAAGTGTATTCTGGAAGCAATGCATGTTCATGCTAGTGATTCAAAACTAACAGAAGAAAGTTCTGCAAAATTCTTTGTAAAAGGAAATGGTGATTCTGTTTTGCAAGAAAGAGGCAGATTAAATGACCGGGAAATAAACAAAATATAAGCCTTTATAAAAGATAATTATCAGGCTATGTACGACAAATGGCAAGAATATAGTAAAACAAGTTTCTATATTGGAAAATAGCTCAATTGTGTTTTTATGAGTCGTATGTTTGCAGAATAATCTGTATTGTGCCATAAAATCCTGAGCGGCGGTCAGCAAAATGTTTTTGTACATGCAGGATAATGTTCCGCGGCGTTCGGGAAAGTGTTGTGCGACGGTTAGGGGAATGTTTTTGTGCGGAGAGGATTTTGTGGACTAGGCGGGAAGAGTAATGCACAATAGATTTTTTTAATTCCCCATGTTAATATATTGCAATTATAGGATAATATGGCGAAATTACGGATTAAATATTTTGAGAAGGTTTTGATTCAGAAGATGGTTTTATAGACTTTAGTAAATCAGCTTCTGGAAGATTATTTTACTGAAAAAACAGAATTGGAATATGCGGGAAACGCCTGTCATTTTTGGTTTAAAAAAGATGCTTTTTTGGCAGAAGAAAATAAATACAAGCGTCCTAAGATAATGTATATACCGTCGGAAAGAAATGTCCTTTCTGTAGTAAAGAACATTGAAGAACTTGATAACCTTCCGCCAATGCTTCGTCTTTTAAGAAGAAGATATTTGCAGGGGAGTGAGAATTTAAAAGGTGATGGAAGTTTTAATCTTCCGCTTTCTGGTTACAAGGGTCTTGTAAATAAATCAAACGGAGAAACTTTTATTTTGGAAGAAAAATCTGGGAGAGCAGTTCCTCTTGTATGTGCCTCCAGCGGATTATAGTCAATTGTTCCATAATTCGAATTATAGACTATCATTTTTTTCTATAGTATAATAAAGGTTAAGGAGGTTTGGAAAAATGATAAATGTATATATAGACGAGTTTACACCATGCCTCAAAGACAATAAAACCGGAGAGCTTGTACAAACAGAAGTTCTTCGTGTTGGGCGAAAATCATTCTTGCAAAAATACAATGAAAAGAATGGCTGGTATATCAATTGGGATGAACTGCTTGATGATAACGAAGTTTATGCTCTTGTTGTAGAAGGTTCTGTAGACATTCAGGGACTTGTTGCACTTCATAAAGACGACCATGCAAAAGCTGTATATGTAACGTGGATGTGCTCAAGTCCTGAGAATAACCCTAAGATAAATGAAGTTGTAAAATATAAGGGAGTCGGCGGTCATTTATTTGCAATCGCTGCGAATAAATCTTTTAAATGGGGATTTGACGGCATTATGTATGGCTTTGCCGCCGATGAAGCGCTTCTTAAACACTATATGAAAGTATTTGGTGCTGAATTCATAGGAATACAGCATCCATTTCATTTTATGATTGATGAAGAAAAAGCAAAAAAAAAAATAACGGAGGTTTACACTTATGAATGGACTGATGACAAGATATAAGGAAAGCCTTGCAAAAACTCCAAAGCCTGTTCCTTTCGGCGAGATAAAAGGCAGAATGGATTACCGTGGTCTTTTAGCCTATGCAAAATCGCAGGGAAAGAAGGTTTCGGATCTTACTCTGCAGGAAAAAAAGAAGTTCTATTCTGAATAAGGCTTTTACAGCACAGCCTCAAAATATTCTCTTTCATTTAATTTTAAATGTCTGCTTGCTTAAAACTGTGTCAGCGCAATTTATGTCCGTAAGTTCGCTCGCCGGTTCTAAGTTATAAAGCTCTAAACTGATGCCGTCTTTTATGTCAATCGGAATTGTAAGTTTGTCGATTGGATTTTTAGAGGGATAAAATTCAGAAGAGGGGGGGGGAATAAGGTGAGTAATACTTAGCCCGAATTTCGAGTTTTCATGCTAATTGAGGTCTGAAAAAGTTATCATAGTAATTCAGGTTCCGGTTAAGCATGTAGGCAACAGTACTATAGAATAAATGCCTGAACATTCCGGCGGTACATCTTGCTTTATGATATTCAAGGCAAAAATTATTTTTTAGGGTTTCCCATTCAGATTCAATAATGCTACGGTATTTTATATGATAACATTTAAGGCCGCTCATTCTGTTCAGCCTCATTAAAAAATGAATAAAGGAAAGGATGAAGACTGCTGATTTATTGGTCGCCTTCAGAAAATTCTCATAGTTTGTAAGCTCCGGAACTTTATCATGCATGAGTTCTTTAACCATTTTATGGTAATTCTTTAGATCGCCGATTTTAAAATGAAACCTGTAGATATTCAGGGCGACAATCTGCTCGGGACTCAGTCTCCTTTTTGGCCCCACGTTTTCCATTCCTCCTTGAGAATAAAAAAGAAAACATCAGGCTTCCTTTCATGTACTTGAAAAATGACGTCACTAAGGATAGTATTTGTTTATACATAAGCGTAATCCTTTTGATTTTTTGTTCGTCAAAATAAATTCTAAGGATTTACGCTTTTTTTTGTAAATTTCTACTGAAAGTTGAAATTCGGGGTAAAACTATGTTTTCTTATTATGATGAATATTATTTGTTATGAATGAATTGAAAACCAACAGTAAAAAAACAAAGGCTAAAATTATGACAGTCCCAGAAATAATTTCTATATCAATTTCGCTGATTGCTGTGATGGTTTCTTTGCTCATCTTCTTTCTTCCGCTAGTAAAAAATCATTTTACAATAGAAGATCCTGCTGTTGTGTATATAGTCTCATCAAAAAAATCGAATTATGATGAACTGGTTATTCCAATTATCTGTAATAATTATGGAAATTTTATAAGAACTATCAATAATATGGAATGCACTTTGAGTTTTGACGATAAATTGCTTCCGATGAAGCCATTTTATATTTATGACGAGATTGATTATGATGAAAAAAATGCAGAAAAGAGACTGTACTCTTCTTTTATTGTAGAACCAAATGCTGGAATCACAAAATATATTGGTTTTAAGTACAGTGATACAAACTTTTCTCATAAAGATAAAATTCCGTCTGAGTTTCATTTTGAGTCTAATAAGCTATATAATTTTAATATAAGATTTTATACAACAAGAAATAGTTTTATTAAAAAAGATAGAGAATTAATTCAATCTTTATATGTTTTTGAAATAGAAAATAATTTTCCTTATGATTTTTTACCAACAAAACAGACTTGGTTTAAAATAACTGGCAGAAAAATATTACCATCTTATAAATGATTCGTTGAAATTATGATTTGAAATATGCAATGCGATAAATCTTGTCTATAGAGCGGCATTAAAAGGTATTGCTGGAAAACTTCGCATTTGTACATTGCGAATGTAATTCAGAAACTTGTATAGCTCCATTTGTAAAAACGTTCTGTGCTGACATACGATGCTAATCTATTCTAAGTCAGAACAGTTTCGCTGACTTAATCAAAAAAATATGCTATTATTCTTATTGAATTGAAAAAGCGAAGAGTTGGATAATGGGCAATTTTTACTGCATTTGGGTTAGAACCGGTTTTGAAAATAAATTTATAGAAAAAGTACAAGCTGTCTTTGATTCTTTTCCAGAGGAGAAGAATGGCAGGCTTCATTGTGTTGGAAAGCAGATGGGGTTAAAAAGCGGCAAGGAATATATTGATCCGTTGCTTCCAGGTTATGTTTTCTGGGAAACAAATAATCTTTCCCGGGCTCAGAGCGTAAGGGATGAAGAAGGTTTTATTGATTTTCTTCCCCATGATAATGGAATGAAACCGCTTTCTGCAAAAGATACCGACCTTGTAACTTCATTTTTAAAATATGGAAGCGTTATTCCTGTTGTAAATGTCCAGTTTGATGTGAACGACAGGATTGTAATTGTAGACGGATTGTTTAAGGGGATGGAAGGATTTATTACGGATGTGAACAGGTCTAATAAGCGCATAAATTTTGAAGTTACGCTTATGGACGGAAAACGGATTTTAAGCCTGTCGTATCAGGAAATTCAGAAAAAGTAAAATTCCGATTGTTCATAATTTGAATATTGACAACCTAAAATAATACATCGTATTATAATATAGTTAAAGGCAACCATTGTTTGACGCGGAGTTTGGTTGAAGCACGTAAGTCAAGTGGTGAACAGTTCCATTGCAAGGTAAGGTCTGAAATAACGACTGCTTGCCAATGGAGAGGGTGTCTTTAAATTTTTGGAGAAATACAAACTAAAGAAGTTAATATTCTTTTTAAATATTATGAAAAGGCGATAGAAGGACGCAATTTTCACTATCAGAATTACAACACTTAGGCAAATTATTATTCAATTTTTACCGGAGCGTTATTTATTGCTTTTTATACTCTGGAAAAAGAATGCAAGGATTTTTGTTTCTAAAAATATTGATAATGCTTGTGGGACTTGTAACCTCAATATGCTGGAATCTGACAGTAAAGGGCATTGTCATTGGATGCTTTTCTGGATAAGTGTGGTTCAAGACTATGAAAAAAAACTTGCCAAGTTCTTAAAGAAAAATAAGAAACAAAAATTATATGTTTATTCGGCGTCATCCAAAAAGAATATTTCGCCATCTAGAAAGAATAAGCCGTCATCTAGAGAGAATAAAACGTCATCCTGAAAGCGTGAACCGTCATCCTGAGGAATCTCAGGATCTTATTGCAACACATCAGTTTTACGCGTTTTATTGATTTGTGGTGGTTGAGCCTGTCGAAACTACAGCTTTCTTAATTTATTTAATACGCAAGTCTTACTTTGAGGAAGATATTATGCTTACCATAGGTAATATTTGTTTCTTACCTGTGGTAAGATGTGAAGTATTACATAAGGTAAGGAAGAACTGTATAAAAATTATCTTAACATAAATAAAAGATTATACAGACATTGAATTTTTAAGCAATTTGAATGACATTCTTGCAGAAAAACCGACATCAAGCCAGCGCGATATTGAAGACAATGTAGGTGTTTGCGCTGGCGAGAGGGCGAGGGAAATAGTATTTCTGCAAAAAACATAAAATGATATTAATCAACATATAAAATCTATGTATTATTTTTGAAATAATGTTATGAAGAAAGGGAGATATGTAAATGATAGTAGAACAGGATAATGAATCACAAAAAATTTAAAAAAAAGAATCGGAAGAATTTTTGAGAATTGTGCTGGGGCAAAAAAAATAAAAGGAGATGTAAAAGTATGAATGGAAATCAAGTTCGACCAGAAAAATGGACAAATGTTATTGATTTATATGATAACGGTTGGTATTCATATATTTGGGGAAATTATGACGGTGGCTCTGATAAAAGTCTTGGAGCTAGATGGAACGGCGGAAAAAACGTTGGATATCCAAATCATGGTGCTTATCCAACTTGGTATGTCGAACCTGATTTTGTAACAAATGATATTTTGTTTTCTATTTATAGAGATGTTCAAATTAATCCTCAAAATGGAAATTTAAATAATATAAAAACAGCAATTATGGAGAATATTTAATGTTTGATAATTATGATGAAACTCCAAAAATCTCATGCATTGTTCCTGTATACAATGTAGAAAAGTATCTTCGTCGTTGCGTTGACTCAATACTGATGCAGATATTTATATAGTAGGAAGTGATCAGGTTTGGAACCCGGCTTGTTGTGTGTGTGTGTGGGGAGTACTCTAGAACAAGCAAAGCTTCCTCTTCATGCTTACTTCTTGGATTTTGGAAAAGATTCTACAAAAAGAATATCCAAGTGATTAAAAGACTATAAATAGCCTTGTATTGGAAGAGGAGGAGAGAGATAGAAACAAAAATTTATTATGGCGAATATTCTTTGTTTCATTGGATAGAACTGATTGTTACAAAAAATATAATTCTGCTTATCAACGAAGTTTTGTCTGGGCAGAGGAACAGGTAAAACATTTGATTTCGTCTTTTAATGAGAATAATTTTATTCCTCCGGTTACTATTGGTGCTTTTAAAGAAAATAATAAAGTAGTAAATTATATTCTTGATGGTCAGCAAAGGTTAGCAAGTATTATTCTTGCAAGTATTGGGTTTTTCCAGATATAGAAAAGTTTAATGAAGCAAAAGATAGTTTTGCTAATGAAAATGATGATAATGAAATTGATTCATCAAATAGTGATAAACCAATTGAATGGACTTTTGCAGAACTCTTAAAAAGCGAATCAATTAAAGAAATAAAAAACTTGATTACAGTTGATAAAAAATATAAGCATATCGATGATTATCAAACTGTAACCCGGAGAACCCAAAAACTGAGGCTAGAAGTGCAGCTTGAAAACGGAATAAAGGTATTGAATCTTTCTTTTTATGATGTGGAAAAACAGGACTGGAGTATGGAAGAGAAGAAATACATGGAAAAAGTGAATCTTCATAAAATTGCCTAAATAACAAACATTCATAAAATGAACATGTTTACAAAAGGCAAGTTATGATGTAATATAGAATTCTACATTAACCGCTGTTGGGATGTATCCTGGCTTCTTGAGCATTCTGACCCGGTGTCCTTCTTCTTGCAAATGTCAAAGGCAGGTAAGGCTGCCAATGGCGGAGCTTTTTAAAAAACAGTTTGAAGAGGCACTTGGTTAGGGAATCAATAAAAAGAATATTTTATTTATGCAAACTCTCCAAATACAAAATATTAAGTTTCAGAAATTAGATTATCAGCATATTTTTAAGCGATATGCTGATTACTTTATTTTTGTCCTACTGTGCCTGTATTCATTTGTTGACTGTCTTACAGGTATTGCAAAAATAATTGGAATGCCCAGTCCGGGTAGCATTTATAAATTGTTGCTGATGGGGATAATGGTTGTTTCGCTCACTTCTTATTATTCCATTCTCATTCCGCTTTTCTTTTTTACTGCGACTTGTGTCTCTTGCTTAGTTTATGTTTTCTTACCTTATACAAATTTTAATGAAACTTTGTCGATGGTATTAAGGATAATACTTGCTCCTGTAATATATGTTTATTTAAATTCATTTTTTAGAAATAATAAAGACAGCAAAAAAATTATAAGCTATATTTTTGGTTTTAATTTTTATACGTTATTGGTTAACCAGCTTTTCGGAATTTTGGGATTTGGCGGAAGCACCTATAGCGATGCTGAAGACGGTTTTGGAATAAAAGGCTTTTTCTATGACGGCAATGCGCTCGCTGTAGTCCTGCTATGCTTCTTCGTTTTTTATTTTACAATCAATAAAAGCAAGTTAAAATCATTCCTGCTATTTTTAATTGCGGTGATGGTCGCCACTAAGACAGCAATATTGGGCATTGTACTATTCTTTTTTATATATAGCTATTTTAGTTCGTCTAGGAAAAACAAGCGAAGGATATTTTTATTATTTATCATTGTAGTCAGTGTATTTTTATATCTAATCTTTGAAACAGACCTTTTTAGTTACCATGTGGAGAAGATTAAAAGGATGTATGAACTTTTTGATGGGCATATCTTGGATATTGCACTGTCGGGGCGTTCACGAGATTTACAGACGCATTATAAATTCTATCATGAGCATTTTTCTTTAAGCCAATTACTTTTTGGATATGGGTATAGGTTGAATTCAAAAATAATAGAACTTGATCCTTTTGATACTTTATTCAGTTATGGACTTTTGATTTTTATACCTGTTTTTTTCTTTTATTTATATCTGGCTTATCAAAATCGGAAGAAGTTGAATTTAAGTATTTTTAATTTGTTGTATTTTTTTATATCTCTAACATCTGGTCATGTTTGGTACAACACTTCTGCAGCGTTGTTTTTCTGTTTATTGAATATTTATGGAAATATAGAAAATTCGGTAGGTACTAGAAATGATTAAGTTTTTTTATATCTCAAATATGTTTCCGTCTGATAAGAATAAAGACAACTATGGAATTTTTTGTAAGAAAGTGTATGACGGCTTATGTGAAAATGAGAATACAAAAGTTACTTTGCTGTCTGTAATAAAAGGAAAGAGTTTTAATAAGTATTATAATCTACTTAGATATTGTAGATTGATGATATCTATTTATTTGAAATCAATTTTTTGTATTAGGAATTTTGATTACATTTATTTTCAATATGTGTGGAACCATGTCTTTTGGTCAAAGCCATTATTCAATTTATATAAAAGGAATAAGAAAAAAATCATTATAAATTTTCATGGCGAAGATTTGTTTGGAGTTCTGGACTACCCGACAAAAAACAAAGAGGCAGTACTTGAATCGGCAAATTTAATAGTTTTACCTTCTTTGTATTATGCAAATTTATTAACAGATAGATACCCGAGTTTACAGAATAAAGTTTTTGTCTCTCCTTCGGGTGGGGTAGACGATTCTGTTTTTTTCTACCAAGAAACAAATAGAGATTCGTTGCCGCCAACTATCGCTTGGTGTTCAAGAATGGTTGAAGGAAAAGGTTGGGATGTTTATAGACGCTATAGAAAAGGTGAAAGAGAAATATCCTAACATAAAAGCGGTTATGATTGGCTATGGCCCAGATTATCAAAATACTATTGATAGGATAAAAGTAAAGAATTTACAAGAAACCATTGATGTAAAGACAAGACTTACACATTCAGAAATTAATGACATTTATGCAAACTGTCTATTATTTGTTAGTAGCAGTAGCAGGGCGGCAGAGTCGCTTGGTTTAGTTTCGATTGAGGCGATGATGGCAGGGGTACCTGTTGTTGGCAGTAATTGTGCAGCGATACCGGAATATGTAAAGGATGGTGAGACAGGCTTTCTCTTTGAGACAAACAATGTTGATGATTTGTCTGATAAAATAATTAAGTTTTTGGATTTGCCTGAAGATCAAAAGAGAAAAATGGCAAATGGTGCAATCGCTATGGCAAAGAATTATGTGACAGAGAATGTTCTGACACAATTAATAGATACTTTATTAAAACTTTAAACTATGGAAACAGTAAAACGACAATATAATTTTTTAAGACTTTTTAAGAGGCTTATTTTTGCCTATGCTTCCAACTCTTATTTGTTAGTTTCAAAAATTAGAAGAATACTATACAAATGGGGGGGGGGTAAAGATTGGTCAGAATACATTTATTGGAAGGCAGGTGTATTTTGATGAGCTTGCTCCCAAAAGTATTGAGATAGGAAGTAACTGCCACATTACGCAGGGGGTGGAAATCCTAACTCACTTTTTGAATCCAGAAACTGGCGGGTTTTATACTGCTCCTGTGGTAATAGGTGATAATACTTTTATTGGAATGCATACCTTAATTATAAAGCCTGTAAAAATTGGTAGCAACTGCATAATTGGAGCTGGAAGTATTGTAACCCATGATATTCCAGACAATTCTATTGCAGCAGGTAATCCTTGTAGGGTAATAAAAAGTAGAAAGTAAGTTCTTTGTAGGTTTTCTACAAAGAAATATCCATAGTTATAAATCACTATAAATCATGAAACAAATTTCAATTATTGGAACCGTAGGCGTTCCGGCTTGTTACGGCGGCTTTGAATCTCTTGTTGAAAATCTTTTGGATTATACTCCAGAGGATGTTCAGTACACTGTTTTTTGCACTGCAAAAAAGTATGAGCAAAAATTGGATTCATACAAAGGTGCAAAACTTGTTTACCTTGAAAAAAACGCAAATGGCAAGGACAGTATTTTGTATGATTTTGAATCTATGAAGAAATCATTGGATTCTGACATTATGCTGGTTCTTGGTGTGAGCGGGTGTGCTTTTCTGCCATATATTAGAAAACGCTTTAAGGGAAAAATTATCACAAACATTGATGGACTTGAATGGCGGCGCGACAAGTGGAAGTGGTATGCAAAGAAAATCCTAAAATTCAGTGAGTCAAGAGCGGTTAAATATTCTGATATAGTAATAGGCGACAACAATGGTATTACCGACTATGTAAAAGAAGAGTATGGAAAAGACGCTGTTTTGATAGCCTATGGCGGTGACCATGTTGAAAAGATTGTAGATGACAGCCTTTATAATGACTACCCATTTTGTAAAGAGCCTTATGCGGTGACGGTCTGCCGAATAGAGCCGGAAAACAACATTCACGCAATTTTGGAAGCCTTCTCAGAAAATCCTAATATGCCCCTAGTGATTGTCGGAAATTGGGAAAAGTCTGAATACGGAAAAAATCTAAAAGAAAAATATTCTACTTTTGACAATATTCACATTTTAGATTCTATTTATGATGCACACAGAATAAATTGGATTAGAGGAAATGCAGCTCTTTATGTTCACGGTCATAGTGCCGGTGGAACGAACCCAAGTCTTGTAGAGGCTATGAATTTTGGACTTCCGATTTTGGCTTTTGATTGCGTTTATAACAGAGCAACTACAGAAGAAAAGGCTTTGTATTGGAAAGATAGCGAAGGGCTTAGTGAACTGCTAAAAAAAGTTGGTGCTGATAAAGCTGAAATGGAAAGCATTGGTTTTGCGATGAAGGAAGCTGGAAAAAGACTTTATTCGTGGGAGAAGATTGCAGAGCAATATAACAATCTGTGGAAGTAGTTGGGAATTACGATATGAAGGATATTGGATTAATTTCAATAATTATACCTGTTTATAACAGTGAGCAATACTTGGCTGAATGCTTGGATAGTATCATAGCACAGACATATACAAATATTGAAATTGTATTAGTAAATGACGGTTCAACAGATAACAGCCTTGCTGTTCTAGAAAAATATCAAAAAACTGATAATAGAATAAAGATAATAAATCAGCCAAATGCTGGTGTTACCATAGGAAGAAAAAATGGTGTTTTTAGTGCAAGTGGAAAATGGATTTTATTTTCTGATTCTGATGATACCATGCCAGCAAATGCATTAGAGACTTTAGCAAATATGGTCTTAGATGATAAGACAGATATAGTAATTGGGCATGTGGCTTTTACAGGCTCTTTCAAATGGCCGTATAGAGAGCAAAATAGAGTTTATTCAAGAAAGCAATATTTAAAGGCTTTAAGTATGAACAAGGTTCACTGTGGACCAGTTTCAAAATTAATAAAAGCTAGCCTTTTTACGGAAAAATGTTTTTCTTGTCCTAAAGAAATTGTTTGTGGCGAGGACAAAATAATGAATATGCTCTTGGGCAGTAACGCAAATAAAATTGTGCAGATAAAAGAAGCCGTTTATAACTATATACAAAGACCTTCCAATCATCCTTCTGATTTAAAGAATAGAAAGCTAAGATTGAAATTTGAAAATAGCATATTAGGAAAACAGGGAAGAAGTTTGGTACTAATAAACAATTTTGTTTTTATTAAGACAGAAATGAAAAATGTAGTAAAAACAATTTTAGGTAGAAAGATTTAGGGTTTATAATATAAACTTATTGATAGATTTACGCAGGAATCATATATGAAACGAATTGCGCTTTGTATTGGTAATAACAATTATATAAAATTGCCTTCTCTTTCTGCTGCAATAAACGATGCAAAAGCTGTAGCAGAAGAACTTGGAAAGTTGGGATTTACAGTCAATGTAGAGGTTGATTTAACTCTTACGAGTTTTGTTAATGCTATTAATAAGTTTTGTGATGAATTAAAAACAAGTGATTCTGGTATTTTGTTTTATGCAGGTCATGGCTTTGAGAATGAAAATAAAAATTTCCTTATACCAATAGATTTTAACCCTGATAATGATCCAAGAAGTTTTCCTTTTATAGCGTACCCTTTAGATAATTTATTAGACCAATTTAAGAAAGACGATTTACTTGATAAAACAAAAATTGTAATTCTTGATGCTTGCCGTGATTCTTTTAGTGGTCGGGGATTATCTACTTCATTTGCACCTGTTATGGCTCCAGCCGGTACTCTGATTGCTTTTTCGACTTCTCCCGGACAAAGTGCTGACGAGGGAGTAATTTATAATGGATTAAAACATGGTAAATATACAAAGGTGTTGCTACCACATTTGCTTTTACCACGAATCCCAGTGGAAGCGATGTTTAAGCGTGTAAGAAAGCAGCTTGCATCGGACACTCATGGAACACAAATTTCTTGGGAACACACTTCATTAATTGAAGATTATTATTTGAACCCAGATAGTATTTTTTCTAATGGGCTTTATATGCCACAGGCTTATAAGGATTGCATATTTAAACCAACTTTAAAGATTGTAGCAGATATAATTCACAAATTAAAATCTTATGACTGGCCAGTTCAGACTAAAGCCCTATACATGTTGTCATCTACAGATTTCTTAAATCTTTTGAATCCGGTAGAGAAAGAAAATCCAGGAGATAAAAAGCTTGACACATTAAGTCCCAGTGATTTATTTGTAATTGGTAGGAATATCTACCAGGCGGCGGCAGGGAATCATTTTGATACTTTTGATTTTATAAGAACTCTTTCAAATTGGAAAATTGATATTAAGGTAAGATGCCATATTCTTAATGGTATGGCTTATGAAATTTACTTTGACAAAAATAATGAAGTAAGAAGATATTTTAAAACTGGAATTACCGACACCAGAGCCTATATGTTTGTTATTGAACAGCTAGAAAGGCCTGAATTTGAAGCCTCTCGGCGTTTTATTCAGGATGCACTTTTGGAAATTAAAGACAGACCTCTATATATTCCGGGAAAATATAATGTTATTGATTTGACAGTAACTCTTGAACAATATGTATTCCCTGAAAGTGAAAAGACAACTAGTTTACCAGAATGGTATAAAGTAAAAGAAATTCTAATTAATGATAAGAATGCATACACAAGCTGTCAAACAAAAGAAGATGAAACTTTTGACCCAAAGAATGAATTGTTTTGGAGGGTAAAAGAGTTTGAATCAAAATTAAAAGACCTTTTGGTTGTGCCTTCTGATTATGTTAGTATTGAATACAAAGTTCCAGATGGTGAAAAAGCATTGGATAGAAGCAGTAATCTTTTTGCTATGAGAGAATTCTATTTGAAATATTGATATAGTTTGTAGAGTTTATGGATTCCAGAAAAATTGAAGGAATGGCTGTAGACAAGGTTAAAGAGGCCATCCGAGATACAGATAGACTTTCTCCATACATTCAAGAAAATGACAAGGAACCCATTTGGGATGGTTTTGTTTATGTTTATAACGACTGTAACCAGAATAACGACAATTTGCGTGGGAGAGTTGCTGTTCAAGTAAAGGGAAAGGAATATAAAGAAAAGAATGATTTTAAGAATAAAATAAAATACCCTGTAAAAGTTTCTTCCCTTTCTTCATTTTTACGGGACGGCGGGGCAATTTTCTTTGTGGTCTGTTTAAAACAAAATGCATATAAAATTTATTTTGCGGAGTTTTCTCCCTTAATCATAAAACACTATTTGCATGAAGCAGATGCGCAAAAGACCATAAACATAGAATTTTCAGTTTTTCCAGAAGAGACAAAAACGAAAGAAAGCCTATTTATAAATTTTTATGAAAACTGCATAAAGCAGACTAGCTTTATAAATGGCGACCAGTATTACACATTGTCTGATATTCAGAAAAACAAAGATATAAAAAGAGTATATGGAACGGTATATGGAAATAAAGGGGATGATTTACTTGCTGGACTAGTTAGAAATACAACATATTTGTATGCAGAACTGCAAAACGGCTTGAGCGTACCAATAGATAGTTTTGGACTTATGTCATACGCAAAATTGACTCAAAATTCTACTGTAAGAATTAAAGATAAAATTTATTACAACCATATTGAAAGAGTGCTTTACCAGAAGAATGTGACGGTCAGAATTGGAAAAGGTACAACAATAACACTTAATGATTTGGGGGTTATTCAGTTTTCATATAAGATACCAAAGTATTTGAGCGATGTAAAATTTGATATAGAATTTTTGAGAGATGCAATTTTAAATGAAGGGTTTACTATAGACAATTTTAATTTTCCATTAAGAAAAGAGGATATAGAGAAATCTTCTTTTAACATTAAATTCATAAATGCGGTATATGAAGAATGTCAGCGGTATAGTAAAGTTTTGGAAGTTTTGAATTGTAAACATGATTTAGATTATTCAAGTCTTACAGATGCAGATAAAAATAGTTTGAATGTTCTTTATGTTACTTTAGTTCAAAACAAGACAATTTCACCAGAAAGCAATACAGCTCCTGTTCAAACAGGGCGTGCACATATAAACATTGCCAACCTTAACTTTCTTCTGGAACTAGTTGCTGTGCCTAACAGAGAGAGCGAATACTCTTATTTTGACTTATTCTCTCATTCAATTTCAATACGAAGTGTACAGGATGAAAATGTAATTTTTCCGCGTTATTTTCTAATTGAGACTACAGACTTTATAAAAGCTGATAATATAACTTTAGATAAAGTTGTACCAGAATTAAAAGAATTTGGACTACCAAATGAATACTTCGATATGGTATTTCAAACATTGGTGGCTCTTTATTCTGCATTTGACAAACTTAATGAGGATCTAAAAAATATACCTTCAAAAGAAAACAAAAGGATTTCTAATCAAAAGATAACAGATTTGTTCTTTGTAGAAGAGGATAGAGATGTTGAATTTAAAAAACAAAAGAGGGATAAATTGCATACAATTCTTGATGAACTGATTGCTTTTTACGAAACAACATCAACAGCTTCCCTAAAGCAGGAAAATTACGAAAAGCTTATGAAGTATATTGATATTGTTACTAATCCTGATTTGGATAAGGTACAAATTAACAATGGTTAGGAAAAAGTATACGGTGGAGAAGATGAAATGATAATTCAGATAATAAAAAATATACTAAAGCCCATACGGGCTTTTGTTCTTAGGGTATATTATACGAGGCAAATAAATAAAACAAAACAGCCTTACATTCTTTGTGAATGTTATATGATTACAAAAAATGGAAAGGTTAAAGTGAATAACTGGGGGGATGATTTAAATTCCTTTTTGTTTGAATATGCTACTGGAAGAAAAGTAATTAATATTCCTTTTTCAAAGATGTTTAATAAGGGTTTTTCAAATGTTTATTCTTTGATTGGAAGTATTCTGAATTTTTATAGTCTTGATAAAAAGATTGTTTATGGTACTGGAATTATGAATCCAAAGGGACCGGTTCGTGGAAAGCCTGAACAGATAATTTCTGTGCGAGGTCCTAGGACAAGGGAAGTGCTTTTAGAGAGGGGAATTGACTGTCCTGAAAAATATGGGGATCCAGTTTTGCTTTTGCCGTGTATATACAAAGCTAAAGGGATAAAGCATAATAAACCTGTGATTATTCCCAATATGGGAACTTTTGATGGTGATATTACACTGATTGAAAAGCTGGCTGAAAAACTTGACGCAAAGATTTTAGACTTAAGGAATTATAATAAATGGACTGACCCGATTGACCAGATATGCGGTGCGTCTTTTGTAATTTCTGAATCTTTACATGGTTTGATTGTAGCTGAAACATACAATATTCCTAGTGTTTGGGTTGATTTTATTTCACATCCAGATTACTGGAATTTTAAGTATGAAGATTTTTATGGTTCTATTGGGAAAAAAGAAAGTATAATTGAGATACGAAAGGTAGAAGATGTTGATGCAGCTTTGGAAAAAGTTCGCAAATGGGAAAAAGGGAATATTGATTATCAGGAATTGAAAAATCTGTTTCCGTTTGAAGCGGAATGGGTAGAATAGAAATACAAAATAAATGAGAGGATAGTAACAATGGAAAAGCCTTATATTTCGGTTGTCATGGTTTCATACTTCCATGAAAAATATATTGAGAAAGCAATAGAAAGTGTATTGTCACAAACACTTTCTGACAAAATAGAAATTCTTATAGGTGACGATGGTTCTAAGGATTCCACAGTTGAAATCTTGAAAAGATATGAAAGTAAATATCCATTCATCCATATCTATGTCCACGAAAACCAAGGTCTTTCTGCAAATGTATATGACCTTTTTATGCAGGCAAAAGGGGAATACATAGCTGTTTTGGAAGGAGATGATTACTGGATTGATAATCAGAAGCTTGAAAAACAAATAAAGATAATCAATGATAATCCTTGTGTTGGAACTGCCTGCAACAGTTTAAAAGTAGATAATGACGGAAATGAACTTGGACTTTGGAATGAAAAAATAAGAAGCAAGGTGTTAACAAAATGGGAAGTCCAATACTATCAGACGGCTTTATGCCACCCAAGTGGAGTTATGTTTAAAAATATTTTCCTTGGCAGCGATGGAAAATTCGATGTCATAAAAAGAGCTAGCCGGATGGGTGGAAATCATACAGGACTTATCAATCTTTTGGCAAACAATGGTGGCATATACCTTGACAGCAATCCGATGACGGTTTGGAGAGTTTTGGTTGACCCTAAAGGCAAGAATTATTCTGCACAAAAAGTTGACAAGTTTATAAACTATTATGAGGCAATGCATAAATACATGGACTACAATGATGCATTCAGCATTTCTTATGATTACCATATTTTCAATCAATATAGAATGTGTCAAAAAAAGTTAAAAAAGGAATTAATAAGTAGTATTGGGCGAATGGGAATACTTAGAGCAGAATGCGACAGGTGCAAGGCAAAAATTTACAGTCTGTTTAATAAGTTTAAGTCTAACAAATAAATTGCAACATGGGGATTTTTATGGATGCTAAAAAGAATGTAGTTGTCAGCGGAGCAGGTGGATTTATAGGTTCTTATTTGTGCCGTGAATTATATACACAAGGATACAAGGTATACGGAATTTATTATTCAGAAAAAGAAATAATAAACGACGACAATATTCAACCGATAGTGGTAGACCTTCTAAATGAAAAAGAAGTTGAAAGTAAACTACAGGGAATAGAGATTGAGTATTTCTTCCACTTGGCACATAACGGCGTAAATGGGAAAGTAAAATCTGACTATTCAGTTCAGTTGCAAAATACATTAATGACTTGTAACTTGGTTAATCTTTTATGCAAGTTAGGGTGCAAGCGTTTTATTTATGCAGGAAGCGTTGATGAATTCCAAGCATTCAATAAACCTGATGCTGCATACAGCAAGCCTGATAATTCTAGAATTTATGCTATGGCAAAATATGCGGCAGAACAAATTGGAAAGATGTTGCGTATAGGAATAATATGGAATTTGTAGAATTGCTAAATCCTATGGTTTTTGGACCAGGAAATAAAACAAACATCTTGCCGAATGTCATTATGTCGCATGCTTTACGCAACATGCCTGTAAAACTAATAACTGGTTCAAACAAGTTTGACATGATTTATATTAAGGATTGTGTGAATGCTTTTATTGCTATTGCAACAAAAGGTAAAAACATGGAAAGTTATTACTCTGGGCATCATACGATTCACACCTTCAAAGATTTTGTTATTGATTTGTGTAATACGCTGAAATTGAATGTAGATTTGAGATTTGGTGAATACCCAGATGTTGATCCTTCGTTCGATTATGATTTGATAAATCTTACAAAGCTTACAGATGACACTGGATTTGAATGTAATAAAGATTTGGGAAAACAGTTTACAGAAACATTCGAGTGGATTAAGAACACGGGTTTTGAAACTAGTATTTAAAAATATTGTGAGAATTATTAAACAAAATGAATACCTCTAATACAAATAATCGAATAGAAAACTCATATCGAAATATGGTGTTTGGCTTAATTCAATACATCATAAAATTTATATTTCCATTTATTTTTAGAACAATAATCATTTACAAATTTGGTGTTGAATATGCAGGTATTGGTTCACTTTTTAGTTCTATTTTGCAGGTACTTAATCTTTCAGAATTAGGGTTTAGTACTTCTGTAACTTATGCTATGTATGAACCGGTTGCAAAAGGTGATATAGATAAGATTTGTAGCCTACTTACATTTTTTAGAAAGATTTACAGAATAATTGGTTTATTTATATTGGTTGCCGGGCTTGCAATTTGTCCTTTTGTAAAATATCTGATTAATGGGTCTTATCCAGACAGCATAAATATTTATGTTATTTATATTATTCTACTTCTTAATACCTGTTTTAGTTACTTGTTTTATGGATATAAGAGTACTCTTTTTGTTGTTTACCAACGAAGTGATATTATCAGTAAAATAGAACTCTTTGCAAACTTTGGAATGTATTTACTCCAAGTTGTTGCACTGATAATTATAAAAGATTACTACATTTATTTATTCTGTGGATTACTTGGTATAATTGCGAATAATCTTTTGATTCAGGCATTTTCAAGAAAAATATACCCAGATATATATTGCAAAGGAAATATTTCTAAAGAAGAGCAGAAGGCTTTACTTAAGAAAACTGGAAAACTGTTTGGGCACCAGTTGGATGTAGTTATTATTACTAGTGCTGATAACATTGTAATTTCAACTTTCTTGGGCTTGTCAGTTCTTACTATCTATAATAACTATTTTATGATTATAAATGCACTGATTGGCGTTATGCGAATGATTGCAACTTCTTTTACTGCCAGTATTGGCAATAGTCTTGCGATAGAAAGTAAAGAGAAAAACCTAAAGAACTTTTTGGATTTTTCATATATGATTATTAATATTAGTGGATTCTGCTTTATCTTGGAATTTGCATTGTTCCAGAATTTTATGACCATTTGGATGGGAAAAGACATGCTTTTGACTACGCCACTTGTTTTCTTAATTTGTCTTTCTTCTCATATTAGAATGGCAAAGCGACCAGGAAATATGTACAAAGACGCAAAGGGCTTGTGGGGTATTGATGTATTGAAGCCTTATATAGCCGGTGCTTTTAATTTGGTTGTTAATATTTTGCTAGTTAGATGGATTGGTTTATATGGAGTTATTCTTTCAACAATAGTAAGTATAGAGTTTATAGAAAAGCCTTGGGAAACCTATGTAATATTTAAGCATTATTTCAAACACGGACTTAAAGATTACATAATTATGCATTTTGTATCTTCATTAAAGATAGCTATTATTGGTTTAATAATTTATGTTATATCCTACTTTTTTACAGTTTCTAATTTTGGCTTCTTTTTTGTTAAAGCTGCAATATTAAGTTTAACTACGGTTGGTTTATTAATTCTGTTTTCGTTTAAAGATGTGCATTTTCAGTATTTAAAAAACAATATAATGAAGATAATCCGTAAGTAGTAATAAAAGAGCGAGGTTTAGATATGAAAATAATTGCAATGGGATATGTAGGAACTGGTTCGAGTGCCATAGTTCATCTTTTGAAAGAATATGAAAAGGTAAATGATGTTGATACAAAAAACTATGAGCATAATGTTTTGTATGTTCCTCATGGAATCTTTGATTTAGAAGATGATTTGTTAAAGAATAATACGATGGAAAAATCTGATGTTGCTATAAATGATTTTTACCGTGAGATGAAAAATCTGAACGACAATGATTATGGTTGGTTCGGAGGATTTGAAAAGAAGTATGGTTCAGTTTTTATGGATAGCGTAGATGAGTTTTTAAAAGAACTCATAATTTATACAAGAAGCGGTGGCTGGTCTTATGACTATAGATATAAGTTTGAATTTAAGCAGATAATAAAAGATTGTATAAAATTTATTATCAGAAGGCCAATTAAAAGATTTGGTTATAAGCTTGACCTTGTAGGAGATGACAATAAGGTAAATTTTGCCTTTCCGACAGAAGAAGAATTTTACGAGGCTGCAAAGAAATTTGTAGATAATTATTTTAGCATGATTGGTTGTGCAAATGATAAGACTTATATTTTTGACCAATTATTAAAGCCTCAACAATTATATAGAATTAATCACTATTTTGATGAAGATACACGATTTATTGTAGTTGACAGAGATCCTAGAGATACATATTTGCTCAATAAATATATCTGGTCTGAATCAAGACCATATTTTTTGACACCGCCGAATGCAGATGATTTTATTAAGTATTACGCACGACACTATCAAACGGAAAAGTTGGTTGAAGATAAACGAATTTTAAGAATACACTTTGAGGATTTGATTTATAAATATGATGAAACGGTACAAAAAATAGAAGATTTTATTGGAAAAGAAAATTTAGGTGAACATAAATATATAAAGAAATTTCTTAACCCAGAGATTTCAATTAAAAATACACATATTTTCAATATCAATCCAAAGTGGAAAGAAGAAGTGAAAGTTTTTGAAAATAGTGAATTACAGAATCATATTTATGATTTTCCGTATGAAGTTAATTTTAATGTAAGTGATGTAACTGACCCTGACCCAGATACTTCGATAAAAAATAAATAAAAACGTGATAAATCAATAATATGCAAAAATCTGAGAACTATAAAATGACAATCTTAAAATCATGTGATGGCTGCTATTTTCCTTCATTTTTTACAATTCATCTTGATACAGATTTACCGCCAGAACAATATTTAAAAGAAAACTTTGATTCAACAATAGTTCATGAATATATTCATTTTTTACAAGATATTTCTACTACTTATGGATTAGCAAATCTATCAAATGTTTTGGCTAAAATTCCAAATTTCTATAATCTTCATGAGAAAAAGATAACGCTGCCTTATATATTTAATTATAATTTTTGGAAATGAAAGATTAAACAGAGATTTATTTAATGTATACTACAATGAATGTAAATTTGAAAAAATTCCACAGGATAAAATAAATCTCTCTTTAGAATCAGAAAGTACACTTGCTTATATTGAGGACATAGAATTATTAAAAGAAAAATATCCAAATCCAGAATTATGTTCATATACTTTGGTTATAACCTATAATGGTGTTACAAAAAAATACCCTTTTGGAACCTGTGCAATAATGGAAAGTATGGCATCACTTATTGAGCAACATTTGTTTCCAATTAAAAAATCATTTTTCTATACCCCCTATGATTTAGCTAATTTAGTTGCTAGGTACATTTATCCTGAAATAGCAAGTAAACCAGAAAATATTGTTGCCATCTGTGATTTATCGCTAATGTATGTGAATAGTCCAGAATTCTTTATAGGTATAATAGAACGAATGAAGGCATCTGCCTTCATTCCGAATAAAATTGAAGATTTATATTTGTATGCATTGTCAAAGCCTGAATTCCAGTATGACAGCTATTTTGAACAGGCTAAAAAAGAAGCATATAACAGAATAAAGACAATAGTAAATGTAGATTTGGAAGACTTTATCATTTGTCGTGATTGGGCATTGGAATCTGTTGAAAGAGCATTTTGTGCAAGGAAAAATAAAGCTCATTTCATATCTGAATTAATGGAATTAGAGCCACAATATGCAAAACAAAAACTATATAATGAAATTTCTGAAAATATATCACCGTTAATTTTTAATAATAAGAACCAGTTATGTTTGCTAGGTAATGTTGAAGAGGAAAAAAAGGATAAATATACATATTGGTTTTTGCTTAAGCCGTTTTATGAATATATCTTTATAAATAAATCTGATAAATGCCCTTATAATGAGTTTTGTCAGCTTTGTGAAAGGAATGATGAATGTATAATTAATCCGTTGTTGCGAGTCGGTAAAGAAGATGGAACGCAATGCATATTTCAATTATTTGCACGAATGTTTGGACTTTATAAGTATACAATAATTAACTAATTCAACAATTATTGTTTCTTTACAAAAAAGCCACCGTGTGTGAGTGAACGGTGGCTTTTTCATTTTAACCTATCCCTTTATCTCTTCCGTATACTTCTTGCAGTCTTTTATAAAAGACCAAATCATCACAATCATAATTATTCCGATTGGGAAGGCTGAGATAATGCTGACAGACTGGATGTTGTTCATAGAACTTTCTGAAAAGACAAGTCCGATTGGGAGGACAATCAAAAGAATGCACCACAAAAGGCTTACAAGTTTGTTTGGCTTTTCGTCTTCCTTCAAATTCTTGTAGCTGTAACAGGCTGCTGTGTAGGCAATGGAGTCGAACGAGGTTGCGTAGAAGGCAATCATGCAGACAAGGACAAGAATCAAGATAAAGATGGAGCCAGGGATCGTGTCTATGATGTTTAGGATAAGGGCGTACAAGTCTCCGCTTTCGTTATACATCGCGATAAAGTCTGCCTTGCCCATTGTCTGAAGACCCAAAGAGTAGTTTCCAAGGACGATAAAGCTTACGATTGTGGCACCAACGCCGAAGATGTAGCCGCCCAAGATTGTCTGCTTGATTGTGCGTCCTCGGCTGATGTTTCCGATAAAGAAAGGAGCTGCTATACACCATACCATCCAGTATGCCCAGTAGTAGATTGTCCAATCCTGCGGGAAGTTGTTTGTCCTGCCGGGGTCTGCGTAAGTTGAAAGTTCTATAAAGTTTTGGAACATCTTGCCCAAAGACTGGAAGCCGTATTCAATGATGAACCTTCCCTGACCGCCAATCAAAAGCACAATCAATAAAAGTCCGAAGAACAAATAGATACAGAGCTTTGCAAGGAAGCTGATTCCCTTGAAACCGTGCAAGACAGCGTAGGTGTAGACGCAGCAGGTAAGGACAAGGATTATGATTGTGATTACAGTACGGCTAACTTGAATATTGAAAAGCTTGATGATGATGCTTGCCATAAGAGGAGTTGCTACAGAGAATGTTGTGGCGGTTCCTGCAAGCAATGCGAAAAGGGCGAACAAGTCTATTACGCGGCCAAGAATTCCGTCTGCGTGTTTTCCGATAACAGGGCGGCAGGCTTCTGAATAGCGCTGGCGGCTTCTTTTTCTAACATGGAGCATAAAGCCGAATGCTACAGCCAAAACAAGGTAGAATGCCCAAGGAATAAAACTCCAGTGGAAAAGGGGGAAAACGCCCGCCCATTCTGTAAAAGAGCCCAATTCCGAGATGTGGGGATTTGTTGCGTACATAACCCATTCTGAAAATGAGTAGAAGAGGATGTCGGCGGCAAGTCCGCAGGTGAACATCATACTTCCCCAAGTGAAGAATGAATACTTCGGCTTTTCGCCTGGCTCTCCCAAAACTACGTTGCCGTATTTTGAAAAGGACAAAAAGAGGGAGACGAGGAGTACTCCCACACCGATAATAAGATAGTAGATTCCCAAAGTGTCTCCGAAGAAGAAGCGAACTTGTGAAATTACGTTGTTCGATTTTTCAGGGAAGATAAAGAGAAGAACAGCAAGAGAGATGATAGTGATGAATGGCAAGAGAGTTACCATCCAGTCTATCCGACCTTTTTCTAGTTTTGTTTTCATTTTTATAATAAACCTCCTAATTTATAGTCATAAGTATATTTCTTTCCGTCTGCGCAGAAAGAAAAGCCGACTGCCTCGTTTGTCGTGTTTTTTATGGCCTTGAAGTCTTTCATTTTGCCAATTGGAATATTCAAATCTTTTGAGAGACTTTCCAAAATTTTTGAACGGGGATTTTCAATATAGTCCGGGTCGAAAAGCCTTAGTTCGTCTAAGGAGTCGAATTCAAAAATATAGTTTTCCGGGTAGCGTTTTATTTTCATCTTTAGGCTGTCTAGATGTTCGATAAAAATGCTTTCCCAAAGCTTGTCTTTTGTCTCTGGCTCGTTGTAAGTCTTTTCCAAGATTTGCAAAAACTTTTTAGAAAAATCTTCTGACCAAAAAGTCTGGCCAAGCATATACCAAGAATTTTCCCCGCCGATTTTTACAGAAGAAATATAATCATCCTTGTCTGCCTGTATGCACCATTCGGAAGTCTCTTCTTTTGAAAAGCATGCGGCATAGTAGCTTTCTTCTACTTCTTTTGTAAATGGATTTTGGATAAAGTAATTGTCTGACGAGCAGACATAGGTATTTTTCAAGAAGTTTCTTGCCGCAAAAATAGAAGAGTTGTTGTTGCGAAGGTCAAATTCTGGATTGTGAATCAGTTGCACGCCGAATTTATCTTTCAAGTATTCAAAAGCCTGAGCCTTGTAGCCTGTGACGATTGCAATCTCTTCTATTCCCGCTTCCTTAATCTGCCTGATTTGCCTTTCTATCAAGACTTCGCCACGAACGCTAATCAATGCCTTTGGCTTTCGTAGGAAAGAGGGGCAAAGCGGCTGGCGGTTCCGGCAGCCATTATTATTGCGTTGTCAACTTTCATTTTTCTTCTTCCTCTTTCAATTCTTGGCTTGCGATTTTGTAAAAGTCCTTTGCGTACCTGTACTGGACAAGTGAATATTCGCCAAATTCAACACCAAGGTTTCTTTTGTATTCGCACCAGTTGCTCCACAAAAGTCCACAGGCGGCAACATAGCAGTAGATTTTTATTCTTCTAGTTTGTGGGCAGTTTCCTTCAAAATATATGTCTATCAAATGGTCGATTTGGTCCTTATTGTAAAAGGCGTAGATAGACCACATGGCAAGGTCTACGTCCTGGTCCTGCATGGAAGCGTATTCCCAGTCGGTAAGTTGGAGTCCTTTATCGCTGAAAAGGAAGTTGTCGTAGACGGCATCTATATGGGTGAGGGCGAAAGGTTCTGCAACTTTCTATGAAGGGTTTTAATGAAAGAACGTTGGCTTTTGTCTGTTCGTAGTCCTTGTAGATTGACTTGTTGCCATTCCAAAGGCTTTGGTAAAAGTCAATTTTTCCAAAAATGTCAAAGGTGTGATTGACTTTGAGCTTCATATTGTGGAAATCTTTTAGTTTTTTCATGCAGACTTTCAAATCCTTTTCGCTGCAAGGATCTGCGACACGGACATTGTTGATGAATTTTGTAATTTTGTAGCCGTTCTTCGGGTTGATGTAAACAAGGTCGTCGCAAATGCCCTTGCCGGAAATGGCGGCGTAAACCTGGGCTTCCTCATCCCTATTTATCAACTTGTCTGTTCCTTCGCCCGGAATGCGCATAATGTATTTTTCACCACGGCAGGTAAAAAAGAAAGAGCGGTTTGTCATTCCCTTTTTTAGGATAGAGATATTTTGTATTTCGCTTTCATCGGCATTCAAAACTTTTGCGGTTGTTTTGATTGCGTCGGACTTTAGGCTTTTTGAATCTTCGTCAATTTCGCGAAGCTGCTCGTAGGTGTTTATTTCCACCACATCAGACGAGGAGACTGTTTTTGCAAAGACTTCAAAAGAATTCGTAAGCTCGTTAGCAAAAAGAGCTTCTTCCCAGAATGAGTTTTCGTAATGCGAATCAGAGTCGAATTTTTCAAGAAGTTTTTTCAACTTTTTTGAATCACTTTTTGTGATGTAGGAAATGCCAATCATTGAGTTTCCATTGGATTCTGCCTTTACAAGCTGTCTTTTGCGGGTAACACGGATATTGCTATCTTCGTCGATTATTTCGCTTACCATGTACCAGGAGTAGGCTTCACTTTTTGAGAAAGGATTTTTGTTGCACCAAACATCGCAGGGAATTATATAAGAATTTGCAAGATGTTCTTTTGCAAGGGCTAGGGAGTGGAGGTTATTTTTTGATGCATAGTCTGTGTTCACGATAAGGTGAACATTGTATTTGTCTATAAGATAGTCGTACTGCTCTTTCATAAAGCCTACGACTATGTTGATTTCGTTTACACCAACTTCATTTAACTGCTTTATAAGCCGCTCCACCAAAGGCTCGCCGTCAATTTCTAGAAGTCCTTTTGAAGAAACGGTGTTGATTGGAACCATCCGCATTCCAAAACCCGCCGCAAGAATGATTGCGGTAGATGGGGAACTGTCTTTAATGTAGGAAGTTGCCTTTTGTGTTAATGTGTATGATTTTGTTAATAGTCCATCTTCAACAAGAGTGGTAAGGCACTTGTTGACCGCACCTAGCGAATAGCCTGTAAGTTCGGAAAGGTTACGCTGGTTAGTGAAAGGGTGATTTAATAATGATATAAGAATATCATTGTATTGTATTGTATTGTATTGTATTGTATTGTATTGTATTGTATTGTATTGTATTGTATTGTATGTGTTCATAGAAACCTACTTTTATTATTTTGTGAACAATTTGATATTGATGAAATGTTTAAAAAATGACAAGAGGAATCTAATAGAAATCTAAGAAAAATAAGATAAAACTATGAAAATAATAGGAAAAGGCTCTACTTCACTCTCCCCACAATCTCCGCCGTCACCTTCCGTGTCGTTTGAATCAAAACCAACTCGCCGTGGTGCCACCATTCTTCCCAGGCTCCCCAGTCGCGGATAACAGCGGGGGCAGCTTCGCGGTGCAGAAGGCCGTTTTCAAAATATTCGGCATCGCCCTTGTCGTTTTGATAGGCGGGCTTTGCAAAGCCATCGGAGTCTACGCTGTTGTTCAAAAGTCCGTGGGTAAAATGAACGGTTTCGTGACCGTTGCTGTATTCACCATCACAGGCAAAGTTGTTCTGTTCCTGGTAAATCGTCACTCCTTGATACTTGAGGTTCCTGGCTCGTGATTTTGTCTTGTCGTGTGTCTTTATTCTGTATATCTTAGTCATAAATCTCTCTTATCCTATGCTATAAGCCCGAATTTTATATCCAACTTGTTTTTAAGTTCTTCCTTTCTCATTCTGTCTACAGATTTATAATTATTTAGAAAGTAGGTAATTTCTTTTAATTTTATATCCGAATCCACTAGCGTCCAACTAAAAAAAGGGGCTTTTTAAAAAATATCTCTTCGTGTATAATGATTTTACCACAAACCTTTACAACACAAAGAGATAAATAATGTATAAAGAAAATAGCATATTTGCACAGTTACTTCAATTGGTTGACCGACTTGGTTTTGATAATTCTGTAAAAAAAACTTCCTCAGACAAACGGTATCGGAATTTTACAACCCGGACACAGCTTGCTGCAATGATTTTTGCCCAGCTTACAAAACAAACAGGATTACGAAGCCTTGAAAATTCGTTCAATGCCGAATCTGATTTATATCATGCAGGAATAAAAGGAAACATTTCAAGAGCTACACTATCCTATGCAAACAACCATCGGGACAGTAAAGTTTTTGAAGATTTTTATTTTCGACTTCTTGATTATTACAAAAAACTTGTTGATCCTTCTCTTATGAAAAGTGAAGGAAAGAATCTTAAATTAATAGCCTGAATGTCGAGTTTTTTGTAAAAAGAATAAAAGCATAGGCAGATTTGCAGTTTGTGAAGATTTTTGGCGATTGAATTAATTAAAGTGCGGAGCACCCGAATTCGAGCCAAATCCATCTGAGCAAATTGAAAATCTGCCGAGAGCGTTTTTTCATAATTTGCAAAAAAACTCGAAATTAAGGCTAATAGATGCAACCGTAATTCCTTTATGCAAAAATCTTTGCGAGTGGGCTGAATTCCGAAGTACAAAATCTGGAATAAAAGTTCATGTTCGTTATGATTATGATGAATCCTGTCCTGACTATTTGTTTATGACGAATGCAAATAAACATGAAAACTCAACTCTTGCTGATATGAAACTTTGTGAGAATGATATTGCCGTATTTGACCGAGGATATTTTAATTCTTTGCAATTCAACAAGTTCTGTGAAACTGATATACAATTTGTGACCAGAATTAAATCAAATGTCAGCTATTCTGTCTGTGATGTTTTCGGAACTGACGGAATGGAAACTAACAAATTTATAATTCTTAAGGATAAACTGATTTACTTCAGCAAAGGCAAAGCTGCTAAAAACTGTTCAAAGACTTTGCGTCTTGTCATTTCTCAGGATAAAGAAAATGGAGAAACAATTACTCTTCTTACAAAAAGCTTAATATCGGGATAACAAAAGGACCTTTTCAAATTTTTGCAGTGAAATCAGAAGATTTGAATTCTTATGAATTGAAGTCATTTAGAATTCAACATGATGAAACTCAGATAGTAAAATATTTGGTTAAATTTGCAAAAAAACACCAAAAACAGTTATTGAATAAAACATTTTTGGTAAGGGAATCTGGTTCTGATAATTTAGTTGCTTTTTATTCCTTTCTCCATAAAAATAAGATTCGGCATATTCAAATATATTTTGTTTTTCAGTTATAATTTGGAAGGTTGAAATTTATTACAATAATTATTACAGGTGGATTTATGGGAGTTTTACGCAAGTTTTTTTTATTGCCGGCTTTTTTGTTTTTTTTATCTGGTCTTTTTGCTGGTGAGCATACACTTTTCAATGTGCCGAAAGATTTTATTGGAACTTATATGCCGGTTCAGATGGAAATGCTTTTAAAAGAGTATATGTCTTACGAAAAAGCCCTGAATACTATTGCAGCCTCTCATTATGATGTTTTATCCCTTGAGGATTATGCATGTTATTCTCAGGTTCGTTTTTCTGATGGATATGCGGTCTATGCAAAGGATTTTGAAAAGTGGTCGTTTGTAAAACGTGGAGAAGAAAGATACATTCTTGATGAAAATGGTTTGTCATATCATAGAATTTCAACAAAAAAGGCTGACTACGAGGCTTATGCGGAAAAAGTCCTGCATATAATTTTTGCAGATGCGCTTCATAATAAAAATATTTCTATAAGCGGCAGCAATGTTACAATTTATAATATTCAGTATAAATTTGACTTGTGGCCAAGTTACGCAGATGATTATGGCGCTCTGGTTCTATCAGACTATGTGTTAAAAATAGAAGGGGTTTCTGCAAATATCTACAGTACAGAAAGCGTTGGAAAGTGGGACTTAAAACGGACTGATAATATAATTCAGACAATTCCGTTGTTTTATTGGAATGATTCTGACTATGGGCGTCTGAATGTTTATAAATACCGCGGCTCGAAAAAATCTTTACGCCTGTTGCGGAACCTTGTCTATGCAAAGCATGGCTATAAATTTAAATCAGCGGACTTGAATAAAATCTTTTCTGAATTTGACTGGTATAAGCCTGACGACAATTTTTCTGAAAATTCATTTACAAACCAGGAATTAAGATTAATAAAAGACATTCAGATGTATGAAGCTGAGTAAAGCGCCCTTTTGAGCGGTTGCGTCTGTTTTACAGATTATGGAGCTGATGGGACTTGAACCCACTACCTCTACAATGCCATTGTAGCGCTCTAGCCAGGTGAGCTACAGCCCCGATGTTTTTATTATAGCAGTTTATAAGATTTTGAATCAATAAAAAAAACTTATAAATTGAATATTTTTCTGCCGCGGTTACATAGAAAAGTCTTTTCCAAGGTAAATCTCGCGGGCAAGTTCGGAATCTATGATTTCCTGCTTTGTTCCCTGAATCATAATCTGGCCTTTGTTTACGATGATTGCCCGGTCTGTTATTTCCAGTGTGTCGCGGACATTGTGGTCTGTAATCAGGATTCCGATTCCGCGTTTTGCCAGAAGCCCGATCATCGATTTGATGTCGGCGACGGCAATAGGATCGATTCCGGCGAACGGCTCGTCCAGAAGAAGAAATTTCGGTTCTACGGCAAGCGATCGGGCTATTTCTGTGCGCCGCCGTTCTCCTCCGGAAAGTGTGAAGGCATATTGTTTTCTTATCCGCTCTATGGCAAATTCTTCAATCAATTGTTCCAGCCGCTGTTTTTTTTCCGCCTTTGTAAGGTCGAATCTTGTTTCCAGAATCGACCAGATGTTTTCTTCTACCGTAAGTTTTTTAAATACGCTTGGTTCCTGCGGAAGGTACGAGATTCCTTTTCGCGCGCGTTTGTACATCGGAAGCGGAGTTATCTGCTCGTCGTCCAGAAAAATTTCGCCGGCGGTAGGTTTGTAAAATCCTACAATCATATAAAATGTTGTGGTTTTTCCTGCTCCGTTAGGACCTAAAAGTCCAAGAACTTCGCCTGATTGCATTGAAAAATCAATTCCCTGCACAACTTTTTTCTTTCCGAAACTTTTAAAAAGGCTGAATGCCTTTAGTGTGTGGGTGTCTGTTCCGTTCATTCCGCTTTCTCCTGCGCAGTTGATTTTTCTGTATCTTTTCCAGTGTTATCTTCGGTGCTCTGGCTTACAGGATTCTTTTCGCCGGATGAATTTTCCGCATCCTGGCTCTGGCTGATGTTTTCCGCGGTCTCTTCAGTCTGTTCCTGTCCTTCGGTCTGTTCTGCGCCGGTGTTTTCTGTTTCACCCGCTTCTTTTTCAACTTTTTTCTCGTCGATTATAGAGCCTTTTACGCGTCCGTCCAGGGTTATTTCCTGTGATGTCAAGTCCAGGGTGATTTGCTGCGCCCGGAAAGTGTCCTCTCCCTGCTTTATCTGGGAATTTCCGCTAAGCTCGAGCATCTGGTCGTTCTTGCGGTAAATTGCGTATGCTCCGGTGCAGACATTGTTTTTCTGGGTAAGCTGGATTTCTATCTGCATTACCGCGGTTTCTGTGTTCTGGTTGTATTCAATTATCTGGGCCTTTGCGTTTACGTCGTTTTTTATGTCTTTTAAATCTACGTTATCAGAAAGCTCGGCTATTTTTGTTTCCCGGTCGTATTTTAGCTTATCGCAGGTGAACTCCAGCTCAGATTCCATATTCTTTCCCTTTATGTTTCCATGCGCTTCTATAAAACGGAAATTCTTTCCGGAAAGTCCTATCTGGTCTGCGAAAATTTCCATTGAATCTGTAAGCACGTAGGCCTCTCCGTTCAGTGTGGTTGAATCGGATTTGTCCCCGACAACGCCCGTCATGCTGTTTGCGGAAAAAGTGATTTTTCGGCGTTTGCTTTTCCGGCGACAAAAACAGAAAACAGAAAAAGTGATATAACCGCATAAAATTTACTGATTTTCTTCAACCTGTTCTCCATCGTCATCAGAAATGTACTGGCCTGTTACAACACCATTGAAAATAAACTTTTTGCTTACTCCGCTTGCAGAAAATCCCGAGCCCTGGATTGTTGTGTTTCCTTTTTTTATCGTAACATTATCGTTTCTGCTGCTTGTGAGCTGCTCTGATTTTCCGTTCCAGCGCAATGTGCCGGCGGAAACCTTTATGTCGTCTTTTGTGTTTTCAATTTCAATGTTGTCGTAAAGCGTGTATTCTTCCGTATCTGTGTTTGAAGAAAGAAGCCCGCACGAACCTTTTGTTAAAAGCTCGCCTTCTTTGTTCATGACTTGAAATTCAACGTCTTTTGCGTACATCGATTTTCCGTCTGAATACTGTTCAAGCCTTGCCGCCGAAAGGTTCAGCGTTTTCTTGTTGTTTTCGTAACGGCTGTAATTTGCGTCCGTAAAAATAAATTCCGGCACATTTTCTTCATCCTGATAGTTTGTGCTGTATTTAAGCGAGCAGCCTGCGAAAAAAAACAAAAAAATCAACGGAATAAAAGATAAATGTGGATTTTTCATTATCTGTTCAGCGCGGCTCCTAAAAATGCCGTAAAAAGAGGATGCGGTTTTGCCGGCCGGGAGATAAATTCCGGATGGTACTGCACGCCGATTCCCCATTTGTGGTTTTCCCATTCAAAGGCTTCGATTCTATCGTCGTCTTCTGCGACTGCCGAAATAATGAGCCCGTTTTGTTTCATTATTTCTGAATATTTTTTGTCAAATGTATGTTTATTGCGGTGGCGCTCTGTAACGGAACTTTTTTTGTACGCCTGATGCAATTTTGTGTCCTTTACAATTTTTACTCCCAGCGCGCCGAGCTGTTCAGAGCCTGCTACGGAAAGTCCGGCCTGTTCTTCCGGAAGACTTATGATTGCGTGTTCAGAATTCTGTATGAATTCTGTGCTGTCCGCATCTGTCCAGCCTATAAGGGAGCGCGCTGTTTCTATTGCCATAAGCTGCATTCCAACATCGATTCCAAAGTAAGGAATGTTGTTTTCGCGGGCAAATTTTACTGTCTTCAAAAGGCCAAGGAAGCCGCGCTGGCCGTAATTTCCAGGAATTATAATTCCGTCAACGCCTTCAAAAGCGGAGGCGACTGTATCTGTTACTTCCAGGGATTCCGCGTCGATTTTTTTCAGTTCAAGCTGGGCGCCGAATGATGTTACCGCCGCATGGAAAAGCGATTCGCGCACGGATTTGAAACATTCGTCCAGATAATCTTTTTTGCCTGCGATTGCAATTGTGATTTTAGGACCGCCTTCGTTCAGTTTTTTTATAAAGCTGGTCCACTGCCGTATGTTCGAATTTGCGGAATCTGTTTTTAATGCAAGTTTTTTTACGATTGCCGCATCCAGTCCTTCTTTATGGAACATAATCGGAATTTCGTAGATTGATTTTTCAACATTTGATGAGGTAAAAACTGCGTTTGTTGAAACATTGCAGAAAAGCGCGAGTTTCTTTTTCATGTCGGGCTCAACTTCTTTTTCGCAGCGGCAAAGAAGAATGTCCGGCTGGATTCCTGCTTCCTGAAGCTGCTTTACGGAATGCTGCGTTGGTTTTGATTTTAGTTCGCCGCCTGTAATCACAGGAATAAGCGAAAGGTGAATCGTGCATATTTCGTTTTTTGGAAGCTCGTGAACCATTTGTCTTCCGGCTTCAAGGAAAGGAATTGATTCAATGTCGCCGACGGTTCCGCCGATTTCAACAATAACAACGTCTGCCTGCGTCTTTTGCCCGATTGAGAAGATTCTTCGCTTGATTTCATCTGTGATGTGCGGTATTACCTGGACAGTGCGTCCGTTGTAGCGTCCCGCACGTTCATTTCTGATTACCTGGTCGTAGACTTTGCCGATTGTAATGCAGTTGTCGCTTGTGATTGTAACGCTTGTAAAGCGCGAGAAATTTCCTAGGTCAAGGTCGGTTTCCGCGCCGTCTTCTGTTACATAAACTTCGCCATGCTGAAAAGGACTTATATTTCCTGCATCAAGATTTATGTAAGGGTCGCATTTTATCATTGCGATTTAAGCCATAACCTTCAAGAAGACTTCCAATAGTTGCCGAGGCAACACCTTTTCCAAGACTGGAACAAACTCCGCTAGTAACCAGAATGTATTTACTCATAACTCGATATTCTATCATTAAGAATGATTTTAGTAAATTAAGCCGGAAAAATATAAACCGGAAAATGCAGGGTTGAATTCCGCTTTTTTGAAAAAAGAATAAAAGCGCAGGCAGATTTACAATTTGTGAAGATTTTTGGCGATTGAATTAATAAAAGTGCGGAGCACCCGAATTCGAGCCAAATCCATCTGAGCAAATTGGAAATCTGCCGAGAGCGTTCTTTCATAATTTGCAAAAAAAACTCGAGATTAAGGCTATTTATAATGCGTTTGCCCTGGATGTTTTCTTTGGAAAAGTTGCCTGTAATCAAAAGTAAGTGTATAATTGCATTTATGAATGATGCTTTGAATGATTCTGATTTTGAGAGATTTAGAAAAATTATATATGATGAAAGCGGAATTACATTTTCTGCGACAAACCGTCCGATTCTGGACAGCCGCATAAAGGAAATTCTGCGCGAAAAGAAAATAGAAACCGCCTCTGAATATTATGCGTTGATTTTAAGGGATCACGAGGAAATGAAAAAAATGCTGGATTCCGTTACAACGAACCTTACAAGGTTTTTCAGAAACCAGCCGCACTTTGACGCCCTTGAAAAATATGTGATTCCTCATATCCTGGAGGAAAAACGGAAAAACGGAGACCGCACCATACGCGTATGGAGCGCAGGCTGCTCAACCGGCGAAGAGCCTTATACAATCGCCATGATTTTGAAGAGGATTCTTCCGCTGGGATTTACTTTTTCAGTTACCGCCTCGGATATTTCCTTAAAGTCCCTGATGGTTGCGCAGCAGGGCTTTTACGCGGCAAACAAGGTTGACGGAATTCCGCCGGATTATCTTGCGCAGTTTTTTACAAAAAAGGAAAACGGTTTTCAGATTAGCAAGGAAATAATGAACTGCGTAAAGTTCGACTATCACAATCTAAAGAATGATTCCGGCATGCGAAATATTGATGTTGTTTTTTGCCGCAATGTTATGATTTATTTTGACGAGGCGGCGCAGCTTTACGTTCTGAACAGGTTCTGGAATTCAATGGCAAGACATTCGTATCTTTTTATAGGACATTCGGAGTCGCTTTTCGGAATGAATACAAAATTTGAATTTTTAAAGACCGACTGGGCTTGTCTTTATCAGAAGAACATCTGATTTAATCTGAGGAAAAAAATGGAAATAGAGGATTCAAAATACGACACGCTTAAAGTTCTGATTTGCGACGATTCCGCCTTGATGAGAAACCTTGTGTCCAGGATTATAAATGACACTCCGGGAATGCAGGTTGTCGGAAAGGCGATGAACGGAAAAATGCTGCTTGACGAAATTCCGTACATAAAGCCCGATGTGATTCTTCTTGATATAGAAATGCCTGTCATGACTGGCGTGGAATTCCTTCAGGAGCGAAAAAAACTCCGCTGGGACATTCCGGTTGTTATTCTTTCTTCTATTGCGACAAAAGGCGCGGAAGTTACGGTAAAGTGCCTTGAGCTGGGCGCTATGGATTTTATAACAAAGCCGGGCGGTTCGGTGTCTACCGAAATTATTGACGTAAAAGAATCCATAATAGAAAAGATTGCTTCGTACGGCGGTTCGTATGCGCGCAGAAAAGGAAAAAAGATTCCTTCGGTGGATTTTTTTCTGCGTTCGCTAAAAATGCGCGAGGCGGAAAAATTTGTCGCAAAGCAAAAAGGCACAGAAGAAATCCAGGTTCCGCTTGAACCGCTCCTGGCTGGCTGGAGAGAGCCTGCGAAAAAAGAGCCGGTTGTTATAAAGCCGCTCAGGGAAGGCGGAAAAATCGAGATAATTGCTATTGGAATTTCCACCGGCGGTCCGAATGCCCTTCGCGATGTTTTTAAAATGATTGATCCGCACCTTAAGCAGCCGGTTCTTGTTGTTCAGCACATGCCGCCTGGATTTACAGCGGAATTTGCGCACAGTCTGAACAGAATTTGCCCGCTTGAAGTATGCGAGGCCCAGGATGAAATGCCGGTGCAGGGCGGACATATTTATATTTCTCCGGGTGATTACCATATAATCGTAGAGTCAAGGTTTACTGGAAACGTTATACGCACAACCCAGACTGAGCAGAGGAACGGACACAGACCTAGCGCGGACGTGCTTTGAAAGCGTTGCGGCGGTCTACAAAAATAACGCTCTTGGCGTGATAATGACGGGAATGGGGCGCGACGGAGCGGCGCAGCTTGCGGAAATGCGCCGCCAGGGGGCATGGACTTTAGGACAGGATGAGGCGACCAGCGTTGTTTATGGAATGCCTCGTGTCGCATTTGAGCTTGGCGGAGTTCAGAAGCAGGTTCCCCTTATGGAAATGGCGGACGAAATAAGCCGGCTTGCCCGCGAGCACTGCTAAGTTACTGTACTATTCTGCTGATTTCAAGTTTTACGATTGCCGGCGCGGTTCTTAATGTTGCGCCTGCAAAAAATGAGCTTATAAAAAAGCAGAAAGAAGAAAAAACAATCTTAAACGTTTCCGTATATTCAGTTTTTAATAGATTTGCGGCTTTTTCTGAAAAAATCAGTCCCGCCGCAGTGCAGATAATAGGAATAAAGAGCGCGGCGATTCCTGCCGCGGCTTCTTCTTTTTGAGGAAGCCCGATTGTAACCTTTGAGCCTTTTTCGATTTTAAGTTTTTTTGGATTAGAAACCTGAATTTTTGCCGAGAACTCCTTGTTCTTTTCAGAAGGCATTTCCGGGGAAACTATGACTGTTTCATAATCCTGAATTTCTGTTACAACGTAGATTTGTTTCAAATTTGTTTTCCTTTTTGGCGGTTATTTTGAATTTTCCTTGAATTTTAAAATCATCTCCTCAAAAAGTCTCTTTATCAGTCTTGCAGATTCAGAAGAATTTGCATTTCCATACACATCTGTAAGAATTCCTATGTTCTTTTCTATTGTTTCAGTTCCTTTTTTTGCCGCGCGTTGAATAGCATCATTTTTTTCCAGCACGGCTATGCACTGTTCAACTGCCGGAGAGTCAATTCCTTCTTTTGCCGCTTTTTCAAAAAGTCCTGCGATTATCTTTTTGTCGGAAGGGTTTTCCTGTATGTGCAGAAGAACCGGAAGGCTTTTTTTGCCTTCAACTATGTCGTCGCCGCGTTTTTTACCCGGATTTCCTGTTGTAAGGTTTTGAACATCATCAAGAATCTGGAAGCCTTCTCCCAGCGCCGCCGCGATGTTTCCCATGGAAAGCGCTTCTTCTTTTGTTGCTCCTCCGGCTAAAAATCCTGCCTGGACTGCAAGGGAGGCCAGTGTTCCGGTCTTTAAGTGAACCATCTGCGTATATTCATTTACGGAAGGAAAAAGATTCGGGTTTCTGTGCCAGTAAATGTCCATCGCCTGCCCAAGATGAAGCCTTCGGAGTTCCTGCGTGTACAGGGTGTAGAGCCGGTTCTTGAATTCAGCCGTAGTTTTAAGGGCGTCAATAGTTTCCGGGGCTACAAAATAAAGCCATGAGCCTGCGTTCAGGGCGGTGTCCAGTCCAAAAGAAATGTGGGCGGCCGGTTTTCCGCGCCGTGTTTCTGCGGAATCTTCTATATCATCGTGTATAAGGGACGCTGTGTGAACAAATTCTACCAGAGGCGTTATGCTGTAAGTCTGTTCCAGTGAAAGAGGGGAGTTCTTCCCGGCTTCCCGGCAAAGCTCAGAGCATAGCACAAGCAGCAGCGGCCGCCAGCGTTTTCCGCCCAAGTCCATAAGGTTGCGGCATGGTTTTATAAGGTTCTGGATATGCCCGTCGGTAACGCAGTCCGACAGGTTTCTGAAAGTGTCCGCCTGCCATTCAGGGTTTGTTTTTTCCGGCAGGGATTTTCTTAGGGCGGTTTCTATATTTTCAAGTATTTCTGTAAATTCGTTTTTCATATTTAAATCAGTATACACGAAATTTGTTAATCATTGAATCAAAAATTCCGAAAAGATAAGTATTATGGCAGCAAATAGTTACGAAAAACCCGATTATTGGTCTCAAAAAGCGTTTTCAGAAGGCTATCCGGCCCGTTCGGTTTACAAGTTAAAAGAAATGGATGAAAAATTCGGAATGTTGAAAAAAAGCTGCAATGTTCTTGATTTGGGGGCGGCGCCAGGAAGCTGGACTACTTTTCTTTTAAGAAACCTTGGTTCAGAAAGCAAAGTTGTAAGCTGCGATTTGAATCCTCTTTCAAAATCTGTCCGCGGTGAAAACCTTGTTTTTATTCAGGGCGACTTGAACGCTGCTGATATACGTAAGCAGATAAAGGCTCTTGGACCGTTTGACCTTGTTGTATGCGACGCCGCTCCGTTGACTACTGGAAACCGGATTGTTGATACGGCGCGTTCAGAGCAGCTTGTTGAAATGGCAATCTGGTATGCGGAAACCATGCTGAAACAGGGCGGAAATTTCTGCGTAAAAATATTTCAGAACGGCGACCAGCAGAAATTCTTAAAAAACTAAGGGAACTTTTTTCAAGCGCAAAGGGCTTTAAGCCGGAAGCCTGCCGGTCGGAGTCGTTTGAGACATTTCTTGTTGGAATTTCGCGCAAATAGGTGATACAATATGAACAAGTACAACAATTATAAGAATTTGACCTTTATTATGAAATTAGAAAAACTATATAAAAAAATATGCAGTTCCCGTTTTAGAAAAATTGTCTTTAACAGCACGTTTGCTTTTGCAGGCGGAATTTCCGTTGCCTGGGGAATTTTGTATCTTGTTTCAAATTTAAATGTTGAAAAAGGCGTGGGTGGTCTGGAAACCTCAGTGCCTGCGGAATATATAGATGAATCTTCTGACAAAGAGATAAAAGCTTCCGGCGCCGCAAAAATGAACGGAACGGCTTCTGAGGCAGATTCAATGGATGCTCTTGCGGAGCTTGATGAGCTTGCCATAATAGATTCTCTTGCTGAAACTGACGCAGATTCCGACGGCCTTGCCGCCGCGGAGGTCTTGAGCCAGGATGCCCGGTCTTCCGAAGGCCTTGAGCTTTGTTATTTTACTTACCGCGTTCAAAAAGGCGATATGATTGGTTTTATTGCGGACAAATTCAATGTTACGCAGGACACTATTATCAGCGTGAACAACATCCATCAGTCAAGGCTGATTCAGATAGGACAGATTCTGAAATTCCTTCAATGCCGGGAATTGTCTATACTGTAAAGAAAAACGGTGAGACCGCAAATTCAATTGCGGAAAAATTTGAAGTAAGCGCAGAAAAACTCGCGAGGGTGAATCACCTTCAGGAAAATCAGAATCTTGTTGCGGGGCAGACTCTTTTTGCTCCCGATGCGCTTCTTGACTGGGTTACTCGTCAGGAAATCAACGGAGACTTGTTCCATAAGCCTGTCCGTTCCCGCTATTATCTTTCTTCGTATTACGGATGGAGAAGCTCTCCGTTCAGCGGCAAGCGTTCATACCATTCAGGCGTTGATATGGCCTGCCCACAGGGAACTCCGGTTTACGCCGCTCTTGGCGGAACCGTAACTTCTGTAGGCTACAACAATGTTTATGGAAATTATATTATTGTAACTCATCATTCCGGATACAAGACCTTGTACGGTCATCTTTCAAAGCAGCTTGTAACGCGTGGAAAATGGGTCGACACAAACTCCAGGATTGGTCTTGTAGGAAGCACAGGGTTGAGCACAGGACCGCACCTTCATTTTACAGTCTATAAATTCGGAAAAACTGTAAATCCTGCCGGACTTTGGAAGTAATCTGAAAATAAAACTTTCCGCGTCAGGAAATAGTTTTTGCGACAGTTGAAATTTTTTTAATAAAAAAGTCTATGTGGCTGCATACAAATACCGCGCAATAAGCCGTCACGCAGCCTGCGATTGTAAGGGCATACCAGATTGAAAGCGAACGGCTCTGCATATCCTGCATAGGTGTAAGGGAACTGAAGAGCAGCGCAATCATAAGGATTCCGCCGATAATCCATCCGAAGAACGGAAGCGGCTTGTAAAATTTATCTTTTTTATCGATGTTTATTTCTGAAAGAACTTTCTGGATTGAAGCGTCTGTAACAGGAGTTTCAATTTTTAGAGGAGCGGAGATTTCTTTTTCAGCCATCTTTAAAAGCTTGATTTGCATCCTGCATTTTTTGCATCCTAAAAGATGAAGTGAAATTTTTAAAGGAACACGCTCGCCCTTGTCCAGCATAAGGTACTGATTCATAAAATTTTCGCATTTTTCATTCTTATTTTCCATAGTAGTTCTCCAGCTTTGTTTTTAGTATTTTTTTTGCCCTGAAAATGTGAGATTTTATTGTATTTACCGGAAAGTCTGTGATTTCACTTATTTCCTGGTAAGGAATGTCGTAGCAGAAATACATTTCTATGCAGATTTCATATTTTTCCGGCAGTTCCTTGACGGCTTCCCTGATGGCTTGCATGGTTATTTTGCGGATTTGAATTTCTTCCGGCGATTTTGATGAAAAATCAGGTAGTGTTGTCTCGTCTTCAATCGAAAGTGATTTTTTTGCCCTTTTTACGGAATTAATGGCCGTTGTGTAGGCGATTTTCATCAGCCATGTTGAAAACATTGAATTTCCTTTGAAAGTGTCTAAATGCGTAAAAACTTTGATAAAAACATCCTGGACAAAATCTTCGGAATCCGTTTCGTTGTGAAAAAAACTTTTTCCAAAATTAAATATTCTTGCCTTGTAAAGCGTCATAAGCTTTGCGAACGCGTCTTTGTTGCCGGCTAGGACGCTCTTTACAAGGTGAAAATCTCTTTTTTTTATACGTTCTCTTTCGAGCTGCTCAAGCATTTTCTATCTGTCAGTTCAGTCTTTTTTATGAAAATCTGGATATGCGTAGAAAAATATAAGAAGGCAGATTCCTATTGCCATAGGCAGAAGTCCGCCCAGAATTGCATAGGAAAATCCGTCTATGATTGCAAAGACTGCGGTAAGAATAAGCCCGATTCCTGTAAGCAGCAGGCCTGTTAAGAACGAAAAAGCCGCGTAATTGAATTTGTTCGGAACAAAAGTTCCTGTTTTTATCTGGAGCTTTGTTTCATGATGCTTCCACAGAATATAAAAGAAAAGAATTAACGCTCCAAAGCAGATTCCTACAATTGGAACGATTGAAATTATTACCTGCGCCGCGGCGGATGTTATCTGGTTCATATTTATCCTCGCTTTTTTAGACACTGAATTATACAAAATGTTGCAGAAAAAATATATTTTTGGCTTGGAATTTTGAGTTTTTCTGCTGAATAAACAAAAGCGCAGGTGGATTTACAATTTGTGAAGACTTTGGGCGATTGAACCAATTAAACTGCGGAGCACTCAAATCAATACAAGCGAAGCGCGAGCCCAATCGTCTGTAGCAAATTGGAAATCCAGCGTGAGCGATATTTTGGGAATTTATTAAGAAAAACTGAAAATTCTAATCCAAAAAAATCAAGTCTTCAAAATAGATGTCCTGGATTTTGTTCAGCACAAGAATTCCGTTCAGTTCTGATAAAAGCTCGGTTTTTATTTGCGTCTCGGATTTTGACTTCAGCAGGGAAGCTGTTCTTGCGGAAAAATAATTCACGAAGACCGATTTTATCATCGCGTTTTTGCGCGAAAGCTCCTCAAAAAATTCGTTGTCATCTTTTGTATACGAAATGAGCGGCGTTAAAACCACCGTTGTACCGGACTTCTTCTCTTTTTCCGGGGCTGTTGCGGCCCTGATTCTTCCAAGGTTTTTATATGAGTAAAGAGTGTCTTTTAAAGGTTTCTGTGGCTCGGCTTTCACGACTGGAACTGCCGGTGATTTTGCTTTTACCGCAATAGTTGTTCCCAAAATCATCAGAAAAAGAAAAACCGCCACCGCCACAAGAATCTTATTCAAAGTAATATTTTCAACCAACGCCCTGCAAAAATTTTTCATTTATCTTACCTGAATATTAATATACAATAGTTTTAAGAATTTATCACATAAATAAACGTAAACTTATTGATGAATATCAGAGTTTTTTGTTTTGAAAATATGGGACGGGATAAAATGAAATTTTCGCTGCCTTTTTTGTTTTTTCAGCTTTTATTTTTTTCCTGCAATAAGTTTTCTGCTGAATTGCCTGATAAAAATATTATTTCGGAGAATGAGGCAAAAGAAATCGTTGCGAAAGAAATCGCGGAGTCTGATTATTATCAGCAGTATTATGTTCTTGATTCCGAAAAATTTGATAATCGTGTATATGATATAACATGGGGTGAAACTATTCTTGTAAATGTTGTGCCGGATGGTAAAATTTTTAAAAAAGAAACAAAATACTATATTCTAAATGGAACTCTTCCTTCTGGTCAGGTTTTGGCGGCTCAAACAGTTGATGCATATACAGGGGAACTTTTGGATGGAGTTTCATTGCTTGAAGAAGGTTCTGATGAATTGAAAATAATATCAAAAGATGAGGCTGAAAATTATATGTCAAGACTGGCGTATAATACTAAAAATATAGAAGTTGTCTATTATTATGACGGAACTGGATATACTATAGACCCTATTTTTTGCTGGAAATATTGTATAAACACCAAATCTTCACGTTCTGTGTTCAATAATACATCAAAACTTAGTGACTTTATTTTTATTGATCCTTGGCAAAATTTAAAAGATAAAAGCATTGATGTTTCGAATAAAAATTCTTTTTTCTCGAAATTTAATTATAATCATAGAGCATATAGAATTTTCTTCTAGTGTTGAAAAATGAAAATTACAGAAGTTTGAATTCAAAAAAATAATATCAATTTTTGAACCTGTTGATTAAATTTCTATGTTGAATTTATCATTCAAGAAATACCAGAAACCTGCCGATATACAATTGGTATAGTAGTTTTATTTTGATTTTTAGGGAATTCGATGAAATCAGGAATTAAAACTGCTGTAAGTCTGTTGATTGCCATTTTTATTTTTGGCGCGCTTGCGGTCGCTTCTTCCCTGGGGCTTTTTGCTTCTGTGGAGCGGCAGTTTTATGAGCCGGCGCGTTTAAAAGTCATAAATGAAAAGCTGGATTCAGTCGCGGACTGCAGCAATGAATACATTCAGAATCTTCTCAATATTTTTGGTGCTGAAAAAGACGGTTTTTTGAGCCACGAAAGCGTTCTTTCTTTTGCGGGACAAAATCCTTCCGCGGAAGCGCTGCGCCTTTTTGAATCCCTAAAGGAAAACTGTGCCGGACTGGAAGGTTTTAGAATTGTTGATTCCGCCGGAAAACGCGTTTTTTACAGTTCTTTCCGAAGCGATTACGTTATAAAGACAGAAAAAGGTGTTCAGCGCCGCATTTATTCAAACTACGCAAATCTGCAGACGAAGCACGGAAAAAACGAGCTTGAATATCCGCTTGTCTCCGCGTTTGAAAGCGATGAAAATCTTGAGGCAGAAAATGAAAACGCTGGAAGCGCGCAGGATTTGCCGCGGATTATTTTTGACGGCGACGAGCAGCGGCTGATTTTTTCCTATAAAATCCAGACTCTGGATGAAAAGCCTGTTTTCTGCAGCGCGATTTTTTACGTGAATCCAGTTGATTTTGCAAATCTTCTTGTTGAAAATCACGTTGTTTCTGTAAATGAGCCGATTTCCCTTGTTTCTTCTGCGGACGGAAAAAACGGCGGATTTGTGTTCGGGCTTCCGAATGTTGGAAAAAATATTTTTGCTTCTGAAATCTTAAAAAAGTGGAATCAAGGCGTTTTTGGACCTGATGAGATTGTCGCCTCGGCTGCTTCAAAAATCGAAGGAATTTCCGTGCCTGTTTCTGAAAATTCCGCGCAAGAATTTGAGCCGGAGACCGGTTCCGAAAAAAAATATTCAGAAAAAATGTCAGTTCTGCCTTCCGCAGGCAGTGAAAAAAATATTTCCTGGAGCCTTATTTCCAGCCGGAACGCAAAATTTATTCACGTTGGAGGAATTTTTTCCAGCGAGACGCTGAAAATGCCGTTCTATGTTAGGATTCTTCTTTTTGTATGTGCGTTTGTAACGGTTTGCCTTATTGTCGTGATATTTTTTAACATCCGGAAAGACGATTCTGTTGTTATAAAATCAAAAATCCGCGCGATTCAGATAGGTCTTTTAAACGAATATTTTGAAAAAGATGTTGACCGCAAAAAAGTTGCGGCGATGATTGCTGCCCAAAAAGATGCCCTTACCGCAAAAATAAAAAAATCGCTTGGTCGCCGTGGAAAAAAATACGGAAGCGATTTGGACGTGATTTTGAACAAAAGCTGGGAAGATATTATAACTATTCTTTCCGGCGCGGAAAAAACTTCCTGCATGGCGGAGCTTTCTTCTTCAAGCATAAAGGAAATACGGAAAATCTTTGAGGAAGTGCTTGCGACAAATACTTTAAAAGTGGAAACCCTTGAGTCCGCAAGAAAAGAAAAAAATCCGCCGATAAAAACTTCCGAGACATCTGTTTCTGAAAAATTGCCTGAAGATTTGGATGAAGTTGAGGAGCTTTGTGACGCCGAGCCGCTTGAAGAAGCGCCGGAAGCGGAATCTGTGGAAGAAGTTGAAAATCTGGAAGAAATTGAACCGCTCGAAGAAGCTGAACCGCTTGAGCCGGACTCAGATGGCGTGCTGGAAGAACTTGAAGAGCCAGCCGAGCCTGAAGAGCTTGAGAATCTTGAAGAAATTGAGCCTGCCGAAGAACTTTTGCCGGAACCGGAAGACCTTGATGAAGCCGAAGAGCTTGAGCCACTCGAAGAAGTTGAACCTCTTGAGCCGGAGTCAGAGGGCGCGCTGGAAGAACTTGAAGAAGTTGGGCCGTCCGAAACTATTGAACCCTCTGAAACTGCCGAGCCGTCTGTGGATATTGCATTTTTTGAAAACCCAGAAGAACTTTCCGAAGATGAAACCGAAAAAAATGAAACTCTTTCCGGACCGATTGAAATTTCCGGGTGCGAGCAGAAATTCTGTACTAAGGACAACAGCGTAACTTTTGTTCCTTCTGAAAACTGCGACCGAAAAAAAATTGAAGGTTCTGAACCGCTTGTTATAAGCGACAGCGCAACGCCGTTGAAAAACGATTCCGACGACGATTTTGGAAAAGATTTTTTTATTTATAGGCCGTTTGATTTTGCTAAAGAAAAATCTGAAAATTCCGATTCTGAAAGTACTGATTTTACTGAATCCGAAGAAAATGCCCGGGAAGCTCAGGACGCCGCCCCGCTGGAAGAACTTTCTTCAGAAAAGGATGGTTTTATGTTTACTACTTTCGCAGAAAATGATGCTGGCGTAACAGAATTGCCTTTGGACGCAATCGTTCTTGGAGAAGACGGAGTTTTTCATATTTCATCAGAAATTGCAAAAGTCGAAATGCCGATAGATGAAGATTTCAAGAAACTTGTAGATTCTGTAATCCGATAAAACCAGGAATTCAGCCTGAAAAAAAACTCAAAATTTGCCTGGATTCTAGTCGCTGTGGACTATGCAGGTTTTTATAAGAGAAGCAAACAGATATATTTTCTTATAAATTGCAATGCAGAAGTCCTTTAGCGGAATGTCTATAAAGTGCTCCAGTTCCTTGCAGTTGGAAATCAGCGATGGCTTTGGTTTCTGCAGGTCTTCAACAAGCGCTTTTATGATTTTTCCGATTGTAACCAGATCCCTTGAACTTTCCATCACAAGATTGTATGCAGTTTCATTTGCTTCTGAAATCAGCCGGTTGATAATGTTCCTTGCGCTTGTGTCGCGCTCTGTCTTGGGAAGAAGCGTCTTTATTTTTATTCCGCTTACGGCATCGTCCGCCAGCTCATTGTCAAATGTTATAAGCCTTTCAGATACGATAAGCAGGTTGTTGTAGCACTCTGAAATCTGCGTTGTAAGCGTTGCGGAAGTCCAGGTTCCGCGTACAACGATTACATCGTAAAATTCGCGCAGGTCTTTTTTTACAACTTCTATTAAAAATGTCTTTAAGTATGAAAGCGCCTGACAGTTGTCAAAGCGGTTCAGTCTTTTCTGTTCAAAAATCGAATTCCTTGAATAAACGTAATTGTTCATAGGAATTATCTCCGTTTCTCCAAAAAGCCGAAGGGCAAAATTGTTTTCCGTGGCGGAACGCTCCTTTTCTATAAGGGAATCCACGGTATTTTCAACATCATTTTTTAATTTATCCAGATACGGCTCAACAATATTTGAATTCATGCTCTGGATGTTCGGAGCGTAATTAGGGTCGCCGGAAGAAAGTTTAATAATCATTTCAAAAATCTGCGCATTCTTTAAAGCTGAAATGCGGGCGATGATTTTTTTCCACAGGCCTAGAGAAACCGGTTCCTGTCCGCCTTTGAGTGTTTTTAGAAGTTTGATTGCGTTCGTCCAGTCGGAGTTAAACGGAACATCACAGATTGATTCAACGTAGTCCTTTAAGTCATCCACCAGATATTCCGCATTGACGTGCTCAAAATGCGGCGTTGCGGAAAAATTGTTTTCGCGGATCTGCTTGTCGAATTTTTTAAGGAAAAAATAGTAATCGAACGTTGAGATTGCCTTGAGTGCCAGAACCTGATGGTAAAGTCCGTCTATGGCGCTTATTTTTTCAACTGTAAAAAAATCGTTCAGCTTGGAAAGTTTTTCTTCAACCTGGATTTTCAGATGGTCAAGAGGAATCTGTTTGCTCATTCCCGTTATAACCTGTTCGTTCAGGCTGTCTTCAAGGACCCGGATTTCTTCCGGCATGGAAAAATTTATTACAAGATGCTTAAGCGTGTTCTGATTTTGAATCGAATTAAATAAATTCTGTACAGGCGCGATGCTCTTGTAAATATCAAAAAATAATTTTCCCATCGCAGGAAGCATCTCGTTTCCGTTGTATTTGTAAAATTTATTGAATTTGCTTTTTGAAAGTCTTTTTGCGATTGATTTTAGCTGCCGTTTTTTTTCTGCCTCAGAATCATTCCCGCCAAACAATGCCGACAGGATGTTTGCAAAAAATCCGCTTTTTTCTTTTTTCTCATTTACCATAGTTATATTTTTTTAAATGATTTTAACATACTGTCAAGAACATAGAATTTTTACAGAAAATCGGTTATATTTATATAAGGTTCAATTTCGGGTTTGTAGGAAAATGAATAAAAGCGTAAGCGAATTTACGGTTTATAAAAACCCGATTTTTGTCCTGTCATCTTAATTTTGGTGATTCCGAGAGGTATTTTATGAAAAAATCAGTTTTTGCGCTTGCTACAGGTTTTTTAACAGCGGCGATATTTGCTTACAATCCGCCTGCCGGTGGTCAGAGCATTTTTAATATTTCAAGTCCAACGCAGCTTACTTCAGCTTCTTCTGCGGCGGGCGGCGGAATTTTTTATCCCGGTCCGGATTCCGTGGCGTTTAATCCGGCGCTTTCCAGTTTTGAGGAAAGAGTCCAGCTGGATGCGAATTTTTCCGTGCTTGCAAACAAAGGCGACGGGGACTCCGGAGCGGCTTTTCAGACAGGAATACTTATTCCGATGAAAATGTTTAATTTCAGCGGACTTCTGAATGGTGTTTTTCTTGGGACAGAACAGATGGACGTTGAAAAATCCCTGAACATGAAGGCAGGCGTTTCAAAGGAAATCACAGAAAAGCTTAGCGTGGGAATTAATCTTGATACAGGATTTTTGTGGGGAGCAGGCTCTGACTGGTCTTTGGGCGCTGGAATCGGCGCGCTTTACAGGCTGGATACATTGGGCGCGCTGAAGGACTTCCGGATTGGCGCGTCGCTTCTGAATCTTGGAAAATATTACAAAACTGGAAAAATCATCGGCATTGACGAGTCTGTTGATTCTTCGGTTTTTCCTACTTTTGTAACTTTTAAAGCCGGCGCGGGAACTAATTTCTTTAAAAATGATTCGTTCGTGTTCGGCGGTTCTTTTGACATTACTACACCATGTTTTCAAAATGCGGTGTTTGACCTGGGGCTTCAGTGCGGCATAAAGAATCTTATTTTTATCAGCATTGCTGAAAGAATTGACATTGCCGAGTGCGCCTATGGAAGCCCGGATTTGCTTCCTGCGATCGGAATCAGCGTAAAATTCAATCTGAACGCAAAAAATAATTCATATCTTGCGGCGCATAACTGGGAAAAGAGCGAGCTGCTTGCTTCCGCGGCCTGGCAGCAAAAGTATGAGGATATAGAAGTTGTTTCGGCTGGTTTAAGGATAAAACTTGGACAGAAAGACGTTGAGCCGCCTGTAATTAAAATCTGGGATGAAGAATAATCGTCCTAAGTGGAGTTTAAAATGAAAAGAAATTCTTTTGTAAAAATCGCGGTGCTTTCCTTGCTCTCTGTTTCAGCCTTGGCTTTTGCAGAACCAGGAGTTAAATATATTTCACCGAACAATGATGGTGTTCAGGACAATCTTACGATTCCGCTGAAAATTTCCGACAGGCATCTTATAAAATCATGGAGTCTTGTTGTTGAAGATTCTGATGGTAAAGTTGTGCGTACAATAGGAAACAAGGTTGCGCTTCCTGAAAAAGTCAATGCGAAGTCTTTTTTTAAGCAGCTTGTGACACCAAAAAAGGGCGTTGCTGTTCCTGCGGCTGTTACCTGGAACGGAGCGATGGACAACGGAGAAAATGCGCCTGACGGAACATATTATTATTATTTTACTGCCACTGACGATAACGGAAATGTTGGAAAGACAGGAAAATATGCGGTTGTGGTCGACACAAAAGCTCCGGAGATTGCGCTTTCGCAGCCTGCGGATAAGATTTTTGGCGAGGGCGCAAAGTCCGACTTTGCCATAAAGCAGTCCGGCTCAAAGGAGACAAAATGGACTGGAACTTTTAAAAACGCGCAGGGGCAGGTTGTAAGAACTTTAATCTGGGAAAATAATTCGCCAGAGCCATTTAAATGGAGCGGAACGGACGATACCGGAAAAAATGTTCCGGATGGCGTTTATTCTTACGAAGTGACTTCAACTGATGAGGCAGGAAATACTTCGGAAAATGCGGTTATTGCAAACATAATTTATTCCGCGGAAAAACCAGCCACAAACATTTTTATTGCAGGAAGCAGATATTTTTCACCGGAAACGGACTCTGTTCATTCAGCAATCAAGTTTGACGTTACTATTCCTGTTCCGGAGGCTTCTAGCGGAAACAAGCTTACCTCATGGTCGGTGGAAGTCGCCGACTCAAGCGGAAATATCCGCCGTTCCTACAGCAGCGCGAAAACCCAAGTTCCGCCGAAGGAAATTATTTTTGATGGAAAAGACGAAAGCGGAAAAATCCTGCCGAACGGAAAGTATCAGGCGGTTGTAAAGGCTTCTTACCTGAACGGATTTGAAGCCGCTCTGCTGAAGTCACCTGAATTTGTTCTGGATACAACAAAGCCTTCTGCTCAGATTGGAATTTCTTCTTCAATTTTTGGCGGAGCAGACAAGCCGAACGTAAAAATTTCAATGCTTGACGATAATGCCGGAAAATATGCGGCGATTCCTGCATGGCGCGGAAGAATCTTCAATGCTGAAACAGGCGCTACAGTGCGCGAATATAACTTCGGTCAGTATCTTCCGGACAGCATTTATGGAACGGCTTTAATGCGGATGGAAAGCTTGCTTCTGATGCAAAATATAAATTTGAGCTTTCCGCGACAGACTTTGCAGGAAACAAGGGTGTTGTTGTTGCTAAAGACACATTTACTCTGGATACAAAAAAGGCTACATTGCTTCTTTCTTTGAGCGATTCTGCGTTCAGCCCGAATAATGACAAGGTAAAAGACACGGTTCAGTTCCTTCCGGTATTAAAAGATGCCTCTGGAATAGAATCTTACGACCTTGTTATAAGAAATGCAAAGAATACAGACATAAGGACAATACACGGAACAAAATCATTGCCGGCCTCGCTTTCCTGGGATGGTAAAGATTCTTCTGGAATTGTAAGCGCGGACGGAACTTATCATGCGACTCTGATTGTAATGACGACAAACGGAAATATGATTTCAGTTGACTCCTCAAATTTTGTGCTTGATACAGTTTCTCCTTATCTTGCCGCAAGCGCGCCTTGGTCTGCGTTCAGTCCGGATGGAGACGGAATTCAGGACACAATTCCTGTTACAATAACTGGATGCACCCAGGAAAACCTTTGGACTGCTGAAATCAAGGATTCAAAATAAAGTTGTAAAACGCTACTCATGGAAGGGAAAGGTTAGAACCGACGCAAAGGATTTCTTTGAATGGGACGGCTCTGACGAATCAGGAAACAGAGTTGCCGACGGCGTTTATTCAATCGTTATTTCTTCTACGGACGAAGCTGGAAACGCGTTCAGTACAACGATGTCAGGATTTACTCTTGACTCAAGGGAAACAAAGATTTATGTGACAGCCGAAAATGAAGGAATTCTCCAAACGGCGATAAAATTCTTGACACGCAGAAATTCAATATAAAAGCTTCTGTTCCAGACGGAATTTTGACATGGAAATTTGATATCCGCAGTGAAAACGGAACTTCAGTGCGCTCGTGGTCAGACAAGGACAGCGCGAACCTTCCGGCGTCAATTGTATGGGATGGACTTGACCGCGATGGAAAGGTCGCGGAGGGAACATTTACCGGCACATTGAACGTTGCATACAAAAAAGGAAACAAAGTGGATGCAGTTTCTTCTCCGTTTATCTGTACCGCAGTTCCGCCGGTTCTTAGCGTAAAAACCGCTCCTGAATATTTAGCCCGGACAACGACGGTACGGATGATGATCTGTTTATTAAACTTAGCGGAACTTCAAAAGCGATGATAAAAAACTGGTCATTTGTGATTGATGACCCGAACGGAAAAGTTTTCTGGCAGATAAAGGGAAATTCTTCCATTACAGAAAGGATTGTATGGGACGGTCTGAGCAATACGCAGAAAAATGCGAAAGGCTATGCTGAACGCGTACAGTCTGCGATGGATTATCCGTATACTTTCACAGTTTCTGATAACCTTGGCATGACAAGCGTTGTAAAGGGTGTTATTTCTGTTGATGTTCTTGTAATCCGCGACGGCAATGTCTTAAAAATGGCAGTTCCTTCTATTATATTCCGCTCGGACAACGCGGACTTTAAGACTTCAAAAGAAGTCGCCCGTGGACTTGACCCTGCGATTGCGGCAAACAACGAACGAGTCCTTAAACGAATTGCGGAAATCTTGAATAAGTTCAAAGATTACAAAGTTACGATTGCAGGTCATGCGAACCGTCTTACAGATCTGGAGGCGGAAGAAACGGAAGACAATATGCGTCAGTGGGGGCCGGCGTTGATTCCGCTTTCTGCAAAGCGCGCTGAATTTGTAAAAGATTACCTTGTGAAAAAAGGAATCAACGCAAACAGACTTTCAACAGTCGGAAAAGGCGGCACAGAGCTCGTTGTTGACTACAAGGACAAAGACAACAACTGGAAAAACCGCCGCGTAGAATTTATTCTGGAAAAATAGCGGCCGGAAAAAATTATATCTTGGTTTTTGCCGATATAAAAAATAGATTCGGCAAAAACCAAGATTTTTTTTATTATAACCTTAATTTCGATTTTTTTGCAAATTATGAAAAACGCTCTCGGCAGATTTTCAATTTGCTCAGATGGATTTGGCTTGCGCTACGCTTGTATTAATTCGGGTGCTCCGCACTTTAATTAATTCAATCGCCAAAAATCTTCACAAATTGCAATTCTGCCTGCGCTTTTATTCTTTTTACAAAAAACTCGACATTCAGGCTATTATAATAAAGTTCGATATTTCAGAAGTCTTTAACGGCTGCTGCAGGTTTTGCCGTTACGGTCGCAAACGTCCTGTTTGCTTCCTCCACGGCGTCTTCGTTCGCTGACGGTGGCGTCCGTGCCACCTAATCGCCTGCGGCGCGCTCACTACGCTTCAAAACCTAGTTTTTTTGGGAAGAATTAAATTTCTTGTTAAAATAAAAAAGACTTCTGATTTTCAGAAGTCTTTTCGGCTGCTGCAGGTTTTGCCGTTACGGTCGCAAACATCCTGTTTGCTTCCTTCACGGCGTCTTCGTTCGCTGACGGTGGCATCCGTGCCACCTATTCGCCTGCGGCGCGCTCACTACGCTTCAAAACCTGGTTTTTTGAGGGAAAATTAAATTTCTTGTTAAAATAAAAAAGACTTCCGATATTTCAGAAGTCTTTAGCGGCTGCTGCAGGTTTTGCCGTTACGGTCGCAAACGTCCTGTTTGCTTCCTCCACGGCGTCTTCGTTCGCTGACGGTGGCATCCGTGCCACCTATTCGCCTGCGGCGCGCTCACTACGCTTCAAAACCTGGTTTTTTGGGAGAAATTTAAATTTCTTGTTAAAATAAAAAAGACTTCTGATTTCCAGAAGTCTTTTCGGCTGCTGCAGGTTTTGAACCTGCGACACATGGATTAACAGTCCATTGCTCTACCAGCTGAGCTAAGCAACCATTTATTCTTGCGAATGTGCTAATACTATATACTTTTTGTTTCTTTTATGTCAATATTTTTATGGTGAAATTTGGAAAAAAGATGATGATTTGTGTGTCTTGCGTCAAAAGTTGTTGCAGTGCAGTATTCCTTCCCTGGTCTTGTTACAATAGAAAGATATTAAAAATTATCATAGACAAAACTAAAAAAAAACGTAATAATAACCTTATGCACACGATTTTTACAAATACACTAAATGTCGTACTCGTCTTTAATTCTAACTGAGGTTAGTTCGGGTGACTTATGTGTATGTAAAATTTATATACTAAAAAAAGCTCTCCGGACGGAGGGCTTTTTTGTTTTAGGACAAAATTACAGGATTTACAGGAGTTTTTATGAAAAGGACTGGCGCTCAGATTATTGTAAAATTATTGGAAATGCGTGGAATTAAAACTGTCGCGGGAATTCCGGGCGGTTCAATCCTTCCGCTGTACGATGAGCTTGCAAAAAGCAATATTCATCATGTGCTTGTGCGCCAGGAGCAAGCCGCAGGCTTTTTTGCGCAGGGAATTGCAAGAACAACAGGGCTTCCTGCTGTATGTATGGCAACCAGCGGCCCTGGCGCAATGAACCTTTTGACCGCCGTTGCGGACGCCCGCTCGGACTCAATTCCAATTATCGCCATTACAGGGCAGGTAAACACAAACCTTATTGGAACAGACGCTTTTCAGGAAGCCGATACATTCGGGCTTTCTTTCCTATTACAAAGCACAGCGTTATGGTTAAAAATGTGGCCGAGCTTTTTACAGCAATTCCAGACGCCTTTGAGATTGCCATGAACGGCAGGCCGGGGCCGGTTCTTATTGATGTTCCAAGGAACATTCAGCTTGCGGAATATGAATTTGATGAATGGCCTGAGGTAAAAGAGCCTCTTCCGGAAGAAAAATCCGTCCGCTTTCACACAAAGCCTGATGAAATGAAAGTCCTTATAGAAAGAGCCGCGGAGCTTCTTCTTGAGGCAAAAAAGCCTTGTCTTTATCTGGGCGGCGGCTGCAATAACATCGCGGCTGCAAAGGCAGTCCGGGAATTCAAAAAAAATTACCGCCTTCCTGTTGTTTCCTCTCTTATGGGCTTGGGATGCGTTCCTCATTCTGACCCGGATTTCGCCGGAATGGTAGGAATGCACGGAAGCTATGCGGCTAATGTTGCGATGAACGAAAGCGACCTTGTCCTTGCGGCCGGCGTACGTTTTGACGACAGGGCTACAGGCGTAGTCTCAAAATTTTGTCCGAATGCAAAAATAATTCACATAGACGTTGATGCGGCGGAAATAAATAAAATCATTCCTTCAAATTTAAGCATAGTTGCAAAAGTTGAAACGATTTTTCCGAAAATTTCTTCCTGCGTTGAACAAAAACTTAAGTCGTCTTATGAAGCTGAAAATTCTTTGGAATCAGACCGCGCCATGTGGTGCGAAAAAATAATCGAGATTAACAGAAAGAATTGTTCACTTCTTTGCGGCTCGCCTTCGCAAGACGAAAAAAATGCGCGCTTTAAGGACAGCGTAAATCCGCGGGCTTTTATTGCTTCTGTTCCCGGCCTTGCGGAAAAAGCCGGAATTAAACGCTCCGACCTTCTGGTTACAACGGATGTAGGGCAGCACCAGATGTTTGCGGCGCAGTATTATCCTGTGGAAGAGCCCCGGACATTCCTTACTTCCGGAAGTCTTGGAACAATGGGATTCGGACTTCCTGCGGCATTGGGCGCGGCGATGGAAACCCTGAAAAACGCGTGATTTGTTTTTCAGGCGACGGCTCGATAATGATGAACATTCAGGAGCTGGCGACCCTTGCGGAAAACAACCTTGCCGTAACTGTAATTGTTTTTGAAAACGGAACGCTTGGAATGGTTTACCAGCAGCAGAAATTCCTTTTTGAAAAAAATTATTCCGCCAGCGAATTTATGGCTTCGCCGGATTTATTAAAGATTGCGGAAGGCTTCGGAATAGAGGCTATAGATGCAGATTCAGATTCTGAATGGTACATAAAGGCGTTTTCCCCGGACAGAAAGAAAAAGCCGTGCTTTGTCCGCGTAAGGGTTGACCCGGAGGAAAACGTTCTGCCGTTTGTCCCAGGCGGAAAAGCAAACATAGACAGCATAAGAGATTAAAAAATTAAATATGCATAAGATTTTCGCGTTCCTGTTCACGCCAGGCGGTTTCTTTCTGGATAAGCTCCTTTTCGCTTTCGGCGCGCTCTTTTGCATATTCCATGACTTCATCTTTAAGCTGAATCATTGCGTCGGCGATTATCGGCTCAAACTGAGTTCCTTTGCCTTCCTCAATAATCTTTATCGTCTTTTCAATTGAAAAAGCCGGCTTGTACGGACGGTAGCTTAAAAGTGCGTCGGTTACATCGGCGACCGCCATAATTCTTGCGCACAGCGGAATCTCTTCTCCCTTAATCTTGTTCGGGTAACCTGTTCCATCGTAGCGTTCATGGTGGCAAAGCGCCATTTGAGCCGCAACTTTGGTAAAGTCCTCGTTGTAGATTTTAGGCATCGCCTGAATTATCTCGCAGCCAATATCCGGATGTCTTTTCATCATCCCGTATTCCTGCTCCGTAAATTTTCCAGGCTTCATAAGAATGTGGTCCGGAATGTAAATCTTTCCTATGTCGTGAAGGTTTGCCGCCGCGGAAAAAAGCTCGATATTCTTTTGGGAAAGCTCATCTTTGTAATAGCCCTGCTCTTTTAGCTTGTAGCACAGCATCCTTACGTAGGTTACAGTGTGCTCTACGTGGAAGCCCGTAACGAGCTCGTGTTTTTTCAGCACAAGCGGAACAAACTTCATAAATTCAAGCTGGGTCTGCTCTAGCTTTAAGTTCCTGTCAATTGCCGAGCTCAAAGTCTTTTTATTTTTTTTTGCCACATTGTACGCAATCATACATACAAAAATAAATTCAATAGTAAAGCCTGCAGAAAAGGCGATGCAGTCGGATAAAGGCGATGCACCGAACGTAATTCCTTCGTTAAAGCGGTTAAGCGATTTTCCGTACTGCGAAAGAATCATTCCAAGATAGTTCATTAAGGACAAAAACATAGTGAGCTTTACGTCGTAGTAAAGGCAGCTTAAAAAGACAATAATGCCGTATGAGATGTAAATTCCGATGTGCGAGTTTGTTCCTAAAAAGTCAAGTATGCAGGAAGCGCCTATAAGCCCGAAATATTTCGCCGCATTCTGGATAATTTCAAAGGTGTCGGGATGATTTTCCTTGAATTTCGCGGAGCTGAATCCGTACACAAGCGCAAGAGCTATCACAGAAAACAGAAAAATCAAAAGCTCTGAAAAAATTATGAAATCTGTCTTGATATTAAAAAAATCTTGAAATAAGAAAGGATTAAAAAAACACTGGAGCGAGAAAATTCATCAGAATCAGAATTTTAGTAACAAGCTTGTTTATTTTAAAAGTATTGTCCTCAAAGAATTCGTCCTGTTTGCTGCCCATAAACCTGTTTTCTCCTTTTTTTTGTTTTCGGGAAATAAAAAAAAATCTTCCGCCTGAATGTTTAGAACCTGCGGAAGATTTATTTTCTTTGCTAACTATTTTTCAACAGGAAAAACCTTTTTAAATTCCTTCAGCAAATCCGCGGTCTCAATCGCAGAATCAAAGTTGTGGATTTTTCCCAGTTCCGAATAGAACTTTATGAGCGGCTCTGTCTGCTCGCGGTAAACTTCCATTCTGTGCAGGATAGATTCCTGCTTGTCGTCGTCGCGCTGATAAATTTCGCCGCCGCATTTGTCGCAGACACCTTCTTTTGCAGGCGGAAGCGTAAGCACATTGTAGTTTGCGCCGCAGTTTCTGCATACGCGCCGTGTGCTAAGTCTTTTTATAACAAGCTCGTCATCTGCCTGGAAATTTACAACTGCAACTTCAGGGCAAATGGAAACAAACATCTCTGCCTGTGGAATTGTGCGCGGAAATCCGTCAAGAATAAAACCGTTCTTGCAGTCATCCTTTGAAATTCTGTCCTTTACAAGCTCGCAGGTTAAGTCATCGCTTACCAGGGAACCTGAATCAATGATGGCTTTTACTTTAACTCCGAGCGGAGTCTGATTTTTAATGTTTGCGCGAAAAATATCGCCGGTCGAAATATGTGGAATTTTGTACTCTTCTGCAACTTTTACAGCAAGCGAACCTTTTCCAGCTCCTGGAGGTCCCAAAAAAATGAAATTCATTTTAACTCCTAAATTTATAAAATAACTTTATTATTCTACTATAATATCAGCGAATTTGCAAAAAAAAATTGGAGCGCGTTTCATCTGTGCGCGGCCCGCTTTTGCTGCAAGTCCTCGCGTTCGCTCCGGTCTTTCCGCCACAATCGGGGCTAAGTTTCTTCTTTACCGCAGTTCTTCCAGCGCGCCGGAATTGTTTTCCAGGATTTCTGGCAGCAGGTAAACATCGGAAACTCCGCCTACAAGAATCGCTCCCATTCCCATTTCAAGCGGCACGGAAAGGTCCATGTCGTAGCGGTCTCCTACGGAAATACATTCTTCCGCCCTGGAACCTGTTTCCTTTAAGGCCAGCAGGAACGGCTCGTACGCCGGCTTTGATTTTCCGGAAGTGTCAAGCCCGATTATCTTTGGAATAAGGCATGAGATTCCGAGCGCTTCCAGCGTCTTTTTTGCCGGCAGGACAGGATTGTTTGTAACGCAGATTATCTTGTATTTTTTTCTCAGCGCTTCAATTGTTTTAATCAGCCTGTCGTCCTTTTTCAGGAAATTTCCGGGCTCAAGAAGTTTTCTGCGCATTTCAACGCTTTCGTTTATCGTAACCCCAAAATTGGTCAGGGTGTTTCCAAGGCTGATTTTTTTTCCGCCGTGCTGTTTTGACCAGTTTCGCCTGAACTCGCTTATTTCGTTCCGCGCGGCGCGTGCGGTTATTCCGTGCTTTTTAGCCCAGTACCGTATCTGCGCGTCAACCTGCTCAAAGGCGTATGCCGGCGATGTGTAAAGGGTGGAGTCTATGTCAAAGATTATTGTCGTAAGATTCCGCGGAATCTTGAAAATCTTCATTTTTTTTGCGGCCGGCCGGTTTGCGTAAAAAAAATCTTTTCCGGCGACAATGGATTTTGCCGCTTCCTGCAGATTTTCAAAATATCCAAGTCCGTACAGCGCAACAGCGGCGTTTCCTGTAAGCTCAGAATCCGGCGAATTGCACGTTTCAATGTTTATTTTGCAGTCAAAGGCTTTTTTTTCAAGCCAGCGCCTGTTTTTTGACTGTCCGCCTGTTACATTCATAGTGCCGGAAAAGCTCAGGCTGTTTTCTTCCGCAAGTTTTCTTAGGGCGTCAAGCGCATTCCGCACGGAAGCGGAAAGTTCTGAAAGAATTCTGTAGCCTTCGCTGTTCTTGTCGTCAAGCGAATAGTCAATTATTTCTTCCCAGGAAAGCTCTCTTTTTTCTATGCAGGAAATTTCATTTTTGTATTCATTTATAATTGAACCGGACTCCGGTATGATAACGGAAATGTTCCATAGTCCGGGAATTGCGCTTGGCAAAGTCCTGAATCCTTCCTTAAAAACCGGTTTTTCTGCGCAAAGGTTTATTCCCTCGCTTGAGCCTGAGCGGTCGCACAGTTTTCCCGGTTCAACTGTGGCGGTTCCCAGCAGCGCGGCTATAAAATCAGGGCCGGCGCAAAAAACAGGAGCTTCCGGAATCCCGAAATATTCAGATGCGGCTTTTGTCACGTTTCCCGCGCTGCGTCCCGGCGGAATGAATCCGGGAATCTTTTCAGGTTCAATTCCGAATCTCTTAAGCTCGTTGCGGCTCCAGTAGGCTTCTGTAAACCTTTCTTCCGGCAGGATGGAAACTGCGTTTCCTGTAAGCTTGTAAACAACAAATTCGGCCCGGAAAAAACGCAGGCGGAAGAATTCCATTCTTCCGGGAATTTTTCCTTAAAGGCAAGGAATCGGGGGATGTACAGGGATTTTGTTTCCTCTGCTTTTTTTTTCAATTCGCTCTGAGACCGGGCAGTTCCATAAAAGCGTCAGTCCGCTTTCAGAGACAACCGTTGGTCCGTTTCCAGAAATGCAGACTGCTGAAATCAAGCCTGCCTTGTCTTTAATCTCTGCGAAGCCGTGCTTAAACGCTTCAAGCCATTCGTTTGCAATAAGTGAGTTGTCTTTTGTTTTGAAAAATTTTTGCGTAGAACAAAGAACCTCGCCGTTCCGGGAAATTATTCCCATTTCAGCGAGGTTGTTCCAATGTCCGCGCAAAGAATCAGTGTGTCTTCCATTGCAGAAAATGTAAAAAAGTTAAATTCTTCCTGCGGAATTATTTTGTTTCTTTGGAAGCGGCATCCTGCTGGGTTTTTACAATTTTTTCAATTATATTGCGGTTGTCAAGCAGGTCGCCTATAGACTGGTTGTGATGGATTCTTGTTATCACGTTCGCAAACAGTCCTGAAACATCTGTGCTTATGTACCATTCTTTTGTAAGGAGCTCTTCGTGGTAAACGGCGTTTGTTCCGATTACTCGGTAGAATAATCCCTGCTTGTACGCTTCGTCAAAAAGTTCTATCGCGTTTCCGGTAAAGAACGGAAGGCTGATTGCCGCGATGACTTTTGTGGCGCCGTTGTCTTTAAGGAATGACATTGCCTTTAGCAGAGTTCCGCCTGTTCCAAGCATATCGTCTGCCAGGAAAGCGACCTTTCCTTTTACGTCGCCAAGAAGTTTTACGCTTTTTATGTTGGTATCCTTTGCATTCTGGGTAACTACAGAATAATCTCTTTCCTTGTAAATCATTGCCAGCGGAAGCTTAAGTCCGGAAGCGTAGAATTTGTTCCGGTCAATCGCGCCTGTGTCCGGGGAAACAACTACAAGGTCGTCATCCTTGCCGGTAAGGTCGACAATTTTTCCAAGCTCGCGGATAATCTGGTAGCTTGCGTGAAGGTTTTCAAGGTTTATTGTGTTAAATGCGTTTACAATTTCGCGGCTGTGGATATCCAGCGTGATGATGCGCGAAACACCGAGCATTTCGTAAACATGGCCGAGCATTGCGGCGGCAAGTCCTTCGCGTCCCTTTTTCTTGTGCTGGCGGCTGTAAGGGTATACAGGAACTACCAGCGTTATATGCGCGGCGCCCGCCTGGCGTACGGAATCAATCGTATTCAGAAGGCACATCAAATGGTCGTTTACAGAAAGCGAAAGTTTGTTTTTTCCGCCATTAAGACTTATAACTTCATGATTTTCTACATCCTGAAAAATAAACACATCTTTTCCGCGGATTGATTCGTTGATTTCTGTTTTAAATTCACCGTTTGCAAAGTAAGTGAACGATGTGTCAACTTTAAAAGTCGGAGCGCGGTACTTGTCAATTGCGCCACGGATAACAAGATCAGATGTCTCCAGGTCATTGTCAAGGTTAATCTTGTTGATAAGTTCCGATTTTTCAAGATTGTAACGTTTTGAAATGGCATCGTTTTTAAGGGTAAAACGATGTTTGTACATGTGTTTTAAATGTGTGATTACTGCATCTGCAAAGGCTTCACCGCCAGGGCATGCAATAACCGCAAGCTCAGTTGGTTCTGAATACGGCATTCTTCAAACCTCTTTAATTTTGTGGGAGTAAAAAGATAATATCATTTTTTTTTATGCTATTCAATGTTTATCTTAAAAACACAAAGGCATCGTATGCGGCGTAAAGCAGAATCATTGCTATTCCGCAGGCGCGGTTCAGGCGGTATTTAGGGCGCGCCATGAGCCATACCAGCGCGCTGAACGCAATCAGAATCACCGTGTCGAAAATGCAGGCGGAATCCACCGCAAGAGGTCTGATTGTCGCTGAGACCCCAAGTATGAACAGGATGTTAAAAATGTTCGAGCCGATTACGTTTCCCATGGCGATGTCATTTTCACCTTTCTTTGCCGCGATTATGCTTGTGACAAGCTCAGGAAGGCTTGTTCCGAATGCGACTACTGTAAGGCCGATCAGCGTGTCGCTCATTCCGGCGGCTTTTGCGATGTACGTCGCGCTTTTTACAACCATCTGGCCGCCTGCGATTACGCCAGCAAGTCCTGCGGCGGTAACAAGAACACTTTTTGCAACAGGCGATTTTTTTTCTTCAGGATTTTGGCAGGTTTCTTCTGTCTGGTTCGCAAGTGAATACGAAACCGTTGAATACATAAAGATTACAAAGAACAGAAGAAGCATGATTCCGTCTGTGCGCGAAATGATGTTCCTTGCCGACTCCGGATCGAAAAATTTATCCGCGAACATAAGGAAAAGAGCGGCTGTAATTAAGATTGAAAAAGGGAAGTCTTTTTTCATCAGGGATTTTCCCATTTCCATAGGACTTATCGCCGCCGCGCAACCTGCAACAAGCATAAGGTTTACTATATTTGAGCCGACTACATTTCCTATGGCAATTCCTTCTACGCCCTGGATTGCGGAAGTGACGCTTACGGCAAGCTCAGGAAGGCTTGTTCCGAATGAAACTATCGTAAGACCTATGACAATTGAAGGAATGTGGAATGCTTTTGCGATTGCAGAAGCGCCGTCAACAAAAAAATCTGCGCCTTTTACCAGGAATGCAAATCCTGCGGCAAGAATAAAAATTTGAAAGAAAATCATTTTCGCCTCTCGGCAAACTATAGCACTTTAGGCGTTGATGGAAAAGAGCGCGCCCGGTTCAGGTCTTGCGCCAGCCACTCCGTTCGGAACTGAATCCGCGGCTTTTACAGCCTGCCTGATTTGCGTCTGGTAGTTTGTTATCATGGAGTCAATCTGCTCCGGCGTTGAATTTTTTACCGCGGCGGGAATTTTTCCGCTTTTTATTGAAGAAAGATGGTCAATCAGTGTGTTTAATATCTGGATTTTTGAAATGGAAATGCCGTTCTGTCCGTTTTTTGCGACAAAGCCGGAAACATGGTCAAAATGTGAGTACAGCACAACGGACTTGCTTACCGGAACATAAAGTTTTGCGGCGTTTGAAGAGGATATATTTGTGTATGCAGAATTGATAGAAACTGACATATCAACCTCCGGAAATTAAAGCATTTCTACACTTTAAATATCGGAAGTTGAAAAAAACAGTTTAGGCTTAATTTCGAGTTTTTTTTTACAAATTACGAAAGAACGCTTTCGGCCTATTTCCAATTTGCTCAGATGGATTTGGCTCGAATTCGGGTGCTCCGCACTTTAATTAATTCAATCGCCAAAAATCTTCGCAAATTGCAAATCTGCCTGCGCTTTTATTCTTTTTACAAAAAACTCGATATTCAACCAGTTTAGATAAATTAAGCTATATGCCTAGTTTTTTCAGGTCGGCGTAGCGTTCTTCCATTGAGGGAACTGGTTTGCCGTCTTCTGTCTGCACGGAGTCTGAAAGATACGGAATTATTACGCGGTATTTTATCTTGTTCCAAGTCGGCGGTCTTTTGTCCGGAACTGCGAAAATTCCTGCCTGCGGAATGTTTGTCAGCATCGCAGGGTAATAAACCGGAAGTATGTGCTCGTTCACGTCTTTTAGCGATGAAAATCCGCCTGCGATTCCAAACTGCGTTGTGTCAAGGTTGGATTTTATTTTTCGTTCTATAAATATGTGCTGTGTTTCTGTGGTAAAAAACCATGAAATGAATTCGGACGCCAGCAGCGCTTTTTTTGTTTGCTTTGCGATTCCCATGTAAATCATCGAGTCTTCCACAGGAATAAGACCGTTGTTGTTAAGCCAGCGGAAGTCCAGGTCTGAAAGCCGCGCCGCGCTCATTGAAAAAAGTTTGTCGGATGTTACAAAAGAAAACAGCGTCCTGCCGGAAGTAACCTGCCTGTCAGGGGTTTCTGAAAGATACTTGTATACAAAATCGCTTTCGGTCTGCGGCGAAGTGTTTGCCGCGGAAATCCATTCCTTCAGATATTTTGTGGTTGCTTCCACTGCGCTGCTGCTGTATGCAAATGCGCTGCTCTTGTCCTCCCGGAAATTTGCTCCAAGAAGCTGGGCGGTTGTGTAAAGAAAATCTGCGTTGCTCTGCGGTGCGAAACCTATCGCCGTGTAGTTGCCTTTCTTATTTCTTGTTAAAATCCGCTCCCGCTTCCTTAATCTCTTCCAGGGAAATTGTGTAGTCGTTCTTTATAAGATTTTCATTTTCTGTTGAAAAAATCATCGCCGGAATATTAAAATTTACAGGCAGAAGATACTGCCTGTGTCCGAAAGTTCCGGATTTTAAAAGAGTTCCGTAAAAATCATTGGTAGAGAGGTACTTTCTGTTGAAAAGAAAATCCAGCGGAATAAAATTCTTTCTGGTTCTGCCGTTCTTTAGGAGCGAACCTGCGATTATGTCTGGCTGAAGTTCGCCTGGCTCAGGCGGAAGCTTGTCCGCAATGTTTTCCTTGTAGACAAGTATCGCTTTTTGCCTGTGGCTTTTGTTGTAAAGTTCTATGAACGGCGCAAATTCGCTGTTGTCGGTCCAGATTACAAGTCGTTTTTCCGGTTTCTTTTTGCAGCCTGCAAGTGTAAATGCTGCAAAGACTGCGGCAAGCAGCAGAATTTTTCTCAGAACGAATCTATGCACGCTTCATTTCTCCGGCAGTATTGTAAATTTCCGCATATACTTTTTCTATAAGCTCTTTTTCAATGCTGCTGAATGCTACGCGCAAAGTGTTTTCGTCGATTGAAATCGTTCCGATTCCTTTTTCGTTCAAAAGTTTCTGGCGCAATGCTTCCGCATCGATTCCTTTTGTCCGGAAGCTCATAAAGTAGCCGGAATTGAACGGAAGCGGTTCAATCGCTTCTGATTTATGTGAGTCAACAAATTTTCTTACTTCATCGTAACGTTCTTTAAGGACTTTTTTGAACGCGGCTTTTTCCGCGCTGTTTTCAGGGTCCTGGAAAGACTTAAGGATTAAATTCTGTTGACGGAGTCGCGGCGCATGAAACTGAGGAGCGGATTACGCCCATAAGTTTTTTTACAAGCGCGTCGTACTGTGAGTCCGTAAATCCCTTGCATCCGAACGTAAGGAATCCGCATCTTAATCCCCATGCGAAGTCTTCTTTTGTAGGACCGTCTGCTTTTACGGCAAGAATGTTTTCGTGAAGGTCTGCGATGTGGGCAAAAAGACTTTCAGGCTCGATGTTTTCCTCGTAGTTAAGCCCGAAGTATGCATCGTCGCTTATGACAAGAATTTGCGCTCCGGTTTCGGCGGTTTCCTTCAGTATCCTGCAAAGTTCCTTTACTTCTTCAGTTGTAGGGCTGTAGCCGGAAGGATTCTGCGGAAAGTTCAGTATAAGACGTACTGAACCGTATTTTTTTGCTTCGTCTTTACGGCTTTTTCAAGTCCTGCAAGGTTGAATTTTCCGTTGCTGAACATTTCAAACTGGTGGAATTCAGAGCCGCGGCGCGCTTCTGCAATAAGAATGTAGTTGTCCCAGCTTGGGTTCGGCGCGAGCATCGGTTTTTCTGAATCTACAAAAAGATCCATTATGTATGAAAGTCCTGCCGTAAGCCCCGGAACTACCGCCGGAAGGGAAGTCTTTTTGTCTTTTAGCGAAGGATTTTTCTGAATCTGTTTTTGTTTCCATGCCTCGCGGATTGCAGGAATTCCTGCTGTAGGAGCGTATGCGACAAGTTCTCCGGAAGTCATTTCCGGTGCCCATTTATGAATGGAAGGAAGTATTGCCGGCTTGCCGTTTATTACGGTTGTACCGATTGTTCCGTTTGCGACAGAAGCCTTCTGTTTGGCCTCGCCGCCCTGTGCAATTATTCCGCGCGGAAAATAAATCCGTTTTCCAAGATCAGAAAATAATTTTTCTGCCGTCGTGCCTTTTAATAAATCGTTTAATTCTTGTGCTAATGGGTTCAACATGATAAATTAGATTATAATGATTTTGTAAATCAATGTAAATCAATATTGCATATTTATGCATTTCAGGTGTAAAAAATGGAAAAAAATAACATAAATCTTGTTGAACTTGAAAATTGCCGGAAGCTGGTTGAAAAATGCCGCGAAGAGGCGAAAAAACGTCTTATAGGCCAGGAATACCTTATTGACGGAATCCTTACAGCGTTTATCGCAGGCGGCCATGTCCTTGTGGAAGGCGTTCCGGGTCTTGCGAAAACCCTTGCGGTAAAGACATTTGCCGAGATAAGCGGACTTGATTTCCGGCGCATTCAGTTTACTCCGGACCTTCTTCCTGCGGATGTAAGCGGAACTCTTATATATGAGCAGGGAAAAGGAACTTTCAGCGTGCGGAAAGGACCTGTCTTTTCAAATGTGGTTCTTGCCGACGAAATAAACCGCGCGCCTGCAAAAGTCCAGTCTGCGATGCTTGAGGCTATGGAAGAAAAGCAGGTTACTATTGGTGAGGAAACCTACAAGCTGCCTGAGCCGTTTTTTGTTCTTGCCACGCAGAATCCTATTGAACAGGAAGGAACTTATAATCTTCCGGAAGCGGAGCTTGACCGTTTCCTTTTAAAGCTCAATGTGTCTTATCCTTCCGCGGAAGAAGAGGTTGAAATTGTAAAAACTCAAGGCTCGGCGGCGAAAGTTCCTGTAAACCGTGTTCTTACGCCAATGGATCTGCTTAATTTCAGGGAGATGAATTCGCAGATTGCATGCGACAGTAAGATTGTTGAATATATTGTGCAGCTGATTTCCGTAACGCGTCCGAGCCTGAAGAAAAAAACAGAGCACGACATAACGCGCTACATAACTTTCGGGGCTTCACCGCGCGCAGGCATCGCTCTTCTTCAGTGCGCAAAAGCCACGGCGCTTCTTGCGGGACGTTCCTTTGTCCTTCCTGAGGATGTAAAAAAGGTCGCGCCTCTTGTTCTTCGCCACAGAATTGTTCTTTCCTACGAGGCTGCCGCGGACAATATTTCTGCGGATGAAATTATTGCGAAAATTCTTGATTTCATCCCGGTACCTTAGTTATGGAACATTTACTTTCAGGGTCGAAGGATTCTTTATTTCAAAAAGCGACATATCTCCGCATTGCCGCCAGAAAACTTGCCGACAGCATGAGGAGCGGCGGATTCCGTTCTCTTTACCGCGGCCAGGGAATTGAATTTGCCGGTGTCCGCGAGTATCTGCGCGGCGACGATGTCCGCTCAATCGACTGGAATGTTACTGCCCGGATGGGAAAACCGTTTGTCAAGATGTTTGACGAAGAGCATGAGCTCGAAATTTTTCTGATAGTTGACCGTTCCGCCTCGATGTTTACCGGCTCAAAAGGCAAGGTGAAGTATGAGACTGCCGCGGAAGTCGCGGCGCTTCTTGCTCTTGCCGGCGAGCTGAACGAAAGTCCTGTCGGCGCTGTTTTTTTTGACGGAAAAATACATTTTTCATGCGCTCCGGAGTCTGGCCGCGAACGCACCATGCACATACTTTCCAGGCTTGATGAATTTGACGGCGCGGTAAAGGGCTCTGTCCTTGGAAACGCGATTACCGGCGCTGTGAAAATGCTAAGGCATCATTCGCTTGTTTTTGTTATTTCTGATTTCAGGAATTCAGGCTGGGAAGAACCTTTTAAACTCTTGTGCCAGAAAAATGACGTTGCGGCTATACGCATTGCGGATTCAACCGACTGGGAGCTTCCTGACGCAGGAGCGTTTGAATTTATGGACAATGAAACCAATTTTCAGATGATTCTTCCGACTTCCTCTGGTGAATTTAAGTCTGCGTGGCGCGATTCCTACAGAAGAAGAACTGCCCGGCTGGAAGATTTCTGCGCCCGCCGCGGAGCAGGTTTTGTATCTGTCTCAACCGAAGAGGATTCCGTCCGTATTCTCCTGAACTTTTTTGCTTCAAGAAATTCTGGAAGCGGCAGGTGGGGGAACAGATGAGCATGACTTTAAAAAGATTTTTTCCGCTTTTAATTTTATTTTTTTCTTCAATCTATGTTTTTGCCCAGACTGAAACCAGCCAGATGGTTCTGCCAAAACGGATTTATGTGGGCGACACTGCGGAGCTTCACTATACGTTCAATTCAAATGTGGATTTTTTCCCGAACGAGGAAACCCTTGATGAAAAGCCTCTTATTCTTGAAAAACTTCCGTTTGACAGCGACAACGAGAATTTTACGCTGAAAAAAGCGGTGATTCAAAAAAACGGTCTTCTGTACACTGTGGTCTTTACTTTTACGCCATGGAAGGTAGGAAGTCTGGATTTTCCGCAGTTTGATCTTCTTTCCGCGGTTTTTGGAACTCAAAATTCCGTTCCTTTTATTATCAGTCCTAAGTCAATAGAAATTTCATCTATACTTACAAAGGACGAAGATTCGTCGCTGCGTGGAATAAAAGGGCCGCTCCTTTTTCCGGGAACGATTTACGTGATTTATGCGCTGACCATACTTTTTGTCGCGGCTCTTGTTCTTCTTCTTCATACAGTCTTGAAGTGGCAGGAAATTTCATCAAATTGCAGACAGAAAAAAATACTCAGGGCTTATGCAAAAAATGCAAGGAGCGCCTTGAGGCAGTTCAGAAAACTTGAAAAAAATTCACTTCGCATAAATGATGTCGCCTTTTGCCTTGCGGTTCAGCAGATTTTCAGATATTACCTTACGGTCCGCTTCGGAAGAAAATTCGATGCTCTTTCAACGGAACAGATTTCCTCTGAATTCGAAAAGCTTACGGCCGGAACAATGAGCGACTTTATGCGCGAGAATGTTTCTTCTGTGCAGGATATTTTCCGCCGCGCGGACTACATACGTTTTGCGCACGGTTCTCTTGACTCCAGACGGGAACCTGCCAAGGTCTATGCCGCGGAGCTTCAGCCCGATGAGCGCTCGGTGATAATTGCAAATTCTCGGACCATAATAAAAGCGTTTGAAACAGGAGGGGAAGATGCCTGATTTTCAGAATCCAGCGGCTTTTCTTCTGCTTATAATGATTCCACTTTTGTTTATTTTCAGAAAAGCCGGAATTTTTTCCAGACCATCGTTTATTGTAACTCTTTCTGACTGGAACGGAAAGAATTTCCAGTGGCGCAAGCCTGCCCGAAGGTTCGCCTCTGTTCTTTCAAAAGCGCTTGTTATCGCAGGCTATGTTATAGTTGTCGTTGCGTTTTCCGAGCCTATCCTTTACAGGCAGGAACGTGTATATACTTCGCGCGGAACGGATATAGTGTTCGTGGTGGACATAAGCCCGAGCATGGCCGCGAAGGATATGGGCAGTTTTACGCGCCTTGAGACGGCGAAAACTTCAATTAAAAAACTGGTGGAATCTAATCCAGGGGCGACTTTTGGCGTTGTCGCAATGGGCGAGGACGCGGCGATTATTATTCCGCCTACGATTGACCAGAAAATTTTTGCGGAGCGCCTTGACTCAATCAGCGTAGGCCAGCTTGGAAACGGAACCGCAATTGGAACTGGTGTCGCTACGGCTGTCTTCCATCTTGCCGGTTCGGCAGCGCCAAAAAAGTGCATTGTGCTTCTTACAGACGGAGAGAACAATTCCGGGGCGATCCATCCTGAGACAGCGGCGGAGCTTGCGAAGCGTAATAATGTCGCGCTTTATGTTCTGGGAATCGGCACGAACGGCTCTGTTCCTCTTGAATACACTGACCCAGTGACCGGAAAAAACTATTCTGGCTATCTTAATTCTTCCTATAGCGAGGAAGCCCTTAGGAAACTTGCGGTTGCCGGCGAAGGAAGATTTTTTGAGATAAAATCGCTGAATGACTTTAACCTTGCGCTTTCAATGATTGTGAACAGCCAGAGCGTTGTGCAGACTTATCATTCAAAGACCGTAAGCTGCGATTATTACGACAAGCTTCTTTTTGCGGCGGGAATTCTTTTTGTCTTAAGCTGGTGCGTAAAACGCATATTCTTAAAGGAGGCAATCTGATGGAAGCCCTGAATTTTTCGTGTCAGCGGCCTTACGCATTGTACGGTCTTGTGCTTTTAGTGCCGGCGCTGATTATTTCGGTTTTTCAGTTTAAAAAAGCCCACAAGAATCTAAAGTTTTTTACGGTAAAGGATAAAAGTTCTGTTGTGGCCAGAAGAATGAAAAATTTCGCGCTTATGTATGGAATCCGCACATTTTGTGTTTCTGTTGCCTGGGTTATGCTTGTGCTTGCTTACGCCGGGTTTTCGTGGGGAACGTACCTTGCTCCGGTCCATACTTCAGGAACGGCTGTTTCCCTTGTTTTTGACATTTCCTACAGCATGAACGCAGATGACGCTTCTTCCGGTCTTACCCGGCTTGAAGCGTCTAAAAAATACGCAAAAATGCTGCTTTCCCATATTCCTGACACGCAGATTTCTGTGGTTCTTGCAAAAGGCGATGGCGTTACGGTTCTGCCCTTGACGGACGACAGGTCTGCGGTTGAGTCTCTTATAGATTCACTTTCTTCAAATTTTATGAGCTCTACAGGAACAAGTCTTGGAAAAGGAATAAGGTGCGCCCAGAAATCGTTTCCGTCGAATTTTTCCTTTAAAAATTCAATCTGGGTTTTTACGGACGGAGAAGAAACCGATTCTCTGCTTGAAAATTCGCTTGTAAGCTGCGTAAACCAGGGAATCTCGGTAAGCCTTATCGGTTTTGGAACTGAACGCGAGACAAAGGTTCTTGCCGGCGACGGAAAAACTTTTGTGCTTACTGCTTTGCGCTCTGAAAATATGAAGGCCGCCTGCGCCGCCGCGATGAAAAAAAATTCAGCGGGCGGAGTTTCTGACCTTCAGATTTCGTATATTGACGCGACAGAACCTGGTTCTGCGTTGACATTGCTTGACGGAATAAAAATAAATTCTGTTTCAGATTCAGAAAAAAACGGTGTTTCTTACGAAATCAAGCCTGTTCAGCGTTATTCGCTTTTTCTTGGTCTTGGAATTCTTTTCAGCGTGCTGAGCTATGTAATCACGGAGCTTGATCCTGAAGGCATCGCTGAAAAATTTAAGAAAACCGCCGCGCTGATTGTAGTCTGCCTGCTTTTTGTTTCCTGCAGTGGCAAAAATTCTGTTTCCGGCGCAAAAAATATTATGGAAGGCTCGTGGTTCTGGTATCAGAAAAAATACAACGACTCTGTCGCCAAGTACCTTCAGACTGTTTTTGATGCCAGGGAAAGCGGAAATTCGCTGCTGGAGCAGTATGCGGTCTACAATCTTGCCACAACCTATCTTGTTCAGAATGAAAATGACGTGGCCCTTGAACGCTACGCTCAGCTTGAAAATGTTGAGGACAAGAATGTGCGCTATGCGGTTTTTTACAACTGCGGAATTATTGCGAACCGGAAAGGAAATTACGTGGAGGCGGCGAAATGGTTCAGGAACGCGCTTAAGATTGACGGAACAAAAATCGATGCGAAAATCAATCTTGAGCTTTCGCTTATGAACGCTGAAAAAGAAGCGAAGTCAAAGGCGAATGTCCAGAACCAGGTTTCGGAGTCAAGGACTTCCTCGACTATGGAAGAATCAATATTTGCAAGAATTCGGGAGTATGACAAAAAACAATGGAAAAACAGCCAGAAATCAGAAAATTCAAATTCGTCGCAGGATTATTAAAAAAAATTCTGATTGCAATGTTTTTTGCTGTTTTGCCTGAGACTGGCTTTTCGCAGCAAAAACTAACGGTCAGCATAATCAGGAATCTTCAGGTAATGCCTGTGAATAAGATAAACTTCAGTTCCGCCGACTGCGCCTTTGAGCTGAAAATTCCCTATGTAAAATCGGATTCAGTTCAGGCTCAGATTCCTGATTTGCCTAACGGGGTGAATTTTGTTTCTCTCCGCCGCTCCGAATATTCAGATGAAAACAAAGTCAGCGGCACAAAGATTGAGCTTTGGCTGAACTTTGCCGAGGCTAAGACTTACCGGCTTCGCTCTATGCGCGTTTATATAAATTCAAGGCTTTACTATATCCAGTTTGCGCCGGTTGTGATTTCTGAAAATCCAAGGAATATAATGCCGCGGCTGGTGGTTACTTTTGAAAACGGCAAGGAGCTTATAAGCCAGAGGCGTGGAAAAACTCCCGAGGAGGCGAAATTTTCCGTGCCGGCTGGAGAGCCTGTGAAATTTACGGTTTCGCTGCAGTATGCGGTTCAGATAATTTCATATTCGTGGAAAGTTCCAAAAAACGCGATTGTCCGCGAGCTGGAGCAATATGACATTACAAAAGGGACTTTAAGAAGCTCCGAATTCAGCGAGGAAAAAATTCCGGTTTCTACTTTTGAGTGGGAGCCGCTCTATTCCGGAAAGCTTTCCCTTCCGGAAATGAAGATTATTGCGACTTCGTACAACGGAACTAGAATTGAGCTGAAGCTTCCGGAAACGCTTATTCCTGTTACGGAAGGAATTAAAAAGGCTGAAAAAACAGAGGATGGCGAAGCATATTTTGGCTACGCATTTGCCCGGCGCGCTGTAAAAGCTAAACCTGAGGCAAACGAAAAGCTGAGCGAGGAAGATTGCCTTAAGCTGGCGGAGCTGCGCTCGGAAGAAAGACATTCTGTTCCATTTGCAAAAAAATTCCATGAAAGAAAAAACTTTGAAAAAGAACATGGAATTTCAGACGGAGCGATGGAGCCTGCTTATTTCTGGCTGTGGGGAAGCGTAATTCTTCTGTTTCTTTCCGTTGTATTCACGGTTTTTTCTGCCCTTACGCGTAAAGTGCCGGGGATTCTTTCTTTTTCCGGGGCAATGGTTGTGTTTCTTGTGGGAACAATTATTTCCTCAGTTTTTATTTTAAGAACTTACGCAATTTTTAAAGGCGGAAATGTAAGCCCTGTTCCAGAAGAAAGCTCCGCGGCAGTTTCATCGATTGAAAGCGGAAAGCGTGTCCTTGTGGAGCAGCGGGCCGGAGACTGGGTTTTTATCCGCTTTGGTTCTGCCGGCGGCTGGGTAAAAGAAGACGGAATTATTGTTATAGACAAATAGGATGAAAAAATGAATTTTGGCGACATTTTAGACCAGTGGGACAATCAGCAGAAAAAAAACGCGGAAAAACAGAGGCTGAGCGGTCATAATACTGTTTCCCACAAAAAGGCGAATGCTCCTGATGCCGAAGAAAAAGCCGCTATGGAAATGCGGAAAGAATTTTCAGAAGGCTACAACGTTGAAAAAGAAAGCCAGAAACGTATAAATCCGATGGAGCTGTGGCTTCGCAGGTATGGAACTGTTGATAAGGATGCTCTTTCCGAGCAGGAGGCTGCCAGAAACAGGTATTGCAGCCGTTCAAGCCTTGTGGAAATGAGGCCGCAGGCACGTATCGACCTGCACGGATTGAAAAGGGAAGAGGCATGGATCCGGCTGAATTCTTTGTATCGGAATGTGAATCGAAAGGAATCAGAAAAATTATGATTGTCCACGGAAAAGGCCTGCATACCCGCGGAAGTGACCCGGTTCTTGGCGAGATGGTCAGGAAATTTATTGAGCAGGACAAGCGGCTTGGAACTTCAGGACATCCTGATTCAAGCGCGGGCGGAAAAGGCGCTACCTGGGTGATATTAAAAGACAATCTTTTTAAATAAAAATATTGTAACCAGAAGCGAATTTCATTATTTTTTTATTGTAGGTCGAACCTAAATGCGAGGAATACATTGAACGATTACTATTCAATTTTGGGAATTTCAAAAAATGCAACCCAGGAAGAAATAAAAAAAGCGTATAGAAACCTTGCCTTTAAGTATCATCCGGACAGAAACCCGGACGACAAGCAGGCAGAAGAAAAATTTAAAAAAATCTCGGAAGCGTACGATACTTTAGGCGATGAAAAAAAGCGAGCCGAATACGACAGGTTTGGTTCCGCAGGCACAAGCTATAATTCAGAAAATTCATATTACCAGAACAGTTATCAGAATTACTATCAGCAGCAGTCATATTCAGATCCGTTCGGTTCGGAAGATTCTTTCTGGCAGTGGTTCAACAGTTCCGCCGGTCAGAATTCCAGAAGAAATTCAAGCTATTACTACGAATACGGAAATTCGCAGAAGAATTATTCAAAGAAGAGTTTGTGGACTGAATTTTTTATGAAAGTCGGTCAGATTTTTATAGGACTTTTCTTTTTCAGGTTTTCCTGGATTATAATTCCGTTCGGACCGCTTTTGTGCCTTGGTCTGCTTGCGACAGGTATTTCCGGAGCTGTACGCGCGCTCCGGATGATATTTAAGCCTAACGCTGACGGAAAATAATGCGGCCTTTGTCCAGGTCGTAAGGTGAAAGGGCGACTTTTACGCTGTCACCAGGAACAATTCTGATGTAATGTTTGCGCATTTTTCCAGAAAGGTGCGCCATAATCATATGTCCATTCTGCAGTTCTACACGGAACATTGTGTTAGGCAATGCTTCTTTTACAATTCCTTCAACTTCAATAGCTTCTTCTTTAGCCACGATTCCTCCAAAAAAAAATCGAAAAAGTTTTGCGTTTTTAAGATTTTATACTATATTAGTATGTACCAAAATAAAAAGGCTTGTCAACAATGGTGAAAATTACTACCGACTACAAAGTTGACCTGTGGGAGAAAAATATGGACGAAAAATTTATTGCCAGCATTAAAGAAAAACTTCTGGAGCAAAGAGCGACGATTCTTTCTGCTCTTGAATCACAGACAAGTGATTTGAAAAATCTTGTAAAGCCAATCGAATCTGGAGATGAGGTTGATATTGCCAGCGATGCGGTTGACAGGACATTGCTGGACTCTTTGAGCGCTCAGGATGCGAACAGGCTTAAGCAGATAGACAATGCGCTTGAACGAATCCGGAACGGAAAATACGGAATATGCCTTGGCTGCGGAAAAGAAATTCCTCAGGCGCGTCTTGAAGCGATTCCCTATGCATTTATGTGCGTGAACTGCGCAAGCACTGCCGAACGCCGCAACAGGTAATCATATTTTTTGAAATTTAATTTTTTTATCGTCGTCAATAAAGGCCAGTTCTGTGTAGCCGGCTTTTGTTGCGGCTGAAAGCGCTGTGCCGAACGCGAAGTCAAGATTTTCCTTTGAATGTGAATCCGAGCTTATTGTTACGGGAACGTTCCGTTCGTGCAAAAGCGCAAGAAACTCGTCTGAAGGGTAGACACCTTTCATATAGCCGCGCGCTATTGCTCCGGTGTTGATTTCTGCGATTACTCCGGATTTTTTAATTGCGTCTGCGGTTTCCTTTATTTCTTTTCTGTACCAGCTGTCGTTTTCGCTGAACATTTTAAGAACGTCATTGTTCTTGCGTATTAAATCCGCGTGTCCTATTATTGAAAAGTTGCATTCGGAAAGCATTTGCCGTTCAAGCCTGAAATATTCGCAGACAAGTTTCCTTGAGTCTCTGCCGTAAAGTCCGTCGATTTTTTCCTTAAGCAGGCTGGGGCTGTAGTCAACGCAAAGGCGTCCTTTTTCTGAGAAGACATAGTGGACTGAACCGATTATAAAATCCGGCGAAAGTTTCTTGTAGCGTTCAAAATCCGGTTTTGTGACAGGAGGAACGTAGTCGGCTTCGAATCCCAGCAGAATTTTAAGTTTTCCGCTGAATTTTTCTTTTGCGGAATTTACGGCATTTATGTAAGCGTTGAAATCGTCTGGCTGAATGTGCCATGAGCCGGCAAAAGGGTACATGCTGTGGCTGGAAAAGCCCAATATGTCAAATCCTTTTTCAATCGCCGCCCGCGCGATTTCTTCAGGGCTGCCTTTTCCGTCGCAAAAATCTGTGTGCGTGTGATAATTTGTTTTTAACATTTGTGGTCCCACTTGTTTGTTTTTAGTAAGAATAAGTTGAAGTTTTCTTCAAATTCAAGCAGCTTAAGAAGCGCCTCGTCTGATTTTTTTTCAATTGCCGCCTGGTTCATTTTTGCGGCGATGTTCGCAAGCTTGTTTGCGGAAATCGCCGCGGAACTTCCCTTTAAAGTATGTGAAACCCGGTGAAGCTCCCCGAAATTCCTTGTTTCAATGAATTTTTTGCCGGAAATTAAAAATTCGCCGGTCTGGTCGATGTAGTCAAGGATAATCTGGTTTCCCAAGTCCCAGTCGCTTCCGATTGTGTCTTCAAAATCCTGTATGTCCCATAACTCATCGTTCGCTATTGTTTTTTTCTGTTCTGTTGTGAAAATCTCGGTCGCTTTTGAAAGTCCTATGATGATGTTCCATTTGTCCAGCAGCTCAAGAACTTTTTCGCGCTTAAACGGCTTTACAAGGATGTCGTTTATTCCAATGTCCTTGTATTTTTCAAAAGTCGAGGAATCGTTGTTTGCGGTGCAGGCGATTATGATTCCGGTATATTTTTTTTGCCGCAGAATTCTTGTTGCTTCTGTTCCGTTCAGGACCGGCATTTGAATATCCATAAAAATTATCTGGATTTCAGGATTTTTTGAAATCAGGTTAAGAGCCTGCATTCCGTTTTCCGCCTGGAAAATTGTCGCCCCGAATTTTTTAAGAAACTGCACAAGGATTTCGCGGTTTACAGGATGGTCTTCCGCCACAAGAATTTTTATTCCTTTTATAAGTTCGTTTTTTTTATCAAGATTTTTGTTTTCCTCAATTACATCGAGCATTTTTGCAGAAGGAATTTCGCCGTTTGTGTCAATAAGCAGCGCATCCAGTTTTTCCCGGCGGATCGGTTTGTATAAATACCCAGCAAACCAGTCCAGCAGCTTCATTTTTGCCTCGCGTCCCATTTGTCCTTCCGGAACAAGCATGTAGAGCTTGGTTTTTTCAAGAAGCGGCGAATTTTTAATTTTAGAGGCAAGATGCCAGCCTTCTACAACCGGCATAATCATATCAATAAAGACGATATCAAAAGGATTTCCGAGCTGTTCGGCGTATTGCATTTTCAGGAACGCCTCCTCGCCGTTTGAGGAGGTTTGTATGTTCTGAAGTCCGATTGAGTTAAGCTGATGCGCAAGGCTTTTACGCACAAGGTTGCTGTCGTCAACTATAAGAATCTTTGTTGTGGCGGGAACAGGAGGAACGTAGGAGACGGGAATCAATGAATTTTCTGAGATTTCTGTCCTAAGCGGTACTGTGAACCAGAAAATTGAGCCGCCGTAAGGATTCTTTTTTACACCTATCGAGCCGTTCATTTTTTTTACAAGAAGTTTGCAGATTGCAAGGCCAAGCCCCGAGCCTCCGTATTTGCGTGTAAAGGATGAGTCGCCCTGATAGTAACTTTTAAAAAGGGAATCCATTTTGTCTTCGCTCACGCCGATTCCGCTGTCTGTAACCTGAAAAAGCAGGTCTTCGTTCTGACGGGTAAGCTCAAGGTGGATGTAGCCGCAGTTTGTGAATTTCACCGCGTTTTTCAGAAGGTTCAGCAGTATCTGATGGATTCGCGTCGGGTCGCCTGAGACTGTGTCCGGAATGTTGCTGTAGTCAATGTCTGTTACAACTTCAATTTCCTTGTTGTACGCTTCTATCCCGATAATGTGCGCGACATTTTCTGTGAGCGTTTTTACGTTGTAGGAAATATTTTCGATAAGAAGCTTGTGTGATTTTAATTTTGAAAAATCAAGTATGTCGTTTACAAGGGCTAAAAGAACGTCCGCGCCGTAACGAATCTGCCTTACATATTCAATCTGCTCCTTGTTCAGCCGCGTGTCTGAAAGCAAGTCCAGCGTTCCGATTACGGTTTGTACAGGCGTTCTTATCTCGTGAACCGCATTTGCGATAAAAAGTTCGTTTGGAATATCAAATTCTTCCAGCCCGTCGGCCAGTGCGTCCGGCTCTTTGTCCTTATTCATCTGATGATAAAATTTCCTGAACTTTGCTTACAAGGACTTCAGGCTTCTGAGGTTTTGCGATAAAGCTTTTTGCTCCCAGCGAAAGCGCCTGCAGCACGATGTCTTTCCGGATTGCCTGCGAATAAATCACAATCGGAGGTTTGTTCGCAAGCCCCTGAAGCCTTTTTAAGGTGTCAAAGCCGGAAACGCCAGGCATAAGTATATCAAGGATGATTGCCTTGTACCTTTTTTTCGACATATTTGCAAGAAAGTCTATGCCGCTTGAAAAAAGGTCGACTTTATATCCTGCCTGGGTAAAACCGACGTAACAAAGCTTTAGGGTAATCTGGTCGTCATCTATTATGGCTATATTTTCATCGGTTGCGGAGCTTCCTGTTGTGTTCTGGGTTTTGCCTGGAACAGATGTGTCTTTTTCTTCCGTGCTTTCCGGCTGTGCTCCGGACATGGCTTCCGTTGCGTCTGAAGAAAAACGCATTTCAATTGAACCGTCCGAGTCTAAATCAGAGGTTGAAAGAATTCTGTCGGCAATTAAATCAGAAACCCGGGAAGTGTTCGAGCTTTCTACAAAATAGTTCAATACCTGCGAAATATCAGTGGCGACTTCAATTCCGTCGTACTGCGGATGTCCGTCTATAAGCTGCTGGGTAAAAGTGCTGAAAGAAAGAACCTTTACGTTTCGTATGAACTTTTGTGTTTGAAAGAATGTTGTCTATCAGAAGCTCAAGGTTCAGGCCGTCAACAAAGCTAAGCTCAAGGTTTGTCATCATAAGGATGATTTTTGGGACTTCTATTTCGTTGTTTTCAATTATTTCTGAAAGCTTGTATTTTAACAGTGAAAGTTTTTCGCGGTTCAGACCCTGCGCTATTTCTATAAAGATGATGTCGTTGTTCCTGTGGATGTCCAGCACGCACGGAGTGGAATCCATGGAAAACGCCGTGTGAAGGATTCTTCCGATTGATTCAAAAAAGATGTCGAATTTTATTGGTTTTATAAAATATTTATGAATGCCGAGCTTTGCATAGGTTCCAATTATGTTTTTATCCATTTTCGGACCGGTCGCAATCGTTGGAATTCTGGAGGCGTTCGGATTGGCTTTTATTTTCTGGAAAAGCTCCATTATTGAATCCGGATCGTCAAAGTCATTTATATCGATGATTACAAGGTCGGGCAAGACCGACGTGATTTTTATGAGCGCATCGCGTTTTTCCTGGGTTATTATAACGTTAACCTTTTCCTCCGACAGTTTGTTCTTTAAAAACTCTCGGAACATCGGAGGCGCATCGATAATAAGTACGTTCTTCATATAGATATTTTATATCGATTTATAGCGTAATGCAAGATTTCTATGGCAACTGAACAGGGCAAACGCATTATAAATGTATTCAGCAAAAAACTTGCTCCCAGTCACGGTTTCGTGGTTCAAAATCGCGCAATAATGCGCTACACGCTGATTGTTGCAAAGTAACTATAGAATTGCCCGCTCACGCGGTCTCAACAATCAGAGTGTTTTTGACCACGAAACCGTTCCTTCGCGCAAAGTTTACTTAAATTATTTATAATGCGTTTGCCCTGGGCAACTGAAACCCCGCTTTTTGACTGCTAAAATCAATTTTGCTGAACACAATTGCGGACTTGTTTTTCACTGTCGTTGTTTTATGGACAAAATCTGCGGCGCAAATCTGGAAGCTCCAAAGGCACAATTCCAAAGCGGCTTGCAAAATCCCTGGCCCTCCAGGCGTTTATGATAACATCCTGAGGATTGTGGGCGTCAGAATTACATATTACGCGGACATTTGAAAGAGAAGCCATTTCCCAGAACTCAACAAACGGATAAGGGTATCGCATTCCGCGCTTTGTATTGTTCGGAGTTTTTGTTGCTCCAAGGCCGTTTATCTCAATAGGCAAATCCAAATCGGAAGCCGCATCCAAAATCGCCTGGCTGCATGCCTTCGCCTGGTCGTCCCATTCCTTGTGGCCTGCCATAAACAGATCCGGGTGGGCAAGAAAAGCGAAATGTCCGCTTCGCATTCCTTCTATGGTCTGGTCAATGTATTTATTTAAAAGTGAAGGGGTTTCAACATCGGAAATATAGATATGGCTTGAGCCGTCTGTAACCCAGTGCGAGCCAAGGACCAGATAGTCCGCCCCAAAATTCGCCTTAAGCTCGTCATACCAGCCGGCGAAGGATTCTTCCCATTCACATTCATAGCCCTGGTAGATAGGAAACGCCGCGTTTTTCTTTGCCTCTTTAATCCATTCGCTGTATACAGAGGCTTCTTTTGTAGTCATCCTTATTTCCGGCCAGCAGTCAAAAAAATCTTCCGGATAAGGGCAATGGTCGGAAAATCCCAGGGCGGAGCAGCCTTCCTTCATAGCCTGATTGACATAATCAACCGGCTGTCCTTTCGCATGATGGCAAAGCTTTGTGTGCGTATGAAAGTTGGAGATTGATTTCATATATATTTAATTCTAGTAAAAAAGAGAAATTGTGTTAAGGACACGGATTGATTCTATTTTTGAAAATATTTTACTGCTATCTTGTCCTGTGTTTTTCAGGGATTTTTTCTATTCCCATCTCTGCAAGTTTTTTGTACGAGGCTGGAATCGTACCTATTTCCGCATTTGAATAAATTCCAAGGATTTCGTCGAATTTCCGGTATGCCTCGTCATATTTTTTCTGTTTAAGGTAAAGGTGCCCCAGCTCGTAAGAGGCTTCTATGTATGTGGCTGTATCCATTCCGTACCGCTGAATTACGGTGATGTAATAGGTTTCTGCGGCGGTGTAATTTGAAACTTCAAGAGCGTCCTGTCCCATCTGGATAAGCTGTGTTGAGGTTGCGTTTTCTGGAATCTTAGGCGCTGTGGCGCAAGATGCGAAAAAAAGACCGGAAGCCAAAATAAAAAAAAGTCTGATAGTTAATTTCATAGGACTATTTTATAGTTCTACCGGGAAAAAGGCAATATTTTTTATTTGGCAGAAATGCCGGGCTTTTGTAAAAAGAATAAAAGCGCAGGCAGATTTACAATTTGTGAAGATTTTTGGCGATTGAATTAATTAAAGTGCGGAGCACCCGAATTCGAGCTAAATCCATCTGAGCAAATTGGAAATCTGCCGAGAGCGTTCTTTCATAATTTGCAAAAAAAACTCGAAATTAAGGCTATATAATAAATTCGTTCTTGTTTATCGTGCTTTTTGGCTCTATAATAATTGCTATATTTTTGGAGGATTTAAAAATGAAAAAATTGTTTGCCGCCGCCGCTATCTGCGCGGTTGCCGTTGCTTTTTCAGGATGTTCAAAAAAGACAGCTGAAGGCTCAAAATCAGGCGAAAGAAAGTTAAAGATTGGTGTTGTACAGCTTGTTGAACATTCTGCTTTGGATGCAAACTACAAGGGGTTTGTCGCTGGACTTGCTGAAGCTGGCTATGTAGACGGAGAAAATATAAAAATTGACTACCACAATGCTCAGGGAGAGCAGGTAAACTGCGTTACAATCGCGGAAAAACTTATCAATGACCGCGATGACTTGATTTTTGCGATTGCGACTCCTGCGGCTCAGGCTGTCGCGAACCTTACAAAGGATATTCCGATTCTTATTTCTTCTGTTACTGATCCTGAGTCTGCAAAGCTTGTTCAGAAGAACACAGCGCCGGGCGGAAATGTTACAGGAACTTCAGACCTTACTCCTTGCGCGGCACAGATGGAGCTTCTTAAGAAATTGTTCCTGACGCAAAGACAGTCGGAATGCTTTACTGCTCTAGCGAACAGAATTCATATTTTCAGGTTGAGCTTGCAAAGGCTGCCTGCGATAAGCTTGGGTTGAAATATATTGATGGAACAGTTTCAAATGCGAACGAGATTCAGCAGGTTGTTGGAAATCTCTGCGGAAAAGTTGATGTTATTTATTCTCCTACAGACAATATGATTGCGGCCGGAATGACTTTGGTTTCTCAGGTTGCGAATGAATATAAAATTCCGGTGATCTGCGGTGAGGAAGGCATGGTGAACGCTGGCGGTCTTGCGACTTACGGAATCAACTATTATGAACTTGGAAAGCTTACTGCAAAAATGGCTGTGGAAATTCTTCGCGACGGAAAAAAGCCTGCGGAAATGCCGATTGAAAGTCTTCAGAAGTTTGATCTTAAGGTAAATGAAAAAACTGAAAAAATTCTTGGAATTACAGTTCCAAGAGACTGATTAGCCTGAATGTCGAGTTTGTTGTAAAAAGAATAAAAGCGCAGGCAGATTTGCAATTTGTAAAGATTTTTGGCGGTTGAATTAATTAAAGTGCGGAGCACCAGAATTCGAGCTAAATCCATCTGAGCAAATTGGAAATCTGCCGGGAGCGTTCTTTCATAATTTGCAAAAAAAAATTCGAAATTAAGACAAATTAGTATTCAATCTTTTTTTTGGAGCGCATGATGGCCGTTTTATTTGCGATGGAAGGTGCTGTTGCCCAGGGAATTCTCTGGGGACTTATGACACTTGGAGTTTATCTTACTTTTAGAATTTTGAACGTGGCTGACATGACCGTTGACGGAAGTTTCGCCGCTGGCGGAGCTGTTACAGCAATTCTTATTGTAAAAGGAATGAATCCTGTTCTTACTTTGCTGTTTGTTTTTATAGTTGGAATGTTGTGCGGTCTTGCGACCGGTTTTATGAACACCAAGTTAAAGATAAATATTCTACTTGCAAGTATTCTGACTCAGATTGCGCTTTATTCCATTAATATCCGCATTATGGGAAAAGCCAACACGCCTCTTTTGGGAAATTCCACAATGATGAGCATGCTGAAGGATTTTTCCGGCGGAAGACTTACAACAACTTCTGTTTCGTTGATAATAGGGCTGGTTGTTGTAGGAATTATTATTGCCCTTATGTACTGGTTTTTCGGCACAGAGATTGGAAGCGCCGTGCGCGCGACAGGAAGCAATGAGCACATGGTCCGCGCGATGGGTGTAAACACAGATAATACAAAAATGCTTGGACTTATGATTTCCAATGGAATGGTCGCGATGAGCGGCGCGCTTGTTGCGCAGAGCCAGGGCTACGCGGACGTTGGAATGGGAACAGGAACAATTGTAATCGGTCTTGCAAGCATTATTATTGGTGAAGTTATTTTTGGCGCAAGATTCGGCTTCTGGTGGACGCTTTTAAGCGCTGTTTTTGGTTCGGTTATTTACAGAATTGTAATTGCGGTAGTCCTTCAGCTTGGATTAAAATCAACAGACTTGAAGCTTTTGACCGCCCTTATAGTTGCGGTGGCGCTAAGTGTTCCGGTTGCAAAGGCAAAAATTGACCGCCGGCGCCGGAGTCTGCCAGGAATGAATTTGAATGATGAGGAAAACACTCGCCATGTTCAGATAAAAAAGCATGGTGAAAAATAATAGAGGTCTGCAATGCTGAAACTTTTTAATATAACAAAGACTTTTAATCCTGGAACAATAACAGAAAAGAAAGCGATTCGCGGTGTGGACCTTGAAATTGATGACGGCGATTTTATTACCGTTATCGGTGGCAACGGAGCCGGAAAATCAACCTTGCTGAATATTATAGCCGGCGTTCATTACACTGATACCGGTTCAATTGTGCTGGATGGCGTTGATTTAACCGGTCGTCCTGAATATGAGCGTGCGAAATATCTTGGGCGCGTGTTTCAGGACCCGATGATGGGAACTGCGGCAAATATGTCTATAGAAGAAAACCTTGCGATGGCGATGCGCCGCGGAAAAAGACGCGGCTTGAGCTGGTATGTTCAGCCTGCGGAAAAAAAAGTTTACAAGGAAAAACTTGCGCTTTTGGATTTAGGTCTTGAAAACCGGATGAATGCAAAGGTCGGGCTTCTTTCCGGCGGACAGCGGCAGGCTTTGACGCTTTTGATGTCGACATTGCAGAAACCTAAGCTGCTGCTTTTGGATGAGCATACAGCGGCTCTTGACCCTAAAACCGCGAAAAAGGTTCTTGAGCTTACTGAGGAATTTATTGCCCGCGACAAGCTTACGGCTTTTATGGTGACGCACAATATGAAAGATGCGATTCGTTACGGAAACCGCCTTATTATGATGATGGACGGAAAAGTTGTTTACGATGTAAAAGGCGATGAAAAGAAAAATCTTACAGTTGAGGATTTGCTTCAGAAATTCAGCGTGAACGGTGAAGTGAACGACAAGATGGTTTTGGGCTGATTTATGAACAAATCAATGCAGAATACAACTCTGGTTTACATTGAAAAAGATTCAAAATATCTTATGCTCCACCGCATAAAAAAGAAGAACGACTACAATCACGATAAATGGATTGGAATCGGCGGAAAATTTGAAGAGGCGGAAAGCCCGGAAGAATGTATTTTGCGGGAAACAAAAGAAGAAACTGGTCTTACGCTGAACGAAATAGAGTACCGCGGAATAGTTACTTTTGTAAGCGATGAAAATTTCACAGAATATATGCACATTTTCTGGAGCAATAATTTTTCCGGCGCTCTGAGGGAATGCGACGAAGGCGAGCTTGAATGGATTGAAAAATCCAGGATGAACGCTTTGCCGCACTGGAAAGGCGACGAGATTTTTCTGAAGCTCCTTGAGCTGCGCGCTCCGTTTTTTTCGCTTAAACTTGTGTATGAAAAAGGAATCCTTTTAAGCGCGACGCTGAACGGCAAAAAACTTGAGATTTAGTTTTATGCTGAACCAGTAAATTGAAAAAGCGCAAATAATTCTTCCCAAAAAACACTTCACCATAGCCAATACTTGACTTTTGACTGGAAGCTTGTTCAATTTATTTCACAATAATAAAAACTTGAGATTTAATTTTTTTTACCGAACCAGAAGCCAGATGGTAAATTTATGTCTATAAACAGAATTGTGTAAAGAGTGCAAAATTGATAAAATTGTAGTGAAAAAAATGCGTTAGGGTATGGAGCCACGCCGCAGGCGGCCACCGAGCGGCAGCGAGGGGCTGAGCGTAGCGGAATGGCGGAACACCCGGCCTGAATGAGCGGAATGAAATGACGCGAGTGAGGGAAACGCCCATATAGACTTAAGGAGAGTGTACTAAAAAGTCAAATCGAAAATTGATATTTACTCATTGACTTTTTATGGGAGGAATAAATGGCAGATACAATGCATGCTTTGCAGAAAAATCCAAATTGGAAAGGCCGACGAGGACCGGTTGTTCTGGTTATTATGGACGGTGTTGGATACGGAAAATATGTTGAAGGCGATGCTGTAAAGGCTTCTAAAATGAAGTATTTGGACTGGTTTACGGCTAACTGTCCGCACACAAAACTTAAGGCTCACGGAACTGCGGTAGGGCTTCCGAGCGATGATGATATGGGAAACAGCGAGGTCGGACACAATGCGATTGGCTGCGGCCGAGTTTGCCCAGGGTGCTAAGCTTGTCGGCGAGTCTATTAAGTCTGGTCTGATGTATCAGGGCGATACCTGGAAAAAACTGATTAAAAATGTAAAGGACAAGGATTCTACGCTTCATTTTATCGGTCTTGTTTCTAACGGAAATGTCCATGGACATATCGACCACCTTAAGGCTATGGTTGCAGAGGCTAATAAGGAAGGAATTAAAAAAATCCGCGTTCATGCGCTGCTTGACGGCCGCGATGTTGACCCTACTTCCGCGCTGACCTTTGTTACTCCGCTGGAGGAATACCTTGCTTCGTTCAAGGATTCTGACTATAGAATCGCTTCTGGCGGCGGACGTATGTTTATTACAATGGACCGTTACAACGCTGACTGGCCGATGGTTCAGCGCGGCTGGTATGCCCATGTTCTTGGTGAAGGCCGGCAGTTTGAAAGCGCTACAAAGGCGATTGAAACTTACCGTTCTGAGCAGGCGGGGCTTTTGGACCAGGATATGCACGAATTTGTAATTGCGGAAAATGGAAAGCCGGTTGGAACTGTTGAGGACGGTGATTCTGTTATTCTGTATAACTTCCGCGGCGACCGCGCTCTTGAGATTACAAACGCTTTTGAGGCTGGAAGCGAATTTAATCATTTTGACAGAAAGCGCGTTCCTGCGTGCGAATATGCCGGTATGATGGAATACGATGGCGATGCGCACATTCCGCATCAGTATCTTGTGAATCCGCCGAGCATTGACCGCACAATGGGTGAATATCTTACAAAGACTGGCGTTCATCTTATGGCGATTTCTGAGACTCAGAAATATGGCCACGTAACTTACTTCTTTAATGGAAACCGTCAGGGTAAATTTGACGAAAAACTTGAGGATTACGTTGAGATTCCTTCCGATGTTGTTCCTTTTGAGCAGCGTCCGTGGATGAAATGCGCTGAAATTACTGATAAAGTTATTGAGGCAATCAAGTCTGGAAAATATGACCACATCCGCCTGAATTATCCTAACGGTGATATGGTCGGCCATACCGGCGTATTCAATGCTGTATGCTGTTCTATGGAAGGAATGGATTTACAGCTTGGCCGTCTTAAGGCTGCTATTGACGAGGCCGGAGGAATTCTGTGCCTTACCGCTGACCACGGAAACAGCGACGACATGTACGAGCACGCAAAAGACGGTTCTGTAAAAATGGACAAACGGCGAGCCTAAGCCAAAGACAAGCCATTCTTTGAATCCTGTTCCAGGAATTATCTACGACCCTGAATACAAGGGCGAATACGATAATGAAAAATTGAACGACGGTCTTGGAATTTCCAGCTGGCCTGCTACATTGATGAATCTTATGGGATTTGTTCCGCCGGCGGATTATGACAAGTCGCTTATCAATATGAAATAGTTTGTAAAGGTCTAAAACAGAAAGCTCCCGCAAGATTAGTTTTTTGCGGGAGTTTTTTTATTTAGATGGAAAGATTTGTGTGTGGGCGGATTAGAAAACAGGATAACATTCAAATCCGGCGTTTTTAAGCCTGATTCCCATTGTGCCTTCCGCGTTTTCGTCTACAATCACAAGATAATAGGTTGTTCCGCTGGCTTTTGTTTCTTTCTGGATGTACGCTTTGAATCCTTTTGAGTTTATTTTGTCTGCGAAATTCTGGGCATTTTCCTTTTCGCGGAAAAGTCCGAGCTGCTGATGTCTTGGTTTTGATTCTGTGGAATCTGATTTTTTTTCTGTGGAATTTGAAGCGGCCTTATGTTCGTTTGAAGTTTTTGCTTCCGTTGTGTTTTTTGCTTCCGCCGTATTCGGGGATTTTGTTCCGGAGGCTGTTTCTTCATAGGAAATTTTTGGAACCGCCCCTGTATTTCTAGGCAGAAAATACCAGAACGGAGCCGGATAAATCTGAATTTTTCCGTTTACGATTCCGGTTTCCATTGAAGAGGGAAATTCTTTGTTCAATAAGTCTGCGTATGAAGATTCTGCGGTTATGTACCACAATGTAAGCAGGACTGAAGGTTTTACGGATTTCATTGATTCAAGGTTCGCATAGGTTTTAAGCATTTCGCAGGGTTCTTTTAAATCTGCGGCGTCTTGCGCCTTGCATAAAATTGCCCATTGTTCGTACAGTTTTATTGTCGCCTGAATTTCAGCGCTTTTTGAATTCCGCACGGCTGAGTTAAGGTAATTTTCTGCGGTTTCCCAGTTTCCGCCGCTTAAGGCGCATCTGGTTGCGTCAAGGACAAGCCGTTCGCTGGATTTTTTCGGCATTCCTTCTGCGTTTCCGGCTGCGATTCCTGCCGCTTTTGCATAAGATTTTTGAGCCGCGTTGAAGTCTGATGTCGCTTCCTGCAGTGAGCCTAAAAAAGCGTAGGCCGCGCGTTTTTCCGCGGGAACTGTTATTTTTTCAGTTTCTGCCGCGACATACTGAATGGCTTCCTGTGGAGAGTCTTTTTTTACTGCGTTATCCGCAATTTTTTTTGCGGAAAGTTCTTCGGAAAATGCGGTTGCGCATAAGGCAAGAATGACAAGCTGTAAAAGAACTTTTTTCATCAGTTTTGTCCTGTGCGGTCTGCGGAATTTTCTGGCTCCGCTTTTTGTTCTGCTTCTGGTTCGCTGTGTTTTTCCGCAGAGTTGTTTTTAGAATTGTTTTTTGCTGCGGATTTTTTTTCTTTTGGTTCTTTCGCTTTTTTTGTCTTTGTGTTTCTGTGGATAAGCGCAAACGGCAGAGAGCAAATCATTCCGATTGCAAATGAAACTAGGATTGTGAAAAAAACCGGAACATTCTTAAAAGTGTAAAAAACAAGGCTTACGTTGCATTTGTTGTCAAGATTGAAACCCGCGAAAAATGCGATAAAAACAATTCCCGCGATAATTGAAATCAGTTTTGCTATCATATTTTCTCCATCTTTATATTTGTGCTTACGAGTTTACGTTCGTAAACTCGCACGTGTATCTAACGCTTTACTATTTCTCCTTTAAACGTATGTGTCGCAACCTGCGGTTGCTTACGAGTTTACGTTCGTAAACTCGCATGTAATCTGTCTAACGCTTTACTATTTCTCCCTTAAACGTATGTGTCGCAACCTGCGGTTGCTTACGAGTTTACGTTCGTAAACTCGCGTGTAATCTGTTTACCGCAGTTCAACTTTTCCTTTGAAAGTATGTGTCGCAACCTGCGGTTGCTTACGAGTTTACATTCGTAAACTCGCACGTGTATCTAACGCAGTTCAACTTCTCCCTTAAATGTATGGCCATTTAGCGCTAGTATTTTAACATATATAAATGTTCCTATCAAAGTTTTGTCTGCCGGGAAGCTTACTTTTTCGTCCTGGGCGGTTTTTCCTAGGAGCTCGTTTTTGTTGTCGCGGCTTATTCCTTCTACAAGAACTTTTGCGGTTTGGCCCACGCGTTTTCTCATCTGTTCATCTGTGTGAATCATCTGAAGGTCAATTACGCGTTGAAGCCGCTCTTTGCGTATATTTTCCGGAATCTGTTCCCATTTTGCGGCAGGCGTTCCTTCGCGCGGATTGTAGTAATACATGCATGCTGTTTCAAATCGGACCTGATTCATAAGGTCGAGAGTTAATTCAACATCTTCTTCTGTTTCTGTCGGGAAACCCATCATGATGTCTGTTGTAAGCGAAACATCCGGGATTTTTGATTTTATTTTTTTTACAAGCTCCAGGTACTGTTCGCGCGTGTACTGCCGGTTCATCTTTTTTAAGACAGAAGAAGAGCCGTGCTGAACCGGAAGCGCGATGTGATGGCATATAAGGTCATTTTCTGCAATAACGTCAATCAGCTCGTCCGAAAAATCTTTCGGATTGCTTGAAAGGAATCGCACCCAGCCGATTGTTGAATTTATTTTTTTCAGATGGTCAACGATAAGCTGAAGCAAGGCGGAAAAATTTATTTCGTTTCCCATGTAGGTTGATTTATAGCTGTTCACATTTTGACCCAGAAGCGTAATGTCCAGAACTTTGTATTTTGTAAGAACATCAAGCTCGTGAAGTATTTCTTCAACCGGGCGGCTTATTTCCCTTCCGCGGACATAAGGAACTATGCAGTACGTGCAGAAATTGTTACAGCCGTGCATAATCGGAACAAAAGTTGATTTTGCTCCCTGCTCGTAGGAAACGGAGGCAAATTTGTATTTTTCCGTGTCGTCAATCTGGATTCGTTCCTTTTTTTCTTCAACTGCTGTTATTATGTCGCCAAAATGATGTTTTGCGTAAGTTCCAACAACATAGTCGATTACCGGCCAGTCTTTTTGAAGAGAGCCTAAAAGCCGTTCCGCCATGCAGCCCATTACAACAACCGTGATAGGAACAGGATGTTCTTCTACAAGTTTTGCTGCCTTTTCAAAAGATTTATATTTTGCGAATTCGTTTTTATTCCGCACAGCCTTTAGCCCGGTAAAATATCCCAGCCGCCCGAAAATTCTGTTTTCGGCGCTGGCACGGACTGAACAAGTGTTGATTATTGCCATATCCGCGGTTTCTGCGTCCTCAGATTTTTGCCAGCCACGCGCAATAAGAAGCTGCTCAACAGCCGCAGATTCCGCAAGATTCATCTGGCATCCATAAGTTTCAAAATAATACTTCATAGGTTATAGAATTATATAGAAAAAAATCTGAATTATGGTATATGTGGAATTGAATCAAGTAAAAATCTAACCCCAAAAAAAGCCTGATGAGGGCTTAAAATGGGATTGGATATGAAAACGAAAAAGAAATTGATGGGAGAAACGCTCCTGCATGGTCATTAGCCACGCCTGCCGGGGCTTTCTTTTTCTGCTGAGTCTTCACGGTGCATGACCTCATCGGCATGAATCCAGTATTTCTGTTCTATTATCTTCCAGGAGGTTCTTGACATGACCCCGGCGGCGATTGCGTTCTTTGCATTCACCCATAGGTCGTCCAGCCGGTCGTAATACGCCACATCCATCCCATTTCTGTCGTATTCATCAAGGTCTTCTAAAGACAGAGTATATTTGAAGGTGCATCTTTTGGAGTTTGTATAGAATGGTCTATGTAGCTTTCTGTATGGTTCATATTTTTCCTCTAGTAATATCAGCGTTCAAGGTAATAACCGTTATCCGCAGACTTTTCTTTTTCCGTATGTCCATGATTTGCTTCTTTGCCGTTAAGTCCGATATGTTTTATAATAGGAACAAAAAGTCTTTCTATTCTTGCTTTCAACTCATCTATGTATACGGACTTCCGTTCTTCAGAGATTATCTTATATCCGTCAACTTCCGGCGGAATTTCCTTTATAAGAGAAATTATTTTTTCGATGTTTTTCTGAATCAGAGGAATATTTTTCCGCAGGGCTGTTTTCAAGTCCGGAATATCAAGATTTAGAATATCCCTGAATAGCGCGTTCCCCTTGCCGTTTATGCTGTATGCGGTGACTCCATTGCAGGCTGAAAAAACGAGACTTTCATTGTCGCTGATTTTTTTAATTATTTTTTCTTCCGAAACATTTGGAGAAAAAGACGAGCCGTTGTCAAAGACCGGAGCCAAAGAATCACCCTCTTTTCCTCTTAAAATTCCCCAGTTGCCGTTGTTGCGGTCATTATTGTTTATGAATCCGTCTATCACGACACAGTCCCAGAAACGCTCCTTAAGATTCTTTACGTTCTGCAACGACGGATTATACTTCAAATGAAGCATTATCTCCTCAAGTCCTACAAAATGGTCGCTTCCGGTTGAGGTGAAACTTCCGTCAAGTTTTTCATTGAGAGTCTTGTTGTATGTGTTTTTCAGCTGGCGGAATTCAATAAGACGGTGCTCATCATCGCAAAGGTCTTTGCAGGCAACCACAATATGTCCGTTGCGGACTCCAAGAACCGTCTTATGAACATCGTAGCCTAAAATACCGTATATATGGCTGCCAATATATTCAGATACAGGTGATGTTGTGTAGGACATTTCACCATTATTCTCAAGCCTTGATGCGTTATTAGGATACTTGACCAGCCAGTATTCATTGTTTATAAGGATTCCTTCCTTGTCGCCTGAATTTCCGCCATAAGTTCCGTTTCTGTCGCTCAAAGGACAGTTTCTTAAATCATGAATTCTCAATAAAAGCCTCCGCACACACTGACTGATTATACCATATTTAGAACAGATTTCGCAGTATGTCTTCTATATATTCGGATAAGTGGCATGAAGATTTTTGGTTTTTGCATGCTGTTTAAACACTTCGTAAATATTCGGGTCTAAACAAGCAGGAACTAAGACGAAGAAAAAATGCTTTAGCTCTGGAAACGCTAATGAAAAGACCCCAGGAACTCCTGTCAACTCTTATTGCGCTGGTAGTTCCGTGGTCTAAATAATTACGGTTAGAATTTTACATGACTAACCGAATAGCTTTCGGTTGGATTTTTCCGTGATTCAATATGTGGAATTGAGTGTTGAGTTTTTATTGAATCCACAAATTGAATCAAAACTTAATCTTTCATCACATCTTCACTTCGTTTGCCAGTTCTGAGCCTTCCATGAACGCCTTTACGTTTCCAAGCGTTACATCGGCAATGTTTGAAAGCGCGGTTGTTGTAAGGAACGCCTGGTGTCCTGTTATTATTACGTTCGGGAACGTTAAAAGCCGGGCAAGAACATCATCGGTTATGACTTCGCCTGAGCAGTCTTTGAAGAAGAACGCGCTTTCCTCCTCGTAAACGTCCAGCGCGGCGCCGCCAATATATTTATGCTTAGCGAATGAACCAGCGCTTTTGTGTCAATCAGCGCTCCTCGTCCTGTGTTGATTATCACGGCGTCATTTTTCATTGATTTAAGGTTATCGTGGTTTACGATATGGTATGTTTCTTCTGTAAGAGGGCAGTGCAGGCTAAGAACATCGCTTTCCTTGAAGATTGTTGGAGTGTCAACGTATTTAAATCCCTTTTCGTCTGCCCACTGATTATTCGGGAACGGATCGCACAGAATGATTTCATTCCGAGACCGGCAAGAAGTTCCGCCATGATGCGCCCGATTTTTCCTGTTCCGTAAATTCCTGCCGTAAGTCCGTAAAGGTCGCGGCCGGTAAGCCCTTCAAGGTTGAAATTTGCGGTTTTTGTACGCACATAAGCCTGAGGAATGTGCCGTGTAAGCGAAAGAAGCAGAGAAAGCGCATGCTCGGCAACCGCGTGCGGCGAATAAGCCGGAACACGCAGGACTTTTACGCCATATTTTTCGGCCGCTTTTAAATCTACATTGTTGAACCCGGCGCATCTGAGTACAATAAGTTTTACTTTTTCATCAGCAAGAGCTTTTATGACAGGTTCGTTTGCGACATCGTTTACAAAAATACAGACTGCGTCAAAGCCCCTTGCCGAAAAAACGGTTTTTTCCGAAAGCTTAAAATCAAAGAAATCAAATTCAAATCCAAAATTTTCATTAGATTTCAAAAGGGCATTCTTATCGTAAGAACGTGTGTCATAAACAGCAATCTTTGCATCCATATTAAATTCCTCCAGAGCGTTTTTTCAAACCAGATTCAATATAAGCATAATATTAAAACCGCTGAAAGGCAAATTTTTTTAATTTTTGTATTTTTGAGTTTCACCGCGTGAAAAAAATATTGAGATTTTTATAAAAAGTACGCATATAATTTTTTTCTTAAGAAGAAATATTTAATGATTCAAAAAAATAGATTTGTGGAACTAGCAAAATTGATATCTGAAAAAAATATTGAAACCCGATAAGTTCTGTTTGTGATATTTCGGATAAAAAAATGTATTATTCTATATTTAATGGTGATGCACGTATATTTATGGAATGGATTTTTTCAAATTCAGCAATTATTTCATTAAAATAGGAATTGAAAATGTTAAGACCGACGGTAATAAAAGTTATTCCTGAAAATAATTATGTTCTTCTTCTTGAATTTAATAACGGTGAAAAAAAGCAATTTGATGTAAAGCCTTATATAAAGGGCTCTTGGTTTGGAAAATTGAAAGATGCTTCGTATTTTAGGTCTGTAAAAACAAATGGCTTCAATATTGAATGGCCTGATGGACAAGATATCTGCCCGGATGATTTATATTTCAATGCTTATTGATTTTCTTCTTCGCCGCGTGAATTCCTTTTTTTCTGCATATTTGCTACTATATAAATATGATTGACGTACAGAATGAAGAGGACACCCGCGAAGTTCCATTGCAGAAAGTTGGTGTGAAAGGCGTAAGATATCCGGTTACGGTTCTTGATAAATAATAGAACGCAAAGCACAACAGCAGTTGTAGATTTGTTTGTGAACCTTCCGCACCATTTTAAAGGAACTCACATGAGCCGCTTTATTGAGATTTTTCACAAGCACCACGAAAATCTTACTATGAACCATTTTCTGGAAATGCTTGAGGAGATTCGCGCTCGTCTTAATGCCCAGAAATCTTACGGCGAAATGACATTTCCGTTTTTTATGGAAAAAAAAGCGCCGGTCAGCGGCCAGTCTGCGATTATGAGCTATACATGCAAATACGAAGGTTCGGTCTCTGAAAACGAACGTCAATTCTTTGTCTCAATCCAAGTTCCTGTAACAACCGTTTGCCCGTGCTCAAAGGCAATCAGCGAGTACGGCGCGCACAATCAGCGCGGACTTGTGGTTGTAAAAATTCTTTACTCAGATTTTTTCTGGATAGAAGACATTGTCAAGATGATAGAAAACTGCGCTTCAAACGGACTTTATTCACTTTTAAAGCGAAAAGATGAAAAATATGTTACCGAGCACGCCTACGAAAACCCTAGGTTTGTTGAAGATGTTGTCCGCGAGGTTTATCTGGGGCTTCGGAATTTTAAAATCGAAAAACCGTTCAAGTGGTTCAGCGTGGAATGTACAAATGCCGAAAGCATCCATAACCACGACGCGTACGCCTACACAGAATATCAGGAGTAGATTAGTGGGAGTGGGAAAGTCTTCCCGCCGCTCGGAACATTCGTTCCTCGCTACCCAGAAATGCCTGCGTACAGTCATTTCTGGCTCGTGATTTTTTTGCATATGGGGAAAGTCTTCCCGCCGCTCGGAACATTCGTTCCTCGCTATCCAGAAATGCCTGCGTACAGTCATTTCTGGCTCATGATTTTTTTGCATGCGGGGAAAGATTTCCCCTCGTCGGCACTTCGTTGCCTCCTACCCCTTCCAACGGGCTCAATCGCCGCCCGTAACGCCTGCTATTTCAGCCGCTTCCAGAGTATTCTGCATAAGCATCGCTATTGTCATCGGGCCAACTCCGCCTGGAACTGGAGTTATAAAACTTGCGGTTTCCTTTAAATCTTCAAAATCGCAGTCGCCGGTGAGCCTGAAGCCAGATTTTTTTGATGCGTCAGGAATTCTGTTTACGCCGACATCAATAACCACTGCGCCAGGCTTTATCATGTCCTTTGTCAATGTGTGCGGTTTTCCGGCCGCGGCGATGATTATGTCAGCCTGTCTTGTTATTTCAGCAATATTCTTAGTTCCGGTGTGGCATATTGTTACTGTGCAGTTTGTCTCTTTTCTTGCAAGAAGAAGGGCGACCGGTTTTCCTACAATATTTGAACGTCCGATTACAACTGCGTGTTTTCCGCTTGTTTCAATGTTCATTTTTTTCAGAAGAACAATGATTCCGTGCGGAGTGCAAGGCAAAAAGCTTTTTTTGCCGATTACAAGGTTTCCTACGTTTACAGGGTGGAATCCGTCCACATCTTTTTCCGGACTGATTGCCAGAAGAATTTTTTCTTCATTAATATGCTTCGGAAGCGGAAGCTGAACCAAAATTCCGTGGACGGATTTGTCGCTGTTCAATCCGCTGATTATCTTTAAAAGCTCCTCTTCCGTTGTTGATTCCGGAAGATGCATGCTTCTGTCTGCCATTCCGACTTCGGCAAGCGCCTTTTGTTTTCCTGTTACATAGGAAACGCTGGCCGGATTTTCTCCAACAAGGATTACAGCAAGACAAGGAGTTATTCCTTTTTCCTTTAATGCCGAAACTTTTTCTGCAACTTCTTTTCTGACCTGCGCGGCGATTTCCTTGCCGTTGATAATTTCTGCGCTCATTTGTTACCTTCCGTGAGTTTTTGTGTTTTAATTGTAAAAAGTCTATAAAAATTGTATACTTTTTGCCTATTATTGTATAGAAAATGCGAGGAAAAATGAAACGTATTCTTTCCCTTTTTGGCATATTGCTTGTGCTTTCCGTTCCGCTTTTTGCAGAGCAGGAAACGGATGCTCCGGAATCTGCCCCGGATGAACAGACTGAACAGAATGACGGACAGTCAGAAGAAAATATTAAAACTGATGAAGATGATGACGTTGAGAACATTGTCCGAAAAGATGATTATTCCAGAAACGGCAAGGGCGATCAGTTCCTTAAGATTGGAATTATGGGAAACTTTCCGCTGAATTTCGGCGAACAGCTTACAGTTGGCGGTTCGGCGCAGCTTGGATACTACAGATTTATGAACAGCTGGCTTGCTCTTGGCGGCGAACTTATGGCCGGTTACAATCCTACAATCGGAAGCAATGTTTTTACTTTTGTTCCTATCACTTTTGGAGTTATATTTCAGCCTTCTGCCGGAAGATTTGAATTTCCGCAGACGCTTTCCGTTGGATTCGCTTTTGAAACCTGTGCTAATAAAAAATATTTCCCGGGCTTTTCGGCAAAAGCGGAAACCGGGGCATTCTTTAGGATTACGGAAGGATGGTCTGTAGGGCTGAATGCGGAATTCCTTTATTTACCGGAATGGTATACAACAACAAAAAATGCGGATTCAGATTATGGAATTTTTATGGAAGCTGGTATTTCTGCCCGCTATCACTTTTAGAATTTGAGGGGGCGGAAGATGAAGAAAATTATTATTGGCGTTTTTGTTCTTGCGGTTTCACTTTTTGGTTTTACCGGCTGCTACGATGCAATCTATCAGAACATCCGCGATGAAATTGAACTTACAACCCAGAAAATGCCTGGTTTTATAAACAACATTGCCCGATACAATAATGGCGGTGAGCAGTATCTTTTTTTGACAAACGGTGTAATTAAATATAAGAACGCAAAAGATGCGGAACACGGCAAATGGAATGAGCTTTCTGGAAACGGATTGCCGGGTTCTGTTCATTATGTTTTTGAAGACACTAAATTTAAAGGTTTTTATTTTTCAAAGATAATTGCCGACCAGAAATATGTTTACGCCTTGGGTTTTGAACCAACCTACGACACAGACAACAGCCGTAATGTTCCTAAGGAATTAAAAGTTTATTACACAGAACCGGTTATTGAAAACAATCAGTTAAAAATGACCTGGAATGAAATAGAGCCTCTTTCTGCTGTGATTAATGAATATCAGAATAAAATTGACAAAATTGATGATGATAACTACGGAATGGCGATTAGCTGCCATCTTTTTGGAACAAATTCTGTAAATCCTGAGCACCGCGTTGCGTTCTTGCGTGTCGGTGGAGGAAGTCCATACCTTGGAAATTCACGGAATGAAACTTCTGTTCTTTATAAGCTGAATGGTGGTGCTTCTGAAAAAGTTGCGTCAATAACTTCTGAAAATAAAGAGAATCCAGATGCCGGCGATTTTATTTATTCAGAGTTCGACCTGGACACGCTTTCTGTAGTTTATTTTGGCGGAAAATATCATTTTATGAATTTTCTGAATGCCGAGACAAACGAAGGAACAACAGATTCTTTTGGCACTGCTAGAACTGAACCTACTTACGTTTATTTCGGCGATTATGGCCACAATTTGTATTATTTTTCTGTTGATGACTTTAACGTCAGACCTGAAGAGTTCAAGAAAATGTTCAAATATCAAAGGGCAGAATACAGGCTGGATAAAGTCAAAGATATTGTAACTGATCCGACAAAGCTTTTGTCTAAAGGTGGGGAAACTGCCGGATATTTGGAAAAAGTTTCTGATTCAAATGTTATAAGCATTGCCGTTACTTCCGACAGTCTGTTGCTTGGAACAGGCTCAAACCGCTCTTATAATTCAAGTGCTTCAAATGGAAGCGGCGCGGTAAGGATAGAGATAGACCAGTCAACAGGTAAGCCTACAAAAACAGGTTCATTTACAACAAAAGCCGACAACGTTATGCGTAGTCCGTATATTGTAAGGGCTCTGCTTGCTGTCGATCCTTCTAAAAAAGAAACAGAAACAAGCATTTATAGCTCAATGGATTACATTTATACGGCGACTTCTGCCGGAACAAACTCCACAAACCGCGGCTTGTGGGCATATTATCCTGAAAAACGTGAATGGAACCGCGAATAGGCTTATAAAGTATTCCTTGCGAAGGATTCCTGCGTATAAATTAGGCCGGTTCATTATAAAATATTAAAAAAAAGTCCTGCGCTTGCAGATACAGAAAGTCTTTTTGTTTTTGCCTGGCAGGACATTTTTATTTCTGTCCTTAAAGAATCAATTTTATCATTTATAATTACTGAAGTTGTTCCTGCGAAAAAACTTCCGGAGCAATTTTTTTTGTTAAAGGAAAGTTTTTGCCCGAATTTTAATTTTAACTTCTTGTCTTTTGGCGCGAATGTAAAACTGACTGTTTCAGCAGGGTTTGCAAGCCTGTATAAGTTGTAGCAGAAGCTGCCGGAAATTTTTTCTGCGGAATCAATTCCTTCTGCTGATATTATTAATTTTTGAGAAAAAGTGTTTTTTTGTGTAGAAAATTTATTTGCCCGGAAAGTTTTTTTTCAAGCCTGATTTGTTCATCTGATTGAATTTTTTGCTCTAAAAGGCACAGCGCTCCGAATTGAGTTTTTAAGTTTTTCAGAGGAAATGCTGTTATTGCCGGATTGATTTTTATCTGTCCCAGTGTTTTTTGCCGCGTTGAGCTTGCTGTAAAGAGCTCTTTGTCTGAAATGCAAAAAAAGGCAAAATTTAATAGAAAATGCTTTAATTTCAGTTGATTTTCACTTGAAAACGTTGCCTGCGGTCCGCTGAAAAAATTCTGCTCATAAAAAAGATTTACAGTTTCAAGCGTTTTGAACCATGGTGTTATAAGCGATGCCTGGTAATTCGTTGCAAAAAAATGAGTTTCTGGAAAAAGTCTTGTTGCGCTGAACCATTTTGACGTAGTGTTCGATTTTACAAACTGTCCTGCCGTTGTTGAAAATGAAATATGCGATTTTTTTCCGGTTTTAAGCTGAATCAATGCGGATTCAAGAAAGTCGTTTTTTTCGTTTGAATATAAAGTTACGTTTATTTTTTTTACAGGCGAATCTGTCTTTATTTTTAAGGAAGTGCTGAGCGCCAGAGGTTTTTCGCAGTTTGACGCTCCCGGAAGCGGAACAAAAAGCATTGAGGCGTCTGAAAAACTGTTCCGGATTGCAACGGTTGAGGAAGAAAGCGAAGGTTTTTTTAGCCTGGAAATTGCGCCTGATGGAGTTACAGTTCCGGCGACAACAGAAAACGGTACGGATTTTGCCTTGTCGTCAAAAAAGTTAAAAAAATCAATTGCCAGCCCCCATGCCGGAACAAAAAAATCTGGATTTTGGTTTAATTCTGTCTGCGGAATTTTCCATGCGGTTTTTAGTGTCGCGCCGGAAACTGAATATTTTGCTGACACGGAAGGTACGGAATACTTTGTTTCCGCAGAAAAATTCTGCGCAAGGCACATAAAAATCACGGTTAAAAATAAATTGCATTTTTTCATACATATTTAACGCAGAAAAAATGCAATTTTTGAAGTAAATTACAATTTTTTTTATTTATTTTGAAACAGTCGTGCTTGTTATGTAGCTTGAGCTGTTCTGGAACGAATCAATTTTTGAAATCTTTGTCCGCCAGTATTCAGCTTCGCTTTTTGTTGTGTAAGGTCCTACCCTTACGCGGTAGAAAAGCTGCTTTTTGTTGTCCGTGTATGTAAACACATCGGCAGTAATCTGATTTTCGCCAAGCTTGTTTCGCGCTTCATCTGCTGATTTTCTGCTTGTCAATGCTGAAACCTGAACCCAGTACTGAACGATTTCCGGTTCTTTTACGGAAGGCTTCGCTGATACGCTTTTGTTTTGCTCAGTCTTTGCGGTTTTTGCCGTATTTTTATGTTCAGGTTTTGCAGGCGCCTTTTGTTTTTCTGATACAGAATTTTTTACAGTAACGTTTGAACGTGGCTTAGAAACCTCAGGTTTTGAAGCCTTTGCTTCGGCTGTTTTTTCTGGCTCAGTCAAGACAATTGTGGTTGGTTTTTCAGAACTTTCGGCTTTTACAGTTGCGTTTTCGCCGAGCTTGTTCAACTCTGTTTTTTCTGAATAAACTTTTGCATTTTCTGCATAGATATTTACTTCTTCCGCGCGTAATTCTGTTTTTGCCGGGTTCGGAATTTCTTTTTCTGGAAGAACGCTGCTTTCTTCATCAGCTTTTTCATCAGGATTTGTTGAAGCCTGAAGCGGCGCAGATGGCGCAAGCGAAATCCATCCGTTGGATGCTGTGCTGCTGTTTGTTACACGTGAATTGGCGATTGTTGCCTGCTTTGACTGCGGTGTGTAAAGTATAAGCGCTGCGCCTAAAACTACAAGTAAAAATACACCGACAGCTGCAACTATCCATAAAGTTCTTTTCTGTTCCATATCGCATTCCTTTGCGGTCTGTCCCGCCCTTACTTTACTATCGGATTTTGAAAAGAAAACTTAATGAATTTTTTTAGTTTTATTTTAATGTTTGGTTTTGTTATTGAATATAATAAAAGCGTAGTCGGATTTCCAATTTGCTACAGATGGTTGAGCTCGCGCTTCGCTTGTAAAAATTGGGGTTGCTTCGCAACTTTAAATGGTTGAATCGCTCAAAATCTTCGCAATTTGTAAATCCGCCTGCGCTCCTGTTCGTTCAGTAAATATTAATATGCAATCTTCCAGTAACCTTTCTAGTTGTTGTCCACGGTTTCGATTGGAATCCCGGTATTTTTGTATTTTGAAAAAAGATTTCGCTGTGTCCAAAAGCGGCTTAAAATCTGACGCAACGGCATTTTGTCGCGTTTTATGGCCCGTTTTAGGCGCACAAAAAATCTTGCCTTTACAAAAATTATTTTATCGCACATTTTAAGAAGCTCCGGAGTTTTATAAAGAACCGTCGCGTTCAGTATTATATTTTTTCCGCAGTTTTTCCTTTTATAATTTTTTTAGTTTCTTCTATTATAATAGGATAAATTATTGATTCCTGTTTTTTAAGAAGCTCAGGACGCGGGAAAATTAATCTGCCAAGATTTCTGCGGTTCAGAGTTCCGTCCGGATTTTGCAGGGAAATATTTTCCGCGGCGGCTTGTTTTTCAAATGCCTTTAAAATTTCTGGCGTCGCTGTTTTTATAGCGTTGTGAACCTGCTCGTCCGCGTCAAGGCAAAGCCATCCGTTTTTTTCATACAGAGAAGATATGTAATTTTTTCCGGCGGCCATTTGTCCTGTTATGCAGATTATCAATGGAATTCTCCCCAGTTTTTGCCGTGCTCAATGCTTACGCGAAGCGGAACGTTAAGCTTGACGGCATTTTCCATTTTATCTTTTACCAGGGCGATTGTTTCTTCAATTGTTTTTTGCTCGTCTGGACATTCAAGAATAAGCTCGTCGTGTACTTGAAGAAGAAGTTTTGCTCCGTTGTTCATTTCTTTTAGAGCGGAATCTACTTCAATCATCGCTTTTTTTACAATATCAGCGGCAGAACCCTGAACCGGCGTGTTGATTGCCATTCGCTCAGCGCCTGCCTTTTCAACCTTGTTTATGCTGTTGATGTTCATAATCGGACGGCGGCGGCCAAGGATTGTTTCAACATATCCGTTTGTTTCCGCATTCAAAATTGTCTGCGCCTTAAAATTTGTAATTCCTGCGTAAAGCTGGTCGTAGCTTGAGATAAACTGCGCGGCTTGCGTTCTGGAGATTCCCAGGTCGTTTGCAAGCCGGAATGCGCTCATTCCGTAGATTACACCGAAATTTATGGTTTTTGCAGTCCGGCGCATTTCTGCGGTTACTTCTTCCGGTTTTACTCCAAAGATAAGGGCGGCGGTTGCTTTGTGAACGTCTGTTCCTTCAATAAAAGCCTGGCACATATTTTTGTCGCCGGAAAGATGGGCAAGCACAACCAGCTCAATCTGCGCATAGTCTGCGGAAATAAGGACTTTGCCTTCCGGCGCGGTGAATGAGCTTCTGATTCTGCGGCCGGCTTCGTTGCGGACAGGAATATTCTGAAGATTCGGGTCGCGGCAGGAAAGGCGGCCGGTGGCGGTTCCGGTCTGAACAAAGTCTGTGTGGATTCTTCCGTTTGTCGGTCATCTCAGGCAGAGTTTCAACGTAGGTTGACTGAAGTTTTGAAAGCTCGCGGAATTCCAGAATCATTTTTGGAACAGAATCGTAATGCGCAAGTTCTTCCAGCACGGAAGTGTCCGTTGAGTAGCCGGTTTTGGTCTTTTTTTCCGGCTTTAATTTGCGCTCTTCAAAAAGAACTGTCTGGAGCTGTTTTGGCGAGGCGATATTGAAAGGATGTCCGACTTCTTTGTAGATTTCGTTCTCAATATTTTCAATTCCGTTTGTAAGTTCCGCGTTGTATTCGTGCAGGGCCTTGCTGTCAAGGTGAATTCCTGCAAGCTCCATGTTCGCAAGAATCGGAAGGAGCTGCATTTCCAGTTCAAAAAGTTTTTGCCGGCGTTCATCCTTGAATCTTTCTGAAAGGAATTCCCAGAGCTGGAGCGTGAAATCCGCATCTTCCGAAGCATAAGGAACTGCCTGGTCAAGCGGAACATCTGCGAATGTCTGGCCTTTTTTTACGATGCTTGAAAATTCGATTCCTTTAAGGTGCAAAAATGTTTCTGAAAGCCATTCAAGGCTGTAGGAATTTTTTCCGTTCCGGTCTGGATTCAAAAGCCAGGTCGCAATCATTGTGTCAATCAGCTTGCATTTGTATTCAATCTTATTGTTTTCAAAAAGTCCGTTGGAAGCAAGGGCTTTCAGGTCGAATTTTCCGTTGTGCATGATGATTTTTAAGTCTGGCTGATTAAAAATGCGTTTAAGCTCTGCAAACGCTGATTTTTTTTCGATTTTTTCTGAGTCAAAAAGCGACTGCTCGTCTTGCGCCAAAGGAATGTAGACCGCGCTGCCTTTTTTGTGGCAAAGGCTGAATCCCTGGATTTTGCAGGTGATTGTGTTCAGGCTGTCCGTTTCGCAGTCAAATGCGACTGTTCCTGCCGCATTTGCCGCGTCAATAAATTCTTTGAGTTCCTGAATGGACTGAACCGCGGCGTAGTTTCCTTTGTTCTGCACAGGTGGTTCTGCGCCGGGTTGAAATCAAAAAAGTCGGCGAGGTGCGCGGGGCGTTGCGGGGTGTCCCCGCTAGAGGGGGTAGGCGAAAATTCGGCAGAGCCGCCTTGCGGAGCGGCCGGAGTTGAGCCGAGGGGGAGAACTTGTTCTTCCCCGCTTTCGGATGCTGGTTCTCCGGTTTGTAAAGCCAGTTCTGAATATTGCTTTGCGTCCTGAAATGCGCCGTACTGTTCCAGAAGTTTTGCCGCGGCTGAAAAATTGTACTGATTTTTTTGAGCGAGCGCGGAGTTGATTTTTTCGCAGGGAACTGTTTCGCAGAGTTTTATTAATTTTTGTGAAAAATATGCGTTTTCTTTTCCGTCTGCGAGCTTTTTCTGCATTGCGCCTTTTATATTTTCAAGGTTCTGGTAGATTCCATCCAGGTTTTTATATTCCGCAAGCAGTTTTGAGGCGGTTTTTACGCCTACGCCTGCAACGCCCGGAACGTTGTCCGCAGTGTCGCCATACAACGAAAGCAAATCCAGAAGCTGCTCCGGTTTGACTCCCCATTCGGCTTCTACGGCTGCGGAGTCTGTGACTTTCCACATTGCGCCGGCATCCGGCTTTAGAATCTGTATGTTTTCGCAGACAAGCTGCATTAAATCCTTGTCGCCTGAAAGTATTCTGCAGGTTCGGCCGGTTTCGACGCATTTTTTTGCGACGGTTGCAATTATGTCGTCGGCTTCGTAGCCATCGCACTGAAGGGTTGGAATTCCTAGCGTCTCAAGAATTTCGCAAATCCACGGAATCTGCGCATGCAGGTCTTCCGGAGTCTTGTTGCGGGTCGCTTTGTATTCCGGGTAGAATTCGTGTCTGAAGGTTTTTGTTTTTGAGTCCATTGCCGCAAAAAAATATGGGCCGGCTTGTAATGTTTTTAATACTGAATGAAGATTCCGGTAAAAAACCGAAAAGCGCGCTTATGTTTTTCGCCGTTTTGAATTGGTAAGAGGACGGTTGATGAAAGCAAAATAGCAGCGGTAAAATCAAACCGTAGGAATCAATGATATAAACTGTGTTTTTCGTCAAAATTAGCCATAGGAACAGTTTACAGCATTTTTTTATTAAAAATTCATTAAAAATAAGCTTGACGGTAGGGCAAACGCATTATAAATAATTTAAGTAAACTTTGCGCGAAGGAACGGTTTCGTGGTCAAAAAAAACACTCTGATTGTTGAGACCGCGTGAGCGGGCAATTCTATAGTTACTTTGCAACAATCAGCGTGTAGCGCATTATTGCGCGATTTTTGAACCACGAAACCGTGACTGGGAGCAAGTTTTTTTGCTGAATACATTTATAATGCGTTTGCCCTGACTTGACGGAATTATATGGAAGATATTTTTTTGAGCCGCTTGCGCGTGTTCTGATTAATCATGGTTTTTTTGTTCGCTGCGGAGCGCGCGCAATTTTTGCGGAAAAAAATGACGTTCTTGTGAACGGCGAGCGCATTCTGGAATGCGGGTTTCCTGTTAAAATTGAAAGGGATGAAAATTTTCTGTAAACGGAAATGCTCTTAAAAAAAGCAAAAAGCATCTTTACATTATGCTGAACAAGCCGGCCGGCTTTGTGTGTTCATTTGTAAGCGACAGGCATCCTGTTGTGTATGAGCTGGTTTCTTCTGTTGTTGTTTCTGAAAATCTTGGGAAACTTCATTCGGTGGGGCGGCTTGACTGCGACACTTCTGGACTTTTGCTTTACAACAAACGGAAGTTTTTCGCATAAGGCGGCGGCTCCGGATTTTAAGATTGAAAAAAAATATTTTGTGCGGCTGGAAAAAACCGTTGAAGAAACCGGGCAGGCTGCGTATAAAAGAATGTTTGAGGAAGGCGTTGTTCTGCCTGCGGAGAAGAAAGCCGCGGAACAGAAGGCGCTGCCCGCTGCATTGGAGTTTTTAAGCGACCGGGAATGTGTGGTCGCTGTGCGCGAGGGACGGTTTCACCAGATAAAAAGAATGTTTATGGCTGTTGAAAACCGCGTTGAATTTCTTAAGAGGATTCAGTTCGGAAACCTGAAACTTGACGAAAATCTTTTGCCGGGACAGTTCCGCTTTGTGGATGCAGAGGAATTTTAAGTCTGAATGCAAGAGGGATTGGAGGGGAAAGCCGCAGGCTTTTTGCGAGCGGAGCGGGCAATGAAACTCCGCAAAGCCCGACGGCAACTTGTTGCCGGCTTGCCCGTGTTTTTAAATTGCTTTCTTACATTGCGAATGTTGTAAATTTGTGATAAAGTCAGTTATCGTTTTTGTAAAATTTTTGCGGAGAACAAAAACGAGGAGGACGAATGAAAGTTGCGATTTTTTTTGGGTCAAAATCAGATACAGAAAAAATGAAAAAGGCTGCTGAAGTTCTTAAGGAATTTGGCGTTGAATATAAAGCTTTTGTTATTTCGGCTCATCGGGCTGGAGAGCTTTTGCACAAAACTGTAAAGCAGTGCGAGGCTGATGGTTTTGAGGTTATTATTGCCGGCGCGGGTCTTGCTGCCGCTCTTCCTGGCGTTATTGCCGGAATTACAACTTTGCCGGTTGTTGGCGTTCCTCTTGAATGTATTTCCGCCGGTTCAAACGGTCTTGGCGGAATGGACGCGCTTCTTTCTATCGTTCAGATGCCGCCGCAGATTCCGGTCGCGACTGTTGGTATTGGCAATGCAAAAAATGCCGCTTATCTTGCGGTTCAGATTCTTTCTATAAAATATCCGGAATTAAAGGAAAAGCTTCTGGCTTTCCGCAAAAAACTTGCAGATGATGCCGCTGCCGGTGTTTCTGTCGGAGTGGAACTGTAATGTCTGAGAACGAATTTTTGTACACTGAAAAAGATGATAAATTTCACGATGAGTGTGGAGTTGTTGGTGTTTATCTGACTACGGATGCTTCTAAGACTGAAACTTCTGATGAATCTCAGATGAATGCCGCGACGATGTGCTATTATGGTTTGTATTCCTTGCAGCACCGCGGTCAGGACAGCGCGGGTATCTGTGTTTCTGACGGAAACGATGTGAAGATTCACAAGCAGATGGGACTTGTTTCTGATGTTTTTAAGGTTGAGCATCTTCGGGAATTGCAGGGAAATCTTTCTATTGGTCATGTTCGCTATGCGACTTCCGGCTCTAAGACAATTGAAAATGCGCAGCCGATGCTGAGCCAGTCAAAACTTGGTCCGATTGCGGTCGCGCACAATGGGCAGCTTGTAAACTATGTTCAGCTCCGCGAGATGTTTGAAGAAACCGGTGCGGATTTCAGTTCTTCAAGCGACACTGAGGTTATTGTAAAGCTTATTGCACGTGGCTATAAAAAGGGGCTTGAGCGCGCGCTTACAGATACAATTCAGATGATAAAGGGTTCTTTTGCGATTTGCGTAATGACAAAGGATTCTTTGATCGGCGCCCGCGACCCTAACGGAATCAGACCGCTTTGTCTTGGCCAGGTTAGGGGCGGATGGGTTCTTGCCAGCGAGTCCTGCGCTATTGACGCAATGAACGGCACTTTTATCCGCGATATTCATCCTGGTGAAATTGTAATAATCAACAAGGACGGAGTTCTTTCTTTGAATTCGGGGAAAAAACTTCGAAGCGTTCGTGCATTTTTGAATATGTTTATTTTGCGCGTCCGGATTCAATTATTGACGACATTCCTGTTCAGGAAGCAAGATATAAGATGGGAGCGCAGCTTGCGAAGGAATCTCCGGTTGAGGCTGATGTTGTTGTGGGTGTTCCTGATTCTGGGCTTGGCGCTGCAATTGGTTATTCAAGGGAATCTGGAATTCCGTATGCAATGGGCGTTGTAAAGAACAAGTATATTGGGCGTACTTTTATTGCTCCGACTCAGCAGGCGCGTGAAAACATGGTTTTTGTAAAGCTGAATGCGCTTAAAAGCGACTTGAACGGAAAACGCGTGGTTGTGATTGACGATTCTATTGTGCGCGGAACGACTAGCCGCCGTCTGGTTCAGATTCTTCGCCGGGCAGGCGCAAAAGAGGTTCACTTCAGGGTAAGTTCAGCTCCTGTGAAGTTCCCATGCTATCTTGGAATTGACACTCCTACAAAGGAAGAGCTTATTTCTTCCGGCCATGACGTTGAGGAAATCCGGAAAGAAATCGGCGCAGATTCGCTTGCGTTTATTTCTGTGGATGGAATGTTCGAGGCTTTAAGGGCGTGCAATCCGGAGCAGTACGGTTTCTGCAAGGGATGTTTTACCGGTGAGTATCCGATGAGGGTTCCCGGTGAATTAATAGAAAAAAAAAGTGAATTAAGAAGCCGGCTGTCTGAATGATAAAAAGGCGGCGCTTTGAGCGGAATCTTGTTGTTTCGCTCCTGGGCAAGGCTGAAAATTAGAAAATCGAAATAAAATAAACAATTTTAGGAGACCATAAGATATGGCTAGTTACAAAGAATCTGGTGTAGATGTGGAAGAAGGCTATCGCGCTGTTGATAAGTACAAAGAGCATGCAAAAAGAACGGCGATTCCTGGACTTCTTACTGGTCTTGGAAGTTTTAACGGAATGTTTGAAATCCCGAAAGGTTTAAAGAATCCTGTGATGGTTAGCGGAACGGACGGCGTTGGAACAAAGCTTGACATTGCGTTCCAGATGAAAAAATATGATACAGTCGGAATTGACTGCGTGGCTATGAGCGTAAATGATATTCTGTGCTCAGGCGTTCAGACTCTGTTCTTCCTTGATTACGTTGCCTGCGGAAAATTGGAGGCGGAAGTTGCGGCGGATCTTGTAAAGGGCGTTGCGGACGGATGCGTTATGACAGGATGTGCTTTGCTTGGCGGCGAAACCGCTGAAATGCCTGGCTTTTATGATGTTGGAAAATACGATCTGGCCGGTTTCGGTGTCGGCGTTGGCGAAAAGAATGATATGATTACAGGTGAGGAAATTGCGGAAGGTGATGTGCTGATTGGTCTTTCTTCAACTGGAGTTCATTCAAACGGATTCAGCCTGGTAAGAAAACTTGTGCAAAATCTGGACGATCCGTTCCTTATGGATGGAAAAGAAACTGGAAAGACAATAGGTGAAGTTTTGCTTACACCGACACGCATTTACGTAAAGCCGGTCATGGAAGTTCTTGCAAAATACAAAAAATCTGTTCACGGAATGGTTCACGTTACGGGCGGCGGATTCTACGAAAATATTCCAAGAATGTATCCAAAGGCAAAGGATGGAAAAAAGCAGCTGATTTCTGTAATCAAACGTTCAAGCTGGGATATTCCACCGGTGTTTGGAGAACTTATTCGCCGCGGCGCGGACTTGAATACGATTTACAACACATTCAATATGGGAATCGGATTCGTTCTTGCGGTAAAGGCAAAGGATGCGGATGAAATAATCGGAATGTTCAACGCAAACGCTCCTAAATACCACCGCGATGACTGCCCGGACATGAAAGCCTACAAAATCGGCCGCGTCACCTACGCAGAAGGCAAAGCCGAAACCCAAAAAGAAAAACTCCTTTTCGAGGATTAGTGAGCAAAAACCGAGCAGTGGCGCAGGTTTTTGCGAACGTGTAAATAGGAAAAACCGCGGAAGCGGTTTTGACTTGCCAAGAGAAAAACCGAGCAGTGGCGCAGGTTTTTGCGAACGTGTAAATAGGAAAAACCGCGGAAGCGGTTTTGACTTGCCAAGAGAAAAACCGAGCAGTGGCGCAGGTTTTTGCGAACGTGTAAATAGGAAAAACCGCGGAAGCGGTTTTGACTTGCCAAGAGAAAAACCGAGCAGTGGCGCAGGAAATCGCGAACGTGTAAATAGAACAAACCGAGCACTTGCCTGCGCCAAACTTATAATATTCTAAAAAAAATCCTGCCGATTTCAAGGCAGGAATTTTTTTTATGTAAAAAATCAAAAACCCTTAAAAATTATAATAGGTTGAATATCGAGTTTTTTTGCAAAAAGAATAAAAGCGCAGGCAGATTTGCAATTTGTGAAGATTTTTGGCGATTGAATTAATTAAAGTGCGGAGCACCCGAATTAATACAAGCGTAGCGCGAGCCAAATCCATCTGAGCAAATTGGAAATATGCCGAAAGCGTTCTTTCGTAATTTGTAAAAAAAACTCGAAATTAAGCCTAATATAATTTTCTGTTCTTTTTTTTGGAGGAAATATGGGTTTATTAAAAGACTTGCTTTTCGGTTCAACAGATTCTTCTGATTATTCAAAAAAGAAACCGGCAAAAACAAAAAAATCTGATTTTGAAAAAGATTACAACAATTATTATCAGTCTGTTTATGATGACGCAATGGAAGGCGATGAGGCTGCCCAGGAAGAAATGCGCGACGAGTTCGGCGATGACTGGGAAGGGGAGTATTAAGGTTTTTTTGTGCGCAATATATGATGTCCTTTTATTTTTGTTTTGGCTCAAATTCTATTACATTTTAGTTCACTTTTAAAAAATATGTGTTATCATAAATTGATTATAAAATGTGTTATTATCGTTGGAGATTTTTTTGTCATTATCTAGCTTGTTCAAATAATCCACTTTGGAGGAAAAATGAAAAAGAATGTTTTAAAATGGCTTTTGCCGTTATTTTGTGTTGTTGCAGTCAGCATTTTTGGCTGCAAAACTGACTCAGATGACAATGGAGGAGGGGGGGGGAAGGAAACTGTAGAATTAAAAATTTGTGTCTTGGGAATTCCTTCTACAAATAGAAAACCTGGAGTCTGGGCTTGGGCAAAGGCTAGTCCTGATAAAAACTATACTTCAGCTGGTTGGCCAGGCGACCTTGCAATGGAAAATGGCAAAGAAGGCGGTTATGACTGCTATACCTATACTTTAAAGGTTGACCCTAATTATGATTTAGGAATCTTGTTCAACAATATAGCGGGCGCTGATGGACTGCCAAAAACAGGTGATATTGTAATTCCTAAAGCAAAGTTCCAAACTGCAACTAGTTTTTACTTTAACTGGAACAGCATGACATATTACGAAAAAATCGAAGACTGTGTAGGAGTTTTTAGCGCTTCTATAACTTTTATTGATAAATCTGCAAAAACAGCAAAACTTAAGCTTGTAACAAGCCTTATAAAATCTATTGCAAAAACTGATATTACAGTAGAAGATTCTAACGGCAATGTGCTTCCGTTAAAAATTTCAGATGAAAGTATAAGCATTTCTAATGATTCTGCCGAATTTGAAATTACAGACGATTCTTCTTCTGGGGCAAGCGTTCTAAACTTCCCGTATAAAGTAATTTACAAAACAAAAGAACTCCCTGCTGGAATCGATATGAAACTTATCGATGAACTTTATGGCAATACTGCAAATTCTGTTGAAGGTTTAGGTCTTACTCTTTCTGGAACAACTGCAACATTTAAAACCTGGGCACCTACTGCAAAAAGCGTAAATGTATTGCTTTATGCAGATTCTGCCGACGCTTATGATTCAAGCAAAACAAATGGCTTTGACGCACCAGGAGCTACAACTACTGAGTGGGGAACAGCTCCAACTGGTGATGCTGTTGTTGCAATGGCTATGGATTCAGCTACAGGCGTATGGAGTGCAGAAAATGTAGATGTATCTAGCTATAACTACTATAAATATCAAATTACTGTAGAAGATAAAACTTATTATGTTTCTGATATTTGGCATACTGTTGCAGGACCTGATTCTGTTGCAAGTCAAATAGTTTCTATTGATGACGTTTCTACAAAGCCGACTGGCTGGGAATCAGTTTATACAAATCCATTTACCAGCACATCTTACAATGATGCTGTGATTTATGAGATGCACATTCGCGACTGGAGCCGTGCATATTCAAAAGATTCTACAGGAAAGTTCAAAGATATTACAAATGCGCTTGGATCAAATGGAAGTGGAGAATTTGCAAAGCATCTTAAAGATTTGGGAATTACCCACGTTCAGATTCTTCCAATGTTCGATTATGCTCAGATTAATAGCGATAAGAATTACAACTGGGGATACAATCCATATCACTACAATGTTCCAGAAGGACGCTATGTGACAGAAGGTTATAAAGACGGAGATCAAGCCGTGCTAGAAGCCCGCGAAATGATAAAAGCGTTCCACGATGCTGGTATTGCTGTTATTATGGACGTTGTATACAACCACACAAATGGAACTTTGTCAGGCTCTCTTTACGATTCAACAGTTCCAGGATATTTCTATCGTCAAAAAGCAGATGGCTCTTATTCTAATAGTTCTGGTTGTGGAAACGAAACTGCAAGCGAGCGTGCAATGGTTCAAAAGTATATGATTGACTCTCTGAAACACTGGGTAAAAGACTACCATATTAACGGTTTCCGTTTTGACCTTATGGGTATTCATGACAAAGATACTATGAAGGCAATCTATGATGAACTTTATAAAATTGATAATAGTATTTTAGTTTATGGTGAGCCATGGACAGGTGATGGTTCTAAAGAAGATAGCCATGCGATATGCGCGGGGACTGGTACTAGTGGTAATGGGTACGGAGCATTTGACGACGACTTTAGAGATGCATTAAAAGGTGCTGAATTTGGTGGATTTAATCGTGGTCAAATTCAGGGAAATTATGCAGATGCAAATCTTATACTTGGCTTAAGCGGTAAAACTATTGCTAAAAATAAGCGCAATGATACTGGAAAAACAGGTCTTGCACTCCATTATGTTGAATGTCACGACAACTATACTTTGTTTGACAAGCTTGTATATTCGACGGATTCTACTATATCTGGAGATGGCGACTGGGCTGTAAAATTTGAAAATCTTTATAATTCTGTTATGAAAGATGAATCTAAAGTTAATCTTATCAAAAAAGAAAATAAACTTGCGGCGGCTTATGTTTTCCTTAGTCAAGGAACTCCATTCATCAATGGTGGTCAGGAATTTATGAGAACAAAGAAAGGTAGTCCGGACAGTTATTCTGCGGATAAAAAAGGTGGAATTACTTGGACTAACACTGCTGGAGAATACAATATTGATGATGTAAACACAATTAACCTTTCATTAAAAGAAAAGTACATCGATGTTTACAACACTTACAAAGGTTTGATTCATTTGCGAAAAGATTATGATGCTTTTAGAAAACCATCTAGTGCAACAGCAAAAACATTAAAAAGCGGCGTAACTCTTTACGAAGTAAACGGTTCTAACGGAAACTTTGCAGTTGTATTCAATGCAACTGATAAAGATGAAAGTTTTGACAAAATCGAAGGAAATCTTGTAACTGTTGATACAAAATTAAGTCTTGCAGGTTCTTATTTTGGTCTTATTCTTGATGATGTAGATGTAGATGTAGAACCTTATGTAGTTTCTTCTCAGAAAGCACAATTTTCTTCTGTTCCTGCAAAATCTTTTTATAATTATTAAAAAAATAATTTCTAAAAAAAACAAAAATTAATTTTTGTAAAAAGGCTGAATGTTGAGTTTGAATCTCTTCGTTCAGCCTTTTTTTTGTGAATTTCTTTTCATGCTGATTCCCAGTCCTTTTATTTTAGTTTTCTTGTAACATTCCAAAATTCCATGTAAACTGAAGTTGAAAATTTTCACGAGGATTTTTTATGAAAAAGATTGCGGTTTTGGTTTCTGGCGGTGGGACGAATCTTCAGGCGTTGATTGATTTTGAAAAAGAAAATTCGGATTGTCCTTACAGTATTGCGGTTGTAATCAGCGACCATAAAGATGCGTTTGCCTTGGAACGGGCCGCAAAGGCTGGAATTCCTGCTAGAATCACAAGTCCGTATGCTGTTATGGGCGCGGAAAACGCCAAAAAGGCCACAAGAGAAGAAAAGCGCATTGCCGTAAGCGACAAAGTTCTTGAAATCTGCAATGAGTTCTGCGTTGAAGGAATTGTTCAGGCCGGCTGGCTTACAGTTCTTTCTGGAAAAATTATTGAAAAATATTCAAATAAGATAATAAATCTGCATCCTGCGCTTTTACCGAAATTTGGCGGAGTTGGAATGTGGGGGCATTATGTTCACGAGGCGGTTATTGCTGCCTGCGAAAAGGAAAGCGGATGCACGATTCATCTTGTGAACGGCGAATGTGACGGAGGAAAAATCCTTATACAAAAAAAAGTTCCGGTTATGCCTGGCGATACTCCAGATTCTCTTTACGCGCGCATTGCCCCGGAAGAGCACAAGGCGATTGTTGAAGGTGCGTGCCTTCTTGTTGAAAAATATATTTAGCCGGGCATTGTGCGTTTCTCTATCGGGCAAAAGCCAGTTGGGCTGGCGATTAAAGCCCGCACGGTGTGTAAGGCTCAACGAAGTGCGATTGTAGGTCTGCCATCCTTCTTTACTTAATTTTTCGCCCTTTTCTATTTTTGATTAAAGTTTTACAATAATTAATGTTTAGTCCAAATGTCGAGTTTTTTACTGAATCCGTAAATTGAATGAGCGGGAAGAAAAAGAAAGCGGCAACCGAGCCATTCTGAGCGCTAGCAAGCGATTTTGAAAAAAATCGCGCAGTCTGATACATTGTACGCGAAGTATGGCGAATTGACGCGCTTTTTCTGGTAGTTCATTCAATTTTTGTGCTGAATTTATAAAACTCGAAAATCGGGCTATTTACATCTTTTTAGAGGAACGAAAATGGTAATTTTAACACTTAACTGCGGATCTTCTTCTGCAAAATATCAGGTTTATGACTGGGATGACAAGGTTGTAATGGCAAGCGGCGTTGTTGAGCGCATTGGTGATTCAGGTTCTTGCATTACGCACAAGGCTCACGGTAAAAAGATTGAATTTGAAAGTCCGTGCCCGACCCACAAAGAGGCGATTGAGCTTATTCTTAAAGAAATCACTGATAAAGAAGTTGGTGTTATTGAAGATATGAGCGTTATTGGCGCAGTTGGACACAGAGTTTTGCATGGCGGCGACAAATTTACCAAATCAGTTCTGGTAACGCCGGAGGTTTTGGACACTTTCCGCTCTGTTGTTGATTTGGGACCGCTTCATATGCCGGCAAATATCATGGGAATCGAGGCGGCTCAGAAAGTTCTGCCGGATGTTCCTCACGCGGCTGTCATGGATACTGCATGGCACCAGACAATGCCTGAAAGTTCATTCATGTACGCAATTCCCCGCGAATGGTACACAAAGTATGCCGCAAGAAATATGGTTTCCACGGAACTTCTTTCCTTTACACTGCAAAACGCGCGGCTGCCCTTTTGGGAAAAGATCCAAAAGACACAAATCTTATTATCTGCCACATTGGAAACGGCGCTTCATGCTGCGCTGTAAAAAACGGTGTATGCTACGATACAACTATGGGTCTTACTCCGCTTGCAGGTCTTGTTATGGGAACGCGTTCCGGTGATCTTGACCCGGCTCTTCCTTTCTATATCATGAGAAAAACCGGAATGAGCGTTGACGAGATGGACAAGGCTTTGAACAAAAAATCGGGTCTTCTTGGAATCACTGGAAAATATACTGACCGCCGCGATGTTGAAAAAGGCGCGGAAGAAGGCGATGCGCTTTGTAAACTTGGCCAGGAGATGGAAGGATACAGAATCAAGAAGACAATCGGTGCCTACGCTGCCGCGCTTGGAAAGGTTGATGCGATTGTGTTTACGGCTGGTGTTGGCGAGCATTCGCCAAGAATCCGCGAGCTTGCCACAGAAAACCTTGAGATTTTGGGCGTAAAAATGGATTTAAAGAAAAATGCGCTTTCAAATACCTCGAATGCAGAAACTTTAATCAGCGCGGATGACTCAAAAGTAAAGATTTTTGTAATTCCGACTGATGAGGAACTTGTGATGACTGAGGACGCTTATGCTCTTATGAAAGGAACTTACGATGTTCACACGAATTTTAAGTATTCGTTCCAGTCAAAGAATTATGTGAACAAAGCCCGCGAAGAATCTCTTAAAAAAGAGCTGGAAAAACTTCCGGAGCTTAAAGAAATTCTTGCCCGTTAACGGCGTTTAATTGGAGTTATTTATGAAACAGGCTGTTGTTTTTTTAGCAGATGGCTTTGAAGAGATAGAGGCGCTTTCTCCTGTTGATTATCTGCGTAGAAGTCATCAGGTGGAAGTTACGACTGTCGCTGTTCCAAGCCCGACAATGAATGATCCGTATATTGTTATGGGTTCGCACAACATTCCGGTTATTGCCGATATGAATTTTGAAGAATTCAAGGCTAATTTTTCCGATGATTCAGATTTGCCGGATTTAATATTTTGTCCGGGAGGAATGACCGGTTCTGAAAACCTTGCCGCGAACGAGGAGATAACCGCGTACATAAAAAAATGCGCGGCGGCTGGAAAATTTGTTTCAGCTATTTGCGCCGCGCCGGCTGTTGTTCTTGCAAAAACCGGTGTTCTTAAGGGCAAAAAATGGACTTGCTATCCGGATATGGAAAAAAACGTTGAGCAGTATTGCGGAAAAGAGGCTTCTGTTGCTAATGTTTTGGAGGGAAGCGTCCACTGTTCGGATAGTCCTTTTGAGACAGACGGCAACGTAATCACAAGCCGCGGCGCCGGCACAGCCGAACAGTTTGCAATGGAGCTTGTGCGCCTTCTGGCCGGCTGCGAAACCGCGGAAAAAATCCGCAAGGGAACAGTCCAGAGATGATTTTTCATTGCATAGAAATATGAACTGAAATGTTAAATAAAAAAGGCTGGTCATATTGAGAAGTATACTTCACAATATGACCAGCTATTGTTAGAAATCACTTATTTAATCATTGCGGTTCATTTTATGATAGTTTGTCTTAGTTTCCATTCTGGAGGAATGTTGTATTTCCCCTCATCTATACTATCTGGCATTATTGCATTTTCAAAGCGTTTGTAATTATTTTTTAATAGTGTCGGTTTTACTTTCCAAGTCAATAGAGTTGCTGTCATATCATGACTGTAATTTGAAGGTGGAAAGTAAACTTTTATTTTTTTATTTGGGAAATCTTTCTTTATTAGCTCAAGAGGTGGTATTAAGTCCGTGTCAGCACTTACAAGAACTACTTTATCAGTATTGTTGTGTATGCAGTCATTTATCATTCTTACTGAAATATTAACATCAGTCTTTTTTTCTTCTGGACGAGATATGTCACCATTGCAATATGGGCATATTATATGTTTTTCAAGATACTTTCCGCGGATTACTTCAAATTTATTTCCATTTATAACCTTATTTGCATTTAGAAAAGCACTCTGTCTTTGATTTTTTCCTGCGCTCAATGGGGAAGCTGTAAAATATACGATTTTTTCTATAGTATCATTTTGAGAGATAAATCCGCTGAAAAGTTTTACTAAATCAATCCAATAGGCATTATACCATTTGCCGTCAGCTTTCGCAGAACGTTTTATGCCATAGTAAAAATTAAAACCATCAATGTAAAAAGTTGTTCGTGCCATGTCTCTCCTATATATAAATAAAGAAAGCCACGACAGGCGTGGCTTATAACCATACAAGAAAGTATGGCGTTGCTTTATTAAAAATATAAATAGGGCTAACGATTTTGTCAACTGATTTTTTATTATTTTAAAATACTGTATTGGAAGATTTTCGTACTGTTTTTTCTTATCTCCCCCGCTTGTATTTTTCGTCCGGCGTGATTATTGCGTCAATCTTTATCTGTTTTTCTACCGCGGTTTTTTGAACAAGTTCTTTTGTGTATTTTTTTGTTCCGCGCGGAGCCGGGTGCGGCTCAGCATCGCCAATCAGTATGATTTTTTTCTGCGCATCCGGCCGCCATTCGTAGAATTCCAGGGAAGCATAAAGCGCTTCGTAAACCGCTTCCGGAATGTCGCCGCCTTCCTTTCCGTTTATTTTGAAGCCGTTCAGGTTTTTGTTAAAAATATTTATATCTTTTGTAAAATCAAAGAATTTTACAGGAAGGTTTTTGTACCTGAAGTTGTCGCCGTAGTCGCGGTAGAGCAGAAGCCCGAATCTAATGTCCTTAAAATCTTTTAATGAGTCTATAAGCCGAGGAACCCATTCTTTCCTTAGCTGTTCAATATCGTCTTTCATGCTGCCGGTTGCATCAATTGCAAAAACAACATCGACCATATTTTTAGGATTGATATTTTCTATGGCGGCCATAATGTCGTCTACGATTGTTTCAGGTCCTTTTGAATATGTTAGAAAATCTGAAATTTCGCTGAATTTTGCGCTTGCGATAGGATTGTAGTCGTCTGTAAGAACAGGAATTTCTTCTTTTTCTGGAATTTTTCCGGTTCAGGGATGATTTTTTCTTCGGTGTTCTGCTCTGGTTCATGGCGGATTTTTACTTTTGGTCCAAGGTCGAACATATAGGCATTGTCATAATATTCGCCGGTGTAGTCGGCATATTTTTTTTCAAAAGCGCGGATATTTATGAAAGTTCCCTTGCTGATAGTGATTTTTCCGTTTCTTGACCAGGGGTATCCGTATTGCATCTGGTGCGGAATGTAGATGTGGAACGCTTCGCCGAACTGCTCGTCAGGTTCGGGTGTGGAATCTATAAGGCTGAATTTTGAATATTCCGATTCAAGTTTTTTTCCGTCCAGAAAGCGGATTTCATCTCCGTTTATTGCGTTGTATTCCAGCGCGCGGTATGCGTAGCTGTCGTTTTTTCCGGCAGGATCCTTTGTCGTTTCAACTAGCATTATTGATTCAACTTTGGGAAGTTTTTTTACAAAAAGATGATAACCCTGCGCGTCGCTGAAGCTGTTGCTTAATTCCGGCTCAAGGCGAATATCGCCCGGCTTTATAAGAAGCCCGCTCTGCGCAAAAATTCCGAGGCATGCAAAAAATACTGATAAAATAAGAAAAACATTTTTTTCATATCTATATTATCGGAAGAAAATAGTGGAATCTGAATAAGTAGTTCAAATTTTGAGTTTTTATGAATTGTAAATCCACTTACGCTCTTATCTTTTTTTTTATAAAAAAACTCGATTTTTCAGGCTTTGTAAAAATTTTTCATTCTTTTTCTTCGATTTTTCTTTAAATACCGGAATTCTGATGTATAATATTAAAGTTATGTCCGACGCACGTGAAAACAAAAAGTTTATAGAAGTTTCTCTTTCAGATTTTTATGATGCTGAGCCGGAAGTTGCAAGAGTTCAGGATGAGGGAATTGTAATTCTTACTCCAAAGGAAAAAATCCTTTACAATCAGTTTATTCCGTTATTAATGGAAAAAGCCCCGGAACGTCTTGAAGTTATAGAAAGCCGTATGAAGGATCTTACGCGTCTTGCCGAAGCTGTCGCTCGTTTTCCTTCTTTGCTGGAACGCCATGATTTGCCCGGCGGAATTCGTACTCCTCAGCTTTTAATAGATTCTCTTGTAAAGCACCAGGCTAAAGGCGACACAACGCTTCAGCTTCCTTCAAAAGCTATTCTTGGAAAAGGATATATGGTCGCCAAAATCCATACTTTTTCTTCCATGGCAAAAATAAGCGAACAGATTGGCGCGCCAAAATCCATAACACAGGCTCTTCAGCTGGAAACTGTAACGATGATGTTTACGCTTCTTGCGGAAGATGTTTACATTGACCTTATAAACGATGGCTCGTTGCCGCTGGAATTCAGAAGAAGCTGGGGACTTTCGCTTTTGCTTTTGTGGGAACACAGAAACGATCAGACAATAGAGTCCGTTGCGCCTGTTCTTCAGCAGGTTTGGAGCGCGCGCAGACGCCTTGCTCCTGCTTTTGGCACAATGATGGGAACCAGCGAGCTTATAATGATGAGTATGCAGATGGATGAGCAGTGGATTTCGTTTATAAAAAGCAAGCTGCAGATTCCTGAGGTCACACAGGCTATGGAAGAGTTTCTTTTTGGAATTTCCACAGAGCAGGTTGCGACTTTGAAGAATATTCTGCGTGAACGGGGAATTTCTTCTATTAATCGCGATGATGTTTCAACTTTTTTGGGTGAGCACGTAAAGTCTGATGCCGGACTTGACTACCGCGATTTTTATTCATTGTATACTGTTCGCCGGGACGATGCCCGCGCCAGAGACAGAATGAAACTTTCTGGTCCTAAAAAAACACTGGAAGATTATTTTATCATGTATATAACGGAAATGAACCAGGAAAAACAGCAGAAAGACAGTTTTGCAATCTAAAATATAACAATTTTTTTATTTGATTTATTTAATATTCGGATTTAACATAAATTGTATGTAAAAATGTTCAGATAACTTTTCTATATTATTTACATTGTTCCAATTTCGGTAAGAGATTCAAAAACTAAAAACGTGTTTGCAGGATTTGGCCGTGTTTAGGAGCACGTGCTGGCGGTAAGGGAAAAGCTGCCATGCCGGATTTCTGTTTTGGAGGACACTATGAAAAAGCTGGGAATTAAAAACTTCCTGCTGGTTTTGGCGTCTGCAGTTATTATTGCGGGCTGTTCAAATTCATTGGATGAACGTTCAGATTCGTCGGAAAATCCGTCGGCTGTGGGTTCTGTTTTTGTAAATGACGGAGATTCCCGCGCTATTTTTGCGGACGGCATTGTTTCTGCCGTTGCGACTGTAACCGGAACCGGAATAAAAAACGGTTCTGAACCAACCGGAAAAAGCGATGTTTCCGCCGGAAAAGGAACTCTTTCTGTTTCTGGAATTCCTGCCGGAAAGAACCGTATTATAACTGTTCAGGCTTATAACAGTGACGGAAAAATAAACGGCGTTACAATGCGCGCTGTCTGTGATGTTAAGGCAGGTGAAAATACTTCTGTTTCCGTAAACTGGGCTTCAACTGCGCTTGGAAATGTTTTTGCCGAGCTGCATTCTCTTGGAAAAGACTTAAGTTCCGTTAATATTGCAAAAATAAAGGCTGCGGTTCCAGCCGATGTTTCATCTCCTTTTGTAAATGCAAAAAAAATCGCTTCTGACTATGTTTCGGATAGCTTAAAATCTTCTTCTGAATACAAACTTTCTGCGTCAACCGTGACTTTGACTGCAAAAAATATTTCCGGCTACAAAGTTTATGCCGGCGACCCTTTTTCTGAAGTTCAGACTATTTCTTCGGAATCTTCTGAATCAACTTTTCAAGTTGCGCCTGGAACATGGCCTATTTATGCGGTGGACAGTACTGGTGCTGTAAAGGCGTTTGGCTACGGAACTTTTACCGACGGCGGAAAACATACAATCAATATCACAAACAATGGCTCGGTAAATTGTCGTTGACGGAACTGTTATTGAAGACAGGATTATTGTGCATGCGAAAGGCTATTCTCATATTTGGGCATGGTGGGAATCTGATGGCGAAAATAATAATTACACTGGAGGAAAATGGCCTGGAAAAGAAATGACGGCAGAAGTAAATTCTTGGTATTCTACAGAGATAAAAACCGCAAAATGTAATGTGATTCTTAGTAATAGTGGAAAAGGACAGACTTCTGAAAAAGGCGATGAATTGACAGCCGGCGAATGGTGGTACAAAGACGGCGAGTGGTATGATGGAAATCCGGAGGATTCTGTAGCGCCGATTGTGATTTCATTCAAATCAAGCGCTTCTGGAACTGTGAGCGGACCACTTGTGCTTACTGCGGAGGTTACGGATAATTCTGCGCTAAAAAAAGTTGTGTTCTACATAGGCTCAAAAGAAATCGGCTCGCAGGATGTTGCTGGAACGTCTGCAACTGCGACTTATGAATGGAATACTGCCTACGTAAAAACGGCACATATAATGTTCGTGCTGTCGCCTATGATGCTGCAAACAACGCTTCAGAAGAAAAATCAATTTCAGTTACAACAAAGAACGAGAATCTCCCTCCTGTGGCAGTTATTTCTGGAAGTTCTTATGCAAAAACTGAATCAACAAAAGAATTTGACGCGGGGCTTTCTTATGACCAGAATGAAGGGACTATAAAATCCTATTCATGGAGTGTTTCTGGCGGTGCGGCAATTTTAAGCGGAGGCGGCACAAGCAAAATCACAGTAAAAATGCCTTCTGTTGAAGGCGAGGTTATGGTAAGCCTTTCTGTTGCTGATGATGAGGGAGCATCTTCTGAAACTGTTTCAAGAACCGTAAAAGTTCGCGGGCAGAGTCAGACAAGCGGCGACTTCCGCGATGAAACAATCTACTTTTTGATGACAACAAGATTCTATGATGGGGATAAATCTAATAACCGCTATTGTTGGGATGATGAGTCTTGTTTAATTCGGAAACTTTGGGTGATCCGGGATGGAGAGGAGATTTTAAAGGTCTTATAGAAAAACTGGATTATATAAAAGCTCTTGGGTTCACTGCAATTTGGATTACACCAGTTGTTGAAAATGCTTCTGGTCTTGATTATCACGGTTATCATGCATTTGATTTTAGCCGTGTTGACCCGCGTTATGAATCATCAGGAGCTACTTATCAGGATTTGATAGATGCGGCCCATGCAAAAGGAATTAAAATTATTCAAGATATAGTTTTAAATCATACAGGAAACTTTGGAGAAAGAAATCTTCTTCCTATTATGAAGAAAAACTATTCAGAAGATGATGGTTTGCACAGTGTTTCAGCTTCTCCTGACCATGATTCAAAAGATATCTATGGAAATAGTGCTTACGCAAAACTAAGCGCAGGCGCAAAAATACAAGGTTTTAATACTTACGAGGATATTGAAAAGTCTTCATTGGATTCTGACAAGAAAGGAGGGGCTTTGTATCAAGCTCGTCTTATGACAATGAAAGATGATTCGATTGATACAGATGACCCTGGAAGGCTTTATCATCATTATGGGGTATTTCAGTGGGAAAGTTATTATGTTCAGGAAGGGCAGATGGCAGGAGACTGTGTTGACTTGAATACAGAGAATCCTGTTGTTGCAAAATATCTTCGAGATTGTTACATCAACTATATCAATATGGGGGTTGATGCATTCCGTATTGATACAATGAAGCATATAAGTCGTCTTACAATGAACAAAGAATTTATTCCTCAGTTTAAAGAAGCTGGTGGAGAAGGTTTCTTTATTTTTGGAGAAGGTTGTGTTCTTAGAAATGAAGTATGGAATGCAGGTATGCCTGGAATTTCTGTTCCGTTTTATACTTGGAATGCTAATAAAAATAAAACGGATGCTTCTTATTCTTGGGAAACTTTGCCGAGTGGTGCGGCAAAAAATTTGTTAATGGCAAAAACTCATTTTGAGGATAATACAGAAGGTATTCAGCTAACTTCGAATAATGCTTTCTTAGATGGAAATAATTATCATGCTCCTGATTACAGCAAAGCTTCTGGATTGCAGATGATTGACTTTTTTATGCATCATGGTTTTGAAAATGCGGGCGCAGCTTTTGGTATTGCAAATAAAGAGGATCAGTATTTTAATGATGCAACTTATAACGTTACTTATGTAGATAGTCATGACTATGGTCCTAACAGCGGTGGTTATTTGTATACTCGTTATGGCGGTGGAACTGCTGCCTGGGCAGGAAATTTCAACCTTATGTTTACATTCAGAGGTATTCCTTGTGTTTATTATGGTTCAGAAATTGAATTTCAAAAGAACAAGCAGATTGAACCGTATACAAATGGAAATAAAGCTCCTTACGCAGAATCTGGACGAGCTTATTATGGCGACCATTTGGAAGGAAGTATATCTGCTGACGATGTTGGAGTTTATACTGCAAGCGGTGAAATTGAAACAACTTTAAATTCTGATTTGTCTCAGCATCTTATGCGTCTGAATCAAATCAGACGGGCAATTTCTGCTCTTAGAAAAGGTCAGTATTCAACAGAAGGTTGCAAGGGAGAAAGTGTTGCATTCAAACGTCGTTATACAGATTCCAATACAGACAGTTTGCGGCGGTTGCAATAAATGGGGGTGCGACATTTACCGGACTTCCTGCTGGAGAATATATTGAAGTTGTTACAGGAAAAACTATCAATTCAAATGGAACAATAAGAACAGATTCTATTGGTGAAGGAAATATGCGCATTTACGTTCTGAAAACTCCTTCTTGCGAAATCGATGGTAAAATCGGAAAAGACGGTGCTTATCTTAAATAGTTTTGGTAAAAATAGATAAGGCAAAAAAAAATAAACCCCGGCGAATGCGTTCGGGGTTTATTTTTTTTTAGTGGCACAGGCAAGTCTGTCTATTTGCGCAGGGTTGCCTGCTGCCGCAAGCCTTGCGGCTTGCTTATCGAGTTTGCCTTTCAGCAAACTCGCTCAATAAAACTATGCCTTGTTCAAGCGGCTTTCCAAATCATCCAAGCAGGCAGCCAATTCTTTTGGAAGGTGTTTGCCGAATTTTGGATAGTGGTTTTCGCGGATGTCTTTGCATTCCTTGAGCCAGCCTTCCTTGTCAACTGCTGTGATTGCAGGAATCTGAGCCTTGTAAACGTCGTCAAGACCGTCAAGGTTGAGAGCGCCTTCTTTTGGCATAAATCCAATCGGTGTGTCAACGTAGTTGTCTTTCCGTTACATCGGTCAAAAATCCATGCAAGAACGCGGCTGTTGTCGCCGTATCCAGGCCACATGAATCCGCCAGGAAGATCCTTGTTGTCTTCGTCCTTGCGGAACCAGTTTACGTAGAAGATTTTTGGCAAGAGGTCTTTGTCTTTCGCAGCGTTTCCAACGTCAATCCAGTGCTGGAAGTAGTCGCCCATGTTGTATCCGCAGAATGGAAGAATTGCGAACGGGTCGCGGCGGATTTTTCCAACCTGAGAAGCGTCGATTGTAGAAGCGGCTGTGATTTCTGAACCTACGATAGAGCCAAGGAATACACCGTGGTTCCAGTTGCGGCTCTGGTGAACAAGTGGAATTGTTGACGGACGGCGTCCACCGAACAAGATTGCGCTGATAGGTACACCTTCTGGAGATTCCCAGTCAGAAGCGATACATGGACACTGTTTAGCTGGTGCTGTAAAGCGTGCGTTTGGATGAGCGAATTCTTCGCCTTTTGGTGATTTGTCTTTTGGAAGAGCATCGCGTGTGTTGCCTTTCCAGTCAACGAGCTTGCCTTTTGCAGGGTAGCCGATTCCTTCCCACCAAACATCTCCGTCTTCTGTGAGCGCACAGTTTGTGAAGATTGTGTTTTTAGAAGCGGCTTCAAGAGCGTTTTTGTTAGACTGGGCAGAAGTTCCAGGAGCAACTCCGAAGAATCCTGCTTCAGGGTTGATGGCGTAAAGACGACCGTCTTTTCCGAATTTCATCCATGCAATATCATCGCCGACTGTCTCAACTTTCCAGCCAGGAATTGTAGGAATAAGCATTGCAAGGTTTGTTTTTCCACAAGCAGAAGGGAATGCGCCTGTAACGTATTTAACTTCTCCTTCAGGGTTTGTGAGTTTAAGGATAAGCATGTGCTCAGCAAGCCAGCCTTCTTCGCGTGCGATTACTGTTGCGATGCGGAGCGCAAAGCATTTTTTTCCAAGAAGGGCGTTTCCGCCGTATCCAGAACCGTAAGACCAGATAAGTCGTTCTTCCGGGAAATGGCTGATGTATTTGTGTTCAACGTCTGCGCAAGGCCATACACCGTTGTCTTTTTCGCCGTTGTTGAGCGGTTTTCCAACAGAGTGAAGACATGGAACAAAATCGTCTCCAAGGTAAGTCCATACTTTTTCGCCTGCGCGGGTCATGATGTCCATGTTAAGAACAACATATTCAGAGTCTGTAAGCTCAACACCGTATTTTGCAATTGGTGAGCCAAGAGGTCCCATGCAGAACGGAATTACATACATAGTTCTTCCGTGCATACAGCCTTTGTAAAGACCTTTCATTGTAGCCTTGAGCTCTTTAGGATCAATCCAGTGGTTTGTAGGACCAGCGTCTTCTTCTTTTACAGAAGAGATAAATGTGCGTGACTCAACACGCGCAACATCACTCGGAAGAGAGCGGAAAAGGAAGCTGTTAGGCTTTTTTGCGAGCGGAGTTGCAAGACCTGCATCAACGCATTTTTTCATAAGGCGATCGTATTCAGCTGTTGAACCATCGCATACAACTACATTGTCAGGTTCACACATCTTAACGCATTCTTCAATCCAATTCTTAATCTTGGAATTTTTAATTTCATCAAGTGTCATTTATAACTCCTGTTTGTGAAATCGGGTTTTCCCCAAAAATTCATTTGTTTTAAAATATACTATCTTTTAAGTTTAAGTTCAATTAAAAATAGCCGGCGTGCCCGAATAAGTTTAAAAAGAAAAAAAATCGGAAAGTGTGAAAAAAAATTCACAAAATAAATTATTCTTGTATAATATAGATATGTATTCAAGAAAAACAAAAATCGTATGTTCAATCGGACCTGCGTGCGACAATGATGATACTATAAAAAAAATGATTCTTGCAGGTATGAATATAGCCAGGTTTAATTTTAGCCATGGAACTTATGAGTGGCATAAACAGGCTATGGAGCGTGTAAGAAGGATTGCGGACGCATTAAGAATACCTGTTGCAATTCTTCTTGATACTAAAGGTCCTGAAATCCGTACCGGGCTTGTAAAGGATGACGGAAAAATAAATATCAGCACAGGAGACAAGATTGAGCTTGTTGCTGACGACAGTCTTTGTGCGCCGCCGGAAAATGGAAATCCTTGTCATATAAGCATTACGTGGAAGTCGGCGCCTGAAAAAATGAAGCCTGGAATAAAAGTTCTTATTGCAGACGGACTTGTTGAGCTTGATGTTCTTGAGGTTCAGGGTGAAAAAATATTATGCGAGGCAAAGAATTCTGGCTCGTTCGGAAGCAGGAAGAACGTGAACCTTATAGGACTTCACGCAGGGCTTCCTATAATGTCTGAAAAAGACAAAGAAGATTTGCGTTTCGGCGCGAGCCAGGATATTGATTTTGTCGCCGCAAGTTTTGTAAGTTTCCCGGAAGAAGTTGTGCAGATTAAAGATTTTCTGAAGGAAATCGGAGCAAATGCCCGCGTTATTGCAAAAATAGAAAACGAGGAAGGCCTTAATAATATAGAAGAAATTGTAAAAGAGGCTGATGGAATTATGATTGCCCGCGGTGATTTAGGCGTTCAGATTCCGCCGGAAAAAATTCCTCTTGCCCAGAAAGCGATTATCCGCGTGTGCCGCGCCGCAGGAAAACCTGTTATTACGGCGACCCAGATGCTGGATTCAATGATTGTAAATCCTCGTCCTACGCGTGCAGAGCTTACGGATGTTTCCAATGCGGTTTGACGGAACTGATGCCGTTATGCTCAGCGGAGAGACGGCTGGCGGAAAATATCCGGTGGAATCTGTAAAGGCTATGGTTTTGATTACCCGGACAACAGAGCAGAGCCAGGAATATCTTTTCCAGATGCGTAAATTTGACTCTGAATACAAGCCTGGCGTTGAAGTAGGCCACATGGTTGCTCACAGCGCGTACAAGCTTGCAAGAAATATAAATGCAAAGGCTGTCCTTGTGCCGACTCTGCACGGAAATACAGCAAGGATAATCGGAAGCTATCGGCCTGAGCAGGTTGTTCTTGCCGTAACGCCGGATAAAAAAGTTGCAAACCAGCTTATGATTCAGTGGGGAGTTCTGCCGGTTCTTTGCCAGGTTGCGGATGATTCTGAAATGATGGTTCAGAGCGCGATTACGCAATGTGTGCGCTGCGGCGCTGTAAAGCAGGGCGATAAGGTTCTTATGTGCGCAGGAATCCCGATTTCAAGTCCTATGATGGTCAATACTATAAAGGTTCTTGTTGTTGGAAATATTCTTGCGCGTGGAACTGAATTTGGTTTGCAAATAAAGAGCTTCCAAAGGCATCCGGAAGAATTGTCCACGAAAATGATTTGAATGAAATCCGTAATCAGGTAAGGATGAACAGCAAGGCGGTTCTTGTTTGCTGGAGAATAACCGAAGACCTTGTTCCTGCGCTGCGTGTTGTTCAGGGTGTTATTTCAGAATCCGGAAGCGATATTCCGCCGGAGCAGCTGGCGCTGTTAAATCCGGATCTGGTATGGATTCAGAATGTGCGTGATGCCTTTAAAATTCTTGAAAACGACCTTTCTGTCACAATGGATGGAGAGCAAGGACTGATCTACGAAGGCATAATCTGATGAAAATGACTCTTTTGGGAACTGGCACAAGTCATGGAATTCCATGCATTGCGTGTCATTGCCGTGTCTGTACGTCGAAAGATTCTAGGGACAAGCGGTTCAGGTGCAGCGCGTACGTAACGAATAAAAATAAAGACGGAACGGAAAGTCATATTCAGATTGATACAGGACCGGAATTCAGGCTTCAGTGCATAAAATACGGAATTGAAGCCATAGATGCGGTTCTTCTGACTCATTCGCATGCCGACCATCTGCACGGGCTGGATGATATCCGTGTTTTTAGCCACACTTTTGGAAGCGACAAGATTGAGGAGCTGAAAAATAATCCGGAAAATGCTGGTATTCCGCCGAAAATGCTGGAAACTTCGCTTAACGGAAAAGGAATTTGCCTTTACGCAAACCGCCAGACGATTGAAGATGTAAAGAATCGTTTTGACTATATTTTTAAGGCGAATACGCAGATTGGCGGCGGAAAGCCGAAGCTCACTCTTGTTGACTGCGGGGAAATAAATAAAAATCCACCAAAAGAATTCGGCGATTTAACGATAATTCCGGTTCCTCTGAAACATGGCGAGCTGGATGATTCCGGCTGGCTTATTTCCGTCCGCAAGGATGATGGAAAAATACATTCAATTGCGTATCTTACAGACACAAGTTTTGTTCCTCCGGAAAGCATAAGGCTTTTAAAGGAAAAGGGCGGAATTATTGACCACTGCGTTATAGACGGTCTTCGCGTAAGGCCGCATTCAACACATTTTGGTTTCCGCCAGGCCATGGATGTCGCGGAACAGATAAAACCGTGGCATACCTGGTTTATCCACATTTGCCACCTGATGACTCACGTTGAAATTCAAGAGTATGTTGAGGATGCGATAGCCGATTATCCGGCGCTATGTGAGATAGTGAAAAACGGCGGTTCTGTAGGCCCTGCATACGACGGGCTCGTCCTGGAATCCTGAAAATTGAAAAGAAAATAAAAAAAAACCGCTTTTCGTCAAAAGCGGTTTTTCTTTGGAAAAGTTTGTTTATTTTGTTTCAACAGCAGCTTTTGGTGTCTTTACCTTTTTGATAAGGAAATCACTGCGGTAGCAACGTGTGCAAACTTTAATTGTTCTTACCTGTCCGTTGTCAAAAACAGCTCTTACAGTAAGAAGATTTGGTTTCCAAGTTCTGCGAAGGTGATTAAAAGACTTAGAAACATGGTTTCCGTGCATAACACCTTTTCCACAAATGTCACAAGCTCTAGACATATCTATACCTACCTTATGTTTTTCACGTGAGTTTTAACAGATTATAAGATTTTAGTCGCTGTGTCAATAAGTAAAAAGTCTGTAAAAAAAACTATTCATCTGGAGCGGCTATTTTCCGTATTGCGCCTCAATTTCCTTTATCTGGTCGCGCAAGGCGGCTGCCTGTTCGTATTCAAGGCGTTCAGCACATTCAGACATTTCCTGCTTAAGCGCATTTATTAGTTTTGCGCGCTGTTTTTTGTCAAAAAGGTTCGCTGTTTTTTTCAGCGTTTCCACGGTTATCTTTGCGTTTTCTTCAGCTTCTTCTTTCTGATGTTCCAGAATATCCGTGATTTCTTTTTTTATTGTCTGCGGTGTGATTCCGTGTTCCCTGTTGTATGCTTCCTGAATTTCACGGCGATGCTTTGTTTCCTCGATTGCTTCTTTCATTGCGTCGCTCATTCTGTCGGCATACATAACGACTTTCCTTCCGCATTGCGCGCCGCCCGTCCGATAATCTGGATAAGCGATGTTGTGGAGCGCAAAAATCCTATTTTGTCGGCGTCAAGGAGAGCGATAAAGGAAACTTCCGGCAAATCTATTCCTTCCCTCAAAAGGTTGATTCCAATCAGAACATCTGTTTCGCCGAGCCTGAGAGATTTTAAAATCTCAACGCGCTCAAAAGTGTCTATTTCTGAATGGATGTATTTTACTTTTAAATCAAGGTCGGTAAGGTAGGCTGTCAGGTCTTCTGCCATTTTTTTTTGTAAGGGTCAGAACAAGGCTTCGTTCGTGCTTTGCAATCCGTTCCTTTATCTCCCTGTAAATGTCTTCCATCTGGCCTTCGCTTGGGCGGACTTCTACAACCGGGTCAAGCAGTCCTGTAGGGCGTATCAGCTGCTCCACAACCTGCGAGGACTGTTTTATTTCTTCTTTTCGCGGAGTTGCCGTTACGTAGATAACCTGATTCATCATCCTTGAAAATTCATCGAACTTTAACGGCCGGTTGTCCAGGGCGCTTGGAAGCCTGAATCCAAAATCAACAAGATTCTGCTTGCGGCTTCTGTCTCCTTCGTACATTGCTCCAATCTGCGGAACTGTAATGTGCGCTTCGTCAATCATGCACAAAAAATCTGAAGGAAAGTAATGCAGCAGTGTAGCAGGCGGTTCTCCCGGCGCTCGTCCGGCAATCGGCGCGGAATAGTTTCAATTCCGGAGCAGTAGCCCATTTCCTTCATCATTTCTATATCATAGGTTACGCGGGTTTTTAATCTTTCCGCTTCCAGAAGTTTGTGCTGGGCGTTCAATTCTTCCAGCCGCCGCTCAAGTTCATCCTGAATCCGCTTTGCCGCGACCTCAAGCTGGTCTTGCGGAACAACAAAGTTTTTCGCAGGATAAATTACTGTCTCATCAAGTTCTTCTGTGGTTTGCCCGGAAATCGCGTTGAACCTTCTGATTCTGGAAACTGTTTCCCAGTCCAGCTCGATTCTGTATGCCTCGTCAAATTCCATATAAGGCGGATAAATTTCTATCACATCGCCGCGGATTCTGAAAGTTCCTCGGTCAAGAATCATATCGTTTCGCGTGTACTGAATATGGGCCAGCTCAACGGCCAGTTTATGAAGGTCAAGTTCTTTGCCTTTTTCAATGTGGATTCTCATGCTTTTGTAAAGCTCCGGCATTCCAAGTCCGTAAATGCAGGAAACTGTTGCAATTACAATTACATCCCGTCGTTCCATAAGAGAGTAGGTTGCCGCCATTTTCATCTGGTCGATTTCTTTGTTGATTGCGGCGTCTTTTTCAATGTAAAGGTCGCGGGCTGGGACGTAGGCTTCCGGCTGGTAATAATCGTAGTATGAGACAAAATATTCAACTGCGTTATCAGGAAAAAAAGATTTGAATTCGCGGAAAAGCTGGGCGGACAGGGTTTTGTTGTGGCTGATAATCAATGTCGGACGCTGAACTTTTTCGATTATTTTTGCCATTGTAAAGGTTTTTCCCGAACCGGTAACGCCTTTTAATGTCTGGAATTTGTCTCCGCGCAAAAATCCTTCGCTCAGTTTTTCAATAGCCTGTCCCTGGTCGCCGCTTGGGCTGAACGGTGATTTTACTACGAATTTCCTCATCTTCTAAGCGCCTCTATTCTTCGGAAAGCGTTACGGTTACTATTCTGTCTTTTCCGTTTCTGTGGACTGTTACGCTTATCGTGTCGCCTGGTTTTTTGCTTTCCAGCGCAGAATAATAATCTGTATAAGAAGATATGCTTATTCCGTCGATATTTGTGATTATGTCGCCGCCAAGATAGATTATGTTCTGGTTGTATCCATAGCGTACGGCCTGTGTTCCCTGGATGATTCCGGCTTTTTCAGCGTTTCCGCCTTTTTGAATCCGTGAAACAAGAAGTCCGGAAGAGATGTCAAGGTTTGCATAGTTTGCGATTGTATTGTTCAGCTGAACAAGGGTAACGTCCAGCTGTCCGCGGCGTACTTTTCCGTATTTAAGAAGGTCGCTTGCGACTCGTATCGCGGTTTCTGCCGGAACTGAAAAACCGATTCCAGCGGATGAGCCGGAAGAAGAGTAAATCATCGTGTTTACGCCAATCATTTTTCCGGATGTGTCAAGGAGCGGTCCGCCGGAATTTCCCGGATTGATTGCCGTATCAGTCTGAATCATATTGCGTATGATTCTCTGTGTATTTGGATTTTTTACAGGACGACCGAGGGCTGAAACGATTCCGGTTGTCATGGTTCTGTTGAAACCGTATGGATTTCCGATCGCTATGACTTTTTGTCCTACATTCAGTTTAGATGAGTCTCCGAAAGGAATTGTCTGCAGGACAAGACCTTCCGGAGGGTCAAATTTTATTACAGTAAGGTCGGAATCCCTGTCCTGTCCTATGATTTTCGCCTCGTATTGAGTTCCATCTGAAAGGGAGACATAAATTTTAGACGCGCCTTTTACTACATGGCCGTTTGTAAGAACGTAACCGCGTTTGTCGATAATTGAACCGCTTCCGCTTCCGCCGTCCTGGACTACAGGCTCTAAAAACCAGTTTACGCCCGCAACCTGAGTGTTTATGTTCACAACTCCCGGCGCGCACTTCTGGTAAACTGTTATATTTTGAATTTCATCCTGAGTGTATTTTTCTTCGCCGGAAGAAACCGTGAATGCCGAGTTTTTTGCAGCTTCGTTTTCAGACTGAAGAAGGGTAAATCCGTCGTCTGCGGATGAAACTGTGTTTTCATCTTTTGTATTTTTTTCTGAGGATGCTTTTTGTCTTGTGTTTTTTAAAGAAACTGATGTTATGATTGATGTCGCCGCCGCTGCAAAAATCATTCCTGTTAATGTGAATCTAATTAACTGACTGCGTGAATAAAGTTTCATGTTTTCTATAATAATGATTTTATATCAGTTTGAAAACGAATTTATTGCTATTTGGGCTAAATAGCCTTAATTCCGAGTTTTTTTGCAAATTATGAAAAAACGCTCTCGGCATATTTCCAATTTGCTCAGATGGATTTGGCTCGCGCTACGCTTGTATTAATTCGGGTGCTCCGCACTTTAATTAATTCAATCGCCAAAAATCTTCACAAATTGTAAATCTGCCTGCGCTTTTATTCTTTTTACAAAAAACTCGAAATTAAGGCTAAATAATAAGCCCCCTGGTTTTTTGTGAGTTTTTTCGTTTTTCCCTACAATTTAAAATAAATATCCGAATCCTGCTGTTCCGCCAAGATAATACGGCGAGTCAAAGTATATGATTCCATAGAAATCTGCGTTAAAGACAAATGAAGTTCCGGGAATAAGGAAGCTAAATCCGGATTTTGGCTGTATTGCGTCAAAATAGTCTGAGTTGCTTATGAGGGCGCACGAAAGTTTTGCGGAAAATTCTGTAACCGGCGAGAATGTGAATGAAATTCCATTTTTCCAGGAATTGTCGCCGTTCAGCGGGTTGGAAGTTTCTGCGCCGAAGATAAATTCTGATGAAATGTCTGCGCTGAATTTTGCGCTGCAAAGCCCCATGAAGCCGGAAAGCCCCAGCCCGCATCCAGAATCCGCTCCGTGGTCAGGAAACAGGCTTGCGTCGCAGACACCGTACCTTGCCGCGGCTCCGTACCGGAACTGAAAGATATGATTTTCGTTTTTTGTTTTGTCGGCGAATTTTGCCGCGACTGAAAATAAAAGGGGAGTGTCAGTGATTCCCGCCCAAAGCGCAAGGTTGCATGAAAGTTCAAGCTGGTTGAAGACGGAATCTGCGAATCCAATATATACCGGAGCCGCGTAGAAACCGTTTTTTGAGCCGGCGACAGGCGCGACTGAAAAATTAAGCAGTTTTGTTCCTTTCGGGAGTATGCTGGCAGTTGTAAGGAATCCGTTTCCTGTTCCTCCTGGCGTTAAGTCTGAAAGCGGAAAAATCATTGTCCTGTCGACTGAAATTTCCTGGACAGCGGTCTGTCCTTCCGCATAAAATGTTGCGGTGTATTTTCCGGAAGGAACGGTATTTCCTGAAGAGTCTCTGCCGTCCCATGTCGCGTTCTGTTCCCATGTTGAAAATCCTGGAAAAACGGTGTAAAAGACTTCCTGGTCGAGCATATTCTTTACGGAAAGATGTCCTGTTCCAGGCGCGGAAACTTTTGCGGTCAGCGTGCAGTTTCCGAGAGAGCCGCTGTATTCCGGATTTATAGTCTTTCTGGATGCATAGAAATCAGTTATTTTAAACTGGGCTTTCTGCATTTTTATAGAAATTCTTTTTATCCTGTGCCGCCTTACGTAAACCGGCACAAAAAAATCTTCGTATCCGAAACTTCTTATCTGAATTCTGTGAGGTCCTTCCGGAAGTTCAAAAAACGGACTGTAGATTCTGTTTCCGTCCGCAAAAATCATGAATTCCTTTGAATTTGGAATTCCGCGCACTTCGACAAATCCTTTTATTTCTGACATCTCGTAATAATAGCTGTAAGAAACGCCTTTAGAAACCGAAATATATTTTTCAGTGGAAAGAAATCCCTCTTTTTCCAGCCTGAGTCTGTAGACTCCAGGCTCAAGACCGGTGATGGAAATCGGCGTAAGACCTTTGTAGACTCCGTTCAGGTAGACTTTTACGTTTTTTGCGTTTGTTTTTATTGCGACTGAATTTTTTGCAGGGGTTTCTGTCGTTTTTTCCGGACGCAGGGTCTCCGTAAAATTAAATAAATCTTTTATGCTGAATTCTTTTGAAAGTTCAGCCGCAGGAATTTCTTCTTCCGTGTATAATTCGTTTTCCTGCGCAAAAAGGCGCGGTATTGTCAATGCGGTTATAAAAATGCAGATAATTATTTTTTTGGATAGCATAATAAAATTATATAGGCAAATTTATATTCAGTATACAAAAAAATGGCAAAAAATACGGTTCAGAATTGGACGCGGAGCGCCTCAGAATCAAAGCATGTCATGCTCAAGAAAACTGTAGTATGAAGTTCTGCTGAAAATTATGTGGTCAAGCAGTGAAATCCCCAGAAATTCCGAACATTCCGCCAGGGTTCTGGTTGTCTTTATGTCCTGGTCTGAAGGTTCGCAGTTACCGGAAGGATGGTTGTGCGCTACGATTATGGCGGCCGCGTTTTCCATAAGCGCTTCTGAAAAAACTTCCCGAGGATGCACAATCGTCTGGTTTATCGTTCCTACGCTTACGACCCTGATCTGCTGAATTTCGTGTCCTCCGTTTAAGGTGACGCACAGGAAATGCTCCTGATTCTGCATGGAATAATTCTGGATAAAAGGAATTACGTCCTTTGGTGTCTTCAGGAGGACGTTTTTGTGGTTGTTGCGCCTTCTTCCAAGCTCAATTGCGGCCGCAACGGCCAGGGCTTTTCCGGCTCCCATTCCCTTTATCTGAAGCAAATTCGCAATCATCGATTCCCTGTTCGTTCTGGCAAGGGTTTTTACAACTTGACCGGAAAGTTTTTCAACAGGAATCCCTTTTGTTCCTGAGCCAAGAATCATCATTACTAATTCAATATCCGAAGGATATTCAATTCCGTGTTTTAGAGTAAGTTCTCGGATGTCCGGGTTACAATTAATTCTGCACATACTTTATTAATGCAAAAAAAATGCAAATTCGGTAATGAATTGCAAAAAAAATACGAAAATCTATGTATGAAGAGATTAATTTCCATTTTTGTAAGCGTATTTATATTTTTGGCGTCAATTTTTATGTTTTCCTGTGTTTCTGTTCCAGGGAAAAAAGTTTCTATTTCAAGAAATTTAACTGGAACTCCGGTTTTGTCTTCGGAATCCCTGTACCGTTATTTTGTTTCTGTAAAACCGGACTGCGACCGCAGCCAGGTCAGGCGGCTTGCCGAATATTATGTAAAAGAGGCTTCTGTGGAAGGAATAAATTCAGACTGCGCTTTTGCCCAGATGTGCCTGGAAACCGGCTATCTTTCTTTCGGAAATCTTGTTGTGCCTGAAATGCACAATTATTGCGGTTTGGGTGCGATGGACGCCGCCCATCCGGGCGAGTGGTTTGAAACTGAGCAGATTGGCGTCCGCGCGCACATTCAGCACCTTCAGGCCTACGCGACAACGCAGGACGTTCCGTTGAAGCAGGAACTGGTCGATCCGCGCTACAGCTGGGTGCACAAGGCGAAATATGCCGAGACCGTTTTTGATCTGGCAGGCGCCTGGGCAACGGACAAACTGTACGGGCATAAGATCGACGCAATTCTTGATAAAATGGAATATTTCTAGAAATATTTAATGCCGCTAAGCGCCGATTTTTGTTCCTACGAAATTCTCGTCGTTCAGAATCGCGCGGATATTTTCAATATTTTTTCCACCGGCGCAGATTACGGTCATGCCGCATTCATCCGCTTTTTTTGATGCAATCGGGTCAAACGGACAGTTCTTTCCGGGAGTCCAGTCATCTCCGACCATCTTGCGGAAATCTTTCCATGAAATTTCATCGATAGGTTTGCATCCGGATTTTTTCTTGGGTCATCCGTGTAGACTTTTTCAATGTTTGAAAGGTTTACAACGGTTTTTGCTCCATGTTTTTCGGCTAGAAGCACCGCGTCGTTGTCAGTTGAAAATCCCGGATGCCATCCCGCGGCAAGAAGGACTCTTCCCTTAAAGTCAATTGGCGCAGTAGGGTCGTAGACCACATCGTTAAGACAGAGATTTCCAAAACAGGCTTTTACAAGCTGGGCGTTAAGTCTTGTCGCCATAATTCCAATCCAGTCAGCCGCGTCTCCGGCTGAATTTGGGCCTGTATTTTCAGAAATTTCTGAATAAGCGTTCTGGTATACACGCGCAGGCGCGCCTCCGCCAACAACAAGAATTAATTTTCGGCTTTCGTCTTCCTTAAGCCATTCCTTTACCATTAAAACGAATTTTGTTAAAAATTGTGTGTCCGGCTGGTTCGGCACAACAATTGAACCGCCAACTGATAAAACTTTTGTCATCAATATACTCCTATTACTGTCGGATTTGACCAGTATGAACTGTATTTTATAGTTTTTCCACTCGCTTCTTCCCAGATTGACTGCAAAGAATAGCTTCGTGGCCTTGAAACTGTTTTGTTGTTCGGGGCGCTTGGCTTGAATTCGTTCCATCCACGGTTGAAAAGAATGTGCTGGCCGTCCAGGTTTCCAAAATAAAACTGATGCGGAACAATATCTTTCTGCCACGGTTGATAGTCCAGCCCCGCCGCAAGCGCAATGTCTACAGGAATCCATCCGAATCCAGGAACATAAAATTCAGACCACCAGTGAGGTCTTGTCCTTAAATCAGATTCAACAAGAATTCCGCTGTCTGGAAGCGCCGCGATTCCGTTTGCCCTTAAAAGCGCTGTGAAGATAACCGCAAAGTCATAGGCATCGCCGCGTTTTGTCTTCAAAAGGTCAAGCGGAGAGATGTTTCCTTTTCTTACATTCTGAAGAATTTCAAATTCCTTGAGCATGTAATTATATGTGAGCACCGCGATTGTATACGGATTCTTTTCATTTTTTGAAATAGAATGTGCAATCTTGATTATTTCTTCGTTGCCGGAAGGGATGCAGCTGTCCGGCTTTGTCGCCGCCGCTTTTAAAGTTTTATTCATTTCTGCGGAAGGATTTATTGCCGACGGATGAATTTCCGTTCTTGTGTCATAGGATGTTATCGCGAAATTCTGACTGAACTTGTTTTTTCCAGCGCTACGGGCGCCGCTTGTCTGATGTATTATAGTATGCTGGAAGTCGTAGATGATTGGTTCCGGCGAACATTCTGAGTCAACAACAACTGGCTGAGCCGGCGAAGTGAACGGTCTTGGACAGCGCAGGATTATCTGCGAGTCTTTGTCCCCCGCGGTGTCGTCGATGTCGACGGCGACTTGAACTACGTAGGTTTTTGGCGATATAAAGCTCTTTGTGCCTGCCTTTCTGTTGATTTCAATGTGGCGAAGCGGAGATGTTCCTTTGTTTGTTGATACGAAAATATCTCCGGAAACCGCGCCGTCTGGAACATACAGCCTTATTTCGCTGTCTGACCAGAACTCGTAGTCAAAGTCATCGTCGTTTGCGGGGGTGAAAGAAAGGTCTTCTTGCGTTTTTGAAGAAAAATTCTCATCGTTTGCAGGTTTTTCCCGGTTTACAGAAAAAAACACTTTTGAGTTGTCCTTTGCATTTCCGAAATTCGCGCCGTAAATCGTAATCAAAGTTCCGGAAAGAATTTTTTCTGGCGAAAGGCTTGTTATTATCGGCGCGGTTGTCTGCGGATTCTGCGTCACTGCGACCGGCGCTGCCGTGGCATTCGCGAAAAATGCCGGTTTGGAGCGGCTGGTTTTTGTTTCAACTACAACAAGTCCGTCTTTTACGTTTGCAGGCAGAACCACCTTGATTTCTGTGTCTGTCCATGAAATATAAGATGATGAGGTGAGTTTTGAGCCGCCGAATTCAACATAATTTGTTTCCCTTGAGCTTCCAAAACCTTTTCCGGTGATGATTATAAGGTCTCCCGGAGAACCTACCGGCGGATTGATAGAGTCAATTTCAGGCTTCTGGTTTATGTGCAGCCCGAACAAAAGCGAGCCAAGCGCAAAAAGCAGCGCCAGCACAATCCAGCACAAAGTTCTGATAAAAGGAGATTTTCTAAAAAAATAGTTTATTAGCGATGACGAGTCCACTCTAGCTGCCCTTCATTAGCGTTCACAGGCAGCTTGATTTCAATTGTCTCCGGATTGTCTTCAAGACCTGGAACAGTAATGTTTACGTGAATTTTTCTTGCATCATCAAATTCCGGTCTAAGAACATCTACATTTGTCAGCGCAGAGTTTGAAATATTTCTTGAGCCGACTGTCTGCGCCAGATTGTGGTCAAGGTTTCCGTTGATTACAACGTTTCTGTTCGCAATCGGCGCATTTTGAGGACGGGTGACAGGAGTGATTGATGCTATATTTGCATTTTCAGAATAATTTGCTTTTGTTGAATTTGAAATCGTAACAGGAAGAATCGCTGCGATTATTACCGCTGCCGCCGCTGCCATTCCCCAGCGCACTGTTTTTTCGCTGAAAGGGAATTCCCGGTGCTGCACAGTATTTTTTGAATAGCGCATTTTTGTTTTAAGGCGCTCAAAACTTTGATTCATAAACTGTTCGTCAAGCTGAATGTTTTTGCTGTCAGACTGAAAAGTATCCTTGATTTTCCTGAGGGTTTCAAGTTTCGCTTTGCAGGCTTCGCAATTTGCAATGTGAGATTCGTATTCCTTTAAATAAGCCAAAGGAAGCTCATTGTCAAGATAAATTGAATGAATGTCATCAGTCGGGCAAGAATACATTTTCAGCTCCTAGCATTTCTGCAAGTAATTTGCGGGCGCGGAAAATCCGGACTTTTACGTTCCCTTCCGTGATTCCCACAACTTTACCAATCTCTTTGTAGTTCAAGTCGCTGTACTCGGCAAGGACAACGACTTCTTTAATTTTGGAGGCAGTCTGTTCAAAGCACCCTGCGCAGATTTTATCGATTCTTCCCTAAGAAGTTCTGTTTCACCAGAATGAAAAATACGGGTTTCTTCGTACAGGGCTTTTTCGTAGGCCCGTTTTTCCCGTGCTTTTCTTTTGACGTAGTTCAGGGATGCGTTTTTTACGACGCGAATCAACCAGAATTTAGCGTCATTCATCGAAGGAAAAGTCAGTTGTTTTTCGTTGGCTTTAATAAGCGAGTCATGCGCCAAATCTTCCGCCGCTTCTTCATCATTTACAATTCTGTAAGAGATTTTGAACAGCATCTGCATTGTCGCGCTATAAATCGTTTTAAAGTCAACAGAATCTGCTGCATTAAGAGGCTTAGTTTTTTCTGTCTGACCGTCCATACTTAGCAAACAACGCTCCTTCCTTTTGGTTACATAAAAATAGAATTTAATTCCGCTTCCAGGCTGGGCCTGCTGGCGTGTCGATTATTGTGATTCCGCGCTCAGTGAGCCTTGCCCTGATTTCGTCCGCTTTTGCAAAATCCTTGTTTTTCTTTGCCTCGGTCCTTTCTGCTACAAGCGCATCAATTTCCGCGGCTTCCGGGTCGCCTTCATGGCTGATAACTGCCGGTTCTGCGTTTTTTTGCGCTTCTCTTTGAGCGGTTCCAGCGGTTTCAATCAATTTAAGTCCAAGAACGCTGTCCATTCTGTCGATAAGCTCAAGGGCTTCCTTTGCGTCCAGAGAACTGTCCTTTAAACTTTGTTTACCTGGCTCATGGCCACTGGAATAAGAAGATCGTTTTCCAGCGCGGCTTTGAATGCGTCCATATATCCGGCCGCTTTTTCTGAAAGACCTGCGCGGTTGTCTGCTTCGCCCTTCTTGTATGTCTTTCCTTTTTCAAGTTTTATGCCCGCTTTCTGCGCAAGTCTTGCAATTTTCTGAACAAGGCTAGCCCGTCCGTTTTTTGCTGAATCCATTGCATCCCAGCTGAAGAAAATCTGCTTTCTGTAATGTCCTCCCAAAAGGAAAAACCTGTAGTCAAGCGGACTGTATCCTTTGTCCTTTAGGGTCTGAAGCCGCAGGAAATTTCCTTTTGACTTAGACATCTTGTTTCCGCCCTCTACAACCAGAAATTCATTGTGAAGCCAGTATTTTACCCAAGGCCCTGCCGCTCTTTCTTCCGGCGTGAACGAGCCTTCTGACTGGGCGATTTCGTTTGTGTGGTGAACTGGAACGTGGTCAATTCCGCCGGTATGAATATCGATATGCTTTCCAAGGTATTTCATGCTCATTGCAGAACATTCTATGTGCCATCCCGGATAGCCGCGCCCCCATGGAGAATCCCATGTCATCGCCTGGTTTTCAAATTTTGATTTTGTAAACCAGAGCACAAAGTCGCCCGGATTGCGCTTGTTTCCGTCGATTACAACTTCCTTTCTTCGTCCTGCGCCTTCCTTAAGCTCATTAAGGTTCAGGTTCGCGAGCTTTCCATAATCTGGATAAGTTGAAATATCGTAGTAAAGGTTTCCGCCGGCCATGTATGTGTGTCCGTTAGCCTCGATTTTCTTTATAAGCTCAATCATTTCCGGAATATGCTCGGTTGCCTTGCATATTACATCCGGATGGCGTATGTTCAGTTCGTCAATATCCTGCATGAAGGCATCTGTGTAGAATTTTGCGACTTCCAGTACAGACTGGTGCCGTTCTTCTGCTGTTTTTACCATTTTATCGTCGCCATCATCGTTGTCGCCGGTAAGGTGTCCTACATCCGTTATGTTCATGACGTGCTTTATATCGTAATTTAAAAAGGTCAAAGTCTTGTCAAGAATATCCAGAAAAACGTAGGCTCTAAGGTTTCCTATATGCGCGTAGTTGTAAACGGTCGGCCCGCAGCCGTAAAAACCAACAAAGCCATCGTGAACAGGCTTGAATTCTTCAATTTTGTGTCCCATTGTATTAAATAATTTTAACGGCATAAGAACTCCCATAAAATTTCCGCGTTAGCGGCGAGCCATGGAGGGCGAGAATCACAGTTTGTGAAAGCAACGCCTGAGCAAACTGTAATGATAAAAATTACAAGGATGTGATTTTTATCATGCCTCCATTATTGTTTTTTTTTTGCGGGCAGAAAGTCCTGCATTGTTCAGATAATCTTAATGAAAAAGACATCATGTTTCAATTCGCCCTATAAACTATTTGTTTTTTTCTATATACTATTTTTTATGAGAGATTACAAATCTTTTGCGCAAAAAATTATTTCTTCCGGGGAATTCAGCGGTTCGGTTCTGCTGGACGAGCCGATGGCAAGGCATACGACTTTTAAAATCGGCGGCGCGGTTCCTGTTTTTTTTGAGCCGGAAAATACCGATTCGCTTATGGTTCTTCTTGCTGCCCTTGAATCAGAAAAGATAAGCTGTTTTATTCTTGGCGGCGGTTCAAATGTTGTTTTCTGCGACTCCGGATTCGAGGGGGCGGTTGTTTCCCTTCTGAAAATAAATGCATTGAAAATTTCCTCTGTAAAAGATGATGATGTTGTTGTTTCCGCGGAAGCCGGCGCGACGATGTCTTCGTTCGTTAATTTCTGTACAGAAAACGGCTTTTCCGGAGCGGAAAAGTTTGCGGGGCTTCCAGGAACTGTTGGAGGCGCCCTTTTTATGAACGCGCGCTGCTTTGACCTTTCAATCTGTGAGCTTTTTGTGGAGGCGCGCTATATTGATTTGGAAAACTTTACCGAGCACCGCAAGGTTTTTTCTCCGGCTGAATGGGATTATAAAGTATCTCCGTTTCAGAACGGAAAAATGCTGGTTCTTTCGGCTTCGTTCAGGCTTAGAAAAAATATAAGGTCAAAGGAAGAGATAAAAACTGAAAACAAAAAATACATTGAGGAGCGGAAATCCAAAGGACACTTTGATTTTCCAAGCGCAGGCAGCGTTTTTAGGAATAACCGCGGATTTGGCGCGCCGAGCGGCAAAATAATCGATGAGTGCGGTTTGCGCGGAAAACAGATTGGAATGGCGCAGATTGCGCCTTTCCATGGAAATTTTATAATAAATTTGGGCGGCGCGACGCAAAAAGACGTAAAGGCACTTGTTGAATTCACCGTTAAAGAAGTTAAGGCGAAAACCGGATTTTGTTTGCAGCCAGAAATAATCTTCGTTGACAAATAAAAAATATGGCTATTATACTTTAAATGCTAGTGTCCAAGGTGGTATGGAATGTTACAGTTGTCATTCGTAAATTTTAGGCAAAATTCATATCTTTTTGTTGAAGGAAAAGAAAATAATGACCATTTTTATATCATTCAAAGCGGAAATGTTCGTTGTTTTAAACAAAATGATGTAAAAGGCCTTTCTGTAAAAAATCTTGGTCCGGGAGACTTTGTCGGCGTAATTCCATGTATGTCCGGTCATTCTCAGATAGAAAGCGCTATTTCCGTAACGGATGTCAAGTGCATTTCTGTACGCAAAGACCAGTATTCTGAGCTTATTGAAAAAAATACGCCGATTGCGCTTAAAATCATACGCACTTTTGCAAACCGGATGCGCACAATGAACGAGCAGCTTACGAATTTTTCAAATAAGTCAGTGACTGTTGAGACTTCCGAGCACATTTATGAAGTTGCAAAATATTATGAAAAAATCAGGGCTTACGACATTGCGATTTTTGCCTATTACCAGTACATGAAAGAGAACCGGAACGGAGCGCATATTTCGGAAGCCCAGGGCGCGTTCAGGCTTCTTAGCACAAAATCAAGGCTGCGCACTTTTGAACCGCCGGCTGAAGGTGTCAGGGTTTACGAGAAAGACAGGATGATTTTTTCCGAAAGTCAGTCCGGCGCAGATATGTTTGTTATTCAGTCCGGACAGGTCCGCATTTCAAAAGTAATAAACGGAAATGAAGTTGTTCTTGCGGTTCTTAAGCCTGGCGATATGTTCGGTGAAATGGCGCTTCTTGAAAACAAGCTCCGTTCTGCCAGCGCGATAGCCCATGAAACCTGCAAATTGATTGTTCTTAACAAGGACAACTTTGATATGATGGTTTCAACGCAGCCTCAGCTGATTTCCCGGCTTACGACTACTCTTGCGGAGCGCCTGTGGACTTCTTACCGCCAGCTTGATAATGCGTGCCTTGTGAATCCTATTCATAAAATGATAGACATGCTTGCGCTTCAGGCTGAAAAAGCAAGAAAATCTTCCGGAGTGTTTGAGCCTGATATAACTTCCGACGACCTTGCGAATATGTGCTCAATTCCGTTGGAGCAGCACAACAAGGCAAACTTTCAGCTAAGGCAGGAGCGCTGCGTTCGTTTTGTTGACAATAAGATTGTTGTGCCGGACTGCGCGGAGCTTCTGAAAGTCGCTGCTTTTTACCGCAAAATAGAGGACAAGCAGCTGTCGGGAAAAGCAAAATAAGTTTTATGAAAAAAATTCTTTTTGCCGCTTTGGCCTTGTTTTTCTTAAATTCTCTTTTTGCTGAAAAAAAAGTCGCTGATGGCTACGGCGGTGTGGCGCTTGGAATGTCCGTGGAGCAGGTAAAAAAGGCCTTAAAGGATAATTCTGATTTTGGCTACCATGGCGACAGGGATGTTTCTCTGCTTCCCGGTGAAAATCGCGTTCTTATAGAAACCGATGCTACGGCTTTTGCAGGCTTTTCGTTTCTGGAACGCTGCTGGTTTCAGTTTTACAACGACAGGCTCTATATAATCACGATAAACGTTAACCGTGAAAAAATGGATCACTTCAGTATTTTTGATTCTCTGTGCAAAAAATATGGCGCGCCGGATTCCGTTTCTCCTGAAAAATCAGTCTGGAACGGAGAAAATGTGACTATGAGCCTGGAACGTCCGTTGACCTTGAAATATGTTGATAGAAAAACATTTGAGTCGCTTCAGAAAAAATCTCTGGTTGGACCGGATGGAACGGAAATCACGAGGGAAATGTTTCTGGAGGGACTTTGATAGGAATCTTACTATGAAGAAATTTTATTATTTTAGAAAACTGTCTGTTTTTTTGAGCGCATTTGTTGTTCTTTTTCTGGCCACTGGCTGCTGGTCAAAGCTTGAAAAGCGGAATCTGACAATCCTGAAGGCGGATGGAACGGAAGTTTCTGTTCTGGCGGAAATCGCCGTGGAGCCGGAAGACCGCAACCGTGGATTTATGGAACGAAAAAATATTCCGGAAGGAACAGGAATGCTTTTTGTTTTTGAGCACGACCAGATTCTTAATTTCTGGATGAAAAATACTCCGTGTCCGCTGTCTATTGCCTATATCACCAAAGATGGAAAGATAAAGGACATTTTGGATATGCAGCCGTTCAGCCTTGCGGATGTTGAAAGTTCCGGTTATGTGCGTTATGCGCTGGAAGTTCCTAAGGGCTGGTTCAAAAAAAATGGCATCACAACAGGTGATGCCTTAAGAATTCCTTTTTAGTCGGTTTGCCGTTCCAGTTTTGCAAGCTCGCTGGCGGCAATCTTGTCGTTCGGGTCAAATTCCAGGACTGCCGTAAAATATTTTTGGGCTTCGGCTTTGTTGCCTTCTTTCAGGCAGACATAGCCAAGGTTCGAGATTACTTTTGTGTCTTCCGGTGAAATCCTGAATGCGTTTATCAGGGAATTTTTTGCTTCCTTTATATTGTTCAGCTCAAGCTGGCAGATTGCCATTTCGTTGTAGGTGTCGGAATTTTTATCGCCGCCAAATGTAATCGCCTGGTTAAAAGCGGTAAGGGCATCGTCGTAGCGTCCGAGTTTTCTTAAGCCCCAGCCGAGCAAAAACCATGCGTTCCATACTTTCGGGTTTGATTCTATGAATTTTCGGATTTTTTCAAGGCCTTTTTCTTCCTGTCCGGACTGAATCAGTTTGTAAGCCTGTGAAAAAGCATCGTTATCCATGTTTTCGCTGTTGATTCTGTTCAGGATTTCCTGCGCCCGCTCTTTTTTGTAAAGTCCGTTTTCTCCAAGCTCTTCATCGCTTGTGTCGCATACAAGGGCAGAGTAATTTTCAAAACATTCTTTTGCATTTTTAAAATCATGCGATTTTAGGTAAAAAAATCCTGCATTGAAAAAAGCGTCGGGAATCGGCGGGTCGGCATCCATCGCGTCCTTGTAGTAACCTTCTGCTTCGTTGTCGCAGGCATCCGCATCGTCATTCAGTTCCGAGCGGCGGTAGCTTTCTGCGCGCTGATCCAGGAAAAGCGCGAAGTTCAGCGTGATTGCCTTGTCGTCCGGGTCGATTCCCCTTAAAGAAAGGAAAAGCTCTTCCGCTAAATCCCAGTCTTCGTTTTTAGCTTTAAGAATCGCGGCTTCAGAGAGCTCCTTTTTTATGTTTGGACGCGCTTTTAAAATAATCGAGCGGTAATAGTCTTTGTGTTCGTTCTTGCGGTCGTATGCCAGTACTGTAAGGATTCCTGCAAGAACTTGTTCCGGAGAAATATCGTTCATGTCGTAATCGTCCGGGTCGCCCTGCATTTTTTTCTGAACAGGAAGCGGAACGGTTGAATCGATTTTCATCGCGGCATTTGAAAAATTGTAGTTTTCCGGCAGATTTACAAAATAAACAGTTTCCAGCGGATTTGTGTGGTCCATTTGTTTTTCCTATAAAGTTTTTTAATTATCTTAGTTTAAAGTGACATTAATCTGATTTTTTTTGCGGAGCCTGATTTTTTTCTTCAGTTTCCGGCTTTTTTTCTTTTCCGTCGTTGCTATGACCTGCGGATTTTGCCGCGACATCAAGGAATTTTTTTCTTCTGTTTGAAAGGAAGTCGTTGATTCGCATTTTGTATGCAAGCGGAACCTGGTTTTCGTCAAATTTTATTCCGGCCTCAACAAGGTCCTGGCGGCCTTCAACTGTCTTTACAGAAACGATTGTTCCCTTTACGTCGATGATTTCCGTAGGATCTGAAAAAGCAGCCTTATTATGCAGTCCTTGTTTTCCAGGAATTTAGGAACTCCCAGAACAATAATTTTTGCGCCGGTGAACGAAAGATTCCAGAGAATGCAGCGGCGCGGAACAGACTGGATGTAGACAATCGATTCCTTCTTGTTGATTCCCAGAAGCCTTTTTGTGTCTTCATTTAAAACAATGCGTTCTTCTTTTCTGTAGATAAAACCCTGGTTCGCATCTATTAGCGAGCCGATTTTATAGATAAGGTCATCCGGCGGTCTTTGCGTAAACGATAGGGTTAAAATCGCAAGTTCCTTTGAATTCATGTATGGAGTTACATCCGTAACGCGGCAAGTTACAAAGAAAATCAGCGGCTGGTTGTCGGACTCAATAAAGCAGAACCTTAGGTTCACCGGCGGAGCGTCTTTTCTTGTTATCTGCTGAAAAGCGCCGCCGTTTGTTCCTATTATAATTTTTGCCTGCTGGAATGAAGTTGAATTTATTATGCAAGGCCACTGTGAACCTGCGCATTTTACATAAATCTGTCTTGGGTCAAGGCGCAGGAACCGCATTATATCTTTTGAGAATATTATTTCGTTTTCACGATATTTATTGTAATACTCGTTAATCTGCTGGTTTGTTGTGATAGAAAAACTCATGACCTTAATATTAGTTTATATCAAATTATTCGTCAATTTTATTTGTCTGAATATGTGAAAATCCAAGTATCACAGAAGGAAGCTGTTTTTTTGCTGAGCGCTGCCTGTTTTTTCCGTGGAAATAAAGCTGGCTGGAAGGCCCGCCGTCAAATTGAAGCGCGCAGAAGACGTTTTTTTCCTTTAAAATTCTGGCGGTGTCTTCGTAAGAAAGTTTCTTTCCGCAGAAAAGGTAGAGCTTTCTTCCGTCTTTGGAAATTCCTGCCGCAGAACGCAAGTCTTTTATGTTCCTGAAGGGATATATTTTTTCGCCGCGCAGTATTGTCCAGAATCCGCCCGCCGCGAATTTTGGATTTTTCTGTTTTTCTAAAAGAAGTTCATCCTGTGAGTCAAAAATTTTTGCAGAATAGCCGGTTTCTTCCTTAAAGAACGCAAGCGCCGCATATTTTTTTTGCGGAGCGGAAAATTCCGTGAAGTCATCTATGTAAATTCCGACAGGCTTGCGTTCTGAAAAGAAAGGATTCAGCTTTGAGCTGGTTACAAAAGGATTTGCGTTGATTGCGGCGAAGCAGTTGTTTTCTTCTGCGAATTTTTTTACGGAAACAGGCTTTGAAAATCCGTCTTTCTTAGGGAATGTTTTTATTTCCAGGTCTGGGGAAGAAAGATTTATTTCTGCGATAAAATAGTTTTTTCCGGCGTAAAAAGAGTCTGTTCCGGAAAAGGCTCCGGTTTCTTCAACTGGTTCTTTTATCGAATCTGTTGTCTTGCAGGAAAAAAATAGTAAAAGACAGGTGAAAGAAATAAAAGCGGAAAATCTTTTCATTTTTGCTGAATTTGCTCCAGTGGCATTTTTCATAAATTATTTTGACAGAAATCTGTGCGAAGGGAAGTTCTCGTTGTGATTTCTGGCTTCTTCGTAATAGTCAGGCGAATAATATCCGGCTGTAAGCAGGTAAAAAAGTTTTTCTTCCGGCGCGGTTGAATCCGAAAGATTTTTTTTGAATAGAATTTCTACTGCATATCTTTTTTTTGTTCCGTTGAATTTTTGCGCAGGGGCATAGTAATTTACGTAGTCGCGCAGCCGAAATCTTTCGCCTTTGTTTTTGTAGATTTCAACAGCAAGGTCAGTTCCGTTTTCCGAGCGTCCGTAGGAGTAAAGAATTTCCGGTGAAAAGGGTTTTTCGTGTCCGGTTTCAATGACCGCGGCAAGCTTTCCGTTCTTGAACTGAAATTCAATGTATTCAAAAGGCGACTGCCCGCCCTGTTTCCACGCTAGTCTTGTGCATGAAACTCCGTAATGGCTGAACGGACATTTTGTCCAGATTATATTGTTGTTGTTCTTCTTTATCCATTCTTTAACCTGATATTCGGTTTGTCCCCATACAAGTCCCTTGTAGCCGCTGTTTATCCGTACGGCTTTTACCAGAACGATTGCCGGCATTGAAAAAAACAGGATTCCCAGAATTGAGCTTAAGATTATCGCCTTTGTTTTTGTCATTCTTTTTTCCTTAAAAAACTCCGCGCTGGCGGAGGGCCATGGATGGCTACTTTTTTGTTTTGCAGAAATTTTTATTTCTGGAAATTATTGAAATTTCATCTTTTGCCTTAAGCTCAAGTTTTTCGTATTTTCCTGAAATGCAGGCAAGGTCAATCATGATATTTTCTTTTTTGAATCCGTCTATGCAGAATTCAAGGTAAAAACCGCTTGCCGCAAAAATAATTGCTATGAATCCCCATAATCCCATTGTGCTGCTTACAAAAGTTACGTTGAAAAAAATTGCTGTGAGCGAAAAAATAATAATGAGGATTTTGGAGATTGCCGTTCCTCCTAGAATCATTCCGGTTATGCATACCGCGGAAAGAACCGTGACTGAAAAATTCTGCTGCAGCCTGGCTATTGCGGTGGAATTGCCTTTGTCGGGAAAAAGAAATATTTTTATCAGCATTGCAAAAAACAGTGTGTGCACGATTATGCTCAGAATATTCATGCAGACAATCAGAAGCTTGTGTTTCTTCCGGTCTTCTTCAGAGAGCCTGTTTCTGTAGGTTATGCTTAAAATTCCCTTTAAATGAAGAATAAAAATCAATCCAAGTGAAAATAAACCGCTTAGAAGATCGGGAATCTGTTGGATTTTTACGTTTTTTTCAGCCGCCGCGCCAAAGAAGGCAAATAAAGTTCCCCATACGTTGTCAAAATAAGGCAACGTTATGTCGGTTTTCCACGGAATCATAAAAATCCATGCGGAAATCCAGATAAGGACGATTCCTGAAAGCCTGTAAAAATCGATTACTTCAAACCATTTTTTATTCATAACCTTATTGTATCATAAAAACGATAATGTGATATAATTAATTCAAAAGTCGGGTTTTATAAATTCAGCATAAAAATTGAACGGGCTGCCGGAAAAAAACTCGATATTTGGGCTAATCAGAAAAAAATTGAGTATTGTATGGAAAATGAATCGCTTTTCAGTATGTCGCGGGGCTTGCGCGAGCCGCTTGCTTCGCGGATGCGCCCCAGGAATCTGGATGAATACATCGGTCAGGACCACATTGTAGGAAAGGGAAGGCTTTTGCGCAGGGCGATAGCCGCGGACCAGCTGACTTCCGTTATTTTTTACGGACCTCCGGGAACTGGAAAAACAACTTTGGCGCGGGTCATTGCAAATCACACCAAGTCGAATTTTATTACGCTGAACGCAGTCCTTACCGGAGTCGCGGATATCCGCAATTCAATAAAGCAGGCTGAAGATTATTACAATCTTTACAGCCGCAGGACAATTCTGTTTGTTGACGAAGTCCACCGCTGGAACAAGAGCCAGCAGGACGCGCTTTTGCCCTGGGTTGAAAACGGAACGATTATTCTTATCGGGGCGACAACTGAAAATCCGTTTTTGAAGTGAACCGCGCGCTTGTGAGCCGTTCGCGCGTTTTTCAGTTAAAGCCGCTTACCAGCGACGATTTGATGAAAGCGGCGCAGATGGCCCTGGAAGACAAGGAAAGAGGCTACGGCCGCTGGAAAGTTGTTTTTGAAAAAGGCGCGCTGGAGCATCTTGTTGAAACCGCCGGCGGCGACTGCCGTTCCCTGCTGAATGCGCTTGAGCTTGCCGTTGAGACGACTCCTGAAAAATGGAGTCCGGATGCTGATGTTCCTGTTCCGGCTTACGGCTCGACGATTTATATCTCAAAAGAAGCGGCGGAAGAGTCGATTCAAAAAAAAAGTTGTGCTCTACGACCGGGACGGAGATTATCACTACGACATAATCAGCGCGTTCATAAAATCCTTGCGGGGCCGCGATCCTGATGCCGCCTGTTACTGGCTTGCCAGAATGGTCAGCGCAGGGGAAGATCCGCATTTTATTTTCAGAAGAATGTTGATTTCAGCCTGCGAGGACACAGGGCTTGCCGATCCTAGGGCAGTTGAGATTGTGGAAAGCTGCGCCGCCGCTTTTGACCGGGTCGGGCTTCCAGAGGGGCGTTATTTTCTGGCGCATGCGGCGCTGTATCTTGCGACCGCGCCCAAGTCAAATTCAAGCATGGCGTTTTTTGACGCGCTTTCGGCTGTTGAAAAAGAAAATGCTGAAGTCCCGAATCATCTAAAAGATTCAAACCGGGATTCGGAAGGATTCGGGCATGGCTCAGGATATTTGTATCCGCACGCCTACCGGGACCACTGGGTTGCCCAGCAGTATCTTCCTGATACCCTTATGGGAAGGGTTTTCTACACTCCAAGCACGCAGGGCTATGAAAAGGAAATCCGCGGCGATGTCCTAAGCCGCCGTGAGCTTCAGATTGCGGCGATTCTGGAAAAACAGCAGCAGCCGCAGGATGTTCCGGCGCAGACCGGAAGCAAGAATATATTGGAAGAAATTAATAAGGCGAAAGAAACAAAATCAGAATTCGGTGTAAATCCGATAAGTGAATGGTGGATTGCCGAACATTTTAAAAATTCAGGAGAAGGAGAAAATCTTACCTTCAGTCCTGTGGACGGAATCCGCGAGTCTGCCCTTGACAAGGCCGACCGGCAGTGGAAGAACCGCCTTGATTCTAACCGGGCGGAAGTGCTTTTGAACATCCGGGACACTATGATTGAAATGGCAAATCTTCTGCGCCATTACCGCTGTCTTGTCTGGAATGCGGATGACGGTCTTCTTTTGTGGGAAGTCGCGCGAAAAACACCGGAGGGAGTTACCTGCGGCTTGTGCCGCACGGAAAAAGGCTGCCAGATTCTGGAGCAGTACTCGCGGACTTTAGGAGATTTGGACAAGCCGCTTCTTCAGTACAGGCCCGAAACGAGCTCGCCAGATTTTATGTCATCTGAAAATTTTAAAAATCTGATGCTGAAATTTCAGTACAACGGAACTGTCTTTGACAGAATTTTCTTCCGAGATCCTTTTGTCAGCGTTGAATCTGTTGATGCTCTTGCAAAGGCGATTTTTGAAATGCTGAATCCGCAGAAGCGGAAAGGAAAGGTTTTTACAGACCAGAATGAATCTGAAAATCAACTTGAAAAAGAAGTCTTTGACGGAACGAACTATGACTCGGATTTTAATGCCGGCATTGAAAAGGAAAACGATGAGATAGAAAATATTCCGCTGAATGAAACTCCGTTTGCCGAAGGCTGGAAGATTGTTGTGTCTCAAAAAAATTCCTTCCGGCGGCCAGCACATAAGTCAGCTTATAAAAAATCAGATTCTGACGGATTCAACGGCCGGCTTGTATTCGGATGTTCTGGAAAAAATGGAAAAGGCCGAGACGGAATTTTTTACCGACAGGACAAATCCGTTTTTCTGCTGGAATACCCAGTACATTGCTGAAACTTTCCGTAAGTCAGGTTTTAAAGTCCTTAGCGCGACGCAGATTGTAAATGAAAAAAGAAGAATTTCCCAGAAAGAAATCAGGAAATGGTTCAACACCGAGTCATCCGCCTACGGCAGGGCGATGCTGAAATCCCTGGGCGTTCCCGATTTGCAGAAACTTATAGATTTGCTTGAAAGCGCGGTTCAGAATCAGATTTTTAACTGGAAGACAGAGACCGGATTTTTTACAATAGAGCAAAAAAGTTGATTTCCACGCCCGGATTTTGCGGTTGAATATTTCTTTTTGCAACTATTTTTTTTGTTAGTATTGTAAGCAGGTCAAGAAATTTGTATAATTATAAAGATACACAAAATTACAATGAATAAATATACATTTTATGCGATTTCTTAATGGGGGCAAGCAAGTATGGCAGATTTAAAACACAAGAATTTTATAGAAAAACTTTCGATACTTGCCGAACGTAATGACCCTATCAATCCTGATCTTTATCAGAAATACGATGTAAAGCGGGGACTCCGCAATGCAAATGGAACTGGAGTCCTTGTAGGTCTTACCCGGATTGGCGATGTTGTTGGTTATGAAGTCGGCGCGAATAAGGAAAAAATTCCTGTTCCGGGGCGTTTGCTTTACCGCGGATACGATGTTGTTGATTTAATCCGCGATGCGGAGGCAAATGATGATTATTGCTACGAGCAGTGCGCTTATCTCCTTTTGTTCGGAGAGCTTCCTAATAAAGCGGAGCTTGCCGAATTCCGCGCATTTATAGGTGAAAGCCGGACTCTTCCGCCTAATTTTACGGAAGACATGATTATGAAAGCGCCTTCCCAGGATATTATGAATAAACTTGCGCGTGGAGTGCTCGCCTCTTATTCGTATGATGAGAACCCGGAAGACCGTTCTATTGAAAATAATCTTCGTCAGTGCATTGAGCTTATCTCCCGTTTTTCTACGCTTGCCGCATACGGCTATCAGGCGAGGCGGCGTTACTATGAAAATAAATCGATGTATATTCACAATCCGCTTCCTGAGCTTTCGACCGCTGAAAATTTCCTGCACCTGATTCGTCCGGATTGTCAGTATACAAAGCTTGAGGCGGAAATCCTTGACCTTGCGCTTATTCTTCACGCGGAGCACGGCGGCGGAAATAACTCATCTTTGACAGTTCATGTTGTTTCTTCTGCGGACACAGATACTTATTCCGCGATTGCGGCGGCTGTCGGTTCTCTGAAAGGTCGACGTCATGGCGGCGCGAACATCCGTGTTGTTGAAATGATGGATGAAATCAAGGCCAACGTAAAGACTGGTCGAATGAAAAAGAAGTCCGCGGATATCTTTATAAAATTGCGAAAAAAGAAGCCTTTGACTACAGCGGAAAAATCTACGGAATGGGACATGCGGTTTATACAATCAGCGATCCGCGCGCCTTGCTCCTGCGCGAAAAGGCAAGAAAACTTGCGGAAGAAAAAAACTGCATGGAAGAATACAACCTTTACAGAATGGTGGAAGAGATTGCTCCTGAAATCATTATGGAAGTTCATCATTCAGACAAGCAGATTTGCGCGAACGTAGACTTGTATTCGGGTTTTGTGTATACAATGCTGAATATTCCGCGTGAGCTGTATACTCCGATTTTTGCCATAAGCCGAATTGCCGGCTGGTCTGCGCACAGAATTGAAGAACTTGTTGCCGGCGGAAGAATTTATCGTCCTGCTTACAAGAATGTATGTGAGGAACGAAAGTATGTTCCGCTTGACAGGCGTTAGTTTCTGAATTTTTTGCGGAACTGGAAAAATAGCAGGCTGGGTAAAAAATGAGTTTTTCAAGACTAGATAAAATTCTTTCGCACGAGGGCTTTGGAAGCCGCAAGGCAATACGGAAAATCCTGTATTCATCAGAAGTTTTTGTGAACGGAAACCGAATCCTTGATCCTGGTTTTTCCGTAAATCCTGACAAAGACGAGATAAAAATTGACGGAGAAACTTTGACTCTTAGAAAGAATTTTTATCTTATGATGAACAAGCCTGGAAACTTTGTGAGCGCGAACAAGGATGGACTTCATCAGACGGTTTTTGACCTTTTGGACGACCGTTTCCATACTCCGTATCTTGAAGAGAACCTGCACCTTGTGGGACGCCTTGATATTGATACAGAAGGGCTCTTGCTTTTTACGACGGACGGCGCGCTTACCCACAGAATCACAAGCCCTAAAACGCATTTGCCAAAGACATACTTCGTGCGCATAAAAAATCCTGAGACGGCTGAAAGGCAGGAAAAAATCTTTCAGGATTTTAAGAATGGAATTGAAATTCCGCCGGAAGGAAACGAGCTTGGATTCTTGGCAAAACCTGCGGAAATCCACTGGAAATCAGAAACCGAATGTGTTCTTTCTATAAGTGAAGGAAAATTCCATCAGGTAAAAAGAATGTTTATGGCTGAGCAAAACGAAGTTGCTTATTTAAAGCGAATTTCAATCGGTCCGCTTAAGCTGGACGAAACCCTTGCCGCCGGCGAATACCGCGATTTGACGGATGAGGAAGTGGATGCGTTGATGAATGCTTAAAATGGCCAGTTCAACATTCTGCTCATTTCAAGAACATTTTGTTTCCATGTTTCAAAAAGCCAGTCAGGTTTTATCTGATAATAACTTACATTTTAGTCCTTCTATAGCGAACAAAATCATATTTTTATCAATTTAGTACGTTTGAACCGTACAAGTTGTGTTTTTTGTTAGTTTGGTCTATTATAACAGTATGGTAATAAGAGAAAACTGGCTCAAAAAAATCCGGCCTTTTTATGAAAACGAACTTGTCAAAGTGCTGATTGGAATCCGCCGTTGCGGAAAATCTGTTATTTTAAGGCAGATTGCAGATGAAATTAAAGCGGACGACTTGCATAAAATCTTCATCAATTTTGAGGACCTGAACTTTGCTTCATTAAAAGACGAAATTTCGCTTTTTGAATATGTGAAGAACCTGATGACTGATGAGAAGAAATATTATCTTTTTTTTGATGAAATTCAGAATGTCGCGAACTTTGAAAAGGCAGTCAATTCTTTCAGGCTTTTGAATACGAGCATTTTCATCACAGGCTCAAATGCAAATCTTATGTCCGGCGAGCTGGCGACGCTGCTTTCCGGACGCTATGTTTCATTTAAAATTCTGCCGTTCACTTTTGCGGAAAGCCTTGAAATTCAGGGAATAGAAAAAGCGGATGAAAATGCTCTTATGGATTACATCCGTTGGGGCGGTATGCCGCAGCGTTTTTCCTTGCACAGCGACGATGAGCTCAAGGTTTTTCTTTCTGATTTGTATGATTCTATTGTATTGAAGGATATTATTTCCCGCTATAAAATTCAAAATGTGGCATTACTGAGCAAGATTATTGATTATCTTTCTATTAATATGTCGCAGATTTTTTCCGGAAAGTCGATTGCAAATTTTCTGAAATCTGAGAACCGGGAATGCTCAAAGGAATCTCTTTACAATTATCTTTTGTTTATTTGCAGCTCTTGCATTGCGGACAAAGTTTCAAGATATGATATTCAGGGAAAAAAAGTTCTTTCAACATTTGACAAATATTATCTGGCGGACGTGAGCCTTGCAAGAATTCATTCCGTAAAAATCGACATCGGCGCAAGTCTTGAAAATATAGTTTACAATGAACTTAAATGCCGCGGATATGAAGTCTACATAGGCGCTCTGAAAAATGCCGAGGTTGATTTTGTCGCGCAAAAAGGAAATGAAAAGCTTTACTTTCAGGTATGCTATCTTCTTGCCGATGAGGCGACTGTTGAGCGTGAATTCGGCGCATATAAAAACGTAAAAGACAACTTCCCGAAGTATGTTCTTTCAGCTGATAAATTTGATTTTTCGCAGGACGGAATTATCCATAAGAATATAATTGACTGGCTGCTTGAGCCTCACAGTTAGGATTGTTTGCTTCTATAAATCCTTCACCATCGCCTCGCTGTTTTTGTGCCAGCCCATTGCCTCGTAGAGTTTTCGGCCGTCATCGGTTGCGTCCAGGCTGATTTTCTGTAACGCCGCGTTCTTTTGATTCGTCAACAAGAAGCTCAATCATTCTGCGGGCGATTCCCTTGCGGCGGAATTCCTTTTCAACATGCACGTTCATCAGATGCGCGCGTTTTCCGCCTGGGTGAGAAAATGTCGGCATCAAGTTTGTGTAGCAGAGTGTCGCATTTCCGGCAATTTTCGGCGGCTCGGCAGAATCATCAGTTGCGATTACGGTAGTTCCGTCTCCGCGCAGAAAATATTCCCTTGTGCTTTCCATGAACTCGGCGGAAAATTCGTAATTCTCACCGATGCTACAGACTTCACGCATCGTCCGGCATCTGGATTTTATCAGTGCGTCGATGTCCGCATCCGTTGCCTTTCTGATTTGAACCATGTTTTTGTTTCCTTATTAAAATGTCTTTGCTAATCTTGCTTGTTTTTGTCATTATCCAACTTGATTGGAAAATCTCTTGCGGCGGCTTTTTTCACAATATTTTGAATAATATAGTTTATAAAATGTGGAATGTATTTACAAGTTCTCTAAAAAATGAACAGTAAAAAATTACTTCTCTATGCGTCGCTACGCTCCGCCTGGCGATTGGAAATTTATAGAAATCTGTGCAAAAAGCGCAGATGCTATCACAAAATGATAGTTTAGTTGAGTATAAATATAGGTGTAATAGAAGAGGTGACTAATGGAAGAACAGTTGAAAGAAAAGAAGATTAGATGGAACATTTCCAAGTCAATGAGTGCTGTATATCAAAGTTTAAACGATTCAAAGCTTAAAATAAAAAAAACAAAAGCTTATAGCGCAGCTATGGATAATTTGAAGACTCTCTACAATCTCAATCAGACACAGATCTGGATTCTCTGTCTTGCCTGCGAACGCTATTTGAATGTGAAGACAGCATCACCTTCAAAAACATTTCTAGTGAACTTGATGTGCCGGTTATGTCTATTATCAGCTGGAAAAAAGAAATTGAATTTCTTATTGAGCACGGATTTCTGGAACACAGCGGAAGAAACGGTGCTGTCCAGCCGATTAATGATTTCAGTGAATCAATCTGCAATAATACCGAATATATTCCTCAGGCAAAGAAAGAAGATGATGATATTGACTTCATTTCATACATGGCATGGGTCTTACGGAAACCGGCGTAACTTCAACCGCTCCTGTAAAGAAGACATTCGCATCTTTTGTAAGCCAGTGTCCTCTTGGCAAACATTTTAGCATAACAAAGAGGGCTTCTGGAATAAAGTTACTGCGACAGAGGAAAACTAATCTGTTATGTTTTAGAATGATGGTAAGTCCGAAAAAACTTTCTTAACGAAGCGGTAAATAAAAAGGCAAATCGTAGCACATACAAGTTTATCTACAAAGTTTGTGATTGTGCCGCCTATGTATGCTGCAACCGGCAGGCTTCTGATTACGACGTAGATTCCCTGAACGGCGTTATCAACCTGCGGAATTGAAGTGTTTGCGCCGTAAACAAAAGTTGAAATTGTGTCGCCGATAATTGAATTGCTGATTGCGGCTAAAAATCCAGCCCACATAAAGCTGTCTGAAGAAAGCAGTTTTTCGTTAGGATGATTTTTTCTTTCTGAGTGGAAAATCAGCCAGGCAATTAAAGCGGTAGAAAGATGACATGCAGAAAAGAAGATTCCCGTGTGTGCAAAAATGAACAAAAGCAGATTTGAACCAAAGGCGCAGATTAAGCCCGGTACAAGTCCGCACAAAGCAGTTACCGCAATAGTCATTACTGAATCTAGATAAAGAGGAAATGCAATCAATCCCGCCAGAAAAGAACCGAGATAATTTATTCCGATTGAAACGGCGGTAAAGAGAACTGTAAAAATTATTCTGCGCGGTGTCCAGTTTTTGTACAGCAACCTGCTGTTTATTAAGTTGCCGCTCATACAATAAGCCCCAGAAGTTTTGCTTTTTCAAGAAGGTCGTGTCTGTCTTTAATATCGAGTTTTGAATAGACTTCGGTTCGCTGATTGATGACAGTTTTTTCTGATTTGCCGAGCTTTTTGGCAATGTCTGCGACGTGCATATCCTGCGAAAGAAGAATAAAAACTTCACGCTCTTTTTTGGAAAGTGATTTGTAGTTATCAAAAAGGTAGCTCAAATCATTTGTGATGTCGTGTTCGCGCCCATGTTTTGCAAGAAGCGACTGCATCAGTTCAGTTGCAGCTTTATTAAAATATGAATTGCCGTTTGCAACAGTTGTGATTGCAGATGCAAGTTCATCAATTGTTGCGTCTTTTGTAATGTAGCCCTGAACTCCGTTCAAGAGTGAATTTTCAACATGAATCACATCATTGAACATGGTGCAAATCAAAATTGAAATGTCGGGAGAAAGCTTTTTGAGTTCGGGAATTAGTTCAAGTCCGCTTCTGCCGTCCAGGTTCAAATCAAGAATGACAATTTTGATGCCGCGATTTTCCTTTAAGGTTTCCAGTGCGCTTTCATAATCACTTGCACACACAAAATCAAAAGAGGAATCTTTATTTTTAAGCATCTGAGTCATGCCGTCTCGTAAGCCCACATGATCATCAACGAACAGAATCTTTAATTGTGATTGCAATTGTTGTTCCTCCCTCGCTTATAAAATTGGCAGTGCCGCCCAAAAGTTCCACACGCTCTTTTATGTTAGAAACGCCGTAATGTTTTTTTGCACTCTGCTTGTTTTTAAGTTCAACTTCTTCTTCCGAAAATCCCTTGCCGTCATCTTTTATAATAAAGCGGAAGTCGTCGATGCCGTCTACAAAACGGATTTCCACATTGCTCGCGTTTGCATGGCGGCTGATGTTGGAAAGAGCTTCCTGCAGAATTCGGATAAGTTCAATCTGAACATTTTCGCTTAAATGCTGAATTTTTGTTGAACCGATGTAGACCTTTGTTGAAATGTTGTAGTTTGCTTCAAGCGTTGCCGCCAGTTTTTTTACAATTTCTTCAAAGCTTTCGTTCAGGTTCAGGTGAGTGGTTCCAATCATATAGCGCACTTCGTTAAAAGCCTGCTGGGCATAAAACTTTGATTTGGAAAGATCCTCTTTTTCAAGATAAAGCTTAAGCGCCGCAAGATCCTGAGCAACACCGTCGTGAAGGTTGCGGCTGATTTTAGACTGTTCTTCGCTCATCACTTTAAGGCGGTGAAGGTCTATTCTGTTTTTAAATGATTTTTCTACAATCAGAAAAACTGCAATCATAATGAGGATGAGAGAGCAGTACAAAAGCGTATCGTAGCCAAGGTTCAGGCGGTTCTGCGTCTGGTGCATGTTGTTTTGAAAAGTGATTATCGGCTCAATTGTGCTCTGATTTGTTTCCAGAAGTTCAATAATCTCTGAAAGTTCAGTTTTTAATTCCTGGTCAAAATAAGTAAAAGGCGCGTAATCGTAAGTGAGTTTTTCTATCAAATCATCATGATTAAAATTACCGCTGTTTTCTTCCAGCTGAATTTTGAGCATCTGAGAATCCAGTTCTGAAATCTTTTTGTTTGAGTAGGTCTTAAAATAAATGGAAAATCCAAAATTGATTATTGCCACATAGATGATGAGTAATTCAATTTTAAAAACATGCTTCAATGTTAAAGCAACACTTTTGCTTATGTGCCAAGTATACATTAAAAGTCCCGTTTTTGTTTGGGAAATTTTCCCAAGAATTTTAGGAAAGCGTCCCAAAGGAATTTAGAGCTGATGCGCTAGAATGAAGGTGTCAAAATACTGAAAACAGGAGAATTTTTATGAAAAAATCTTTTAAACTTTTTTTAGTCGCATTATGTGCGGTTTTCGCATGCCTTGCATTTACAGGCTGCACGAGCCCGACGACGACACCAGAGCCAAGTACGCCTGTTACACCAGAACCACCGGTGACATACATTGGTTCAAAAACACCGACAGAAACAAAAGCCGTAGGTGATATAGTTTTTACTGACGGAAGCGCCAGTCCATACACTGAAGAATTAACAGACGAGCAGAAAGCAGCTGCCATTGCAGTAATTTTCTATGTCGGAGATGAAAACGATACGCTTGGAGCAAAAACACTTGGGGTTGGATTAATTACTGAACGTACTAATCACATGGGACTACAGTGGTGTTTAAGTGATGCAGTTGCATATGATAATTATGATTATGCCAAAAATATGGATGATGGAAAGGCTAACACTGATGAAATTGCAAGGTTAAGTGATTATGGAGATGGAACAAAGTACCCTGCATTTAAATTTTGCAGGGATTACACTGCAAAAGGCTTTACAACAAACTGGTATTTGCCAGCATATAACGAACTTAAAATGCTTAATGCTAGCCTTACGGAAGTTGGCAATGCCTTAAAAGTATTAGATATAGAAAATCCATATTCAGCAGTATGCCCGTTCTTTTTTTCATCGACACGTCGATATAATGGTAATGAATATCACAACCTCGCAATATACTTCTATTTTACTGATAAAGAATACAATCAGTTTCAAACTTGTGAGAAGGATGAGTACAAATACGTTTGTGCAATTCACACATTCTAACAGGTACATTTCAATTTAACTTTTCTGCAGGGACTTTCTCTGCAGAAAGCATTTTTTCAACAGGAGATTTTATATCAATGAGCAATTCAAAAGAGCAATTTCTTAAAACTGAATTTTTTATTTTCTCGTGGAAGGCCGCAACAGAGCATAATTTAGTTTGGAATAAAAACACTACAGATAAAGCAAAAGGTAATTTTAGAAAAAACATAAAAGAATTTCTGGAAGACAAGCTATCAAAAGTTTATGGCAAAAGGAAAGTAACAGAAGAAGAGCATATCAAGAATATTGCAGATCTTCAGGAAAAAAGCATAGAACTGGGAAATAGATTGAATTTCGGCACCTGTCAGAAACTTCTGAATATGATGTGCAAATATTATTGGTGCGTAGGTTTTATTGAAGAACCGCCGCACCTTCCAATCGACAGCATCAATCTTAAAAATGCAGGGATTAAAGGCAAATGCTGGACAAAAGACATAAATGATAAAAATGATTATAAAGAAATTATTGATGTTATAAGAAAAAAAACAGGTTCACTGTCGCTTTCTGAGTGGGAAATAGAGAACTGGAAACGACGGAACAGTTAAAAGCATAAAATTCACTGAGTTCTGCAATGGAAAATCCAAAATTGATTATTGCCACATAGATGATGAGTAATTCAATTTTAAAAACATGCTTCAATATAAAAGCAGCACTTTTGCTCATGCGCCAAGTATACACCAAAAGTCCCGTTTTTGTTTGGGAAATTTTCCCAAAGTTTTTAGGAAAGCGTCCCAAAGGAATTTTAGTGTGATGATGTAGAATCATCCAGCAGTGAAAATTTTTAAATAATTTAGGAGATTCGAATGAATAAGATTTTGAAGATTTTAATTATTTTGGCGATGACTTTTGTGCTTTTCTCTTGTGCAAATTCTGCAAGTGATGATTCAAATCCTACAAGTGAACCAAGTAAACATTCGATTATTTTTAAGCATAACCTAAGCAGTGTTGATCCGCGATATTTGATGTGTGATGAAGTTACAGATTTTTTAAACAGTTTACCTGAGTTTAAAAATCTTGAAGAAGGAACTGAAGTTCAACTTCCATGGGTTCTTTATGGAAATGTAAATCTAGAAGAGGAATCGATAGGTGAAATATCAAAGACTGAAACTGATAATTCAAATTATGTTTTTGAACCATATTTAGGTTATTATGATGCTAATATAGCGCTTTCTACTGACAGTTCTAAACGTCTTAGGTCAGTAACTATTGGAAATGAAGATATTGTAATTCAACTCTTCAATTGTTATGCTGCTCCTATTGAAGACTATCACCAGAATTCTAATTAAATAAAGCTTGAAATTTTATGAAGGAGAAAATTTTAACTGGAATAGAGAGAGAAATCTCAATTCTTGAAGACATACAAAAAGATTTTCTAGATTCTATTAAAGACAAAGGTACTTTTGATTCATTAGAAAAATATAAAGCAGTGCACGAATCTGATTGCGGAATATATATTTTCTATTTGAGTAACACTGATTTTCCATACAGTGAAAAAGAATATAATGAAATAAAAAATGAAATAAAAAAAAGCAAATCAGTTTTTTTGCCGCGCTTTAATAATCAAAATCTGAATATAAAAATGGAGTCAAAGAAATGTTTGTATGTGGGAAGTTCCAGAAAACTTCTTTCTCGTTTGGCTGAACATTTTACAGAAAGTCATCCCAAAACTTATGCCCTTCACCTGTCTGAATGGGCAAAACAGATAGAGCAAAACATTACTTTTCAGATTCTTGAAATTAATAAAAACGATGCATCAGATATAAATAATAAAATGCAGAAATGTGAAGATATTCTCTGGGATTCATTAAAACCGATTCTCGGAAAGCTGGGAAAGAAGTAAAATAAACGCGTTTTTTTCTAAAAATTCATAATGGGTTGTAAGCGGATAATAATTATCCGCATTATAACTACTCTACAACCGCTACGGCCTCAATTTCAACAAGTGCGCCTTTTGAGAGGGCTGCTACTTCAAAACAGCTGCACAAGATGGAACTTTATCTGTGTCAGAAGTTACAGTTAATGTAATTTCTGTTTTGTTTTGATGGAAAAAAATATGAATACGCTTGAAATAATTTATAGATTATTTCAAGCGTATCGTCATTTTTAAATAAAGTCAAATTTTACAGCATCGCAATTCTAAGCTGCTTACCAAATACAGAGGCTACTTTCTGTAAGGTCGACAGTCTTATATCTTCAGAATGATTTTCCATTCTTGAAATTACACTTTTCTTTGTATCAAGTTTTTCTGCGAGCTGTTCCTGTGTCATTCCATTTTCAAGGCGCATTTCTTTTATCATCATTCCGATTTTAAATTCTTCGTAACCGGTATCAAATCCCGATGCAAAATCAGAATCCTTTTCTTTTCGCTGAGAAATATAATCATCTAAATCAAAAGTTTCATTTTTCATTTTGTAGTACCTCGTTTTAGGAATTCTTTCATTCGTTCCCTGCAAGTTTCTATTTCATTTGCAGGAGTTTTTTGAGTTTTCTTCTGAAATCCGTTTGTAAGAATCACGAGATTTCCTTTATGAAAAAATCCCAATAGTCTGTAAATGTTTCCACTAATCTCAATTCTGACTTCGTAGAAATCCGTATCAGTTATTTCTTAAAGTAAGTTTTCGGAACCTTTTCCAGTTCCTGAACAGCCTTAAGAACCCAAGCGATTTTCTGAGCAACTTTAGCTGGCTGAGAATCTATAAATTCTGCAACGGGACATTTACCGTCGACAGTTTTATAGAATGTAACCTTTCTGTACATAATTTTATGTTAGCATATATGCTAACATTTTGTCAAATGAAGTTTTTTGCAATAAAAGTAAAAATGTCACTTCAGTGTGGACTGATGATTTGAATGATGAAGATTTATAATTTAAGTTTTTCACTTCGATAATTAGAGGATAACCTAACTGTCCAAGAAGGCCTTTCTTTTCCTTGTACGGAGAGTCTGCTTCATACTTTGCAAACTCATCCGTTTTTTCAAACTGCTTGAGATTTTTACTAATGCTGATGGAACTCACTGCCTTGGTGCAATTCGATATATGGCCCTTCTTACTGATGATAATGGCATGGCTTTCTGTTACGGACCGCCTGGAGAGCAGGTTGAGTTTTATATGGAGAGATAATCATGATGAATGAGTTTAATGAATATGTCCGCGACTGTTTCTCTCAAGCAGGCGATATTGTCATAAATCTATGATGGGCGGATACCTTGTATATTTTAAAGGAAAGCTGATAGGTGATATTGCGGTGATGAGCTGTTTTTGAAGAGAACGCCCACATCGGACAGACTGCTTGCAGATTCTGAGCTGCGTTATCCCTATGAAGAATCAAAAACCCTGATGCATGTATTTGATAGTTTTGATGATAAGGCGCTGATTCAGGAACTTCTGAATGGTATTCACTTGATCCTGTAATGCCTAACCGCAACTTGGACTAAACAGGAAAGCTAATAAGGTGTATAATAACAAAAGAAAGACACCTTATGGGAAGAACAAGAAGAAAGTTCAGCTCGGAAGAAAAGTTGAAAATGGTAATGGCAGTTATTCAGGATGGAAAGGCAGTCAGTGACGTTGCCCAGGAAAATAATGTCCATCCGAATATGATCCTCAACTGGAAGAAGGAATTCCTAGACCAGTATGCGGTCTTTGTATTGTCTGCATAAGCAACATCACTCTGCTTTGCATAACTTACAGTAAGAGAATCATAATAAAACTTTCCTGTAATCTCGCTCCATGTTTTTCAAGGACGATTGTGTCGTCTTTTATAATAATGATTGCCTGGGTTTTTGTTTTGCTGATGAATTTGTCAAGGCTTCCTGTGTTGAATTCTTGCTTTAAAAGTTCTTCGTATTGCGGCTCAATTTTGCGCGTGAACGTTCTGGTGTATTTTCCGCTTTTTTCTGAGCCCTGAATTCAGACTGTGCGGCTCAAGATTATCTTTAAGTCTTTACTCCGCAGGTAAATATAACAGAAAACTTGCTGCTTTTAATATATAAAAAATGCCGGGTTTTGTAAATTTAGCGGAAAGCGGACGAAAACATTGCCACCGACGAATATTACGATTTAACGGATGAAGAAATTGACGAGTTGATGAAAGCGAAAATTTTTTTCTTTAACATTCGAATACAAGAAATTAAATTTCTTTATAGCGTAGAGATTGTTGCTCACCTCTTTTTCTGGAAATATCAACTTTACTTTTTATTGATCCGATAACTACAGGGTCAGTTACTTCTTTTAATCCTTTAAAATTAAATTTTCCATCTTTATCTTTGTCGGAAACTCCAGAAAATTCATATATGGCTTTTATTTCACCATTATTTTCTTCTATAAGATAATCGCATTCTTTTGTATGTTCTGGATTTCCAGTCCAACAACCAGCTGGTGCATTTGAATGAGTTGTATTTACTATAACAATTTTCATAATTTCCTTTCTTTTGGTTTGTTAAATATAAAAAGCTTGCAGTAAAAACTGAAAGCTTTTTTTTGTAAAAAATTATTTATAGTATTTTGATTTTAAATCTAATACCATTTTTTTATAGATATCATGTGCTTTTTGCAGCTCTTGATTATCAACAGCCGTTACGGCATCATTAAGATATAATTTTCTAATAGAGTCATAAACTTCATTAGAATTTTCAAGGTTATCAATGTTTTTGCAAATTACAGGAGCAATTTTGTAATACTCGTCTACTTCTGCTTTCATTTCAGGATCTTTTTTCATAAAAGTATCGCGAAATGCTCGTAAAGTTGTTAATTCATGGCAATCATCTGGTAAATTTCTAGATTTGCATGTTGCAGTTGTGATAAAACAACTGCCGACTGATGTGTCTATGGGATGCATGTCAGCATATTCTCTGAAACATCTTAGACTACAAAAATTATATTTTGCTCCATCAGTTTCTGTTATATAATGAGTTCCACTGGGAATCCATCCTCCGCAGTTGTGACATTCATTGTCACCACTACTACAAGTTTCTCTATAATAATGACCTTTATATTCAGACATATTTACCTCTTAAAATGTATCTCCTCTAAGGATTGCACCTAATTTTCTAATTGCATTACCGGTAAGACATAAAAATATTCCAACTCCGGTGAATGCTGCACCAAAGCCATATAGATTTGCTTCGGAGGTAAATGCGAGATAAAAATAAAGTACAAGCAGCGCAAGACTTCCAATGAATGCAAAAAGTTGATTATCTTTATTGAGCTTAATGAAATATAAGATACAGTTAAAAATGGATAAAACAATACTGATAACACAAAGGGCTATTCTAAAGCCTTTTTCTTCTAATAGCATGGCAAATGTAAAAAAAATACCAATACCCATACAAGCTATGAATAAAATAAATTTTATCCATTTCACAACACTTCTAAAAAAATCCATGTCTTCTCCTTATTTTGAACACTAAAAAAATTGCAGGAGCGTAGCAATCTGCAATTTTTTTAGGTTTTGTCAAACCTAAAATCTACTGTACAGTAGATTTTTAAAAAAATACAAGGGGTATTCTTAGAAAGATTTTTGCTGAAAAAAATTATCGGATGTCTTTATATAAAATTTCTGAAAATTTTTAGAAACAACTAATATTTTTTTATGGAATTCTCTTGCGATTTTTATTTCTATTCTGAATGTTTTTTTTTATTGTGCCTTTGGGTTAGCGATGTGCAGGGCGGCGCAGCCGTTGCGAGAGAAGCGAGCAATGAGCGCATAGCGGAACCCGGAACGTAGCGACCTGAGCGAGCCTTGCGAAGCGAAGGTAACCTCCGGATTTTTATTTTAAACTTGACAATATGACTATTTATAACTATAATATGACTATCTGATGGTTAGAAGTTTGATGGGAGGCGCGATGACTGCTCCGCTTTATGATGTGAAGGCAAGGCTAAGCGAATACATAACGTACGCTGAAAATGGAGAAATCGTTGAGATAACAAAGCACGGAACGGTTTCGGCGGTGATAATCAGCAAAAAAGATTTTGATGAGAACTACAAAAAGTCTGTAAAAAAGAATCCTGTGGAGGAGCTGCGCAAATGGCGGGCGGGATTAAGCAAGGATGAGCTTTTGGTGTTGGCGGAGGCCGGTGAAGAATATAATAGAATTCTTGAAGAAAACAGAAATGCGGAACGCCTTGATTTTGGGAGGGAAAATTCATGGGGCTAGTCTATTTGCTTGATACAAATATTGTTTCTGAATTTGCAAAACCGTTTGGAAATGAAAAAGTTTTGTCAAAAATTGAAATGCAGGCTAGTTTTTCTGCGATATGTGCTCCGGTCTGGTTTGAATTGCTGAAAGGTGTGGATATGTTGCCGCATGGAAAAAGAAAAGATTTGGTTTTTGATGCGATTGAAAATTTTGTGCACTCGAATTTCAGTGTTCTTTCTTATGATGAATCTGCCGCGTCCTTGAATTCTCATATTGCGGCAAAGATGATTGCTGCTGGAACTCCAACTCCTGTTATTGATACTCAAATTGCATCTATTGCAATGTCGAACAACTTGATTCTTGTGACTCGGAATATAAAAGACTATGAGCCGATTAGGGAGCATTTTTCGCTTTGTGTTGAAAATTGGTTTGAATGATATCCCATATAATTGAAAATAACGCGGTATTTTTGTAGAATATGGGCATTATTTCTTCCATGAGGTTGGTTTGATGACAGATATTGAAATTGCGCAGAAAAATGTAATGATTCCGGTTTCGGATGTTGCTGAAAAGATTGGAATAAAACCTGAGGAGCTTGAACTGTACGGACCTTACAAGGCTAAGCTTACAATGAAAAAGCTGAGGGAACTTCAGGGCAAGGCGTCTGATCCAGCTAACCGTGGAAAATTGATTCTGGTTACGGCAATCACTCCGACTCCGGCTGGTGAAGGAAAATCAACTGTTTCTATTGGGTTGAGCGACGGCATAAGAAAAATCGGCAAAAACTCTGTGGTTGCGCTCAGGGAACCTTCTCTTGGACCTTGCTTTGGGGTTAAAGGCGGTGCCTGCGGTGGCGGCTATGCACAGATTGTTCCTATGGAAGACATAAACCTTCATTTTACAGGTGATATTCACGCTATTTCTATTGCAAACAATTTGATTGCAGCTCTTATTGATAACCACATTCAGCAGGGAAATGAATTGGGAATTGATCCACGCACAATTTCTTGGAAGCGCTGCGTGGATTTAAATGACCGCCAGCTTAGAAATATTGTTGATGGTCTTGGAAACAGAACGGATGGAACTCCGCGCGAGGACCATTTTCAAATTACTGTTGCTTCTGAGATTATGGCGATTATCTGTCTTAGCCGTTCGATTTCTGAATTAAAGGAAAGGATTTCCAATATCATCATTGGAAAAAATTACAATAAGGAAAATGTAAAGTTCGGCGACTTGAAATGCACTGGCGCGGTTGCTTCTTTGCTTAAGGATGCGATCCGGCCTAATCTTGTTCAGACACTGGAAAAAAATCCGGCCTTTGTTCATGGCGGACCTTTTGCAAATATTGCGCACGGATGTAATTCTGTGAATGCTACTTTGAGCGCTCTTGCGTGCGGTGATTATGTTGTTACGGAAGCCGGCTTTGCGGCTGACCTTGGCGCGGAAAAGTTTATGGACATAAAATGCCGCGCGGCAGGTCTTGCGCCGAGCGTTGTTGTTATTGTAGCGACAATCCGCGCGCTGAAGATGCACGGCGGCGTTGCAAAAACTGAGCTTTCTAAACCGAATGTCGCCGCGCTGGAAAAGGGTTTTGAGAATCTTAAGGCGCATATTGAAAATATTTCAAAGTTCGGGGTTCCAAGTGTTGTTGCGGTGAATAAGTTCATTACCGATACGGACGAGGAGATTGCCCTTCTTGAAAAACTTTGCAAGGAAAACGGTTCTTGCGCTGTCTTGTGCGAAGGCTGGGAAAAGGGCGGCGATGGCGCTGCGGAACTCGCGAAGGTTGTCTGTGAAATTGCTGACAGCGGAAAGGCGGACTTTCATTATCTTTATGAAAATGAACTTTCTTTGGAAAAAAAGATTGAAAAAATTTCAAAAGAAATATATCATGCTAAGTCTGTAGAATTTGAAAGCAAAGCATTAAAAAAGCTTAAGGATTTTGAGGCTCAGGGATATGGGAATCTCCCTGTCTGCATAGCAAAGACACAGAATTCTATAAGTCATGATCCAAAACTTATCGGCGCTCCATGCGGATATGTTTTTCCTGTTCGTGATGTGCAGCTTTATGCTGGCGCTGGTTTTGTTGTTGCGCTTGCCGGCGATATTATGACAATGCCGGGGCTTCCGAAAGCTCCTGCTGCGCTTAACATAGATGTTGATGATGACGGAGTGATTTCCGGTCTTTTTTAGTCTGTGAAAAATCCACCGGAAACGGTGGTAAAAATAAGTCCCAGTAGCTCAGCTGGATAGAGCGTCCGCCTCCTAAGCGGAAGGTCGCGCGTTCGACTCGCGCTCGGGACAAAAGGGTTCAGAAAATGAAGTTTTCTTCGCTTTCTGAACCCTTTTTTTTATGCAAAAAATGTATGTTTTTTTTAGTTGTTTATTCGGAGGACGCAAACCTGTGCGTTTGCGTCGGGATGTTGATTCCTGCGGTCATAAAAGTTTGGGAATGTCCGCTTATTCGCAGTCGTAGTAAACGCCGCGCGTTACGCAGCCTGCAAATCCGTCTTGCATAACCCGGTCCTTTTGCTGGTCGGCGTTGTCGCTGTAGTGGCAAAGGTAGGTTTTTTTTCGCAGGTCTGGCGTTAAAATCTTAAGAAGCTCTTCGTAATCAGTGTGTACGGCGTTGTGTCCGAATTGACAGTCGTGAAAAATACATTCAATGTTAAATTCGGATGTAAGCCATTCAATAAGTTCCTTGTCTGCCTGGGAGTCGCCCGTGTAGATTATTTTGTTGTCTATAAGGACACCGATTGAATAATAGCTGTTTTTCCAGTTGTTCTTGTCTGTAAAAATATGTTTTGTGCGGAAAATTTTGAGGTTTATATCGCCTATTTCGGCTTCGTAGAACGGCCGCGGTGATTTTTTTATTTTTTTTGGTTTTATCTGATGAAAATAGTCGTCGAAAGACATTGTAGGTTTTGCGGAATTTTCGCCTTTTATTTTCAGTCCGCCCTTAAGGGATTCGTTCCAAAGAATTTTCTTGAATTCGTCTGTTATAAGGATGTTCGGAACCTGCTTTGTTCCGTACATATTTACAAGGGCAATTTCTTCCATTCCGCCGATGTGGTCCGCATGGTTGTGCGTGAGCAGAAAATTCCTTACCTGCGTTATATCTGAGTTGAAAAAAGAAAAAGCCAGAGGGCATAAAGTTCCGCAGTCAATAAGAATGTGGGAGTTTCCTTTTATAATCAGCGCATTGTTCTGGAAGTATTTTTTTGAAAATGCTCCGCCGGTTCCTAAGAAGAAAAGTGAAAGTTGTCCATCGTTTTTAAATTCAATTGAATTCTTAAATTCTCTTATTTTCATCATTTTTAATATAGCACAATACGAATCTTTAGAATAGAATGAAAATATGAATTTGGCAGCAGTACAACATTACGCTTTTGATAATTTTTGTTATCCTTTGGATAAGGATACCCTTGAAATCAACATCCTTACTGGAAAAGATGTTGACCACATCTATATTGTCTACGGTGATCCGTTTTCTGGTGGAATCCTGGGCGGCGACTGGAAATGGAATGGAACTGAGGTTGAAATCTTTGAAAAAAAAGAGCTTCAGGAGCATTTCAAGTGGACTATTTCAGTAAAACCTGATTTTAAGCGGCTTTCTTATTATTTTAGAATTGTCGGCGGAAACGAAGAATTCTTTTATTCCTACGACGGTTTTTTTACTAGAAATGAATTTGAAAACGGCGGAAACAGGCACGGATTCTTTATTTTTCCGTGGATGAATCCCGCGGATATTAACCGGACGCCGCGCTGGGCGGAAGATACTGTGTGGTATCAGATTTTTCCTGCAAGATTCTGCCGTGGAAAGAACGAATTTGAGCCTAAGAATCTTCTGCCATGGCCGGAATGCGGAGACTCGATTCCTTGCGGGGAAAGCCGCCCTGAGCCTGTTTATGGCGGAAACATTCAGGGCATAATCGACAGGCTTGATTATCTGAAGGAACTTGGAATTACCGGAATCTATACTACGCCGATAAATAAGTCTTCCAGCCAGCATAAATACAACACTGATGATTACGAGATGATTGACGAGGAATTCGGAACGGCGGAAACCGTAAAAACTTACGTCAAGGAAGCTCATAAACGCGGAATAAGGATTATGTTTGACGGCGTTTTTAATCATTCGGGCTGGCTTTTTGACAAGTGGCAGGATGTCTGGAAGAACAGGGAAAAATCAAAATATAAAGACTGGTTTATGATAAACGATTTTGATTTTGTCAAGCCGGACTCTGGCTTTGAGCGGGGAAACGCCGGTGTTGGAAAGTTCTATTCTTTTGCGTTTACTGACTATATGCCGAAACTGAACACAAACAATCCAGAGTGCCGCGATTATATTATCGGGGTGTGCAGGAAATGGGTTAAGGATTACGACATTGATGGTCTTAGGCTTGATGTTGCGAATGAGGTTTCTCACGTTTTTTGCAAGGAGCTGAAAAAAGCGATGTGCGAGCTTAAGCCTGATTTTTATATTATCGGGGAAATATGGCATAATTCTTTGCCGTGGCTTCGCGGTGATGAGTATGATTCTGTTATGAACTATCCTTTGCAGAATGGAATCGCGGATTTTTGCTGTGAAAATCGCTGGAATGTAAAGAAGTTTGAATATGCCGTGAACAGGTGTTATTCAATGTATTATAAGCAGACGAACCGTGTTCTTTTTAATCAGATGGACAGCCATGATACAATCAGGATTTTAAACCGTTGCGGCGGAAACAAGACTACTGCGCTTCAGACTTTGGTTTTGCTGTTTGCAATGAGCGGTTCTGTGTGCATTTATTATGGAACTGAAATACTTTTGCCAGGAGGCTTTGATCCTGACAACCGCCGCTGTATGCCGTGGAAAGAAATTGATTCAGGAAAATTTGACGGGGAATTGAATTTTACCAAAAAACTGATTTCCCTTAGAAAAACGCATCCGGCGATGCGGAGTCCTGAGTACGAATTTGTCTATTCAGATTCTGATAAGACAGGTTCGGACAGGATTGTGCATATTGTGAAGACTGCGGAAGATGGCTCTGAAAAAATCGGTGTTGTGGTTGACTGCGGTTCTAGCGGAAAGGATATTTCTGTTTTTGCAAAAGACAGGGAAATCCTGCTGAGCGCGGATAAAATTTTGATTTACAGGATGTAGCCTGCGCCGGATTGTAAGGGCGCGCAGCGTTGAAAAGGGCCGCCTTAACTGGTGTCATTTGTGATGACATCAGTTAAGGCGGCCCTTTTTAATGAGCGTGAGCGGAACCCTGAAAAGCCGGTTTGCGTTTACTTTTTGCGCCCTAAGGAAAAAGCGAGCGCCGCAAAACACGCAATCAGCGCAAGAACGTAGACGAACGAAAGATACCGGAACATTCTAGGAAAGACTTTGATTGCGATTCCAGAAACTACGGTAAGACCGCCGAGCGCGAGCGCTATTATTCCGCAGAGTTTTCCGGTGATAACTGCCTTGCGTTTTTCTTCCGGGGCTTCATGGCTGTCGGCAAGCGCTTTTTGGTACGTTTTTGATGAAAAATAAAATCCGACAACAAGAAATGCGATTCCTGCGGCTATGAATGCCGCCATTGTGATGATTAGTTTTTTTTCGTTCATAGGACTTCCCCTTTTTTAGTGCGAGCCTTGCCAGACGTGCGGTAATCCGGACTTTTTTGGCATGGTTCGTTTATTTATGAAATTTTCCGCGCGAAATAAAATCCATTTTGGCAAGTTTTTTGTGGCCGGGGATTTTTTGTGCAGAAAATTCTCTGTAAATATCTTTTTGTGTCTCGTTTTTCCGGTTTTTTTTATGGTTTGTTGTATGGACGTTCCAGACTGCCGGAATATTTCCTGAATTTTGTTTTACGGTTTCCAGCCAGTCCTGCGGTTCGGGAACTTCGAATTTCATCGTTTTTCCGGTGTATGGGTGTGTGAATTCCAGGGTCCGGGCGTGAAGCGCAAGGCGGCAGAACGGGTCTGTGCGCGCGCGGTAATTTTCGTCTCCGGCAAGAGGGTAGCCTTTTCCTGCAAGGTGAGCGCGTATCTGGTTTTTTCTGCCGGTGTCAAGGTTCAGCTCAAAAAGCGTGTGGATTTTTCCCCGCGCAATCACTTTGTAATGGGTCCGCGCGGAGATTGTCTTGAATTCAGGCTTTCCGTTCTTTATAAGAAGGTTTCGTTCGTAGATTGATTTTTCTGTCTGGCCTGATTTTTCGGATAAAAGCGCTTTTCTTGTTGCGTCGCTTACATCTGGATGGTCGCCTTTTTTGGGAACAAATCCGATGTTGTGCGCGTTGTAGGCGATTTCGTCATCAATAGTTCCGCTTTCTGGAAGAAATCCTGATTCCGGATTTTCTGCGACTGCGCGGTAAAGGCGTTCTGTAACTGTCTTATGCCAGTTTTCCATTATTTTTTTTTGTGCTTCCGGGTTTAGCGCGAACATCATTACGCCTGATGTGTCGCGGTCCAGCCTGTGGACTACAAATGGCCTGTGCTTTGCGCTGTATGTTCCTTTTTTTCTCATCAATTGTTCCAGGGCGGCTTCTGCGGTCCTGCCGTTGCTTCCCGGATACGGAACGCTTAGCATTCCGCTTGGCTTAAAGATTATGGCGACAGCATCGTCTTCGTAAAGGAGTTCTATCCGTTCGCGGCCAAGTCTTTTTTGTGTTCTTTTTTATGCTGAGTTCCAGTAAGTGTTTTTGGCATTTTTTTATTCCTCTTCGTCGCAGTTGTAGTCTTGCGGAATGTAATTCTCTTCAAGAACGGAAAGAATTTCCATTAACTGTTCGTAGATTTCGGTGTCGGCTTTAAGTTTTTCGGGATTTCGTCCGTCTACAATAAAATTTTCCGCATAGGAATTAAGCATTTCGTACATAAATGCGTAGTCTTCCTCATCCAGAGAATTCATTGATTCAAGTCCTGTGATTTCCGGAAGGATGTCTTCCAGGATTGCAGTTAAATCGGCGCATTCATCAGTTAATTCTTTTGTGTAGGCGTATCCGTCTTTTGAAAGGTATGCGGCGTTTTCTTTTATTTGCTCAAGGATTTCTTTATATGAATTAACAAGAAGTTCATCGTTTGTCATAAATACAGTGTAGCACGAAAAAAAAAATTGGAAAATCACTAAAAATCAGCAAAATAAGAAAACTGGCACTTGACAGAATTTTATAAAATTTGTATAGTTTTGGAACATTGCATTCCCCGATTGTGTAATGGTAGCACTTCAGATTCTGGTTCTGACTGTGGGGGTTCGAATCCTCCTTGGGGAACTAAACGAGGCTGTCCGGAAAGAATTATTGCTGTTGTCAATATTATTTGGCAGTTAAGTTCTCTGCGGACAGCCTCGTTTTTTTGGCCCCTTCGTATAACGGCTAGTACAGCGGATTCTCATTCCGTCAACAGGAGTTCGATTCTCCTAGGGGCTATAAATAATAGTTTGAAACAGCACTAGTTTTGGTGCTGTTTTTTTTATTTTAAATGAAACACCGGGAATCGAACTGCGGAAGGAGCGGTTGCAAAAAGGCGGGCAGTGCGCAGTGTTTTTTCTGTCTAACTACCCGAACCGGTTGAAATATGATATAATTGTTTCTATGAATAAGAACGGTAACGAAGAAAATCCTGCGCTTCTGGAAAGTTATGACGAGCTTTGCGGACTGCTTTTAAAGATAAAAGATAAAAATGAATTGAAATCTGTGTTCAATTGCCTTTTTACGCCGAATGAACGGCGGGATTTTGCGGAGCGCTGGCAGGTTGTAAAGGAGCTTAAAGCCGGAACTACGCAGAGAGAAATTGCCAGAAAGTACAATATGTCTCTTTGTAAGATTACCCGAGGCTCGAAGGAACTTCAAAAATCCGGCAGCGGATTTTTGAGGCTGCTGGAGCTGCTGAAAGATTAGCTTCGCGCAATAAGTATCTTCTGCGGTCTTCGGATGGCGCGGCCTCCGGACGTTTCCGTCTGAAGGCGTTCATTCCTTCCTGAGTTAAGACAGCCTTTTGTTCAAAGCGCCTGTCATTTTGCGTCCGATGGCTTCAGCAAGCCTGCGGCATCGCTCCTTTTCCAGCGGACTGCGATTGTGTATGGAGTCTCGTCGTAGATATTCTTTACATTTTTGTCCAGTCCGTAAGAAATCAGGTTTTTTATTGTTGTGGCGCTGCTAAGGCGCGCGGCGTAATGAAGTATGCTGTTTCCCTGGATGTCTGACATTGAGCCTGAATATTTTACGATTCCTTCAAGGATTGCTTTATTGTTGTTTTTTAGGGCAATCAACGCGGCGTTGTTTCCTGAACTGTCTATTTGAATAAACGGATTTGAGCCGCTTTCAAGCAGAGAGAGCGCAAGAAGCTCGTAATTTTTTTCAATGGCGATTGTAAGAGGCGTAAAGCCCCCGGAATTTCTTGCATCAATCGGATATCCTGATGAGATAAGCATTTTTAGCATTTCAACGGACTTGTTGTTCTGCACGGCGATATGGAGCGGCGTGTTTCCGTCGCTGTCGGAAATGCTTGTGTTGCTGCCAAGAATCGCTTTTATTACCGCTGTCGGCTTGTCCAGGCAAAGGCTGAAAGGTGTGTTTCCGTTTTTATCGCGGCTCAAAGGATTTCCTCCGGCATTTCTGATTAAACCGATAACCTTTTCGTCGGCGGTCAGCGCCGCCTCGTGGTATGAATTTCTTCCGTTTAAATCCTGTGCCTGCGGATTTGCGTTGTTTTCCAAAAGCATTGCGATAGTCCGTGTGTTTTTAGCCTTTACAGCATCCATAAGAATTGTTCTTCCGTTTATGTCGCTTATGTTTGGATTAGCCCCTTTTGAAAGTAGCATTTTTGCTATTTCAGTCTTTCCGCCCAATACAGCTTCTGCAAGCGGTGTTTTTCCTGTTACATTTTGAGCATCAATATTGCAGCCTAGGTTTATAAGCTGCTCCGCATCATCGGTGTTTCCCCAGCGAACTGCGACGTGAAGCGGCGTGCTTCCAAGGTTATCCCTTACATTGATTTTGCAGCCTTTTTTTGCCAGAAGAGCAATGATTTCAGGATTGTTGTTTCTGCAGGCGCTGAAAACAGGAGTCTCACCGTTTGCGTTTTTTGCCTCTTTGTCCGCGCCTTTTGTTATTAGAGTTTCAACGGCATTTTGCAGTCCCCATTCAGTAGCGTAGTGAAGGGCGGTGTTTCCTATTCCGTCAGTGTCCTTTATTGTCTTTGAAGTTATAAGCCATTCCATTATCTGCGGATTTCTTAAAGCCTGGCCTAATGGGGAGTTATTCTTGTTGTTTGTTGAAAAAATATCCGCATTCTTCGCGAGCAGTTTTTCTCCGATTGCCCTGCGGTTTTTCAGTACAGTAAGGTACAGCGCTGTGTTTCCGTCGGAATTTCTTGCGTTTACATTGTCTGTAAGGCTAAGTATATATTGAATTTTTTCCTGGCTTGCGTTTTCTGCGATTGCGGTTATAAGCGGAGTATTTCCGTCGGAATCAAGGCTGTCGATGTTCTGGCTGTTCAGGATTATTTCCAGCGTTTTGTCAGAAGAATCATCCGCCCGGAGCGCCATTTTTAACGGAGTGTTTCCCTTCTGGTCTTTTGAGTTTATATCCGCGCCATTCCCGGCATAGAAGTTTATATGGGAAGAAAGTTTGTTTTCAATTGCAAGCGCAAGAGGTGTGACGCCATCTTTGTTTCTTGCGTTTATGTCTGCACCAGCCTTTACAAGAAGGCTCAGTATTTCTGTTGAAACGTCTGTCATTGTCGCAGTGTGAAGAACTGTGTCGCCGTACATATCTTTTCCGGTCATGTCAGATTTGTATGATATTAAAAGGTTGTATAGTTCAAGGCGCTGTTTTTCTGGAATTATAAGAAGAACAGGAGTTTTTCCAAGGTTGTCCTTCGCGTCAACTGATGCGCCTGCGTCAAGAAGCATTTTTGCAATTTCCGTACGGCCGTATCGCACAGCCTCGTGCAATGGGGTTGCGCCTGAGCTGTCCTGGACATTTGTGGCCGCGTTGTTTTCAAGTAAATATTTTGTTATTGTCTTGTGTCCGGCGATTGCGGCGTAATGCAAAGGTGTCTGTCCGTCCTCGAATCTGTAGTTTAAGTTCCGGTCTGAAACCGCTGTCTGAAAGTAGTCAAAATTTGATTCAACAGGCTCTGCGCCGTTTGTTATAAGAATTGCCGCGATTTCTGCCATTCCGCTGTTTCCATGTTGCTGAAAGCGTAGTCTAGCGGAGTTTTCTGTTCATTGTCCTTTGGTGAAAGAGGAATGTTTTTTCGTACGCAGGTAAAAACCGCCATTTCATCCTTGTCTTCCACAAAATAATGAACGATGGTTTTTCCGGTCATAGAGTCGCGCAGCCCGGCGGTTTTTTCTGTTATGAAAATATCGTAGAAACTTGAGTCTTTTTGAAAACCGTTTTCCATCGCTGTGTGTCCGTCGGCGTCACGTGCGAAAATATTGCATCCGTAATTTATAAGCTGCTGGGCCGTTTCCTTTGAGTTTTTTTCAACGGCGACATGAAGGGGAGTCTGGCTCTTGTAGTTTTTCAAGTCTGGGTCCGCCCCGTAGCAAAGCAGAAAAAGCGCAAGGCTTGCGTCATTTATTTCTGCGGCAATGTGCAGGGCTGTGTTTCCGTCATTGTCTACGCCATTTATATCGTATTTAGAAATAAATTTAGCCTTTGCTTCTTCAATTTTATTTTCTTTTATCAGTTCCTGAACCGAAACTTCTTTTTTTGTAGAAGCGCATCCAGATATGGAAAGAATAAGACAAACTGTGAAAATTGAAAAAACGATTTTTTTAGTCATATTTCCCCTCTAACGTAAAAAAAATTATTCTCTACGTAGAGTATCGGAAATAAAAAAAAAACGTTTAGAATTTTATGCTTTTACAAAATACTGGATAAGCAGGATGTGCAGGTCTATTATGTTCTGTACATCGAATTTTTTAAAGATTTCGGTCATGTCCTTTTTTACTGTGGAAAGACTGATGTTGAACTGTCGTGAAAGCTCGCTGTAGCTTTTCTTTGAGTCAATGTATTCAAGCACAAGGTTTACCTGCCTTTCTGTAAGTCCGTATTCTGAAAGGTGCAGGGAAGTTCCTGGCTGAGGCAGCTTTATGCTCGATTTCTGGACTTTTGCCGGAACAAGCGGAATCAGAAGGGTTTCGAGTTTCTTGTATACGTAAAAATAAAACGCGAAGAAGAAAAGCGATGTCGCAATTGAAATGGAAATGTACATTATGCCGCGAGACCCCCATTGAAGGGCGTAGTAGCTGTAACCTGCAAGAACCGCAATCCATGCCGCGAAAATGCAGACGATTTTTAGTTTTACCTTTGTTTTAAAGAATCCGTTTGCAAAGCACAGGATTATAAAGGCTGAATACAGGAATGTGCCCAGCGTGCTGTAGCCTGTCAGCGTTGTTGTAACGGCCTGTATGAACAAAAGTGAGACTTGTGCCTGCCATACAGAAGGTTTAAATGTAAGTGCAAGCGCAATAAGGGCTGAAACAACATTTATTATGAAAACTGAATAATCTTGCTTTGGAAGAACAGTACGGTTTATTCGAGGATGGTTAAAACTCATTACTGCTGCACACAAAAGAACAAGAAATGCAAAAAAGCACATAACTCTCGCCGCCGAAAATTTCTGTTTTATATTTGCATTCATGGTTATCTATTGTATTTATATCTGAAAAAAATGCAAATAAAAAAATAACTTCGGTTATTTTTTTAGTAACTTCGGTTATTTTCTGGTAACTTTGGTTATTTTTAGGCTAACTTTGGTTATTTCGTACTTTAACCTGTTTTTTTTATGCGGAAAAGAAAGTAATATTATTCACGAGAGATTGATATAGATTCGAGAGTTTTAAAACTTCATGAGAGTTTTTTATGAAAGCACCCGGTTATTTGCCTGGTGCTTTTTTTTGCCCGCTTATATTTTTGAAAAGTCATTTTGAACTGCCATTTTGAACTTTCTTAATATTTTCTTTTATGATAATCTATTAAAACATATCCAATGCTGCCATTCCATGGTTTTGCAGGATGTGAAAAAACTAAAACGGCCCACGCCAGAGTCGATAATAAGTAAAGCTAAGAATTGCGCGCAGCAGTTTTTTAAGACGCTTTGCTATTTAACATCGACCGCACTGACCGGCGGTCTTACACAGGAGTCTTAAATGGCAAATACGAAAGATACACACGCATGTACTTTGGACAAAATCATCAGTCTTTGTAAAAGAAGAGGCTTTGTATATCAGGCTTCGGAAATTTACGGAGGACAGGCAGGAGCCTGGGATTACGGTCCTTTGGGTGTAGACTTTAAAAGAAATATCCAGAATGCCTGGTGGCATTACATGATTCAGCTTCATGATGACGTAGTTGGACTTGATTCAGCGATTTTTCAGCACCACACTACATGGAAAGCATCCGGACACGTTGACCACTTTTCAGATCCGATGGTTGACTGCCTTGAATGTAATGCCCGCCACCGCGCAGATAAGCTTATAGAAGATTTTGTTGCCGCAAATCCGGATAAAGATCCTGGAAAACCGGTTGACACTATGACACACGACGAGATGAAAGTTTACATCGACGCAAATATCAACTGCCCGACTTGCGGTTCAAAAAACAGAAAGTATACGGCGGTCCGCGAGTTCAACCTTATGTTCAAGACTTACCAGGGACCGATTGCGGATGACTCTCATCTTATTTATCTTCGCCCGGAAACCTGTCAGGGAATATTTACGGACTTTAAGAATATAGTTCAGTCAAACAGAATGAAAATTCCTTTCGGTGTCGCGCAGGTTGGAAAGTCTTTCCGAAACGAAATTATCTTTAAGAATTTTATTTTCAGAACCTGTGAATTTGAGCAGCTGGAAATGGAATATTTCTGCAAGCCTGGAACAGAGGATGAGACTTTTGAGCGCTGGCGAAAAGAACGCTGGGCTTTCTACCTTAAGTACGGTATTCCGGAAAAACAGCTTAAATGGCATCACCACGACAAGCTTGCCCACTATGCAAAAGACGCTTACGATATTACATATAATTTCCCGATTGGCTTTGAGGAGATTGAAGGAATTCATTCCCGCACAGATTTTGACCTTTCACAGCACCAGCTTTATTCTAAAAAGGATATGTCTTATATCGACCAGGAAGATGGAAACAAAAAATATATTCCTTATGTTGTTGAGACTTCTGCCGGCTTGAACAGAAACTTCCTGATGTTCCTTTGCGAGGCTTACGAAGAGGAAAATGTTTCTACAGAAGAAGGCAAGGAAGATTACAGAACCGTTTTGCATCTTGACCCGCGCCTTGCGCCGATAACAGTGGCGGTTCTTCCATTGATGAAAAAAGATGGACTTGCTGAAAAGGCGAAAGAAATCCAGCATCACTTAAAGGAAGATTTTGTAACTGATTTTGATGTTTCAGGAACTGTAGGAAAAAGGTATCGCCGTCAGGATGAAGTCGGAACTCCTTTCTGCGTGACTGTTGACTATGATACTGTTCAGGAGACAAAGGACGATGGCTCAAAGAACGAGCTGTTCAACACTGTTACGGTTCGTTTCCGCGATTCCATGAAGCAGGAGCGCGTTCATCTTGATGATTTGATTCCGTTTATTCAGAAGGCAATCCGTGAATATAAGCCTGTAGAAAGAAAAGACAGATAAAACCGGGGAGTCGTGCTGCAATTTTAGGATTCTGATGGATTCTGACGGATTCTAAAATTGCGTGGAGGTTTTTTATGGAATATGTTCGGCTTGGAAAATCGAACCTTATGATTTCTCGCGTGGCATTGGCGCGATGTCCTTGACAAAGGCTGGAAACGCTGAAAAAGCGGCGGAACTTGTCCGAAGCGCATATAATCATGGAATTAATTTTTTTGACACTTCAAGGAATACTCCTGACTGCGAAAAACTTTTAGGCGATTCCTTGGGTGATATCCGTTCATCGGTTGTAATTGCTTCAAAGACAAGCGCGCAGAGCGGTGCGGAAGTTTTAAGCGATTTGGAGACAAGCCTGAACATAATGCATACAGATTCAATTGACTTGTATCAGTATGAATCGGATTCGTTTATTCCTGAAGAAAACGGAATTGACGGAATTTATTCGGCTTTCAAAACCCTGAAGAATTCCGGCAAGATAAGAAGCTTTGGGCTTGCCACAACAGATTTTGATATTGCGGAAAAAGCTATTTCCGGCGGACTGTATGATACGATTCAGTTTCCGTTCAGCATGATTAGTTCTGACCGGACGCGCCAGCTGGTTCAGCTTTGCCGTGAAAATGATATAGGTTTTATTGCAATGCAGCCTTTGTGCGGCGGAATCCTTACTTCAATTCCTTTGGCTTATGGTTTTCTGCATGAATATGAAAATGTTGTGCCGCTTTGGGGCGCTCAGACACAGCAGGAGCTTGACCAGATTCTGTATTTTAACGAGCATCCTCCGGTTATTGATGAAAAATTCAACGAGGACGTTGAAAAAATCCGGGCGTTTTTCAGTTAGTCTTATAGAACAGCGGGTTACTGAATGTCGTGCCGTTTGCGCGAATCAGTTGAATTCGCTTAAATCGACTGAGCTGAAACCCTGTTTGTCTTCATGTTCCTTTTCTTTTGCGTTTTCCAGCGCATTTGTAAGTTCTGCCGCTTGGTTTGTCATCTTGCGCTGCATATCAAGCGTTTTTTGAACGTCTGCCTGTTCTTCCTTGGTAAGAACCCGTACGATTTTGTTCAAGTTGTTGTCCGTCTGGACTGTTTTTGGCGAGCCGTCAGGTTCAGTTTCATTAATAAGCTGCACAATCGGATTTTTAGGGTTGTTGGGCGAAACGTCTGAGACGATTGCGATTTTTCCGTTTTGAAGATATACAAAAGCGCCGATCGGGAAAAGAGAAAGGCTGAAAAGAAGCGCTTTGATTACGGTCGGGTCGTACTGCTGGTTTTCGTTTTTGAGCATTTCAATCATTGCGTCAAATGTTGTCCGTGCGGTTTTATATTGGCGCGGCGCGGTGATGGCCTCGAACGAGCACGCGACAGCAATTATTTTTGCGTAGTTGGAAATTTTTTCGCCAGTAAGATGCTGCGGATAGCCCTTTCCGTTTTGTTTTTCGTGGTGCTCAAGAACGCCGAGCTGAATGCTAAGCGGAAAGTTGAGTTCCTTTAAGATTGCGCAGCCTAGCAGCGTATGCGTTGAAATCTGCGCCCTCTCGCTGTTCGTAAGCTTTCTGTTTGACATATAAAGCTGGGGAGGAAGGCGCAGCATTCCTATTTCGTGAAGAATGCTTGTTATTCCAAGCTCAATAAGTTTTGAAATTGGAATATGGAGCTCAAGTCCAAGCGTGATTGCAAGAACCGTTGAGCGCATTGAATGAATAACCAGAAAATTCTTGCTTCTTTCTGACGCGGAAGGCGTGATTCTAAGGACGTAGCGTTTGTTGTCCTTTATGAAGATGCACAAATCTTTTACAGTATCTGAAAGTTCCTGGTAGTTTATTTTTTTTCTTGTCGCATAATCTGTATAAACGGAATTTATGTAGTTCATGTATTCGTTGTATACAGTCTGAACCGATTCAAGCCGGGAGCGTTCCGTGTTTGCGAATTTTCCGGAATTCGCCTGTTCCAAAGCGTGCTTAAGGGAGTTCTTTACCTTTTCTTCTGCCTGAATTTTTGCTATTTCCTGTCTTGACTTGTCAACAGTCTGAACAGGAAGACCCATGTCGCCGCCAAGGCTCATGTCCGCATTGCAGGTGAATTCTTTGAAATTCCATTCGTTCAACGCTTTTGTAAGCGATTCAGTAACAGGAACTGCTACAGGAATAAGTATAAAGTTTTCATCAAGCATAAGATCGCTTTTAAAAGTTAAATCAGGTTTTAACTCGTTAATGTTTACTTTTGAACTCATAGACAATGCTCCCTTTAGAATATCGGAAGAAATCTAAAAATCTTTAATGTTTTGACGGTAGGCTCGTGAAGGCAAAAAAAAACTTGAAAAACCTCACACGTTTTTCAAGTTTTTTAATGGATTTTTTTCCATTTTGAAGGCACAAATTTTACAGGCGTCTGGATGTCTACACGTCTGTAACTTGCTGTAATTATATTATCGGGATTCCTGCGCGCTACTTTAGAAAAATTTTCTGTTTTTGGCGGAAAAATTGGATGCGTGCGGAAGAGAGATGGGACCGGGGAAAAGAGGGGAGGCATGGTGGCATGGAGAAAAAGACAGTTCATTCCGCAACGCGCAATAATGCGTTTGCCCTGCTGGTAACCAAAGTTATTTTTTAGTAACTTCGGTTATTTTTTTGTGAACTTGGTTATTTCGTATAAAAACTGATTTACAAACCAAAGTGATTTTTTTTATCATGCAAAAGAAGGAGAGAAAAGTATGAAATTCAATCTAAACGATTTTTTGTAGCTGGATGTAAACGGGCTGCTGGCTGTAAACGGCGGTAGCGACTGTTCAAGCGGCTCGTCATCCGGTTCTTCAGACAGTTCTGGCGGGACATGTTCAGCAGGAACACAAACTCCACCTGTTGAAAATCCAAACACTGAAAAAACGTCCGGCAAATTTGCTCAGATAACCGATGGAAGTTATGCGGATAATCTAACTATGCAGTTTTATAAAAACATTGGAGACGAAAAATCTGACAATGCAATGTATGGAACTCATATTGATAAAAATTCAAATAAAGAAATCGATAATAAATTTTCTACAGTAGGGTGTAAAGCGGCGGCGACTACAAAAATTATTTCAGAATTAAAAAATGGAACTTATGTTGACATGACAGCTGTACAGTATTTTTGTGATGAAAATCAAGATGGAAATTTAACAGCAGCTGAAATTTCATCAGGTTTAGATAAAATGCTTGATTCTGCTTTCGGCGACATATTTGATGTTACAACACAAGATTTTACGTCAAATATTACTATAAATACATTAAATGATATTTCAAATCAGAATAATGATGAAGTAAATTATGTGCTAGGCTGGTCTCCTAATTGTCACGGTGGACATTGGGTTGTTCTAGAAGGCTATAATACTAACTCTAATGGAATTGTTTCTTTTGATTATGACGGCTCTAGCGACAATGACAAGGGACGTTCTTTCGTTTTAGGAAAAAATGCTCAAGATGCAAGTAAAGAAATATGGGGAATAACTCGCATTCAGACTTTTAAAATTTATCAAAAATAATATAAAAAAAGGAAAAGCAAAATGAAATATATATTTTTTTTCTTTGCACTATTAGCATTTGCGTCTGGATGTGCAAAAACCACAAAAAAATCTTATGAAGAAGGTTCATCCACCATTGTTAGAAAATTTAAAAAAGGAGAAAAAAATCCTGCATACACAGATGAATATTATTCAAAATCAGAATTTATAAAATGTTCATATTCATTTGATGATGAGAACAAACGGGTAATTGTTCTAGGAAATAAAAATTTCAACGCTGAATCGGATATTGTAAATCAAAATGGAAAAGATATTAAATGCATTTATTTTTCTATGTACGACATTCCTTTTGAACCTTCTGAATACACCACTCCTGATGAATTTTTCGACGGTCCACTCGGTGGAACTTTCATCTTTAATAAAGAAATCAATCGTCTTTCAGTTAAAGAAATATATTTGAAAATAAATCCGGATAACACAATAGAACTTGCAGGAACTGGAGACTTATATGAAGGTACAAGCATAAAAATCATTGATGAAAACTTCAAATTCTGTTACAAGGGCAAAGTTACAGAAGCGCATTACACTGACCTGTGGAAGCAATAAAAAGCCCATGCCGTCTTATTGTAATCGGAGAATTTTGTTAATATGAAAAAACTGGTACTTATCATAGGATTGATTTTTGTAAATTTAATCTGTTACGCGCAAGAGAAGAATCTGAATAGTGATTACACAGAACTTATTGAATGGAATGGAGAAGGAAAAAATAATTCAAAAGCTTTTGCTTTAGAAATAGAGAAAGAAAGTTTTGAAAAATTTCTTCATAGGCGAAATGTAGATACAACTTTGAACAAAAAGTTCACAGCTGAGGAACTTATGCAAACTGTAAAAAATAATGAAGATATATTTTATTATCGTCCAGTAGAATTTCATAAAAATAGAGTAATAGAACGAGGAAAATATATTTTCTTAGACCAGTTTTCAACTGGAATTGAAAGACATTTTGCTTTATCGTATATTTGCCTTCCAAGGAGCAAAAAATGTCAAAATTTATAAAAATTATGCTTGTCATATTCACTGCGTTCTTTATGTCGTGTTCACAAAAGGAAGATTATGTATTTCATAAAACAGATTTGGAATGTTACGAAATAGGATATGATTCACAAAACAGGGTATATTTAACTGATAAAAGAACAAATGAGCAGATTGTTTTTATATGCGAAGGTCCAGCATATAGTGAATATTCAAAAGAAGACATATTAAATTGTTACAAGATTGATAAAATATACCCTTACTCTGAAGTCGGTGACTATTTACAGCATGGCATGATGGAATCATGTAAAAGGGAATCATTTTGCACAGAAGTAGTATACAGTAAGCGTTTCAAATCAAAAATGACTCGTTATTATATTAAATATAAGGATGCTTATGGGCATTTCCATATGTAGGAGTTTTTATATGAAAAAGTCAATTTTAATTTTTGCACTTAGCTTTATTTTCTGTGTAACTTGTTTTTCCCAGGAAAAAAACGATGATCAGATTTTTGTATTTTCAAACTGTATCTACACAACTGAAAATTACGTTTCTGGAGGTACAGGACATTCATTTGTTTTAGGAGATGAAAGTTTTTCTCCAAAATCTGACCAGCTTCACAAAGAAGCCGCAAATTCATTCTGCATATTTTTTTCACTTTCAAATGCTGTGTTAAAGCCTGGCGTAACAAACCTGACTTCTGAAAATGGTTCGTTCGAAGGCGCAATAATAAATCATGGAACTGAAATTGCATTTAAACTTGACAGTCCTTTGGAATGCACTTTTGACGGAAAAAATATTCATCTAAAAGGAATTGCCCGTCTTTATGAACCAGGAACTTCTACAAAATCCGGCAAACCTTGTCATTTGTGTACAACGGCTCGCTTTCCAATGGATTGTTTGTTGATTTATGGCCAAATCCTGCATATAAGATAAAAAGATAAACAATTTAAATCCTTATTACAGACTTTGGAAATGAAAACAGAGTGTCCTATGCGCATTGGAACGGACACTCTCCTAAAAAAAATTAAAAATATGTGTTAGGCATTACAATATGTAAGATTACTTCGGCTGAATCCCTTGCAATTTCTTAAAGTAAGGTCTTTAGTAAGATTTACAAGAAGTTATTTGCCATATTCTGCTTTTGCCTTTCCGCCTTGTTCATATTCAACAATATATTCACCGGTATGCCAGTTTGCCATTAAAAGCTCAGTGTTTACCGACAGAGCAGCATTATTTTTGGCTTCTTCCCATAGCGTAGAAATATTGTTTACAAGGAGTTCGTATTCTGGTTCAATGGGTTTGGGTGATTAGAGATTTTGATTCATTCATGTTTAATTTTCTCCTTCATCATCAATTTTTATAGAGCACTAAGTGCACTTTGGGCATCCTGAAATTCATTTGGCTTAAATGCACAGAGCATTACATCAATTTCATAATACGGATAATCTTTTACAAACTTTTTGTATGCTCTTCCGCACTGCTTGGCTGATTCTTCTGCAGGATTCGGAAGATTTCCTGCAAAAATTCCTGAACTGATTAGCGGAAAAGAGATAGTGTGTAAATTATTGTCTTTCAAAAGCACAAGTGAATTATAATATGCATTAAAAAGTTCAAGAAAAGCTTTAGGTGTTTGTCTGAAGTCAGGGCCAACTGCGTGTATAATGTATTTTGCATTCTTCATCTTACAGGCAGATGTGATTACTGCGTTTCCGTCTTTTATCGGAGTTTGAAATTTCGAACACTCCTGTGCTAATTCCTTAGAACCACATTTATTAAAAATGACACCACAAATGCCACTTCCTTCCCAGAGTCCTGAGTTTGCAGCATTTACAACAACATCAGCTGCCTGTTCGGCACAACTTCCGTGAATTAGTTTTAGGTTAGACATATAGGAACTCCTTACGACTTCAATATCATTGAACTGAAGTATTCGTTTTATTACGTTTTTCAAAATCCTGATATAAAAATACCAGGATATTCCGCATAATAACTGCGTCTTTTGCAGGAAGCTTACTTTCTCGCAGGTAATCTGTTATTTCTGATTCAATAAAGTGCATTGCAGCATGAAAGAATACTTTTATCTGAGATAAATCTGTCCTGGTTGATACCGAAAAAGCTGAAGAATGAACATAACTACTAGAATACTTGTATAGAACGGTGAATGAATCTTCTAAATCACATTCTTTTGCAAGTGTTCCAATTTTTCTGTCTTTTTTATTTGGAATTTTGCTTTTTGTCCAACCATAATTTTCTGCAAACTCTGAACCATATTTATTCAAATATTCATCGTGTATTTTATCCCATTCTGGTGTACTGTTTCCAACAAGTTGAGTAAGATGATAGCTTAGAAATTGCAGATGATCTTTATAAATAGGAACTAAATCTGGATTCTGTACGAGATACTGTCCAATTACAAAACTTTCATATAGCGAACGATACTCTACAATCACGCTATTAAAGCAACCATTCATTGCAAGAAGCAGAATACTTTTATATTGATTTAAATCATTTTGAAGCTGAACAGAAACATGTTCTGCAATTTGCGAGTTCTTTTTACCTTTGCTTTTTCTTGCTGTATAGTTATAAATTGCAGCAGCGCAATCAAGGAAAATAAAACACCTTCTGAGCATTTTTGAATTCTGTAACAATCCAATTTCTGATGATGCAATATAATCCTGCCAGAAATTTCGTATAAGTAGATTTTCATTTGCATAAAGGAAAGAAGTGAATTGTCCTAAGTATTTATCAAGCTGTAATTCTCTTTCAGTAACGTTTCCGTTTTGTGAAAAATCTGTAAGAGGACATTCTGAAATAAGGCGTTTTAGGAATTTTTGATCCATAATATTATAAGGAATATAAAGATTTCAATATTCCAGCATCACGTTTAGCATTCGTTTTTCTTCTTAAATTGCTTAAAACGCGAACCTCAACTTCTGGAGACCAATAAATATATAATTTTTTTCTAGCTCGTGTAATTGCCGTATAAAAAATATTGTGTGTTATACGTTCTTCAACTTCATCAGAAATTATGATTTTTACGGAATTATATTCCAATCCCTGCGCTTTGTGAATTGACACGGCATAAGCAATTTGAAATGGTATTTCAGCCATTGCATTGTCATCCTCTGTGTTAATCTTTTTATTAACGGAAAAACGAATAATTGACTTTCCATTTTCAGAATTCCCAAGCAGTTCAAAACTGTAATCTAATGTATCAAGTTCATTTAAAACAGTATCTATTTCAATATCAAAAACAATAGTTTCCTCTGTTTCTTCTATATTTCTAATTATACCTTTTAAATTGTTGTAAATAATGGGGCTAAATCTATTGGATTCATTAAATAATATAGGATCACCTACTTTATAGGTATGAATACCATAAACGACAGATTTTCCAGAATTATTATCTTGCAGAAAGGAATTTACATTATTAATTCCGTATAATCCGTCATAGTTCAAGCATAGAATAATTTCATCTTCATCATTTTTTTCAAAAATAGAATTGTCCAATCGTTTTGAATATCCAAATTTATCTATGGCTTCTTGCATACCTTCTTCAAGATTCCGTACTCTAGACCAAACAATCTTTAAGTTTTCCTCGGTACTTCTGAATGTATTTTCTAATTCAAAAATCGATGTTTCAGGTATAAATAGTTTAGCAATTGAGAACCAATTACCGAATTGAATTGCCTCAATCTGATAAATATCTCCTACTAAAATCAACAATTTGAATTGAGCTTTTTCGAGAATTTTTCTCATATCTGAATTGCATAATGTACTGCTTTCATCGATAAATATCATATCATATTCAGTTTTTGAATTTTTAGAAGATAAAAACTTTGCAACCGTCATGTAATCACAATTTGCAATAGTGACTTTTCTTCTTAAATTCTCTACCGCTGGGTTTGTATTTGCAAGATATAGTTTGCTTTGTGCTGCAAATAGTTCTGAAACATGTTTTATCAATGTCGATTTTCCAGTACCTGCAGAACCATAAATAAAAGCAACATGAGAATTTGAAAACATTTGTAAAAGTGCCTGTTTTTTTATTTCATCGTCAATTTTATCAGGATTATTATTTAACCAAACCTGAACAAAAGCTGTATATCCTTTAAGGCCTGCAGTTGTTAAGTCCTTAAACTTTTTTATTATCTCTGAACAGTCATCTGCATATTCATTAATATATATTGAATCAGAAAATTCCTTCAAAGAACGTGTCTTTACATGCTTGTAATACAGTTTTTGGTTATATGATTCAATCAAATCATCAATATTCTCAAATGCCTCCAAATCACTTGCTTTTGTGAATAAAACATTGTTGCGTTCTGTATTTGTTTTTATAAAGCGGGCTAAAAACTCTTCTTCATGATTAACAGTTGGAATACAGTCCAATAAATCAAATATACGAGGATTATGTCCTATCAATGAAGTTGCAAAAGGCATTTCATCAAATGGTTTGCATCCGTAAGATAAATGTAAACTTGATAATTTTTCACAAGTTCCATCCCATTTAATTTGATTCTTCATAATCGAATTATTCATCGTATAAAGCAAATAGCGAAGAATATTCGAACCCGCTAAATTGTTTTTTAATATATTTCTGCAAACATCAAAAATATCGAATAAAGCTGTGTTTTTAGCTCGTTCAATTATTATTGCTTTGACAGAATTATAAAAATCATCAGGACAGGTAAGCAAATCAAGCAAATTTGTCGCTGTCTTGGAAATAAAGTTCATAAGATTATCATAGACTAGATTATTACTTTTTATTTCTGATTTACCTGTAAATATATAGCCAAAATTATTCAATTCACAAGGTCGTATGGATGCTTGCCAAGAATCTATAATGAGTATTTCCATCTTGTTATTACTGATGTTGATTGTATCCTTATGCATGGAAAATTTAACAGCATAGTTTTCAAGGATATCCATCACTGTAAACGCTATAACTCTATCAAATTTACTGACATTATCAGTTGCAAGCGTAAAGGTTACTTCATAATAGATTTTTTCATTTACAAAAAAAGGGCTTTATTTTTTTGTATATATAATCGCTCGTTATAATTTATTGTTCCCGAGGATAATGAAAAAAATTATCTATCTTTTCAGCAATTTTCTGATGATACTCATTCATATCATTGTCCGTATCAATTGGAAAATCTTCTATATTTTTTAAGACTTGAAGATTACAATTTTGAGACAAATATGTTTTTTTATATTTTTAGTAAATATTCATAATATTTCAGCATCAAGCGTTCAGATGCATTTTCATCAAGAGTATAATGTGAAGCCGACTTTTGTAACAATTCATGAAAGTTTATATAAAAACCTTAAATCTCCTCTTGTTTTAAATAGTGTAAGAAGTCTATCCCTCTCATCGCGATCATTTGGATCAACATCTTTATTTGCAGAACATAATTTCATTGCAATATATTCAACAAAATTTCTTAATTGACTGAGGATATTTTGGCTTAAAAGCCCACGTTCAGAATCGTCAAACTTACTGATATTCTTACAGATATTTGTATCAGCGTCCAAAATGGCTTTATCTATTGCGGTCATAATTTCTATTCTCCTAATTTTTCACATAACGGTAAAAGCTTTTCGATTGCAGCGACTATGCGTTTTTGCTCGGCAAGAGGTGGAAGAGGAAAATAAAGTTCTTTTAATGCTGCCCCTGTTAAATGTTGAATTGTAACACCTTTACTTACTTCTGTTAAAATCTTGTTTGCTTTATATACTTGAAATACATACAAATAAAATTTTGGATTTAAGTTATAAAAAAATCTAACGCGATGAAGTGCATTTTGATAATACATTGGTTCATCCCTGTCATAAATTGCACATCTTCCCGCATCTCCTCCCTCACATATAAGCAAATCATTCTTTTTTACGGTATATCGTTCATATTCGCTTTCCTCAAATTTCATTTGTTTGACTTTTGATAAATCAATTCCTTCTTCTTGTATGTTTATTGAACAAAGATAATCTTTCATTTCCCCCTTATTCTTTAGAGCATCTTTAGTTTTACCCAATTCACAAGTTGCAATATCAGTAATTCTGCACCAGCACCAGCTTTCTGGAATATCAAAAGGAATCTCATCTTCTGTAATGTCACACGGATTCGAGCCAGCTAACGCTGTCTCTTTTTTTGATTTCTTTTTTCCAGATTTTGCGTTAGCAAAATCCAATCCGTGTAACAACCTCTCTTTGCGAATCTCTTCCAGCAAATCTTTTGCGTTTCCTTCGGCGGCAATTTGGGGAACAAGTTTTCCCTGAACGGCTTCCTGCAGAATTGCTTTTTTTGTGAGTGTGCCGATTTTTTCATTAATGGCTTTGAGTTGTGTTTCTTTTTTGCCGTATTCTTCTATGAGCGGCATGAACTTTTCGATTGCGGCTACAATGCGTTTTTGTTCGGATAGTGGGGGAAGAGGGACGATTCCTTTATAAAGTTTATCATCATTAATGGCAGGATAAGCTACTCCTTTTGCATTGTCTGTATCATTTGCGTAATTATCAAATGTTGGTGACAATAAATAATAAAATAGATATTTATTTAATAGTCCTGGAAAAGAAGTCATCACTGCAAAACCAGTGCTGGCAATAGGTTCTTTCGTGAACTCTTTATCTATAATGCACATATTATGTAAATATGGTCTAACTGTAGAATAAATAACATCACCAAATTTTACAATTTTTCTTGCCCTAGATGGGGCTTTATCTGGTTGGATAAAATTTTCTTTTTCATTTAACTTTTGATGTTCATTGTTAATAGAGCCAATATCAATATAACTGAATTCCTGTTCTGGAGTTTTTTGTCCATGATTATATACTAATTCCCCCAATCTACACCAGCACCAGTTTTCCGGAATATCAAAAGGAATCTCTTCTTCTGTAATGTCACACGGATTCGAGCCAGCTAACGCTGTCTCTTTTTTTGATTTCCTTTTCCAGATTTTGCGTTAGCAAAATCCAATCCGTGTGACAATTTTTCTTTCCGTATCTCTTCCAGTAAATCCCTTGCGTTGCCTTCGCTTGCAATCTGAGGAACTAATTTTCCTTGCACAGCTTCCTGTAAAAGTGCGTTTTTCAAATCTTTTGCGGTCATTTTGGTTCCTCGCTTGACTTTTCAGTTTTATCTGCTATACTTGAATTATCGACGTGAGGTGTCTTAGTTGCCCTGTTCGCTGATTTTTCAGCCGCGTCACTCAAGCCTTCGAATCTTTCGGAGGCTTTATTTATTTCATCTAGTTCTATTGAATATATTCTGTGTCCGTTTGCAATACTTTCTTTTACAGTAATCAATACATCAGCCTTTCTACCACTTTGTAAAATTGCGGCAGAAACAAATCTTTTTATTGAAACAACATTTGGGTCATCAGGATTTTTAAGATTTCCATGAGAGGCTACGAGTATTGCGCTTTCATAAAGAGGCTTGATTTTTGCAGCCAATTCAAAATGTTCTGCAAGAGTAAAACCATTTGCTTTTGATTTTTCCAAAGCTTTTGCACTCGTCATTTTGTCGACTGAGTGCTTAGAAAGATTTGCCTCGATTCCGGTTTGAATGTTTATAATTTTTCCGAGGAAAGGTTTTAGAATTGAGAGAAGTTCAGAACGTTTATAACTGGCGTAGCCTTGCTTTTTAATTTGATCGGACATATTTTCTCGTTCCATCAGAATAAAGCAAATAAGCGGAGTTTGTTGCTGAGTCGTAGCAGGAAATTGGAGTTCCCTTTGCTTTTTTTATTTCGTTTCAATTCTAACGGCTTCAATAAAACGTTTGGTAAGTTCATCGTCTGAAACACCGCAGGTTGAATCCAATTCATTTTGATCCATAATAAGTCCTTCTATATATTATAGCAGATTTTTTATACATTTACAGTTAACCTCCTCGAATTCGATGGGTTTACAGTTCTCCTTCTTTTAGTTTATAGCATCTGTTCTTATTCCCGCCCATTGCTTCAAGGTAGCCGAATTCAGTCAGCTGGCGCAGGTAACGCTTGGCTGTTGTAGGTGCAAAATCAAAATGCCGCACAAGTTCCTCTGTAGTGATTTGGGATTTATCGCTCATAAAATGCAAAATATCGACCAGTTTCTCGGCTAAAGTTGGCTTTACAGACCACTTATCGACTATTTTCAGCTTCAAAAGCGATTTATCGACCATTTTCTCATTATTTTCGCTCATGGAAGCCTTAAACTGTTCAATTTCTCTTTGCAGATGTTTTGCATGAAGGTTCAACATAAAGTCAATAAAAATACTATCATCATCTTTTTCCTGTGAGTCTATGAGAGCCTGAATATATTCCGCCTTGTCTTCTTTTAGAACTTTTGAAGGAATGAGTCCGTATTCCCACTGCAAAAGATTCATCAAAAGGCGGCTCATCCTGCCGTTTCCGTCTACCCACGGATGAATCGTTACCAGTTCATAATGCGCCCAGAAGCTCAGCTTGTAAACAGAAGGAATGTCTTTTGGATTTATATTTTTGCGAAGTTCATTCAACTTCTGGCAAAATGATTCAAGCTTTGCAGGAACTTTCTGATACGCCATATAAGAGGCTCCGCCAATTCCTGCCGTTACATTTACTTTTCTGAGTTCTCCTTTTGCCGCGGAAAAATCACCTGTAATTGTGTGATACTCGCTTCCAGTCCGTGCCATTACTTTTGCCGAAAGGCTTATAAGCGAATTCACTGTGATTTCTGGATGCTGCATAATCCATTTTATTCCGTATTCGTAAGCATTCTTCAAATCCAGATTCATCATCTGTTCTGTAATTGTCCGCTTACTGGAAGTGATTCCTTCATCAAACAAAAGCTGGGCTTCAACTTCCGTAACGGTTGAGCCCTCGATTGCAGTGGAATGAGTAATGATTGAATACAGATAAAACTTTTCCCAGTCTATTTGATTGTTTATTCCGAGTGAGTAATATTCATCTAAAATTTTCTGCAAGGTTCGCTCTGGCATCACAACTCTCCTTTCTGCGCTTTCTGATGAAGCTCTGTAATTTGTGCCAGCAGATTGTCTATATCAGCATTAAGCTTTGTACGCTTTTCTTCGTAATTCTGAATTGTTTCTGCAACGCTTAAGATTTCTTCTTCCTCGTGAGGATAACCGCAAACATCAAAATTGTAATTTGAATCAATAAGTTCCTGCTCTGTGTAACATTTTGCTTTTGGATTTCCTTCTTCGTCTGTAATTTCCTTGCGATCGTTCCACCAGGCAATACAATCGTCAAAGTGCTTTAATTCCATCGGCTTTGTTTTGCTAAAGTGCTTTCTGTCGCTTGGAATGTCTACGCGATAGAACCAGGTCTTTCCTGTCGGCTCTTCATTATTAAAGAAAGAATGTTTGTTGTAATGCTTGTGTAAGGACTGAATACGCTGCCAGGCAAACGGACGATTGTGTGAAGGTTAAAATCTGTAAGGAGCTTTTTCTTAAGATTATTTTTTGCATTGTCGTTTCCAAACAGGAATCCATCTGGGACAATTACGGCTGCGCGGCCATCTTTTTTAAGACGATACATAATAACTGCCATAAATAAATCTGCAGTTTCACTTGAACGTAAGTCTGTAGGGAAGTTCTGTTTGATGTCGTCCTTTTCACTTCCGCCATAAGGTGGATTCATAAGAATTACGTCAAAGGCATCTTTCTGGGTGTAGTCCAAAAGTTTATAAATTAGAGAGTTTCCGTGGTAAACTTTTGGGCTGTCCAGACCATGCAAAAGCATGTTTGTAACACAAAGCATATAAGGGAACTGTTTTTTTTCTATGCCATAAATTGAGTTATAGATTTTTTCTGATTCCTCATTTGAAATACTGCCCTTTGCGTCTTTTACTTCTTCAAGTTCTTTAATCCAGCTGGAAAGAAAGCCACCAGTACCGCAGGCAAAGTCTGCCATTGTTTCACCAATCTGCGGCTTAATCATTTTTGCCATAAACTGTGTTACAGCACGAGGTGTATAGAATTCACCGGCACTACCTGCGCTCTGGAGTTCTTTAAGAATTGTTTCGTAGATTTCTCCAAAAGCGTGAGTTTCTTCGTAGCTTCCAAAATCTAGCTCATCGATAATATTTACAATCTGACGGAGAAGTACACCGTCCTTCATGTAGTTGTTTGCATCTTCAAAAGTTGTGCGGACAATGCTCTGGCGGATTGGTGTGTCAGGTGAGATTTCAAGATTTAAGAGTTGGGAAAAGCTTATTGTTTACAAAGTTCAAGAGTTTGTCACCAGTAAGACCATCACCTTGATTTTCTGTATGTGCCCAGTTACGCCAGCGAAGTTCTTCCGGAATAATTGATTCGTATTTTTCATCTTCAAATTCCCAGTCCTCTTCCTTTGCGTCATATACCTTTAAGAAAAGCATCCAGGCTATCTGTTCAATTCTCTGTGCATCACCGTTAATACCGGCATCGTTACGCATTACATCTCGAATGCGTTTTACAAAACTACTTAAGTTGCTCATTTATTTTTCCTCTATCCTATTGTCACACGGATTCGAGTCGGCTAACGCCGCCTCTTTAAACATTGTTATTCGCTGCCATTTTAAAGAATTTTCTCCAAAATTAACAAGCAATCCTATTTCAAGATTTGAGGCTTTTAGGTAATTCAAAACCTGAGCCTTATGAGCTTTTACAAGGTTTGTCACAGCTTTTAATTCTACAATTATCGAATCATAACAAACAAAATCAGCATAGTATTCTTTATCTAATTTCTGTCCTTTATAGACAATCGGTAATAATTTCTCTCTCTCATAAGGAATATGTCGAAGGTCAAATTCTTTCTGCAATGCTTCCTGATAAACAGGTTCAAGAAATCCATTTCCTAATTCATTATGAACTTCCATGCAAGCGTTTAATATTTTTGCAGTATATTCTTTTAACATTAACATAAATATCTCCAAGATTTTGCGTTAGCAAAATCCAATCCGTGTGACAACCTTATGCCACTTTATACAATTCGTTTTCCAGCTCATGCAAAGCGGCGCGGTATTTGTCATTTCCACCGAACAAAGCCGCAATACGAGCAGGCTTTCCATATTTAGTAAATGGATTCTGTTTTAGAATTTCTGTTGATTCAATATCATAAATGCCAAGTTCAGCATATTTATCCAAAAGTGCATTTATAACTTCGCGGGCAGCTTCTCCGTACTTTCCAAAGATGTCACGTTTCTTTACATTCTCTGCACGCTCTCGTCTTGTCAGTGGTTTTTGATTAAATGCAATATGACAGATAAAATCAAAGTCATCTACATCAGTCATGTTCTGGTCTTTCTTAATCAGCTCAAGATCAATGCCTTTCTCCTTTAGCATATTACGGATGATTTCTTTTTTCTGCTCACCGTTCCACGTCTGTATAAAGTTTTCCAATGTCTGGTAAGTTCCAAGAATACTTTCTTTTGTATAATCTTCAATAGATTCCTGCTTCAAGAGTTTTCCATCTGTATCATATATAGAAACTAAACGCTGAAGGACATTTACTTTAACTCCACCTTTTCCAATAATTGGTTTTGGATTATGTGTAGGAGGATCAAGTATAATTGGTCCATCTCCGCCATCTTCTGGATCGTCTGGGTCTCCTGGTTCAATCGGTGTCTTAGGTTCGGGATTTGGATTATAATCTTCATCCTGTTCAATTTGCCATCCCAGTCAGGGTCTGCAAATAATCGGCTTACTCTGCGGAAGTCCATAATTGTAAAATGAGTTTTTCCATCATCGTAGCGAAGTCTTGTACCACGGCCGATAATCTGCTTAAACTCAGTCATTGAATTAATAAGTTCATCAATGACAATAAGTTTTACCATTTTACAGTCACTACCGGTAGAAAGCAGTTTTGAAGTTGTTGCAATTACCGGGTAAGGCTGTGAAACAGAAATAAAATAATCAAGTTTATCTTTTCCGTATTTATCGCTTCCTGTAATGCGAACGACATACTGTTCCTTTACATTTCCCTGATTATCTTTCAGAACCATGTCAGTATTTAAATTGTTTAATGCAACACGCATTCTATCTGCGGCATCTTCTGTAGGACAGAATACAATCGTTTTAGACATACGGTCTGTTTCTTTCAGGTACTTTGTAATTTCAGTTGCAACCTCATCAATACGGTCTTGAATAATGATGTTGTAATCATAATCAGAAAGATTATATTCACGGTCTTCAATTTCGTTACCGTGAATATCTTTCTGTCCTTTTCTTGGTCGCCAGCCATCATCTATATTTGTATGAACATTAATTACTTTGAACGGAGCAAGGAATCCATCTTCAATTCCCTGTTTTAAACTGTATGAATAAACAGGCTCTCCAAAATAATCGATGTTAGAAACATATTTTGTTTCTTTTGGAGTGGCGGTCATGCCGATTTGGGTAGCGCCGTTAAAGTAGTCAAGGATTTTACGCCAGCGTGAGTCAGCTTTTGCGGAACCGCGGTGACACTCATCAACAATAATCAAATCAAAGAAATCAGGAGTAAAGAATTCCTTATATTTTGAAAGTTCGTTTTCAATCTCTTCTTCTGTTTCTTCCTCTTCGTCATTATGATGTTTTGCAGAATCCAACTGCTGGTACAAAGCAAAGTAAACCTGATATGCTGAGATTTTAGATTTGTCTTCTTTCTGAAAATTGATTTTGTGAATTACTTTATCAAGCGGCTTAAAGTCCTGCTGAATAGACTGATCCACAAGATTATTTCTGTCTGCAAGATAAAGAACTTTCTTTTTAGTTCCAGATTCAATCAAACGCCATACAATCTGAAAAGCTGTATATGTTTTTCCAGTTCCTGTTGCCATTGCAATGAGTATACGAGCCTGATGTTTTGCAATTGCTTCAAGAGTTCTGTTTACTGCATTACGCTGATAATAACGTGGCGGATAACAGTCTGCTCCAGAATAGAAAGGTGTGTTCATCAGTTTCTCTTCAAAACAAAGAGGAACATCATATGCAGCTGATTTTCCGTCAATGTAATATCGTTCACGGTTTTCAACTTCTATTATTTTTTGAGCATCAACACCTTTCCATCGTGTATATAATTCATCTGCTGTCGGGAATTCAGATAAAGGGAATTCTTTTTCAAGACCGGTAGTAAAATCATGTTCAAAAAAACTGTCACCATTAGAAGTATAAACAAAAGGAACATTCATCATAATTCCATAAGTAATTGCCTGTTGCATTCCAAATGAAGATGAATGATTATTGTCTTTTGCCTCAACAATTGCTAAAGGGGTTCCTTTGTTATACCAGAGAACATAGTCACAACGTTTACCTTTATCGCGGCTTGGAATATTACCTTTGATATGAACTTTACCGTCTGTAAACTTGTTGGCAGGAGAAGTCTCCATAGTAATTTCTTTATATCCCACTTTGCAGTCAAAGCTGGTGTAATATATTGGAGTTTTATATCTTCTTCTGTCATGTTTTTTATGTCAAAAATATCACTCATTTTTCACTCTCCATCACCCGCATTTACTTCCATAATATCCCCAATCTCGCAGTCAAGCGCAATGCAGATTTTCCTAAGGCTCTCCATGGAAACATCTTCGCCTTTGCCCATTTTGGCTACGATGTTGCTGGTGATTTTTGCCTGGCGGATTAGGTCGCTTTTGTTCATGTCGCGGTCGATTAGGATTTTCCAGAGTTTTTTGTAACTTGCACTCATTGTAGTTTTCCTGTTTTGATTTCGGTCTTTAAATAGTCATACACATAAAGGTGGCTTTGAAAGTAAAGTCCTGTCTTTGGGTCACAGAGTTTCTGGTAGAGTTCTGAGTTGTACACGGCACGCAAGGCCTGTTCCACATTTGAACCATGATACAAACATCAGACATTTCCTCCATGGTCTTTGCAATAAGAAGCTAATGTATCTACCATTTCCGAATATGCAAGGGTGTGGGCTATATTGTAGTGCTGTTCCAAAAGCGTAATGGCATTAAATCGATCTAGGTAGTTGAATGCTTGTGTGGTGGAAAGCGAATATTTTTTTTGAGAAATCGCTTACGAGAGCAACGGTATATTCAATTTTGTCTTTTACAGGTACTTCCGCCATTCTGATTCTCCAACAAGGGAATTATACCATGTTTCTCTTAAATTTTAAATAAAATCTCACGAAATCGGGAGAAAAGCGAGAAAAATATTTCCTAAGGTAAAAACTAAAATTCTCACTGAGAATTTTACGACAAAGTCCTTAAAAATCTCAGAAAAAACTTGCCGATTGGCACATGAATTTATTATCTTTAGAGCGTATCTTTCGGCCGAAGATATGGGCTTCGTTAGAGTTCCTAGAGAAAAAAAGAGAGCCAAGTGAGAAACCTCAACGCACCGCATAAATTTTTACACCTTAAACCTGTAAAATTTTTGTGTTGACTAAATAGCGCATTTTCCGAGCGGATGCGTGCATTTTTTTTAAACTGGATTTTTTTTTAAGCAATTTTTTTTGAATTAAATAAAGCTTGCATTAAAAACTGAGCCTCATCAAAAAACCGTTCGGCAAAACTCCAACCTGAATATTTTCTTTTTTTTCTGCTTTTTTAGACTGATGCAAAAAAGGAACTAAAAATCCTGTGCAAGAACCAATCAACGCTCCGACAGCAACATCGCTTACAAAGTGATTTCCGGACAAAACGCGGCTTACGGCTGTTGCGGCTGCAAGAGAAAAACTTCCGGCGCAAACAGCATAACGCAACGGGCTTTCAGGAAAATATTTCCAAAAAACATAGCTCGAAAAAGCGGCTCCGGCAAAAGCCATTGTTGAGTGTCCTGACGGAAAAGAATTTGCAAAATCGCCGTTATCTTTGTACGAATCGTAAGAATCGCCGCTTTCAAAATAGCACATTGGCCGGTAACGGTTTATTGAAAGTTTTGCAAGTTCCTTGATTCCATTCGCGATTAAAAGAGTTTCGGTATACATTAAGACGACAGTTTTCCATTCGCTTTTTTGAGATTTTCCCAAAATAAAAATCGGAGATGCCATTGCAGAGCACAAAAAAATGTTTCCGCCAACTTTGTCGAGCAGAAAATTGTAATCGTTCATAAAAAATCTGTCAAAACCGTTTACAGATTTTTTTTCAAAACTGCGGTTTTCATCAAACGTCTGCCGATTGATTTTTAAAACGTTGTCCAAAAGCAAATCCGCTCCGGACAAAAAAATTCCCGTGCCAAGCAATGCTCCGTCTTTTTTTTTAGAAAGACAAAATGGACTTTCAGAGACGCAAACGCTCTTTACAGAATTTGTAACGTCCGCAAAGAAATGTGAGCACAAACAGAAAATCAGTATTTTTAATAGAAATGCTTTTTTCATCTTTTTTACAATTTTAAATTTTACAGAACCGCTTTTAAAAACTGCTATAAACGTTCAGACTTAGGACTGTCAAAAATCTGTGATGAATATTATCTCACGCTTTCGAGAAATTGTCAAAATGTTGTGGATGAAAAAAAATAATTGTGGATAGTTCTAGTGCTCACCTTTTTTTATAAATTTGAGAATATAAATGATTACACATTTGATTCAGTATCCAAAAAATATTCCCGGCAGAATTTTTCGATAGAGGCGAAGAACTGGATGTTACGAGCTTTTTCTGGAAGAAAACTTAAATTTGTGGATGGAACTAGCGCAAGAACCGGGGCGATTTGCAGGCTGGCAAGGCGTGTTTTGTATTCTTCAGCGTTGAAGTCCGGGCGGTTCAGATTTTTTTGTGCTTCGATGCAGATATTCAGGGCGGCCTGGAGTTCCGCATTGAATTCCTTCACCGCAGCCTTGAATCCCTGTTCGCGGCGGAATTTTTCTTCCGCAGTTTGCGCGGCGGAAAGGAATTCTGTTTTTTGCGGAAGAATGTCCGGCAGTTCCATAAGTTTTTTCAGCCTGAAAGGTTCAACGCCTGGAATGTAAAGTCCTTCCGGTGAAAGCGTGAACGTTTTTGTTTCCGGGCTTGCGGCAATGTTGCTTTCAAACCACCAGGCAAACATTTTCATCCGCTGGTCAGAAAGCACAGGATTTCCGTAAAAATCTTTTTCCACGGAAACGTTTCCGCTGAAAAGAAGCGGGAGCGAGGCGGTTTCTGCCGGCTTTATTCTTGTTGAGGCTGTGTGAATTTTCTGTTCAAAGGCGCTTCCTCTTATGTGGGTTTGATTTTTTGGAAACGAAAGGTCAATGCCGCACATAAAAATATTTTTTGCGCCGCAGAATTTTGCAAATGTCCATGCGCAGCTTGCGACTGAACCGCCCGAACCTAAATATCCCTGTTCGCCGCAGAATTTTTCAAAGAACTGGCCGACCGGAATCTGGCTTTTTGCGCAAACGATTTTTTTGCATTCAAATTTAAAAACTGTGGGATAAACCGAATTTTCTGTTATCAATATGCTTTCCGGGCTTTTTAGTCCGGCGATGTGTCTGTATGCCCAGTATTGCGGGTCTGTTAGAACGATGAAGTCTGGCTGGATATTCTGCTGAAGCAGCGCGCGCAACGCCGTGTCAACACAGACAATGACCATCTTGTTTTTCAGTGTTGCTAAGTGCGGAAGAATTTTTTCAAGCGAGGGTCCGGCTCCAAGCGCCAGAAAAGGCAGATTTTTTGCGCGCAATCTGAAAATGTTCACGCCTTCAAGAAGCGCGGATTTTCCGATGTTGCGTTTTGAGTTTCTGAACCAAAGCGTGCGGAATTTTTCCAGAGTTGCGTTGTTGATTTTTTCTTTTTCTTTGTTGCGCTGAATCAGCGTTGAAAGTTCTGAAAAATATTTTGCCGCATGAGCCGTTTGCGCCGCAGATGAAAAAAATACGCTGTTCAGAATTCCCTGGCAGTTCATCAGGGTTATTGTCTGGCTTACGGATGCTCCGCAAGCGAATATTATTGATTTGTGCTGAAAAAGCGGCTCTGCGTCAACAAGAAGCATTGGCGCAAGAAAATGGTTCACATCCGGCTCCACAAGAATGATTGTTTTCTGCGGAAAAAGCCCGGCGGTAAATATCGGCGCGTAAAAAAGCCCGAATCCTTCAAAAACAATTGCTTCTGCGGTCTGAATTTCTTCTTTTTTTGAATTTATTAAATTTTCAGCTTCTTTTTTTGGATTGTAAGCAGAATGAATCTGGATAGAATTTTCTTTTGCAGTTATGTCTCCGTTTTTTGCATTAAAAACTTCCCAGAATGGATATAGAAGTTCTTTTTCGTTTTGAGAGCCGATAGTTTTTTCAAAAAAATCAATCTGTTTTTCCATTGCTTTTGCAAGCTCAGGAAAACGATTCTTAAAAAGCGAAAGATTTTTATTCCAAGTTGAGTTCAATCAGCATATTCTCCGTTACTGGAGTTCCCGGCTCAGGTGATTGTGATTTTACCCAGCCTGAACCGCTTATTTTTACCTGAATATCCTTTCTGTTGAAGAGAGGCAGCAGGTCGCGCATGGATTTTCCCGTAAAGTCGGGAATCTTTGTTCCAAGCTCAAGTGGCTTTGCCGGAGAGATTGTGATTTTTCCGCTGTGCTCAAGGCTTGCGGCATCTCCGCGGCTCATTCCAAGGTGGTCAATTATTTCATCGGCAGTTTTTGCGATTACAGGCGCAACGATTCTTCCTGCGTAGGTTTCGCCCTTTGCTTTTTCAACAACGATGTAAAGAATTATCTGCGGCTCTTCAATCGGGAAAATAGCTATGCAGTTTGAAAGAAAATCAGTCGTTGAATATCCGCCGTTTTTTTTGTCTGCCATCTGTGCTGTTCCGGTTTTTACTCCGATGGAAATGTCCCTGAGCCGGGCGCGGCTTCCTGTTCCGGAAGTGGCGGTTGTTTCCATGCAGCTAAGAACATATTTTGCGGTTGATTCCTTAAAAATTCTTTCCTTGTATTCAGGCGTATGCTCGTACGCGATAGTGCCGTCCCTGTTTGTTATTCTTTTGATTACAGTCTGCTTTACAGGAATTCCGTAGTTTGCGATTGCGCTTGCGGCCTGAACCATTTGCAGCGCAGAAACGCTTATTTCCTGTCCCATTGACATTGTCGGCTTTGAGCGCGCCGACCAGAGTCGGCTGTTCGTGTCCTTTACAGAACCGGCTGTTTCGCCCGGCAGCTCGACGCCTGTCTTTGAGCCGAATCCCATCTTGTGAATCATTTCCAGAAATGTCTCGTCGGAAGCGCGGTCTGAAATCTGCGCGATTGCGTCGTTGCAGGAATATTTCAGGGCTTCGCGCGCAGTAACCCAGCCGTGATGGTCAAGGCACTTGATTCTTATTGTTTCTCCGCCGCGGATTCTGTTTCGTAAACACCGTCGCAAAGAAAACTTGTTTTTGAGGTTATAAGCCCCGCGTCGTAAAATGAGGCTACTGTAAAAATCTTAAACACAGAGCCCGGTTCGTACGCGGTCATTGCAGGCCGGTCAATTGTCTGTTCTATTGAAGACATGCTGTATTCATTCAGGTTTGAACTTGGAAGGCTTATATATGAAAGTATTTCTCCGGTCTTTGCGTCGGAACACAAGAGCATCATGCTTTCTGCCTGCGTTGATTTCATTGTGTCGCGCGCAATCTGCTCCAGTTTATACTGAAGGTTTGCGTCAATCGTAAGGTAAATGTTTTTTCCCTGCGGCAGTTTTGCTGAGTCAGGATTTATTGCAGGCTGAAGTTCTTCCTGCATTGAATATTCAATTCCTGCAAGGCCTCTGCCATCGTCGCCCATATAGCCGATAAGCTGTGAAGCCAGCGCGTTTTCAGGATATACTCTGCCCGGAATCTTGTCGAAACTTACGAAAAGATAATTTTTTTCCGCAGTGACTTTCTTTAGCTCGGTGTATGTGTTCTGGTCAATTTTCTTTTTTAGATAAACAAAACTGGAATTTTCCGCGCGCTGCATGATTCTAAGAAGCTCATCTTTGCTCATGTCAAGATATGGCGCAAGGTCTTTGGCGAACTGCTCCTTATCTTTATCCTTTACTCTGTTCGTTGTTATTCCCACATTATAAAAACTTGTCTGTACGGCAAGCGGTTTCCCTGAGCGGTCGACAATCGAGCCGCGCTCAACGGTCTGTTTTTTTGAATAGATTTGTCCCGGAGTCGCCGTCGATAGTTTTATGAAAGTATAGAAAATATATAAAAAGAACAGTAAGAACAAGGCGAGAACAATCTTTAATGCTGTTTTGTTGAAAAATCCGTTCATTTTCCGATAATCTTCCCCATGATATTTTTGACCGAAACAAATCCATAGTCCCTTGAATCTACAGAGTTCTTTTGATTGTCCCCTAGTGTAAAAACATAGCCTTCGGGTATTTTTTCAAAGTTTTTCATGCGCTGGAACTGAACCGGCGTCAGTGAAATTTCTTTCTGGTTTATTTTTACAGTGTACCTTGAATTTTCGGAAAATTCTAGCAGGTCGCCGCTTTCGCCCACGACTCTTTTTATTACTATCTTGTTGTCATGCAAGTAAATAACTATGTCGTCGGTTTCAGGTTCGTTCCATTGAAAAAAAAATTCTCCGCGGAAAGGTTTTACAAGTCCATAGGCAAGTTTGTTTACCGCCACCCTGGAGCCATTTTTTAAGGCCGGTTCCATGGATGTTCCAGAAATGCGAAGAATGTCAATTACAAAAAATTTTAAAATTATTCCTGCCGCAATTCCCGCCGCAATGCAAAGAAATATAAATGTTTTTTCTCTGTAAAATTTTTTTTCTGGTTTCATTTTTCCTGCCGATTTTAATTCTAAACTTCAGTTTTCATTATGTCGATAGAGAAGTTATGGAAATAGTAAATTGCATAGGATTTAAACAGTCTTCTTCTCCTTTTGAATTTATTTTTACTCTCGCAGAGGAATTAAAGGAAAATTTACAGAAAACCCTTGGCGGCCGTAGCTCTTCACGCAGGAAATTTTCAGGGCGGACTGGCTTTTCAGGGCGTTCAGAACTGAATTTTCAGGAAGGTGTCCGCGCAAAAACTCATTCTTCTGCTGATTTTCTGTCTTTTCTCCGCAGTCTGGGTTCTTTCTGCACATTCGTTCAATTCAATGCGAGAAAGGCTGTTTTTTCAGCGCTGATTTTTTTTGTTCTTGCGGGCGCCGCAGGACTTGCTCTTAAGATTGCAGGCTATTTTCATACAACGGCAGGAATTGTCAAGCTGGAAGACAACTACGAATACGAAATGACAATGCTCAGCAGGCTTATGAATAAGCTTGCGCTTGAAGGAACTACTGAATATTCTTCTGACGGAACTCTTCTGGGAACAGAAATTTCTGAAAGACATGGAAAAACTTTTCTGCCAGCCAGTCACTTTTCAGACATATAAAGTTCAGCCCGGGGATTCCATAAGCTCGATTACTAAAAAATTCGGGCTGAGCAACATTTCCACTTTGATTGCGGTCAACGATATTGACAATGTGCGTCAGTTGAGGGCCGGACAGAAGTTGAAAATTCCTTCGATAGACGGACTTTTCTATACAGTAAAAAAAGGAAACAGCCTTCAGGGGCTTTCGTTAAAATATAACGTCACCATGGAAGATCTGCTTGATGTTAATGAGCTTGAGACTTCCGACCTTGCGGCTGGGCAGGTTATTTTTATTCCGGGCGCAAAGCTTGAGCCGCAGGCGCTTTCCAAGGCTATGGGAGAACTTTTCAGATCTCCGCTGAAAACCCGCTACAGGTTGACTTCCCATTTTGGTCCAAGAGCCGATCCGTTCACTGGAACAAGGTCAAACCACACAGGTATTGATATGGCTTGTCCTTCAGGAACTCCGATTCTTGCCGCGGCAAGCGGAACTATTACATATTCCGGCACTTCACCAGTTTTTGGTTATTATGTCATAATAAACCACGGAAACGGATACCAGACATTGTACGGCCACATGTCAAAGATTCTTGCAAAAAAAGGTCAGTGGGTAAGCCAGGGAACAAGAATCGGGCTGGTAGGCTCAACGGGATATTCAACAGGTCCGCACCTTCATTTTACTGTATTTAAGAACGGAAAACTCGTGGATCCGCTTGGTGTTATAAATAGAATCTGGTCATCCTGAAAGAGAGGATATAATATGAAGCATAAGATGAAAAAAACGGATTTCTTTAAAAAGACAATTTTTCTGCTCGGTCTGCTTTATGCAGGTTTTGACTGTTTTGCCGGAATAAAATTCGGCGATGCGGACATAAATCAAGATGATGAAATTTTATTCACAGTGCGCCAGGAATTTCCGGGCGCGTTTTCATATCGTTCCTTGTTCAAGGCAAAAATAGAAGACGGCGCGGTCAGTGGAACTCCGGTGATGGTTTCATGCTTTCCGGAGCAGATGGAGCTTTTGAGCGGTGGAAAAATCCTTCAGGTAAGAAACCGCTATGGAACTGCATGGATTGACACGTCTGTAAAATCTGTTGAATGGAAAAAATATTCTCCGGAAATTCCTGTGAATTCTATGCGGCTTTCAAAAGTGAGCGTAAGTCCTGACGGTGAATGGATTTGTTATTCTGAAAAAGACGGATTCGCGACAGGAAAGCTTTTTCTTAAAAATGTAAATTCTTCAAGGAAAATTTGTCTTGATGAAAAGACTTCCTTCAGCTATGAAAATGTTCCTGTAAAATGGGCTTCTGACAGTTCGGTCATGGTGTATGCAAAAAACGGAAATGTGTATTTCTGCAATCCTTCCGCGGTGGCGCGGGGTGTTGAAGTTGACGAAAAATTCCGCATAATCGGACCTGGCACAATTAATTCCGTGAACTGGACTGACGGAAAATTTCTTGTGTATATCGACTCGGATTTAGTCTATAAAATAAGCTCAAAGGAACTTTACACGCTGGGACTCTATTCTGGAATAATCGGGAAAGGCCGGACTGTAGGAAGGCTTCCTTCCCAGTTCATGGCTTCAAAAGACACGTTCAGTGTGAACAACAGCGTTTCTTCAATGGTTCTTATTCAGAACGGAAAAATCTTTACATATTTTAAAATAAACAGAAATACCTGCGACTATCTTGATATAGTTTATTCAGGACCTTACGTTGATTTAAGCGCATCTCTGCTGGAAAGTGAGATTATCTGGGATCAGAACGGCTCGCCTGTTGTTTGGATGCGGATGCTTCCTTACGGCGGTCAAAAAATAAAATCTTCGGTTTATCATCTGGAAAACCGACTTTCAAAATTTCTTGATATTTCGGATTCCGGAAAACCTGTGGTTTCTCCAGACGGAAAGTACTGCGCCTTTTATTCAGGTTCTTCGGTTTATATTTATGACACTAAAAACTGGAAGCGGGTGAACAGAACTGAAGGTGAGAATGTTGTTTCCCTTTTGTGGGAAAACTCTTCTACTTTGATTATAGGCGGCGAGCGCACCATAAAAAGCTGGAAAATTTCCGGGCAGGAGCCTGTGGTTCTTGCCGTAAGTTCTGCCGTGAACGGATTCTGGAACAATGGCGAGATAACCGCGGATGCAGGAAACGGAAAATTCTTTGTTTTTGATGAAGATAAGAAAACCTGGACAAAAAAAGAGGCGGAAGTTTCAAAGCGTGAAAATGTTGTCCGAAACGGACGTTACCGTCTTTTTTGCGGCGAGACTGTCAATCCGCTTTTTGAAAACGCTCTTTACATCCGGACTCTTGTTGGAAAGGCTGTCACAAGGCCGGTTTATTCCGAAAGCGTAAAAAAAGTTCCGGAGCGTAAAAAAATTGCGCTGGTGTTCGATGCGTACGACAATGCGGATGGATTGCCGCGCGTCCTTTACACCTTGAATCGGTATCTTGTTACAGGGACGTTCTTTTTGAACGGAGAATTTATCCGCCGTTATCCGAATGAAACCAGGCAGATTTCTTTGAGCAGAAACGAATGTGCCTCGATGTTTTTTTCCGCCTCAGTGCTGACACAACCGGGATTTCTGCTGGACGAGGACTATGTTCGCCGCGGGCTGGCTAGAAATGAGGATGAATTCAATGCGGTTACAGGAAAGGAGCTTTCTCTTATGTGGCACGCTCCGTATTATGCCGCTTCTGAAAAAATTATTCAGGACGGAAAAAAAGCAGGCTATGACTATATTGATATAAAGACTCCGGTTTTTGACTCAGTTACACTTGAGCAGGCTGTTAATGGATGCGGAAAATACCTGTGTCCGGGCGAGCTGATAGAGTCCTACGTGGAAAATCTAAAAGAAGGCGAAAAAGCCGTTCCTGTTACAATCGGAATTTCCCGCGGAACAAGGGAAAGCTATCTGTACGACAATCTTGACTTGCTTATCAGCGCGATTCTTGATGCCGGCTACGAAATAGTTCCGCTCCGGTATATTCTGGAAGAATAAAGTTGTTTTTTATTTTCTTAGAAAAAAAATTATTCTTTTCAAATGCACATCTTTTTACTTTTAGCTCGCTGTATAAAGAATCATTTAGATTCTTTAATCCTAATGGCATGAAAGTTTGTCTATCATTGCAGTGTATGATATCAGGTTTGAAAGTTTTTAAGATATAATCTGCTTGTTCTCGAAACGAGGCGGATACTTATAGAATATTAGTTTCGTATGAGTTTGATTTAAATTTGACATTTGGAATAAATGAATAATCTATCAAATCTGAAGGTGTTGGAAGTGTTTCTGCTGTTAAATGGAAGTATATGCTTACTACATCACAATAATTTTTAAAGGTGCTTAAAAAATTTTGTGTAAAAGCTCCGAGTCCTCCATATTTATTGTTAGGATGTTCCGAAGTAACAAATAAAATTTTCATAAAAACTTCTTTCTTAAAAATGACTTCTTTTTAATTCATTGTTATCCAAATATACAGTGAATTTTAGAATGTCATTTGTATCTAAAATTTCTTTTAAAAGATTTAATTTTTCGTAATTTCCTGAAAGTATATCTTTGTATATATCGTCTGCAAAGAATTCCATTTATGGAATAAATTTTTTGATTTATTTTTATATGCTTGTTTGCTGCAGTTGTATTTTCAAAAATTTTAGAAACAACCAAATCTCCTTCTGAGTTGAATCTTATTTGTGAAATTCCGCATGTTTTTTTTCTAGAATCAAAATCGTATACACAGAAATTAGAGTTTCTTTTATAATATAAAAAATTTTCAATGAAATCAAAAATCAGTTCGTAGTTTTTTAGAAAAGATTTTCCAATTAATGCAAAATTTGTGTTATCAAAAGGAGAGCATAAATATCCTAGAGGGGAGTCCTCTTTTATATCTAAAACATTTAGATTTCTAATTATTAGTGCGCTTTTCTCTATTACTGTGCTGTCATTTTCTAGTATTGAAAAATTAATATATTTTCTATTATTTTTCAGAGTTTTTGGAAAAGCAATTGTTCCATCAAAACCTGTATCTATTAAAGCTAATAAGTTTGAATTATTAGCTTTTATTTCTATGAAACATTTGTTTTCTCTGTATATGATTTTACATTTTGAATAGGTGGATTTATCGAAATTGTTGGAAAAATTCTATTTGATTTTTTTAAACTTGAAATTTTTGAATATTGAATTCTTATTCTTTAGCGCATCCAGACCTAAAATTCCATAGTCTTGTTCATCCAATTTCCATTGTTTTTTTATTTCATTTGGAAATTCTGCTACAAAGGTACAATCTGAAAAATCCTCATCATTTATTAGAAAGTTTAAAGGTTTGTATGCTATTAAATCATAGTAATTGTTATACAGCCTGTATGATTTATAGTGTATATAATTGTTAGATTCTGTGATTGATGATGTTGTTAGTGAAAAATCTGCGGCTGTATCGATTGTTAAAATAGTTTTTTTTCCATTTATTATAGCGGATGTTTTGCAATAGTCATATAGAGAATTGTTATTTAATGTTACAGAGTAAAATGGAATACTTTTTGCTGCAAAGACATTTGCAAAGCCTAGCTGCGTTGTTATAACTAGAAGTAGTTTTTTTATTTTAGAAATTGACATCGACTCCGATTCCTAATCCTTTAGGAGTTACAGTTCCTGTTAATGTGGTTGTTCCATTTATTGGCATATGAACAGTTATGCCTCCATATCCTCCATTTACTTTTATATAATTCATCAATACTTAATTCGGAATATAAACTTTTGTATAGTTCAAATTTCGAGTTTCAGATGAATTTACCAAAAAAGGCATTCCTTGTAAAATTTTTAATCACCACAGACAAAACAACAGGGGGAATGTTAGACTGAGAACAGCCTGATTACATTATATTGCATAGTGGACGATTTTATCTATAGTTTTTTTTGAGCTTCCGCGGGAAAGAAGAACCTTTCGCTGTATTACGGCAGACGCGGGCTTAAGCGCCGCATGGCGGTAGCCGATGTCGTTATCCTGAACATCGCCCGGATACTCGACCGCACTGGAGACCTGAAGGATACGAACAAGTCCATAGGATTCATAATGGCATTTGCTCCACCTCGCTGACGATGCAAAGCAATGGCTTTTGCCGAGCTGTCCTATCGTTAAAAAAAAACTCGAATTTTGACCTTTTATATTTTCAGTGCGACTTTTGCGACTTCATCTGCGGCGCAAATCCACCAGTTCGCGCGTTCAGCCGGGCGGTCTGCCACAAGCGGAATTGACTCAAGCAGGTGTCCGTTCAGAAAATATTCAATTTTTCCGTATTCGTTTCCGGCTTCAATCTGACCCTTTATAAACTCTGGCAGAACAAGATTTATTTTCACTTCCTCAAGCGCATTTTCCGGGTTTTCCGCCGCAGAAACAGGAACGCACAAGGCTTTTGGCGCCCATGCAGGCACAATATTCATTCTTTGGACGTTTGCGCAGACCACCGGTATATTGTACGCGCGCAAAACCAGCGGATTTTCGTAATTCCTGAATGTTTTGAACGCCCATTCCATTATTTCTGTTCCGTCGTGAACTCGTCCCGCCTGGCCTTCGTTCATGCTGTTTCCGGGGCCGCCCATTGTTACAGAAAGAATCCTCATGTTTTCACGTTTTGCCGTAAGCGCAAGGTTGTAGCCGCTTTCTTCTATATATCCTGTTTTCAGGCCGTCGCATCCTTCCAGAATTCCGAGCAGCGGATTTGTGTTTTTCTGGTAAATAGGCATGAAAATATTCTGCGGAATTCCCTGCGAAAAATCCTGGTAGCGCGTTGAAAGTTTTTTGTCCTCCGGCGCAAGGTTTTCTTCTTTTGGATACTTGAATCCCGGAGCTGCATGGAATTTGCGCAGGGTTTCCGGAAAACGCCCGATGTATTTTTGTGCGAACGAAGCCATTTCGCGTGCGGTTGTAGTGTTTTTTTCGCTGTAGCCGCTTGCGTCAAAAAAATGCGTGTTCTTAAGGTTGAATTCTTCTGCAATCTGGTTTATTTTCTGCACAAAAGAATCAACATCCCCAAAAAGATAAAGCGCAATTGCGTTAGCCGCATCGTTTCCGGAGCATACATCCAGCCCGGTTATGATTTCTTCCAGTGTCGCTTTCTGGTTCTTGCCAAGAAACATAAGTGAAGAATGCGGCGGCTGGTTTGCTGCCCAGGTTTCAGGCGGAAGAGGAACAATGTCTGAAAGGGAAGCGTTTCCTTTTTCAATTTCTTCCATTATCGCATACATTACAAAGAGTTTTGTCATGCTTGCCGGCGGAATGATTTCATCCGCGTTTTTTTCGTAAATGACGCAGCCGCTTTCAAAGTTGACTGCGATTGCGGATTTTGCCCAGACGTTAAGCTCCGCAGGTTCTGTATTATACGGAAGCGGATGCAGAAGGTTTGTCCGTTCCGGATAGGCGGCATCCAGCGCAAGGTTTAGAAACATTTTTGAGCAGGTTCAAGTTCGCTCAGCGCCGGCGCTTTTCGCAGGGTTACCGCGCGCACGCAGACTGTTCCAAAAAACGAAAGAAAAACTGCTCCGGCTGCTGAAATCAATGAGATTTGTATTATTTTTTTTGTTTTTTTGTTCATATTTTGACCTTTGAGGCGTTGTCCGTAAAATACTGAGTCTGCAAGTCAAACTCACGGGGCGCGCGGTGGGTATGCTAAAACCGAAGGTTTTAGATGTTGCGCCCGGCGAAACTTGCTGAAGCCGAAGGTTTAAGACGCAGGGCGATTGTCCGCCATTTGTGCTAAATCTTTGCGGTTTTGTTCCTTAGAAGCATATCTGCCAGAACGATATTTGTCATTGCTTCCACAACCGGCACGATTCTTGGACAAAGGCAAACGTCATGCCGGCCTTTTATTTCCAGCCCGGCATTTTCGTAGCGTGCTCCGTTTCTGCTTACAGTTTTTTGCGCCTGAAAAATGCTGGGAACCGGTTTTACCGCAATCCTGAAGATTATCTGGTTTCCGTTGGAAATACCGCCAAGAATTCCTCCTGCGTTGTTTGTGTCAAAAACAGGTCTTCCGTTTTCCGCGTGCATTTTGTCGTTGTTCTGGCTTCCTGTAAGATCCGCCGCTGCAAATCCTGCGCCAAATTCAATTCCTTTTACCGCACCGATTGAAAGCATTGCCTTTGCAAGTTCTGCGTCGAGTTTGTCAAAGACTGGTTCACCAAGTCCTGCCGGACAGCCGTTTATTACGCACTCAACGATTCCGCCCGCGCTGTCGCAGTTTTTGCGCAGTTCTTCTATTTTCTCTTCCATTTTTTTTGCGGCGTCATTGTCTGGCGCGCGCATGGAGTTCTGGTCGATTTCAGAAAGATTTATTTTTTCAGCTTTTATTCCGGCGGCTTTTAATGTGTAGGCCCTTGCGGAAATTCCGTAATTTTCAAGAACCTGCGAGGCTACTGCTCCTGCCGCAACCCTGGCGGCTGTTTCCCTTCCGCTGGAACGTCCGCCGCCACGGTAGTCGCGGAATCCGTATTTCGCGTCGTATGAAAAATCTGCGTGTCCGGGGCGGAATGTGGTTTCAAGGTTTCCGTAGTCTTTTGAGCGCTGGCTTGTGTTTCGTATTAAAATTGAGATTGGAGTTCCTTCTGTTTTTCCTTCAAATATTCCGCTCAGGATTTCGGCTGTGTCTGGCTCGCTTCGGGCGGTTACTGAAGCTGATTTTATTCCGTTGATTGCGGCTCCAGGCCGTCTTTTGTCCAATGCCTGCTGGATTTTCGCGGTGTCGAATGAAAGTCCTGCCGGGCAGCCGTCGATAATAACGCCCAGCGCTTCTCCATGGCTTTCGCCAAAAGTTGTAACTTTAAAAATTGAACCATAACTATTTCCAGCCATTTTTGAACCTCTGTCTTATAGGATAATCTTGAGTTTTCTACAGAAAAAAAAACATGGGCGAAAGCGGATTTTCCCATTATTTATACAAACTCAAAAATTAAGTAAAGATTATCAGATTTATTGAATTTTTTTACTATAAAAGTGCAATACTTTGGAATAAATAAAATTAACTTGGAGGCTCGTATGGCAAAATTTGGCGGTTCGATGACAGCTTTGGTCACACCCATGCATGAAGATGAATCTGTGGATTATGAAGGATTCCGCTCTTTGGTCAAACGCCAGCTTGAAGGTGGAATAGATGGAATTCTTCCTTTGGGAACTACAGCAGAAACTCCAACTTTGACAGAAGATGAAGAAGACGAAATTATCAGGATTGCTTTTGAAGAAGTTAGGGCTTTTGAAAAGGCAACTGGTAAAAAAATCAATATTATCCTGGGCTCAAGCTCAAACTGTACCAGGGATGCCGTCCGCTATTGTGAACGCGCGAAAAAAGCGGGAGCGGATGCGGCTCTGGTGGTAACTCCATATTATAACAAGCCGAGCAATGAAGGAATTTTCAGGCATTTTGAAGCTGTTTCAAAAGTCGGAATTCCAGTCATTGTGTATAATATTCAGGGACGGACCGGAAAAAATATTGACACTCCTACGTTGGCGCGCATTGCAAATCTTCCGAACATTGCAGGCGTAAAAGAGGCTAGCGGAAACATCAATCAGATGATGGATGTTATTGCCCAGGTCAAGTCTGCGCATCCGGATTTTTCAGTTATTTGCGGAGATGACAGTTTGACTCTTCCATTGCTCGCGGCTGGCGGTGATGGAGTTTTCAGCGTTGTTTCAAATTACACTCCGGAACTTGTGACAAAACTGGTTCATGCGGCGCTGGACGAAGATATGAAAACTGCGCGTACGTTGCATTACAGGCTTCTTCCGTTCTTTAAGGCCGCCTTTGTGGATGGAAATCCGACTTCCATAAAATATGCGATGAGCATCAAAGGTTTTTGCAAGCCTTGCGTCCGCCTTCCGCTTGTTGAGGTAACGGATTCTGCGAAGAAGATTATTGAAAATGCATTGAAGGAATGCAATCTGTAGATTATAAAAATGGAATTCATCGCTGGATTCCATTGGAGGAATAAAAAATATGTCAGCAAAGATTAAAGTTGGTGTATTGGGCGCGACAGGAATGGTTGGCCAGCGTTATATAAAGCTTTTGGAAAATCATCCGTGGTTTGAGGTGACTTACGTTGCGGCAAGTCCGCGTTCCGCGGGAAAAGCGTACAAGGATGCGGTGAAGAACCGTTGGCTTATCGGCGAGAATATTCCTGCCGGTGTCGCGGATTTGACTGTAGAAGACGCGAATGATGAAAAAAAGGCTCTTGGAAAGTGTCAGTTTGTTTTTTCCGCCCTTGAAATGGGAAAGGAAGAAATAAAGGCGCTTGAAGCCGCTTACGCTGCGGAAGGAATTCCGGTTGTTTCAAACGCTTCGGCAAATCGCTGGACGGAAGATGTTCCGATGCTTGTGCCGGAAATCAACTATTCTCACCTTGATGTGATTGCGGAGCAGAAAAAGCACCACGGCTGGGACAAGGGATTTATCGCAGTAAAGCCGAACTGCTCGCTCCAGACTTACATGATGCCGATTCACGCGTTGATTCAGGCCGGCTACCCGGTTAAAAGAATGGTTGTAACAACTTTGCAGGCAACTAGCGGAGCCGGTTATCCGGGAGTTCCTTCTTTTGACATGATTGACAACATCGTTCCGTTCATTGGCGGCGAGGAAGAAAAAACTGAAAAAGAATGTCTTAAGATTCTTGGAAAAGTCCAGGACGGAAAAATCGTAAACGCTGAATATCCGGTTGTTTCTTCTACTTGCACGCGCGTTCCTGTAATCGACGGACACACAGCCTGCGTTTCGCTTGAATTTGCGGACAAAAAGCCAAGCCTTGAGGAAATTGAAAAAATCTGGACTTCGTACAAGTCTGTTCCTCAGGAGCTGAATCTTCCAAGCGCGCCGGAACATCCGATTGTTGTGCGCCACGAGGAAAACCGTCCGCAGCCGCGCCGCGACCGCGAGACAGAAAAAGGAATGGCCTGCGTAATCGGACGGCTTCGCCCATGCAATGTGTTCGACATCAAGTTTGTTTCGCTCAGCCACAACACAAAGCGCGGAGCGGCCCTTGGCGGAATCCTGAACGCGGAGCTGCTCAAGGCAAAGGGATTTTTTGACAATCTGTAGAAAAAAATAATTTGGAAACGGTGGTTTTTTAGAAAAACCGCCGTTTTTTTTTGAAAGGGGATTTTAAGGGGAAAACTTTGTTTGCCCCTTAGGAGAAAGGGTAGGCCGCAATGAAATGCGGACGTAGGGAAAGGCTTTTCCCAAAAACTTGAAAATTCAGCTTAATTTTAAATTTTTTTGTTGCCTTTTGGGGCGGATTTTTATATTTTTGATAGTACAAAATAGAAATTAATTTAAGAGGTAAATAAAGAAAATGGCTAAACAGTTGTTATTTAATGAAGATGCAAGAAAAAAGTTGCTTTCTGGCGTTGAGCAGATTGCAAAGGCTGTAAAGGTTACGCTTGGACCTTGCGGCCGAATGGTTATGCTTGATAAAAAATACGGTGCGCCGACAATCACAAAGGACGGTGTTTCTGTTGCAAAGGATATTGAGCTTGCTGATCCTTATGAAAACATGGGCGCTCAGTTTGTCCGCGAAGTTGCTTCTAAAACAAATGATGATGCCGGTGATGGAACTACAACCTCTACAGTTTTGGCTTATGCGCTTGTCCGCGAGGGATTTAAGTCTGTAGCCGCAGGAATGACTCCGATTGAAATTAAGCGCGGCATCGACAAGGCTGTTTCAACTGCTGTCGCTGAAATTAAAGAACGCAAAACCTGTAAAGGATTCTGCCGACATCAAGAGCATCGCTTCTATTTCTGCGAATAATGACCCTGAGATCGGTAATCTTATTGCCGAGGCGATAGAAAAGGTTGGAAAAGACGGTGTAATCACTGTTGAAGAATCTAAAAATATGAACACAACCGTTGATACTGTTGAAGGCATGCAGTTTGACCGCGGTTATATTTCTTCTTATTTTGTTACAGACCGTGAAAGAATGGAAGCGTCTTATTCTGATGCCTACATCTTGATTTACGACAAGAAGATTTCTTCTATGAAAGATTTGCTTCCATTGCTTGAGAAGGTTGCAAACGCAGGACGTTCAATGGTTATCATCGCTGAGGATGTTGACGGCGAGGCTCTTACTACTTTGGTTTTGAATACAATCCGTGGAACAATCAAGGTCTGCGCTGTAAAGGCTCCTGGATTTGGCGACCGCAGAAAGGATATGCTTCAGGATATCGCTATCTTGACTGGCGGACAGGTTGTTTCAGAAGAAGTCGGCTTGAAGCTTGAGACAGCGGACATTTCTGTTCTTGGCCAGGCGAAATCTGTAAAAATTGACAAGGATAATACAACAATTGTTGGCGGTGCAGGCGAAAAGTCTGTTATTGCAGACCGCGTTGCAGAAATTAAAAAAGCAATTGAAAAATCTACATCAACTTACGACAAGGAGCAGCTCCAGAAGCGTCTTGCAAAACTTGCAGGTGGCGTAGCTGTAATCAACGTTGGCGCTACAACAGAAACGGAAATGAAAGAAAAGAAATTCCGCGTTGAAGATACAATCGCCGCGACACGCGCCGCTCTGGAAGAGGGCATTGTTGCCGGAGGCGGTATCGCTCTTGTTGAGGCGGCAAAAGTTCTTGAAAAAGTTCCTGCGGAGCTTTCTGAGGATGAAAAAGTTGGCTACAAGATTGTTCGCCGCGCATTGGAAGAACCAATCCGCCAGATTGCGGACAATGCCGGCATTGACGGCGCTGTAGTTGCTGAACGCGCAAAAACAGAAAAAGAAGGTGTGGGCTACAACGCTTACACTGGTGAATGGGTAAATATGATTCAGGCTGGAATTATTGACCCTGCGAAGGTGACAACTTCTGCCCTGATGAACGCCGCTTCTATCGCAGGCACATTGCTTACAACGGAATGCGCCATCACAGACATCCCAGAACCAAAAGCCCCTGCGGCTCCATCCCCAGACATGGGCATGGGATATTAAGGCGGTAGAGCCTTAGGATTCAATCCACTGGGTGTCAGTTTTGCACAGCAAAACTGAAGGCAAAAGAGGAAGAAACTTGCTTTCAAGAGAAATAACTCTTTTGCCAGGATATTAAGGCGGTAGAGCCCTAAGATTCAATTCACTGGGTGTCAGTTTTGCACAGCAAAACTGAAGGCAAAAGAAGAAAAAAACTGTCTTCAGGAGGAGTAACTCTTTTGCCAATTTTGATGTGCAAAAAGCCGGTATTCATTTGCGAATGCCGGTTTTTTTTTGTATATTAAATATATGAAAAATAAAGTCGCAGTCGTTTTTTTTAGCGCGCTTTTTGCAGTTTTAGCCGTATCTGCCGCATTAAGGTTTACGGTTTTTAAAAAAGCCGGAACTGTCCGGGCGAAGGTTGTAACTCCGCTGGCCGCAGATAAAATTGAAAATGAGTCAGAAACTACCGCCATTTCCGGCGAGAATGTTATGATGACATCTTTTATTCCTCTTCTTTCCACCGAAACCTTAATAAGCGCGCTTACGCTTGATTTTGATGGCGACAACCTTGATGACCAGATTGTCGCTGTCCATAAAGCCGGTTCAGAAAATCTTTATCTTATCGCCGGACTTTATAATTCACAGTCGAATTCCTATGAGCGTGTCGCGGAAATCTCTACGGATATTTCACGTGAAAGGACTTTTTCATTTAATTCTGTTGATATGATTGGAAACCACAGGAACGCGCTTGTCTATCAGGGTGTAGACAACAGCGGAGATTCCGTTATGAAAATCTATATGTGCGAGAGAGATAAAAATTCCGTGGAGCTAAAAAAAAATCGGAGATTTTAAATCGGATGGAACTATTTTTATTGTTCAGACGGAACGTTCGGAAGCGTATGAGCTTTCTCAGACCCGCGGCCAGAGTTTTACAGTGTGGGTCTACAGTTCGGATAAGACTGACGAGCATAAGTCCCCATCGGTTGCAATCGGACAGATTCAGACTGAGTACACATGGAATGAAAGCGAGCAGAAGTATACGCAGAGCCGCCAGATTCGTGTTACGGGAAGCAGGCTTGCCGCCAGGGAACTTGCGCGCATTCAAAACGGAAGCGTGGCGACATTTGCTGAATATCTTGACGGATTGTGGTACAAGACTTCCAGCACTGATTCATCGGCGTATTACATATACTTTAATTACGGAACAAAAGAAGTTATCTTCCTTTCAAATGATACTGAAGGGGTTTATTCCTGGGAAAATTCAAGCCTGCGAAGAAGCGGAATCTATCTGACCCTTGTGAATTCTATCATATCCAGCATGAAGCGTCGTCTGGATATTATGCTTACCGGTATGAACGAGGTGTATATCCGGGTTCACGAGGACGTAGGGCTTTTGATAAAAGAAAATAACCATTGGGACGGAACATACAAGAAGATGTCGTTTCAAAGTACATTCGGCGAGGGAAAAATAAACTATCCTCATCCTGAATATGAAAAAATCCTTTCTGATGCAAAAGACTGGACCGATGAGGAAAACCGCAGGATTACTTTTAAAAATGGAAACTATACTCTTGTAACCCCGGAAATAGAGGAAAAAGGAGCTTATCTTATTGATACAGTTGGCGTTTTTCCTGTAATCCAGTTTCGTTCGGAAAACTCTAAAAAGTCAAGTCTTCTTCCGGCGTATGCAATGCAGTTTAAGACAACCGAAGAGCTTGTTCCCGCAAAAAAACGCGGCCAGAAGCCTGTTGTAAAAAAGACGGTTGATAAAAATACAATAATAATGTCGCCGGTAAAACTTTCTCCGGATACCTGCTACGCGACTGACGGAATGAAAATCACCATTACAAAGTCTGAAAAACAACCATAAATTCAGCCTTGAAAAATTCGGCATTCGGGCTAAATGAAAAAAAACTTAAGTTTTTAACATTGAATAAGACTCTTATCGTCATTATAATTATCTATTATGACTGCAAATGAATTACGCTCAAAATATATTGAGTTCTTTAAGAGTAAAAATCACGTTGAAATTTCTGGACAGTCTTTGATTCCGGAAAATGATCCTTCAGTTTTGTTTACAACTGCCGGAATGCATCCGCTTGTTCCTTATCTTTTAGGAGAAAAACATCCTTCTGGAACTCGCCTTACAGATTACCAGAAATGCATCCGCACAGGTGATATTGATGAGGTTGGCGACCCTAGCCATCTTACCTGCTTTGAAATGCTGGGAAACTGGTCGCTGGGCGATTATTTCAAAAAGAATCAATCGGCTTTTCCTATGAATTCCTTACAAGCCCAAAATGGCTCGGTCTTGATCCGCGTAAAATTTCTGTGACGGTTTTTGCCGGCGACGACAATGCTCCCCGCGATGAGGAAGCCGCTACTTACTGGAAAGAGAACGGAATGCCGGAAGACAAAATCGCATATCTTCCTGCATGCGACAACTGGTGGGCTGCAGGTCCTACAGGTCCATGCGGTCCTGACACTGAGATTTTCTACTGGGTTGGAGAGGGGCTTCCTCCTGCCGGCTCCAACAAAGGAACGGACAGCGAGAACTGGATGGAAATCTGGAACAACGTTTTTATGCAGTACAACCGCGTTGATGAAAAAACTCTTGTGCCGCTTCCAAAGAGAAATGTCGATACCGGAATGGGTCTTGAGCGCACAAACTGTATATTGCAGGGAAAAACATCGGTATATCTTACTGAGGTTTTCCAGCCGATTATTAAAAAGGTTGAGGAGCTTTCTGATTATACATACGGCGCAGACGCAGAAAAAGATAAGAGCGTGCGAATTATTGCAGATCATAGCCGCGCTTCTGTCTTTATTCTTGGAGACCAGAAGGGTGTTTCTCCTTCAAATGTAGGCGCGGGCTACGTTCTTCGCAGGTTGATACGGCGCGCGGTCCGACACGGAATGAAGCTTGGCATAGAAAAGGAATTCCTTGCGGAAGTTGCTGCGGTTGTTGTTGAAAATTTCAAGGGCGCATATCCGGAGCTTGAGCAGAACGCTGAAAAAATTTACCGCGAGCTTACAGCTGAGGAAGCGAAATTCCGCACAACGCTCAAAAAAGGAGAGGCCGAATTCCAGAAGCTTCTTCCAAATCTTATGAAAAATCCAAAGAAGATTATATCTGGAAAAGTTGCATATAATCTTTATGAAACTTATGGCTATCCGCTTGAGCTTACCCAGGAGCTTGGCGCGGAAAACGGATTTACAGTTGATGTTGAAGGCTTTATGGCTGCGGAAAAGAAGCATCAGGAAGCCTCAAAATCGCTTGACGCAGGAAAGGCAAAAGGCGGACTTGCGGAGCAGTCAGACATCACGACTAAATATCATACGGCAACTCACTTGCTTCAGCAGGCACTGGTTGATGTTCTTGGCGATGAGGTTGCCCAGAAGGGTTCTAATATAAATAATGAGCGTATGCGCTTTGACTTTACTTTCGGCCGTCCGATGACAAAAGAGGAAGTTCAGAAGGTTGAGGATATTGTAAACGAAAAAATCAACGAGGATTTGCCTGTGACAATGGAAGTTATGCCGCTGGACCAGGCCAAGGCTGAAGGCGCGAAGGCTCTTTTCGTCAATAAATACGGCGAGCAGGTAAAGGTCTACACAATCGGCCGCGATTCTAAAAAGGACTGGTATTCAAAGGAAGTTTGCGGCGGACCGCACGTTCAGCATACGGCGCAGATTGGAAAATTCAAGATTGAAAAAGAACAGTCTTCTTCCGCCGGAGTCCGCAGAATCAGGGCTACAATCAGCGGAGGTCTTCCGCTTGATAAATAGATAATCCAAGGGCGAAATTTGAGGCCACAGATATTTTTTTACAAAAAACCAAAAAAAATGTAACTATTTTTGCATTTTGTTGGTTTTATAGTGTAAAATATAAAAAATAAAAAAAAGGATTTAATATATGAAACGTTTTGCAGTTGCATTTTTAGCTTTATTTATGTGTGCGGCAGTTTTTGCACAGAACGATCTTCAGGTTCTTGCAGTGGTGAAACTTAATAAAAATGAGTCAATTTCACTGAAACAGATAAAAACCCGTGTTGAAATGTATGAAAAGCAGAGAGGTGCGGTTCTTTCTGTTGATGACAGAAAAAAAGTTCTGGATGCCTTGATTCAGGAAAAACTGGTTCTTCAGGCTGCGCAGAAGTCTGGAATTTCACTTACGGACAGTCAGATTGAGCAGATGTTCCTTCAGCAGGTGAGCCAGCAGCTTTTGGGAAGAAATGCAACACAGTCGGAGCTTGAAACCCTTATCAAGCAGCAGACAAATCTTTCGCTTGATGATTTATGAAGCAGCAGATTGGAATGTCAGTGGCAGAATATAAAAATTACCTGAAAAATCAGACTCTGGTGCAGCAGTACATTCTTCATCAGCGCGAAAACGAAATAAAATCAGTGGCCGCTACAGACGAGGAAATCCGTGCCTTCTATGAACTGAATAAATCTCAGTTTGTATGGACGGATATGATGAAGCTTTATATGGTTGTTATTCCTAAGGATAAAGATTCAGAGGCGGCCCGCGTAAAGGCCAACGATCTTTTTAATAAGCTGAAGGATAAAAACTTACTGTAAACCAGATGACTGTTGAGTCTAAAAAAGAAAATTCCGGATTCCAGTCTGGCGAAATGCTTATAAATAAAAATCAGGTCAGCGCGCAGCAGCTTGGAATTTCCTATAAGGATCTTCTTTCGCTTTTTGACAACAATGTAGGATATTTTTCTGCTGTCGGCGAGTTCGATTCTCATTTCCAGTTTTATACAATTATCAAAAAATATGACGCAAAGATGCTTTCTTTGAGCGACGTTGTTCAGCCTGATTCTACTACAACTGTATACGATTATATCAGGAGCTCTTTAGGACAGCAGAAAGTTATGCAGTATTTTACGGTTGCCGCGCAGGAAATTGCTAAGGATCTTGATACAGAGGCAAATGTTGAAAGAAAAAAGACTGGTGATGCTTTGACAAAACTTCTTTCTTGGTAAGGCAGGGGGAATTTATGTCTAGAAGAATAAGCCGGATTCTTGCTTTCAGGCTTTGTATTCATGGGATGTTGCAGGCGTTGACTTGGAAGATCTTGTTTCTTTTTCATGGCTTGAACGCGATGTTTTTGACGCTTCTGAAGTAGGCGAAGATTCTTCCGAGGAAATAAAATACTGTCTTCAGGAAAAGCAGATGAGCCAGTTTGAAAAGCTTGCTCCTGCGAAAAAACAGGAAGTTTTTGATTATGCAAGGCTTCTTGTGAATGGAACTGTTGAAAATATTTCGCAGATTGATGAGTTGATAAAGAATAATCTTTCTTCAAAGTGGACAATTGAACGCTTGAATAAAGTTGCGCTTGCTGTGATTCGCATGAGCGTATATTCGCTGCTTTATCAGAAGGATGTTGATCCGAAATTACAATCGATGAGGCTGTAGAGATTGTAAAAGACTATGGCGAGGATGAGACTCATAAATTTACAAACGCGATTCTTGACCATATCAGCAAAGAGCTTGCGGAGAAAAATTCCTAAATGATAAAAAAATCGGTCAGAAATCTTTTTTGCATTGCGCTCGCCGTGCTGATTCTGCCGGTTTTTTTTTCATGCTCAAATCATGCGGAAGAAAAATCTGTCGCTTCCGCGCTTGAACAGGTTGACATACTTATAAATCAGGAACAATTCAATGATGCCGCGCGCGAGCTTAATAAGATTGAAAAAAAAATCATACAGTTCGTGGATTGAGATTGGTATCTTCAAACGCTACGAGAAACTTGATTCGCTTGATAGGGCGGAAAAAGTTCTTGTCCGTGCGATTAAAAAAAATCCCGGGAACATGGAGCTGAACGCGGTTTATGCGCATTTTCTTTTGAAGAACGGACGGATTGAAGAATCTCTTGCGGCAGGCAAGACGCTTCAGGGAACGCGTTACGGCTCGATTTATTCGGAAGCGGTTTTTAAGAATGTCCTTGAAAAATCAAAAAAATCAGAAATTTCATCAGTTTTTTTATCTGCGGAATATTTTTCCGTTTATTTTGATGCGTACACCGGCTCTGGCAATTCCGCATGGCTAAGAAACTGCGCTCTTTTACGGCTTGCGTCCGGTTCTTATGAAAAAGCGGCGGAAGTTCATCCCGGACTTCATAAAATTCTTGAGGCGAACGATGCTTTTTTCTGGTCGCTTGTGATGTATGATGCCGGACGCTTTGGCGATTCTGTAAATTACGGAAACATCGCTCTTTCTCTGGCGGATTCAAGGTCTGGAAAGGAAAAAAAATCGGTCGCAGTTTCCCAGATAAGCGCGGTTTTGCAGGATTCCTATACCTGTCTGGGAGATTCTGGCAGCGCAGAAAATATAAGAAGGGAATATCTTGATTCTATAGAAGATAAAAACGGCGGCTTTGCTGTTTCTGATGCGGAAAAGGATGAAAATAATTTTTTAGCCCCGATTTTTGTGAACAGCGCAAAATGGGCGTTTGATTCTGGTGACGAAATGCGCGCCGCCTCTCTTTTGACTTTCTGCGTAGAAAACTGGCCGGATTATGTTCCGGGTCTTACTTCTTATGCGGACTTTGCCTATGCTTCAAATTTGCCGGCCAATGAAAATTTTATGCAGCTCCAGCTGCGGGATGAAGGCCTGGCTTCTCTTGAAATGGAACGTTATGACAGCCGTCCTAAAATTCCTTTAAGCGACGCGGCGGAAAGAATTGAAAAAAGTCTTGCCAGAAAAAAGTCCCCTCTGCTTTTTGTTGCGCGCCTTGATTTAAAATATAAAGCCGACAAAAATTTTACTGAAACTGAAAAAACTGCTGATATCTGGAGAATTCTTGAGGAAAACGTGGTTTCTCCGTCGGTTTATCCGGAGATTTTGTTTGAATATGCGTTGAATTTTCTTCTGGAAACAAAGCAGACGGAAGATGCGTGGAAACTTTTCTACAAATATATATCCTCAAAATATAAAATTTCTTTCGACAATGACTTCTGGGTGAATGTTGTAAAAAAAATCAATGTCTTTTCATATTCCGAGGCGGAGTATGCGTTCTATTTTGCCGCATTGGACGGAAGAACTGAGGATTCCCTGCGGCTCGGTGAATATTGCGTGTTTGAGGATTCTGAAAGGACTCTTGTGAATGTCTCTGCCGGCGATTCAGCGGCAATGAATCTTGCGATGATTTATAATTCTGTAGGGCGAAAAACAGATGCCCTGGAACTGTATAGAAAAGTAAATGGACGCAGCACGGTTAAAAATATAAAAGCGTTGGCGATGTACAGAATGGCGCTGATTTACTTTGATTCAGGCGATTTAAAAAATGCCAGAATCTGCGCGGAGTACAGTTCTGAGCTGAATCCGGGAAATGCTGAAGCCAAGCTGCTTTTGACTAAAATAAAGGCAAGTCTATAAAAAAACCTGTGGATTCTCTTGAACCACAGGTCTTATGAATGTTATTCAATAACGGCAATTACATCGCTCATCCGAAGAATAAGATAATCTTCGCCGTCAAGTTTTACCTGCGTGCCGGCGTATTTGTCGTACATAATTCTGTCGCCGATTTTTACCGTGATTTTTTCTTCTTCTGTTCCAGGTCCGACTTCAACAACTGTGGCTGTCTGGGTTTTTTCCTGTGCTCCTTCCGGGATGTAAAGTCCGCTTGCAGTTTTTGTTTCTGCCGCATCATTTTTTACAAGAATTCTGTCTGATAAAGGTTTGATTTTCATTCTATTTTGCTCCTGTTTGGATTTTTTTTCCATTTGTTACTATTAAATATAAGAAAATCATAATCGAATCGTCAATAAAAAAATAAAAAAAATGTTTTGAGCGGGTAAAATTTACTCAATTTTGGATGTAATTTTTGTAGGTGGGGAAAATTTACACACTTTTAAAATGATAAATTCCAGCTTAGCCCGGATATCGACTTTTTTATTGAAGGCGCAAATCAAATGAGTGTAAAGAATCAAAAATCAGCCGCTGGGATATTATGAGCGATAGCGTGTTCTGGTGCTTTTGGCGTGCGGTGTCTTTGCTATCAGCCGGATTGACGGGTCTTTTCTGATACTTTTTCAATTTTTATGCTGAATTTATAAGGCTCTGTGTTTAAAATATTTATAAAATTTTAAAACTTGGCACGGTTCTTGCATAATATATAGTGTAGATAATTTTTTGGAGGCAAAAAGTATGACAGACAGCACAATTTCTATTTACCTTAAAGAAATCAATAAGATTCCTCTTCTTTCTTATGAAGAAGAAACTGAACTTGCAAAAAAAGCCGCCGCAGGCGATCAAGTTGCAAAGAATAAGATAGTAAATGCAAACCTTCGTTTTGTCGTGAATGTCGCCAAAAAATATCAGAAAAAAGGTCTTGAGCTTGAAGATTTGATAAGCGAGGGAAATATAGGTCTTTTGAGCGCCATAGAAAAATTTGATGTTTCAAAGGGCTATCATTTTATTTCCTACGCAGTATGGTGGATTCGCCAGTCAATCCTTAAGGCAATCTGCGAAAAAAGCCGGGCAATCCGTTTGCCGCAGAACAGGGCTAACGAGCTTGTTCAGATTGAGCACGCAAAGAAAACAATCGGAGACAATGTTTCTGAAGAGCAGGAGCTCTCTGAGATTGCCGCGATGCTTAATATGGATGTTGCCCATGTCCGTGAGCTGGTGGAAATAAGCCGGGAAATGGCTTCTCTTGATTCTGAGATTGCCGGAAAAGACAGTTCAACTACAACATTGGGTTCTATGATAGAAGACAAAATGCACGGCCAGCCGGAAGATATGGTTATCAGAAAGGAATTGCAGAAAGATATCAACAGTGTTCTTTCTACATTAAAACCGGCGGAGGCGGAAGTTCTAAAGATGCGTTATGGAATTGGCGTTGAAAAACCTATGTCGCTGAAAGAAGTAGGAGACAAATTCAACCTTACGAAAGAAAGAATTCGTCAGATTGAAAAGCATGCTCTTGTAAGGATGCAGCATCCTACGCGGGCCCGCCGGCTTGAAAGTTATGTAGCATAGTTTTAGTTCAGCAGATTCTTTGTGTATTCAAAGGCATCTGCCCGGGCTTTTACAAGAATGTCGTGGTCGCGGACAATATCTGCGATTCCAAGGGAAAGGTTTCCCGCCTGAGCGGTTCCGGTTATTTCGCCGGGACCTCTTAGCTTTAAATCCTGATTTGCAATTATAAAGCCGTCTGTGTTCTGGCGGAGCACTTTCATCCGTTCAATTCCGGTTTTAGAGATTTTATTGCTGTAAATTAAAAAGCAGTACGATTGGTCTGTTCCGCGGCCTGTGCGCCCTCTAAGCTGATGGAGCTGGGCAAGCCCGAAACGGTCCGCCTGTTCAATAACAATGCTTGTTGCGTTTGGAACATCAACTCCGACTTCAATTACTGTTGTCGCCGCCAGAACCTGAATCTTTCCGCCCTGAAAATCCTTTAAAATCCGGATTTGCTCTTCTTCTTCGATTTTTGAATGAATCAGCGCGCATTTGTATTCAGGATATATGCGGTCGGCCAGATTCCTAAAGTTTTCTTCTGCGGATTTTATATCTTGAATTTCACTGTTTTCGTTTTCCGCATTTATCGCCGGATAGACAAAATATGCCTGATGACCTGCTTTCAGCTGGTTTCTTACCGCTTCATAGGCATTTCTTCGTTTCCTTCCTTTACAAGGTATGTTTGTATCGGTTTCCGGCCTTCCGGCATTGTTCTTATTACGCTTACATCCAGGTCGCCAAAAACAGTAAGGGCAAGAGTCTGCGGAATCGGGGTTGCGCTCATCATCAGAAGGTGAGGCTCAAAAGATACCTGCGGCTCTGTTTCCGTGCGCCTGCCTTTTTCAATTATTGACTGGCGCTGAATTACTCCGAATCTGTGCTGTTCGTCTATAACGGCAAGCTGCAGGTCATTGTAAACTACCTGCCTGCTGAAAAGGGCGTGCGTTCCAATCACAATATTTATTTCGCCTGATTTTAGTGCGTTCAGAAGCCGTGCGCGGCCTGAACTTTTTACATTTCCGGTAAGAAAAGCGACATTTATTCCAAGAGGTTCAAGAAGCTTTGCCGCTGATTCGGCATGCTGACGCGCAAGAATTTCTGTAGGCGCCATAAATGCGCATTGACCTTTCCAGTTGATTATTCTAAGGCATGCAAAAAATGCTACGAGGGTTTTTCCCGAGCCTACATCGCCCTGAAGAAGCCTCTGCATAGTAAAAGGAATTTTTATGCCGGAAGTTTTTCCGTTAAGAAGCAATGCCCGTTCCTTAAAGCCCCTGTCGATGTCTCTGTTCATCTGGTTAATTACAAAAATCTGGTCAGGTGTCAGGTTGAACGGCAGGCGGTTGTAAAGTTCCTTCTGAAGCGGTGAAAGGCTGCCCTCAAAATCTGCTTTTTCCTGTTCGGAAAGTTTCTTTTCTGGCTGATTCCATTGTTCGCTTCCGGATTTTTGCGCTTCATCCAGATTTGCCTCCGGGAAAGAACCTTTGTGCTTGAATGCCCGGTCAGCAATCGCTTTTTGAAAGAAAAAAAGCTCCTCATAAATCAGAGTTTTTCGGGCATCCTGTATTTCATGCGGAGTCTGGCTTAAATGGATTTGCCTTATCGCATCTTTTTTTTCAAGAAGATTCTGCTTTTGAATGTATTTTTCAGGAACTTCGCTGTCTATTCCTATGCCGTACTGCTTTATTGCCGCCTGAACCGCCTTTCTTACGGTTTTTTGCGAAAGTCCTTCAGTCAGCGGATAGACCGGAAGAATTCCTGAGTCCGGCAAAGGCTGGTTTCTAAAGTCTTCAAGGTTTCCTTCATCCGAAAGTTTTGTTACGTCAAAATCTGTGCTCTGAATCTGTCCGTATTTTGCTGTAAAACTTCCTGTGACAGAGATTATGCTTCCGACAGGAAGTGAATGTTGAAGAAATGTCCGGTTGAATGCTATGAGTCCTGCGGATGCCGTTCCGTCTGAGATTATTATTTTTAGTGTCTTCATGCGGCCGTACCCGAAGAATTCGTGGGCGATGACCTGCGCAGGCGTATGGACTTTTGCAGATTCAAACTGCGAGATGGAAACTAAATGACGGCGGTCCTCATAGGCGCGCGGATAAAATTTCAAAAGGTCGCCTATGGTAAAAATGTTTAGCTTTGCAAAAAGTTTTTCAGCGGCAGGACCGATTCCCGAAAGCGATGCCACGGGAGTTTTTATTTCGTCAAGTTTCATTTAATCAACGTTTAAAAAGGAATGTAATGTATAAAAACCATAAGCCATCTATATAGAAAAGACGATAGGATAAGAATCGCCAGCATTGCGATTGAATCTATTAAAAGCGCCGTTTTGTATGAAATGCTTCTTCCGCCGGTAAAAAAATTGCATATTTTAAATACCATATTGCGGATTGCGTCGTCAAAACGCTGCCACGGAGAGTCGTACTGGTTGCTGGTCCTGCTGAATATTGAAACCAGATAGCGGACAATGAATATAATCATTATTACGGTGGCGATTGAAGAGGCGATAGACCATACGATGCTCAGAAGGTTTGCAAGAATCATGCTTAGGGAAATGTAGCCCGAAGCGCTGATGTTTCCTAAGATTGATGATATGACGTATAGAATGCCGATTGCAATCATTGCGGTAAAATCGAACATTCCGATTCTTAGAGGCAGTCTTGAAAAAAGATTCAGGTAAGGGTCGCATATTGAAGAAAGGAATTTTCCGATTGCGCTGTAATTTAGGGAGGGAATCCATGTCAAGATAATTCTGAAAAAACAAAGGGTTGAGTACAGAGAAACAGCTCCGGCTGCGGTGTTGATAAGTATTTTTAACATAAATTATGCCTCCTGATATTAACTATTCGGACCAGACTTCCTTTACAAAGTCCAAATCTTTTATTTTGGTAAGAACTTCAGGGCTTGCGGAACAGGTCAGAGAACTGTTCGCCTTTACAATATATTTGCCATTTAAAGTATCTATATGAAAATATACTGAACAATTGCCGGAAGAGCCAAATAAAAAATCTTTCATTTTTGCAATATCGCGTTCTGAATTAAAATTGTTTTCCATGGAAATATGCACTTCCTGGATTGAATGTTGTTTCAGACTGTTTATGTCTTCAAGGCTTTCTACAATGAAGCTCGGAGTTTCGCGCGTGCCATCTACTCTTCCTTTGAAAGCGTAGATGTTTCCATCCTGAATCTGGGATTTTAGTGTTTCCCAAATTTTCGGAAAAAAAGTCATGTCGATTTCGCCGTCGTAATCCTGAAGCTTTGCGAATGCCATATTCGTAGCCTTTTTTGTTACAATCGGATGAAGGTTGCTCAGAAAACCAAGAATCGTGTAGGTTTTTCCTGCGTTACGGCTTTGCCATGAGTCTTTTCCGCTAAGGCTTTCTTTAAGAGCCTTGTCTTCTTCGGCGGCGCGGTTTATATTCTTTGAAGTAAGGGTAACGCAGGTTTTGATTACCTTTTCAAAATCGCCCAGCGGATGACCGGAAACATAAGTTCCGATGATTTCTCTTTCAATGTTAAGCTTTTCAAAAGTCGGAAGGTCAGGAACTTCTTCAAACTGAAAATCTGCATAGACTTTCTCATCTGTGTCTCCGAACAGATCGCCCTGGCCGTTGTCAGTTCCGTTCATTTGTCCTGAACATAGGTTATCGCTCTTTCCATGTTTGCCATGAGCGTAGGGCGGTTTTGTCCGAGCTTGTCAAATGCGCCGGTTTTTATGCAGACTTCAACCGCTTTTGAGTTTATAAGCGTCTTTTTCTGTTCGCGGCCGGTTTCTTCGTCCTTTGTTATGGACTGAAGAGGAAGACATCGTTCAAGAAAGTCAATGAATGAGCTGTAAGGCCCGTTTTCTTCCCGTTCCTTTACAATTGCGTCGGCGGCTTCCTTTCCCATTCCTTTCATTCCGCGCAGCGCGAAGATTATGTGGTCGCCTACTGCATCAAATTCTGAGTAGGACGCGTTTATGTCAGGCGGATCGATTTTCAGCCCCATACGCTTCGCTTCCTCAATGTAGACAGAAACTCCGTCTGTTGTGGAAATCTCGTTTGTAAGGTTTGCTGCCATAAAGGCTGCCGGATAATGACATTTAAGTAGCCGGTGCGATAGGCAAGGACCGTGTATGCCGCCGCATGGGATTTGTTAAATCCGTATCCCGCAAAAGGAATCATGATTTCAAAAATCTCGGAGGCATGTTTTTCCGTGAATCCTTGTTTTATTGCGCCTTCAATGAATTCCTTTTTCTTTCCCATAAGGACTTCAGGCTTCTTTTTTCCCATGGCGCGCCGGAGCATATCTGCGCCTCCGAGCGAAAATCCTGCGATTTTCTGGGAAACCTGCATAACCTGCTCCTGATAGACCATAACTCCATAAGTTTCTTTTAGAAGGCCTTCAAGGCATGGATCCGGATAGTGTATTGTTTCCGGCTTCCATTTTCCATCGATGTACTGAGGAATATAATCCATTGGCCCAGGGCGGTAAAGCGCGTTTAAGGCTACAAGCTCTTCTATGCAGCGCGGCGCAACCTGGCGCAGAATTTCTGCATTCCCGGCGATTCAAACTGAAAAACCGCGACGGAATCACCTTTGTCAAAAAGGTCGAAAGTCTCGCTGTCGGTTTCGCTCACATTTGCGGTAAGGAACGCAGGCTCTTCCGGTTTTTTGTGCCGGTTTATAATATCTTCTGCATACCTGATAAGAGAAAGCGTCTTTAATCCAAGGTAGTCAAATTTTACAAGTCCGCACGGCTCGATAATATCCATTGTGTACTGAACGCCGACTTCTCCTGTCTTTGCATCCTTGAATACAGGCGCCCAGTCCGGAAGGGCTGTAAGTCCGATTACCATTCCGGACGCATGAAGACCTGTGTTCCGGTTCATGCCTTCCAGTTTCTTGCAGAGCGCAATCCAGCGTTCAAAGACGTTTCTGTCAAGCCCGATTGTCGCCTCTGGATTTTCGCGCACGGCGATAAGCTTTCCGCCGTCAGGAAATTTTTCAGTCGGCGGTTCAAAGGCATTCTTAAGCTTCGCTTTTGGAGAGTCAGGAATGCAGGCCTTTACTTTTGCCACGATGGAAAGCGGAATGTTCAGGATTCGTCCTACATCAGCAAGACAGTTTTTTGGCTTTAATGTACCGAACGTAACAATGTGGCCGACTTGCGGGTCTCCGTAAAGGTCTCTTGTATGCTGGATTATGTCCTGCCTGTAGTCGAAATCCATGTCTACGTCAAATCAGGCATGGAAACGCGTTCAGGATTCAAAAATCGTTCAAAAATCAAGTTAAAGCGGAACGGGTCAATGTCCGTTATCCCCATTGAATAGGCGACCAGCGAGCCTGCTCCGGAACCGCGTCCAGGACCTATCGGAATATACGGTTTAGGTCTGTTGTTTACATTGTCCCAGGTGGACTTTGCCCAGTTGATGAATTCCCATACAATCAGAAAGTAGCCCGAAAATCCCATCTTAAAGATAATTCCGAGCTCGTATTCGGCGCGGTCCCGTATTTTTGGAGTGATTTCCGGGTAACGCTCGCGCAGACCTTTTTCAACAATGGAGCGGACAAAGTCGTCCTGATTTTTTGTGTAGTCTTCGTGCGTCTGAAATTCCTTTGGAAGCTCAAAGCGCGGCAGACAACCTTTTAGTTCCGGCGTTGAATACTGATGAATCGTAAGATTGCACATATTCGCAATCTTCACGGTATTTTCGTACGCTTCCGGAATATCCGGAAAAAGAAGCTTCATTTCATCTTCCGACTTAAAGTACCATTCTGAAATCCTGTTTGCGCCGCCCATGCTTTTTGCCGCGCTTTCAGGGTCGTCCAGCAGCGATTTTCGACCTATGCAGTTCAAGGCAAGCTGGGCCTCGGAATCTTCCTTGTTTATGTAGTGAATATCGTTTGTGACAACAAGAGGGATATCGAGTTTCCGCGCGATTTTTATCATTCCTTCCGCGGCGATTTTTTCCTCCGGCAGCCCGTGGTCCTGAATTTCAATGTAATAATGGTCAGGTCCAAAAAGCTCCTTGTAGCGTCGCGCGACATTTTCCGCATCTTCCATGTTGCCGTTTATAACAGCCTGTGGAAGCTCTCCGGCAACGCAGGCAGAAAGACATATAATGCCTTCGTGATACTGCTTTAACATTTCAAAGTCGATGCGCGGTTTTCCGTAGTAAAGCGAATCCTCGTCGCAAAACGCCCGGGAATTCAGCCAGCACATATTCTTGTAGCCGGTATCGTTTTCGCAGAGCAGGATAAGGTGATAATTGTGTTTTCCGTAACGCGTGTTTTGTTTTTTCTGATGATCTTCCGTGCAGTAAAATTCGCATCCGACAATCGGGTTTATTCCGTTCGCATGGCAGATATGCTCAAAATTCAATACTCCGAACATATTTCCGTGGTCTGTAAGCGCAAGGGCCGGCATATTAAGCTGTTTTGCGCGGGCAATCAAAGAGTCAAGCTTTGCGCAGCCGTCCAAAAGCGAATAGTCCGAGTGAACGTGAAGGTGAACAAAATTAGAAACCGGAGTTCCTTCCGGCGCCGGGTCAAAAATATGAATATCTGCCAATTAAGTGCTCCTGTTTTATAAAATTATAGGAGAAAATGCTATCATTTTATGATAGTAAAAAAATATAAATGATAAAAAAGGGGAGGTCTCCCCTTGAGCCCGCAGCCACAACCATACGCACCTGCTTTGGCCGTGGTTGCGGTCTATCCCCTCTGCAGTCTCAATCGCCGCCCTGCGGGCTTTAGGCCGATAGTGAAACGTACAACGCCCGCTATTTTATGAACAAAGCCTGGATTGCGCCAAAAGCGCCAAGACTTATTGCAAGCATGATAATTCCTGCAAGAAGAACGCCGCAAATTACAGCGATAATTGTTTCCTTAAAATTCATGTCCAGAAGGCTTGCCGCCAGAGTTCCTGTCCATGCGCCGGTTCCCGGAAGAGGAATTCCAACAAAAATAAACAACGCTACAAAAAGACCCCGTCCGGCTTTTTCCTGAAGTTTTTCTCCGCCGCGCTTACCTTTTGTTAAAAAAAAAGTGCACGCGCCGCCAATGAATTTCTTGTCCTGTCCCCATTCCAAAAATTTCCGTGCAAAAAGATAAATGACCGGAACAGGAACCATGTTTCCCAGAATGCAAATCGCATAGGCAAGGACAATTTTAGAAACATCATCCGAAGGCATAAGCCCCATCGCGGTTGCCATAGGAATCGCTCCTCGCAGCTCAATCAGCGGAACCATCGAAATAAAAAAAATCGCAAGATACTTTGTAAACATAAAAATATAATAACTGTAAAAAAACCGATTTTTGGAAAATAAGGGAACAATTAAATGGGTTCAAAATAAATAAAAAAATGTAATTGCTTCTTGCTTTAATAGAAAAAAGTGTTCCAAATCTTTTATTTGTGGTAAACTTTTTTTATGAAAAAGATTTTGTTTGTTTGCCACGGAAATATTTGCCGTTCGCCAATGGCTGAATTTATGTTTAAAAAGATGGTCAGGGATGCTAAGCGCGAAAAGGATTTTTTGATTGAATCTGCGGCGACCAGCGGCGAAGAAATTGGAAACGATATGCACCGCGGCGCAAAGGAAAAATTGACACAAATGGGCGTTCCTTTTGAAAAACGCAAAGCCCGCCGCATAACACCGGAAGATTATTCTGATTTTGATTTACTGATTGGCATGGATATGGAAAATATGTATTACATGCAGCGTGAATGGAACAAGGATCCGGACGACAAGGTAAAACTCCTTTTGACGTATGCAGGAAAAGACAAGGATATTGCAGAGCCATGGTACACAGGAAACTTTGACGAAACTTTTGATGACTTGAAAACCGGTTTGACAGCATTGCTGAATAAACTGCAGGAAAAAAGATAAATTTTTATTCGTTGTTTATAAAATCCTGCGCTGAACAGGAATTGGTTGTGGAATAAAATGGATTGCGCTTTGCATGGTGCATTTTCTTGTGTTTCTGGCGTTTTCTTGCATTTTGCGGTACGCAAGAGGGATTGCAGGGGAAAGCCGACAGGCTTTTTGCAAGCGGAGCGCGCAATGGAACCCCGGAAAGCCCGACGGCAACTTGTTGCCGGCTTGCCCGAATTATTAAATTATTTTTATTCCCGTTGAGAAACCTTTTTTTATTCACTATAATAGTAAATATTTTGTTTGGAAATTAGTTTTATAGAGGTTTAATTATTATGAATTCAAAAGAAGTTCGTGTTCGATACGCGCTACGTCAGCAAAGCTGACTACCGAGTTTCTGCGTTGCATAAACTCGCAAGGCGCTGGATATTTTAAATATACAAAATCAGTTTTATAGAGGTTTAATTATTATGAATTCAAATGAAGTTCGTGTTCGATACGCGCCGTCTCCGACTGGAATGCAGCATATCGGTGGTGTTCGTACTGCGCTTTTTAATTATCTTTATGCGCGCTCAAAGGGCGGAAAATTTATCCTTCGCCTGGAAGACACTGACCGCACACGATACGACGAAAAATATGTGAAAAATCTTTACGATACAATGGCCTGGCTTGGAATTGACTGGGATGAAGGCGGTGACAAGGGCGGAGAATATGGTCCTTATGTTCAGAGCGAGCGTTTTGAGCTTTACAAAAAATATGCGATGGAGCTTGTGGAAAAAGGCGAGGCATACTATTGTTTCTGCGATGCGGAACGTCTTGACCGGATCCGAAAAATCCAGACTGAAAATAAAATGGCTCCAGGTTACGACCGGAACTGCCGTCATCTTACTCCGGAAGAAGTAAAGGCGAATCTTGACGCCGGAAAACCTTATGTAATCAGGCTTAAAGTTCCAATGGAAGGAACTACAAAATTCCACGACCACATTCTTGGCGACATTGAATGGAAAAACGAGGATATTTCGCCGGATCCGGTTTTGCTTAAGTCTGACGGATTTCCGACTTATCACCTTGCGAATATTGTTGACGACCATTTTATGAAAATCAGCCATGTTATGCGCGCCCAGGAATGGATTCCTTCAACTCCGCTGCACGTTCAGATGTACCGCGCTTTTGGCTGGGAGCACCCTGAATTCTGCCACCTTCCAATGGTAAACGGTCAGGACGGAAAAAAACTTTCAAAGCGTCATGGTTCTACTTCTGTAAATGAATTCCGTGCCCGCGGATATTTGCCTCAGGCTATTGTAAATTACGTCGCGATGCTCGGATGCTCTTACGAAGAAGGAAAGGAATTCTATACGCTGGAAGAGCTTGCAAATCATTCAAACTTGAGCATTTGAACAAGGCGCCTGCAGTTTTTGACTATAAGAAGCTTGAATATTACAACGGAAATTACATACGTATGCTTACTGATGAGGAACTTTACAAGTGGACGCTTCCGTTTATTACTGGAACAGGTGATGCTGCGCTTGAAATAAATCCTGAAAATCCTCAGCCGGCGCCAAAAGTTGGTCCTGAATATTCGGGAATTGCCTTGGGTGAGGACGGCGAGCCTGTCTGCGTTGACAAGTCAATGAATATGTCTTCTGCGGACGTGAAGGAAAAACTTCTTGCGCTTATGCCGCTTATTAAAGAACGCCTTAAATATCTTACAGATGCCGCGGAAATGGTTCGTTTTCTGTTTACTGAGCCGGCAGTTCCGCCAAAAGAGCAGATTGTTCCAAAGCGCCTTGACGAGGCAAAGACAAAGAAGTTCTTGAGGCGGCAAAGGATTTTGTAAGTCAGCTTCCGTCTCTTGACCACGAGACAAGCGAAAATCTTGCAAAGGAAATGTCTGAAAAACTTGGTGTAAAGCTCGGTGATTTTATGATGCCGATCAGAATGGCTGTAACCGGAAGCCGCGTTTCGCCGCCGCTGATTGGCTCGATTCTTATCCTTGGCATTGAAAAGTCAATTGAAAGAATTGAACGAACGTTGAAGGAATTTTAGAAAAATCCGATGTAAAAATCGGAACATAAAATGCGCTGAATATGCGGATAAGGGAACACCCCGGCGAAAAGTTGGGGTGTTTTTTTTATTCCATCAGCAGTTTCCGCGTTTTTTTTACCATTCTACCTTTCAAAATTCTCAACTTGTTCGGAAATCAGTGGAATAAGCTGCTTTTTGCGGCTCACAACGTCTTTCAGGTAGTAGGTGTGTTCTTCCATTTTTGGGAATGTTACAAAAGCTTCGAATTTCGGGTCGGCGGCAATAAGCAGAATCGAAGAAAGCTGTGTTATGTCTGTAACAAGCAGCGCTGAAAAAATTGCTTTGTTTCCGCGGCGTTCAAATTCAAGTTCAGTCATAAAGTCTTCCTTGCGGTCAAGGATTTCTTTTATGTTGCTTACTTCAATCTGGCTTACGGTGTATGAGCCTTTTTCTTCCTGATATTCCTTCATATCCTGGTGTATTACTTCAGACGCGGTTCGTCCTTTGATTCCGCTTCCAGCGGTTAGGATTTCTTTTCCAAGCGCATGTATGTCCAGGTCTGTTATATTCGCAAGATATTCTGCAATCTGCCGGTCGGTTTCTGTTGTTGTTGTCGACTGCAAAATCAAAGTGTCGCTTAGAATTCGCACAAAAGAAGAGATGCGATGTCTTTCGGAATCGGAATTTTTGACTCCTGGTAAAGGGTTGCAATAATTGTGGAAGTTGAACCAAGCGGTTTGTTTATAAATGTAATTGGATACGTTGTGTTTATCGAGCCGATTCTGTGATGGTCAATAACTTCAATAATCCTGTAGTGCTCTATTCCTTCCACAGCCTGAAGAATTTCATTGTGGTCAACCAGCGCGATTTCAATGTTCGGTTCATTGTTCAGGTCGTGCTCAGAGATAATTCCAATAACTTTATCGTTTTCATCTACAACCGGAAGCCTTCTGATTGGAGAATCCTGCATCGTCATTCTTATTTTAGAAATTGTGTCATTTATGTGGACCGCCTTTATTTCCGGGTCTGCCATAAGCTCAACAGGAGTGGAATAGGCAATCATCATAACAGTATCGCTCGTTGTGTAAGGACTCATAATTACGCTTACACCGTTTTTCTGGGCTTTTTCCTTAAGCTCTTTGCTCAAAATGTAGCCGGATGTAATAATTAGAAGTTTCACTTTCCGGCTTATGCATTCTTCATAAATTTCTTTACGGTCAGAAGTGATTACAATGACATTTTCGCTTGCGTGCTCATCCAGCATAGCCTCGAACGCCTTGTCGCTTGCGCCGCCCACAAGAATCGAAGATTTAAATATTTCTTCCTGATTTGAGACAACCAGCGGCTGCGCATTCATCGTTTTTATTATATTCCCAATGCTCGTGGAAATATTGACTTTTGCCTCCGGGTTCAGAATTGTAAGAATTTTCTGGGCAAAGGCTGAATAGTGAAGAAGCGCCTTGTACTTTCCGTTTTTATCAACAACCGGAACTGCGCGAAGCTGTTTCTGCTGAAGCTGCCGTATTGCGTTCCAGACCGGAACATCGCCCTTGACAGTCATCGTTTCATTTTCCATAAAGTATTCAACTTTCGGAGTCAGGGAAGGCATATATTTAGGTGATTTTACATTAAATTTTTTAAATACATAATCAGTCTGAGGATTAAAATGACCGGCCCGCGCCGCGACATAATTGTCAAATCCCATCAGCTGCTTCAGCCGCGCATACGCAGTCGCGGCGACCGCGCAGTCTGTGTCAGGATTTTTATGGCCAAAAATATATACAGTTTTCTTCATGATGTTCTATAATATAAAAAAAATGCCTTGGGGTAAACTGGAAAAATTAGTTATCTCCAGGCAGGCTTTATTCAGCCTGTCCATATTCTTCCAGGACTTTCTTCAGGATTTCAAGGCCTTCATCAATTTCCTTGCGGGAAATATTAAGCGGAGGAACAAACCTTAGCACATCGCTTCCTGCTGTTGAAAAAAGCAGCCCCTTTTCAAGGCATTTTTTTTCTATTTCAGCCGGATTCTTTTCAACCTGAACGCCTATTACAAGTCCGCGGCCCCGGATTTCTTTTACAAAAGGAATTTTCCAGCCCGCGATTTTATTTTTTATGTATTCGCCTTTTTCAGAAACACTTTCAAAAAATCCCGGCGCAGTGATTGTGTCAAGAACAACATCCGCCGCCGCGCATGCCAAAGGGTTTCCTGCGAATGTAGACTGATGGTCGCCGGCCTTAAAGACATTTCCCTTTCCGCGGTAAAGGCAGGCGCCCATCGGAACACCGCCGGCAATCGCTTTTGCAAACGTTACTACTTCCGGATTTATGCCGAGCAGGGTATTTGCCATAAGAGCGCCGCATCTGCCCATCCCGGTCTGAACTTCGTCGCACATAACGATTGCTCCAGCCTCGCGCGCCGCTTTTGCCGCCGCTTTTGCCCATTCAGGATTCAGCGGAATAACACCGCCTTCGCATTCTACCGGTTCCATAAAAAGAGCCGCGGTCGTGTCGTCAAAAGCACCCTTTAGCGCATCGAAATTATTTGCCTCTATTGTTTTAAAACCTTCCGGGTAAGGCGCAAAATCATCAATATGAAATTTCTTTTGGCCGGTCGCCGTTAAAGTCGCCAGTGTTCTTCCGTGAAAAGATTTGTCCAGCGTAACAATTGTCTTTCTTTTTGAGCCGCCGTTAAGCTGTCCGTACTTTCTGGCAAGTTTTATAGCCGCCTCGTTTGCCTCTGCGCCTGAATTTCCAAAATAAACGCCTTCAAATCCTGTCGCCGCAAGAAGCTTGTCCGCATACTTTATTCCTATGTCGCTTGTAAAATAATTGCATACATGAATTTGCCTTTTTGCCTGTCTGGAAATCGCCTTTACCAGCGGTTTGTATCCGTGTCCAAGAACGTTCACCGCGATTCCTGCCAAAAAATCAATATATTTTTTTCCATTTGTATCAGTCAGCGTCGCGCTCTTGCCCTTGGCAAAAGTAACGTCAAAACTTCCGTAATTATTTAAAACTTTAGGATTTCCCATAGCGTCTTCCTTTTTTTTATTTTAAAGAGGGAAAAGTCTTTCCCTGCGTCCGCATCTTCGTCGCGTCCTACCCATTCTCCTAGGGCTGCCGCCCTAAAACCCGCTTTTCGGAATATTGCAGCGCGACACAAACCTCCTGTTTGTGATTTCTTCTGAAATTAATATATCATTGTACCGCAAATCAAAAATGCCGTCCTGCCATTTTTGATTTAAGCAATATTCCTGTCGGAATATTGCAGCGCGGCGCAAACCTCCTGTTTGCAGTTGTTTCTGAACTTAATAAATCATTGTACCGCAAATCAAAAATGCCGTCCTGTCATTTTTGATTTAGGCAATATTCCTGTCGGAATATTGCAGCGCGGCGCAAACCTCCTGTTTGCAGTTTCTTCTGAACTAGTAAATCATTGTACCGATGCCGCGGTCGCTGAACATTTCTATTAAAAGGGAATGGGGAACGCGGCCGTCTATTATGTGTGTTCTTGGAACACCGCCTTTCAGGGCAATCATGCAGCATTCCACTTTTGGAATCATTCCGCCGGCAATAGTGCCGTTTTCAATAAGCTGCGGAACTGTCGGCATTGGAATCCTTGTAATCAGTGATTTCGGGTCGTTTACGTCTTTCAGAACGCCTGCAACATTTGTAAGCTGGACAAATTTTTCCGCTTTCAGGGCGACTGCTATTTTTGCCGCCGCTGTGTCTGCATTTATGTTGTAAAGGCTCTGGTCGCCTGTCTCGCCGATTGCAACTGTGGAAATTACAGGAATAAAATCTTTTTCAAGAAGGTCGTTTATAATTTCCGGATGAACTTTTGTAACTTCACCGACAAAACCTAAATCTTTTCCGTCCCTGTCAATTTTTTTTGCCCTGAGCAGTCCGGAATCAACGCCTGAAATTCCTACGGCGCGTCCGCCTTCCTGGAGCAAAATTCCTACAATGGCTTTGTTCAGTTTTCCGGTAAGAACCATTTGAACTATTTCCATCGTTTCTTTGTCTGTGTAGCGAAGTCCGTTTATAAATTTAGATTCTTTTCCAACCCGCTCAAGCATTTTGTTTATTTCCGGTCCGCCGCCGTGAACAAGAACTACTTTTACACCGATTGTATTCAAAAGAACAATATCTTTCATTACAGCCTGCTTAAGGTCTTCGTTGAGCATCGCGTTTCCGCCGTATTTTACAACAACGGTTTTTCCTACCCACTGCTTAAAATAAGGCATTGCCTGCACCAGAACATCAGACCAGTGCTCGTTGTCTAAAAGTCTTCCGCGGTTTTTGTCTTTTTCTATCTCTAATTCTGTCATATTTTCCTTCTTTATAAAAAATGCGTTTTATGGTTATCCTATGTCCTGTAGTCTCCGTTGATTTTTACATAGTCGTAAGTCAGGTCGCAGCCCCATGCTGTTCCGGAACAGTTTCCGTCGCCGCATTGAACAAGAATTTCCACAGCCTCTTCGCTCATTATTTTTTTAGCTTTATCTTCGTCAAAATTTTCAGGAACACCGTCTTTGTATACAAGAACGCTGTTTTCTCCGTGAACGTTAAAGTCTTCGTAGTCCTCAAAGTAACGTTTTGCGTTTCCTTTGCTCGTAAACCAGATGCTTGTCTTTTCAGGGGTAAAATCAATTCCGCTGTAGCCCATTGCGCACAAAAATCTTCCAAAATTGGCGTCGCTTCCGAACATTGCGGCTTTTACAAGTGAAGAAGAAATTACCTCTTTTGCAAGTCCCCGCGCATCTTCAACAGTTTTTGCGCCGTTTACAGTGCATTGAACAAGCCTGGTCGCGCCTTCGCCGTCCGCGGCGATTTTCATTGCCATTATCTTGTTCATTTTGTTAAGCGCGGCAAGAAAAACTTTGTAGTCTTCGTTTTCTTCCGTAATTTCCGGATTTTCTGCCATTCCGTTTGCAAGAAGTATAAGCGTATCGTTTGTTGAAGTATCGCCGTCTACGGAAACGCAGTTGTATGTTCCCTTTATCGATTCTCTTAGCGCTCTGTCTATCATTTCCGGGCTGATTGCCGCATCTGTTGTGATAAAAGAAAGCATTGTGCCAAGATTTATGTGAATCATTCCTGAGCCCTTGCACATTGTTCCCATTCGGCAGGTTTTTCCGCCAAGCTCAAATTCTACCGCGCATTCTTTGTATTTTGTGTCGGTTGTCATTATTGCAACGCGGGCTTCTTCGTGTCCTTTTTTAGAAAGCCCTTCTGCAAGCTCACTGATTTTTGCTTCAATTTTTTCAACAGGAAGCTGCGAGCCTATTACGCCGGTTGAACACACCGCGACATCTTCCGGTTTTACTCCAAGCGCATTTCCTGCAAGGCAAGCCATTTTGTATGCGGTTTTTGCGCCCTGCTCGCCGGTGCAGCAGTTTGCGTTTCCAGAGTTTGCAATAACAGCCTGAATGCGTCCGTCAGCGATATTCTTTTTTGTAAGTTTTACACTTTCCGCTTTTACACGGTTTTGTGTAAAAACACCGGCTGCGGCGCAAGGTTTTTCAGAATAAATCAAAGCCGTGTCGTTTGTCTTTCTGCTCGCCTTGATGCGGCATAGAATGCCGTTCGCTGTAAATCCCCTGGCGGCAGTAACGCCACCTTCAATGAATTTAATTTCAGACTGCATATTTATACACTCCAATTGAATATTTTTACAAAAATTATAATGATTTGAGATTTATATAGCAATAAAAATGATTTATTTTTGGATGGAAGATAAAACTAAAAGATATTGATTGTGAAAGAAATTGAATAAGCTACCAGAAAAAGCGCGTCAATCCGCTGTGCTTGCTATCACTCAGAATAGCGCGGTTGCCGCTTTCTTTTTCTTTCCGCTTATTCAATTTATTCATTTAGATAAACTTTAAATTCTTTTTCCAGAAATGCTACTCAGCTTTTGCCTTTAGCGTTTCAGGATTTTTTGTGAATTTTTCCGTTTGGGTTTTTGTAAGCTCAAATTTGTGCGGTGTTCGGCTGCAGGTTCCATAGTATTTTGTTTCATCTCCGTTTTTCTGTTCAAAAATATCAACAGAAACTGTTTCCGAATTTGTAAAAAGATTGAACGAAACCAGTTTGTCTTTTGGAAGCGCTGTTCCGTCGTCAATCCATGAAGTAATGTTCATGAATGCAACGTTCTGAATCCATTTTTTAGCTTCGGCTGAGTCAATTTCAAAGTCCGAAGTTCCTGAAATCTTCCACGAGTCAGAGCCTTTTGCGCTTTTTCCTGTCTCTTTTGTTAAAGTCCAGTTTTTTCCGCCCATATCGACACTTGCGCCGGTAATATCGTTTTCTTCTATTGCATATACAGTTTTTGAACGCAAGGATTCTTCTGTCTTGTCAAAAGTTGAAATCAAATTTCCTGAAAAAAGATAAATGTCCTTTTTGCCGGAAACAGAGCCGTACGTCTGCGAGCCGGTAGGGCTGGTTTTTCCAAGCATAAGCGACTGGATTTCTTTTCCATCCTTAAATGCCCTTACAAAAGTTGCTCGTGACTCAGAAAGACTGTATTTTTCATCATTGTCTGCGTTTCCAAGACGAGCGATTTTATCAAGAATTTTTACTTCCTGAATTTCTTTTATCATTTTTTCAACGTCATATTTGTTTGCAATGTAATTGTCTGAACCGACCTGCCATCCAAAGCCGTTTTTAGTAAGTTCAATTGTCTTTCCGTCTTTTGTTATTGTGATTGCGTCAGGTTCTGCGTCAGTTTTTATAGTCTTTACAGGACTTATCGCTCCTGTTATTCCCTGAATAATGCAAACGGCAAGCAAAAATGCAAAAACCGCAAGAAGCGCTATTTTTCTGGTTTTCATTTTTATTTCCTTCCTTGTTTATTCTATTTTATTTCGCGTCTGTCATTCGGATTGTATTTGTCGTGGATTTTTCTTCTTCTTATTGAACGTATTCTCCACATAATAAATCCTGCGGCTGCCGCAAGAATTGCAAGTCCAAACTGATTGAAATATCTTATGATTAAAGCCAAAGCGCCGTTCGTGTTCTGCATTGTGTTCAGAGAAAGTCCTTTTGTTCTCATTGAGCAGAGCTCGGCATTTCCGTTCATGTAGTCCACCGCGTTTCTTATGAACATTGCGATTGGCTCGGAGCCGTCTTCGTTGATAAGCTGATTAGAGGCCGCATACGCTGTATTTACGGCAAAAATCCGTCCGGTCTGAGTTCCTTTCGACAGATGTACTGTTGTCTTCAGGCCGTCTTTTTCGGTCTCAGAATTCTGTTTTTCGGCCGGGTTTTCTGCGAATGCGCTCGGGAATTTTCCTTCAACAAGAACTGCAAGGTTATGGCTTTTGTAAATTGACTTGTCGTAAGGTGTCTGCATATTCGGGCCAATGTCAAAATTTTGCGTCATAGTCCATGATTTCGGCGAAGATTTTGCAAGAACAGAAACTTTTAAATCCTTGTTTTTTGCCGCTTCTTCCGTGGAAATTTCGCCCGGCTGAAGTAGTATCACATATCCAAGGTTCTTTGAAATTACATTTTTCTGCAAAAGCTGCTGTTTCGCGAGCATCGGGGCCCAGTACATTCTGATTTTGCCGTAGCCCTGCTGGTTGTAGGTGTAGCAGTCTTCGTCAAAAACGTAGTTTGATTCAAGTTTCATTCCGTATTTTTCAAGGATTTCATTCAGGCCTGTGTCTATTTTTTCGTAGCTTGGCGCCTGATAGTAATTTTCCTGTGTTGAATTGAACGGATCCTGGAAAATCATGATGTTTCCGCCTTTAAGCAGGAACTGGTCGATTTTGTAAAGCTCTGATTCCGCGAACTTTTCTTTAGGAGCGTTGATTACGATAGTGTTTATGTTCAGTGGAATATCGTTTTCTGAAAGTTTTATTTCTTTGAACGAATATGAATCCGAAAGGATTTTCTTGAAATTCGTATCGCTTCCGTTCTGGTCAGAAAGTTCCGCCTCGCTATGGCCCGTTATGTATCCGATTTCCGTAGATTTTGAAAGAAGGCTTTCCAGGCTTCCAGAAAGGTTTTCTTCTATATTATCTAGTCCTGAAATTCCGTAGCCAAAGAAAGACCTCTGGATTGAAAGTGGAACTGTTCTGAATGCTCCGTTGTGTTCAATCACAAGACCGAAAATTCCTTTTCCTTCAGTGCCGTTCTTGTTCTGCCAGTTTATAAGCTGAAGTCCGTATTTGTCGGCGATGGAATCCATCTCCTCTTCGTCCGGGCTTTCTGAGTCAAATGTAAGGCGGTTCTTGTTCTTGTGGTTCACAGAATTGAATGCAGTCTGCGCCAGCTTCTGTACATTTTCAAAATTTGCAATTCTGAACTGGTCAAGGCCGTCGCTTGTGTAAAGGGTTACGCGGATTTTGTCGTCTGCGGAAAGGCCTGCGAGCGTGTCAGCCTGGGAAATCATTTGAAATTTTAGTCGTAAGGTTGTACTCAAAACCGGCGTCGCTTGAAATTCCATCAATAGTTTCAATTGAATCGCCGTAAGTTATCGCAAGTCCCATCCATACCTGCTTTACGCCGACTTCGCTGTTCTTTACCTGCTGAATCTGAACCTGTCTTAATCCGTAGCCGGTCGCTATCCGCTGATTTTCCTGTTTTTTCATGTTGAAAAACTGGTAGCTGAAATTCTTATTTGCGGCGCCTTTGTACTCCACCAGAATATCTTTTACGTACTGGGCGGTTGCGTTGTAAGGCGCCGGAAGGTTGTCGCTGAAAAAGACTTTTACAGAAAGCGGCTCAGTCAGATTTTTTACTGTGTTTTTAGAAGCCTCGCTTATTGAATAAGAGCCCTGGCTTGTCAAGTCTATTCTGAAAAATGCTTTTCGTCCTGCAAGATTTGCAAGGACAAGAATCATTGCAAAAATTACAAAATCGCTCTTTGGACTTTTTATCCATTCAAGAAATCTTTTCATTGTTATCTTGCCTCCTTTTCCTGTGTTACTACTGTAAGGCTAAAAAATAATGCTGTAAGCGAAACGAAATAAATAATATCGCGGGAGTCAATTATTCCGCGCGAAATAGATGTGAAATGTTCGTTTGCGCTCAAAAACTGAAGGAATCCTACAATCGGAGCAGGTAAGAAGATAAGAAAATCGCTTACCATCGTAAGTGAGATGCAGATTATGAATGCGGTAAAAAACGATATAATCTGATTTTTTGTGATTGATGAGGCGAAGATTCCGATTGCGCTGAAAGCCGCGCACAGGAACAGCGCTCCGATATATCCGCCTGCAACCGGTCCCGCATCCGGCGCTCCAAAAGGCAGCATTCCGAAAAGGTAAAGCAGTGTAGGCGCAATCATTATTGCTGACGCTGCGAAAGTTGCAAGGAATTTTCCGGCTGCAACGTCAAATTCCGTAACAGGAAGTGTGTATAGGGTTTCTATTGACCCGACTCGTTTTTCTTCGGCGTAGACGCGCATTGTAAGGGCAGGAATAAAAAACGAAAGAATTAAAGGAAGCATCTGGAACAGATTTCTCATGGATGCCCTGTTCTGAAGGTAAAACGCCGTAAAAAACATTGTTCCTGCAAGAATCAGAAACAATCCTGTGACAATATATGCAATCGGGCTTGCGAAATATGCGGCGAATTCACGCTTGAAAATTACAACCGCCGGATTTTTAACTTTATTTTTCATTTTTCCGCTCCGTTTTCTGTGGTAAGTATATGGAATACGTCTTCAAGGCTGTTGCGCTGAAGAACCAGCTCGAATAGGCTGTATCCTGCGTTGATTACAGCCTTTGCGATTTCCGGGCGTATTTCTGTTGTCCCTTTTACGGAAAGAAGCGCCGTGGAGCCGTTTTCCGCTTTTTCAAAAGAAATGCCTTCAATTCCCTGGATGCCATTCAGAACTTCTGAAAGCTGGGCTTCGCCGGCGTCCGCGGTAACCTTGATTACTGCGGAATTTCCAAATCTCGTCCTTAGCTGGTCGGTCGGACTGTCTGCGACAAGTCTTCCTCCGCTTATTATGATTACGCGCGAGCAAAGCATTTCTACTTCGCTTAATATGTGCGTTGAAATTATTACTGTCCTGGTTTCCGATTTCCTTTATCAATGAGCGGACTTCTTCAATCTGGTTCGGGTCAAGGCCGGAAGTGGGCTCGTCAAGAATAAGGATTTCCGGATCGTTCATAAGCGCGTGCGCAAGTCCTACGCGCTGTCTGTAGCCGCGGCTAAGGTCGCTTATGTTTTTGTGCATTACTTCTTCAAGGCCGCATTCCCTGCATAGAACCGGAACTTTTTCATCTGCGTTCTTTCCCTCTATGTCCGCGATGTAGTTCAGGTAGTCCGCGACAATCATGTCTCCGTAAAGCGGCGCGCTTTCCGGCATATAGCCTATTTTTCTTTTTGACTCAACCGGCTGTTCCGTGATGTCGATTCCATCGATTTTTACAGAACCGTCTGTCGGCTTTAGAAATCCGGTAATCATTCGCATTGTTGTTGTTTTTCCAGCTCCGTTAGGTCCAAGAAGACCTACAATCTGTCCTGTTGGAATGGAAAAACTTACATCGTTTACCGCCCGGAATGTTCCGAATGTACGGGAAACGTGAGATACTTCGATCATACTTTTTATATCCTCCAATATTTTGCCTTTTTTTCAGTCTGTTTAAAAAAAAGAGCTGTTTTGTTCAGCCCTTGTATAAAATTAAACAAAGTTTTTCGCGAAATGTTACGAAAGTTTGTTCAGTTCTTTTTCATATTTTCTGTCTTTGGCTTCTTTTGCCGGCCTGTAAAGGATTGCGACGTTTCCAATGAGTCTTACAAGGATTGCGCCGGTCGCATCCGTTATTCCTTCCGTAAGCTCGCGCTTTTCATCCTTAAAGTCGTTGAACTTTACTTTTATAAGCTCGTGGTGTCCAAGGTCTGTGTCGATTTTTCCGGTTACGCCCTCTGAAACTCCGCCTGCTCCCACGATTACCACAGGGTCGATTCTGTTCGCGTGTTTTTCAAGAAGTTTTCTCTGTTTGCTGTTTAAAGTCATCATAATCATACATTCTATCAAAAAAACGACTATTGAACAACATTTCATCTTTTAGTATTATTGATAAACGGACTTTTGGAGATATTTTCTAAAAGCCCGAGTCTGCTAAAATTTAAATAGTAAATTTATTTTTTTTAAGAGGTAACAATATGGCTTTTGATATTTCAAAGATGAGAAATATCGGTATCAGTGCTCACATTGACTCAGGAAAGACAACAACTTCAGAACGAATTTTGTTCTATTGTAACAAAATTCATGCAATTCACGAAGTTCGCGGTAAAGACGGTGTTGGTGCTGTTATGGACAACATGGAACTGGAACGTGAGCGTGGTATCACAATCCAGTCTGCAGCAACACAGGTACAGTGGAAAGATTACACAATCAACCTTATCGATACTCCAGGTCACGTAGACTTTACGGTAGAAGTTGAACGTTCGCTTCGCGTTCTTGACGGTGCTATTATGATTCTTTGTGCCGTTGCAGGTGTTCAGTCTCAGTCAATTACTGTAGACCGCCAGTTGAAACGTTATCATGTACCTCGCGTGGCATTTGTAAACAAGTGTGACCGCCAGGGAGCAAATCCGCTCCGCGTAAGAATGCAGCTCCGCGAAAAACTCGGTTTGAACGCATATATGATGGAGCTTCCAATCGGTCTTGAAGACAAGCTTGAAGGTGTTGTAGACCTTATCAGCCAGAAAGCCGTTTATTTTGACGGACCTAACGGAGAAGAGCTTCGCTATGCTGATGTTCCTGCAAATATGGTTGAAGATGTAAAGAAGTACCGCAAGGAGCTTATTGAAGCTGCGATTAACTTTGACGACGCTCTTATGGAAGATGCGATGATGGACGAGGAGAACGATTACGCTAACCTCGACCAGGAAAAGATTATCGCGGCAATCCGCAAGGGAACAATTTCTGAGCAGTTTGTTGGTGTATTCTGCGGTTCTGCCCACGTAAACAAGGGTATTCAGCCGCTTTTGGACGCTGTAGTTCGCTATCTTCCGGCTCCGAACGAAGTAAAGAACGTTGCTCTTGACCTTGACAACAACGAGGCTGAAGTTGAGCTTGAATCTGTAGACAACAAGCCTTGCGTGGCATTGGCATTTAAGCTTGATGACGGTCAGTACGGACAGTTGACATATACACGTGTTTATCAGGGAAATCAAGAAGGGCGAAGAGCTTTACAATACACGTTCAAAGAAAAGATTTAAGGTTGGACGCCTTGTTCGTATGAATTCGGCTCAAATGGAAGATATTAACGAAGGTTGCGCAGGTGATATTGTCGCTCTCTTCGGTGTTGACTGCGCTTCAGGCGATACATTCGTAAACGGCGGTTTGAACCTGTCTATGGCTTCTATGTACGTTCCTGAGCCTGTAATTTCCCTGTCTATCACTCCAAAAGATAAGCAGGCTGCCATGCAGCTGTCTAAGGCTTTGAACCGCTTTACAAAGGAAGACCCTACATTCCAGACATTCACAGACCCTGAATCAAACGAAACGATTATCAAGGGAATGGGTGAGCTTCACCTTGCCGTATATGTTGAACGAATGAAGCGTGAATACAACTGCGAAGTTGTTACTGGTGCACCTCAAGTTGCATACCGCGAATCAATTACTGCACGCGGCGACTTTAACTATACTCATAAAAAGCAGACTGGTGGTTCTGGTCAGTACGGCCGTGTTGCCGGATTCATGGAACCGGATTCAGAAAAAGACTACGAATTTATCGATGCAATCAAGGGCGGCGCTATTCCTAACGAATATATCCCGTCTTGCGACAAGGGTTTCCAGAAAGCAATGAAGGAAGGTTCATTGATTGGAGCTCAGATTGTTGGTGTTAAGATTACAATCAACGATGGTCAGTATCACCCGGTAGACTCTAGCGATAACGCTTTCCAGATTGCCGCTATCGGCGCTTTCCGCGAAGGTTATATGAAGGCAAAGCCGGTTATTCTTGAACCTATTATGAAAGTTCAGATTGCCGCTCCAAACGAATTCCAGGGTAACGTATTTGGTCTTATCAACCAGCGCCGTGGTATTATTGGTGAGACAACTGATGAGAACAACACATCTGTAGTAAATGCAGAAGTTCCACTTTCTGAAATGTTCGGATTCTCAACAATTCTCCGCTCTTCAACACAGGGAAAAGGTGAATTCACAATGGAATTCGAAAAATACGGCAAAGTTCCAAACGCAGTAGCAGAAGAACTCATCAAGAAACACCAGGAAGAAAGGGCTAAAGGTAACAAATAGAAGAACCGTTAAAAAATCTTGTGGCCTTAAGCCGCAAGATTTTAGGTTCATCCTTATAGTAAATGCACTTTCACAAGAAATTGTATGTTGCATTGATTTAGGATTTACCTATTTAACCCTAGTGTCGAGTTTTTTGAAAAAAAAAATAAAAGCATAGGCAGATTTACAGTTTGTGAAGATTTTTGGCGATTGAATTAATTAAAGTGCGAAGCACCCGAATTAATACAAGCGAAGCGCGAGCCAAATCCATCTGAGCAAATTGGAAATATGCCGAAAGCGTTCTTTCAGAATTTAAAAAAAACTCGACATTCGGGCTATTTTAAATCTGGTTTTCAGAAAAAATTGAATAGACTTTTTTTACAAGTGGACTTATCATTACTAAGTCCACTTTTTTCATTTTATGCAACTTTGGAGGATATAATGGTAAAACAGGATTTGATTAATACAAGCCCGGTAAGATTTTTTAATGCTGTCGCTTGCGGCGGATTGAGCGCCGGCCAGATGGGGATAATTACTGCCAAAAAAGGTCTTGGTAAAACTTCCGTTCTTGTGCAGTTTGGAATAGATGCGCTGCTTTATGATAAGCATTTGGTTCACGTTTCTTTTGACCAGAAATCTTCCAACGTGATAGCCTGGTATGAAAGCGTTCTTGCAGAAATGGGAAAGAAGAAAAATATCGAGGATATGAACGAGTTGAGCGAATCTATTATCCGCAACCGTACGATTTTGAATTTCAATCAGGAGACTTTTACACTGCCGAAGGTTGTGAATACTCTAAAAGCCCTTAAGGAGGGCGGAGTCAAGGTGGAGGCTCTTGTAATAGACGGCGAGGATATGGATAAAGTTTCCGTAGAGGATGTTGAGTCTGTTTCAGATTTTGCGAAGGCGGAAGGCATTGAGGTATGGTTCAGCGGAACAAATGAAAACGCCGGGCTTTCAAAAACTGTTCGACCTGAAATTCTTCCGTTTTTTAACATTGTTGCCCACATCGGTTCTGACGGAAAAAACGTCATGCTTTCAGTGTTAAAAGCCGGCGGAAAAGAAACTTCATCAGCAGGTGTAAGGCTTGATGCAAAGACAATGCTGATGTGCGAGTGATTGTGCCGGGAAAAACTATTGATTTTCTTTCCACGGGAAAAAGAACGCCTTGAAGCCTCTTGTAGGGTTCGCCTCGATGTCGTCTTTAAGGAGTTCCTTCCACGGAATCTTGCGGCGGGCCCTGCTGTTTAATGGCTCGCCTTTTTTGTCTAATTCTTCTATATAGTCATACTTTTTCATTATAAGGCGGAATGCGTTCGCGCGTGCCATTTGAACTCCGCACATTCCTGGAGCGATTCCGAGCATTATGATTGAAATTGCGGCAAGGAACAGGTTGTAAAAGCCAAGCACGATTGAGACAAAAAGGTTGTCAAATAAAACGATGAAGCACTTTTTTACAGTCTTAAGGAACGGATTGTGCATGTATGCCCTTATAGACGGATACCAGAGCAGGGAAGCGATGATTATCAGCGCCGCCCAGATATAGCACACGCCGGCTAAAAGTCCTGCGAAAGAAATCTGGCCGTTCTGCGGCTTAAGAAAATAAATTCCGCCGATTGCTGCTATTGAAGTTACCGCGACTAGCGAAAGTCCGTATTTTATTCCGTCTGTTATGCAGCTTTTTAACGATTTGAAGAAATCCTTGAACTCAACTGTTTCGTAGTCGGCGATTCCCTTTGAGGATTCCGCCCACGCAAGCGTGAAAATTGAAGAGCCGCAGACAAGCACCAGCGCAAGAAAAATCCAGATGTAAAGGAAAAAATCCGCGTTTTTGAAAACTGTTACTCCAAGACTGGAAATTCCGGTGCATAAAATAATCAGCGCGTCAATCATAAGGTTTGGAACAAAAAAGAACATAACGTTGTCCCAGCCGTCGTAAAAATTCTTTTTAAAAAATAAACTAAGCATATAAAGAATATAGCAGTAATCTCCAGTTTTTAACAGAGAATTATTTTGTATATCTGCCGTTTTGGTTTATAATATCTTTTAGAACAGAGAGATTCTTCTTGTAGAAGGGTTTGATTTAATGAAGTTAAGACGACGTTTTGCTATTATCGCTTTTATTTGTGCCGTAGAAATGTTTATTCTTGCAACGCTCACAATGCTTGGGGCAAGTTTTGTTCAACGGCTTCAGAATTTTAAGTTTCTGGAGCAGGAATGTCAGTTTGATGTTGCGGACATGATTAACTATCTGAATCAGACTGTATATTATGGAGTTGACACGACCCAGGTTTCTTCCGTGTGGAAATCAAAGGTTGTGGAAACAAATAAAAAATTCCATGAATTTACAGGTTATAAAGGATTAAAGTATTTCTCAAAAGAGCTTAAAGCTGAGGTTGAGAACGCGGACAGCATCTGGATGAAAGTCATAGCCCAGGTGAATCCGTTTAACATGCACTTTCAGAATATACAGAAAGCTTCAATAACAGAAGATGAAAAAAACTATATTTCGCGGAACGGAATAAAGGCGGGCGCTGAATATTTTGTTGATTCAGAGGCGGTCCAGACAATATGCGACAGCACGCTTCTTGTGGAAAATCAGATGAAGGCGCTTATACAGAACGGCAATGACCTCCGCGATATTATGGCGAAAATTAACGTAATGCTCGGGCAGTCGCTTAGTCATTACACAAATCTTTACAGAATCGGGGTGTTCCTGCTTGGAATAATTTTTTCTGGAATTGTAATAGCAAGCATTCATTACGGAACAACAATTGTAATTCAGAATATCTGGAGCATGCGGGAAATGTCGCTTGCGCTTTCTGAAAAAGATTTTACAACAAAAATAGTTCCTCAGGGCAGCAATGAAATGCGCGATTTGATGAACAACATGAATAATATGGTAAAAGAGATAAATGATTTCTTTATTGTTGTAAAAAAGACTGCGGCAAAGGCAATTTCATCTGGTTACTCAATCAACGATTCTTCTTCCGGCACGGCGGCGGCGACAAATGAAATTAACCTTAATATTGAAAATATTACGGATGAATTTGAAAAAATCAACAAATCCATAGAACGTTCAGTAGAAGCGGTGAACCAGATTAATATTCAGGTAAAAACTCTTGTGCAGGATAATAACAGGCAGGTTTCCGCTATAAACGAAAGCACAGATGCGGTAACGAATATGATTCGTGGAATTGAGCAGATTAAGGAAAATGCGGTTTCTCGTTCAAGGATTGCGGCGGAAATGGACGGATTTGTCACCGATGGCGATGAAAAAATTGCGGCCACAAATAAGATTCTTGGCGAAGTAATGAACCAGCTTGATCAGATAAAGGAAATTGTGACAATCATCAATTCTGTAAGCGCGCAGACGAACCTTCTTTCTATGAATGCGGCGATTGAGTCTGCCCATGCGGGTGAATACGGCAAGGGTTTTGCTGTTGTCGCGGAGGAAATCCGTTCCCTTGCTATTTCCACGGCTAACAATGCAAAAAAAATTACGGAATCAATCAAGGGAACTATAGAGGCGGTTACAGAGGCGAACCGCTCCAGCATGCTTGCTTCGGAAGCGTTTGCAAAAGTTTCAAGTCATTCCAAGGAGATGATTTCGGCTTTTGCCGCCATTACCGGCGAAATTGAGAACATAAACGGACAGACAAAGCATATTACCGAAAAGACAAGCATAACAGCTTCAACGGCGGACAAAATCAAACACTACTGCGAAAATCTTGCGCAAAATCAGGAGACGGTCGCCTTTGAAATTTCTGCCGTAAGCGGACTTTTTAACAAGGCTTTCGGCGGGATTAAGGAAATTAATGCCGGAACTGAAGAAATTGTAAAAAGAATGGCGGCGGTCGGTTCGTTGAGCAAGGAAAGCTACAAGAATATGACTGAGCTTGAAAACGTGCTTGAAGAATTTAAAACAACGAGCGACGAGTCCGAGGAAGTTCAGCAGGAAATTGAAAATTCAGCGATTGAAAACATCATTTCACCGGAACTGCAGGCACAGCTTGAGGCGGATTTTGGCAGCGCGGAACACGCAGATTCAGGAGTTGAATTTGACCCTTCCGCAGTGCCCGACGAAACTTCCGGAAGCTAAGTAAATTCTGCGGAATCAGGTGCTGCCCCGGATTTTGACGAAATGTTCGAGAATATCCCGGACGAGAATCAATAGGAATTTTGCATTTTTTTATTGAATTCTTTAGTTTGACGGCACGGTATTAATATGGTATATTGGAAGAAAGGAAAGGCCCGAACTTTGGGTTATCTCCACAGTAGTTCGAATAACCGCTTTCTGTGAGTCAAACTGAAGCGGTTATTTTTTTAACTCTTCTTATTTTTTAGGTAAGAGAGTACTGCGATAACTGTGCCAATAGCAGTGCATATACAACCGATAGTTGCAAGGACTGCTAAAAAAAGGTCTAAAGTCATGCAAACCCCCGTAATTCAAATTTCAGCCAACGCTGATTGAGTTCGGGAGATAACCGCCGCAATTAAAATTGCCGTGTGTGTTTTTTTCAAAACCCACGCCTGTTCAGGCATTTCCAATGGTTCGATTCTATCATGGTTTAATTATACTGTAAATGTGTAAAGTGTAATTTTGAATCAATGTTTTTAGGAAAAAATCAGATAAAAACGGCGGTTTCTGTGTCGTGTTCCGTGTCGTTGAAAAGATTGAGCGGTTTCAATATAATATTTAGTTATTATGAGTAACAATAACGAAAAGAATTCACAGTTCAGCCACTGGGCGGATCAGATGGCTGATAAAATCATCAGGGAAAAAGGCGACCTTGATTCATATACTTGCGCATCTGGAATTACTCCTTCTGGAACTGTGCATATCGGCAACTTCCGGGAAATTATTACGGTTGATCTTGTTGTGCGCGCTTTGCGTGACCGCGGTAAGAACGTCCGCTTTATTTATTCATGGGATGACTATGACGTTTCCGCAAAGTTCCGGCGAATATGCCTGACCCGGAGATTCTTGAAAAATATTTAAGGTATCCGATTACGATGGTTCCCGATACAACCGGAAGAAATGAGAACTATGCGCGCCACCACGAGGTTGACATTGAAAAGGAACTTCCGCGTGTAGGAATTAATCCCGAATTTTTGTATCAGGCTTCGCGCTACAGGGCAAACCGTTATGCGGAAGGAATGAAAAAAGCTTTGCAGAACCGCGAGCTTATCAAGGAATGTCTTAATGAATACCGCGATGAGCAGCACAAGATGAAGCCTGAAGATGTATACTGGCCGGTTTCTGTTTTCTGCGGAAAATGCAACAAGGATACAACTGAAATTACAGGTTATGACGGTGAATACGGTATTTCCTATAAATGCGAATGCGGTAACTGTGAGACTGCTGACTTGAGGACTTTTAAGGGCGCGAAGCTTGGCTGGCGGGTTGACTGGCCTATGCGCTGGAACGAGGAAAAAGTTGTGTTTGAGCCGGGTGGAAAAGATCACATTTCTCCGGGCGGTTCTTATGATACTGCTAAACTTGTTTCTAAGAAAATCTATAATTGGGACGCGCCGATTACAATGCGTTACGACTTTGTGAATCTTAAGGGTGTTCCTGGAAAAATGTCTTCTTCAAAAGGAAAGGTTATTTCTCTGGTTGATGCGCTTGAAGTTTATCAGCCTGAGGTTCTGCGATATATTTTTGCCGGAACAAGACCTAATACGGAATTTGCAATTTCTTTTGACCTTGATGTGAATAAAGTCTATGAAGATTATGATAAGACTGAGCGTATTGTATGGGGCGTAGATAAGGCAAAATCTGAGGATGTTCTTGCAAAAGAAAAGAGAATTTATATTCTTTCGCAGATTGACGGAAAAATGCCTTCTGTTATGCCTTATCAGATTGGTTTCAGGATGATGACTACATTGCTTCAGACTTATTCCGGAGATATTGATGCTGTAATAAAATCTTTGGGAGATGTTAAGCCTGAGCAGGAAGCGGCTTTGCGCCGCCGTGCGCAGTGCGCCTGGTATTGGATTCGGGAATGCGCGCCATCATGCGCGGAAGATTTCTGCTTTGCGTTAAGAGAGGATGGTTCAAAGGCTGACTTGTCCGGCGATATGCTTGCGGCTGTAAAGCGTGTCCGCGATGAAGTTGTGCCGCGTGTCGGAAGTTTTGCCCTGGACAAGGAATGTCAGCAGGCGATGTACGACATCGCTACGGAACTTGGTATTGATGCAAAGGCTTTGTTTACGGCGTTGTATCAGGCGCTGATTGGAAAGGACCAGGGGCCGCGCCTGGCTTCGTTCATGAAAATTATCGGAAAGGAAAAACTTCAGAAAATACTTTCTGTATATTAAAAATAATTCCGGTTTTTTTTTGCAAATTATGAAAGAACGCTCTCGGCAGATTTCCAATTTGCTCAGATGGATTTGGCTCGAATTCGGGTGCTCCGCACTTTTATTAATTCAATCGCCAAAAATCTTCACAAATTGTAAATCTGCCTGCGCTTTTATTCTTTTTAGAAAAAACTCGACATTCGGGCTATTTATTGTCTTTCAGAAGTTGCCTGCCTGCGCGTTTTTCTTAGGCCTGTGCAGCCAAGGGCGCGCATTGAATTCAGTACGGCAAGGAATGAAACTCCTACATCGCCGAATACGGCAAGCCACATAGAGCCGATTCCAATTCCGCTTGCAAGCATAATCAGAACTTTTATTCCAATGGAAAATACGATGTTCTGGCGTACAATTGACATTGTTTTCTTTGAAATTTTGATTGAGTCTGCGACTTTTGAAGGTTCATCCGTCATTATGACAACATCTGCGGATTCAATCGCCGCGTCTGAGCCAAGCGCGCCCATTGCGATTCCAACATCCGCGCGGGCAAGAACCGGCGCGTCGTTTATTCCATCCCCTGCAAAAGCGACTTTGCCGTTGCTGTTCTTTAATTCTTCCAGAAGAATTTCTATTTTTGAAACTTTGTCCTGAGGAAGCAGTTCTGAAAAAACTTCTGTAATTCCCAGCTGGGAAGCCGCTTTTTCCGCCGCCTTGCCGCTGTCTCCGGTAAGCATTACGATTTTTGAAACACCGGTTTTTTTCAGGTTTTTTACCGCGGTTTTAGCGTCGTCCTTTATCTGGTCAGAAATAACAATAAATCCAAGATATTTTCCGTTTTCTGCTATATGGATTATTGTTCCTGCCTTTTCTTTTGCGGCTCCGGCATCAAAGTTCAAGACTTTGTTCTCTTTAAGGAGTGTTTCGTTTCCGGCAAGAACAATGTTTCCGTTAAGGTTGACTTTTATTCCCTGTCCGGCAATTTCTTCCGCATCTGAAAGATTCTGTCTTTTGCAGCATTCTCCGGAATGAGCCGCGCCGAGCGACTTTGCTACCGGATGGTTTGATTTTGCTTCCGCGTGCGCTGCAAGTGCAATCAGCGCATCCTTGGATATTGAGGCATCTGCAGGACAGATTTCACTCACCGCGAAATACCCTTTGTAAGTGTTCCTGTCTTGTCAAAAACGGCTGTTCTTATTCTGGAAAGCGCTTCCACCGAGGATGAGCCTTTCATCAGGATTCCGTTTCTGCTGGCGGCGCCGATTCCTCCAAAAAAAGTAAGCGGCACAGAAATTACGATTGCGCATGGGCAGGAAACGACAAGAAAAGAGATTGCCCTGTAAACCCATTCGCTCCATTGCCATTCACCTTTTGAAAGCCCGATTGTTATTGACGGAATGATTGCGACTGAAAGGGCAAGAATACATACTGCCGGCGTATAGATTCTGCTGAATCTTGTGATGAACCGTTCTGTTTTTGTCTTTTTCTGGCTTGAAAACTCAACCATTTTTATTATTCTGGATGCGGCGGAATCTTCGGAAAGTCGTACAGTTCTTATTTCTATAGCGGAATTTTTATTGATTGCGCCGGAAAAAACTTCTGCGCCTTCGGTGATTTCCACAGGAACTGATTCTCCGGTGATTGCCGAATTGTCCAGAAAGGAGCTGCCCTTTGTGATTATCCCGTCTACTGGGATTCTTTCGCCGGGTTTTACAACTATTGTCTCGCCAGGCTGAACTTCCTCTGCCTTTACGGTTATTTCCTTTCCGCCGCGGATTACATTTGCCGTGTCGGGGCGTATTTCCATTAGCGCATTGATTGATTTTTCTGATTTGTCTACTGCGTAATCCTCAAAGCGTTCGCCAATCTGATAAAAAAGCATGATTGCGACTGCCTCCGGAAGCTGGCCGATACAGACTGCTCCTAGTGAGGCAACGGACATAAGGAATTTTTCGTCAAAAAATTCGCCGCGCAGGATATTTTTTACCGCGCTTTTTACGACTACGTAGCCGACTAAAAGGTATGCGGCAAGACAAATGCCTGTAAAAATATACTGCTGGTATGTGTCAATCAGATAAAAGTTTTTTATGAAATCTGAAAGTTTTATATGTTCAAGAATTTCTGCGGCCACAAGAAGGATTCCTGCGGTTATTATTCTTGCCAGGGAAATTTCATTTTCTTCATGTTCGTCTTTTTCAATGTGTTCGTTTTGCATTGCAGCCTCCTAAAAAGTCCACGTGTTTGATTTTGCGCGCCGGGCTTTGGCTATTCGCCAATGTGGTCTAGCCCCTGCGCAAGTATTGAATGTACGTGCGCGTCTGCGAGCGAGTAAATAAGCGATTTTCCATCGCGCGTAAATTTTACAAGTCCGTTTGATTTTAGAATCCGCAGCTGATGGCTTACGGCGGACTGCGTCATTCCAAGAACTTCAGCGATTGCGTTTACTGACATTTCGTTATCCAGCAGGACAAAAAGGATTTTTATCCGCGTTGAATCTCCGAAAATCTTAAAAAGCTCCGCAAGGTCAAAAAGTGTGTCTTCGTCGGGCATTGTGTCTGTGATTTCTTGTCCGTCCATAAAATCTCCTTGTGTTTTTGTTATTCATTTGAACAACTGTTCATATATTAATATGGTAAAACTTTTCTGTCAAGAAATAGCGGACGGAATTTGACTTTTTATAAATAGCCCGGCAGTCCGTTATCCTTTTATTTCTTTTACAGAATTGTCGCCGTTAAGAAGTATGATTCTTGGATTCCAGTTTTCTGCCAGAGGCTCTTCGATTGTTGTGTACGTTACGATTATCACCTTGTCGCCGGGGCATGCTTTTCTGGCCGCCGCGCCGTTCAGGCATATTTCACCTTTTTTTCCGGGAATTATATAGGTTGAAAAACGTTCGCCGTTGTTTACGTTCAGAATGTCGACTTTTTCCCATGTGTGCATTCCCGCCTTTTTGCAAAGTTCCGTGTCTATGCTGATAGAACCTTCATAATTTAAATTTGCGTCTGTTACGGTTGCCCGGTGAAGTTTTGCCTTTAATACTGTTATTTCCATTTTATTTCCTTTTTTTTAGTTTTTTGGTTCCCTGCGCCTGAATTTTATGAGTTCATCTCTACGGCTTTTTTTACACCGGAAAGAACCAGCTCCGGACAGAATTCGTCGAAAATCCGGTAATCTTCAAATCCTTGAAAAACCGCCGGTTGCGACAATCAGAGGCTTTTCGTCTTTGAATACATTTTTTGTAAATATGTAAGTAAGTTCCTTAAGCGCGCCGGCGTTTCCAAAGTAAAGTCCGTTCTGGATTGCTTCTGTTGTCGTGCTTCCGCAGATATGCTCAGGTTTCTGGATTTCCACAGAAGGAAGTTTTGCCGTTCCGCTTGCAAGCGCTTCTGCGCTGATTTTTAGACCCGGCAGGATTGCGCCGCCAAGGTATTCCTTGTTTTTTGTTACACAGTCAACGGTGGTCGCCGTTCCCATGTCTATTATTATAAGGTTTTTTTCCGGAAAAAGTTCTGTAGCGCCGATTGCGCCGGCGATTCTGTCTGCTCCGATTTCCTTGGGATTTGAGTATTTAAGCTTTAAGCCTGTTTATTCCTGCCTGAATGAAAATCGGCTCTATCTTAAAATATTTTGCAATTGCGCTTGAAAGCGAATAGTTTATTGCCGGAACAACGCTGCATACTCCGATTTTATGTATTTTTTGCCATTCAAAACTGTTTTCCCGCAGCACCGACCGTAAAAAAATCCCGATTTCATCCGAGCTTGAGTTTGCTTTTGTCGCGCTCCTGAACTGCAATACCAGCTGGTCGTCCTTAAAAAGACCGCCGGTTATCTGAGTGTTGCCCACGTCTAAAGTCAATATCATAAGTTTCCTCGCATTTATTTTTATGGGGAAAGTCTCCCCTACGGTCGCACTTCGTTGCGTCCTACCCCTTCTATGGGGACACCCCATAACGCCCCGTTCAGGGTTTCTGCAAGTTCCTGAAGGGTTTGTGTCTCGGCTATTATTCTATCAGAGTTTTTAAAAATTTTGCACGGATGCAGGTCGCCTGATATTCTTGATTTTTCATTTTGCACAACAAAATCCGGGGCAAAATCTTTTTGTGCCAAAAAGATTTTTTTTACGGCATTTTGCTGTTCTTCTTCACTTGCGCCGCTTGTTAATTTAAATGCCGCAAGTTTTGTGCTGTTGCCGCTCCACTGCTTGATTTTGTAAAGAAGCTTGGGATTTTCCTGCATCTTCAGAAGGATTTCTTTTCCTGAAGGAATTTTTGAGATTGCGCCGCCCGGAAAAATCTTTCCGTCAACACAAATCTCCTGGACGCTGTAGTCGCTTACAGCCGCCGCGTGTATTATTGCGCCGTAATTTGAATTTTTACATTCAGATTCAAGAAGTTTCTGCAAATCTGAAAAGGTTCTGTACGTGATTATTCTTGCGTCTTTTGGTTTTTGCGCATTTTCTGCCATAAGCGCCGTTACGTCTGCGCCTTTTTTGCAAAAAAAATCAGCAAGAAAGGCCGCGGTTCTGCCTGTTGAAAAATTTGTTATGTAGCGGACTGTATCAATCGGCTCGCAGGTTCCGCCGCCTGTAATAAGAATCTTCATGTTGACTTCCTGATTTTTACATTCAGTAAAATATTCTTCTATAAAATCAAATGCTTTTTCCGGGGAAATAAGCCGGCCGTCTCCTGTTGTTCCGCAGGCAAGAAGTCCGCTTTCTGCAGGAAGAATTTTTGCGCCCCAGGATTCAAGTTTTTTTAAGTTTTCCTGGACGCTTGGGTGATGGAACATTTGCGTATTCATTGCCGGCGCAAGCAAAAGCGGTTTTGCAAAATTATTTGCAAGGCATACCGCTCCGAACAAATCGTCCGCAAGCCCGGCGGCAAGGCGGTTTATTGTGTTCGCGCTGCACGGATAGCTAATTATCAAATCCGCCCAGTTTTGCGCAAGGTTTATGTGCGGAATGGGGTCGGAATTATTGAACATTTTTGTTTCCAGCTTGTTGTGGCTTAAGCCTTCAAAACTGGCTTTGCCTACAAATTTTAAAGCCGATTTTGTCGCGATTACGCGCACATTGTATCCGTGTTTTTTTAAAAGGCTTATCAGCGCGCACGATTTGTATGCGGAAATTGAGCCTGAAACGTGAAGAAGAATGTTTTTTTTCATAAAGTCTCCAGAAATTAGGACGGCCGAAGGCAGCGTCCTGTGCAATTTATAGCTCCAGATTGTCAATCAGGCGCACATTTTCAAGGAAAACTGCTCCGTAGATGTGTCCGTCAAGCTCGGTAAGGTAATCCACGGTAAATCCCGAGGCTTCAAGTTCTGTTTTTTTCTGGGCGGCGCTTTTGCTGGAAGCAAGAATCTCGTGGAATTTCGGGGCAAGCGCAAGTCCTTCCGGCGAAAGTTTCCTGTTGCGGCTAGAAAGCGCAAGTCCGTTAGGCTCGCGTACAATCGGGCACGGAATTATGTTTATGTCCAGAAAAAATGCCTCCGCCATGCCTTTTAAAAGCTTGTACTGCTGGAAATCCTTTTCGCCAAAGTACGCGTTTGTAGGGCGAACAAGGTTAAAAAGTTTCATCACAACCGTAAGAACGCCGTCAAAGTGACCGGGACGCGTTGCGCCGCACAAAAGTTTTGAGAATGAATTTTCGGTGATTTTGTATTTGTAGCCGTCCGGGTACATTTCTGTGTAATCCGGCGCAAAAAGAAAATCCACACCGGATTTTTCAAGAAGCGCGATGTCGTCCTGAAGGTTCGCCGGGTAGGTTTCCAAATCCTTTTTGTCGTTGAACTGGGTTGGGTTCAAAAAAACGCTTACGAAAGTGATTTCGTTCTCGCTTTTTGCGCGGTTTATAAGGCTTAAGTGTCCTGCGTGAAGTCCGCCCATTGTTGGCACAAAGCCGATTTTTTTATTCTGAAGCGATTTCCGCGCTTCTTTTATTTCTTGGATTTTTGTTATTACTTTCATTTTGATTCCTCTGGTCCTGGAAAATTCTGTTCTGCAACGTCTTTTGCGTAGCTGTTTAGCGCGTTTTCTATCAATTCCGCGCCGTTAAGATACTGGCGCACGAATCTTGGGCGGAATCCGCTCATTCCGAGCATATCCTGAAGCACAAGAACCTGTCCGTCTGTTTCAGCTCCTGCCCCGATTCCGATTGTCGGAATTTTCACGCTTTCTGTGATTTTTTCTGCAAGCCCACAGGGAATACATTCCAGGACGATTGCCACGCAGCCGAGTTCTTCCGCAAGTTTCGCCTCTTCAATGATTTTGGATGCGGTTTCTTCAGTTTTTCCCTGCATCTTGTGTCCGCCAAAAGCCTGATAAAACTGCGGAGTTAGCCCTAGGTGGCTCATAACCGGGATTCCGCTTAAGACAAGATGGCGGATAATTTCTTCCTGCCCGAAATTCCTTCAATCTTTACGCAGTTTGCGCCGGCAACAAGAAGTTTTCCTGCGCAGTCCGTTGCAAACTCAATGCCTTTCCGCGTGGTTAAAAACGGCATGTCTGAAACAATATATTTTTTGGTTCCGTTACGCACGCTTCTTGTGTGTTCTTCCATCCATTCCATTTTTGCAGGAATCGTTGTGCTTTCGCCGTGCATTACCATGCTAAGACTGTCGCCGATAAGAAGGCAGTCAATGTCTGTTTTTCCGCAATGCGCGCAAAAGTCGTGTCGTAGCACGTGACCATGGAAATTTTGTGTTTTTCCGATTTGTACTTAAAAAAATCAAGAGTAGTCATAGTACCTGTCCTTTTAGATCAAGTCTTTTGTAAAAGAGCGTTATTTTTGCGGAAACAAAAGTCGCCGCAGCGAATCAATCCCCTTCCGGGTGACTGTTCCAGATTAGTTTAGTGTTTTTTAATGTTTGCGTAAATATGATTTTTTTTGCATTTGCAAAATTCAAAAATAACGGCAATAATCATTTTATGAAAAAAATCGTCCTTTCAATTTTTTGCCTTTTTATTTTTGTTTCGTGCGCTCAGAACAGCGATTTTCTTGCTTTTGAGTCGATGAACACTTTTGTTACTCTAAAAACCTACGGAAAAAATGCCGCAAAAGCCAATTCAAGGATAAAGTCGCGGATTCTGGAGCTTGAGGACTATTTTTCCACAACAAAGCCTGAAAGCGATATTTATAAAATCAACATGAGTGACGGCGGCTCTGAAATTTCGCACACAGAAACCGCGCGCCTTGCGTTGTATGCCTTTGGAATGGCTGAAAAAACTGGAGGCGCGTTGAATCCGGCGATTTTTCCGATTGTAAAAGCCTGGGGATTTACAACGGGCGGATACAAGATCCCTTCTGAAAACGAAATTCTTTCAATTTTGCCGTATACGGATTTTTCAAAAATAAAAATCCAGGAAGTTTCTTTTGAAAATGCTGAAAAATCTGAAAAGAAATTTATTCTTCAAAAACCTGCCGGTACAATGATAGATTTTGGCGCTGTCGCAAAAGGCTTTGCCGGCGACGAGGCTGTAAAAATCCTTGAATCGTGCGGCATTGAAGCCGCAATTCTTGATTTGGGTGGAAATATTGTTGCGTTTGGCGCGAAACCGGACGGAACGGAATGGAATGTCGGCATAAAAAATCCCTGGAACGGCGAAAATCCTGCGGCCGGGCTAAAAATCAGGAGCAAAAATGTTGTTACAAGCGGCGGTTACGAGCGTTTTTTTGTTGGCGCAGACGGAAAAAAATATATTCATATTTTTGACGGAAAAACCGGACATCCGGTGGAAAACGGGCTTGAGAGCGTTTCCGTTGTTTCAGAAAGCGGCGTTTATGCGGACGCCCTGAGCACGGCGCTTTTTGTGATGGGAACAGAAAAGGCTGTTGATTTCTGGAAATCCAACCGCGATTTTGACATGATTTTGATTACAAAAGACAAAAAAATCTTTTACACTCCGGGCTTGGAGGAAAAAATCACCGTTCTTTACGATTTTTCAGAAAGAATCCGCATTTGACTTAAAAATTGCTTGCCATCGCTTTGAATGACTCGGTTGCCGCTGTCTTTTTCTTCCAGCTGATTCAATTTATTGATTCAGAATAAAAACTCGACATTCAGGCTGTTGCGTTGTTTATTCAGCCGGCAGTTCTGTTGCGCTGAGCGCGGTTTTCAGGCGCTGCGCAATGTTTCCGGGCGTGGCTTTAAGGATGTGCAAAAGCGCCCGGTAGTATGAAAGCGTAAGACCTGTAAAGGATTTTTCAGGCACATCAAGGTTTGCGGCGCATTGGCTGAACGCGCTTGCGGCGGAAAGTCTTAGAGCCTTTGCGGTCCCGGCTAAAAGCGCGCCCTGCGTTACTGAAAAATTTCCAATCTGGAGCAGGATTTTTCCGGAAGGAACAAAAATACTTGAAGCTATTACGAAGCTCCACAGGAAGATGTACGGCATGAATAATATTTTTCTGCCGCTAAAAAATTGAAGCAAAAGTGAAAGCGCAAAGAAGGCAGAAAGAACTGGAACCGATTTTATAAAAAAAACTGAAACCGAAAGGGAAATAACGGCGGAAATCTTTAATATATTAAAAAAGCGGGCGTTGTTCGTTTCACTGCCGGGACAAGCCCGCAGGGCGGCGTTTGAGCCCGCAGAGGGGGCAGGACGCAACGGAGTGCGGCTGAGGGGGAGGCTTCCCCCTCTTAAAACTGGCGCTTCTGATGGAATCTTAAAAAATTGTGCTGAAAACGCTGTGAAAATTCCGCTCGCGGCATTAAAAATAAGCATTGGGCCTAAAAGAAGCAGAGTTCCCTTTCCAAGATAAATCGTGCTTAGAAAAATCTGTGCCGCCGCGCTTATTGTTGAGCCAAGTACAGAGATTCCGTACAAAGAGAAAATCTTTTTTTTGAAAAAATTGTTCAGCCTGAAAACAGCGAGCATAAAAAAGCCGCTTAAAACCGACTGGGCGAGCGAAATTGCGGCAAAAGGCGAAAAGAGAGTTCCTGACATAAGGCTTGCGGCAAGCGCCTTGAAAGATGCGAGCAAAAAAAACGTGGAGGCTGGAAGGTCCAGGGAAGAAAGAATTACAATGTTTGAAAGCCCCGGCTTGAAAAATGGAATGAACCTGGGAAAAAGAAGTTCGGCGTAAGAAAAAATCAGTGTAAGGGCGGTAAGATAGGCAAGGCGGCTGCGTTTTTCTGAAAAATCATTGTGAGACTGCATCGAATTCTCCGGTTCGGGGAGCGGCGTTTTCCAGTGTGATTATAACACCGTTCGGAAGGCATACCAGCGGTGAAGCCCAGCCCTGCGCAACGCATTTTTTTTCGGGGCAGGGAGAGTCCAGTATGCGGATTTTTCCGTTTTTTACTTCGAATGTGGTTGCTCCCAAAGTTCCCTGTATTGTGTAGATTCCGTTTTTTTGGGCGGAATATTCATACCGGACTTTGTCTGCTACGGCAGATACCTTGTCTCCTGCTTTTGAAGCGTTTTTTCTTGTAAAAAAAACAGACAATGCGATTACAAGGACAAGGAGTGCTATATCCGCCGGAAGAATTTTTTTCAATTTTATTCCCAGCCGAATGTTGCAGGCGGCTTGTTTGTGGCGTCAAAATAAACCGCGTCAACAAAGTCCAGTCTTGCAATCTGTTCCAGAATTGTCTGCATAAGTTCTTTTGGCCACCATGCGAACCTCGCCGTCATTACATCTTCTGAGCAGACCGGGCGAAGCACAAAGCTTGCGTGGCCGCTTGCAGAGGCGTAAGGTAAGTCGATTGTAAGGTGCTGGAAGATTTTGCCGTACCAGCCGGATTTGTGTAGCTCCGCAAGAACTATGCTGTCCACTTCGCGCAGCTGGTCAAGGCGGCGTTTGTCGCAGTAGCCTTCCTGAAGCTTCATCTGCCCATCTTTTACGGAAGGGTTCTGGTAGAGTTTTATTACTGTGCGGTTCAAGTATTTTGAGTTGTTCGTAATTTCGCTGGATGCGCTTTCAACCTTTTCGCGGATTTTTGGAAGATGGTAAAAACCGTTTCCTTCGTCCTTGAACGTAAGGCACGCCGGGAATCTGTAAGTCCTGAAGTCGCCCTGGACGCCAACTGAGCGCACAGGAAGAACTGACCGGGCAAGGCTCTGCTGGCAGTTTTCGCAGAACTGGGTGAACTTTATTGAGTCAAGCTCTTTCTGCGCCGCGGCAAATTCTTCCCCGTCTTTTTCGCTCCATGATTTTCCGTCGTTGCAAAGGACATTTATCGAAAGTCCTGGTCCAGGGAACGGATGGCGCATAACGAGCGAGTCGTCCAGCCCGAGCTTTTTTCCGATTGCGCGGACTTCATCCTTGTACAAGTCCTTGATTGGCTCGATTATCAGGCCTTTTTCAATAAGAGCCTGGATGCCCTGGACGCGGTTGTGGTGCGTCTTGATTGTCTTTGAATTCTTTGTGCCGCCCGACTCGATAATGTCCGGGTAGAGCGTTCCCTGCGCCAAGAGCCACTGGTTCTCGTCAAGGTGCTGTTTTTCAAGGACTTCGTTTCTAACCTTGATAAAGTTTTCGCCAACCGCCATTCGTTTTTTCTGCGGGTCGGTAAGCCCTTTTATTGCGCTCAAGAAACTTTCGGAAGCGTCTTCCACAATAAAATTGTTAAAACCGAATTTCCGGTATGCTTCCGCAACGCTCTTGGACTCATTTTTGCGCATAAAGCCATTGTCAATGTGAAGCCCAAGTACTTTTTCCTGGCCGAGCGCCTTGTTCAAAAGCGCGAACGTGATTGTTGAGTCCACGCCGCCAGAAAGGAAAAGGAGCACATTCTTGTCCTTCGCCTGATTTTTTATTCCCTCAAGGATAACCTTTAAAACCGTGTCCTGATCCCAGTTTTTTTCCATTCCGCAGAATTTCGCGAAATTTTCAAAAATTTGGTTTCCGCAAGGCGTGTCTTTTACCTCGCAGTGGAACTGAAGCGAAAACCGTTTTTTAGAAAGATTCTGAAGCGCGGCGAATCTGCAGTCCTTTGTTGAGCCCACAGCCTCAAATCCTTCGCCTGGCTCAAGGACTTCATCCTGATGGCTCATCCAGACTTGCTGGACCGGCTCAATTCCTTCAAAAAGCGGCGACTTTACGTCCGGATTCAGATTCAGTTCCGAAAAGCCAAATTCACCGGTCGCGGCTTTTCCAACTTTTCCGCCGTAACATTTTGTCATCAGCTGGTGGCCGTAGCAAAGCCCCAGAACTGGAATATCCAGCGAAAGAATTTTCTCGTTGAATTCAGGAACATTTTCATCGTATACAGAACTTGGTCCGCCGGAAAAAATTATTCCTTTTGTGTTTTCAAAAACGCCAAGGTCTGAAGAAGGCAGCGCAATTTCTGAATAATATCCAAGGATGCGGAATCTTTTTGCAATAAGGTGCGCATACTGACTTCCAAAATCTAAAACAACAATTTTTTCTCGTGCCATAAAATTTCCTTTTTCTATTTGCGGGCGGTCCGGCTCGCAGGCTCGCCGTCGGGCTTTCCGCTGCAATTCGCGTCGCTCATTTTCTCTTCAATCCCTACCGCGGGCAAAACCTGCTGTTTCTTCCCGGATGCCTGTTCTTTATGGTTTTGCCTCCAGTTTTGCCTGCAAAACTGGCTAATTTTTATTTTTTTTGTTTTCTTTGTTTTCGCAGGCGGCTCTTACAAATTCTCTGAAAAGCGGACCTGCCTTGTTCGGGCGGCTCTTGAATTCCGGGTGGAACTGAACGCCAACCATCCATTGATGTCCTGGAACTTCAACAATTTCCACAAGATCCCGTTCCGGGTTTACTCCGGCAATAATCAGACCACCTTTCTTAAAGTCTTCACGGTAAACATTGTTGAACTCGTAGCGGTGTCTGTGTCTTTCCCAAATCGTCTTGCTTCCGTATGCCTGCGCGGTTTTTGTTTCCGGCGCGACCGAACATTCAAATTTTCCAAGGCGAAGCGTTCCGCCAAGGATTTTTCCGTTCTGGTCCGGCATAAGGTCTATTACAGGATGTGTTGTTTCAGGCTCCATTTCTGTTGAATTCGCGTCTGCGAATCCAAGGACATTTCTTGCATACTCAATGCAGACAATCTGCATTCCAAGGCATATTCCAAAATAAGGAACATTGTGCGTGCGGCAGTACTTGGCGGTGTTTACCATTCCTTCAATTCCGCGGCCGCCAAAGCCTCCCGGAACAATAACCGCATCCGCATCTTTAAGGCGATTTTCTGTGGCTTCGTCATCCGTCAAGTCTTCAGAAGAAACCCAGTCAATATCAATAGAAGCAAGATTTTCAATTCCGCCGTGAATCAGGGATTCTACAACAGAAAGGTAGGCGTCGTGAAGGGCTACATATTTTCCGACAAGCGCGATTTTTATATTTTTTTCCGGATTATTGAACCGTTCAACTACTCTGGTCCATTCAGAAAGGTCGGCAGGACCTTTTTTTATTCCAAGCGCGGTGCACACGGCTTTTCCAAGACCTTCCTTTTCAAGCTGGAGCGGGACTTCGTATATTGAGCGCGCGTTCAGGTTCTGTATTATGTGAGCCGGGTCGACATTGCAGAAATTCGCAAGTTTCTCGCGGGTCTGGTCGTCAATCGGATGCTCTGTGCGGAGCATTATGATGTTTGGAATTATTCCAAGCTCGTGAAGCTCCTTTACGGAATGCTGGGTCGGTTTTGTTTTAAGCTCATTTGCAGTCTCAATGTAAGGAACAAGCGTAAGGTGGATGTAGCAGCAGTTCTCTTCGCCGACTTCGTATTTTATCTGGCGGATTGCTTCTACAAACGGAAGGGATTCAATATCTCCGATTGTTCCTCCGATTTCTGTTATTATAACATCAGCGTTTGTTTCTTTGTTGAAAGAAGCATTCTGCGCTTGATTTCTTCTGTTATGTTTGGAATTACCTGGACAGTTCCGCCGTGGAATTTTCCTTCACGCTCCATGTTAAGGACAGTAAGGTAAACGCGGCCGGCCGTTGTGTTCGATGACTGGGATAAAGATGTGTCTGTAAAACGTTCGTAATGACCAAGGTCAAGGTCGGTTTCCGCGCCGTCGTCGGTTACAAAGACTTCGCCATGCTGTATAGGATTCATCGTTCCCGGATCGATGTTCAGATAGGGGTCAAATTTGATTTACAACTTTAAGACCAAGATTTTTTAAAATAAGACCTATTGAAGCCGCGGCAATTCCTTTGCCTAAGCCAGAAACAACTCCGCCTGTTACAAAAATGTACTTTGTCATCACAAATTCCTTTTAATCTATATCAGAAAACTATAGCAAAATAGTTTCGTTGCGTCCATAAAATTTAGCCGTATATCTTGACAACTTTGACATTGCCTTTACCGCGGCCTTTGGATTTTTGTCCAGAAGCTCGCTGAAATCATCGCCCGGAATTTTTATGACTTTACATTCTGAGATGGCTGTCGCCGCTGAACGGTGGTTTGCGTCAATCATAAAATCCAGGTCGCCAAAAAAACTTCCGGCGGAGCGTGTTTTTACAGAATCATTGCGCTCTTCCCGTATTGTTCCGGAAACAAGATAGTAAACGGAATCCACCGTTTCTCCGTTCTTAAAAATTTCCTGCCCCGGATTGAAGATTTCCATATTTTTTTGCGTCATCAATGCGGAAGGTGTTATAAAAATCGCCCTGCGCAGAATGTCGTCAAGGTTTTTTGGATTTTTTTCCGGCAGAAGGTAAAGCTCAGAAAGCAGGTTTGAATGAAAAAACTGAACAGTGAAAATCATCTGCGCAAAAACCATAAAAAGGTTGAAAAAAATATAGACTTCAAAAAGAAGTATTATGATATTTCCCAGGACTCCGTAAATTGTATTGTAATTTGCCCTGTTCATAAAAACAGAGATTATTGTGATTGCTATATAAAAAGTCACCGTGCAGAGCAATGCGGAAACAATGCAAAGTCTTGTTTTTGGTTTTGTGCCTGAACCGATTTTGTATGCGGCGACAGTCATTGAAAAAATAATTATGTAAAGCACAAGGTTTACAAGGAAGTTCGAAAGATGGCTGAAAAGAATCGGAGAAAGCGAGGAAATCCGTTCAAAGACCGGAAGCTTGAAAATCTGCCGTGTAAGAAACGCCGCGAAAAAAGCGGCGGCGACAATAACAACGATAAAAACTTCTCCGGCAAAGGTAAGAAGCTGGTTTATGACAGGACGCGCCGGCGCGACAGTATTGAAAATTTTTGAAAGGCTCTGGATTATTGAAAGGAACATTTTTCTTGCCATCCATATTACAAATACTGCAAGCAAAAAATTTACCCAGTTTATAACGAATCCATGTTTTAATCCGTTTATGTAGCCGTTGATGTCAAAAACCGGGGTTATGTTTGCCACAAGAGCCGAAAATCCTTCCAGAATTGCGGGCGAGGCGTGAAGTATTCCTATAAAGGTTGTTAAAATCAGCATTATAAGAGGAATAAAACTGAAAATAAAGCCTAAAGTGCAGGCTGAGGCGCACATTCCCAGATTGTTTTTGAAAAAACCGCGTGCGGTTAAATAAACAATCTGGCTCAAGTGAATCAAGCCAGATTTTGTGTTTTTTTTCATATATTAGAAATCAGCGAGCTTAGGCGCGCGTGGATATGGAATTACATCGCGGATGTTTTCCATTCCGGTAATGTAACGGATAAGGCGTTCAAAGCCAAGTCCGAATCCTGAGTGCGGAACAGTTCCGAACCGGCGCAAGTCAAGATACCACTGGTAGTTTGACATATCCATCTTGCGCTCCTCGCACGCTTTAAGCAGTTTCTCGTAGTTTCCTCGCGCTCAGAGCCGCCGATCAACTCACCGATTCCAGGAACAAGAACATCAACCGCCTTTACGGTTTTTCCGTCATCATTCTGCTTCATATAGAAAGATTTTATTTCTTTTGGATAGTTGAAAACCATTACCGGACAGCCGAAAATCTTTTCTGTAAGATAGCGTTCGTGTTCAGTCGCGATGTCGCAGCCCCAGTACGGCTTGAATTCAAATTTCGCTCCGTTTTTTTCCGCTTCTTCAAGCTTTGCGATTGCGTCTGTGTAGGAAATCCGCACAAATTTTGCCTTTGTGACTTTTTCAAGACTTTCAATAAGGCCTGGCTGAATGCGTTTGTCAAAGAATTCCAGGTCTGAGCGGCATTTTGTCAAAGCCCAGTTCAAAAGATATTTTACAAAATCTTCCTGAATATCCATGTCGTCATCAAGATCAAAGAACGCCATTTCCGGCTCAATCATCCAGAATTCTGCCAAGTGCCGCGGAGTGTTTGAATTTTCCGCGCGGAAAGTCGGACCGAATGTATAAACGCGGCTTAGAGCGGTTGCCATTGTTTCTGCCTCAAGCTGGCCGGAAACTGTGAGCGACGCCTTTTTGCCGAAAAAATCTTTTGAGTAGTCAACAAGCTTGTGCGCGTCCTCGATTTTCATTCCGCCGGCACCGGCTTTTACGCCAAGCTCGGCAATCTTTTCCATTGAAAGAGTTGTAACCTGGAACATTTCGCCTGCGCCTTCACAGTCAGAGCAAGTGATTTCCGGAGCGTTGATGTACTGGAATCCGCGTTCCTGAAAGAACGAGTGAACCGCAAATGCCATCTGGTTTCTTACGCGGTAAACAGCGCCGAATGTGTTTGTGCGCGCGCGGAGATGAGCGTTTGTGCGAAGGTATTCCATGCTCATCTTGTTTTTCTGCAGCGGATATTCTTCCGGATTGCAAGTTCCCAGCGTTTTTAAAGATTCAAGGGTAACTTCCACAGCCTGGCCGCTTGCCGGCGAGGAAATCAAAAGCCCTTCCGCGCGGACCGAAGCCCCGGTATTCAATTTTTTTAATTCTTCTTCTATATTATTTACATTTGCATTTGGAGAAGGTGAATTTTCTGTCAAAGGTAAGCTGAATGTTCGCAAAACAGCTTCCGTCATTTACCTGGATGAAAACAAGATTTTTAGAATCGCGGACGGAACGAATCCAGCCGCAAACTGTAACTTTCTGACTTTCCGGTTTTGAGGAAAGCAAGTCTTTTATTAATGTAGGTACCATAAAAACTCCTGAAAAATGCAAATAATAATGGAACAATATTACTCTTTTTGAGTAGGTTCTTCAAGATAACACAAAAAATTGTCAGCGTGATGAAATATATAATTGAAAAAAAGTGCAAATCCTGATTACAAAAGTCCAATTGGTTCTGTTAGAGAGATACTAGCTGGAACTCATTTATTAGATGCATAGAAACAATACAGAACTATATATACTCATCAATATCTTCGGCGGTCAGGCTTTTAGCAAAAATTGCATTGAACAATTATCAAGCCGATTTTCTGTGGATGTGGTTTATTTTTCATATCCAGAGCATGAATGTGTTTCTTTTGATAAGGTGCAAATGATGATAGAATACAAGAAATTTTTAAAAACTAGATTACCTGCTTCTAAAAAACAAGCTTCTCCTTTCCTGTAAGAAAATCGAGCGCGTTTATGTTTCGGATTCCGTTGAAGTCTGAATTCAGGTTTCTGTCCATCGTGATAAGAATTCTTGGGTACGAGTCCGGAATGTTTTTGAAGGCGGCAAGCTCGCGTTTCAACGTCTCCTCGTCTTTTACGGTTTCTGCGACCTGGATGTAGAAAAGTGAGGTCTGATTTTTTGCCACAAAATCTATTTCGGCGTCGAGGTTTCTTCCCGTGTAAATCGTAAAATGCTGCCGCCTAAGCTCAAGGAAAATCTGGTTTCAAGGATGTGTCCCATGTCGATGTTTCTGTAGCCCAAAAGCATGTTCCGCAGTCCTGTGTCGGCGATGTAGTATTTTGAGATGTTTTTCAGAAGCTCCTTTCCGCGCACATCGTAGCGTTCGACCCTGTAGACTAGAAAACATTCCTCAAGAAAGTGCATGTAGCTTTCGACTGTGGGCTGGCTTGTTTTTCGTCCGGAGCTTGTAAGTGTGTCGCTGATTTTTTTTGAGGTGCAGAAATTTCCGCAGTTCTGGAACATGAATTTTATTACGGCTTCAAGAACCGCGACGTCCTTTATCTGATGCCGCCTTGCGATGTCCTTTACGATTATCGTGTTGTAAACTCCGTTCAGGTACTGATATACGCTTTCTGTGTTCTTTTTGAGCTGGACTGTGAACGGCATGCTTCCGAATTTCACGTAGTCGTAATAGTTTTCTTCGGTCGTCTGAGCCGGAAAATTATTTTCCTTTATGCATTCAAGGTATTCGCAAAATGAAAACGGAAGCATGTCAATCGTAACGTATCTTCCGCTTAAAAGAGTGGCAAGTTCACCAGACAGCAAGTCCGCGTTCGAGCCTGTAAGATACAGATCCACGTTCTTGCAGTTGAAAAGTGTTTCTACCGGCTTCTGAAAATCCTTGCACAATTGAACCTCGTCAATAAAAACATAGTTCATCCTGTCTTCCAAAAGCGCAGATTTTATAAACGCATAAAGATTGTGATATTCCAGTAAAAGCTCGTTGTCCAATTCGTCAAGCCTGATGTAAGTAATCTGCCTCTCTGAAACGCCTCTTTCCAAAAGGCTCTGCATGAATTGTTCCATGAGCACGGATTTTCCGCAGTGGCGTATTCCTGTCAGAACTTTTATGACCTGCTTGTCTTTAAATGCTTCTATACTTTGAAAATATGTGTTTCTTACCATTTATTCAAAATGTACTTTGAATAATATTAAAAGTCAATGTTTTTTCAAAGTACACTTTGAAAAAACTGCACAATTTGCTTTTTTCAAGTGATTTTTTTACAGATTGCATTGAACCATTTTTTTTAGTTTTTGTGGTTGGTGCGGGCGGCTTGTAAAATCCTGTTTTCCACAAGTTGTTGCGGGCGGATTTTTTCCATCAATTCTGAAAATTTATTTTCGTTCATATCGTTAAAAATCTTCTAAATCCTATTGACCTATCAGCTAATAAAAACTATATTACATTTTATAACATATTAAACAGATAGGGAATATATAAAATTAAAGCAGGAGGATATGATGGAACTTTACTCTTGCGGGGCTTCAGTTTTCAAATATCATAATTCCTGGCGCAAAACTCCGCGTTGATTTTTTACGTGAGCTGGACAGGACCGGCTACGACGAGCCTTCCCTGATGGGAATTGTAGCGGCTACGGCGGCTTATTCAGAGGGCGCGGAATGGTTTGATGAAGCAAAATCCTACATCTGGAAAAACATTCAGTTTGCAAAAAAATATATAGAAGAAAACTGCCCTAAAATCAAGGTTATTGTTCCGGAAGGCACGTATCTTTTGTGGCTGGATTTTTCCGGACTTGGCTTGACGGACAAAGAAATCAACGGGCGTATTCTGAACAACGCGAAGGTCTGGCTTGACAGCGGAAGCATGTTCGGAACTGAGGGGGAAAAATTCCAGCGTATAAACTGCGCGACTCCAAGGGCAATATTAAAGGAGGCTCTGGAGCGGATTTGCGCCCGGTTTTAATTTTTGCAGAGGTTTATGCTGTAGGATTGGTTAGGTTTTATAAATCTTGACACAATCCTTGCAAAACAATATTCTTTCTGTATATGAAAAACACATTGCTTCTACTACTATCTTTATTTTTCTCTGTGACCGTTTAAGGTAGATGGTGTGTATTTTCTGTTTATTATGGAATTAACAAGACCTGCCCTGAACGGCGGGTTTTTTTGTTTTTATACGATTTTTTGATTTTTATGGAGGCAGTATATGTCTGTTATGAATCCTAATGGTAAGTATCGTCCGTTCGCGGCGGTGCCGATTAAAAACCGCACATGGCCGGATAATGTGATTACAAAAGCGCCAGTCTGGTGTTCTGTAGATCTTCGTGACGGAAACCAGGCTTTGATAAACCCCATGGGCGTTGAGCAGAAGCTGGAATTTTTTGACCTTCTTGTAAAAATCGGATTCAAGCAGATTGAAGTTGGTTTTCCAAGCGCAAGCGACACCGAGTTCAATTTTATGCGCCGCCTTATTGAAGAAAATCACGTGCCGGATGACGTTACCCTGCAGGTTTTGTGCCAGGCGCGCGAAAAACTGATTAAGCGTACTTTTGAAAGTCTTAAAGGCTGCAAAAAGGCTATTTTCCACCTTTATAATTCAACAAGCCCGGCCCAAAGAAAATATACTTTCGGAAAATCAAAGGAAGAAATCAAGCAGATTGCGATAGACGGAATCCGCTGCGTAAAAAACTGCCTTTCTATGAGCGAAGGAACAGAAATTCAGCTTGAATATTCACCTGAAAGTTTTTCCACAACAGAAATTGATTATGCGATTGAAGTATGCGAGGCTGTAAAAAAGGAATGGGGCTGCTCGGCGGAAAACAAGGTTATTCTGAACCTTCCTACAACGGTTGAGTGTGCTATGCCGAACCAGTTTGCAGACCAGATTGAATATTTTTGCCAGAACATTACTGAGCGGGAGAATGTTATAATTTCCTTGCACAACCATAATGACCGCGGGGAAGGTGTTGCCCAGTGCGAGCTTGGTCTTCTGGCCGGCGCTGACCGCGTTGAAGGCTGTCTTTTTGGAAACGGCGAGCGTACAGGAAACCTTGATATTGTTATTGTCGGAATGAATATGTACACTCAGGGCGTTGATCCGGAGCTTGATTTCAGAAATATGCCTGCCCTTACGGAAGCGTACACAAGACTTACAGGAATGACGATTCATCCAAGAACTCCGTATTCTGGAGAGCTTGTATTTACTGCGTTCAGCGGTTCCCACCAGGACGCGATCCGCAAGGGAATGGCGGCGCGGACAAAGATGAAGCCAAACGATTATTGGGATGTTCCGTACCTTACTTTTGATCCGCACGATATTGGCCGCCAGTACGAAGGAATCATCCGAATCAACAGCCAGAGCGGAAAGGGCGGCGCGGCATATATCCTTGAGCAGGATTACGGTCTGGTTCTTCCAAAGGCAATGCATCCGGCCTTGGGCGACTTGATAAAGCACGTTGCGGACAAAGCCCAGCGCGAGCTTAAGCCGGAGGAAATTTTTAACGCGTTTGAGACAACATGGGTAAAAACAAAATCTCCGCTCAATATTCTTGAAATCAATGAAAAGCACATAGAAGGCGAGCGCAACTCTGATGTGCAGGAACAGGTTGCCGCTATGGCGACAGTTGAATGGGAAGGCAAAAAATTTGCGATTGCGGCAAACGGAAACGGTCCTCTTGACGCTTTTGTAAATGCGATGCGCCAGACTCCTGCTCCAAGGTTCAATGTTACAAGCCTTCACGAGCACAGCATTGGTACAGGATCGGATACCCAGGCGGTTGCTTATGTTCAGATTACAAAAGAAAACGGCGAGCAAGTCTGGGGTGTTGGAAAAAGCTCGAATGTCGGCCGCGCAGGTGTGGCGGCGATTGTTTCCGCTTTAAATTTCAAGCCATTTGAGGCATAATAATTTTAATGGCACGGAAAGAGAAATATACAGCGGCGGTTATCGGTACAGGACGCATTGGTTTTACACTTGGATTTGACTTGAAAAGGGAACAGCCGGCAAGCCACACAATGGCTTTGCTGGCAAACCGCAGGATAAAACTGATTGCCGGGTGCGACAGCAATGCGCCAAGGCTTGCTCATTGGCATAGATTCAACAGGAAATGCGCAGTTTTTTCAGACTATTCTTATCTTTTTGCCACAACTAAAATTGATATTGCTGTTGTTGCCGTAAACGAAGTTTCTCACATGGAGGCCGCGCTGGCGGCAATAAAGGCAAAGCCCAGGCTTCTGATTCTTGAAAAACCTGTCGCCTTGAATGTGGCGCAGGCAAAGCGCATTATGTCCGAGTCGGAAAAATACAAAGTTCCGGTTCTTGTAAACCACGAACGCCGCTTTGCTGAGGACTATAAAGTTGCAAAAGATTACATGCGCACGATAGGCGAAATTCAGACTATAAACGCGCGCCTTGATTCCGGGCTTTACGTCTTTAATCCAGAGCAGGAAGCCACCGGCGAGTACAGCCTCTTGCACGATGGGACGCATCTTGTTGATATTGTTAATTATCTTCTTGAGGAGAAAAAATCCTGCGCTTCTCCAGAAAGGCTTTTAAGGAAAATGAAAATTTCTGGCATTACAAAGGACAGGAATAATCCCCGGATTGTGCGCAATGTAAACGTTCATTTTGAAAGTGAAAAATGTCCGGATATCAATATTTTTATGTCGGGCCGAAGCAGATTTTTTGGCTTTGAGGTTGAGGTCATCGGAACAGAAGGACGAATACGAATCGGAAACGGAATCCATGAGTTTCAAAAGAGGGAAGAATCCAGGCTTTATTCAGGATTTTACAGCCTTGCGGATGACAAAACCGTAAGCATTCCCAAAAAAACAAGATATTTTTCAAATATGGTAAAAAATGCGGTCGAATTTCTTGACGGAAAAGAGCCTCTTCGCTCGACATTGCAGACAGGTCTGAACACGCTCTGCACATTGGAAGAAATAAAAAACTATCTGAAGTTTGGAGATTAGAAAACCGCCGAAAGCGTTTTTTACAGTTTATAAAAGATTTTGTCCAAAAAAAAAGGCCGCCAGCTGGCCGCCTTTTTTTTGCGTGTTTATTTTTACTCAGCGCGAATGCTTGTGTTACAAACTAAAAAAAAACATCGTGTTTTTTTTAGTTTACCGCAAACAAGTTTGCTGGCTATTGGCATACATCCTGTATGCCATTCTTTTATTCAGCGCGGATGCTTGTGTTTTTAACCACAACGTCGTGGGCGCCGCCTTCGCGGATGCTTGCAGGGCTTACCAGCGTGATTTTTGCCTTTTCCTGAAGCTCTGGGATTGTTACAGCGCCGCAGTTGCACATCGTGTGGATTACTTTGCTGGTAGAAAGCGTTACGTTGTCATGCAGGCTTCCTGCGTATGGAACGTAAGAATCTACGCCTTCCTCAAAAGCCATTTTCTTTGCGCCTCCAAGGTCATAGCGCTGCCAGTTCCGCGCGCGGTTTGAACCTTCGCCCCAATATTCTTTTACGTAATTTCCATTTACAATGAGCTTGTTTGTCGGTGATTCATCAAAGCGCGCGAAATAGCGTCCGAGCATTACAAAGTCTGCTCCCATCGCAAGCGCAAGCGTGATGTGATAGTCGTGAACAATTCCGCCGTCTGAGCAGATTGGAACGTAAATTCCTGTTTCTTTGTAGTATTCATCGCGCGCCTTTGCTACTTCAATTGTCGCAGTCGCTTGTCCGCGTCCGATACCTTTTTGTTCTCGTGTTATGCAGATTGAACCGCCGCCAATTCCAATTTTTACAAAATCTGCGCCGGCTTCAGCAAGGAACCGGAATCCTTCCGCATCAACTACATTTCCCGCTCCGACTTTTGCATTCGGCCATTTTGCATGGATGTCGTGGAGCGCACGGCTCTGCCATTCTGTAAAACCTTCTGAAGAATCCAGTGTCATTACATCTACGCCGGCTTCCAGCAGGGCAGGAACGCGTTCCATGTAATCACGCGTGTTAATTCCTGCGCCGACAATATATCGCTTTTTAGAGTCCAAAAGTTCAAGAGGATGCTCTTCGTGGCTTGCGGCGTCTTTTCTGAAAACCAGATACTGAAGGTGTCCGTTTTTGTCGACTACAGGAAGCTGGTTGATTTTATTCTTCCATATAATATCATTTGCTTCTTCAAGAGTTACGCCAACTTCAGCCTTTACAAGTTCTGGAAGCCCGGTCATATAGTCCTGTACTTTTGAGTCTTTTGAACAGTGGTCAATCCTGAAGTCTCTTTCTGTTATGATTCCAAGAAGTTTTCCGTCGTGTTCGCCGTTATCCGTAACTGCTACTGTTGAATGGCCTGTGGCCGCGATTTTTTCCGTAAGCTCTTCAAGTGTCTGGTCCGGGCGGATGTTTGTGTCAGAAGTTACAAAACCTGCTTTGTAGGCTTTTACTTTTGCAATCATCGCCGCCTGATTTTCTATTGTCTGGGAACCGTATATAAAACTGATTCCGCCTTCTTTTGCAAGCGCGACCGCAAGCGTGTCGTTTGAGACCGACTGCATTACTGCCGAAACCATAGGAATGTTCATCGTAAGAGGGCATTTTTCGCCGGCTTTCTTATTATAACGAACGATTGGCGTTTTTAAAGAAACGTTTGCTGGAATGCAATCTGGACCTGTGTAACCTGGAACCAGAAGATATTCATCGAAAGTGTGTGATGGTTCATCAAAAAAGAATGCCATGATGTCTCCTTTTGTAATAGCCTGAATGTCTAGTTTTTTGTAAAAAGAATAAAAGCGAAGGCAGGTTTGCAATTTGTGAAGATTTTTGGCGATTGGATTAATAAAAGTGCGGAGCACCCGAATTAATACAAGCGTAGCGCGAGCCAAATCCATCTGAGCAAATTGGAAATCTGCCGAGAGCGTTTTTTCATAATTTGCAAAAAAACTCGAAATTAAGGTAAATAGTAAAAAGCAAAAATATAATTGAAATAGTATAGGTGAAAAAATAAAATATTTCAATTAATAATTATTGACATTCCATTAATTTTGAGATATTTCTATCGCTATGACACGAGATTTGACGGAAGGCAATCCGTTTTCGCTTATTTTGGGATTTTCAGTTCCTGTTTTGTTCGGTTTTTTGTTCCAGCAGTTTTACAATATCGTTGACACTGCGATTGTAGGAAAATTTCTTGGAAAAGAGGCTCTTGCGGCGGTTGGTGCTACAGGCTCTGTAAATTTTCTTGTTATTGGTTTCTGCATGGGTGTATGCAACGGATTTGCAATTCCTATCGCGCAGAAATTCGGGGCAAAAGATTATTCGTTGATGCGCAGGTTCGTCATGGCTGCGGCTTACCTTTCAATTATGTTCGCTGCGGTTCTTACAGTTGTTACAGTTGTTTTTGCCGTCCGCTCCTTGTGCTTATGCGTACGCCCGAAAATATTCTGGATGGGGCCGCCGGGTATATCGGTGTTATTTTTGCAGGGATTCCGGTTATCTTCCTGTATAATCTTACGGCTGGAATAATCCGCTCCCTTGGCGACAGTAAGACTCCGCTCTATTTTTTGATTTTTGCTTCAATCCTTAATATTGTTCTTGATGTGGTCTTTATAACAGTCTGCGGCTGGGGTGTTGTGGGCGCGGCGGTTGCTACAGTGATTTCTCAGGGTGTTTCCGGAATTATGTGCCTTTTGTATATGTCCAAAAAATTTGAAGTTTTAAGAATGACAAAAGAGGACAGAAAAATGAATACACATCTTTTTCCGGTTCTGTGCGGCCAGGGCGTTCCTATGGGACTTCAGTATTCTATAACCGCAATAGGAAGCGTAATTCTTCAGGCTTCGGTCAATACCCTTGGCTCTGACGCGGTCGCCTCTGTTACCGCCGGCTCTAAGCTCGGAATGTTTTTTGTAAGCCCATACGATGCTCTTGGCACGACAATGTCTACGTGGGGCGGCCAGAATGCGGGCGCAGGAAAATATCCGCGTCTTAAGCAGGGGCTTTGTGTAAGCTGCGCGATAGGTTTTGCGTATTCTATTGTCGCGGTGATTATAATGGTTCTTTTTGGCGATGTTCTTAGCAGGATTTTTATAAATGCGAATGAAACTCTGGTTCTTCAGCAGTCGCATCAGTTCCTGATTCTTAATTCGGCGTTTTATTTTGCTCTTGCGCTTGTAAACATCGTACGCTTTTTGATTCAGGGAATGGGATTCAGCCGTTTTGCGATTCTTGCCGGTGTTTTTGAGATGGTCGCCAGAACTTTAGTCGGTGCGGTTTTTGTTCCGATTTTTGGTTATTCCGCGGCGTGCCTGGCTTCTCCGGCGGCATGGGTTTTTGCTGACTGTTTTTTGATTCCGGCATTCTTCTGGTGTTACAGAAAGCTTGAAGAATCAGAACTATATGGCTGAAAAAATAATTTTCTGTTTTTAATTTTCTTGTTTATTGAAGAATATATTTTTATAATGTTTTTATTGGTTGAGAAAAATTTTAGAAGAGGATTTTTTGATGCTCAGTACATTCAGAAATAAGGCTCTGGTTTTTGTAGGATTGTTTGCTTTTTGCGCGGCGCTGTATGCCAAGCCAAAGGTGAATCTTTCTGTTTGGGCAGATGACGGCACATTGAATGTTGTTTCAAAGCGGCTTTCCGAATTTAAATCCCATTATTACAAGGAAGCGTCCTTTGATTTTACGGTCATTGAGCAGACTTCGTCTTATTGCGCTTCGGATGTCATGTCTAATCCTGATTTTGCGGCGGATGTTTTTGTTTTTGCAGACGACCAGCTGGAGCTTCTTGTTGACCAGAATCTTCTTCTTGAAATTCCTGCTGATATTGCAAAAAAAGTTTCGGATGAAAACAACGGTTCAGCTTCGGCTGCCATAAAGACTGCTACTGTGGACGGAAAACTCTACGCATTTCCGCAGATTGCAGGAAACGGATATTTTCTATATTATAACAGAAAATATATTTCCCTTGAAGATACAAGGACTTTTGAAAGGCTTCTGGAAGTTGCGGCCGGCAACAATAAAAAGGTTTCCATGGAGCTAAAGAGCGGCTGGTATCTTTATTCATTTTTTAAAGCCGCAGGGCTTGATGTTTACCGCGGCAACGGCTCAAGGAATTTCTGCGACTGGAATGCGACGGATACTAAATTCAAAGGCATAGACGTTGCGAAGTCAATAATCAGAATCGCTTCAAATCCGGCTTTTGTATGCTCTGGCGACAAGGAAACCCTTGAGATGATGAAAGCCGGCGAAGTTATTGCCGCGGTAAGCGGAACATGGAACGCAAACCTTATTTCGGAGATGTGGGGCTGCGATTATGCCGCTGTAAAACTTCCGTCTTTCAACGTAAATGGAACTGACCTTCAGATGTACAGTTTTGCCGGTTATAAGATGGTCGGTGTAAAATCCACTGCGGGCAATAAGGAATGGGCGCTAAAAGTTGCCGAATGGCTTTCGGACGAAAAGTCGCAGCTTATGATATGCAAGGCAAAGGGTGAATGTCCTGTAAATTTAAATGCGGCTTCTAATCCGCTTGTAAAAAAATCGCCTGCAATCGCCGCAATGGCGGAGCAGACAAAATATAGTTCTACACAGAGAATCGGAGTCGGCTTCTGGAATCCTTCGTTGCTGCTTGGAGTGGTTCTTTCGGACGGAAAAAATCTTTCGGATAAAGAAATTCAAAATCAGCTTGATATTACAGTAAGAGACATTAGAAATTGATTTGTGCGGATGGCCCATATTCCGGAGTTTCCATATTGTTTAGTTAATCCGGAGAATGCCGTTCGTTCAAAGTGATTTTAAGTTTTTTAATTTAGAAGTTTTCTAAGTTTCTGAGGAAATTTATTTTTTATATGAAAAAAGTTGCTCATAAGATTTTTCTTGCCTGTATTTCCGCATTTCTTGTCGTTCTTATTGGATTTTCTTCAATTGCCATTGTGTTTCAGAATATGCGCCAAATTTATGAAAATTCCATGGAAGAGGCGATAGAAAATTCTATTTTTATGGATAAAATACGCAGGCTTGTAAATCAGGAGCTTTTGACAAGTTCTTTCTATACAATTGCCACATCCAACGAAGTTCTTGCGCATTACGAGCAGGTTGAAAAAAATATCCGGGCTGAGCTTACTGAGTGTCTGAGCGATTTTGGAAAACGCATGGTTGGAAACGAAAAAGCTAAAATCTTTCATACTATAAATGCCGGCTGCCAGAGCGTTTTTCAGGACAACGACCTTATAAGAAGCATGCATTCAAACGGCTCAAAAATTTATGTTGAGCAGTATATCTTGGGAAATATAGCGCATTCAAAAGAGATTCTGGATTCTGGCTTGAACAGCCTTGCAAAGTATATAGATTCTGAGCTTGCAAGAACTAATAAAGACCTGTCGTTCCACTACAAGATGATTGTGGTTTCATTCAGCGTCGCGGTTTTTATGTCGATTGGAATTTCAGTTGTTCTTACAGTTGTCTGCACGATGTTTACATCTCAGCTGGAAATAAACAAGAATAACCTTCAGAATGATATCATTGAAAAAACTGATGAAATAAAAGAGCAGAATAAAAAAATCATTTATATACAGGAACAGACGATCTATGGAATGGCGAACCTTATAGAAAGCCGCGACAGCGATACCGGTGAGCACGTAAAACGGACAAGCCTTTATGTGGAACTTTTGGGAAAAGCGGCGAAAGAAGCCGGTTATCACAAAGAAATAATTACAGACGGATACATTGAAATTTTGAAAAAAGCCGCTCCGATGCACGACATTGGAAAAATCGCTGTTTCTGACAACATCCTTAAAAAGCCTGGAAAATTAACGGAGGAAGAATTCAAGAAAATCCAGAATCATACAATTGCAGGCGAAAAAATAATCAGGGAAGTTCTTTCAGGCATAGAAAGCGAAGATTACGTAAAAATCGCCGCCGATATTGCGGTCAGCCATCACGAACGCTGGGATGGAAACGGTTATCCTTATAAGCTTAAGGGCGAGGAAATTCCTCTGGAAGCGCGGATTATGGCGATTGCCGATGTTTTTGATGCGCTTGTCTCGCCAAGATGCTACAAAGACCCTTTTTCTACGGACGAAGCGTTTGAAATTATTTCGCTTTCAAGAGGAACTCATTTTGATCCAGTGCTTACAGATTTATTTATCTCCAAAAAAGACGAAGTAATCAAGATTTTCGAGAATAATTAGAAAGAATTCAATATTCAGCTCAAACTCAAAAATCCAGGGCAAACGCATTATAAATGTATTCAGCAAAAAACTTGCTCCCAGTCACGGTTTCGTGGTTCAAAATCGCGCAATAATGCGCTACACGCTGATTGTTGCAAAGTAACTATAGAATTGACCGCTCACGCGGTCTCAACAATCAGAGTGTTTTTGCCCACGAAACCGTTCCTTCGCGCAAAGTTTACTTAAATTATTTATAATGCGTTTGCCCTGCTCAAAAAATCATCGTTTAATTGAGTAAAACTCTTGTTTGTGATAACATTTTTAAGTAAAAACAGTTGCCGCATTGTTTGTGGCGTTTTTACAAAAATCTTTTTCTAATTCCCGCGATGATTCTGCAGGAAAGAGGATATATGAATGTTGTTGTAATGGGCGCCCAGTGGGGTGACGAAGGTAAAGGAAAAATTGTTGACTATCTTGCACAAGATGCCAAGTATGTATGCCGGTTTGCCGGCGGCGCAAATGCCGGACACACAATTGTTGTAGACGGTAAAAAATACGCTTTGCATCAAGTTCCATCTGGAATTTTATATCCTGAAAAAAGCGTGATTCTTGGTTCTGGCATGGTTATTGAGCCGGAGGCTTTGTTCAATGAGCTTCAGATGCTTTCGGACAACGGAATCAACTGGGAAGGCCGGGTATTTATCTCTGACCGCGCGCACATTACTCTTCCTGGATACCGAAAAATGGACAAAGAGCGTGATGCTGCCCGAAAACGCCCTATTGGAACAACAGGACGCGGAATTGGAACAACGTATTCCCAGAAGGCTGAGCGCGATGGAATCCGTCTTGCAGACCTTGACTGGGATGAAAAATGGAACGACCTTGAAAAAGAAGACCAGGATTTTCTGAACAAATACAAAGACCAGCTCTTAAAGATGAGGATTGATATCGCCGCAAAAATGTGGGAAGTCCGCAATGAAAATATCCTTTTTGAAGGCGCTCAGGGTGCAATGCTGGACATTGATTCTGGAACATACCCTTATGTTTCTTCAGGCGCTTCAGGTTCTTACGGCGCTTCTTCCGGCTCTGGAATCGGTCCGCGCGCGATTGACAAAATTTACGGTGTTTTCAAGGCGTATGAAACCCGCGTAGGAAACGGTCCTATGCCGACTGAATTCAATGCCGACAGCGAAGGCGAGCTTTGCGATTATGTCCGCAATACTGGAAATGAATTTGGTGTAACCACTGGACGGGCCCGCCGTTGCGGTTATCTTGACCTTGTAGCATTGCGCTATGCATGCCACGTAAATTCAATTGATTCTCTGGTTTTGACACACCTTGACGTTTACGATGAAATGGAAGAAATTGAAGCATGTATCGCTTACGACATCGACGGAAAAATTGTTACGGATTTCCCGACTTCAATTCCTGAGCTGAACAAGGCAAAACCTGTTCTTCAGAAGTTCAAGGGCTGGAAGCAGAATATTACAAAACTTTCAAAGTACAGCCAGCTTCCAAAGAATGCAAAATTATACATTGATTTTATTGAAAGCTATTGCGATACAAAAGTCGGAATTGTTTCTGTTGGTCCGGACCGAAACCAGACGTTTAATCGCGAAAAGATTTGGAAAAAATAGAAATAGCTGAATAAAAAAGGGGCTGCCCAAAAAGAAAGGGCAGCCCTTTTTTTATGAATGGTTCTGTTATTTTGAGTAGATTAAAAGCTCGGGATGATATTCAAAGTGCATATTGTCCCAGACTGCCCATGTTCCGCCCCAGATAAATCCCTCCTCCTCAAATATCTTTATCACTTTTTTGGGCGGCATCCAGCGTTTTTCCAGCGGTGTCATAAACCAGTCATCCGGGCGGAGCTGCTTTTGCCAGCCCCAGTAAATAATTCTCTGGTAATAGCCTTTTGGCAGAATGTCGATTGCAAGTCCTATGCTGTGAAAAGAGCGCGACTGCGTGTCCCGGACGCTTCTCCAGTTGAATCCATCGGTTCTTGTCAGTGTTGAAAGGAATTTTTGAATTTCTTCGTCTTTCGGAAGCGACATGACTTTTTCGCTGACTCTTTTAAGAGGCTCTGCAATCCTTTCATGTACATTCAGACTTTTTGTAAGGAACGGAATTGATACAATGTGGCTTTCCGTGGAAGCCCGCGTTGCGCAGTCGTAAATCGCATCAAAAAGAAAGGGCGGATCAATCGCTCCGTTTTTGCGGTTTTCCTTTGAAGTGAAATCTTTGATTTTTTCGATGTCCTTTTCTGTAAAAGTTTCCGGGTCTTTCGGTTCTAAATGGTAAGTGTAAAGGACAGGGCGGAAGTTGTCCTTGTTTTCAAGCTGGTCTTCAGGAAGAAAACGGCTTTCGCACCAGTAAAGTTTTGTTTCCGTTTCCTTTCCGTTTTTTTTGGTAAAAATATGGATAAGGTAATCTTTCTTTTCTTCGTTATATTCAGAAATAAACTTGACGTCAGGGTACGCTTCCCTGAACACTGCAAGGTTTGCCGGTTCCCACCATTTTGCAAAAGGCAGGCTGAATTGTCTTAGTCCTTCCGCTGTGCAGGTTGCCACTGAAAAAAAAACGCTAAAAATAAAAGCAAGTACATTTTTTTTATGCATGGAATTATTGTAGCATATTTATCTGAAGATTTCCTTAACTGCCTGCATAAATTTATTTCCGCGGTCAAATTCATTTGCAAACATTCCGAAGCTTGTCGCGCCGGGGCTGAAGACTACCGCTTCGTTCCTTGTGCTATGAGCGTCAATTTCTTCTTTTAGCGAAGAAAGCATTTCGGTCAGGTTTTTGAAAGGGCCTTTGAATTTTACATTTTTTTCGTTCAAAGCCGGAATTATTTTTTCTGTCGCGCTTCCGTCCAGAAGATACAGAGATTTTACTGGAATATCGTTCCTGTTTTTTCCTGTTAGCGTGTTTTCCAACGGCGTAAGTTCAAGGCTCTTGTCTGTTCCGCCTGTCAGAAGATACACTGGTTTTCCAAAAGACTGGCTTGCCGCCGCCGCTGCTTCCGGAACTGTCGCGCAGCTGTCGTTGTAAAAGCGGAAAGTTCCGCCTGAACTGTTTTTGTATTCGTGAAAGAACTGAAGCCGGTGGTCAATTCCCGGCCATTCGCCCATTATTTCTACGCACTGCGTTGAAGAAATTCCCATCAGGCGCAGAACAAGCGCCGCGTTCAGGGCGTTGATTTTCATGTGCTCGCCCGGAACGGCCAGGTTTTTCAGAATGGTTTCAGGTTCTTTCATTCCCGGTAGAATCGCTTTTCCGCAAAAAGTTCCATCCGCATCTTTTGTCTGATAAACGCCAAAAAATCCTTCGGGCAATTCTGATTTTGCATAGCGCAATACAGTTCCCTTCGTTTCTTTTGCAAAAAAATCTCCCCATGTTCCGCCGCATTCAGGGCCTGTTCCAGGCTCGTCGCCTTCAAAGTCAAAAATCGAATAGTCGCCGGAAGTCTGGTCTGCGTAGATTAGACGCTTGTCCGCAACGTAAGGCTCCATTGCGTGGTACCAGTTCTGGTGGTCCGGCACGATTTTTGTTATTACGCAGATTTTTGGCTTTAAGGCCTTGCGTCCGCGTAAATCTGCAAGCTGCCACGAGGAAAGTTCCAGCACGACCGGAGTTTTTTCGTTCGTTTTTTCAAGAAATGTAAGGGGGCTTACGGTTATGTTTCCCCCTAAAAATGCTGTGAACCCGGCTTTGTTCAGTCCGTAATTTATTGCGCTTACGGTGGAAGATTTTCCCTTGCTTCCAGTTACTGCGATAACCGGGGCTTTTGTAAAATGCAGAAAGATTGAAATATCCGTCTCGATGTTTTTTGCCGCGGCAAGATATTTGTTTCCTTCAAATTTTACGCCCGGATTTTTTATTACGCAGTCCGCATTCTGAAAATCTTCTATTCTGTGCTCTCCAAGACGATAAGAAAGTCGGGATGAGTCAATTTCCGGGTCATCTGAAAGTTTTTGAATTGTAGGCTGGAGCTGTTCCGCAGTTTTCATGTCGGTTGCGAGCACATTTGCGCCGTGCCTTAAAAAAAAGCGGACGCACGCCTCGCCACCGCCGTTAAGTCCCAGTCCCATGACGACAATGTTTTTTCCTTTTATATCTTCCAGCGTTTGGAATGTGCAGCCTGGCTTGTATGAATACATTTTGAACTCCTGAAAAATTCCGCGGGGCGTTGCGGGGGCGCGAACCCCCGCAAGGTGGGTAGGCGAAAACCGCAGGTTTGAGCCGTAGGGCGGTATTCCGCCCTTCCTTATCTTGATGTTGTCAGCGACGATTTTGCCTTATAGCGAAGAATCGCTTCTTCAATCAAAAGGTTTATCAGTTCCGCAAATTTTAAGCCTGCTTTTTCGCACATTTTCGGGAACATGCTGATTGAGGTGAATCCCGGCAATGTGTTTATTTCGTTAATGTAAAGCTCTCCTGTGTCCCTGTCAATAAAAAAGTCGATTCTGCTTAGACCTGAGCAGTCCAGCGCTTTGTAGGCTCTTACGGCGGTTGAGCGGACTGTTTCTATTAAATCCGTTGAAATGTCTGCCGGAATAAGAAGTTTTGCGCCGTCCGGGTCGTTGTATTTTGCATCAAAATCGTAGAATGTATGGGTCGGAAGAATTTCGCCGGGAATGTATGCGCGTACAGTTTCCGCTTCGCAATTCGGGTTTGCGGTTGTGGAATTTCCTGTTACGGAACATTCAATTTCGCGCGCGTTTATTGACTTTTCAACAAGAACTTTGTCATCCCAGGTGAATGCCTCCATAAGATAAAATGAAAATTCTTTTGCATTTTCTGCCTTGTTTGCTCCGTTTGAAGAGCCTGCGCAGCATGGCTTTATAAAAAGCGGAAAACCAAGCTCGTCTATGCAGCGTTGGAAAATCTCGTCGTAACGCTGGCTGTTGTTCAGGTCGCAGCGTTTTATGCAGATGTACGGAACGACTGGAATTTCTGATGACTTTAGAATCTGTTTTGTTTTTTCTTTATCCATTGTAAGGGCGGACGCCATTGTTGAGCATCCGATGTATGGAATGTCTGCCATATCCAGAAGCCCCTGGATTGTTCCGTCCTCACCGTAAGTTCCATGCAGGGCTGGAAAAACTACGTCAATATTGAGAGAGCCGTTTTTTGTGCGGAAAGCATTGTTTTTTCCGCCTGGAACAACGTAAATTTTGTTTTCATCAGATTCTTCTATTTTAAGTGATGCGTCTTTGTCCTTGCAGATTCGGTTGTATTCGCTTTCGTTCTGCAGAAACCACGTTCCGTCTTTTGTAATTCCGATAAGAGTCACTGTGTTTTTTTTATCGATTCCGCGGGCAATAGAAGCGGCTGAAATCAACGAAATTTCGTGTTCTCCGCTCCGTCCGCCGTAAATTAATGCAATGTTCATATATTCTCCAGTTTTTATTTGTAGCCAAGCTCAGAAAGCGCCTGTCTGGCCTCGCATATTTCGTCGTATGGCATCGTGTAGTCTTTGTAAATTATTGAATTTTCATGGCTTTTTCCAAGCAGAAGGACAATGTCGCCTTTCTGAGCTTTTTTCAGCGTTTCCCGGATTGCTTTTTTTCTGTCCGGTATGATGAACAGGTTTTCGTTCATTTTCATTCCGGCTTTTTCAGCGCCGACAGCAATTCCTTTTAGAAGTTCTACAGGATCTTCTCCGCGCGGATCTTCGTCTGCAAGTATAACAAAATCGCAGAACCGGGCGGCGATTTCTCCCTGAAGAGGCCGTTTTGTAACGTCCCGCTCGCCGCCGCTTCCAAACAACGCGAAAATCCGTCCTGAGCAGCGTTTTCTTAGCGGTGGAAAAATTGTCTCAAAGGAACTTGGTGTATGGGCATAGTCTACAATAAGCTCAAAAGGCTGGCCTTTTTCAATTAAGGTCATTCTTCCCTTGATAGGTTTTATTTCTGGAATGTGCTGCGCGATTTCCTGAAAATTTTTGCCGGTTACAGAAGAAACTGCCGTCAATGCCGCCATAATGTTGTACGCATTGAACGCGCCCGGAGTTTTTGCCTGGACGGAAATACGCTTCCGTTCGCGCGGCATTACAGGATCGAAATTTTCTGGATAAAGGGCATTTTCGCCATCGGCAATGATTGTAAAGTCAAGTCCGAACCGTGCCGAAGCGATGTTTTCTGCCTTCATGTAACGCAGGTTTTCTGGAATTTTTGGAAGAGGAACGGCTTCCGCTCCGGTCTCTGCGGCGCTTTTTCCGGCTTTTCCATCCGAGGTAAAACCATATACATGCTTTTTTGTTGACCCTATGAAGAATTCTGCGCTAGGGTCTTCAAGGTTTACAATTCCGATTGAAGGAACTTTTGTCTTTTCTCCGGCGAGCATTTTCGTGTGGTCGTGCCTGTCCAGCGCCCGGAAAAGATTGGCCTTGTCGTTTCTGTAAGTCTCAAAATTTTTGTGGAACTCAAGATGTTCCAGGGTTACGTTCATAAAAACCGCGCAGTCAAAAAGAACGTTTCCCAGCCTGTTTGTGCGCGGAGAAAGCCCGTGCGAAGATGATTCAACAACCGCATATTTACAGCCGTTTAAAAGCATTTCGTTCAGGTGATGATGAATAATCGGGGCTTCCGGCGTTGTCTGGTGCTGTGGATTTGGAAGCGCTTCCCCTCCAAAAGAATATTCAACCGTAGAGATAAAACCTGCTTTTTCTCCGCACAGACGCAAAAGCTGCCAGATGAACGAAACAGTCGAAGATTTTCCTTCTGTGCCTGTAACACCGATTACAACCAGTTTTTTTGAAGGCGAGTCATAGAACGCGTCGGAAACAGGCGACATGGCGAAACGGCTGGATTCAACCTTTATAAATGCCGGAACAGGATATTTTGACGAATCATCGAAAATCATCTCGCCGTTTTCGTCTTTTCCCAGGGCATTCTGTATATGTCGTTTTACAATAAGTTCCGCAGATTTCTTTTTAATTTCGTCTGAAAGCTCTCCTTCAAATACAATTGCGTTTGCGCCTTTTTCAATTGCGTCAGGAATAAATTCATTTCCATTTATATGAGTTCCAGGCAAGGCAAAATAAAGCGCGCCTTTTGTAACTTCTCTGGAATCAAAAACAAGATTTGAAATGCTGATGTTCGCGATGTCGGCGTCTGCAACCAGCGTTGCGCCGTCTGCCGCAACAGACTGATGGTCAAATGCCGGAAGCAGCTGAGATAACAATTTCTGCATATTAACTCCAATTTGAGTTTAGATATAGCTTTAATCTTATAACTTTTGTTTTGCTTTTACAATAATCATTTAAGTTTGTATTTTGTTATAAGCTCCTTTACTTTTATGCTTGGAGTGTTTGTGTAATTTTTTTTCACAATATCTTCTATTATATTAGCAGTTTCTTCGTATCCGAAAAGCGAGGAGTTCAGGCAAAGGTGATAATTTCCGCTGTCTTTCCAGTCCTGATTTGTAAAATGCAGATAGAATTCCCATGTGTTGTGATCCTGGCGACGTATTTTTTTCTGGGCGTCGTGGCGGTTTAGTCCATATTTTTCGCTTATGTATGTGATTCTGTTCTTCATGTCCGCCGTGATAAGGATATTCATGACATTTTTATTGTCTTTTAGTATGAAATTTGAGCAGTGTCCTACAATTATACAGTTTTGTCTTTCCGCCAGCTTTGAGATTACGCGTTCCTGCGCTTCGTAAAGCCGCGTGTAGCTTTTTGAATGAAAATTTTCTACGGAAAAATTGTTCTGTATGAATGCTTCTGCTGTGCTTCGGTAAAGGATTTCGTTGTGCGCCTGTACAAATCGTTTGGTGAAGCCGCCTTCCTGCGCAATCAAATCTACAAGCTCCTTGTCGTAGACTGGGATTTTCAGTTTTATTCCAAGAATCTTTGCTATTATGCGGCCGCCGCTTCCTGCTTCTGATGTGACTGTGATTACAATCCTTTTTGAGTTGCTGATTTTTAATTTCGGCTCAAAGACAAGCTCGCTTTCGTTTTCAAAGACATAATTTGTAAAGCTTAGTCTTTTTGTAAAATAATGGGAAACAGGGCCTACAAGAAGAACGATTATTAAAGTTCCTTCCCGCACTGATTCAAGCCTGCCGAGCAAAGGAACGAAAGCGCGATTGCCACGGCTGCCATAAAAACATCGAAAAACAGTTTTATCCACGAAAATTCTTTTTTTGACACATCGGAAAGCGCTTTTACAAACGCTTCGGTGGAAAGCATCACAACATCTGCGACAACCTGGCAGCTCACTCCGACTGCCCGGAAAACGCATCCCAGAATATTGTATAAAAGGGCGATCCAGTAGATGTCTGTATTCACAAAGGTTGTAAATTTCATGGCGCCGTCAATCAATATTGAAAACAGAAGCGTTACCGGAAGCTGAAGAAGCTGGTACCTGGGAAAATTTTTCCGCAGCAAAATAATCTGCCCCAGAAGAAGCAGAATATTGAACATAAATGTGCATGTTCCGAACGAAAGTCCTGACTTTAAGCTTACAACATACGGAATGCACGAAGTCGGACCTGTTCCAAGTTTTGAGCGCGTAAAAAGCGCGATTCCAAACGCGTTAAGACAAATTCCCAAAAAGAAAAAAATATATCGTTTTAAAAGCTCATGACTGTTTCTCTGCTGCATGGTAACCATTATACACCGGAAAAATTAATATTGGTAGGATTGACTGGTAGGGCAAACGCATTATAAATAATTTAAGTAAACTTTGCGCGAAGGAACGGTTTCGAGGTCAAAAACACTCTGATTGTTGAGACCGCGCGAGCGGTCAATTCTATAGTTACTTTGCAACAATCAGCGTGTAGGGGATGTCCAATAAGTATCTTTTTTGTCATTTATAGGCTTGACCCGAAATTCTAAATGCATATATTACAATCATTTAGAATTTGTTCAACAATGACATTCAGAACTTATTGGACATCTTCGATTTTGAACCACGAAACCGTGACTGGGAGCAAGTTTTTTGCTGAATACATTTATAATGCGTTTGCCCTGGTGCATGACGTTCTGCGCATTTAAAGAATTTTTCTTTTTTGTTACAATTGCTTCAATGGAATGGACAGTTCATTCTGTAAAAATAGAATAAAGGACTAAAAATGAATATAATTTCTTGGAACGTAAATGGAATCAGGGCTGTTGAAAAGAAAGGCTTTTTGAGCTGGCTTTCGGATTGCGGCGCGGATGTTGTATGCATTCAGGAAACAAAAGCCAATCCGGCTCAGCTTTCTGAAAATCTGATTTCTCCGCCTTACGGAGAAAACGCTTCCGCCGCGCTTTCTGATTCTTCCGGCGGCGCAGGACTCTTTGACGACTGCAAAAGATATTTTTCTGCATTCAGCAGCGCAAAAAAAGCCGGCTACAGCGGAACTGCAATTTACAGCAAGGTAAAGCCAGATTCTGTGGAAAATCTTGGGGACGCGCGCTTTGACGACGAGGGGCGTGTTACAATCGCAAAATTTGGAAAAATCGCCGTAATCAGCGCGTATTTTCCGAACAGCCAGGAAGCTGGAGCAAGGCTTGATTATAAACTTGAATTTAACAAGGCGATTCTTAAAAAATGTGATGAGCTTGTTTCAGAAGGCTTTAACGTTGTGCTTGGCGGCGACTACAATGTTGCGCACACTCCGATTGATTTGGCAAATCCTGCCACAAACGAAAAGAATCCAGGCTATCTGCCGGAAGAACGTGAATGGTTCACAAGTTTCTTGAACGCAGGGTACGTGGATACATTCAGAAAATTCAACAGCGAGCCTAAGCAGTATACATGGTGGAGCTACAGGTTTCATGCGCGCGAAAAGAACATAGGGTGGCGCATTGACTATTGGTGCGTTCATAAAAAATTCGAAGATAAAGTTGTTTCTTCAACAATTATGGCGGATGTGACTGGAAGCGACCATTGCCCGATTCAAATACAGATTGAAGAATGAACTTCCTTCTATTTTGAAATATGATATAATAGCCTGAATGCCGTTTTTTTTGTAAAAAGAATAAATCTGCTGAGAGTTTTCTTTCATAATTTGCAAAAAAACTCGAAATTAAGGTTAATAGAAAAAAATATTGGAGTCAGAAAAATATGCTTGCATACTTAATTAATTTTTTAAAAGCGCTTAACTCAAATTCAAAGCCGTCTCAGATTGCAAATTCTTTCTGCATTGGCCTTATCCTTGGATTTATGCCAAAAAACAATCTTCTCTGGTATGTGCTCTTTGTCTTTTTCGCATTTGTGCGCATAAATAAATGCGGATATTACATAATGATTCTTATCGGAACGCTTTCTGCGTATCTTCTTGATCCGCTTTTTGACCGGATTGGCTATGCCGTGCTAACTTTTGCGCCGCTTGAAAATTTTTACGCCTGGGCGCTGGACGTTCCGTTTGTTGGGTTTACAAAATTTAACAACACGATTGTGGCCGGCTCTCTTGTATTCGGGCTTCTTGCGTATATTCCGTTTTTTCTTCTTATGTATTTTGTTATAAAATTGTGGCGAAAGCACATCGCGCCAAGGTTTAATGATTCTAAAGTCCTTAAGACTATTTACAGCATTCCGGTTATCGGAAAGATTGCCTCAAAAGCGGCAGAGCTGATTTAACTGAATTTTTCTGGAGAAATATCATGGCTAAGAAAAACAGAAACTGAAAATATAGAAAAAAATACTGAAAAAAAACACGCTCCTGAGAATGTAAAAAAATCTTCAAAAACCGCCGTAAAAAAAGAAAAAAAGGTAAAGCTTCTTCCGGCTAAAAAACTTCCTGGATTCTACAGAAAAAAGTTCACCGAAAAAGATTTTGAAAAGAAAGTCCTTAAAAAGATATACATAGAAGCAGACAAAAAACTTGTAGGCTCACAGTTTAAAAAGGAAAAGGATAAAAAGGGCAGGGAGTTTCTGGCCTTTGACAGGTCTGCGAAAATCCCGAAAAACGAATTTATCCGCTGCAAAAAAATCGCGGTCGACCTGAAAAATCAAAAAGCCGGTATAAAACTTGTTCCTCTTCTTGCCGTTGTCTGCCTGTTTGCCGCAATCGGAATCAGCGTGACGCTCTTTAAGAATATTGTGGTAAAAAAAGGCTTGACCGCCACAATGCAGGGAATTTTCGGGGCTAAGACAGATATTCAGAAAGTTGACCTTCAGATTTTCGGGGCGTCGCTTGAAATCAGCGGACTTGCCCAGGCTAGTTCAGAATCCCGATGAAAAATATTTTTGAGATTGATAAAATTGATGTTGCCTTTAATCTTACAGATTTGCTCCGCGGAAAATTCCATGCAAAAAATATAGAAGTTTCCGGCGTTGCGATTGACACAGAGCGAAAGACTTCCGGCGAGCTTGCGCGTAAGCCAAAAGCCAAGAAGCAGAAGGAAGTTGTCGCCGGCACAAAAAAAGATTCTGACTCAATAATGAATGCGGCTGCTGATCAGCTTAAAAAAATGTTTGAAAGCTACAATCCTGAGACGATGCTTTCCAACATTCAGAATGAGCTGAAATCTCCGGCTGTGGCAAATTCTATCGCCTCTGATGTAAATGCTAAGGTTGAAAAATGGAAGAATGTTCCGAACGAATACCAGGCTTCTATCGCAAAGCTTTCCGCGAGCGTTGATTCCCTTGTAAAAACAAACTGGGAAAACATTACAAACGCCGCCACGCTGAAAAAAGCGATAAGCGACATTGAAACCGCCATGAACGAGTCGAATTCTCTGAAAAAAAAGATGTCGGCCACTTCAAGGGACATAAAGACTGATACAAATGCGGTAAACGGTTATTCAAGGCAGCTTCAGAATGCGATAAAAGCGGATTCTAGTCTGGTGGATTCAAAAATTTCCGAGATGAAGAAACTTTTTTCCGCTGACGGACTTAAAAACATTCTTACAGAAGGCGTCCGTGGAATCATCCTTGAAAAAGCCGGAAAATTTTATCCGTACATTGACCAGGCGCTGACGGCCGCAATGAATTCAAAGGGAAATTCGAACGAAGCGGCGGATTCAAAAAAATCCGCGGAAAAAACTGAAAAGAAGGCTAAAAAAGCAGAAAAATCAACTGGACACGCCCGCTCCGCAGGAAGAACAGTTTATTACAAAAAAGATACAGTTCCAAAGCTCTTGATAGAAAATGTTGTGGCTTCCGGCTACGAATACAAGTCAAACGAGCTTCTGTTCAAGGGAACGGCCACTGAAATTTCCAGCGACCAGAATATGCGCGGAAAACCTGCGAAAATCAACGCGGATTTTAAGGTTATGGGAAAACCTAACAAGGCTTCTGTTACAATTGATGCCCGCGACAATTCCGCCGCGCCTTTGGTTCTTGCGGACTATTCAGGAAAAGGTTATCCGGTGAGCGCAAATGCTCAGGTTTTCAGCCTTAGCTCGGCAAGCGACATTGATGCGGTTCTTACCTGCAAAAAAGACGGAAGTTTTACGGTCGGCGGAACTTTGAATATGAATATAACCGAGATACAGGGAATGGATTTGAGCCGGCGAAAGTTTCTGAGCTTTACAAAAAGGCTGTTTCCGGCATAAAAAATCTTTCGGTTGGCTTCCGGGTTCTGTACAGCAAAAACGGCGCGCTGAACGTTGAGCTTACAGACATTGAAAAACTTACAAGGCAGCTTGTGACTCCTGTAACGCAGGCCCTTGCAAGTGAGTTGAATTCAATCGCTTCAGAAGCGCAGGCGAATGTAGCAAAAGTCCTTGGCGAAAAGACAGGAATCGCATCAGAGCAGATTGCCGCGTTCACAGATATTTCAGGACTTCTGAACAACCAGATGAACTCGCTGAACAGCCTGCAGAAGCGGCTTGAAGACCAGAAAACAAAAATCAACAGGCAGCTGTCTAATGCCGCAAAAGGCGCAGCTGTAGATGCTCTTAAAAAGTTTAAATTTTAATCATTCCGGGCAGGCGGTTTTGCTGAAGTTCCTTGTAAGCAGGGGAATCAGCATTCCGCCGGCCGCGTTTCCAAGTATTACAGTAACAAAAATCAAGACGTTTTGCGGCGTGAATGCGTTCAAGCCGTTTGCAATTCCGTTATAGAAAGAATTTGCGATTGAGTGGTCGAATCCGCACAGAATAAAAACCGGTATATAAATAAAGACGCCTGCCTTGCTGCCTTTTTTCCATGTGTCAACGGAAAGGAACATAAGGATTCCGCAGAAGAGGCCGGAAATAAAAAGCCGTAGAAGCGGAGTCTGTGTCTTTGCATAGAAAATTTCTTTTGCCGGCTCAACGACCAGCGGAAACGCATAGCCTGCCATAATTCCCAGAATATAAGTAGAAAGAAGGTTGAACGAAAGCGTAAGAATTACAAGACGAATGTATTTTGCGTCTTTAAAATTATATGCGATATAACCAACTTTTCCCGTATAAAGATTGAATCCGTACATACAGATTGTGTAAAGTCCTGCCGCAAACAGGAACGCGCCGAGCGGCCTTAAGTTCAAGGCGAGGCATGAAAGGTAAACAGTTCCGCCGATGCAAATCATCAGGCCGGAAAGAATGGATTTTTTTATATCATTTATCATAACTTTACAAGATTACCACGTTACAGAAACTTTCTCAATGTGATAGAATAAAATTATGTCTAAAGTATTTTTGCGGATTTCTGGTATAGTTTTTTTTATGTTCACGCTTGCGGCGGCAATCCCTGTGCTGGCAAGAAATATAGATTCTTTTGCTTTCTTCGTTGCTTCTCCGGATTTGGGCTGGGGGCTGTTCTACGTTTTTACGGGATTTTTGCTTTGTTCGTTTTTTCTGTTTGCGTTGTTTTCCACCGGAACCGCGGCGATTTTCGCAGGCGGGCAGGGATATACCCAGTCGGTCTGGAACTGCGGAATTTACTCGCTTTTCTGTGTAGGTCTGTTTACAACAATACTGCTTTTGACCGGAGTTACGGAAGAAGAGCATGAAATTCTTCTTGTATGCGAAATAGCCCTGCTGGCGGTAATCCTTTACAATGCGATAATCTTTTTCTGTCTGCGCAAGGAAGAAGAGTTCTACTGGAAAAACCTTATGCCGGCTGATTCAAATTCAAAGCTCTGCCTTAAAGTCTACGCCCTTATGATTGCCGTTATAGAAGCCGCAAGTTTTCTAATTTCTCATAAGTTCGTGGACTAAAACAGTCCGCATTTTGTCTCCGGCTATCGCGCCAGGTAAGAATTTTCCGTCTGTTCTGCCTGTTCCGCGGATTGTGTTTCGTCTTTCAGGATTTTTTCTTTGTCCTTAAGGGCTTTTGCTTCTGCTCTTGCCGCTTTCCGCTCGGCCCGTTTTTCTGCCTTGAGTTCCTTTTTCCGGGCTTTTTTTTCTGCTTTCGCAGTTTCCCTCTGCAATGATTTTTCCGACTGCCGGATGTATGAATATTTGTTTTTGCCTTTTACGCTGTAGCGCACGCCAAGGTTAAGCTGGTATTGCCATGCGTAGTCATAGGGCTGGACAAGGCTGTTTGTTCCAAAGTTCGGGTAATCAAAAGAAAAAGTTCCGTCCAGAAGCACAGACCACCGCGGTTCTACAGGAAGCTCAAGCCCGGCAAGCGCGCCGCCTCCAAGATAGTTAAGGTGATATTCATCGGTGAGCTGATACATGTAATGCAGTCCAAGACCGAACTTGAGCCGCACATATTTCCACATATCTGTTTCCAGGATTGGACCTGCGAAAAGGTCAAAGGCATACAGAATTGTCTGCTTTGGAAACTGCTTTACTTCGTTAAAAGTGTTGAAGTAAGGGTAAAAGACTGATGTCCGGATAATTGAGTTAAGAGGCTTCATGTTTCTTGTCTGAATCTGAAAGAACGCGCCTATAAAATCGTTTTTCCACACAAAATTGCTTCTGCCGCTAAGAGTCTGAATTCTTGTGACTTGAGCGGCGGCGACCCCTTCGTTGAACATAATGAACGGTTTTGCCTTGATTTTAGGGAATCCGGTTTTTTCGTTTATTTCTATATTCGGGTCGTCTTTTTCTTCTGCGGTGGAAGTTTCAAAAAGATTTGTCTCCTGGCATACAACAGGATAAAGCAGAAAAGCGAACGCAAAAATCAAAAATATTTTTTTCATATTTTCCGCCTTATTTTGAAACATGGTACAGGGTAAGGTTCAGAGTCTTGCTGTTGGACGCGTTTGTCCAGGTAAGGTAAAGCATCGAGCCGCGTATGTCCCATTCGGTGTTTATGGTCTCAGAAACCGGTTCACCGTCTTTTTCTGAAACACTGAAAACAAGAACGTTGTCTATTACTGAATATTCGCCCTGATAGTTTATTTCGCTTTTTTCATCCTGGGGTTCTGTGTAGATTTTTGCAACAAAAGTTCCGTCGGAAGTAAAAGTTACATAGTTTCCGTAGTCGTCTGCCCATTTTCCATACAATGGAGAAGGCTCGTAGCATGAAACAAATGCAAATGCTGAAATAAAAGCAAAGATTACAGACAGAGATAAAAAGATTTTTTTAACAGATTTCATATATTACTCCAGTTTTTGTAGGGAATCCGCGCGGTCAGGCAGGTTGCTCCTTTATATCGTCAATAGATTCTTCAACTTCCTGAGGAAGAACATTGTATTCAATTTCAGAACGTTCAAGTCCCTGCAGCTGCACTCCGTAAGTTCCGCCGGCGCTTGTTCCTTTTTTTATAATAAGGTTTTCATAGAAAATATTTCCGGGATTTTCGCCGGTTATTTTCATTGTTCCGAACATTTTTCCGTTTGCGTGAATGTTTGCCTTTGTGTTGCATTCTCCGTTCAGAATCCAGCCGTCAAAATCGCAGTAATCTTTGTATACAATTGTAACAACACCCTTGAATCCTCGTATGCGCGCCCAGTATTCGCAAGTTCCGCTTATATTTCCGCAGACTTTCTTTTCCAAGTTTTGCAAGGTTGCTTTTTTTATGCATGAGCGTAAGCTTTCTGTGGCTGCTTAAAGAAGATTCGTTGAACGCTTTCAGATATTCAATATTCTGAAGATATTCGGAGTTTATCTCTTCTGGCTCAGGTTTATTTCTTGTTCTTCCTGTTCCGCGCATATAAAGAATGCCGAGCATAGGATATAGATTGTTCCAAGAAGCAGGATTTTTTTATTTGGCATCATTTTTCTTCTCCTACAAGCCAGTTTACTTTTGCTTCTTCCAGAACAGCCGTGCCGTTGTCTTTGTTTGTTCTGTCAAGCTCGAAAGTTTTTACAAGGTAGTATCCGCCGCCTGCCGCGCCGCCTTTTATTTCAAGGTTGTTGTAAATTGCGTAGCCCGGATACATTCCGCACAGGTAATGCTTGTCGCCTGTTTTTATGATTGCATTTTTTGCCGGTTCTGAAAGGTTTTCAAAAGTTTCGGCGACCTGCGCGGCGTTTGTAACGTCAATTTCCTTAGAAAAACAGTGGACGGTTTCGTGCATGTTGCCGTTCGCGCTCATATTTGAGGTTGTGTCCGTGTTTCCGTTAAGGATAAATCTTATTCCCAGGGCGCTGTCGTCGCTTATAAAGTGGTCTGCGTAGTTTGTGTACGGCATTGTGATTTCTGCGCCAAGACCGGCGACTTTGGCGTTGTAGCCCAGTGTGCCGCTGATGTTGCCCTTTACGGTTTCTGAACCGACTTTATCCAGGTCGCTTGGCTTGTGCATGAGCGTAAGTTTTTTCTGCGAGCTTGCAATGTTCTTGTTGTATTCTCTGAACCACTGTTCTCGCGTTATTGCTCCAAATCCGCGCGCCTTGTGTTCAGTGTCATTTGCCGGGTCGTTTGATTTTCTTCCCTGCCCAAGGCTGTTTAATGAGACAACTTTGTAGAAATACATGATTCCGGATTTTGCGGTCGCATAGGAATCAACGTAATATTTTTTCTCCTTTGAAACCGATTCAACCTTTTTGAATCCTGAATCCGCTTTTGTTGAACGGTAAATATCGTAGCCGCCGTCTGCGCCGCCAGCCGGTTCGTTCCATGTTATAAGAACAGGATAAACTTCGTTTTTGTTTACAGTCCACAAAGACTCATCAAACGTTCCTTCCGCTTCGGTAACTTTTTTTATTATTGTGGCAAGACCCGCGGTTTTTGTCGCATACACATTTGCTGGCGCTTCTGGAACAGGCGCGACGATTTCGCTCTTTGCGCTTTCCTTGTCCACACCATTTTCGTTTACAGTTGTTATGGTAAAGAAATTGCCGCTTAAAAGAGATACTTCCGCATAAAGATTTCCGTTTCCGTCTGGTGTTCCGGTGATGGAACTTGCGTTTTCAACCATTGTGTCAAATATTCCGGAAGTTTCCGTGTCTGCATAGATATTGTACTTAAAGTCAACCAAAGTTTCCGCCGTAAGGCTGTTTATTGCCGGCGACCAGACTATTTTTTTGTGTTTTTCATCTGAACCGTCATTAACTTCGATATATGTAGGCGCGCTTAAAAGGAATCCGTAAGCCGGATTTGCAGAATCTTTTCCGGTCTGGCTGAATGAGCTTTTGAGTTTTTCTTCGCCTTTTGTTTTTATGGTCTGAATAAAATAGTAGTAGTAAATTCCCGGTTTTACGCTGGAATCTGTGTAAAAAGATGAAGAATAATCCATGCCGGATTTTATAAGCTTGTAGACAGAATCGTTTGAGCTTGTCCTGTACAGGTTGTAAGTCAACGTTCCGCCGTCAGACGGGGCTGAAAGGGCATCCCATTTTACAGTTAAAGTTTTGCTGCTTGTTCCAAGACCGTTTTCTACACGGATATTTTCCGGACAGACTGGCGCTCCCGGCTGCAAAGAATATCCCATTGCCGCGGCGCTTGCGCAGGATACTTTGTTGTTGCCGTTTATAACGTAGACTTTGTAGTAAAACTCCGTTCCCTGGTCAGTTTCGTCCATTGTGTCAACATATTCAGTTTCGTTTGCAAGAATTTCTTTAAGGGTATAGTAGTTTGCCTCTTCTCGTTCGCAGCGTTCAATTCTGTACTTCCACGCATCCGGAACGGCGTTCCATTTTATCGTTATTGAATCAGATGAAGTTCCTTTTGACGCTTCTATTTCTGTAACCGGATTTAGGAGAGTTCCATATTTTGAAGGGTCTGCATAGACTTTTTTTCCGGTTTCATTGCCTTCCGCGTCCATTATCTTATGCTCTGAATAGTCCGGGAAATATTCGCTTTCCGTGTAGCCTTTCGGAGGGTTCTGCGCAAAAACGCGGTAATAGTACACATAGTTTAGCTCAAGGCTTGTGTATTTCGCTTCCTGAAGAATTGTGTCCGTGTATTTTGTGTTGTAAATGTTCGATGAAGTTAAAAGCTCAAAATCTGATTCCTTAGGCATTTCCCAAGTGCCGTCGGCATTTTTTTCTTTTACAACAGCGCGTTCCAGTTTGTAAGAATTTGCGTTTGGAACAGCTGACCAGCTTACTTCTATTACTCCGGAATGCAATCCTTGGGAAATAAAGATTTCTGTTGGCGCGGAAAGCTTCTCTATTTTTTCCGGCGGAGTAAGAAGGTCGTAAATGCTGGAATTGTTGCTGTTTGAGTTCATTGAAACATCAGTTTCAAAAAAGCTGGAGCAGGAAGACAATCCCAGACATCCTGCCAAAATTACACCGCAAAGCAGGGCAGGAGTATTGAAGGATTTGATTTTTTTATTGTGTAAGGAAGAGTTTGTTGTGTGTTTCATTTTTTTTAGTCCTCCCACCAGCCGTCGTCAGGATTTTTGCCTTGATAGCCATTGCCGTTGATGTCTGCCGGAATCCATTTCTTAACTTCTTTTGCTTCGGAAATATCTATTCCATATGTTTTTGAGCCGTTGTGTTCAACTGTAACAGAGAATTGAGAGCCATTTGAAGCAAAATTTACTGTACCTGAGTAAGAAGATAATGGAATGTGAGTATTTTCAATCGTAAGTGGAATAAGTTTTGATGAGTTAAAGCTTTTTTTGCCACTAGTACATAAGAAGTCTATCTTACTTTTCCAAAGGTTTCTCACACCCATGGTTGCATTAGACTCATTTGGTGCTAAAATTTTTATAAACGCAGGAAGTTGAGTTATTGTTAAACTGTTGCTTGGAAGTTGATTCCAAGAGTGAATATAACTATTTATTTTCATTTTAAGTTCATTCCATATGGCTGCATTATAACTAGAACTCCACCAAAAAGAACCTTCCGCACCATTTGTAGTGTTTCCTTCTGGAGTAATATTAAATGCATCCGCAATTACAAGCATCGTCGCCTTTACAAGTTCCTCATCAGTTATCTGTCTGTAAGCATAAACAAAATCATCCTTGCTGAGTTCAGTGTAAATGGTTGTTTCACCAACAGTTCGGCTCCCTAAAATTGAATAGTAATGCTTTGCATCGCGCAAGACTTTTAACAGGCCGTTTGTATTAGTTGCGCCTTTATTTTTTATTCCGTCTGGAGCAACTGTTATGCTGTATGCGTCTGTTGTTGTGTCAATATCCAAATCGTATGTTTGACAAATTTCTGTATTTGAAGTTGCATTAAATGTTTCAGGGTTGATTTCTGCTACTTCCTGCCATCCGACAGATTTGTTTGTGTTCAGCATACGGATTTTTATAGAATCTGGTTTTTTCTTTCGTTCATTTGTATCATAAATAGTAAAGTTGGCTGTTCTCCATGTAAATTTTTCTGCATAATAATTCGGGTCTGATTTTGTGTCGCTGCCTGCATATCTTGCCTGCGGTTTTTCAAAACTTAAAATATATCCCTTGTTTTCTTTTTCATCGTCAGAATCAGTTCTTTGAGACAAGAAATACTCGTAATATGGATCAATATCTATAGTTCCATCAAAATTATAATAAACTAAATAGTCATAGGCTTTGCACGGTTCTTCAGGAGGACATTCTGTGTATAAATCTGTGTTTTTGCCATCATAATCTTCGTATTGTATCCATTTAGAACCATCTTTTTCATTGTACCTGCGGTATAAAAGAATCGGAATTTTTGTTGTATTATATGGCGTTTTCCATGAAACTTTTACATCTTTATTTGTCGTAGCCTTAGACGCTTCGATTGCTAAGCCGTAACCGAATGTTGCGCCTTTTTTTTCAACTTTTTTCAGGGAATCTTCTGTGTATGCTATTGAATTAGATGTTCCTTTTATTTCATATGCCTCATCAAATTCAAAGTCTGATGAATCTTTAACTGGAATTACCGTGTATCCGTATGGTAAACCCCATGCAAGCTGGGCTTGCGCTGTTCTGTATTGGTCTTGGTAGTAACTCGCTGTAACCGGCTGATATTTGTCTGTGAATTTTAATGTGCCGGGTGTGTTTGAAACGCAACTTGCTGATGGTTCTGCATCTGCTCCTATAAGAGTAACAGAAAGATTTTCCTGATTGTTCTCATCTGAACAGTAGTATAAGTCGCCTTTGTCGTCTTCTGAGTCAAAGTAATCTTTTATATATTTTTTTCTGAAAACAAGGTAACCTTTTGCACCTTTGACTTTGTTCCATGTAAGAGTTATGGTTTTTCTGTCGCCTGTAATCTTAAGGTCAAGGTTTGCCGGTCCAAGAGTTGAAACTGGAATTTTTTTGTCGCATTTGTCAACATTGCTGTCTGCCGTTAAAACAAAATCTATGTCGCTTCCTGAAACAGACGCATCTGTCGCTCTGTCGGCAGGAGTTTCTTCCGTTGTTTCTCCATAAGGTTTTCTTATTTCGCACCAGAAAGTTTTTCCATCGTCATCAGTTTTTATATTTTCTGATGGTATTGTAGTTTTTTCGTTATTAAAAGTGTATTCAGCTACATATTTTGTGCCATCAGCTTTCTGGACTGCATTCCATATAACTTTTATTGAATCATAAGATGGTTCAAAATATGGTTCTGGAGTTCCAAGGGTTTTAAATTCCATATTTTCATTTTCATCTTTTGCTGTTTCATGGTTTTTTAATCCGTTGTCAGCATTTAATGTGTATTCAGTTCTGATGTCACCACTTTCTGCTTTATGTTCGTAAGTAAATTCTTTTTTGTTTTCAATTTGTTTTCCATCTTTGATAAAGTCAGATTCTTGGAATTCATATTCGCCTTGTGTTTCAGTTCCATTCTTATCCGTGTTTTTCCATGTTAATATATATTTGCAGTTTTTATCATAAATCCATGAAAGTTCGAATTTGTCTTTATAGCCGTCTTTTACATTAAAGCTTGAAACATCTGGAATCATGCTTTTGTCGTTTATTACAATTACAGAACCCGGTGCGGAAACTTTTATATATTTATTGCTGTCGTCATTTTGACTGTCTTTTTGGCAGACTGCAACTTCATAAGTATATAGAAGATATGTGTTTTCTTCGTCTAACGGAGTGTAGGTATATTTCCATGGGAAAAAGTTGGTGTAAGAAGTTGAGTTTGGTTTTCTTATAATTGGGTCGCCTTCCGGCTTGTCTTGTTCTCCTGCTGCGATTTCTGCGTCTGTTGCTTTTCTCATTTTCTGGCGGGTTTCAGTAATTACGTAGTTGTATGGCTGGTCAAAATCGTCAAATTTAAAATTCAATGTTACTGTAAAACTGTCGATTTTATTTTCGTCATCTTTATTTTCTTGATATGTTGAAGAAACCGAGACTGTCGGGCTGTTGATTAGCCAGCCTGTTTCTTCGCTGTATGATTCGTCTGAGGTTACGTTTTTCTTTCCGTTGTCGTCAATGAATGACTGTACGCGGTAGGAATATTTTTGTCCGCGGGAAACTGTCAGGTCATTCAGTGTGATTTTTGTTCCCGGAATGTAGTCCGGATAGTTCGGGTCTGTTTCTTTGACCTCTGATGGATATGTCACTTCAATTATTTTGATTTCGTTTCCTTCGCTGTCTGTTTTAGAAACGGCCAGGGATTCCCCGACTTTTATATTATTATTGGTTGCGCTTGCTTCTTCTGCAGGCTTTGTAAATTGAATTGCAGTTTTTTCTAGTTTTGTGCTGCCACCTTCAGTTATTGTAGGAGCTTTTGTCCCTAAATATGTAATAATCGGCTCGTATGCGTTTTCCGGGGCGGATTCCAGTTTGCGGTAGATTTTAAAGTAGACTGGACGGGTTTCAAAGGCTGTTGCGCTCTTTATTTCCGCATATTTTGGAAGTTCCCACGAAAGGGTTACGGAGTCTTTTGATGTTCCTTTTGAAACTGAAAAGTTTTCCGGGGCCGCAGGAATCAGTGAATGCGCCGTTGACTGGTCTTCCTTGTCGCTGCTTTCCGTTGATTTTGAGTCTTGCGCGGATTTTGTATATGCTTTTATCTGGATTTTGTATTTTGTGTTCGGAGTAAGGTTTGTGAATGTGTATTTTGTATCTGCGGCTTCTTTTACGTCCATTGCAGAAATTGTTTCTTCCCTTAGAACTTGTGTTCCGTCTGCGTTGTAAAGGACTATCGTATAGTTCAGGCTGTCGTTAAGGTAAGTGTCTGTGGTGCAGTTTACGCCTTTGTACCAGCGTACTGTTATAGCGTCGCCTTTTGCATTCTGCTTAATGCTTGTGATTATAGGTGTCGCAAGGGTTGTGCCGAAGCAGATTTGACTGTATTGCTCAGAAACTTCTCCGTTTGTGTCAACGGATTGGATTTTGTAGTATTTTTTTACGTCCGGGTCTGCGCTTGTTGTGTAGCTGCAGGTTGCGTCTGGAGTCTGCTCAAGAAACGTAAAGTTTCCGGTCGCGGTGTCAGAATGGTATATATTGTAAAAAACCGCCGATTTTGCCGCTGTCCATTTAATCGTTATGCTTCTGAATCCGCCTTGTGTTGCGGTAAGGTTTGTTGGAGCGGCAACCCTTCCTGTTGAATAAGAGCCGCGGTTCTGAAAGGAAGGTGAATCCAGAAGCTCATTCTGGCAGGCGGAAAAACTTATTGCGCCAAAAAAAATAAGTACTGAAGCGGCGACTGTCCAAATAGCAAAGCCGTTGTTTTTTTTCATTTGTGATACCCCTGAAAAATGGTATTTATTTATGGTACATAAATTTAATGATTTAGACAATTAGAGTGAAAATTGGTTGCAGTCTGGAAGAAATTCGCGGGCGGAAAAATCAACTTGCCTCTAATTTTTTTACAAAAATCTTTAGAATTTTTGAGATTTATTTCTGTTTTCGAAATATTTTTGCGTTAACTAGTTATATGAAAAACGAAAATAATATCTACCGCATAAAGCCGGTCGAGGAGCTCCGCTTCACAGACGACTTTATGTTCTGCCGCGTGATGAAAAACCCCGACCTCTGCAAGGGCGTCATCGAGCGGCTTCTTGGAATCAAGGTCGAGCGGATTGAGTATCCTGAGCTGCAGAAGGAAATCCGGCCTTACTACAGCGCTCACGGCGTCCGCATGGATGTCTACGTAAAGGACTCAGACAGAATCTTCGATATAGAAATGCAGACCTCTATTCCAAAAGATTTGCCTCGCCGCATGCGCTACTACCAGAGCATGATAGACATCGACTCCCTGATTGCCGGAAGCGACTATGCGACGCTAAAGGAAAGCTACGTTATCTTCCTCTGTACAAAAGACCCTTTCGGGCTGGGACTTCCGGTCTACACGTTCAGCACAGTTTGCAGGGAAAAGAACGATTTTACCCTGAACGACGGAATAAACAAGCTCTTTTTTAACGCGAGCGCCTTCGCGTCTGAAAAAAATCTTGAAATAAAGGGATTCTTGGGTTATCTTTGTAATGGAAAGCCTTCCGACTATCTCACAGAGGACATTGACCGGCGCGTCGAAAGGCTCAAAATCAATGAGATTTTCAGGAGCGACTATATGATGGATGCACTGCCACTTTATGACGCAAGGCAAGCCGGATTGAAGGAAGGAATGGCTCTAGGCGAAGCAAAGGACTTCTGGCTGGAGAACGAAATGCAAAATTTGAAACCGCGAAAAATTTTCTAAAGAAAAACATTTCTGCAGAGATAATCGCTGAATGCACAGGGCTTTCATTGGAAGAAGTGAAAAGATTGAAATGAGCGATACCAGTGGCTTGTTCATCAGAGGTATCGCCCGGTCTTATAATGACTGGCAGTCAGATACATTCCTTTTTCAGTCAAGGCATTGAATAATGAGCTTTCCGCTGTGCTATGCGGAAAGTTTTTTTATTCTTCTACAACTTTTTTGATTGCGTCAAGAAGTTCTGAGTATTCTGTGAATGCCGGGTATTGCGGATAGTCTGCCTTGATTTTTTCTGTGGTGCGGAAAAGAAAGCCAGCCTTGGAAGCCTGAATCATTCCCAAATCGTTGAATGAATCGCCGGAAGCGATTGTTTCAAATCCGCAGGACTGCAATGCCTTTACCGTTGTGTATTTTGATTTTTCACAGCGCATTTTGTAGCCTGTTATTTCTCCGCTTGGTGAAACTTCCAGCGTGTTGCAGAAAATAGTTGGAAGACCAAGTTTTTTCATCAAAGGCGCTGCGAACTGCTCGAATGTGTCGCTCAGAATAATCGCCTGTGTAAAAGAACGCAGCTCATCCAGAAATTCCTTTGCGCCTGGAAGAGGATCGATTTTTGCTATTGTTTCCTGAATTTCTTTAAGTCCTAATCCGTGTTCTTTTAAAATATTAATCCGGTATTTCATAAGTTTGTCGTAGTCCGGTTCGTCACGCGTTGTTTTTTTTAGCTCAGGAATTCCTGTTGCTTCTGCGAATGCAATCCAGATTTCCGGCACAAGAACGCCTTCAAGGTCAAGACAAGTAATATACATTTTTTATTCCTTTCTAAGGCCTCTGTGGATTCTTTGAAAATCCAATATTCAGCCTTTAAAATTGATTTTTATTAAGTATAGCGAAAAGACTAAGTTTTCACTAGAATATAAAGCGTTATGCCGCAAAAAAAACGTCCGTCAGCAAGAAAAAAAACTTCCTCAAGAGCCCGGAAAAAGACCCGGAAAATTCTTCGCGGCAAAGTTCATTTGCCATTAAACCGCGTGATAACTCTTTGCGCGGCTATTGTCGGAATATGCACGGTTCTGCTTTTTGTGTTCACTTTTGCTGGAAACCGGGAAAATCTTCCGCATCAGGCTTCTTCTGAGTCTGTTGTGAAAAATTCAGCTGAAAAGATTGCCCGAAAAAAACCTGAAAAAAAACTTCCGGAGGTATCAAAATCGAATGAGGCGGATGCCGGCAGAACCGGGAAAAAAATCCATGAACCGGAAAAAAAATACAAGCCGGCTCCTGAAAAGCCTGAAAAAAAAGAAAAAAATCTTTCGGCTCCGGCGGAAAATAAAAAAACTGCTGAAAAGAAGACAAATATTATAGAAGAAAGTAAAAAACAGGAAGAGAAGCGTCCTGTCAGTGATATTCCGAATTTTCCTGCCGCCAGAAACAATGCGAAGCTTGCGTTTGTTTTTGATGACGGCGGACATAATATGCAGCAGCTTGAAAAATGTATTTCCCTTCCTTTTCCTGTTACTGTCGCCGTGCTTCCAAGGCTTGCTCATTCCGCGCAGGTTGCGGAAAGCGTTAGAAAGTCAGGAAATGAAGTTATTCTTCACCAGCCGATGCAGTCTGTAAATATGAAAGTGAATCCCGGAGTCGGCGCGATTACTCCAGATATGGATGAAGAAAAAATCCGTTCAACTGTGCTTGCGAATATTTACGAGATATGGCCGGTTTCCGGCATGAATAACCACGAAGGTTCGCTTATAACCGCTGACGCTGAAAAAATTGCCACGGTTATGCAGATTTGTTCCCAGCAGGAAATTTATTTTTTGGACAGCCGCACAAATTTGGATTCAAAGGTCAGGTATGTTTCAAGCGTCATGGGCTATCCGTATTACGAGCGCAATGTTTTTCTGGATAATACGAAAGACAGAAAGGAAATTCTTTCTGAAATTGAAAAAGGCGTTGAGTTTGCAAATAAAAATGGCGCCGCTATAATGATAGGTCATGTCTGGTCTGCGGAAATTCTTCCGGGAATTCTGCTGGAGGTTTATCCGCTTCTAAAAGCAAAAGGCTATGAGTTTACGACTGTTTCTGCCAGCGGCGCTTTAAAACGCGGTTAGGCTGAATATAAATGTTGAATATAAATTATAGAAGGTAAAATATGAAAGTTTTGGGAATTGAATCAAGTTGCGACGAAACTGCCGCGGCAATCGTAGAGGACGGACATAAGATAATAAGCAATGTTGTTGCAACGCAAATTCCTTTTCATCAGATATACAAAGGTGTTGTGCCGGAGATTGCAAGCCGTAAGCATGCTGAATGGATTCTGCCTGTTGTAAGGCAGGCTCTTGAGCAGGCGGGCATGACCTTGGATGATATTGACGCGGTTGCGGCTACAAACCGGCCAGGTCTTATGGGCTCGCTTCTTGTGGGACTTACTTTCGGGAAAACTCTCGCATGGGCTGCGAACAAACCGTTTATCGCGGTAAACCATATGCTTGGGCATATGTATGCGGCGCATTTGCAGAATGAAATTCCTTATCCTTATTTAGGACTTCTTGTTTCCGGCGGACATTCAATTATTGCGAAGGTTAACGGCTTTGATGATCTGGAGGTTCTTGGTACTACGGTGGATGATTCAGTCGGCGAGGCGTTTGACAAAGTCGCCAAGTTTTATAATCTAGGTTATCCGGGAGGCGTTATTGTTGACAATCTCGCAAAAAACGGCGATCCGAAGGCGGCTTCGTTTCCAGTTCCAAAACTTGACGGAGATGAGCACCGTTACGATATGTCGTTCAGCGGACTGAAAACAGCGGTTATACATCAGTGCGATATGTTCTGGAACAAGGATTATGAGCATACAACAGAAAATATGTGCGCGGCTTTTCAGGAAACTGCGTGCAGAACGCTTGTCAGCAGGCTTTTCAGGGCTGTTGAAGATACTGGATTAAAAACCGTTGTCGCAGGCGGAGGCGTCGCGGCAAATTCAAGGCTTAGGGCGCTTTTGTCGGAACGCAAGGATTTGAACTGTATTTTTCCGCCGTTAAAACTTTGCGGCGACAACGGCGCGATGATTGCAGGAGTCGCGTATCACTTTTTGAAAAGAGGCGACCGCTCTGGCTGGGACACGACAGCCTGTGCAAGAATTCCTCAGTTCAAGCGCGGACTAAAGAATTTTCGCTAAGGATGTGCTTTTATAAACAAAAGTACATTCAGTTCGTATGGAAAATTATTAACCCTAGTGTCGAGTTTTTTGCAAAAAAAAAATAAAAGCATAGGCAGATTTACAGTTTGTGAAGATTTTTGGCGATTGAATTAATTAAAGTGCGAAGCACCCGAATTCGAGCCAAATCCATCTGAGCAAATTGGAAATATGCCTAAAGCGTTCTTTCAGAATTTGCAAAAAAAAACTCGAAATTCGGGCTATTAAAATTATTTTTATAGAAGAGAATTATGAAACTACAGAATCTTAATTATGGAATTGTCGGTCTTGGAATTATGGGCGGTTCATTCGCAAAATCAATCCGGGAAAATATTCTTAGCATATCCGGGGCGACAGGAAAGATTTTTGCCTGCAACAGAAGCCAGGCTTGCATTAAGCAGGCTCTTTCGGAAGGTGTTATAGACGAAGGTTTTTCAACGGAAAATGTTTCTGAAATGGTGAAAAAATGCGATGTTGTTTTCATCTGTCTTTATCCGCACGCAACTTTGGATTTTCTTGCTCAGTATAAAAACGATTTTAAGAGCGGTTCTGTTGTCACAGATATTTCCGGCGTAAAGGGAATCTTTGAAAAATCTCTTCCGGGGATTTTGCGTCCCGACGTTGACTTTATAATCGGGCATCCGATGGCAGGCGGAGAAAAGGAAGGCTACGTAAATTCCAGGGCGGAATTTTTTATAAATCACAACTATATTCTGATACCCCAGAATTACAACAAGCCGGAAAACCTTGAGATGATGCGTTCGCTTGTTACTGATATGGGATTTTCAAGAATTACGGAGACAACTTGTGAGATTCACGACTATAAAATCGGTTTTACAAGTCAGCTTTGCCACATAATTGCCAGCGCTCTTGTGGAGTCCGCGGAAGATCCTGAAATAACCGCGTTTGGCGGCGGTAGCTTTGAAGATTTAACAAGGATTGCTATGATAAACGCGCCGCTCTGGACTGAGCTTTTTATTTCTAATAAAGAAAAATTGGTTCATCATATAGAAAATTTTGAAAAAAAGATGGATGAGCTGAAAACAGCCATTAAAAACGAAGATTCTGAAAGGTTGAAGGCAATCCTTTTTGAAACCCGCGAAAAACGGCTGCAGATGGGTTCAATCCGCACTGTGAAAAAATAACAGGCGCTTGATTGTGATAAGATTGTGATTGATTGTTGAAAAACAACATAAACCGTACTAGAATAAAGATTATGACGACGATTGAAACGCTTGATAAGGCAATTAGACGTGTTCCTGATTTTCCAAAACCAGGAATTCTTTTTTACGATATAACGGGCATTTTTACTCAGCCGGATGTATTTAAATACTGTGTTGACAGAATGGTTGAAATTTATAAAGGCAGGAAAATTGATGCGGTTGCCGGCATTGAATCCCGCGGATTTCTTTTTGCGGCTCCTTTTGCGGAAAGAATGGGAATTCCGCTTGTTGTAATAAGAAAGAAGGGAAAGCTTCCTGGCAAGACCTATTCCTGCGAGTATGCCCTTGAATACGGAACTGCTGTCATTGAGGCGCATAAGGCTGATATTCAGGCTGGAAAAAATTATCTTGTCGTTGACGATTTAATTGCGACAGGCGGAACTTTGACGGCTTCCAAAAATCTTATTGAGCAGGGCGGTGGAACTGTAAGCGATTTTTTTGGCGTTATCGGTCTGCCTGAACTGAATTTTGAAGAAAAATTAGCCCCTGTCAGGGTTACAACTTTAATCAACTACAGTGGAAAATAAAAGGAAACAATATGTCTGCATTACCAACTAATTATAAGCCCATTCTTGGAGTAAAGAAACTGAACATGCGATTGTAAGCATAAAGGATTTTTTTCAGATTTCGCTTTCAACGGAATTGAATCTTACACGTGTAACCGCTCCTCTTTTTGTTCCTGCCGGAACAGGTATAAATGATGACCTTAACGGTGTGGAAAAGCCTGTTTCGTTTGTGGCCAAAGGAATCGGCGGCCAGAAAATGGAGATTGTCCAGTCGCTTGCAAAATGGAAGCGTCTTAAGGTTACTGAGCTTGGCATGAAACCAGGTTTTGGAATTTATACTGACATGAACGCAATCCGCCCCGATGAAGAGATTGATGCGGTTCATTCTTTGTACGTTGACCAGTGGGACTGGTGCATGTGCATTGACGAGAAGGACAGGACGATTTCTATCTTCAGGATATTGTAAAAAAAATCTACCGCACGATAAAAAGAACGGAATTTTTCCTGTATGACCGATATTCGGTTCTTGAGCCGATATTGCCGGAAAAAATCACTTTTGTTTATTCAGATGATTTGTGGCGCGAGTATCCGGACCTTTCTCCAAAAGAACGCGAGAATGCGGCCGCGAAAAAATACGGCGCGGTTTTTATTGCAGGAATCGGCGGAAAATTGCCTGACGGTTCTATCCACGATGGGCGGGCGCCTGACTATGATGACTGGATCAGCGATGCCGGTGACGGCCATGTTGGTTTGAACGGTGATATTATTGTATGGAACGACATTCTTGGCCGTGCGTTCGAGCTTTCTTCAATGGGAATCCGCGTAAGTCCTGAAAGTCTAAAGCGCCAGCTTGCTGAGCGCGGCTGCGAAGAGCGCGCGGAGCTTTCATTTCAGAAAAAACTTTTGAACGGCGAGCTTGCTTTTACCCTTGGCGGAGGAATCGGCCAGTCGCGCCTTTGTATGTTCCTTTTGCGAAAAGCCCATATCTGCGAAGTTCAGGTAAGCGAATGGTCTGCGTCAGAACTGGAGGCCTGCGCGAAAGCCGGTATTCCTGTGCTTTAATCAGGTGTCGTTTTGGAAACTGTATTTAACTTAAAGTCAGGCGAAATCGAACAAAAGCTTTTGGAATGTGTAAAGAATGGAATGACTGAATTCTGTCTGTTCGATTCTGCCTGTTCCTGCAGCCGAAGTAAAATTCTTGCTTTTCTTAAATATGTGGAAGAGAATGCTCCTCAACTTTTTGTTTCCGTTGTTGTGAATCCGGAGATTCTTGACATGGAAATATGCCGGCAGTGCATGAAGCTTAATTGTTCGCTTGAAATTCCGTTCCGCGTTCAAAAAAATGGTCTTTTTGACAAAAAGTTTTTTGCGCGCCGGGCCGCGATGCTTAATAATTCCGGTCTTGTCTTTGGTGTCCAGCTTTTTTATGCGGACAGCAAGGCGGATTCCCTTAAGGCTTTTAAGGAAAGACTTGATTTTGCCATAGAGCAGTTTCCGAATCATATTACATTTCCGCAGACAGAGGATTCTGAGACAGCGGAAACGGCGCAAGTTATGCAGACCTTTAGCGCCGAGGAAATAAGAACTGCGCGGAATATTGCTTTTGCCTGCCGGACATTTTATTCTGCCGGCCGCGCGGTTCCGTGGTTCAAAAGCGTTTTGAGCGCGCTCCGCATTTCTTCCGCGGCATTTTTCAGCGATTTTGCCGAATGGCAGCGTTGCAATAATTGTGATTATAAATCAGGTTTTGTCCCGGAAAATGCAAGCCACCACGATATTGAAAAAATGCAGCTTGTTTTTCTTCAGCAGAAATTTGAAGAAAAGAAAAAGAGCGGTATGTTTACGGCCTGCAGCGATATTGTGTGCATGAACGGCGCTTTAAGCCGCCTTGTCTCGGACGGAACGGAATCCGTGATGGAAACCGATTACGACCCGGAGGAAATTTTCGGACCTGAGGCTATGGACCTGGAGGCATTTGTAAATGACCTTTGCATGGAGCATTTTACGGTAAAGATTTTTATGAACGATGCCGGCGAACCGGATTTTAAGGTTCTTTAGGCTGAAAAATGATTTTAAATTTTACGTCTTTTGAAAAACAGCGGCTCGATGATTTTTTGCGGAAAAACCTTCCCGGGGCGGTGGATGAGCCGAATGTGAGCAATTCAAAAATCCGGCGGCTGATTGTTGCCGGGGCGGTTTCTGTGAATAAAGCTCAGGTCAGGCGGCCGGCGTTTGAACTCCGTGGAATTTCGCATATAGAAGTTAATTATGAAAAGGAAAAGTTCCTTTTTGAAAAGCAGCCTGACGACGTGAAATTTGAGCTTTCTGAAAAAAATATTCTTTTTGAGGATGAATTTATAATTTGCGTTGATAAGCCGGCGCTTTCCGACAGAAGAAACTCTTGCTGGCGGCGAAAAACGCGACAGCCTGCACGCTGCGGTTGTGCGCTATTTATGGAAGAAAAATCCTGGTCTAAGGAATCCGCCGTATGCGGGTATTATGCACAGGCTTGACCGTGAAACAAGCGGAGTAATTCTTTTTACAAAGCAGCGGTCCGTTAATAAAGAAATACAGCGGATGTTCGCAGAGCATGATTTTATAAAAAATTATCTTGCGCTTTGTACGGATGATACTGGAAAGCTAAGACCGGGAAAAGAGTTTTCCGTGGAAATGTTTATGAACCGGATAAGTCCAAAAAGCCATGCTGCCAAGTGGGGTTCTGTTTCTGAATCTTCTGGAGGTCTTTACTCCAGGACAGATTTTTGCGTTCTTAAAGAAGTTTTTTACGGCGATAAAAAATTTTTTCTTGTACGGGCAAATCTTTTTACAGGACGTACGCATCAGATCCGTGTACATCTTAGTTGTTCGGGGTTTCCGATTCTAGGGGACGTCCTTTACGGCGGAAAACCTGAAAAGCGTGTAATGCTGCATTCAGCCAGACTGGAATTTAGGCATCCTGTTTCCGGAAAATTGATTTGCGTCCAGTCCGAGCCGCCGTTTTGTTAGATTGCCTGAATGCTGTTTTTTCATAATTTGCAAAAAAAACTCGAAATTAAGGCTAAATAACTTTATTTTTTTGTTGACGAATTATTTTCTTTATGAGTATTTTTATATAAACAAGGTAAAAAAGGATTGAAAATGGCACAGGAAAAAGAAAAAAAAGCTGAAGAACAGAACGAAAATGTAAAAAAAACGTCTGAAACTTCGGATGCTTCTGATAAAAAGGAAGAAAAAACTGATGCAAAGCCTGAAGAAGGTAAATCTGAGGAAAAAGAACTTTCTCCGGAAGAAAAAATCGCAGAGCTTGAAAAGCAGGTTGAAGACTTAAAGAACCAGGCGCTCTACAAGGCTGCGGAAAACGACAACTGGCGAAAACGTATGATGCAGCAGAAAGATGAGGCTGTCGCTTATGCGAACGCTTCGCTTCTTGGGGATTTGCTGGACAGTCTTGATAACTTTGACAGGACTCTTGATGCGGCCAAAGATGCGAAAGATGCTAAATCAATTGCAGATGGAATCAAGATGGTGAACAAAAATCTTGTTACTATGCTTGAGTCTAAATACGGTCTTAAGAGTTTCGGAAAGGAAGGCGATGAATTTAATCCTGATGAGCATGAGGCCATTGGCCGTGTTGAAGATGAATCTGCCAAGAATGAGACTTTGAAGCAGGTTTATCTTAAAGGCTATAAATTGAACGACAAAATTATTCGCCACGCGAAAGTAATGGTGAGTATTCCAAACTGAATAAATGGCAGAAATCGAATTTGATTTCTGATGAGTTTTGCAAGCCTGCGCTTGCATATAAAAATAGTAATTATAAAAGGAGCTATATATGTCTAAAATTATTGGTATCGACTTGGGTACAACAAACTCTTGTGTTTCCGTAATGGAAAACGGCGAGCCGGTTGTAATCCAGAATTCAGAAGGTGGTCGTACAACTCCATCTATCGTAGGTTTTACTGCAAAAGGAGACCGCGTTGTTGGTCAGCCTGCTAAAAACCAAATGGTAACAAATCCAAAGAACACAGTTTATTCCGCAAAACGTCTTATTGGTCATAAATTTGGCGAGCTTCAGGGCGAGGCGACAAAGCTTCCTTACAAGGTTATTGATAACGGTTCTGATGTTCGTGTTGAAATTGAACAGAACGGCGCAAAGAAACTGTTTTCACCGCAGGAAATTTCTGCATTCGTGCTTCAGAAGATGAAGAAGACCGCGGAAGATTATCTTGGCGAACCGGTTACAGAGGCTGTAATTACAGTTCCGGCTTACTTTAACGATGCTCAGCGACAGGCTACAAAAGATGCAGGTAAAATTGCAGGTCTTGATGTAAAGCGAATCATCAACGAGCCGACTGCGGCTGCCTTGGCTTTTGGCTTTAAGCAGGATCAGAACAAGGAAAAGACAATCGCTGTTTACGACCTTGGAGGCGGTACATTCGATATTTCTATTCTTGAGCTTGCGGATGGCGTTTTTGAGGTAAAATCAACTAACGGTGATACACAGCTTGGCGGTGACGACTGGGACCGCGCAATCATCAACTGGCTGCTTAAAGAATTCAAGAATGATTCAGGCATAGATTTGTCTTCAGATGCGATGGCTATGCAGCGTCTTAAGGAAGCTGCTGAAAATGCGAAGATTCAGCTTTCTAGCCAGACTTCAACAGATATAAATCTTCCGTTTATTACTGCTGATGCCACAGGTCCTAAACACCTGCAGAAGACTTTGACACGCGCACAGTTTGAGCAGATGACAGAAGATTTGTTTGAACGCACAAAAGAACCTTGCCGCAAGGCTTTGGCTGATGCTGGAATTACTGCTGACAAGATTGATGAAATCCTTTTGGTCGGTGGTTCTTCACGAATGCCTAAGGTTCAGGAAGTTGTAAAGCAGATTTTCGGAAAGGAAGGCTCAAGGGCTGTAAATCCGGATGAGGCTGTCGCTATTGGTGCTGCCATTCAGGGCGGTGTATTGAAAGGTGATGTAAAAGACGTTCTTTTGCTTGATGTAACTCCGCTTTCACTTGGTATTGAAACAATGGGCGGCGTTATGACAAAGCTTATCCCAAGAAATACAACAATTCCTACGAAGAAGAGCCAGGTATTCTCTACAGCTGCTGATGGTCAGACTGCTGTATCAATCCATGTACTTCAGGGTGAGCGCGAGATGGCTTCACAGAACCGTACGCTTGGAAACTTTGACTTGGTAGGTATTCCGGCTGCTCCGCGTGGAGTTCCGCAGATTGAAGTTACATTCGACATCGATGCTAACGGAATTGTTCACGTTTCTGCAAAAGACTTGGGCACTGGAAAGGAACAGCACATTCAGATTACATCTTCTTCTGGTCTGAGCGAAGAGGAGATTGACAGAATGGTAAAGGATGCCGAGGCTAACGCTGCCGCCGATAAGGAAAAAAGAGAGGCTGTAGACGCTAAGAACGAGGCTGATTCCCTTGTTTACCAGACTGAAAAGACTTTGAAGGAAGTTGGCGACAAGATTTCTGCTGCTGACAAGCAGAAGATTGAAGATTCTTGCGCTGCCCTTAAAAAGGCTATTGAAAGCGGTGATACTGCTGACATCAAGGCAAAGTCTGAGGAGCTTAAACAGGCTTCTTACAAGATGGCTGAAGAGATGTACAAGCAGCAGGGCGCTCAGGGTGCTGCCGGAGCTGGTGCTCAGCCTGGAGCGGACGCTGGAAATGCAGGTGCCGATGCAAATGCGGGAAATGATTCAAAATTCAACAAGGGCAAAGCCGATGATGTTGATTTTGAAGTTCATGATGATAAATAACCTTTTATAAGTCAGGATTTTTAGAAAATCTTTGATTTTTGAATTGCAATCGTGATGCCTCAGGCTTAGCGGTTGCAATTTTTATTTAGACAGTGGTATATTAAAAAAAAGGAAATGCAAAATGGCAAAACGTGATTATTATGAAGTCTTGGGACTTCAAAAAGGTGCTTCAGAAGACGAAATAAAAAAAGCTTATAGAAAACTTGCTATAAAATATCATCCGGACAGAAATCCTGGCGATAAGGAAGCGGAGGAAAAATTCCGCGAGGCAACAGAGGCTTACGAAGTTCTTTCTGACGAAAAAAAGCGTCCTTTGTATGATCAGTACGGTTTTGCCGGTGTTGATGGAATGGATCAGGGCGGCGGCGCTCAGTATTCACACGCCTTCCACGATTTTAGCGATCTTTTTGGAGGAATGGGCGGCGGTTTCGGAGATATTTTTGACAATATTTTCGGCGGTTCCGCGCGTTCATCTGCCCGAAGAAGAGGCGGCCCTGCTGAAGGTGCAAGTCTTCGCTATGACTTGAACATTTCTTTCAGGGATGCTGTGTTCGGCACAAAGAGTGAGATTCACTTTAAGCATAATGAAACTTGCGATGTTTGCCATGGTTCCGGCTGCGCGGACGGCGCTTCCAGAAAAACTTGTCCTACCTGCAACGGAATGGGACAGGTAAGAAGAAGCGCGGGTTTTTTTGCCGTTCAGCAGACTTGTCCGGATTGCAACGGTTCCGGAACAAAGATTGATAAGCCTTGCCGTGAGTGCGGCGGCCGCGGTGTTGTTGAAAAAGCAAAGAAGATTTCTTTTGCGATTCCTGCCGGCGTTGACGACGGAAAGCGCATAACGATTCCAAAAATGGGCGATGCGGGCGCGAACGGCGGTCCTTCCGGAGACCTTGTGGTAATTCTTCATGTTGACAGTCATCCGTTCTTTGAGCGCAGCGCGCAGGATTTGTATTGCGCGATTCCAGTCTCTTTTACGCAGGCTACGCTTGGAGCGAGCATTTCCATTACTGCTCTTGACGGAAAACAGATCGACTTGAAAATTCCTGCAGGCACGGCTTCCGGAAAACTTCTGAGAATCCGCGGAGAAGGTGTTCCGTACACTGGAACATCAAGGCGTGGCGATTTGTACGTAAAGCTGATTGTCAGAATTCCGCAGAAAATTTCCAGTTACCAGAAAGAGTTGCTTACAAAATATATGGAGCTTGAAAATCCTGTGTCTAATCCGCAGATGATTTCGCTAAGCGAGCTTGATAATTAGGCCGATTTTTTAAAACCAGACTTCTTTTTTTTCCCGATTCTGCCGATAGTGTGTTATAATTAAAAATAGAAATTTTGACACACTCGAGGTAGATATGTATAAGACTAAAAGACGGGTCATATATTTTATAATCAATGCCGCAGTATTGCTTCTTTCGGTAATAGTTTCGATTTTGATTGTCCTTAAAGGCAGCGACAGCCGTTCAATATTAGTTTATTTTGGAATTCCTGCCGTTATCTTCCTTTCGTTTCTTGTTGCCGGTTCTTCGATTCGCCGCCATGCGGATAACTTTCTTCGTGTAAAAAACCTTGAGTCTGGTTATACGTCGTACATCAATAAGTTTATTGATGCGCTGAGGTTCTGCTATTCATTTGATGATTTTTACAAGCAGATTTCTGAAATTCTTGAGCTTCAGGCCGATTGCGCGGTTCTTTTTATTGACCGCGAGAAAAATTATGTTCTTTACAACAGTCCCGACAGAATTTCTTCTTACTACACTACGCGTGATGTCCTTTCAAACAACTTTCCGGCTGGCTGGAAAGATGGATTTTATTATCTTGGAAATAAGTATGGAATAGTTTCTTCATATCGTCAGGCCCGCGGTTTCTTTATATGCTATCAGGGAAAGCAGTTCTTTGTTTTTAACCGTTATACAATGCTCTTTGATACGGAAATCTATTCAAAGCTGACAGAAGAGTTCTTCCGTTTTATTGAAAGAACAAAGATTATCTCGAACCTTTCAGAAATTTCTTCGCTTACAAAAGAGTGGGAGCAGCTTGCGGATACTCAGGTTTCGTTCCTTCCGCATGATATTCCGAACATTCCTCACCTTAAGATTGCGACTTATTACCGCCCTCTGGTTAATGTTTCCGGCGACTATTATTCAATTCTTCCGATTGACAGTTCAAAAACACTGCTTATGCTCGGTGACGTTTCTGGAAAAGGTCTTCCGGCGGCCCTTATCATGGGGCTTGTTATGAATACTGTAAAAATCATTGAAAACAAAGAGGATCTTGTTGCCCTTATCCAGGCGGTCGACAGCGCGATTAAGGGAATGCACCTTCAGGATAAATATACGGTTCTGTTCCTTGGAATTGTAGATACAGAGGAAATGAAAATCCGTTACGTAAATGCATCTATGTCTGACCCGATTGTTCTTTCGCGCGCTCCGGACGGTTACAGGATAAAGGAGCTTACTTCAAGCGCCAGCGTTGTCGGTATTATTGATATGGATGATGTTCACGTTAATGAGATGCGTCTTTTCCGCGGTGATATGATTCTTCTTGCTACTGACGGTGTCTCGGAGGTTATGGACGACAACGGCGTTGAGCTTGGTGATACTGAAGAATACATTCAGACTTTGAAGTCAAGCGCGGCAAAACAGCCTCAGCAGTTTGTTGAAGATATTGTTGATCTTATAATGCGCTACAACGGCGATAAACGACTTCATGATGACGTTACAATGATGGTTGCAAAGGTAGGTTAATATGGTTTTGTTCATAATAATAAATTTAATTCTTACGCTCTTTTTTCTTTTTGAAACTTTTTTTACACGGATCGTTATGGAAATGAGGGCGACTCCGGAACGGACCCGATTATTCCGAATATTCTTCTGATGGCTGTAAATGCCGGTCTTTTTTTACATTTTTTTATTGCGGCCGGCGGCTCTATCACTTCTTCTCTTTTTACGATTCTAATTAAGATTTGCCTGCTTATAGAAGCGTGCCTTCTTGTGAATATTTCCAATTGTCTTACATATTATGCGTGGAAATACACGAACACTTTGACTTCTATTTGTAAAATGGTGCTTTACATCCTTGCCGTATGGATTGTTTTTCTTTAAGTTCAAGCAGATTTCTTTAAGCGAGGAATTTGGACTGATGATTCGTTCTGACTTTTCTGTTTTCCGGAGAAGCAAGAAAGTTTTTTTCCCATGGACGTGGATTACGGTTTACAATCTGACTTTTCAGATTCTTGATTCCTGCGTTTATGACAATTGTAATGCTCTGCAAGACAGAGGCGGTCGGAACAAAGCTTGATAAATTCAAGAGCTATGTTTATGCGCTTGGAGTTGTTCTGATGTGGGTTGTCGCCGTATTCCTTGAAGCCGTTATACAGAGATGTCCTGTTTATTCTTTGCTGCACAACATTATTTATTCCGGTGCTTGTGATTATTCCGCTAGGTTCTAGGCTTGCGGCGGCTCCTTCCGGACGGGGAACAGTTTCGTTCATCATAAAATCCTTGTTTATGTATATTTTGCCGGCCGGCGTAATGGGTATGATTTTTATGATTCTTTTCCCGCTGCGCGCTCAATATCCTGTGCTTTTTGTTTTCTGCGGATTTGTGGCCGCTGGTTTTGTTCTTTATTTTGTTCAGACTGCAGGCAGGCTTATTGCAAAATCAAAGTTTGGTCATTCCGCGGACTACGCCGTGGCTTTTGAAAAAGACCTTGCTTCGATTGACTACAATGGCGAAATGGACGCTATTGCGGATAATATGTTCCAGATTTTTAAGAACAACGCGGAATCTTCTTCCATGACAGTTTACATCAACGGAGGAAACGATTCTTTTGAAGTCGCTTATTCTTCTACAGGCAGGGCGCATAAGCTTGAAAACAAGGGAAAGCTTTTTGAGGAGCTTCTAAACCTTAATCGCAATGTCGTGGTCGCTTCGCAGGTGGAGGCTATTCACGATTTTTCTAATATCAGGGATGAGCTTACAAAATTCTTTGCGGAAACTGAATCTGACGCGCTGTTTATTCTGAACGAAGGCCGTGATGTTCATGGTTTGATTCTTCTTGGAATAAAGACAAGCAAAGACCACTACAAGGAATACGACTACACTGTATTTACAAAACTTTACTCTTACTTCTTTGTATTCGGCTACTTCATGCGTAATATTTCCAATAAGGAAATTATCGGTACAGTAAACCGCGAGCTCCGTATGTCAAGCCAGATTATTACTTCCATTCAGGATAATATTGACAACGTTACGAATCCCAAGATGGACGCCGGCTGTATAATGGTTCCTGCGCACAACATCGGTGGTGAATTTGTTGATATGATTCGTCTTACTGATTCACGCCACATGTTTGTTGTGGGAGACTTGAGCGGAAAGGGTATTGCCGCTTCTATGAACATGGTAATTCTTAAGTCGATTATCCGCGCTTATCTTGCTGAGACGCACGACTTTAAGCAGCTCGTTGTAAAAGTGAACAGATTTATCCGCGACAATCTTCCTAAGGGAACTGTCTTTGCCGGTATGTTCGCGATTATGAATTTTGACAACGATACGCTTTATTACATAAACTGCGGTATTCCTGCTATGCTTTTGTACACTGAATCTTACAACAACGTTATTGAAATTCAGGGTGAAGGACATATTCTTGGATTCGTAAAAGATTTGACGCCGTATGTTTCTGTAAAGCAGATTAAGCTTAATAAGAATGATATTGTTCTTGTCTGTACGGATGGTCTGATAGAATCTCATTCTCTCCGCGGAGAAAAATTCGGAAAAGACCGTATCCAGCGTTATATGGTTGCAAATGCGATGTATCCGGCTTCCAGAATGGCTCAGTTTGAGTATGATGAATTGATGAAATTTATGTCGCATGAAATGGAAGATGACGTAAGTGTTCTTGTGATGAAGTATCTTCAGACAGAGGCATCAGAAAAAGCTGATGCGGCGGCAATAAAAAAGGATTTTGAAAAATATATGAGTTCGATTGCTTCGGCGGATTCTTCTGCTGAAAATGCTGGAAAACTTGAATCGCTGGATTAAGGCGGACAGGAGAATTTATGGAATTACTGACAGTTACAGAAAAAGAGGGTACTGACTATAAACTTTATGAATTGAGCGGCGGTTTTAATGCTTACACGCTCGTTAATGTCGCTGGAAAAATTTACGATTCAATAAAAAAGACAAATGTCGTTCTTGATATGGCTAATGTTACGGAGCTTGATGCCGCGGCGATTGGTGTCATTATGGCTGCCCACAACGATGCTGAAGAAACAGGAAAAAAACTATATCTGCTTTCAATTTCCAATGAGGTTGACCGTCAGATTCTTGCGACAGGTTTTAAGGAAGAATTTAATATAATCTCTTCTGTTACGGAAGTTGCATAACGTTAAAAAAATCCCCGGACAGGTTCGTCCGGGGATTTTTTTTATTTTACAACAAAGTTTACAAGCTTATCTTTTACAATAACGCATTTTACAATTGTTTCCTTCAAGGAATTTTTTTGCGTCTTCGTTGTTTTCCGCGGCGGAACGAAGCGTTTCGTCGCTGGAGTCTGGAGCAGCCTTGAATTTTCCACGGAGTTTTCCGTTTATCATTACAACGATTGTTTTTTCCTCGTCTTTTGCAAAGTCTTCGTTTACAACCGGCCACTGAACGTAAGCAATTGACTCGTTGTTTCCAAGTTTATGCCAAAGCTCCTCGCCAAGATGCGGTGCGTATGGACTAAGAATCTTTACAAATCCTGCCAGATTGCCTTTGGAACAGAATCAAGCTTTGAGATTTCATTTATAAAAATCATCATCTGGCTTATCGCTGTGTTGAAGTTCAGCGAGGCGGTGTCCGCGGTGACTTTTTTTACGGTCTGGGCAAAAGTTTTCCGGGCGGAAATAAGTTTTTCATCTGCGAGTTTTCCTGAGATGTCTACATCGCTGATTGGTTTTTCGCTGATTGCCCAGACTTTTTCAAGAAAGCGGTGAATTCCCACGATTCCCTGGGTTGACCATGGCTTTGACATTGTGAGCGGTCCCATGAACATTTCGTACATTCGTACAGAATCCGCGCCGTACGCCTTGATTTCGTCATCCGGGTTTACAACGTTTTTCAGCGATTTTGACATTTTCGCGACAATCTGTTCAAGTTTTTCCCCTGTTTTCTTTTCATAGAAATTTCCGTCGTCGCGTTTTTCAACTTCATCAACAGGAACAAGGGTTTTGTTTGCGCGCTGAAATGCGAATGAAGTAATCATTCCCTGGTTTACAAGCCGCTGAAATGGTTCTTTTGTTGAAACAACTCCTAAATCGTACAAAACCTTGTGCCAGAATCTTGCGTAAAGAAGGTGAAGGACCGCGTGTTCCGCGCCTCCGATGTACAAATTTACAGGCATCCAGTATTTTTCAGCTTCTGGAGAGCAGAATTGTTTTTGGTTGTGCGGGTCAAGGTAGCGGAGGTAATACCAGCACGAGCCGCCCCACTGAGGCATTGTGTTTGTTTCGCGCTTTGCGTTTCCGCCGCATTTTGGACATTTGCAGTTTACCCATGAATCAATCGCTGCAAGCGGAGATTCACCTGTGCCGGTCGGCTGGTAAGATTTTACTTCTGGAAGGCGGAGAGGCAGCTCTTCTTCCGGAACGGGAACAGTTCCGCATTCAGGGCAGTGGATTAAAGGTATCGGTTCGCCCCAGTAGCGCTGCCGGCTGAAAACCCAGTCGCGGAGTTTATAATTTACAGCTTTTTTTCCGATTTTCTTTTCTTCAAGGAATTCAAGCATTCTGTTGATTGCGTCTTCTTTGTTCAATCCGTTCAAAAAGTCTGAATTTACATGAAGTCCGTCTTCTGTCCAGGCTTGTTTCTGAACATCGACTTCTGATTTTAAAACTTCAATAATCGGAAGATTGAATTTTTTTGCAAATTCCCAGTCGCGCGTGTCGTGCGCCGGAACTGCCATAATTGCGCCTGTTCCATAAGAAATCAGAACGTAATCTGCAATCCAGATTGGAATCAGTTTTCCGTTTACAGGATTGATTGCGTAGCTTCCGCTGAAAACGCCTGTTTTGTCTTTGTTCAGGTCTGTGCGTTCAAGGTCAGATTTTTTCGCGGCTGCCTCGATGTATGCCTCAACGCTTGCTTTTTGCTCCGCAGTTGTGATTTCAGGAACGATTTTGTGTTCTGGAGAAACAACCATATATGTTGCGCCAAACAATGTGTCGCATCGTGTTGTGTAGACTGTAAGATTTTTGTCGGTTGGTTTTCCGTCCTTGTCTGCAACTGTAAAAGTTACTTCCGCGCCTGTCGATTTTCCAATCCAGTTGTGCTGCATAAGTTTTACGCTTTCCGGCCAGTCGAGCGAATCCAAATCTTTGTCAAGCCTGTCCGCATAATCAGTGATTTTTAACATCCACTGGCGGATTGTCTTGTGCGTTACCTGAGAATGGCAGCGTTCGCAGCGGCCTTCTTTTACTTCCTCGTTTGCAAGTCCTGTCTGGCAAGAAGGACACCAGTTGATTGGAGTTTGAGCCTCGTAAGCCAATCCTTTTTTATAAAGCTGAAGGAAAATCCATTGAGTCCATTTGTAGTATTCCGGCTCGCAGGTTGAAACGCATCTGTCCCAGTCGTAGCTGAATCCAAGCGATTTATCTGTTGTGTAAAATGATTGATGTTTTCATTCGTCGTGATTTTTGGGTGAGTTCCTGTCTTTATGGCGTAGTTTTCCGCCGGAAGCCCGAACGCATCGTATCCCATCGGATGAAGAACATTGTAGCCGTTCATGCGAAGGTAGCGGCAGTAAATATCAGTCGCCGTATAGCCTTCCGGGTGTCCAACGTGAAGTCCGGCTGCTGAAGGATACGGGAACATATCAAGAACATACATTCTTTTTTCTTTTGGATATTTTTCGTCTTCTGTAACTTTGAAAGTCTTGTTTTCGTCCCAAAATTTTTGCCATTTTGGTTCAATTTCGCTAAAAGGATATTTTGACATTTTATGACCTCTTGATGGCGGCAAAACCGCATTTTATCTGCAAGTAAAATATGTTCTATTATAGTGAATTGCGTCGCTTGTTACAATGAATCTGACAGAAGCGGTCTGAACCAAAAAACTTGGACTTGCGTTAAGAATGGCGGCGTTTATAATTTGTCTGTCCTGCATTTTTTTATAGTCAACCGTTTTAAACTTCGATATAATATTCCAATGAAAAAAAATGTTCTGATTTTGTTTTTCTGTATTTCCTGCGCCTTGTGTTTTGCGGAGGCAGGACTTTCGGAGTTTGACTCAAAAATTATGGCGGAAATAACGGATTTCCGTTGGCGGCTGGCTCTGATTGATGATTTTAATGATGTCGCCGCGGCGTGTGACGATTTTTCTTCTTATATAAACAGCCCTGAAGTTGCAGACAATCTGGACGAAGAGATTCTTCTTTCTGCAAACAATGTCTTGACCTGGGAAAAATATAATGCGCTTTATGAGATAAATCCGCAGGACAAGGAGCTTGAAGTTTTTCTGACTGCCCAGTACCGGAAAATAAGGGAATATTTTAAGGCGCACAAAAACGAGCCGCACTCCAAATGGCTTTATGTTACTGCCGGAGACATTTTGAGCAGCAGCCTTCAGTATCTTCCGCTTTCAACAGCGATGAATGAAGGTCTTACAATAAAAAAATATTACGACAGGGCGCTGGAAAACGATCCTGATTTTGTATTTTGCCTTATAAATATTGCCCAGTGGTATTTTCATGCTCCGGTGATAAGCGGCGGTGGCAAGGGAAAGGCGATGAAAGCGTTCCTTAAGGCGGAAAAATCGGCCGCATCGGATGCGGAGCGTTACTATGCAAAAATTTTTCTTTCCCAGGCTTGTTTTGAAGCCAAAAACAAAGAGAGGGCTGCGGAACTTTTAACTCAGGCGGAGGCGATTTTGCCAGGCTCGCGCACTGTAAGATTTTACCGGCTTTTGAATGAAAACGGCTATTATTATTTTGAATATCCAGAAAACCGCAGTAAAATCAACAAAAAACTTGGCTTGTGATTTATTTGCGGGCCGTATCCTTTGGAAATTGCGCTAAAAATTGATGGATTCAAAGAATAATAAATTGCAAAAACTACTGTTTGGGTTAAAATTAAAAATATGAGCGGAACTAATAAAAAAATTGCGCTTTTTGGCGAGATAATGCTTAGGCTGAAGCCTTTTGGAAAGGAAAGGTTTTTTCAGACTCCGAATTTCGAGGCGGTTTTTGGCGGAAGCGAGGCTAATGTCGCGGTAAGTCTTTCGATTTTGGGAAAATCCGTGAAGTTTATTACTGCGCTGCCGCGGAATGCGATCGGCCAGGGCGCAAGGCGCGCTTTGAGTTATTATAATGTTCAGGTTGCCGGACCTGAATCAGACGGAAGGCTTGGAATTTATTTCTTGAGGACGGCGCGTGTCAGCGGCCAAGCCAGGTTGTTTATGACCGCGCAGGAAGTTGTTTTTCTGTTTCTGAACCGGAATCTTACGATTTTGATGAATATTTTTCCGATGCGGAATGGTTTCACGTTTCCGGAGTTTCTCCTGCGGTTTCTGAACCTGCTATGAATTCTGTCATGGCGGCGGTCTGCGCGGCAAAAAAAGCCGGTTGCGCAGTTTCAGTTGACTTGAATTACCGCAAAAAACTCTGGCAGTATGGAAAAAAAGCCGGAGATGTGATGCGGGTTCTCGCTTCAAAGGCGGATGTTCTGATTGCGAATGAAGAGGATATTCAGAACTGCCTTGGTCTTCCGCTTAAAAATTTCACGACTCCAGCGGAATCTTACCGCCATCTATGCGATGATGTAAAAAAACAGTTTCCGAATATAAAGATTGTCGCCGTCACATTGCGTCATAGCTACAGTGCTGACAGGAACGGCTGGTCTGCTGTCTTAAGCGGCCGGACAGGGTTTTACGAAAGCGCGCATTACGATATTGAAAATATAGTTGAGCGTGTCGGCGCGGGCGACAGTTTTGCGGCAGGACTTATTTTTGGACTCCTGGAATATGCAGAAGAGCCTTCTGGCGAATCAAGGGCTTTGGATTTTGCCACGGCGGCAAGCTGCCTGAAACATTCAGTTTCCGGGGATTTTAATCTGGCTCAAAAAGATGAAATAGAAACTTTGATGAATGGAAACGGAACAGGAAGAATTCAACGATGAAAAAACAGTATTTAATGGATGAACTTATTGCGGAAGCCGGCGAAATTGCGGTTGTCCAGACAACATTGCCGGCGGAAGCGGTGCATATTGCAAAAACGCTTCTTGAAAAAGGCGTAAAGGCGATGGAGATTGCCTACCGCGACCCGGAAAATCAGGAAGGTTCCGATGAATGTATACGCGCTGTAAGGGATCAGGTTCCTGAAATGCTTGCTGGCGCCGCGACAATAACTTCTCCAGAAGTTGCAAGGCGCGCGGTAAAAGCCGGCGCGCAGTTTCTTCTTAGCGCCGGGTTCAACTGGAAAACTGTAAAATATTGCGTGTCCCGCAATATTCCTGTTTATCCGGGAGTTGCCACCCCCGGCGAAATTGAGCAGGCCTTGGGATTCGGGCTTTCAGTCCTAAAAATATTTCCTGTTGAAATTCTTGGCGGAACAAAATACCTGGATGCCCTGAAAGGTCCGTATCCTTGCGTGCGCTTTATTGTTTCCGGCGGAATTAATAGCCAGAACTGCGCTGAATACAAAAACTTGAAAATGTTCTGGCTGTAAGCGGTTCGTATCTCTGCAAATAGCCAGAATATCGGGTTTTATAAAATCAGCACAAAAATTGAATGAGCTACCAGAAAAAGCGCGTCAATTCGCCAAGCTGAGCGTACAAAGTATCAGACTGCGCGATTTTTTTTAAAATCGCTTGCTAGCGCTCAGAATGGCTCGGTTGCCGCTTTCTTTTTCTTCCCGCTCATTCAATTTACGGATTCAATGAAAAACTCGACCTTTGGCAATAGTACAGATTCAATAAAACCCGGCATTCAGCCTATTCAATATTTTTTCGTATAAAATCGGCCTTAAGTTCTTTAAGTTCCTCTGTAAGCGAAACTTTATAGATGTGAGGATTCAGAAGCCTTTTGTAGCTTTCGTCCAGGCTTGCAAGCTGTTTCTGCATATTCTCGCGTGCAAGCCTAAGCTGCTCGCCGTCCGCAATCCGTTTTTCAGTTCTTTTTCCGTCTTTTAGCTTTAGCTTTAAAAGCGGCTCAACCTTTGCCGCCGTGCATGAAAACTGCCTGTAGTCAACCATAGGATGATAAAATCTGTATTCTTTTCCAGAATCGATTTTTTCATTTTCCAGCGCAAGAATGTCGGCAAGCGCCATTCCGTTCTCATCGTAAAGGCGGAAAACATTTTTTATTCCAGGGTTTGTTGTCTTTGCAGGATTGTCGCTGAATTTCATCGCCGGAATCATTTTGTCGTCAGTCTTGTCGTGCCTTGCCGCAAGTTTATAGACTCCGGTAAAAGAAGATTCGTTTCCGCCTGTAACCATGTGTGTTCCAACGCCCCAGCTGTTTATCGGCGCGCCGTTTGCGACCAGCGTGGAAATAATCTCTTCCGTAAGCTCATTTGAAACAGAAATCTTTGCCTGCGGAAAACCTGCGCGGTCAAGCTCCTTGCGGACTTCCCTTGTAAGATATGAAATATCGCCTGAATCAAGCCGCACGCCAAAGTTGTAGCCTTTCAACAAGTTCACTGCCGGCGATGATTGCATTTTTTATCCCGGATTTCAAAGTATCGTAAGTGTCGATAAGGAAAATTGCATTGGTCGGGTAGATTTTTGCATATTCGCGGAACGCTTCCAGTTCAGAAGAATGGCTCATAATCCATGAATGCGCCATTGTCCCCATCGCAGGAATTCCGTAGAATTTCGCGGCCAGCGTGTTGCTTGTTCCTGCCGCGCCGCCAATAAACGCCGCCCTTGTGGCTCCCATCGCTCCATCCGGTCCCTGCGCGCGCCTGAGTCCGAATTCCATAATCGGCGCACCCTTTGACGCAAGGTAAACCCGCGCGGTTTTTGTTGCAATCAGACTCTGGAAATTTACAAGATTTAAGATAAGCCCTTCCAGAATCTGCGCTTCAATAAGATTGGCGTGTATTCTTACCAGCGGTTCCTGCGGAAAAATCACAGTTCCTTCATCCATTGTGTAAAGGTCGCCGGTAAATTTCCATGTCTTAAGATATTCAAGAAATCCGTCCTCAAAAATTTTCTGGCTTCTTAGGTATTCAATGTCGTCATCGCCAAAAGAAAATTCTGTTATAGCGTCAAGAAGCGGTTCATTTCCGGCAAGAACTGAAAATCCGCCGTTAAAAGGATTTTTTCTGAAGAACATATCGAACACAACTTTCTGGTTCATGCCTTCCTTCCAGTACCCTTGTGCCATTGTAAGTTCGTAAAAATCCGTAAAAAGAGCATTGCCGCTAAAATAATTTTTCATAAAACCTCGCAAAAAATGTGGATTAAGGATTTTTTCGAGGCTACCTCAAGCATCTTGTACGCAACCTGCACGTCCTACCACGCAAGTTTAACGGTATTTTTGATTTTTGTCATCAGAAGCGCGCTGTTTCCGTCCGCGACCCGCTTTTACTGCAAGTCCTCGTTCCGCTGCGCTCCATTCCGGTCTTTCCGTGCAATCGGGGCTAAGCCCCTTTTGAAAATGCGAAAATCCAGCGCGCCAACAATTTTTACACGACCAGATGAACAAATTGAAAAATCTGAATCAATAAAAAAATACAGGAACGGAAGCGAAAAAACAAAATTGGCGTAATATGCCATTTTTTTTTATCTATTAGGTTGAATATCGAGTTTTTTTTGTAAAAAGAATAAAAGCGCAGGCAGATTTGCAATTTGTGAAGATTTTTGGCGATTGAATTAATTAAAGTGCGGAGCACCCGAATTCGAGCCAAATCCATCTGAGCAAATTGGAAATATGCCGAAAGCGTTCTTTCGTAATTTGTAAAAAAAACTCGAAATTAAGCCTATTATTCAGTCTTTTTGTATGGTCGCTTTGAATGTCTGAATGTAAAATCCGCGATTGTATATGCATCCACGAATTTGCTTCCTAGCGCCTGGAATTTCCATTTAAACCGCATTATCGCGGTTCGTTTTCCGGAAAAAGCCTTTTTAAGGCAGTGGCGTACTGTTTTTTCAGAAGAAATTCCGTGCAGAACCTCTTTTCTTGCTCCGTTGGAGGCAATATTTGCAAATTCCGTGCTTACTGAGCCGGGGCAAAGCGCGCACACGTGTATTCCGCGCGGTTTTAATTCTGCGGCGAGCGCAAGGCTAAAGCTTAAGACAAAAGATTTTGTCGCGCCGTAGACTGCGAAATTTCCAAGAGGGGCAAAGGCCGCCATGCTTGCCGTGTTTATTATGTATGAATTTTCGTTCATATAAGGAAGGGAATATCCTGTTATTCCGGTAAGGGCGGTGCAGTTTGTTTCTATCATCCGCATCTCTTTTTCAACCGGCGTCTCTTCAAAAGGTCCGTAAGTTCCGAATCCTGCGTTGTTTACAAGAACCGTGATTTCAAAGCGGCCGGATTTTTCTTCTTCAGAAAGAAGCGAGTTGAACTGTTTTGCTCCGTCCACTCCGGAAATATCCAGCTGTACGGCGCGTGGTTCTGGCGCTCCGCTGATTTTTTTTATTTCCTCGGAAAGTTCGTTCAGTTTTTCTATTCTTCGCGCTACAAGCCATATTTCATCAATGCAGAGGTGCTGGTAGTCCTTTGAAATTTGAATGGAAAAGTCTTTTCCCATTCCGCTGGATGCGCCGGTGATTATTGCAATTTTTTTCATGAGCAAATTATAGCACATTTGTGATATAATAGTAGTCTGAATGTCGAGTTTGTTGTAAAAAGAATAAAAGCGCAGGCAGATTTGCAATTTGTGAAGATTTTTGGCGATTGAATTAATTAAAGTGCGGAGTACCCGAATTCGAGCCAAATCCATCTGAGCAAATTGTAAATCCGCCGGGAGCGTTCTTTCATAGTTTGCAAAAAAACTCGAAATTAAGGGGCTGTATATGCGAAAAGATTTTGGCGCAAAGGCAATGCTTTATCCTATGCCGGTTTTGATGGTTTCAACTTATGATGAGAATGGAAATCCCGATATTATGAACGCTGCCTGGGGCGGAATTGCTGATGACACAAAAATAAATATCTGTCTTAGTCCTGAACATAAAACTGTAAAAAATATTCAGGCAGGAAGCGACTTCACCGTAAGCATGGCCACCGCAAAGACCGTGGCGGCCTGTGACTATGTCGGAATTGTCTCTGGAAACGATGAGCCGGAAAAAATAAAAAAATCCGGTTTTCATTTTACAAAAAGCCAGAAAGTCAATGCTCCTCTTGTGGAAGAGCTTCCTATGGTTCTTGAATGTAAAACAATCAGTTTTGATGTTCAGAACTGCCGGCTTTTTGGAGAAATTGTAAACGTTGCCGCGGATGAATCCGTTCTTTCGGACGGAAAAATTGACGTGAAAAAGCTCGATCCTGTTACTTACGACTGCGTGAACCACAAATATATCCGTCTTGGAGATGTTGTCGCGGATGCCTTTAAGGCCGGGCTTGCGCTCAAATAATTTAATTTTGCGGCTGATGTAAAAAACTTTGCAAATATGCCTTTTCTGGACTAAAATTATACTATGAAAAATTTAACAGTTAAAAAAAATGGCTTGATTTATACAGATGACTTTAAAGTCATTGTTGGAATAGATACGGATTCAAAAGAATTTACAGGAGTTGTGCCTAACGGAGCAACCTCGGTTGGGGAGGAGGCGTTTTCCTGCTCGGGGCTAAAGGAAATTTCCCTTCCGGATTCGGTTACATATCTTGGCGCGAATCTTTTTTGCAACTGCGTTGAGCTAGAGGCTGTGAAACTTCCGGCTTTTTTAAAGACGCTTCCGCCTTTTCTTTTTTGCGGCTGCAAATCTTTAAAAAAAGTTGAAATGCCGCTGGAAGTCCTGGATTTTTCAGAGGGACTTTTTGCCGGCTGCACCGCTCTTGAAGAAATTCCGTTCCGTGCCGGAATAAAAACCCTGCCGGAAAATGTCTTTGATTCCTGCTCGGCGATAAAATCGCTGGTAATTCCATCCAGCGTAACAAAAATATGCGCGTGCGCAATCGCAAACTGTGAGAACCTTGAAACAATTGTGCTTCCCGCGAATCTGGAAACTCTTGAAAAAGACTGGGTTTCAAACTGTCCCAAGCTTAAGCATATCCGCATAAGTGAGGAAAATCCGCTGTTTTCGACCAACGAGGAAAACTGCGTTCTTTACAGGATTGTTGACGGCGTAAAAAATCCGATTCTTACGCTGAAAAATAAATCTGCGGAAAGCCTTCCGGGATTTAAGGAACCTGATATAGAAAATTCAATTATAACATTTGATGAAAGCGAAGACGAAACTATGGATGATACAAATATTTTTAATGCAGAAACAGAAAGCCATGAAAACAATTCAGAAATGGATGCAAGGCTTGCAGAAATTCTCGGACAGAACAAGATGTACGATGAAGGTGATTTTTCAATAATGGATATTCCTCAGGCTTCTGAAGAGGAGATTGATTCAGGCATCTTAAAGTCAACTGAACCAGAGGAGGATAAATTTAAAAACGATTCTGCCGTTCAGTTTGAGATTCCAAAAAATGAAAGCGCAGAGCCTGAAGTTGATATGGAAGCCAGGCTTAAAGAAATTCTTAGCCAGAACACAGGTGATTTTTCTATAAATGATATTCCGGTTGCAAGCGATGACGAGCTTGCCGCGAATAAAATTCTTGCCGCTGACGGCGAAACCGGGGATAATCTGGAAGAACATGAAAATCAAGGAGAGTCGGAAATCGACGGGGATGGAATTTCTCGTGAAGAGATTTCGGAAACTCCTGCTGAACCATTGAGTGGCAAGGCGTTCATGCAGAACCTTGTTTTTGAGACGCAGAAAGTTCTTCAACAGAACACAGGAATTGAAGGCGAGCCTCGTGTCCTTTTTGTTTTTGCGGAAAATCTTATGTCAACTCCGCTTGGAGAAAAATTTTCTGTAAAACTTCAGAAATGTTGCGGCCGTCTTGCTAAAATCCATAAATTTACCTCCATTTATTATTTTTATAAAACACGGCTTGAAAATGAAAAAAATTCAGGAATCAGTTTAAAGGAATTTATTTCGGACAAGGATGTTGTTGTCGCCTGTGAAGGGGAAAGCCTTTACGATCTTTCTGACAGAACGCTTGCGTTCTGCGGATTTGTAAATGTTTCCCTTCTAAAGGAAGATATTCTGCGGGAAATAAAGGATTCAAAAAATCCGGAATGCAGGCCGTTAAAATTAATTATTCAAGATAGTCTTGAGGAATAATTAAAAAACTGCTATATTTTCGTAAGGGTAAATAAAAAAAGGGTTTGATTTAATTTATGGATGTCGGAACTGTTGATTGTCTGGTGCGGCTGGGATTTTCTCAGACTGAGGCAAAAGTCTATTGCGCGATGGTTTCAGAAGAGAAGATGAATGGTTATCAGATTGCAAAACTGCTCGGAACTTCGCGTTCTTCGGTTTATGCCGCGCTGGAAAATCTTCTTGATAGGGAGCTATTGTTTCTATTCCGGGGCAGACTAGCGAATATGCGGTTGTCGATCCGGGACAGCTGATAGACAAGATTACTTCAAAATATAAAAAAAGCGCTGAAACGGCAAAAAATCTTCTGGAGCAGCTTTCTTTAAGGAGGAGGGCTTCTAATTATTTTTGCAATATACAGGGCTGGCAAAATCTTTTGGATGAAATTAAATCCATGGTTGATTCCGCAGAAAAAGAAATCCTTATGAATTCTTCAATCGACTTAAAACCTCTTGTAGAAAACCTTGATAAAGCAAAAAGACGCGGCGTAAGGATTATTGTTTTCAGCTGGCTGAACCTTGAGCTCTACAATCTGGACATTGAGTTATATTGCAACGATTTAAGTCTTTTGAAGTCTCCGCAAAAACGCTTTATCATGGTGGCTGACAACAATTCCTGCATCCTTTGCAGCAACGACCGAAACGAATTTATACCTTACAAAGAAATTGTGAAAAATGATGGAAGCCTTTGTTCCATGCTTTCTTCGGAAGACAAGGATTTTCTTGGAGTCCGTACGGATAACCGGCTTCTGGTGAACCTTATGGCGGAACACATTCATTTTGATATTTACCTGAACAAATTGCGCATAAAATATGGTGGCGAAATAATAACTCCAGATATTCATATTAATTCAATAATGGAAAACGGAAATTAAACTGATTCGCCGGGTGGGAAAATGGCATACGTAAAAAATCTATTTGATCAGAATTTCATTCAGTACGCAAGCTATGTTATCAGGGACAGGGCTATTCCTGAGCTTGTGGACGGACTAAGCCTGTTCAGCGCAGAATTCTGCACACTCTGCTTGTTATGGATGACGGTCGCTTTCATAAAGTCGCGGGAGTTGTCGGCGCCTGCATGAAGTTTCATCCGCACGGAGACGCATCTATTTATACCGCGCTGGTCAATCTTGCAAACAAAGAGCTTTTTATCGACAAGCAGGGAAACTACGGAAATATTTTTACAGGCAATGCGGCTGCTTCCGCCCGTTATATTGAATGTAGAATCCGTCAGGTTACAAAAGACATTCTTGTTACAAATCCTGCGATTACCGAATATATTGACAGTTACGATGGCCGTAATAAAGAGCCGGTGATGTTCCAGGCGAAACTTCCGGTTGTTCTAATCACTGGCGCGGAAGGAATCGCGGTCGGCATGAGCACCCAGATTATGAGCCATAATGTGCATGAAGTGATTGAGGCTGAAAAAAAATGCCTTAGGGGCGAGGAGTTTCAGCTTTTTCCGGATTTCCAGACCGGCGGGCTTATAGACTGTTCAGAATACAAGGATGGGCTTGGAAAACTTATAACCCGCGCAAAAATCGACACTTCAGATCCTAAGAAAATTGTAATTACGGAACTTCCGTATGGCTCTACAACTGAAACCCTTATAGAATCGATTGAAAAGGCTGCAAAAAACGGAAAGGTCAAGATTGCTTCCATAAATAATTATACCTCGCAGTCCGCGAACATAGAAATAACTCTTCCTCGCGGAGTTTATACAAAAGACGTTGTTGATTCACTTTATGCGTTTACCGACTGTGAAAAGACAGTCTACTGCAATCTTCTTGTCATCAGGGACAATATGCCGGTTCAGATGACGGTTACCGAAGTGATAGAATTTCATGCAAAGCAGCTTGTCCGTGTCCTTAAAGAAGAGCTTGAATACGAAAAGCAGCAGCTTCTGGAAACTTCACCTTAGGACTCTTGAACGTATTTTTATTGAAGAGCGGGTTTACAAAGAAATTGAGCAGATGAAAACCGAAGAAACTGTGATTAAGGCGGTAAAAAAAGGTTTTGTTCCGTTCAAGGAAGAGCTTTTGCGTCCTGTTACGGATGAGGATGTTGACCATCTTTTGAAAATCCCGATCCGAAGAATTTCCCTGTATGATATGAACAAAAACCGAAAGGAAGTTCAGGCGATAAATGCAAGAATCAAGGAAATAAACAGGCTTTTAAAGCACATTGTTGAATATGCGCTCAGCTATCTGGATGGAATTGAAGAAAAGCTTGATTCAAAGACTCTAAAACGCCGCACAACCGTTACAAATATCAAAACTGTTGACGTAAAATCTGTGGTGCGAAGGGATACTCCTCTAAAATATAATGCGGATTCCGGTTATCTTGGAACTTCCGTGCCGGGCGGCGAGGAAATCTTGAAATCACTCCGTTTGACCGCATAATCTATGTGCGTAAAAGCGGAATCTATACTGTGACGGAAGCTCCGGCAAAGGTTTTTGTCGGTCCGGAACTTCGTTACTGTGGTTTTGCGGACAAGGAAAGTCTTTCTAAAGTTCTGTTTTCTGTTATTTACCGCGACCCACAGACACAATATGTTTATGTAAAGCGATGCAAGGTCGGCGGCTACATAATGAACCGCGATTATTTTTTTGCGCCGGACGGAATGGAAGTGCTTTTTGTAGAAACCCGCAAGGATTTTAACTTTACGCTTAATTATGTAAAAAAGCCTAAGATGAAAATTCTTAAGGAAAGTTTCAAGGCTTCTGATTTTGCGGAAAAGGGCATTAAGGCGCAGGGCGTGCGCGTCGTGGCAAAAGAAGTGCAGTCTGTTGTTGTGGAAAAAAAGTGAAAATTCTGAATTGCCATGCGGAGTCTGAATTTACTGTAAAAGGTTCAAGGTTTCTTTCAGAACTTTTTCCATGCGCAACGCAGGCTGACGCAAGAAATATAATAAAATCTCAAAAAGCAAAATATCCTGATGCGACGCACGTTGTCCACGCATTTGTTCTTGGGCTTTCCGGTGAAATTCTTGGAATGAGCGATGACGGCGAGCCTTCTGGAACTGCCGGGCGGCCCGCGCTGGATGTTCTTAAAGGTTCAGGCTGCACAAATCTTGTCCTTACGGTCACCAGATGGTTTGGCGGCACATTGCTCGGTACTGGCGGACTTGTAAAAGCCTATGGCGACGGAGCAAAGCAGGTTCTTCTTGCGGCGGAAAAACTGTCTGCGTTTGAAGAATATGTTGAAAAAAAAGAGTTTTCGTTTGCGGCGGACTACACTTCATATCAGGTGATAAAGCGTATTCTGGAAGGTTTTACTGTAAGCGACCTGACAGAAGAATTTGGAACGGATGTAAAAGTCTCCGGAAAGACAAATGCCGATGAATTTGCATTGCTTTCACGGAAAATCAAGGATGCCTCAAACGGCAGGATTCTGCTTGATGACGCTAAAATTCTGTAAGAAGAACAATGTTTGGCGCGGATGGTGTGGAAATTTCCCTCTTAAAAAGATATTTCAGCGGATGGATGTCAAATGCGTTTAATGCCCAGCCTCCGACTTCATTAAGGTTGATTATATTTACGCTTACCGGATGCTGAATCGGAAAGATGACCGCTTCGTCCAGCAAGAGCTGCTCTGCCTTTGCCAGCAGCCTGTTGTGGTTTTCATCGGTGTAAAGGGCGGCTTCATCCAGCATTGCATTGAATTCCTTGTTGTTCCAGCCTGAAACATTCATGGTTGAATTTCCGCGGAAAAGTTCCAGAAAAGCCAGCGGGTCTGCGAAATCTCCAATCCAGTTGTAGCTGAAAAGGTCTGCGTCTGTTTTTTCAATGTTGTTCAGGTATTCAAACTCTGGAAAAAGCACAGTTTCAAGCTCGACTCCTAGCGGTTCCCAGGCTTTTTTTAAAAGCTCAGCCTTTTTTTTCATGTAATCTGTGTCTGTTATTGCAAATCGGATTTTTATTTTCTGATTATCTTCGATTTTCAGTTCGTTTCTGGCTTTGTCCATAAGAATTTTTGCTTCAATTATATCTGTGGAAGAATATCCTTCAACAGATGGATAGCCGTTCAGCGCATAGACCAGGCTTTGCGCCTGAACATAAGTGTTTGCACGCAGTTCGTTCCATGGAGTCGCTTCCAGCAGGGCTCGCCTTAGATTCAGATTGTTGAATACTGATTTTTCCGTAAATTTGAAGAAAAAATACTGTGTCGCAAATTCTGCGCTCAGATGAATGGAGTCTTTGGAAAGGAGCTTCTGCTCGTTGAAAGAACTTGCAATCCAGTCTGCCGCGCCTGTGTTGTATGCAAAAACATTCTCATCCGCGTCGTTTGAAAGAAGAATAGTGATTTTTTCCATTTTTGTGCTTTCAGCGTCGTGGTAATTCTTGTTTTTTTTCAAAATGATTCTGTTTTCGCTGTATTCTTCAAGACAAAACGGACCGCTGTACGCAGAAAGGTCGTCCGCGGTTACAGCAAACGCCGGCATGCACAGAATTTTAGGAAGGTGGGAGGCCGGGGCTTTTAGATGAATTGAGACAGCGTTTGAATCCATTGCATAAATTCCTACGTCTTCCGCGCTTCCTCTGCCTGTCCGGAATTCCTCAGCTCCATTTACAATATCCATAAGAGAAGAAAAAGGCGCTCCCGGCTCGGCAATCGCTTTAAGAAGGCTTGAACGCACTGTTTCTGCTGTTATTGGTTCTCCGTCGCTGAATTTTATTCCTTCCTGAAGCTCAAAAGTCCATCTTTTTTTATCGCGGGAAATCCTGTAGTTTTTTACCATTGCGTATACAGGGTCAAGAGTAATCGGATCGTAGGAAAAAAGCCCCTCGTAGAGTCCTGTAAGAATCTGGGCTTCTGCGGAATAATTTGCAGTCCGCGGATTAAGATTGTAGCTGTGCTTTGACTCGATTATCACAAAATTTTTTTCAGAAGAATCTTCGGCGGAAAAATCTTCCTGCCGTATATTTTCCTGCGCAAATAAAAACGATGTTCCTAGCAAAAATGCTGACAAAAATACTTTTTTTGAGTTGAAAAAATTAGATTTCATTTGTAATTCCAAGTTTTTGCATTTGTTCCTGTTCTTCAATGTAACCTACATATTCAGAACGTTTCTGGATTGCTTTTACAATGATATTTTTTACAGAAATAAGGTCGATTTTAAGTCCCTTGATTTTGCTTCTGTCGTGAGGTTCAACATTCTGCTTGAAGAACTCATCCGCGGCGGCAAGAAGGGTAAGTATTTCCTGGTTTTCCGAGAGGCTCTTGTTCAGGTAGTCCAGTATGTTCTGCTCTGAATACTTTTTGATTTTGGAAAACTCCGGCCCGTGAAGATTTGAAAGCGGCATGAAAAAAGAAGATTTTTTTACCAGGCTTGAGATAAAAAAATTCATATCTACATTCCGATGCGTCTTTGTGTCCTTTTTCTGGTCGACTATTATAAAATCATAAACGAGCGGCGGCTCCGAAAGGTTGAACAGTTTGCGCAGCGCCACTGCGATTTTATGAAAGAGCGTATTTTTCTGATTTTCAATTATATTTACATTTGACTGAATTTTATCTGAAATTGTTGAATAAAGTTCGCCAAGACCGGAAAGAATATGCAGACATTCCAGCAGGTACTGCTTGTAATCCACGGAAACTTTTTTATTTTTTTCAGTTTTTACAGCAATCGCAAGGCGCATGAGCGTCTGTTCCTGAAGTTTCTGCCTGTCGGCCGCAAGGTCTTCCGCTGCGATTTCCTGAATAAGCTCCGTGTAGTACGGCATTTTTCCAGAAATAGAAGAAAGATTCTTTTTTATCTCTGCGATTTCATCAGCCTGCGAATTTCTGGCTTTTTCCCTGTTGAACTTTGGATGTTCAATCACATCGTGCCGGATCTGAACCTTGTAGGCTTCGCGCTGGAACAACATCAAGTCCTTTAAAATATCGTTGATTTCTGCGATTGCCTTTGCGCTTTTTGTGATAGAGTCATTTATCATGCTGACAGTAAGCTGCGGCGCGCTGTGCCGGACTTCCTGAATTAAAGTCGCCATGGCGCGCGAATTTGTGCGCGAGTTGTTCAGCGTCATATTGTGCCATTGGAACGCATTGTTCAGGTCAATCATTTTTTTTATCTGCGGAATGGTTATATATTCCGTTGAAAATTTAACATAAGTGCATACGTAATCCAGCATGCTTTCGTAGTTTGAAAATCTTGAGCCCATTACAACAGGACGTTCGCTTTCAACAAAATGGGAATCGTCAGGACTTGAAATCTCGGAAATTTTAATTTCAAGTTTATACGGGTCAGGCGTGATAAGGCTGCGCTTGATTAAAGTTTCGTAAATATTTTTTACGCATGCATGAAGAAGCCTGTAGTGCTCAAGCATTTTTGGCAAAGATTCAGCATTAAGCCAGTCTGACTTTGCTTTAAGCGCGTCTTTTAGTTTGTCTGTAAAATTCAAGGATTCTGCCATAATTATATTATCGTTCATTTTTTAGAAAAATCCACAAATTTATAGAAAAACAGAAAATGTGAGAAAGGGCAGTTGAAAAATAATCCGGCCGGCCGCAGTTGAACTTTAAAAATTGAAATTCAGAAGCGCGTCTTTATTCCGACTGAAATTATTGCGGAGTTAAGGTCGCCTTTTGAAAGACCGAGCATGGCAGGTAGAATTTTATTTCAGGACCTGCCTTCAGATTTTCTGTAAACGCATAGAGATATGAAAAATATGTATCAATGAACAGAAAATTCGCATCTTTCCAGAAGTATCTGTTGATTTCGGCGACATCATCAGAGGCGGTGTTTCCGTTGTATCCTGCATCGCTTCCGTGCACGGCATGGGAAAGAACTGCGAACCTTGCCAAAATAGCAGGACCTGCTCCTGCATCAATAAAATGCTTTCTTAAAGGAGAAAAAGAAATTGCCGCCGGCAAGTCTATAAGAAATGAAAGCAGTTGCCGTTCTGTTTTCAATTTCGGCAGGATACGCGCCGCTGTTGTTCCACAAGTAGTAGTTTGAAAAAAAAGAAACTCTTGGCTGAAAAGAAACAAGGGTTTCCCTAGGAAAAATAATTCCGAAAGACAACGGATATACGACCGGCGCAGGCGCGCTGTTTTTGGGATTGTCGGTGTTGATTATTAATGAAGGCTCAAAAGTTACGGAAAAATCAACCGCCCTTTCTGCAAAAATAAAAAAAGAAGAAAAGAAAAGAACCAGACAACAAAAAGAGATTTTTTTTCATATACTTACCAGTTGAACTCATTTTTATATAAAATTTCGTTTAAGTCTACACAAATAAATCCGCTTCGTGCGATTGTGTAAAAAGAATTTTCTTCCCATGAGGCGTACAGACGCATTCCGGAAATTGCAAAATCCCTGTAATAAAAGCCGGAAGGCATTTTCGGAAGTTTCAAGGCGATTGTTTTTCCGTGGTTTAAAATCCTGTTCTCAAAAAGTGCGCCGTTCAAAAAGAAGCTTCCGTCTGAAAAAATGCAGGCTGCCCAGGTGTCGCTAAGAATCGCAGAGGCTTCCAGCGTTGATTTTTCAGAAAAATTTTTAGTGTTCTCAAAAATCCTTGGAGTATGGCCGGATGCATTTTTTACTTTTAATGAAAACGAAAGGTTTTTTGGAAGCGATGAGACAAGTCCTTTGATTCGCTCCGGCGCTTTGGAAAAATCTTCCGGTGCTTTTGCCCTTCTGAATTCCTGTTCAGTGTTTTGAGTTATAAACATATATGATTCCGCGGTTTTTGGCGAAATATAAGTCAAATCGGTCTTAGGCTGAAAAGTTAAATATGAAAAATTTATTTTTTCACCTTCGTTTCCGGAGTCTTTTACACTGCAAGTCCAGTACTGTCCGTCCCATATAAAATCTGTAATTTCGGCAGTTGCCGGAAGCCCTAAATTTTCAACGTTTAAAACAGGATAGCAGACATTCTGCTCCGTATTGAACTGAACAAGAAAAGTATGCGCGGGCCTTTGCGAAGTTTTCTGCCGGTTAAAAAATGAATTTCTGTAAATTGAAAAAACCGGGGTTTCGTTGTAAAAAACAAGATTTCCCTGGGTTGAATTTGAAAATATTTCCGAATCTCTGTAAAGATTTATCTGCTCACCGTTAAAAACTAAAATTCCAGTCCTGTTTACAACTGCAAATCCCCTTGGAACTGAATCATCTTTTGAATCCTGCACGGAAATGTCAGAAATTCTTGCCGCTTCGGTCCATGGTCTGAAAGGAGTTTCAGGAACGCAGGAAATTCCTTCCGCCTTCTTAAAGTTTCCGTCCGAAAAATAATACCATGTGTGCTTTGCCTGTGTTTCCGCGATTTTCTGCGCCTCAAAGTTCTGCTGGCTTTTTCTGCATGAAAAGAACAGGACAGAAAAAACGGCGAGCGCGGCAATGATTTTTGCATTTGTATTCATATTTAAAGTTTATATCGGGACTGAATTTATCGCAAGTGAAAAACTTGTCCTGCTCTTTGCATTTACAGTTATTATTTTTTTAAATTTTTTTCATAAAAAAGAAATGAATTAAGTTTCTGCTGCGAAAGTGTAAAAATCTTGTTTTCCTGGTCTTCCTGGCAGAAATTCTGCGGCACATAATCGGAAAAAATACTGTTTTCGGGAAAATCCTTGAAAAGTTCGCCGGCGGGTACGGAACATATTTTTTTCATGGAAAGTTTTGCCGCGGTAAAAGTTCTGTCTTCAACCGAATCCAAGATGCCCGGCTGGTCCAGAAGCCATGGATTGTAAAAAGCCCGGTTATTTTTGGCATTGTTTTTTATTGTCAGGGTGATTTTCTGCCAGTTGAACCGCGCGGCGTAATCTCTTGCGGCATTCTTTGGATTGTTTTGCGCCGCGGAAATATAAAATTTTTTCAGGCAGTCCGAAGAAAATCCTGCTTCCCACGAAAATTCTTCCTCAAAAGGAAATATCATTCCTGCCGGTTTAAAAAAACAGTATCCGGAAAAAAACGGCCGGGCAAGTAGCGAAACAGGCGAGGAAGAATCCATGCTGAGCGTAATGCTCTTTTTGTCTGCGCAAACGCTGAAATTTTCAGAACCTTCTGCTGTTGTTACAGTTATTTCCCAGGCTTCTATTTCCGGCCATACAGACTCGCCGCATGAACATTCTGGCGGCCATTGCGGTAAAGAAATCTCTTTTGAAGGAGTAAGCTGATGTTCGCATGAAGTCGCAACTGCGGCTCCAACAGCGCCTGAAAGCATAAAAAGCGCGAATTGAATTTTTTTTATTAGCTGCATAGCTTTATATCGCGTAAAAAAAAATAAAACGGAAATAAAACTCAAAAAAAATTCAAAAATCAATGCGCGCGCTTTTTAGCCGTCTTAAAAACAGATTTTCCGCGCGGACTATCTGTTTTTTGCGATTTCTTTCTGGCAGAGCTGGTCGCATATTTCGTTGTATTCAATGCCTGCGTGACCTTTTACCCAGTTCCAGCTTACATTCAGGGCAGAGTTAAGCTCATCCAGCTGAATCCACAGATCCTGATTTTTTACAGGCTTTTTATCAGCCGTTTTCCAGCCTTTAAGTTTCCAGCCCTTTATCCAGACTGTAATGCCATTTTTTACGTACTGGCTGTCAATATTTACTGTTATTTTTATGATTTTTAAAATCCGGCGTATTTTTTTACAATAGAAAGCGCGTTTATCGCCGCCGTAAGTTCCATCCGGTTGTTTGTGGTATTTTTTTCGCCGCCGGAAAGCTGCCGGGCTTCCCCATTGAAGATTACAACAACGCCCCATCCGCCGGGGCCTGGATTTCCTGAGCATCCGCCGTCAGTATAGATTATTACTTCATTCATAATTTAAGTGTAAACAAAAACAAGAATAAAATGAATACACGAAGAAAAATTAAAATAGTGCTAATAGGACTTATTACTATTTACTTTTTGAAATATTGAGCTATAATAAAAACAATAAGACTTGCATATATCTGGAGGAAATCTTATGGAATTTTTAAAATGTAAAAAATGTGGAAAAGTCGTTCAGGTTTTAAAGGATTCTGCGTGCGACACTATGTGCTGCGGCGAGGCAATGGTTGAGCTTAAGGCAAATACCACTGATGCGGCGGTAGAAAAGCACGTTCCTGTTGTAGAAAAAAATGGAAATTCAGTGGAAGTAAAAGTCGGTTCAGTTGTTCATCCTATGGAAGAAAAACACTACATAGAATGGATTGCCCTTGAGACAAAAAATACAGCGCAATTCAAGATGCTTAAGCCGGGCGATGAGCCGAAGGCGGTTTTTGCGCTGTCTGATTCGGATGAGGTGGTTAAGGCGTATGCCTACTGCAATCTTCACGGCCTTTGGTCAGAAAAATAAACATTGAAAAAACGCTCCCGGTGAATGTGATATGTACCCCTTTTGCTTTTGTCCAGTAAAAGGGGTACATATCATGATTTATTCAATACGCCGGGAGCTCCTCTCCAAAAAACTAATCAATAATATCGTTCTGAAACCTTGAAAGATGTTCGTACGGCAAAATCAGGCGGCCTCGGAAAAGTCCGCAGCAGTCGTTTATAAGCGTGTTGTTCACCGCGGAAAACATATTCACATCAATTTTTGAAAGGTCAAGGTTCTGAAGCATTATTCCGCGTTCGTAAGCCTCGTCAAAATACACACATTCTCCCTTTTTAATTGCGTTCCGCCGCGCCCGCTCAGTTTCCTGCCTGTGCTCGTAGCCCGAATGGTTTGCCGGTCCGATTTCCGCAAAATCATCCATTTCCTTTGTGCGAAGCTGGACTTCAATATAAGAACGCGCGGAGTTGTCGTAAAAAGTTATGTGCAGCGAACGGTAACCGTAAGGACTTTTGTTCGCAATGTAGTCCTTGTAATACGGCCGAACATCCTCGTTTAAAAGCGGTGAGGAAATTTCCATCTTTTTTTGAAGCGCCTCTGCGCTGAATCCCCGCTCTTCCAGAAAAGACGGAAGAACATTCGCGATTTCGTAAAGATACTTCAGCTCAATTTCCTCGCGCTCCTCCTCATTTTTTAAATGGCAGCGCGGCATGCATATTACAATCCGGTACGCAATAAGGTCGCGGAAGCGTTCTAGCCTGGCTTTTATTTCCGGAACAGAAGGAAAATTTCCGTGCGCAATAAAATATTCGTAAATAAAAGAAACAATTTTTCCGTTGAATTTTTCTTCCGCGCGGATAAGGCTCTTGATTCTTCCCTTGAACGTAAACGCAAGCTCCGGATATTTTTCCGCCATGAATTTGTAGAATTCCCTAAGCTGCTGTGACTGCGCCGTAAGAAAGTCGTTGTGCTCCAGAAGTTCCGTAAACTGAATCAAAAAATTGCAGTGAACTAAATCAATCGGATTTTTGCTTTCCATCGAGGAAGCCTTTAAATCCCTTGAAAACTTCTTCAGAATCTTAAGAACCGTGTCGCCGCTGTAAAGATAGTCGTTCAGTGTAACCATAAAAAAACTCCGGCTAATTCTAATATAAAAATGGAGCAAATTCCACCAGTGCGCGGCCCGCTTTTACTGCAAGTCCTCATTCCGCGTCCGCTCCATTCCGGTCTTTCCGTGGCAATCGGGGCTAGGCTGCTTCTGAAAATGCGAAAATCCATCGCGCCCAGGTGGTTTGTGAGTAGCCAAAAATCTCCGCTTTTTGCGATGGTTTCTGCAAAGTAAAAACAGAACTAGCACATATTAGTCATTTCATATTCAATACATTTTTTTTCAAGTAATTTAAAATCGCAGCAGAATTTTATAACTTTGCCAGTTTTAATCTGCCGGTCGTAAAGTTTGTTTGCTTTTTTTATAATTGAATCTAAAATTTTTAGACAAAACGAATACTCCTTGTTCATAAGGTTTTTGTAATTTCTAGTCTCAATAGAATCATTTGGATTTGCCGTCAAATCAACCTTTTTATACAAGCCATCTTTTATAGGAAGCATTTTTTTCAAATCTAAAACAGATAAAATATGTGTTATAGAACCGTCCACGTTTTCCTTGTAAAAAGCATTTTTAGAAATAGATTTCTTATCACAAATTTCATATATTAAAAAACGGTCTGCCTCAACATTCTTCCATAAAGTATGTTTTTTCTTTGCAGAAGACAAAGGAATTACATATTGGCACTTGTTATTATTTATTAATATTCCCAAATAAGGTTTGTTGTCATAATTTATAGGTTTATAATAGACTTCGGCGCAATTATTATGCAGATGCATTAAATACGCCTGATTAATATTTATGAAAGTAAGCTTGTCTTTTAGAATAAACATAAAACTCTCTGAAAAAAAATAAGGTCGTTCATAAAATGAGCGACCCTTCTTAAAGTTCATCTCTTTACGGATTTAAACCGCAGGTTAATGGAGACCTTCTAAAACTTAATTTAATATAAAATTTATGTGGTGTCAAGAAATTTTTCCATGAAATATTTTTTTGAAATATTTTTTGAATATAGGTTTATTTATTGAACCTCATTGGCTAATAATTTTACTTTTGCAACCCCGCTAAGCCGCGTTCGCTTGTGTTCCTGCTGAACTCTTGAAAAACCGCTGATTCTGATTCATAATAAAAAATATGAATGGAACTGTTCTTGCGGGAACTAATAATATTTTTGAAGTTGAATGTGATGATGGTGTTGTCCGGTCGTGCGCCATAAAAGGGAAGGTGTTAAAGTCGGACACGCAGTATTATAATCCTCTTGCGCCGGGCGATGTAGTTCAGATTGAACCGGATGAAATTGATGAGGAAAAAGGCCGGATTGTTTCGCTTGTTCCGCGTAAAAATGAATTTGTTCGCTGGAATGTAAAAGGCCGTTGTCCGCAGCTTATGGCTGCAAATGTTGATTATATGATTCTTGTGACCACGCCCGATGAGCCGCCGTTCAGACCGCGTTTTATTGACCGCGAGCTTTGTCAGGCGGAAATGCTCGGTCTGAATCCTGTGATTGTGTGCAATAAGTACGACCTTATAGAAAAAAATCCCGGGGCGGAAGAGCAGCTGAAAATCTGGGAAGAGCTTGGCTACAGGGTTATGCGCATTTCTGCAAAGACCGGCGAAGGAATCACGGAATTTACAGAGCTTATCCGCGGAAAACTCAGCGCGTTTGTCGGTCAGTCCGGTGTTGGAAAGTCGAGCCTTGTTAATGTTCTGGACGACACTTGCGTCTTAAAAACCGGAAGCCTTTCAAAAAAATACGGAAGGGGAAACCATACTACAACAAAGGGAACTTTGAACCGGCTTACATTGAACACGGCGTATACTGGCGGAATAAACGGGGAAGTCGCTTCCATTATCGATACTCCGGGAATCAGGCGTTTTATGCTGCACGGAATAGAGGCGAACGATCTGCACCTGTACTTCAGGGAATTCAAGCCGTTTGTGGGAAAATGCAAATTCGGTCTGGACTGCACGCATACAAGCGAACCTGGCTGCGCGATAAAGCAGGCTGTTGAAGACGGCAAAATTTCTGAAAAACGTTACGAAAGCTGGAAAAGAATCCGGGACCAGATAAAAGACGGCTCCTGGGTGGATTAATTTTTTACATAAATCAAAATGGACAGAAAGACTTTAACAGAACTTGATTATTTTAGAATTCGCGACATTATTTCCGGATTTTGCGCCGCGGAAGAATCCCGCTTTGTAATGGGGCGTCTTGAACCGCTTTCGGATGCGGAGGAAATTGAAAAATCAAAGGAAATCAGCCGCGAGTGGATGAAATATCTGGGCACTACGCGCGCGCCTGCTGTAAGCGGCTGGAATCCGGTGTTCAATATCATAAAATCTCTGAAAGTTCAGGGAATCTCGCTTCCGCTTGCGTCTTTTTACGATTTGGGAACTTTCTGCTGCTGCGTGGAAAAAATGCGGCAGGCGGTTTTTTCTGCGGAAAAGGAGCTTGGGCTTAAAAATCTTGCGGAATGTGCCGGTTCAATTCCAGACATAAGTTTTGTGCGCGAGGAAATTTTCCGCATAATTACAAACGATGGTGAGATGCGCGATTTGCCGGCCCTGCGCGAAATCCGCTCAAAAATTTCAAATTTGAACGCGAAAATAAAGGGCGTAATGCATTCGTTCACTTCAAATTCAAAATATTCCGATGTGCTGGAGTCGAATGTTCCGGTTCTTCGCGGCGGCCGTCAGGTTCTTGCCGTAAAATCCAACAGAAGAAACAGCGTTCCTGGAATTATCCACGAGGTCAGCCAGACCGGGCTTACAGTTTACATTGAACCGGATGAGGCTGTTATTGCGTCAAACGAGCTTATTGAGGCGGAATTTGAGCTTCAGGCGGAAATAAGAAATTCTGGTTGAGCTTGCGGAGAAAATCAGTCCGTATTCGGAGGATTTAAAGAACGCTCTTAAAATAATGGAAAAAATGGATATCGCGCATGCGGCGGCGTCCTGGGGAAAGCAGAATTCATGCGTCTTTGCTAAAAAAAATACATCGCAGTCTGAGCCTCTCTGCATTTTAAGGGCGCGTCATCCTCTTCTTGGTGAAAAGGCGATCCCGGTTGACGTTAAATTTTTGCCGGGAAAAAGAATTCTTATCATCACCGGACCGAATACAGGCGGAAAAACTGTAACGCTAAAGACAATCGCGCTTTTTGCGCTTTTAAATCAGAGCGGATTTCCTGTCCCGGCGGAGGAAGGCACGGTTCTTCCTGTTTTTTCAAATGTATTTGCTGACATTGGCGATGAGCAGAGCATGGACGAAAGCCTTTCAACTTTCAGCGGACACATGAAAAATATTGCGAAGGCAGTTTGCAATGTGAATGAAAATTCCCTTGTTCTGCTGGACGAGCTTGGAAGCGGAACTGATCCGCAGGAAGGCGCTGCGATTTCCATGGCGGTTCTGGACAGGCTTATTGAAAAAAAAGCGTTCGTTCTGATAACGACTCATCAGGGCGTAATAAAAAATTACGGTTACACGCATCCGGAATGTATAAATGCCAGCGTTGAGTTTAATACAGAAACTTTAAGCCCGACTTACAGGCTCTTGATGGGAATTCCGGGCGAAAGCCACGCTCTGGATATTGCAAAACGCTCCGGGCTTCCTGCGGAAATTGTAAAGAATGCGCGCGAATATATTCTGAACGAAAAAGCGGATGTTTCAAGCCTGATAAAAGGTCTTACTAAAAAACATGCGGAGCTGGACGCGCTTTATTCTGAACTGGAGGAAAAGCAAGCCGGTCTTGAAGAAAAAATGTTCATTCAGGAGCAGAAAAAACTTGAGCTTGAAAAAAAGGAATTTGAGCTGAAGCAGGGAATCCAGCAGGAAAGCCAGGTTTTTCTGGAAGAAAGCCGCAAAAAGCTTGAAAATCTGGTGCGCATTGTGAAGGAAGGCGAGCTGAACCGCGAAAAGACACTTTCTGTAAAAGCGTTCATCAAGGATATTACGGAAAAAGTTGCAGAAAACGAAGAGGCGCTTTTAAAGGAAGAAGAAATCCTTGAAGAAAAAACAGAGGAGCTTCTGAAAAAGGAAAAAAATCGCGTCAGCCACAAATCTAAAAAGAAGAAGACAAAACTTGCCGATGCGCTGAAATCAGCCACAAGCATGGCAGTTCCTAAGGAAGAAAAAGACAAAAGCGGACAGAAAGAAGTTTCTCTTGAAATTCCGCAGTTTGCGGTTGGCGCGAATGTTCTTGCCGGAAAAAGCAGGCAGCAGGGAACTATTATAAAAAGCCGCGGAAAAGGTCTTTGGGAAGTTCAGTTTGGCTCGATAAAAATGACGGTGAAGCAGAAAGATTTGACGCTCACATCCTCGCCGAAAGTCCGGACACCGTCGTACACTGTGGATCTGGCTTCCGGCGGCAAGGAAAACCGTCCTGCGTACGAACTCCGGTTGCTGGGGCTCCGCGCGGAGGAGGCGGTAAAGGCGCTTGAACGCCAGATAGACCTTTGCACGCTGAGCAATTTAAAAAACTTCAGCATAATCCATGGAAACGGAAACGGCATCTTGCGCCAGACCGTCCAGGATTACCTTTCAAACTGCCCGACCGTGCAGGACTTCAGCTTTGCCCGCCCCGAAGACGGCGGCTTGGAAAAACTTACGTTACGCTGAGATAGATGAAAAATTTATTTGCGGCGAGACTTGTTTTTTGTTGATGTAGAATAATGCTTTATTCGGTCGAAAAATGCAGTTGTAAACACGTTATTCGGTTGAAAAACGCAATTTATTGGGTTTTGCGGGCGGGGTTTTTAAGGGGTGTCCCCTTAGGCGAGGGGGTAGGCGGCAAGGTGCGGCCAAAGCAGGTGCGTATGGTCGTGCCTTGCGCCGAGGGGCAGGCGCCCCGGCTGACTTTTTTATTGCAAAAAACTCACGAAACTTGTTTTTATGTTGCGTTTTGGACAATTAAAGGTTGAAAAGGATTCACTACTCAAAACGGCGTTTTTGCATTATCCTTTTTTTGTGGTTTCGTAAGGAAACTTTTTACATTGATTTATTTTTTGAGGTTTTAAATGAAAAAATCAGATAATGCTTGTAAGGGTGTGGCACGCGCGCCGCACCGTTCTCTTTTTTATGCTTCTGGTTATACTGATGAGGAATTGAATCAGCCGCTTGTCGGCGTTATTTGCGCAAAAAATGAACTTATTCCGGGGCACATTGAGCTTGACCGGATTGCAGAGGCTGTTAAGGCCGGCGTTAGAATGGCAGGCGGAACTCCGATTGAATTCCCTGCGATTGGCGTTTGCGACGGAATCGCGATGGGGCACGAGGGAATGAAATATTCGCTTGTTACCCGCGAGCTGATTGCCGACAGCGTTGAATGTGTCGCGAAGGCCCATCAGTTTGACGCTCTTGTTATGATTCCTAACTGCGACAAGATTGTTCCTGGTATGCTTATGGCTGCCGCGCGCCTTGATTTGCCGACTGTATTTGTTTCCGGCGGTCCGATGATGCCGGGACATCTTCCTGGAAATGATTCTTCAAATCCTTATTCCGGCAAGAATCTTTCGCTTACTGATATGTTCGAGGCTGTAGGCGGTCTTGCGGTAGGAAAAATCACTGAGGAGCAGCTTAAGGAAATGGAGCATCGCGCTTGTCCGGGCTGCGGAGCCTGCTCCGGAATGTTCACCGCGAACTCAATGAACTGCCTGACTGAAGTTCTTGGCCTTGGGCTTCCTGGAAACGGAACAATTCCTGCTGTTACCGGCGAAAGAATCGCGCTTGCGAAGCATGCAGGTATGGCTGTCATGAATTTGTATAAAGGGAATTACCGCCCGGCAGATGATGACCGCGGAAAATTTCCGCAATGCGCTTACAGCGGACATGGCGCTCGGCTGTTCTTCCAACACAATGCTGCACGTTCCGGCGATTGCGCATGAGGCCGGAATTGACATTGACCTGCACGAGGTGAATAAGATTTCAGAAAGGACTCCGAACCTCTGCCACTTGGCTCCTGCTGGACACACTTTTATGTGCGAGCTGGATGATGCCGGCGGTGTTCAGGCTGTTCTTGCTGAGCTTGCAAAAAGAATCTTATCAACACATCTTTGATTACCGCCACAGGAAAAACAATCGCGGAAAACATCAAAGGTGTAAAAAACAGAAATCCGGAAATCCTGCGCCCGATTGAAAATCCGTTCAGCGACAACGGCGGAATTGCGGTTTTGTTCGGAAACCTTGCGCCGGATGGAACTGTTGTAAAACGTTCAGCCTGCGCTCCTGAGCTTATGAACCACACAGGACCTGCGCGCGTGTTCAACGACGAAAGCGAGGCCATGGAAGCTGTCCAGAAGGCGCAGATTAAGGCGGGCGATGTTGTTGTAATCCGCTACGAAGGCCCGAAAGGCGGCCCGGGAATGCGCGAGATGCTTGCGGTTACCGCGGCTCTTGCAGGCCAGGGCCTGGACAAGCAGGTTGCTCTTATCACCGACGGAAGGTTCAGCGGTGCTACACGCGGCGCATCTTTAGGACACTGCTCTCCGGAAGCGGCTGTAGGCGGTCCGATTGCGCTTGTTCAGGAAGGCGACAAAATCACTTTGGATATAAACAACTACAAAATCCATCTTGAAGTAAGCGACGAGGAGCTTGCCGCCCGAAAAGCGAAGTGGGTTGCCCCTGAGCCAAAGTAAAAACCGGCTACCTTGCCCGCTACGCTAAACTGGTTTCCAGTGCTGATAAAGGTGCGATTCTTCAGTAGTCAATTTTCTGCGAGTTTGCCGAATGGCAAACTCGGTAAGTAGCCGCAGGCTACGACCAGATAAAGGTGCAATATTGCAGTAAAAATATTTGCGAGTTTGCGAAGCAAACTCGGTAAGCACTACAGTCTGCGACCTGTTTGGGTGCTACCCTCGCTTTTGTTTCGGCAGGCTCAACAACCGCTCGGGTCGGGCTTTCCATGGCTACGGCCCTGCCTGCGAAAAAATACCGGTTAGAACTAACCGGTATTTTTTTTGCTGCGCAACCATTCCAATCCCTGGCACATTTTTTAGCAGGCGTTGTACGTTGCGGGCGGCGTTTGAGCCCGCACGGTGGGTAGGACGCAACAAAGTGCGGCCGCAGGGCGGTTGCCCGCCCTTTTTATGATATTGATGTGGCGTCAGCAAAAGACCTTGGGCTTTTGCTGAGTAGTGAGCAGCGTAGCTGCGAACGGTGTTGCCCGTCCTTTTTATTTTTCTAGCAAACGCCGATTGATTTCATGTATTCTTTTAGAATTCCTGTAAACCGCCGCATTTCTTCGGGTTTTATGTCGCCCATGTTCGCAATTCTGAATGTGTCGATGTTTCCAAGTTTTCCAGGATAAATTGTAAATCCCTGACCGCGCGCAAAATCGTGCATCTTGTTAAAATCGTATGCCGGCGTTTCTGGAATAAGAATCGCTGTAATAAAATGCGACTGGTTTCTTCTTTCACAAGCATTTTCAGCCCGATTTCTTTCAGCGCATTTACAAGAATTTTCCAGCATTCAGTGAACCGTTCAAAGCGTTTTTCAATTGTCTCCTGCTTTGTCTCGATAATTGCCTGGCGCAAAGCGTAGAATGTCTGAACCGGCGGCGTGAATCGCGTCTGTTTTGTTTCTTCAAAATATTTGTACTGGTCAAAAAGGTTCAGGTAGTAGTTTCTCATCGGCCAGTCTTTCTGCTTTAAAAGCTCTTCCTTTTTGCAGACAACAAAACCTATTCCAGCCATTCCTCCGATGTGCTTGTTGGAGGTGGCCGCGCCAAAATCAATCTGGAGTTTTTCCATGTCAATCGGCATTCCGGCATACGCGCTTACAATGTCGCAGACAGTTGTCATTCCGTATTTTTTTGCCATCGGGCAGATTTTTTCAAGCGGATTTAAAAGTCCTGTTGTTGTTTCGTGGTAAACAACCGCAAAAGTCGTGTATTTTTTTGATTTCATCTGGTTTTCAAGCGCCTCAAGGTCAATCGGCTCGTAGGTTGAAGACTTGAACACGTCTGTCTCAATTCCGTAGACGCTTGCGATTTTTGCAAGGCGCGCGCCGTAAGAGCCGTTGTCAACCACAAGAAGTTTTCCGTCCGGCGGAACGCAGCTTGAAATCATCGCTTCGTCTGCGCCTGTTCCGGAGCAGCCGAACATTACGGTTGTGTATTTTTCCGGATTTGCGACAAAAGAAGTTAAATCTTCTGAAACTTTTTCCATTAGGTTTCCAAATTCGAGTTCGCGAGGGCAAATATCTTTTACAACCTGCGCATATTTTACGCTGTCCGTTGTTGTTGAAGGACCTGGATTTAAAAGAACCTCCCGCTGTACTTTCCTCAGCTCCTCGTTTTCCTTGATGCGCGGATAAATCAGCGTGTTTGCGCGCGTAAGCATTGCTTCGTCGTCTATTTCCGTCCAGGCGTAATATTCAATTTTATGTACGTAGATAGGGTCGTCCTTTGCGATTTTCTTGAAAACTGTCTCGTAGTCAATTTTTGCGTTTTCTGCGCGTGTCTTTCCGTAAAAATCAACCATTTTGTTCAGGAATTCTTTGGAAACTTTTGAGATTCCCACAAGTTCCCCGGCGACGTTCCTGATTTCAGCCTTGTTTTTGCTTACTCCGCTAAGAACTCCGTTTTCGTCCGTTTCAAGGTAAACTTCGTCCTCGCTGTTTGTTTTCCCGGAAGCAAGAATCACGTTTTTCCGGCTGTCGTTGTCAAGCGCAAAAAGTCCGATTGAATCGTACAGAAGGTCGCTTTCAAGAAGAAGGGCGGTGTCTTTTACAAAAGGCGCGCAGACTTCCAGCGTTCCCATGCTGCTTGTGTTCTGGTAATTTTCATTTCTTACAGTGCGGATGCAGTGGTATTTTTCTGCAAGTCCGTCGTAATATTCGTAGCAGTGTCCTGTTCCGATGATGATTTCTTCAACGCCGGCGGCAATCAGTTTTTGTACCGAACGTTCCACCATTGCAATTCCGTCTATTTCAATAAATCCTTTTGGCATGGCTTTTGTCCGTCCGCCGAATCTTGAACCCAAACCGCCTGCCATAATAACTGCCTGTCTTATCATTATTTTAAAAACTCCATAAATGCTTTTTTGTTTTCCTGCGGAGTTGATTTTGGCCGTCCCAAATCCTTCCGCGCGCCTTTGCTGACTTTTACTTCAACAAATGTAAGCTCATTTGTATTATTTTCAAATGATTTTTTGATTTGTTCAAGAACTTCGCCCAGTTCTTTTTCATTTTTTGCCGAATAAATTCTTTTGTAGCGGCAGGCTTTCGCGATTTCCGGAAGGTTTATCTCAAGCCCTACAGTCGGCTGGCCGCCGACAGAATCGTGCGCGCCGTTGTTCATTACAAAGTGAACCATGTTTTTAGGGCTTCTTGTGCCGACCGTAGCCATTCCACCCATCTGCATTATCGCGGCGCCGTCTCCGTCAATACAGAAAACCGGCCGCTCAGGTTTTTGCAGCGCGATAGAAAGCGCAATCTGCGACGCGTGTCCCATTGAGCCGACCGTAAGAAAATCCTTTTCGTGTCCCATTCCGTGTTTTTCACGCAGCTCGTAAAGCTCGCGGCTCGCCATTCCCGTTGTGGAAACAAACGCCGCTTTTTCCGGCGCAGAAAGCATGATTTTTTCAATTGCCTGCTCGCGCTTCATCTCGGCGGTTACTGGAATATTGTTTTTAAGCGTGTATTCTTCAAAAGTTCCCTTGCGGATTACAAGCGCATAAGGCGCGCTGTTTTTTTTCATGTAAGCGTACGCTTTTTCCAGCTGTGCGGAAAGGTTTTGCTCGTCTTCGGTCATAATTTCGTAAGGAATCTGCATTGCGTCCAGAAGCGCGCAGGTTACTTTTCCCTGTTTTACGTGCTGCGGCTCGTCGTGAACGCCTGGTTCTCCGCGCCATCCTACAAGAATAAGCAGCGGAACGGAATAAACGTCAGGGTCAACAAGCGAAAGAAGAGGGTTTATCATGTTTCCCTCGCCGGAATTCTGCATATAGATAAGCGGAATTTCCGGTGGCAAAATGGTATCCTGCCGCGAGCGCGGTCGCGCTTCCTTCGTTTGCGGAGATTATATGTTTTTCAGAAGGCGCGTTGTCTGTGACGTAGGCGCAAAAAGATTTTAAAAGCGAATCCGGAACTCCTGCAAAAAAATCAGTTCCGTTTTTCAAAAGTTCATCGTAAAAAGTTGAAGGTTTTATCATTTTTGTTTCCTTTTTAAAATTTCAAATTTCAAAGTTTAGCCGGAGCGGGCTTGTCCATCCGCATTATTTTGTTCCCGGAATAAGCTCCAGAATTTCTTTTATCGGCATGCACATTCCGTCTGTCTCAAGCGAGCGTTCGGCTTCCAGGATTGTCTCGGCGCATTTTTCATCGCCGGGTACGAGGAGCGGAGCATGTGGTTTGCGTAGATAATCACGTTTGCTCCCCATTCCGCAAGTTCTTTTTCCTTGAACTGGTTGTAAGTTGTCGGAACAAGGACAATCGGAATTTTTTCGTATTCTTTTCTGAACCGCTGGCAGAATTCCTTTATGTCCGTTCCAGTCTTGTCCTTGGAATGAATCATGACTCCGTCTGCGCCTGCGCGCACTGCGGCAAACGCCTTTGAAAGCGCTTCGTCAACAGAATATCCTGCGATTATTTCTTCAATGCGCGCGATAATCATAAAGTCCTTTGTTACCTGCGCACGCTTTCCCGCGCTGATTTTTCGCAGAATTCTTCTTCCGTAGCCAGAACCTGCTTCGCTTCCGTTCCAAAAAGCGAATTCTTTTTAAGACCCTTTTTGTCTTCGATGATTACCGCGCTTACGCCGTTTCGCTCCAAAGTCCTGACTGTAAAGACAAAATGCTCCGGAATTCCGCCGGTGTCGCCGTCGTAAATAATCGGTTTTGTAGTACATTCAAGAATATCTGTAAGGCTCTGCATTCGGGTGGTAAGGTCAACCGCCTCGATATCCGGCTTTCCTTTGCTGGTTGAATCCGTAAGCGAAGAAGACCACATTCCATCGAACTGGTGGATTCCGTCCTCCTTTGTAACGCTCGCATGCTCGGCAATAAGCCCGGAAAGCCCTGAGTGAGCCTCCAGAATACGCACAACCGGTTTTGCCGCTATAAGACGGCGCAATGTCGCGCGCCTGATGTCCGGTGTAGTTCCAATATCCTTCGCGTTCTCGGCAAGCGCGGTGGAGTTGATTCCCTTCGTATACGGAATCTCCACAATCTGTCCGTTCCATTCTTTCATCACCTCAAAACATTCCTCGCGGATTTTAGAAAGGTAATTTGTTTTCCAGTCGTCACCGTGAATCATAAAATCCGGCTTCAGTTTTTTAAGGTTCGGAACATAGCTCCATTCATCCTGCGGAATAACGTTTGCCACACCTTTTATGTCCTCTATGACTTTTTTTCGCTGCTCGTAAGTTAAATACGGAAGCCTCTTGTGGCTTGCAATCGCGCTGTCCGTCAAAAGTCCGACCGTAAGCTCGCCAAGCTTCGCGCCTTCCTTGATAATATTGATAATTCCCGGGTGGATAATATCGCCGGTGATTCCTAGATAAACTGTTTTAGGCATAGAATTCCTCTCAAACTGATAAAAATACGGGCGGTCCCGCAAGTTTCGCTTCCGCTCAACTTACGGTCGCTACGGTCAGGGTTTCATTCCTCAACTTCGTCTCGGAAAAAGCCTGCGGCTTTCCCTTCCCATCGCTACCGCATTTTTCAAAATAGTTTTTTAATAAAAAAGTGTCAAGTTAACTTGTTCAAAAATTGTATTTTTTGTATATTATTTGAACGGAAAACTAATAAATCTGCGTAAAAAATGTTCTAAAAATATAAAAAAAACAGATTTGTTGAACAAAAATTATAGCATTTCTGAAAAAAACGGCGGCAATTGTGCTTTCAAAAAAAGAATTCGACATTTTAACGCTTGTCGAGGCGGAAAAAAAGAAACTTTCTCAGCGTCAGATTGCAAAGCTTTCAGGCTACTCAGTTGGAACTGTAAACACAACTTTTTCAGAGCTTGTTGAAAAACATTTTATTGACGGCGACAAAATTTCTGACGACGGCTTGAATGCGTTGGAGCCTTACAGGGTTCGGCGGGCGGTTTTTCTGGCGGCGGGATTCGGCTCGCGCCTTGTGCCGATTACGCTGAACACTCCCAAGCCGCTTATACGCGTCCATGGCAAAATGATAATAGAATCCCTTCTGGACGCGGTTGTTTCCGCAGGAATAAAAGAAATCGTGATTGTCCGCGGCTATCTTTCAGCGCAGTTCGACCAGCTTAAATACAAATATCCGGATATAAAATTCGTGGAAAATCCCGCATACAACGAAGGAAACAATATCTCCTCGCTTCTGGCGGCGAAAAATTATCTGGAAAACGCTTATATCCTGGAATCCGACATAATCTTGAAAAATCCGAATCTTGTCTCAAAATATCAGTATCAGTCAAATTACTGCGGAGTTCCGTGCGAACGGACAGACGACTGGTGTCTTTCCGTGGAAAAGGGCAGGATAAGCGGAGTAAGCGTCGGCGGAACAAACGGTTTCAGAATGGTCGGCATCTCGTACTGGACCGGATGCGACGGAAAAAAACTCGGCGAATCCCTTGAAAAAGTGTACAAAATGCCTGGTGGAAAGGAGCGTTACTGGGACTCGGTTCCATTAACATATTGCAACAAGGATTTTAATCTGGTTGTGCGCAGCTGCTCTTTTGAAGATTTTACGGAAATCGACACTTACAACGAGCTTAGGGCGGTTGACGGCGCATATAATGTATAAAACTAAAAACAGCAAGGGCGGAAAATGTTAAAGTTAAACGGAATAAAAAAATCTTTTGACGGAACGGCAGTTTTGAACGATATTTCTCTTGAAATCGGTGATTCGCAGATTGTCTCAATTTTAGGCTCTTCCGGCGGCGGAAAAACAACTCTTCTGAACATAATTCTCGGGCTTCTTCAGCCTGATTCCGGAAGCGTTGTCTTTAATGGAAATGACATCACAAATACTCCGATGGAACGCCGCGGATTCAACATAGTTTTTCAGGATTATGCGCTTTTCCCGAATCTTACTGCGTACAAGAATATTGTCTACGGTTTGCGCAATTACCCGGACCGCTCAACAAAAGAAGAAATAGAAGCGCTGATAGACCTTCTGGATTTGCGCGGACATCTGAATAAAAAAATCGACCAGCTTTCCGGCGGACAGAAACAGCGCGTGGCCCTTGCCCGGACAATGGTGATGAAGCCCAAGATTCTTCTTCTGGACGAGCCGCTTTCGGCTTTGGATGGAGTAATCAAGGAGTCAATCAAGGAAAAAATAGTTACAATCGCAAAGGAATTCCACCTTACAACGATTATTGTTACACACGACCCGGAGGAAGCCCTTACAATCAGCGACAAAGTTCTTATCCTTAACAAGGGAAAAATCGAGCAGTTCGCAGAGCCTTCTGAAATAATCAAAAATCCAAAGAGCCAGTTTGTGAACGACTTTATCTTAAAGCAGCTTGAAGTAAAAAAGAACAACATCTACAAGCTTTTTAATCTTTAGGTCTGGCTGCGGTTCAGTCGGAAAATTCAGGAAAGCAAGGAATTTTTAATGACAAAAATAAAAGATATGTTCAAGGAAATAAGAAACAAGCAGATGCGCGCGGCCTTTTACGTTGTGCTTCTTTTCTTCTTAGTTTTTATTTTTATTCCGGCGGTTGTTCTTCTAAGAAATGCTTTTACTTTGAATTCCGGCGTCCTTACATTTAGAAACGTCGCCTCTGTTTTTGCCGGCGGAAAGCTTCAGACGGCTTTTGCGCACAGCGTCAATGTTTCGCTTTTAAGCGCGTTCATCACAACAGTTCTTGCTTTTGTCCTTGCGTACACAGTTAATTTTACAAATATTCCGGTCTGGGCAAAAAAGACTCTGCGGACTCTTGCGGTTTTTCCAATGCTTATTCCTACAATCACTTACGGTTTTGCAATAATCTATTCATTCGGAAAAAACGGGCTCCTTACAAGACTTATTGGCAGTCAGTTTTTTGACTTTTACGGATTCAAAGGACTGATTTTTGGCTATGTGATCTACACGTTTCCGATTTCCTTTACTCTTCTTACAAATACAATGGCATACATAGACAGAAGATATATTGTTGTGTGCCGGCTTATGGGCGACAGCCGCCTGCGCAGTTTTTTTACCGCGGTAATCCAGCCGCTTTAGGAACTATCGCGGTTTCTGTAGTCCAGAGTTTCTTTCTTGCGTTTACGGATTTTGGAATTCCCGCTTCAATCGGAGGCCGTTACACGGTTGTCGCAGGGCTTTTGTACAACACAATGCTCGGAAGCCTGCCGGATTTCCATCAGGGGTCTGTTATTGCGCTCTGCATGCTTCTTCCTTCTATTGTAAGTATTCTTCTTTGAATTATCTTCAGCGTTTTAACGTGCGGTACAATAAAATTGCAATAAATGACAATCAGCCGGATATTGTCCGCGACATAATCTGGTCATTTTTGTCTGTTGTTATCTGCGTTCTGATTCTTTCTTCGTTTGTTGTGGTTTTTGTTGCGCCTTTTGTTGCCGAATGGCCATACAACAATGCTTTTACGGTAAGGCACATTGTTTCTGTGTTTAATGATGCGGCTCTTCTTCGCGTGTTCAAAAATTCCCTTGTCATGAGTTTTTTAACCGCTATTTTTGGAACTTTGCTTGTGTACGCAAGCGCGCTGGTTTCCGCGCGTAACAAAGGGCTGATTCACGGCACAAAGATAATAGAGGCGATTGCGCAGGTTTCAAATACTATTCCGGGAATGGTTTTAGGTATCAGCTTTCTGCTTGCATTCAGAAAAACACCGCTGCACAACACGCTTGCAATTCTTGTGTGCTGCAATCTTGTTCATTTTTTTGCAACACCGTATCTGATGATGAAGGCGTCGCTCGACAAAATGAATATATCATGGGAAACAACCGCGCGCATTCTTGGCGACAACTGGATAAAGACAGTTGCCCGGATTATTACACCGAACGTCATAAGGACGCAGCTTGAAATTTTCTGCTATCTTTTTATAAACGGAATGGTAACGGTAAGCGCGGTGGTTTTCCTTGCCGGAGCTAGAACAATGGTGATTACCACAAAAATCCAGGAACTCCAGCATTTTGCAAAATTCAACGAGATTTTTATTCTTTCACTTCTGATTCTTGTAGTAAACCTTGCCATAAAAACCGTAAAAGGAATTGTGAATAAGAAGCAGTAAAGAGCAGGTGCGCTTGGAAATGAATCAGTTTTTTGTGAACTTTAAAAAACTGGCACTTTAAACGAGCGTTTTTTGGGACAGAAAATGCTTGTTTTTTGACGGAAGATAAAATTTATGTTATACTAGAAAAAAAATAGTGGAGGTGTTAAAATGACATATGGAAAACCTGTTTCTTGGCGTGATTTTCCAAATACTCCTGGAAAGCGTGTTCTTGAAGAAATTTTATTAACACCTCGTCCTGACTTTACTCAGTTAGATAAAGACGTGATAGCCTACGAAAAAAAACGCTCAGATGAACGTAAGATAAAGGCAGCAAAGAATAAATGAACTATTTGCCTATAAAAACAGAAACTTTCTATTATCAGCATTTATTTGACTCTGAAGACAACGAAAAAGACATCAAAAATTTTAGTGTGCATCAAAAAACTGGACGAGGCTTGGAAGAATATTTGAAATTCATGGCAATGCCAGAAGAAGATGAGAATTTTGCAAGAACTTATTTAGTAAAAGACAATGAAACCCATGAAATTGCATCTTACTTTACTTTGAAATCCGGTCTTTTTACGCTTGAAATTTCTGAAAATCAGTTTTATGCAGTGCCTTCTATAGAACTTTCAAATTTTGCTGTAAATTCATCTTATAGAAAACAACATCCTGAAATTTCGGAAATAGGAAAAACTACTTTCAGAGAGTTTATTTTACCTCTTGCAAAATTTATTCAGACTTTTCTTGGTGCAAAATCTTTGCATATCTTTGCGCTGCCTGAAGATAAACTGCTAGAATATTATGAGGAGATGGGATTTTCCAGACTTTCTGCAGAAAAAGAGAAATATGTTCATTCTCATATAAAACCAAAATATGATACTGACTGCATTTTTATGTATCAGATTTTATAGGAATAAAAATGTCCGTTGAAAAAAATATAACACAGAAAAACAGTTTAAAACCTGTCCCAAAAAACGCTGAATTTATAAACTCAACATTCAGGCTATATAATCATTTTTAATAAATTATCATATAACCAGAATCTTGTGCGCGGCTTGTAAAAATAAAACCAGCGTTTTGTAAAATTTCTGAAAAATTTTCCGCCTGCTCGTTTTTGCCGTTTTCAAGGCTTTGCATATATGACATAATAAGCCATTATTACTTGAAGGATAAATATATGAAAAAAATCAGACTTTTTGCCGCGCTTTTTGCGTGCGTTGCGATGCTTTCAGGATGTTCAAAAAAGAATCCGTCAGAAAAGCAGGTGATTATCTATTCAAATGCCGATGACGAGGCGGTTGTTTCCGTAAAAAAAGCGCTTGACGAAAACGGCTTTGCCGGAAAGTACATTTTCCAGTCGTTCGGAACAAGCGAGCTTGGCGGAAAACTTTTTGCCGAAGGTTCAGACATCGAGGCGGATCTTATAACGATGAGCTCATTCTATATTGAAAGCGCCCAGAAGATGAACAATATGTTCAAGGACTTGGCTTTCGAAACAAATTCAACTGACACATATCCGGCGTTTTACACACCGCTGCTTGCCATTCAGGGCGCTGTAATCGTAAACACAAAGCTGTTAAAAGAAAACAAAATTCCATATCCAAAAAGCATAAAAGATTTGGGCAATCCGGAATACAAAAACCTTGTAAGCGTTGTAGATCCAATGGGCAGCACAACCGCATGGCTTATGGTTCAGGCGCTTGTCTCTGAATACGGTGAAGACGGCGCAAAGCAGGCTCTTTCCGCGATTTATAAAAATGCAGGCCCGCACCTTGAGCTTTCTGGTTCAGGACCGATAAAAAAGATTCGTTCCGGCGAGGTTGCGGCCGGCTTTGGATTAAGACATCAGGCTGTCCGCGATAAAAAAGCCGGTCTTCCGGTTGATTTTGTCGACCCTGCAGAAGGAAATTTTGCCCTTACAGAATCAGTCGCCGTAATAAACAAGAAAAAATACAATCCGACCGCAATGGAAATGGCAGAATGTATCATCAAAAATGCCAGGGCCGGCATCATAAAAGACTACCCGGTTGCATTGTATAAAGGCGAAACCGTTGACGCAGAAAATCAGGCGGCAAACAGCAAGGTATTCCCGGAAACCCTCACAACCGAACTCCTTAAAAAGCACCAGGAACTGAGCGAAAGCTGCAAGTAGAACACAAAAAGGAAGGGCGAAGCCTCGCCCTGCGTCCGCACTTCGTTGCGTCCTACCCACTCTCCTAGGGGCTTCTCCCCTAAAACCCCAAAAAAAAATCCTGTAGACTAAAGTGCTTTACCAAAGTCCGCAGGATTTTTTATTTTTTTCTTAATTTGCTGGCTATAAAATCAACGATATTTTTTTAGCGGCTTATTTCTTCCCAGCAGGAAATATCAAATACATTATTTTTCACCTTAAAGCTAGGTTTTTCTAATAACTTGTATTTATCGTAGCTTTTGTTAGAAACTGAATGTGTAACAAAAATACCATCGTTTTTTTCTTGTTTTAAAGGTTGGTTTAGAAATGGATTTTCAAGATTATTGATTATTTTATTTGAAGCTAAAAATATTGTGTCAGCATTTGTCATAAAAGTTTTATCTATTTTTATCTTAGAAGCAGAATCAAAATCTTTGACCATAAGAAGAGGGGTGTGAGCAAGAATTTCGTTGTTATAGAACTTGCTTTCCTTGTCAGAGCCTGGACTTATCTTGTTTTTATAGCCATGGTCAGAAGTTATTACAATACGAGTATTGTTGAAACAGTTATTTTCTCTTAATAAATCTAGCCAAAGACCGATTTGTTTTAATACAGCTACAAAAACTTGGTAATTCATAATTGTTTCGTCGTCAGCAGTCTTCAGAGAATTTGGAATATACTTATTTTGATTTTTCCCTATTAGAACTTCATCGTAGCTTTCTGTATTTAGCCAAGTTGCATAATGCGGTGAATCATTTCCAATAAAGATGAAGCTCTTCTTTTCCTGATGAAAATCCGTAAGATTACGCAGAAAATATAGTGATGAGAAATTGTTTAAAAAAGCTTCGCTATCTTCAAGTGTATTGTCTTTTGTTATTCCTGAAAAACTGTTTCTTGCTGCCGGCAACAGAGCTTGTAAAATAGAAAAATTCGTGATTCCTTTTCTGCATATATCATCGAATTTTTATTCTTTGAGATTTTTCTCTCTCATATCTTTTTATATATATTTTTTTGAATATTCCATATGTTTTTTTATTTCAGGGAAACTCTCAAAACCTCTAAAGTCATTTTTATCACGAAAATCGGTAGAAGGCAAACCTGAAACAGTTATCGAAAAATCATTTGCAAGAAAATTTAGCGGCATTATAAGAGCTGACTCATCGTATTTTTTTTGCAATGGAATATTACCTCGGCTGTTAATATTTTCTGGAGTATAGTCATATCCACCAAGCATTGCAGTTGAGCCGTAAAGAGTTGAATTTCCAAAAGAGATCGTGTTTTGAAAATAAGTAAATCCGTAAAATTTTTCAGCAAGCTCAGGCATTTCTTCCTGAAAAATCGGAAAAAATGCAGATGTGGCTCTATCTAGAAAAAAAACGACGACATTTTGTTCAGTTTTACTCAAATGAAAAATCGGTTCGATGTCGCTGTTTAGATTATCATTGTTTTGATTTGCAATATTCTGTTTATAATAATCAAATACTTTTTTTGTCTTTATTGCATTTTTTTGTGGAAATGGCTGTAAGTGCAATTAGTAAAATAAAAGTTGCATATGCACTTTCATTTTTTATTTTTCCAAATTTAGAAGTCAAAAGAATTATGATTGCAAAAAAGAAACTGACGGATAAAATATTCAAAATTGGATATAACTTTTGAAGAACGTCGCTGCTAACTGCAAAATTAACATTCAAATTCCCATAATTAAACTTAAACACAAACGCATTTAAGACCGCAGACACAAAAAGCGTGAACATTGACTTGGTCATAAAAACTTTCGTGTTTTTGTCAAACATTTTGTATAGCAAAAGCGGCCAAACAACGCAAAGTCCTGTAAAAAGCAACGCAGAAGTTTTTACGTACGAAAAAGGGCTTTCCGTGTTTCCGATAAATGAAAATTCTGCGGCATCGGAAGAAATCACGTTCAACGGAAGCGTAAGCCCGAGCAAAACTGCAAGTCCTAGGCATGACAATAAAAACAATGGGAAATATTCTTTTGTATCTGTTTCTTTAATAAATCTGTTTTTTAGTTTTTCTGAAAATTTAAGAAAAAATGGCAATGCGCATACAAAAAGTGCGGCTAAAGTCAATAATATTTTTTTTGAGAATTTTGCATCAGGTCTTAAAATCCAGAAAAGCAGTGCCAAAGAAATAAAAAATATTGAAATCAGAACGTGTAGGATTTTTCCTGGATTTTTGCGGGATTTTACTATGTTCTTTGCAAATGAAAATAGATTATTAAAAATCCAGTAAATTACAAGTCCGCTTGGCGAGTTATACAAAAGAAAAAGAAACACAAGCGCAAGTCCATAGATTTGTATTTTTTCACGAAAGGATGATTGTTTTGAATATGAAATCCCGGAAAAGATGTTAATTACCGTCATTAAAATCGGCAAAATGTTTATAAAAAAAGTCCGTCCAAAAAGCTGAAAACTAAAAATTCGGTCAGGTTCAGAAAAAGAAGATACTATACTTTTTATTAGTAACGGGGGGGGGTAACTTTCAGCAACTCACTATTTGAAAGATAATGGTATGCCGCAATAAAAAATGGAATCTCAATTAAAATCGAAAGAGAACTTTTAAAAGCATATATAGGATGATAATGATTTTCCCTGTAAAAAGTCTGCAGAATCATAAAACGCTCATCACCGAAGAAAACGGCTTTTATTCTCTGTATGCCAGGCTTTAGTTTTTGCTGAATTTTTCTTTCCTTGTCCTGCAAACTGTCCGCAATATTGTAGATTGGCAAGGCAAGAAAATTTATGGCAAGGCTAACACCGACAATCGCCCCCAAGATTCCAAGAAACGGAAGCTTTCTTATAAAAAAATTGAAAACCCAATCGATTATCAACTCGATTGGAGAGATAAAAATATTGTAAAAAATCATTTTTGTCCTTTATTGTTCGGCAAGGTTTCAACCTTACTTACCATAAAATCAACAATATTTTTTCCGGCTTCGCCTTCGTGCATCCAGGCTTCGGCTTTTGCGGCGTGGCGGGCTTCTTCAAGCTCCTTGCTGTCGCTTACAGACTGGATTACTTCCTTTATGTTTGCAAACTGTTCTTCCTTCAGCTCTGTGCCGAATTTGCGCAAGACTGAATACTGCCACAACTCCTTTCCGTCCAGATCGTAGGCATCGTAAGGGCGCAAGTCCATTCCTGCGTTTACGTACATAACAGGCTTGTCGCAAAGGAATGTGTAGTCAAAAATGATTCCAGAAATCAGAAATCATTATGTCAGATTTTTTGAGGGAGAAAATATTCTGCCGCTCATAGTCCCATACAATATTCGGATTGTCCTTGTAGCGCGCTGTAAGGCGTTCGAGCATCTCTGCCTCTGATTTTTTTGACTGCGGATGAGGGCGCACGATAATTCTCCAGCCAGTCTTGGAAAGCGGATCAAGAAGCTTTTCGCCGTATTTTTTAAGAAGACCCACGTCGCCCCAGCTTGGTGAAACTAGAACTGTGAACGGATGGTTTTCTTCCGCCGGAATCTCCGCGATGTTCTGTTTGTACACGTCAAGATAAGGGCAGCCGACTGTAACAAGCTCCTTTTTGTTGATTCCGCGTTTCCTCAAGATAGCGGAGGTCTGTCGCCTGGTAATCGCCTGTAAGAAGAACTGAGTCGAAGAAGTCCAGCCCGAAAAGCCTGTAGGTTGTGGCGTCGTTCGGCATGTGCAGAACGTGAGAGTAATGTTTTACGTTTTTGCTTCTTTTCAGCTGGTAAACCTGAAGTCCCGGCGTTGTCATAAGGACGACGCCGGCGCTCAGCATATTTAATTTTGCAAAAGCTGAATTTCCTTCACCTATGAATTCCGCCTTCACATAATTGTATTTCTGGTCAAAAACCGGGTCGTTTTTTGAAGAGGTAAGATATTCAAGAGGAATTTTTCTTGCTTCAAATTCTTCAACAACAGGCTTGAAAGTGTTCCAGTACTGGTTTCCTTCGTTGTAGATTACGTAAGGCTTGTATGATGAATCAACCTGCGCGCTTCCGTCTTTTTTTCCGGATAAAATAAATTTGATTTTCAGCAGAAGAGCCCTGAACAAAAAGAAAACAGTCGCGGCGGCTCCAATAAGAATGCTGAAAAGCATTGAGCCGGTACCCGGATCGATATAAAGCGGTAAAAATGTTGTTAAAATCATTGTTTTTCCTCGTGGTTTTTATTTTATTCCTTTCTGCCAGTTTTTGGCCTCAAAGAGATTTTCTGAAATTGTATACCAGTCGCCCTCAGGCACTGTGAATGTGTTCAGTCCGTTTCCGCCTGGACTCCAGTTGTGCGTAAGAACTACGCCGGAAGCCTTTTTTTCTGCCGGCGGGATTTCTTTGATTTCTTTTCCGGTCGCCGGATTTTTTGGATTTTCTATGATTCCTTTTGTCGCAATCGCAGGAACATCCGCGTTTGTCATAAAGTCTTCGTTTACGGCAAGTTTTCCCTTTGCGTTAAAGTCCTTTACAAGAAGCAGCGGATGATTGTGGTCAGGATTGTAGCCTTTAGGGAATTCTGTCTGCTCAAAGTCCAGCTTAAATCCTTCAGAAGTTCCGATTCCGTGGTCGGCGACAAATATAATCCTTGAGTTGTCGTAACATCCGTTTCCTTAAGGTATTCAAGCCACTCTCCGAATCTTTTCAGTGCGGCTATGTTTCCGGAAACGCTCCTGTATTTTTCAACCTTAGAAGTTGTTCTGTCTTCAACGTCAATTGACGGAACGTAGTCAGGAGCCTGGAGTATCTGTCCTGAATGGGTTGTGTCGTTTACAATCGCAAAGAATTTGTTTCCTTCCGCCGTAAAGTCTGTAAGTTCCGGCATATAGTCAAGAGCTGAATAATAGTCAATAAATTCCATTATGTCGGAAGTCTGCTCATCGGAAGACCACCACGAGCCGTCATCATAAACGCTGTCCCTCGCAAAAGTGGAACTGCCTTGAAAAGGCTGAACCATACAAGGTTTCTCTTAAGGCAGTTGCTTGTGATGTTCGGACGCACTTTGTCAGGATTTTGTTTTACCCAAAGGTCTGTGTATTTTCGCTCAACGTTGAATCCTTCAATTTTTTCGTAAGGCGCGCAGATTGACATATCTGGAATCCAGCTGTAGTTTGCCCAGCTTAAATCAGAAACCTGCGCCGTAAAATCAGCCTGTTCAGTAAAAATACGCGGCATTGTAAGCAGCGCTTCGTTCTGCTTGTCGACAAGTTTTTCGTTTTTTCGTTTGTTTATCTCCGCCGGAGTGTATTCGTATCCGCCAAAAAGCGGTGGAGCGCCAAGAAGAGTTCCCTGGTTCCATGAAACTGTGTTGCGGTAAAGCGTAAATCCGTCGTAAATATCGTATAAATCCGGAAAAGCTTCAAAAATCGGAACTATGTAGGAATTTTCCGCGCGGTCAAGCATGATTACAAATACATTTTTTCCTGTCTTAGAAACGTGGTACAGCGGTGTTATTGTGTGGACTTCCTGAACATCGTCCGCGACAGTTTTTTTGTATTCTGAATAGCCCGTCTGAATCTGCGCGATGTGAACAAGAGAAAGTCCTGTTTCCGCAATAAGGATTACCGCAAGTATTCCGTTCAGGATTTTTTCTTTTTTGAATTTAAGAAGAAGAACCGGGATGCAGACTGCCAGAATTATGCAAAGCGAATTTAAATTATCTGCCAGAGCGGAGCGGAGTCTATGTTTTCCGCGAAAGTTATAAGCCGCGAAAGAGTTCCGTAGTCGCCTGAAAAAATAAACGCGTCAATCAAGGCTATAAAAAGAAGAACCGGCATTGCAACCGCAAATCCCGCCTGGATACGCGCGTTGAACAGAAAGTACACGCAGCTCAGCCAGAACACAAAAAGCCCGAAAGTCTGTACCGTTGAATTGTAGATAAAGTAAAGCGGCGAACCGTATCCGTCTATGTTCGCGAATTCAACAGGTGAAGAGCCTATTATAAAAGAAGGTATTACTGTTCCTGCAAAAAGGCAGAGCGCTATGCTTGAAACAATGAAAATTCCAAACCGCGATTTTTTATTTTCCGTAAGAGATTTTAATGTTGTGTCCAAAAGTCTGGAAATGTATTTTACAAGGAAAGGAACCGCCAGAAGCAAAGTTGCCGCCGCCGCGAGCAGAATTCTTTTATGCAAAAATCCGTTGTGTACAAATATGACATAAAAATCAAGTCCAAGAACCGCCGCCGCAAAAACAGCATACAGAACTTTTGCAGGATTTTTTATTTTGTAGAAAATGTTCTTTACAAGTGAAAAAACATTGTTCATCGTCCAGTAAAGGACAAGCCCGGCAGGCGAAGAATAAAGGATTGCAAGGAAAACAAGGGCCATTCCGTAGATTGTGATTTTATCCTTGAACTTAAAACCCTTTGTGTAGATTGCTCCGGCAACGATGTTTATAAGCGTCATCGCGATTGGAAGCACATTGATTGGAAAACCGCCGATTGAAAAAAGCGCGTCCTGCGCGCCCATGTCGCGTATAAAAAGGAACGAATATCCGCGCAGGGACTCAAGGTTTGAAAGGAAAGAATAGGCTGCCATAAAGAACGGAATCTGAATCAGAAGTCCGAATGACGAGCGCAGGGCCATAAGCGGATGGTAATGATTTTCTTTGTAAAAAGTCGTAAGAATCATGTACTGCTCATCGCCTTTAAAAACCGATTTTATCCGGTTTATTCCCGGATCAAGTTTTTTTTTCTGTGTCACGCTGAATCTGCTGCCAGTGCTCTGCGACAATGTAAAGCGGAAGACAGAGGACAGAAACCGCAAGGCTCACGCCGATAACCGCAATCCCTTCATTTTTGAAGACGCTGTCAAAAAGCACGAAAGAAAATTCAATTATCTGGATAAGCGGATAGATTATTACAGTGTAAAGAAAATTTAACATTAGCCATATTCCTTGAAAAAATGTTCTGAATTATACCATTTTCAAAAGGCAATAGCAAATGTATGTTTTTATATAGCCCGAATATCGAGTTTTTTGTAAAAAGAATAAAAGCGCAGGCAGATTGGCAATTTGAGAAGATTTTTGGCGATTGAATTAATTAAAGTGCGGAGCACCCAAATTAATACAAGCGTAGCGCGAGCCAAATCCATCTGAGCAAATTGGAAATCTGCCGAGAGCATTCTTTCATAATTTGCAAAAAAAAAACTCGAAATTAAGGCTATATAGCCCGAATGTTGAATTTTTAAAACTTTATTTTTTTTTGTAATGTTTTATTCGTGTTTCCATAATGTTTTGTCTGTGGTAAAATATTACTATATACTCTCCGAAATTTTCATTTGAATTTTAATGCTTATCTTGTTATCTTTATAGTATGAAAATCACAGCAGAAACTTTAGTACAGAATTTTTTTCGTTCCTTTACCGAGCCTTTTTCACTGGATAATTTTTATGGTCTTCTTTCTAAGTGTGGAGTAAAAGCAACAAAAGAAGAGTGTGAAGGTTATCTTGCGGGAAATCCCTATGTTTTTACTCTGGCTAACGGAATGTATGCCACAAAGGCGTGTATGTTTACAAAACAGTATTTCAGCATAAAGCCGGAACGCAAGGAGCTTGATAAGGGAGTTTTTATTGCGGGACACCGCTGCATGCCTTTTGTTGATTCTGATATTCTGTCCTGCAGCATAACTTTTGTGTATAAAAAACATCCTTTGCCTGTGAAGATTGTTGAAATGGACAGCTCGTTTATCATGGAATTGTATACGCTTTTCGGCGATGAATATTCTCCGCAGTATATTGCCCAGGATCCGGCGAATGCAGGCATGGACCTTTCCGCGATGGATTACACTTTGCCGCCGACAGTAAAGATTACCGGTGTTTCAACGGACGCGCTTGTAAAAGACGGCTTTAAGGCCGGCGACAGGCTTCTCTGCCGGGTGGTTGACTGGGATAACTGCATTGTGGAAGTTGAATTTACGCCGCGTGAAGAAAATGAGGTGTGTCTTCCGGATTCCCAGGGAAATCCTCAGTCCAGGCATCTTCAGATGACAAACGAGGACATCGAGAGGGAGCACTGGTATTCCCTGCTGGAAATATCTTCTTGAAAGTTTTTCGGTTGTCGGACCGGGCGATTCAATTGAAGAGCAGCTTTCCATGGTTTTCGCGGAAAATCGCTCCAGGCTTTGTGTAAAAAACTGCGGTTCAATAGAAGAATTTTTTCTTAGGACAAAAAAAATCGGGTTCGAGCTTTTCGGTGTTGAAACTCGCCTTTGGTTTAAGGGTCAGGATGTTCCTGCAATCGGCAGCTGGAACGAGGTGGACTACCAGATTCCTGAGGAGCAGAAAAACCTTAGGCCTGTCGCGGAAAAATTTGAGGAGGTCCCGCAGTACATCGTGGATGCCGCGATAAAAGACCAGCTTTATTCTAAAATTTGCGACATGGAGGTCATCCTTAAAAAACTGTATCCGAATTCATATAGAATTTCATCCGTGCAGCAAAAAATGATGTTATTGCACTTGAAAAATCGACATGATATACTTTCGGCAAAATACAATCGTTTTGCAGATTCTGAAATAAGCGGAGTTCGTCACAGGATACTGGAGCTTTTCGGGCAGGTTAATGCGCTTGTGTATGCGATTGACTTGGCAGGTCTGGAGCTTTCTGTTTTTCCGCAGCAGTCTATTGTGGTTCTTTCTCAGATTTATGGTCATATAAATCATATTCTGGAGGCCACCGAGTCTGACCCGGCTTCTGTTTTGCGTGACATCAATGAAATTTCAATTTCTGTTGATGGAATGCAGATGAATTTTGAATGTGTTGAAGAAGAGCTGAGAGAGGTTTTGGCGCGTGAATCCAAGAATGGATTTGTAGTCCTTAAATAGTTTTGTCGGAGTAAAAATGTCTGTGAATCTTGCAGAGCTTATCCACAAAGGTGGTGTTTTTAATGGACTTGAAGGTTCTTCGCCTGAGGAAATCTACAAGAAAATAACGGAAATGATGGAAATTCCCGCCGGGTTGTCTTCTGATTTTGTATGCAGCGCCCTTTGCGAGCGGGAAAAGATATTGAGCACCGCGGTTGGAAACGGAATTGCCTTGCCTCATGCCAGAATTCCTATTGTAAAGGATGAAAAGGAACAGAGAATCTGTGTTGTCTACCTTAAAAATCCAATTGATATGGATGCGCCTGATGAAAGAAAAGTTTTTGTGATGTTTATCATCCTTTCTTCAGACCAGAAAAATCATCTTCAGGTTCTTTCCGAGCTTGTTCATTTTTTTCAGGACATGGAATTCAGGAGACTTCTTGAGCAAAACGCAAGTGAGGCTGAATTACTTAATAAGATAAGAAAATTATCGTAAGAGTAACAGTTTTATATAAATTACATTTTAGAGGTTAAAGATGAACGAGAAAGCGATTAAGGCTGTAGCAACTTCTATCCGAAGTTTGTCGATGGATGCCATTCAGAAGGCAAATTCTGGGCATCCGGGAACTCCTCTTGGTGCGGCGGAAGCGGCCGCAGTCCTTTACGGAGAAATCCTTAAGCACAATCCTGCTGATTCTAAATGGGCGGACAGAGACCGTTTTGTGCTGTCTGCCGGACATGGTTCAATGCTTTTGTATTCAATCCTTCATTTGAGCGGATACAAAATTACCCTTGATGACATTAAATCTTTCCGTCAGGTTGGAAGCGTTTGCTGCGGACATCCTGAATATGGAGTTACAGATGGCGTTGAATGTACTGCCGGTCCTCTTGGCCAGGGTGTTTCCATGGCTGTAGGAATGGCTGTCGCGGAAAGCATGCTTGCGGCGCGCTTTAATACTCCATCTCATAAAATTGTTGACCACTACACGTATTCTCTTGTCGGCGAAGGCTGCCTTGAAGAGGGAATCTCTTCAGAAGCGTCGTCCCTTGCCGGAAACCTTAAGCTTGGAAAACTCATTGTTTTCTACGATATGAATAAAATTTCAATCGACGGCTCTACGGACATCACCTTTAATGAGGATGTGGCAAAGCGTTACGAAGCATACGGCTGGCAGGTTCTCCGCGGTGATATGTACAAGCCTTCACAGATTTTAAAGCTTGTTGAAAAAGCAAAGAAATGCGCGGACAAGCCTACTCTTATCATATTAAAGTCAATAATCGGTTTCTCTTCGCCAAAACAGGGAACTGCCGATACTCACGGCGCTCCGCTTGGAGAAGAAGGAATAAAATACGCAAAAAGATTCCTTGGAATTCCGGAAGATAAAGAATTCTATGTTGTTCCGGAAGCGTACGAATATTTCAATTCTAAAAAAGCTGGATGGGCTGCAAAGGAAGAGGCCTGGAAATCTGAGTTTGATGCGTGGTCAAAAGAAAATCCTGATTTGCGCAAAAAATGGGATGCCTATTTTAATAATCAGCCTACAAAAGAAGTTCCAGAGCTTGAATTTGCCGAGACGGATAAAATGGCGACCCGCGATGCGAGCGGAAAATCATTGAACTTTATGGCTCAGAAATATGGGAACCTTGTCGGCGGCTCTGCTGACTTAGCCGGTCCTAACAAAACTGTCCTTAAAGACTGCGATGGAATTTTCAATCCACAGAACAGGACAGGAAGGACAATCGAGTTTGGAATCCGCGAATTTGCGATGAGCGCAGTTGTTTCCGGAATGAATCTTCACGGCGGCCTGCGTCCTTTCTGCGCTACATTCCTTGTGTTTGCAGATTATCTTCGCGCGCAGCTCCGCGTCGCTGCGTTGATGAATTTGCCGAACATCTACGTCCTTACGCATGATTCAATCTATGTGGGCGAGGACGGTCCTACCCACCAGCCTGTGGAAACTTTGTCTTCATTGCGTGCGATTCCTAATGTTCAGGTTCTGCGTCCTGCGGATGCGCAGGAAACTCTTGAGGCGTGGAAGATGGCTTATGAGTCAAAAAATCATCCTGTCTGCCTTGCGCTTACACGTCAGGCAATCCAGGGATTTGCAAAGGCAGACAAGGACTGGAAAAATTCAATCAGAAAGAACGGCGCCTATGTGGCTCTTGACTGCGAGGGAGCACCGGAAATCACAATTCTTGCTACAGGCTCGGAAGTTTCAACTTCAATAGAAGCGGCTTCTATTTCTGGAAATAAAAAAATCCGCGTTGTCTCTGTTATTGACTACAACAAATTCGACGGACTCGATGAGAGGGTCCAGGCTGAAATTATCGGCGGCGCAAAACGCGTTGTGTGCGCAGAGGCTGGAATCAGCGCGGACTGGAAGCATTATGCTACCAGCAGAAAAGATTTGTTCTGCATAGACCGTTTCGGTGAGTCAGGGCCTGCCGCGAAAGTTGCGGAAGATTTGCATTTTACAGCAAAAGACCTTGCATCTCTTCTTAATGCGTAGAATTCTTGAAAATAAAAATCGAGGTAAAATAAAATGTCTAAAAAATTAGTTCCTATAACATTGCTCTGCGGCTATCTTGGAGCAGGAAAAACAACACTCCTTAACAAGGTTCTTACGAACCAGAAAGGCTATAAGGTTGCTGTGATTGTAAACGACATTGGCGAAATAAATGTCGACCAGACCCTTATTTCAAAAGAGGCGAACATCACGGACACTTCAAGCATAATCGGGCTTCAGAATGGCTGTATCTGCTGCACGCTTAAATCCGACCTTGTTCAGCAGATTGAAAATCTTATCAGTTCGGGAAAATTTGACTACATTCTTATTGAAGCTTCCGGTGTCTGCGAGCCTATGCCGATTGCCCAGGCAATCATGCAGATTGAGAACGGCCGCCTTGACAATGTTGTTTCGGTTGTGGATGCAAAGCGTCTTGTGGATGAATTTTCCGGCGGAGACAACCTTCTTAAAAAGGACATGGACGAGGAGGACCTGGAGTCGCTTCTGGTTCAGCAGATTGAATTCTGTTCAACTTTGATTATTAACAAAAAAGACCTTGTTACTCCGGAAGAAATGAAAAAAGTTCATGCGGTGGTAAAAGCGCTGCAGCCGCATGTAAAGGTGATTGAGGCTGAACGCGGAAATGTCGAGGTTGAGGACATTCTTGCGACAGAAAGATTTGATTTTGACGTTGTGTTTGAAAGCGCGGCGTGGGTTCAGCATCTTGAGTCGGCGGAAGAGGATGAGCATGAAGGGGAGCATGAGCACCACCACGAGCATCACGGACACGAGGAGGAACACGAGCATCATCACCATGAGCACAAGCACGAAGGTGACTCCGGAAGCGACGAGGATGAGTACGGAATAGGAAATTTCGTGTATTACAGAAGGCGTCCTTTTAACCGTGAGAAACTTGAGGAATATGCCGGACGCTGGCCAAGAAATATTATCCGTTCAAAAGGCGTAGTGTGGTTTAGCGATGAGCAGAACATGGCTTATGTTTTTGAGACTTCGGGAAGACAGATTTCTGCAGGTGCGTCAGGAACATGGCTTGCCGCCGCTCCTAAGGAAGAGCAGGATGAAGTTCTTGCTCAGGAACCAAAAATGCGCGAGGAGTGGGATGAAAAAGTCGGCGACAGAATGATTAAGATGTGTATTATCGGTCAGAAAATGGATAAGGAAAAGATTATATCAGAGCTGGATTCTCTTCTTGACTGATTCTTGCGCAGGATATTCTATGTCTACAGAAAATAAGATGGGCTCAATGCCCGTCATGAAACTCATTTTTAATATGTCGCTGCCAATTATGTTTTCCATGCTGATTATGGCATTGTACAACATCGTTGACTCGGTTTTTGTTGGAATGATCGGAGAAGAGGCTTTGACAGCTGTTTCTCTGGCTTTCCCTATACAGAATCTTATGGTTTCGTTCGGCGTAGGAACATCAGTCGGTGTTAATGCGCTGCTTTCGCTCCGGCTCGGCCAGAAAAATCAGGACGACGTAAACAAAACTGCGATGAACGGAATTTCGCTTTCTGTTATTACGTGGCTTGTGTTTGCTGTCGCCGGAACTATTGTCATAAAACCGTATCTCTGTTCCCAGACCGGAAACTCGACTATCATCGAATACGGAAAAGAGTATCTTGATATTATCCTTATCCTTGGTCTTGGACCGATAGTCGGAACTATGTTCGACAGGCTTCTCCAGTCTACGGGAAGAACGTTTCTTTCAATGATTTCGCAGATTGTCGGAGCGGTTTAATTGTGTTTTCGATCCACTGCTTATCTTTGGAATCGGGCCATTTCCTGCGATGGGAATAAAGGGCGCTGCCCTTGCTACTGTTCTGGGGCAGATTATAGGAATGTTTGTCTCGCTGGGATTAAACCTTTCCAAGAACCATGATATTCAGTTCAAGTTTAAGAATCTTTTTCTTAAAAGCCGGATTGTGGCGCAGATTTACAAAGTCGCTGTTCCATCTATTTTGATGACATCCATAACTTCTGTAATAACTTACTTTATGAATATTATTCTTGGCGGAACTCCAAACGGCGGTGACACTGCGATTGCTGTTTACGGCGTTTATTTTAAGCTGAACAGTTTTGTGTTTATGCCGGTTTTTGGTCTTTGCAACGGAATCATTCCGATTATAGCGTACAATTACGGGGCTATGCATCACAGGCGGATTACAAATTCAATCCGCGGCGCTTTGATTCTTGCGCTCTGCATTATGGCGGTTGGTGTTGTCCTGTTCGAGGCGATTCCGGGGCAGCTTTTTTCTATGTTCAGCGCGACTCCGGAAATGAAACGGATGGGAATTGTCGCCCTGCGCCTTATTGCTCCAAGTTTTATTGGCGCTGCCGTGGCGATAACGCTTTCCTCTGTATTTCAGGCATTTGGAAATGCCGTTTACAGCATGATTGTTTCTTTTTCCCGTCAGATTGTTGTTTTCCTTCCGGCCGCTTATTTTCTTTCAAGAACCGGAAACGTGGATAACGTCTGGTGGTGCTTTATGATTGCGGAATTTATGTCGGTAGGAACATCTCTGTTTTTTATGCGGAGAATCTACGTAAAAAAAATCCGCGCGATACCAATGGATGAAAGCCGGTAGTTCTCCAGAATCAGCGGCGGTTTTGTATATTTACGCAAAAAAATGCATAAATATAAATAAAAATGGATAAATATTTAAAATCAAAACAGATTGAAAATTCGATAGTGTTTTCAGTCTGTTTTTTTTGTAAAAGTACACTAAATATGGTTTTTTTAATTGAATTTTAATTGAGTTTTGATGTTGTTTATATTATTATTTAGTAAGGACGGTTTAAGACTGGTAAAGTTTTGCCGCTTCTAAAAAGTAAACTAATCATTTTTTTGAGAGGTATAAAGATATGATCCAGAAAGAAGAATGGAATGGTTTTGCAGGTCGTTTGTGGAAAGAAGAAGTAAATGTAAGAGACTTCATCCAGAACAACTACACTCCTTATGACGGAGATAATAAATTCCTTGCAGGTCCTACGGCAGCGACAAAAAAGCTGTTTGACGAGCTTCAGAGACTTCAGAAAGAAGAACACAACAAGAAATCTATCGGTTTGGATGGAAAAGAAAGAACTGGTGTTCTTGATATGGATACTGACATTGTTACAGGTCTTACATCTCACAAACCTGGATATATCTGCCCGGAAGGAAAGGAACTTGAGCAGGTTGTAGGTCTTCAGACTGACAAGCCGTTGAAAAGAGCCTTCATGCCTTATGGTGGAATCAAGATGGCTGAACAGTCATGCGAGATGTACGGTTATAAGGTAAACCCTGAGCTTCACAAGATTTACTGAATATCATAAAACACATAACCAGGGCGTATTTGATGTTTACACTCCGGAACACCGTGCGGTTCGTTCTGCGCATATTCTTACAGGTTTGCCTGATACTTATGGACGCGGACGCATTGTCGGCGACTACCGCCGTGTCGCGCTTTATGGTATTGACTACCTTATTCAGGAAAAGCAGAAAGACTTTGCCAACATCGGCGACGGAACAATGACAGAAGAAGTTGTACGCCTTCGCGAGGAAGTTTCTGATCAGATTAAGGCTCTTAAGGGTCTTAAGGAAATGGCTGCAAGCTATGGCTTTGACATTTCAAAACCTGCGAAGACAGCAAAAGAAGCGTTCCAGTGGCTCTATTTCGGTTATCTTGGCGCGGTAAAGACACAGAACGGTGCGGCTATGTCTGTAGGCCGTGTTTCTACATTCCTTGACATCTATATTGAACGTGATGTTAAGAACGGAACTCTTACAGAAGAGCAGGCCCAGGAACTTGTTGACCACATGGTTATGAAGTTCCGCATGGTTCGCTTTGCCCGAATTGAATCTTACAACCAGCTTTTCTCCGGCGACCCGATCTGGGCTACGCTTGAAGTTGGCGGTCTTGGACAGGACGGACGTTCAATGGTAACAAAGAACGACTTCCGCTTCCTTCATACATTGGAAAATATGGGACCTTCTCCAGAGCCGAATATGACTGTTCTGTACTCTAAGAGACTTCCTGAAAACTTCCGCAAATACGCCGCAAAGATTTCTATCGACACATCTTCAATCCAGTATGAGAATGACGATGTTATGCGTCCGGTTTGGGGTGATGATTATTCAATCTGCTGCTGTGTTTCTGCAACTCAGACTGGAAAGGAAATGCAGTTCTTTGGTGCCCGCGCGAACCTTGCAAAGGCTTTGCTTTATGCATTCAACGGCGGTATCGATGAAGGCTTGAAGAAGGGAATGCAGGTTGGTCCGGAATACGCTCCAATCACAGCTGATGTAATCGACGCTTCAAACTACGACGAAGTTCTTCGCAAATACAAGGCAATGCTTGAATGGCTTGCAGGTGTTTACGTAAATGTTCTTAATGCAATCCATTATATGCACGATAAATATTACTACGAGGCAGAAGAGCTTGCCCTTGAAGATACAGACATCAAGAGAACATTCGCTACTGGTATCGCCGGATTCTCTCACGTAGTAGATTCTCTTTCTGCTATGAAGTACGCGAAAGTTCATGTAAACCGCGAAAGTAGAAGTAAAAGACAAGGCTGGAAACGTAATCAACACTGTGACACTTGTAAAAGACTTTACTGTTGAAGGCGACTTCCCTCGCTATGGTCAGGATGATGACCGCGCTGATGATATTGCAGTGGATCTTTTGAAGACATTTATGTCTATGATTAAAAAGCATCCTACATATCGCAATGCTGAGCCTACAACTTCTATTCTTACAATTACTTCTAACGTTGTATACGGAAAGGCTACTGGCGCTCTTCCTAATGGCCGCCCGGCAGGCGCTCCGTTCTCTCCTGGAGCAAACCCGTCTTACGGCGCAGAAACAAAGGGTCTTATCAAGTCTTTGAACTCTGTTGCTAAGCTTCCTTATGAATACGCTTTGGACGGAATTTCAAACACTCAGACTATCAACCCTGGCGCTCTTGGACACAACGAGGACGAAAGAATTGAAAACCTTGTAAATGTTCTTGACGGATATTTTGATGTAAGCGCTGAGTCAGGACATGCCGGAGCCCACCACCTGAACGTAAACGTATTTGGTGTTGAAAAACTTAAGGACTGTCAGGCTCATCCGGAAAAACCAGAATATGCTAACTTTACAGTCCGCGTTTCTGGTTACGCAGTACGCTTTATCAACCTTACTAAGGAACAGCAGGACGATGTAATCGCACGTACTTGCCACGCTTCCCTCTAGTCTTTAATTGTTGATTAAAACCGCGCCCTCTGTCAAAAAGCAGGGGGCGTTTTTTTTGCCCGGCTGCCTTTTTTATTGAATCTGAAAATTAATTCAAAAATTAACTCAAAAATTGCAATTTAAAATTGTGTTATTCTCCTTTTACTGTATAATGATTAAGTCGATTAAAAATCGAAAGGAGAGTGTAATAAAAACTTTGCCTGAAATAGTGTCAAAGTTTTTATTCAAAAGTTTGCGTTGCAAACTTTATTATCAACTGTTGTTTCTCACTTCGTTGAGAAACAACTTAAAAAGTCAAATCGAAAATTGAAATTTTCTCGTTGACTTTTTATGGGAGTTTTTTATGAAGAAATTATTATTTATTGCGCTCGGTTCAATCGCGCTTTCCGCGATGGTTTTTGCAAAGGAAACGGTTCAAAATCTTGACTTCAGTATTCCGATTGACAACAGGGAGCTTGATTTTGATGATGACATTGGGAAGATTACGGAGAAGTCAACGTCTTTTGATTTTGACTATTCTATGATGACAATAAACGAAAGCGGTTTTTCATTCATTTTTGGTGCGAATATTGGTTATACTTCAACAAACCTTGAAAAAACGGATGATCCGTTTGAAGGTCTTGACCTTGCTATGAAGCTCGGCTGGGGTGGAGTTCCTTTGAATATGAAGAATTTTGTTCTTGGCTTTCACGGTTTCTTCGGTTTTGGATTCAGAACCCTTAACATGAGCGTGTCATCACTTGATCATAAACTGACAGTGTTCAATACAAAGATAGGCGCGGACCTTATTGCAATCTACCGCTTTAATGACAGAGTCGGTGTGAATGCGTCTGTAGACCTGTTTACAAACCTGCCTGCGTTTGGAGCTCTTGATGTTGACGGTCCTGGTGTAAGCCAGAATTATGCGTTTGCCTGTATGGGTGGAATAGGTGTCGTGCCAAAGGTTGGCGTGAGCCTTTTCTTCTAGGCAGGAAACAAAAATTATGAAAAAGTTTATATTTCTCTCTGTTCTGATAGCTCTTGGCCCGTGCGTTTTTGCCGAGTCGGGGCGGATTCTGGATGATGGCAGCGTCTTTGTGGTCAGAAACAGAGGGGATTTTGAAGAAAACATAAAAATCATCAATAAGACCAATTCTGATTTAACTGTAAGCGTAAAGGGAACAAGAAAACGCAGCGGCAAGATTGAATTCGTCGGCTCGCAGAAAATCGAAATCGGCACGACAGGGAAAATTTACGGCGAATATGCCGGCCGGATGGATTTGTTCTCTGATTTTACTTTTACATTTTTTGAAGGAGCGGTAAAATCTTTTGACACATCGCTCTATGACAGTAATCTGCATCTCTGCATAAACAGAATTGAGCAAAAAAATGTAAGTGCGGTTGATTCAGATTCAGAAGATTCGGATGGCGATATTGCTGATAAAATTCTGAAATACAAGAAGCTTCTGGATATGGGCGCGATTACCCAGCAGGAATTTGAATTTCTTAAAAAAAAGGAATTGTCTTTCTGAGTCGAGGGGCGGGTGCATAACCTGCCTCTTCTGAGGGATATTTTTTTTATAGTCCAAATGTCGAGTTTTTTACTGAATCCATAAATTGAATGAGCGGGAAGAAAAAGAAAGCGGCAACCGAGCCATTCTGAGCGATAGCAAGCGATTTGAAAAAATCGCGCAGTCTGATACATTGTATGCGAAGTACGATAGCTTCGCTATCTACCGAATTGACGCGCTTTTTCTGGTAGCTCATTCAATTCTTGTGCTGAATTTATGAAACTCGAAATTCAGGATTTAAAAAAATAAAGAACTTTTTTTATTTATAAACCTTGTTTTAAAAATGTCCTGAAAATATGAATTTATTTTAAAAAAATGTGATAGACTTTCTTTACATCAGCCTGGTTAAATGGAGTTTTTATGCAGGGATATATTCATCAGCTGGAGAGTTTTGGTTGTGCGGACGGGCCTGGCTCTCGGTTTGTAATTTTTTTTAGCGGATGTCCGTTGAGATGTAAGTTTTGCCACAATCCTGATACCTGGAATATGTCCAAGGGAACTTTGTGGACTGCCGAAGATTTGCTTAAGGAAGCCCTTTCCTGCCGCGCGTATTGGGGTAAAAAGGGCGGCATTACAGTGAGCGGAGGAGAGCCTCTTTTTCAGATTGATTTTTTGCTTGAGCTTTTTACGCTTGCAAAAGAAAAAAATGTTAATACTTGCATTGATACGTCCGGAGCGCCGTTTACCAGAGAAGGAAAATGGTTTGAAACTTTCCAGAGGCTTATGGATGTTACGGATCTTCTTTTAATGGATATTAAGCATATAAACGAAGATGAGCACATAAAATTAACCGGCCGCAGCGGAAAAAACATAAAGGATATGTTCTATTATCTTGATGAGATTGCAAAGCCGATATGGATACGCCACGTTCTGACGCCGGGAATTACTGATAACGACGAGTATTTGACTGAAACCAGGGATTTTATACGGACTTTGAGCAATGTTCAGCGCGTCGAGATTCTGCCTTATCATGGTCTTGGAGCTGCCAAGTATAAGGATTTGGGCATGGATTACGTTTTAAAGGATACACCAAGCCCGTCTGAGGAAAGGATTAAAAACGCGCAGAAGATTCTTGAGTGCGATAAGTACGATGCCTGGAAAAAATAGTTTTTTACAGCTTGAAGAAATTTTCCGCGTTTTTCCACATTATTTTTTCAAACGAATCTGCGGAAATCATTTTTTCCAGCCCATAAAAATAATCCTGATAAATCGAACGGTCGCCTGTTTTGTTGTGCGCATAAGTGTCAACGCCATCAATCGGCATGTCTGAACCGAACAAAAGTTTTTCGCTTCCGGCTTTTTTTATAAATTTGATTGCCTTGTCGTATGAAACCCACGCGGTGTCGCCGAAAAGGTTAGGAAGTTTTGCGCATATATCAATCGCTTCCTCGTGGTCTGTCTCAAGCCCAAGGTGCGCCATTACAAATTTTACGTGCGGATGTCTTTTTGCCATGTTGTATACTTTCCGGCATTCTGAAAATCCGTCGTTTGCGGTGTGGACTATTACAGGCAGCTCAAGGCGTTCTGCGAGTTCAATGTATGGTTCTATTTTAGGACTGTCAAATTCTAGCGAGGAATAAAACGGATGAATTTTTATTGCTTTTACGTACTGCTGATGGATTTTCAGAAGGTATTCCAGTTCCGCTGAAGGCTGCTCAAGCTGAGGTTTTACCCATATCGCCGCAAAAACCGAGCCTGAATTTGATTTTGCGAAGTCGATTGTGTCTTTTGCAGTCTGAATCATCGGAACCTGCTGGTCTTCGGGCAATATTCTGTGCTCAGTATCGGTTTCAACAGACGAAACGCTGGAAACGATTATTTTGCTTATGCCGTACCTTTCCATTGCGGTCAGCACATCTTTTTGGGGCATTGAATAGCCCAGACTTTTTCCAAAGTGAACGTGTGAATCAATAATCATGCCTTGATTATAACATATATTTTTTATTTCGGAAAAATAAATAAAAACCTCTGGGGTAAAATGATTCGCGGAGGCATTCATATTTTTTGAAACTAGATTTTTTCACTGATAATTGAGTTTAAAAGCCTGTTTCGTGTATAATTGGAGCATACCCTTTAATGCTCTCAGTTTGAAGTTCGGGGTATTTTTAGTTTGGCAAGAGGTTTTTTATGGCAGATATGAAAGTTGAGATTCTTGACAGCACTTTGCGTGACGGAGCGCAGGGTGAGGGAATTAGTTTTTCGGTTCAGGATAAAATTCACATTTGCCAGGCGCTTGATGAGCTTGGAATTGGTTTGATTGAGGCTGGTAATCCCGGTTCAAATCCGAAAGATATGGAATTTTTTCAGGAAATGAAAAAAATACAGCTTAAGACTTCAAAACTTGCCGCATTTGGTTCAACACGCCGTAAAGACATAAAATGCGCGGAAGATGTGAACCTTCAGAGTCTGATTGCGGCCGGAACTGAATGGGTTGTTATTTTTGGAAAGAGCTGGACTTTTCAGGTTACTGATATTATAAAGACTACGCTGGAAGAAAATCTTGCCATGATTCGCGATACCTGCGCTTTTTTAAAGGAACAGGGAAAGCGCGTTGTCTATGATGCGGAGCATTTTTTTACAGGTTTTCAGGATGACCCGGAATATGCGCTGAAATCTCTTGAAGCGGCTGTTGAAGGCGGTGCGGAGACTTTGGCTTTGTGTGAGACTAAAGGCGGCTGTATGCTTAAAGACTGCGAAAAGGCGGTCAGGGCGGCGGTTGAAAGGATTGGCGGCCGCGCGGTTATAGGAATTCATACTCACAACGACTGCGGTCTTGCGGTTGCGAACAGCCTGATTGCGGTGGAGGCAGGCGCCCGTCATGTTCAGGGAACTTTCCTGGGTTTTGGAGAACGTACAGGCAACGCAAACCTTTCGTGCATAATTCCAGACTTGCAGTTAAAACTCGGCTATAAATGTATAGAAGATGACAAGATAAAAAATCTTACTTCCATTGCAAAACGTGTGGCAGAAATCACGAACATCGCGCTTGATCCTCAGCTTCCTTTTGTAGGCGGAGCGGCGTTCAGCCATAAGGCTGGTATGCATATAGACGCGGTTTTGAAAAATCCGGAGGCGTACGAGCATATTTCACCGGATTCTGTTGGAAACGAACGGGTTTTCCTTATGAGCGAGGTTGCCGGACGTTCTACAATAATTGAGAAAATTCAAAAAATCGACCCTTCCATCACAAAGTCTTCGCCTCAGGTCGCGGAGCTTGTGGCAAAGATGAAGGAACTGGAGTTTGAAGGCTACCAGTTTGAAGGCGCGGACGGCTCGTTTGAGCTTCTTGCAAGAAAAGTTATTGGCCGCTACAAGCCGTTTTTTACGCTGCATTATTATCAGACAAACGGCGTAAATCCACGGCCGGAAGAAGGCGTTTGTGCCTGCGCGCAGATAAAGGTTGAAGTTGAAGGACAGATTGAAGTTACTGCCGGCGAGGGCGATGGTCCGGTAAATGCTCTGGATATTGCTCTCCGAAAGGCGTTGAGCCGCTTTATCCAGCAGTGAACCAGATCCGTCTTACAGACTATAAAGTCCGCGTTCTGGACGGAAAAAGCGCTACTGCCGCAAAAGTCCGCGTTTTGATAGAATCAAGCGACGGCAAGAGTACATGGACGACCGTAGGCGTTAGCAGTGACGTTATGGAAGCCAGCTGGCTTGCGCTATGCGATTCTTTTGAGTACAAACTTATAAACGATATTGAAAAACATTTGGGTAAATAAAACTGAGCTGATAAAGCTATAGGAGCGGATTTTGAAAAAAGGGCTTGTTTTGGAAGGCGGAGCAATGCGCGGAATGTTTACATCCGGCGTGCTTGATGTTTTTATGGAAAACGGAATTGATTTTGACGGAGCTATTGGCGTCAGCGCAGGCGCGACTTTTGGATGCAATTATAAGTCCAGGCAGCCTGGAAGGGCAATCCGCTACAACAAGCGTTTTTCTCATGACTGGCGTTACTGCAGTTTTCGTTCTCTTTTTTTAACCGGCGATATGTACGGCGCTGATTTTTGTTACAATCAGATTCCTAACAGGCTTGATATTTACGATGTTGAAACGTACAGAAAAAATCCTATGCAGTTTTATATTGTCGCAAGCGATGCTGTTTCTGGAAAGTCTGTGTACAAAAAGCTTGAGACTTGCGATGCCCACGATCTTACGTGGATGCGCGCCAGCGCCAGTATGCCGCTTGTCTCAAAGCCTGTGAAAATTGACGGATATACTCTTCTGGACGGAGGAATGACGGATTCTGTGCCGCTACGTTTTATGGAAAGCATCGGTTACGACCGGAATGTTGTTATTCTTACGCAGCCGCGCGATTTGTAAAAAAGCCTGCCGGCGCTATGCCGCTTATAAAAATTATGCTGAAAAAATATCCGCATCTTGTAGAGGCGATGGCTAACCGCCACGAAGTTTACAACGAAGAAACTAAATATTGTTTTGACAAGGCTGACAGAGGCGAAGTTCTTGTAATCTGCCCGGAAGAATCTCTTGGAATAAGCCGCATTGAAAAAAATCCGGCTGAGCTGGAACGCGTCTATCAGGAAGGCCGGAAAACCGGAACAAAAATGATAAAAAAGGTAAGGGAATTTCTTGGAAGCGGTTCAAACTGATAGGTTGAATATCGAGTTTTTTTGTAAAAAGAATAAAAGCACAGGCAGATTTGCAATTTGTGAAGATTTTTGGCGATTGAATTAATTAAAGTGCGGAGCACCCGAATTAATACAAGCGTAGCGCGAGCCAAATCCATCTGAGCAAATTGGAAATATGCCGAAAGCGTTCTTTCGTAATTTGTAAAAAAAACTCGAAATTAAGCCTGATAATTTTTTTATTTGAACATCGCATTGCAATTCATTAAACTGATTATGTTTTGAAAATAATTTTTAGAGGTACATAAATGGAAAAGACTATTGCTTTGATTCCCGGTGACGGAATCGGACCTGATGTTGTTGCAGAAGCTGTGAATGTTCTGGATGCGGTCGCTGCAAAATACGGACACAAATGGAATTACACAAATGTTATTGCTGGCGGATGCGCTATTGATAAATTTGGAAAACCTCTTCCGCAGGAGCAGCTTGACATTTGTCTTGAATCAGACGCGGCTTTGCTCGGCGCTGTTGGCGGTCCGAAATGGGACAATCTTCCTTCAGAAATCCGTCCAGAAAAGGCTTTGCTTGGTCTTCGCGGCGGAATGAAGGTTTTTGCAAATCTTCGCCCTGCTGTAATGTGGAAGCAGCTTAAAGATGCCTGTCCGCTTAAAGACGAAATCGTAGGTGATGGTCTTGATATTCTTATCGTCCGCGAATTGACCGGCGGTATTTATTTTGGTGAGCGTGGAACTTCTGAAGATGGAAATACCGCTTGGGACACTGAAAAATATACACGCCCGGAAATTGAAAGAATTGTGCGCATGGGCTTTGAATACGCTATGAAACGCCAGAAGAGATTGTGCGTTGTTGACAAGGCGAACATCTTGAATTCCAGCCAGCTTTGGCGTCGTGTCGCGGAAGATGTAAAAAAAGATTATCCGGAAGTAACTCTTTCTTATCTTTATATTGACAACGCATCTATGCAGATGGTCCGAAATCCACGCCAGTTTGACGTTATTGCAACAAGCAATATGTTCGGTGATATTCTTTCTGACGAGGCAAGCCAGATTACAGGTTCTATCGGTATGCTGGCTTCTGCTTCTTTGGGCGACGGAACTGGTCCTGGACTCTACGAGCCGATTCATGGTTCTGCGCCTGATATTGCCGGAAAAGATTTGGCTAATCCTTTGGCTACAATTCTTTCTGCCGCAATGCTTTTGCGCTACAGTTTTAATCTTGAGGAAGAGGCTAAGGCTATTGAAAACGCCGTGAATGCCGTTCTTGATGACGGATGGAGAACTGGTGATATTGCCGGCTCGCACATCGCGGAAGTAAAAGCCGCCGGAAAACTTGCTGGCACAAAGAAAATGGGCGGGCTTGTTGTGGAATACTTAAAAAAATAGTTATTGAGCTGTTATAAAAAGTCTTAAGGCGGTTTAGAAAATCTAAGCCGCCTTATTTTTATGTCTTTTCAGGTTGGTTTTCAGCTTACAGAAGTTCTTTTGTTTCTTTTCTGTACGTTGATATAAAATAAACTGTTTCAAATACTGCTGTAATGAACCAGCTTGCCGGATACAATAGAAAAAGGCTTTCGATTGTACGGAAATGCGCAAAAATAGTATAAATCCAGATAATGCGGAAAAAGCACGAGCCTATAAATACAAAAATAGAAGGAACAAATGTCTTTCCTAGGCCGCGGTTCGCAGCAATCGCTCCGTCCATAAATGCGGAAATTCCAAAACTGAACGTCATAATACGGAACTTTTTCATTGCGTAGTCAACGACCGTGCTGTCTGTTGTGAAAAGTCCAAGGAACTGATGTCCAAAAACGTAGAGAATGATTCCAAATGTAATTCCTACCAGAAAAGCATATCCAGTGCTTATAAAATATGATTTTAAAATTCTTGATTTTTTATGCGCGCCGTAGTTTTGACCTATAAAAGTTGCCCCGGCCGTATAAAATGCCGCCATTATATTGTATACAAGATTATCGCCGTTCATGGTGGCTGCGTTTCCTGCGACCATCAGCGCGTCAAATGAATTTACGCCCGCCTGTATAAAAAGGTTCGCCACCGCAAACACAACGTTTTGAAGCCCTGCCGGAATTCCGATTTTTATCAGCTGCATTGTCTTATGGACATTGAGATTAAAAATTCTTCTGTCAAAATTAATATTTTCAATGCTTCTGAATGTCGCCCGAACCGTAAGTATGCACGAAATATACTGCGCGACAACTGTTGCGATTGCGACTCCGGCTACGCTCATCTTAAAAACAATAACAAGAAGCAGGTCAAGAAAAACATTTGCAATTCCTGCGAGAGCCAGAAAAATCAGCGGAAGTTTTGTGTTTCCATAGGCGCTTAAAACTGCGTTTCCAAAATTATACAAAGCCATGGCCGGCATAGAAAGAAGATAAATTCTGAAATAAAGAATCGCGCCGTCCATAAGCTCAGGCTTTGTCTTCATTATCTGTAGAACTGGCCTTGCCGAAATCCAGCCCATAATCATTATTGCAATTCCAGAAATAAGGCAGAAAACTACAGCCGTATGAACCATTTCATTAAGCTCTTTTTTATTGTCCTGCCCTATGTAAAAGGCTACAAGGACATTTACACCGCCGCCGATACCAATCAAAAGTCCGGAGCACAGAAAGCACAGCTGGCCGTCCGAGCCTACTGCGCCGAGCGCGAGTGCACCGGCAAATCGTCCGACAACGGAAGAGTCCGCCATATTAAAAAGGATTTGCAGAAGATTTGTAAAAGCCAGCGGAACACTGAACAATAGAATATTTTTTAAAAGCGATCCATTTGTTATTTGTATTTCAGATTTCATATTCGTGCATTATTAAACAGATTGATAGATGATATATTTAAATAGCCCGAATGTCGAGATTTTTTTTGTTGAATTTATAGAAAGTCCGCATCTGTTTTTAATAGTCCAGATACCGAGTTTTTTTACATTTTAATGTTGCGGAAAAATTTACGGATGTTTTTCAGCGTAGGCCGGAAAAAAATAAATTTTTTTTTTGTAATTCATTTCATTTTTTGACTTTTTTTTGCGTTAAATATGAAGAGGTTAAAAAATGAGAGTCCTATTTGTAACTTCCGAGCATCCCGGCTTACTTTTTGGCGGGCTTGGAACTTTTACCCGGGAATACGTTCGGGAACTTAGAAAATATTGTGACGTAAAATGTGTCTATTTTCATCTTTCTGATGAAAGAATTCCGCTTCCCGACGAGACTGTTGACTATGTCTTTGAGCCTGAACAGATTTTTGATGCCTTTACGCCGGAGGCAAGAATCTTGGAATCTGCGGCTAGCCTTAGAAAACAGCTGGAGCCGCTTCTTCAGGCTTTCAGGCCGGACGTAATTCATTGCAACGACCGTCAGACTTATATGCCGTTCAGGTTTGAAAAAAATGTTTTTTATTCTTCGCACCTGATTTTTACAGATTTGATTGCCACAAGCTATCTTGATGACCTGTATTTTCAGGAAGTTAAAGTTGAACGTTGCGCGATTGAGAATAGCGCCGTTGTCGCGGCATATTCGGAATTTTCTGCAAAATGCGTTGAAAAAAACGCCGGCAACTTGAAGTCGGCTGTTGTTCTTCCGCTTGGTCTCAGGACTGAAAAATTTCATAGAAATTTCCGCAATGATGGAAAAATCCGCGTGTGTTATTTCGGGCGGTTTGAAAATGTTCAGAAAGGTGTGAATGATTTTATATATGCGGTGAACCAGCTTGGACCTCAATTTAAAAAACGGAATTCGGTTGAATATTTTCTTTACGGGCGAGGGCAGATTGATGTAGGAATGGATCTTTCCCTGTTCAATAAACCGGAATTTCTTGAAGGTGACGAACTTATCGAAGCTTATGCGGATGCGGATATTGTTGTTATGCCAAGCCGGTACGAACCATTCGGGCTTTCCGGACTTGAGGCTATGGCTTCAGGCGCGCTTCTGCTGGTTACAACAGGCTTGGGAATGGATGAATATGCTGAGCCCGGACGTAATTGCATCGGGCTTCCGGGAAATGCCCATGAAATGACTGGTGTCCTGAGGAACGCTATTCTGGATTTACCTAAACTTGGGCTGCTGCGTGAAAATGCCGCGCTGACTGCAAGAAAATGGACTTGGAAACGTTGTGTAAAATCACATCTTTATTTTTACAGGCTGATTTTGCAGGAAAGGATTCCATTTATCAATATTGCCTACGAAAAAAACGTGCGAAAAATTCTTTCTGCGTACAAAAAAGCGAATGATGTTGAAAAAATCCATGCGGCGGAAGAGGAGCGCATTGCTTTTACCTGCATTTACGGCGCGATGAGTGATTTTGAGCGGCGTAAAAAAAATCTTGTGGTTACAGGAAATTTTATTCCTGAAGATGATGTTTTTCCCGAAAACTTTAAGTTTGTTTCTGTTCTGGAGGAGTCTGATGACGGCATTGTTGTTCGTCCAGAGTGTTTTTCGTTTGCGGACGAAAGTTTTGATTCTGTGATTGTTTGCGGCGCATGGGAATCTGTTCTTAATCCATGCAGTTTTCTGATGGAACTGGAGCGCGTTGCCAAGGATTCTGTTCAGATTCTGTATAAAACTGGTAAGCCGCGCGAATGGCAGACTTTTCAGATGGAAAGCGAAAGGGACTGGATTGATATAAATAAGTCTGGCTGGAGGTTTGACATGAATTCTGGTTATGGCGTTGAAAAATTAAAACACACAGTTCCATTTGATTCAGTTGTTTATAGAAAAAAGTCTGGGTTAAAAGAGGTTTTGAATGAAGTTATCGCTTAATCGGTATAAGGCGCCCGCAAAAAATGCGCTTTTGAAAATTCTGGAATTTCAGGTTTGATTTATGAAAAAGTATGTTCTTGTAAAACAGCATGATGAAACGGATTGCGGCGCCGCCTGTCTTGCGAGTATTGCTGAATATTATGGAAAAAGGATTTCCATAAGCAGAATCCGGTATTTTTCCGGGACGGATTGTTTTGGCACAAGTGGATTCGGGCTTGTGAAAGGTGCTTCTGCGCTGGGAATGTCCTGCCGCGGAATTATCAGCGAGGAAAAATCTCTTGAAAATGTTCCTTTTCCGGTTATTTGCCATGTGAAAAAAGACGTTATTGATCATTACGTGGTTGTTTACGGCAGAAAAGGCAAAAAAGTTATTGTCGCTGATCCTGACGAAGGAATAAGCCACGTTGATTGGGTTTCATTCTGCAGAAAATGGACAGGAGTTTATTTTCTTGTTGAGCCGGAGCAGAAATTTCAGCGTACCAGAGAAACCCGGGGATTGCTTGCAAGGTTTTCATATTTATTGAAACCTCATAAGAAAAGCATTGTAGAATGTTTTGCGGCCGGCTTGCTCTTGAGTATTCTTGGCGCGGCTTCTGCCTTTTATTTCAGGTTTTTAATAGATGATGTGCTTTACTCAGGATTGGAAAACACGCTCGCCTTGTGTTCTGTCGCATATCTTTTTGTGATTTTTTTTCAGGTGCTCACTGAATTTTCAAGAAATCAGCTTATGAATTTCCTTGGCAACAAGATAGATTTGGTTCTGGTCAATGATTATTTCAGTCATATTCTTCGCCTTCCCATGAAGTTTTTTACCAGCCGTAAAACCGGTGAAATTATTTCGCGCATCGGAGATACGGCTACTGTCCGGCAGACAATTTCAAGTATGACATTATCTGTCGCGATTGATTCCTGTATGCTGGTTGTCGGCGGAATTTTCCTTTTTGCGTTCGGGGCGGAACTTTTGTGGGTCTCAATGATTCCTGTCGCTGTGTCCGCGGTTATTGTCTGGTGCTTTGTAAAACCGTTCAGAAAAAAACTCAAGTATCTGTCTGTTCTTGAGGCGGAAAAACAGGCGGTTCTTGTGGAAAGCGTAAATGGAATTGGAACAATAAAAGCGCTGGCGGCGGAAAAAGAGGCAGCCAGAAAACTTGAAGAAAAAGTTTCGGAGTGCGTAAGGAAAAGCATTTCATTGGGAACAATGTCTAACTGCGAAAATGCCCTTCAGAATCTTGTTTCCAACACAGGAACACTGGCTGTTTACTGGATTGGGAGTCTCTTGATTTTCAAGGGAACTATGTCCTTAGGGCAGCTTATATCTTTTGTAACGTTGTCAGGATACTTTCTTGGACCTTTGGCAAGGCTTTTGACATTGCAGGAAAGCATTCAGCAGGCGGTGATTTCTTCTGACAGACTGAGCGAAGTCCTTGATATGCCGGAGGAAAGCGAAGATGGACTTGAGCTTTCAAAGTTGAAAATCTTAAAGGTGATATATGCGTTGATAATATATCTTTTTCGTATGGAACCCGTGGAACTGCGCTTAAGGATGTAAGTCTGAGCATAAAAGCCGGGGAGCATGTCGCGTTTGTTGGTTCAAGCGGTTCAGGAAAGTCCACGATGACCAAGCTTCTTATGAAATTCTATCAGATTGATTCCGGAAATATTTCTGTGGATGGTTTTTATTTGTCTGATGTTGATACAGTTTCTTACAGAAATTGCATTGGTTATGTGCCTCAGGAATCTCTGCTGTTCAGCGGGTCTGTCGCGGAAAATATTCAGTGGGGAAACGGCGGTTTTTCCATGGCAGAAATTGTCCAGGCGGCAAAAGAGGCTCAGGCTCATGAGTTTATCTCACGGCTGGACTACAGGTATAAAACAACGGTTGGCGAACGCGGCGCTTCATTGTCTGGTGGAGAACGTCAGAGAATCGCGCTAGCCAGAGTTTTGCTAAGAAAACCTAAATTGATGATTCTGGACGAGGCGACTGCCAGTCTGGACAGCATTTCAGAACGAGGAATAATGGAAACAATTGATAAATGCTGTGCCGAATGCACCATGATTATTGTTGCCCATAGACTTTCGACAATCAAGGATTGCGACAGGATTTTTGTTTTTGACAGAGGTTCTGTGGTTGAATCCGGAAAGCATGAGGAGCTGCTTTTGCGGAAAGGCAAGTATTATCAGATGTGGACTGCCCAAAATGGACTTTAGTCAAGAGGTTTTTGATTTATGAAAAGATTTGTAGTTTATCCGTCTGAAATGCTGAATGGAATGAGCCAGGTTTTATGCAAGGAAGAGCCTTGGTATCTTCATTCAGTTATATGGATTGTTTGCGGAATCGCTGCCGGAATTATATCTTTTGTTTGTTTTGGAAAAATTGATGATGTTGTAAAGGCCGATGGAATTGTAAGGCCCGCGACGAACATTTCCACAGTCAATAATATTTCTTCCGGGGAAATTGAATTTCTTTTTTATAAGCCGGGAGATTTTGTAAGGGCAGGGGAAAAATTGCTCTCAATAAAAAATGACAGCCTTTTGGCTCAGAAAAAATCTGTTGAAATTCAGCTTGAAGAAAATTGCGCTAAACTAAATGGTTTGGGCGCTCTTTTGGAGGGTTATGAAAAAAAATCAGAGAGCATTGAAACTGAAAACGGCACAATTCGGGCAAGGTTCAACTCTTTTGCCGCGGAAAGAAAACTCCTGAATGCAAGAATTGCCAGGACCGGGGAGCTTCTTGCAAAGGAAATCGCGCTTCCTGACAGTTCGACTACCGCAAGCGAAATTGAAGAAAAAAAATATGAATATTCTGTTTCCGTTATGGAATACGAGCAGTTTTGCGCCGGATTTTACAGTTCACTGAAACAGGAGATAGACTCATTGAAACTTGAGCGTGAGGAGCTTCAGAAACAGTTTGTGCAGGTGAACGAGGCTCTGAAAAATCTTACGCTGGTTTCTCCGGTGGACGGATTCGTTCAGGAAAAATCATCGCTGAACGTAGGCGATTATCTTTTTTCCGACCAGCAGGTTTTGAATATTGTTCCTTCTGCGGACAAAAACTGCAGGATAGAGCTTCATGTTCCGGCGGAAAGCATGGGAAAACTGAAAAAAGGTCAAAAAGTAAAACTAAGGTTTCCGGCATTCCCTTATTCGGAATTTAAAGGAATTGATGGTGAGTTGAATGTGATTCAGCCTGATTCTGAACTTTCTGATTCCGGATTTTTGTATTTTACTGTTTACGCATTTGCGGACTCAATGGAGCTGAAGGACAAACGGGGCTTGTGTTACCAGATAAAGCCTGGTTTTGAGGTAAATGCAAGGATTGTCTTGGAAAATCAGACCCTGCTGTATTTTCTTTTAAAAAAACTGGATTTTACAGTATGAAAAAAAGGTTTTTTCTTGTATTCGTATATTTTTTTCAGCATATTCTGGTTTTTTTGCTTTCTGCCGGAAGAAATTTCTTTTGAAAAACTCGATTTTTTTCAAATCGCCAGGCTCAGTCAATCTGTCATGTCTCTTGAGGCAAAAAAATACAGGCATTTTTATGCGCCAAGACTCTATTTTGGTTCCGATGGGAAAATTTCAGGTGACATGGCGGACGGATGGGAAACTATATTTGCTTCGCCGTCCGTTGGTTTTTCTCAGGAATTACCAGGGCTTGCTTCAATATCTTTGGAATCAGGATATAACTTTATATTTACAGAAGATACAAACGATTTTTCAAATTCCATGTCGCAGTCGCTTGTGCTGCGCTTGCCGCTCGCGTTCAATAAAACAATGGTTGCGGCCGCTGATGATTTTGCCAAGAATTATTACCGCAAAAAAAAGCATCTTGCCTCGCTGGTTTTTTACAACGCAATTTCAGCCGGCACAAAGGACTTTGTTTCTGCCGTAGGAAATGCGGTTTACTATCGTGATTTGATTTTTCTGAATGAAAGGCGGCTTGCGTTTTTTGAAAAACTGAACGAAGACTGTGAAAAACTTTTTGCTTTGGGAAAAATCACTAGCATTGAATTGAGCGAGCAGTATTCAAAATTCCGGGATTTGATAAACGACCAGCATAATTGCCGGGTTTCTTTAGTCTCGTTTGAACAAAAAATCTTTGAGTTCGGTGAAAATCTTCCGAATGATACAATTTCCTTTGAAAAATTTGTAGTTTTTTGCGAGAATCTTGTTTCCGGGCGAAAAGAAACTTTTTTTTCAGATGAGGCGGAATTTCTTCAGATGGAAACAGATTGCATGAAGAGCGCGATTTCTTTTAAGTCGGCACTTAGTTTTTTGACAGCCGGGTTTTCCGTAACCAGCAGATATAGTCAAAATGAGTTTCTGTCGTTTGAAAATCCCGGCTGGTCGTTCACTCTTTCTTTTAAAATTCCGTGTTTTCCGGATGTTTTAAATATTTCAGAAATGAATAAATATGCATTGTCGGATAAACTGTATCAACTTGAAAAAGCAAAAATTATCAGAAGCCAGGAATATTCTAAAAAATCCAGGGCGGCCGCTTTAAAGCTTTGCGAGGATTCTGTCCTGCATAAGGAAAAACTTCTGGAGCTTGAAGAAAAGCGTCTTGAATCATATAAAAATCTTATGGCTCTCGGCCGCTTGTCAGAATCAGATTTTCTGGCGCAAAAGGATGAGGCGGAGTTCGCGAGACTACAGTTTCTTTATTCAAGATTTCAGCTTGCTGTGCTTAAGCTCGGATTTTATTGATTCCTTGTAAACCCCGCGTTAGTACGTTGCTGCATGTTTACTGCAACTTGCTTTCAAATTGTTGCCTTAAAATGAATATTTATTTATAATGTTGCATAAATATACGCTTACAGCATAGAGGCAAATGTGAAGGAACGTCTTACCCGCTTAAAGACAATCAGAAAGCTTATAAAAAATTACCGTATAGAAAGTCAGGATTCTCTTCTTGCTTACCTTGAAAAAGAAGGATTTGAAGTTACCCAGGCGACTCTTTCCCGCGACTTGAAGCTACTGAAAGTTGGAAAAATTGCGGACGGTAATACCGGCTATGTCTACACGTTGCCGGGCGATGATGAACGCCAGGAGTCTGAAATGATTTATATTCAGGATTTCTTGCGCGGATACGTAAGCATTGACTGGAGCGGAAATATTGTTGTCGTAAAGACTTTTCCAGGCCATGCAAATACAGTTTCCAATGCGCTTGATAATATGAATATGGATGAGATTCTGGGAACTGTCGCCGGGGACAACTGCCTTTTTGCCTGCCTCAGGGAAGGCGTTACAGGTGATCAGTTTATGGCTGAATTAAAACGAAGAATTCCGGAAATTGAAGAGTAAATGAATATGTATGAAGTCAGGGTTACGGCTGATTTGCCGCAGCGCATTTTTTGCGCGATTACAATGGAAAATGTGAAAATCTTCACGGACATAATTATAAAGTTTATGCCCATGTCCGCGGTGAAAAATTGAATGAAGGCGGTATGCTGATGGATTTTTCTGCCTTAAAAAAAGCCCTTCGTGAAGTCTGTAAAAAACTTGACCATACAAACTTGAACGATATGCCGGTTTTTGAGCAGAATCCGAGCGCGGAACGCATTGCGGCATACATTTTTACCCGGATTATTGAGCTTGTAAAAAATGAAGGCGTTGACCTTTCCTATAATCCTGCTAAAAAAGAGCCGTGGCTCTGGGCAATAGACGTATTTGAGACAGAAACAAGCCGAGCCCGCTATTCAATCTGCTAGAAAAACTTCGGCATTAAAAGTTAAAATTTATATCCGGACAGGAATTCCTTCATTTTTTAATGTATCTTTAATGGAATTTACAGTGTACTGTCCGGAATGGACCATTGTTGCTATCAGGGCTGCATCCGCCTTGCCGTCAGACAGGACTTTTGCCATGTGCTCCGGAGTTCCGGCTCCGCCTGAAGCGATTACAGGAACGGAAACAGCCTCTGAAATCATTCTTGTAAGCTGAACGTCGTAACCGTCCTTTGTTCCGTCTGCATCCATTGAGTTTAATACAATTTCCCCTGCGCCAAGCTCAACTGCTCTGACCGCCCATTCTCTGGCGTCCAACCCTGTTTCTATGCGTCCGCCGTGGATTGTTGTTCCGTAGCCGCTCGGTTTTGTGGAATCTTTTTTTACATCCATTCCAAGAACTATGCATTGTGAACCGAAAATCCTTGCGCCTTCTTTTATCAGGTCAGGATTTTTTACGGCAGGACTGTTCAGACTTACTTTTTCAGCGCCCGCAAGAATTGTCTGCCTTATGTCATCTATTGTATTGATTCCACCGCCTACGCAAAACGGAATGAAAACCTGGCCTGCGACTTTTGATATAAGGTCAAGAATCGGGCCGCGTCCACGCGCGGAAGCGATAATATCGTAAAAAACAAGCTCGTCAACGCCCTGCCTGTAATATTCTGCCGCCATTTCAACAGGATCTCCGATATCTACGTTGTTAAGGAATTTTACACCTTTTGTGGTTCGGCCGTCCTTTACGTCAAGGCAAACTATTATTCTTTTTTTCAGCATTATTATTCTCCCGCAAAATTTTTCAGAATCTGAAGACCTCGTTCACCTGATTTTTCAGGGTGAAACTGAAAAACAGTTATATTGTCTTTTTCAATGCATGATGGAACTTTTACGCCGTAGTCGCAGGTTGCCTTGATAACAGATTTGTCTTCCGGACAGATTACATACGAATGGACAAAATAAAAATCAGAATGTTCTGGAATTTTCTCAAAAAGCGAAGAGCCGCCGTTCGTGTAGCTCAAGTCGTTCCAGCCCATGTGGGGGCATTTTAATTTTTCGTCAGGATTTTTGTCTTCTTCCTTCCACAGATTTTTGAAATGTCTTATTTTTCCGGGTATAAGTCCAAGGCAATCAGTGTTTCCTTCCTCTGAAAAATCAAAGATTATCTGCGCGCCAAGACAAAAACCCGCAAGTTTTTTTCCGCTTTTTACAAAATCTTTAATAAATGTATCAAAACCTGTCTTTTTCAGCTGTTCCATGGCATACGCGGCGTCGCCAACTCCGGGAAAAATAATTTTATCGCATTTTTCCAGGTCGGCAGGCTTTTTTGAAAGCGTAAATTCTGCATTCAAAAACTTTAGCGCCCGCGCCACGCTTGTTATATTTCCAGCGTTGTAATCAATAATTCCAATCATATTGCAATTATAAAAATTAAGGGAAAATAGTTCAATCAGATTCATTTTTTTTTATTTGTAAAAAACGGCATTCAATCAGCCGATAAAAAAATATGAAAATTTCTGAACTTTTGCCAATTTTAAAGCAGGTGCTAACAAATCCGTATGTTATTGGAACGGCGGTGGTTGTCATTCTTTTTATGAATTTTTGCTCTTTTGTATGTAATTACAAAAAAAGACCGCCAAAAGGAAAGAAGAAAAATGCAAAAAAAGCGGCGCCTCAGCAACCTAAGGAACAGACAGAAAAATCGGAGTCATCTTCTCAATCCGCCGGCGAAGATGACAAGTCTTCCGGCGAAAAATAAAAAAAGCAATTCTTGGAATCCTGAAAAACCTGATTTTTCTGCTGAACCGCCTTTGCTTTTCTTTTTTATCATGATTTTCCGGCTTTTCCCGTATTTTCAGCCTTCCTTTCCACGGCCAGCCGCAGATTTCAATTTTTTTTGATGACAGCAGGGATTCCATGACTAGGCAAAAATTTTCGTGGTTCCATATATTGACTCCTGTAAAAGGAATGGTTATCCGGTTCATAAATTTCGTGTAGAATTTTTCAAAACTTTCCCTTGTAAAATATTTTTCGCTAAGTTCAATCAGCCTGAACGCAATCTCTTCATCGTCCGCTACATTTCCGGAAGGCATATCTTTTTCAACAAAGTGACGGCTCGAAACTTTGTGAAAATCTGAAATTTTCTGCGCAATTTTTATTCTTACAGGAAAATTTTCATAGAAACGGCTGGAAATTCCGCTCTCTCCGGAACATCTTAAGGATTTTTTTCCTGAAGTCTTACTCTCACTGTTTTTTTCATGGCGGTAAGAATCAGTTTTTAAAAACGCTTTTCCGCGGCAAATATCGCAGCCGCTGCAGACCGCCTGTTCCGCCCCAAGTGCATCCAGCAAAACCTGCCGCCTGCAACTCTTTGTCCCGGCGAATTCCCTGAGCGCCGCCTTTCTGCTTCCAGAAGGAAATTCCGCAAACCTTAAGGAATCTTCAAAATTCCACAGAAGAATCGCGTTCGCCACGCTTCCATCCCGGCCGCCGCGTCCGGCTTCCTGAATATACGCTTCCGCGGTTTGCGGCGGATCAAGGTGAACCACCGTATGAATGTCCTTTTTGTCCACTCCCATTCCGTATGCGCAGGTCGCGCACAAAACCGCATCTTTCCGGCTGAAAAACCATTCTTCAATCTTAGTCTTTTCCCCGCGCTCCATTCCTGCGTGATAAAATTTCGCGGTTTCCGCTCCAAACGCTGTGTTCAGCTCCTGCGCCATGTCTTCAGTGCGGCTTCTTGTTCCGCAAAAAATAATCATAGGGCGCGCCTCCGTCTTTGCAAGAACAAGCGCCGCCGCCTTCTTGGACGCAACTTTTTTTACATAATAATGTATGTTAGGGCGGTCGCTTTCGCTTCTTACGATATGCGCCTCTCCGTTAAAAAGCACATCGGAGATTCTTGCGAGAACTTCCGGCGATGCTGTCGCCGTAAAAGCCGTTACAACCGGAACATCCAGAGTCCTTAAAATCTTTCCAAGCTCCAGATATGCCGGTCTGAACGTATCGCCCCATTCGCTGACGCAGTGCGCCTCATCAATCGCGATATGGGAAATTCCGTATTCTTTCAGCCTTCCGGTCAGTTTCGTCCGAAAGAATTTCCGGATTTGCAATTATTATTTTTGCGCCGCCATCCAGAAGCCTGAAATTTTCATCGCGCTCTTCAGCTGTTTGCCCGCCCCTGAAAATCGCGGCTTTTATTCCGCCTTCGGACATCCGTCTGTACTGGTCGCCCATCAGGGCAAGCAGCGGATAGATTACGAGCGTCGGGCCTTCCATTAAAATTGCCGGAATCTGAAAGCACAGAGATTTTCCTGCCCCGGTCGGAAGCAGCACGATTTGTTTTCCATCGCAGTCTAAAAGTCCTTCCTCATCTCCGCGTTTTTTAGCGGAAAAATAGGAATCCATAATATTTCCCACGACCAGCCTTTGCCACGGAAAAAGGTACTTTATTCCGAAATTTTCCAGAGCCGCCTGCGCCGCCGGATCATCCGGGCAAAAATCATCCGCATCAAGTTTTACAAGTTCTTCCATAAAATTAAATAGCAGAATAAAATCAAAAACTGAAGTGATTTTCATTTTTTTTCTTTTCAGGACGCAAATTTTTTCAGCAACGGGCTTTCCGGGGTTCCGGCTGTCCGCCTCATTGCTTCGCAAAACGCCTTCGGCGTTCCCCTCCAATCCCGCGTAAGAATCTTTTTCATCATTTTGTTTTTTCCGCCGATAATCAAACTTGTAAGTGAGGTTCTATGAAAAAAACTGTTTTATGCGCAGTCTTATGCTGCATTGCCTTTTCTGTGTTTTCCCAGACGGAAAATCAGAATCCGACATTGCTTGAATTCAAATTTCACAAAAACGACAAAAGCCGCATTATTTCAACTGTAGACGAAAATGTCTACCTGAACGGAATGTTAAATCATAAATCTGTAATCCTGAACAGAATCTCAAGCGAAATTACGGATGTTCTGCCGGATGGCTCAGGAATATGCTCCGCGGTTTTTATGACTACAGAAAACGCCACAACTCAAAACGGCATTTTTTCAGAAAATTACAGCTGGGGCGAGGAATACAAAAGCGTTTTTACGCGCGATTCAAACGGAAAATATAAAATTGACGACATCTATTTTATGCCGACCGTTCGCGATGTTCCTGTTTTTCCCGGTTATGCTATAAAACCTGGCGACAAATGGCAGGCGGAAGGGCATGAGGCGCACGATATGCGCAGGACTTTCAATATTCAAAAGCCGTTTAAAGTTCCTTTTTCGGCGGACTACGAATATCTTGGCGACGAAACCGGCGAAAACGGAAAAGTTCTGAACAAAATCAGCATCTTTTATAAACTATATTTTGAAAGTCCGGCTCAAGGCTCTTTCAGCCGGAATTCCGGGAATCTTCCGCGCATTACAAAAGGTTTTTCAAACCAGATTATTTACTGGGACAACGAGCGCGGCGCTATTGACCATTATTCAGAAGAATTCCGCATTATGATAGAAACTTTCCTTGGCGACCAGATTCTTTTTACAGGCACGGCGCGCGCGGAGGTTACAGAATTTGAGCGCGTGAACACAAAAGAAAACCGCGAAAAAATTTCAAAAACCTTGGACACCCTTGGCCTTGAAAATGTCGAGCTCAAAGAAAACGAAAAGGGGCTTACGATTTCAATAGAAAACATCCAGTTCCTTCCGGATTCTTCAGAACTTGTTCCGGCGGAAAAAGAAAAGCTTGCAAGAATTGCGGAAATTCTTAAAGGTTTTGAAAATGATCTTCTTGTTACAGGACACTGCGCAAACCGTGGAACTCTTCGCAACCAGCAGCGTATTTCAGAACAGCGCGCCGCCTCTGTTGCGGAGTATCTTTCCACTCTAAAAGTCCGCGAGCCAAAATGTATCTTTACGCAGGGAAAAGGAGCTTCCGAACCGGTCGCATCCAACTCCACAGAAGTCGGACGCGCCAAGAACCGCCGCGTGGAAATTACAATTATGGACGAATAGCCCAAAAATTGGCTGCGCCGTTTATTCTACGGTGGCAGTCTGCATGTTCAGCAGGGCGTTTTTATTTCCTGCAAGGTATTCTTCGCATCGCTCCTGTGTCATCGGTTTTCCAAGCAAAAATCCCTGGATTATGCTGCAGTTGAATTTCTTTAAAAGCTCAAGCTGCGAATTCTGCTCCACACCTTCCGCAATCGTTGTAAGCCCCATGTTGGAAACCATGGATATAATGGAATTAGTGATGTTCGCCTGAATTCCGTTTGTGGAAGTTATATCGTTTATAAACGACTTGTCGATTTTAAGAGTGTCAAGCGGAAGCATCTGCAGATAACTTAAGGAAGAGTAGCCGGTTCCAAAGTCATCGAGCGAAATTCTGAACCCCATGTCTTTCATTATTTTTAACTTTGAAACAGTATCTTCCATGTTGTCAATCATTATGCCTTCGGTGATTTCAATTTCAATAAATCTAGGATTGATGTCATAGGTTATAAGAAGATTTCTAAGTTCATCCAGAATATTTGGCTGTTTCAGCTGGATTGGAGAAAGGTTTACGGAAATGACTCCGGTAAAATAATAGTTTGTCTGCCATTTTTTCAGCGTGGCAAAAGCGGTATTTAAAACCCATGTTCCAATAGGCAGTATGAGTCCGCATTCTTCGGCGAGAGGAATAAAGACTGAAGGCGGAATCTGTCCGAACTGTTCATCGTGCCAGCGGATAAGCGCCTCAAATCCGCGTAGAGTTCCTGTCTTTGCATCAAACTGCGGCTGGTAGGAAAGCTTGAACTGGCTTGAAAGCACCGCCTGTGTCATCCTGTTTTGAATGTTCAGTTTTTGAATAAAAACGCGCTGCATATCCGGCTTAAAAAACTGAAACTGGTTTTTTCCGTCTTTTTTTGCCGAATGCATCGCAATATCCGCAAACCGCAGGAGTTCAGTCCTGCTGCATGAATTGTCCGGATAAACGGAAATTCCGCCGGATACGCTTATTTCCTGAATCATAAACGCTTCAAGGATTGTGTCGCTTATGTTTACTATTGAATCCGTTGAGATGGAATTCTGGATTACGGCAAGGAATTCATCTCCGCAAAAGCGGTACGAGCTTATAATTCTTTTTGAAAACTGCTGAAGGATTTCCGCGGTTTTTTTTATGATTTCATCTCCGGCCTGATGACCTTTTGCGTCATTTATATTTTTAAGGTTGTCAATATTTATAAGAAGAAGACCAATCTTGTTTCCGTCAAATTCGGCTCTTTCCAGCATGCGCGGGAATTCTTCGTCAAAAAGATTGCGGTTCGGCATTAAAGTCCTGGAATCTATAAAGGCGATGTCCCTCAGTTTTTTCTCGTTGTTTTTCTTTTCAGTAATGTTAAAAAGGTTTACTACAATCATTCCGTCGGCCGTTCCGCGGAACTGCACTTCAAACCATGCGTTGCTCAGCTCTGAATAATAATCTATCGGAGAGACAAAAATTCCGTTCAAGGCTTTGTCTCCTAAATCAATCCATGGAATGTCAGGGGTAAGCAAATCTCTTAAATCTGAAAATTTTTTGCAGTTGGAAATATTTGGATTTACAGAACTATAAAAACTTTCGTTCGCAAATACAAGCTCAAAATCTGTAATCTTAGAACCGTCATGAATTGGTTTTGCAATCAAAATCGGTGAAGAAAAAGCATTTAATATCGAAGAAAAATCCGGGTCATTCATAAAATAATTTTACATTCAAATATGCTGTTTGTCAAAAAGATGTCAAAAAACATCGGGCGCCATAAAATTTCCAGGCAGTCCGATGTTCAGGTTGATAAAATATTAGGCTTAATTTCGAGTTTTTTTTACAAATTACGAAAGAACGCTTTCGGCATATTTCCAATTTGCTCAGATGGATTTGGCTCGCGCTACGCTTGTATTAATTCGGGTGCTACGCACTTTAATTAATTCAATCGCCAAAAATCTTCACAAATTGCAAATCTGCCTGCGCTTTTATTCTTTTTGCAAAAAAACTCGATATTCAACCTATTAGTTTGTTGAAATCCTAAGCGATTCCCACATTGAATAATATTTATCCAGCCAGTCGCCGATGTCGTTCTTCAGCTCGCATTTTTCCATGATTTCAGCCGGATACATTGGAGTTGTTGTTCTGAATTTTTCCGCCTCGATATTTACGTAGTCCGGAAAACGGAAAAAATCAAGAAATTTTGCATAATTTTCAGGTCTGTGGATAAAATTGATGAACTCTGAGGCAAGCCCGACATTCTTTGAGTTTTTCAGAATGCACAGGCTGTCAAGGTATGACGGTCCGCCGTCTTCCGGAATAAAGAAGTCAATTGTGTCAGCCCATTCGTCCTGCGGAATTTCTCCGTACACGCACTCTGCATAGCCCTGGCAAAGCCACAGGTCGCCGCGCGCAAAATCCTTTCCGAATCCTTCCGCATCAAATTTTACAATATTCGGAAGCCACTTTGTCTTTATAAGGTTTACGGCAGATTTCAATTCTTCCTCATTTTTTGAGCAGACGCTGTATCCCTGGTATTTAAGCGCGTCGCCAAGAACTTCGCGGTAGTCGTCCATCATGGAAGCGTGTCCTGCAAACTGCGGGTCTGCAAAAATGTTCCATGTGCGCTCATAGTTTCCGCCAGGAACTTTTTTCTTGTTTACGGAAATTCCGGCGGCTCCAAAATAATAAGGAACGGCGTAAACCATTTCCGGGTCGTAAGGAATTTTTTCAAGAATTTTAGGATTTATCTTATCTCTGTTTGTAAATTTTGACTGGTCTATTGGCTGCAGCATTCCTTTTTTCAGCATTATTGAAACAAAATCCTGCGATGGAACTACAATGTCAAAACTTTTTGCCCCGCCGTTCACGAGCTTGTTGTACATCGTTTCGTTTGAGTCGTATTCACTTACTACAACCTTGCAGTTGAATTCTGTTTCAAATGCGGCTACTACTTCAGTAGGAGTGTAGTAAGTCCAGCTGTAAAGTCTTAAAACTTGTTTTTTTTTCGCAAGAAACAAGACCGAGCGCTGCCACAGCTACAAATGCGGCGGCAATAATTTTAGAAGTGATTTTCATAAATCAGCCCTCCAAAAATAAAAAAAGAATATTTGAAGCCATCGTTTTTGACGGCCTAATGACCTGCTGCAAAAGTTTTAAGACCTTTTCGCAGGGCAATTGCCATAAGACAGATTATGATGATAAGAACAAAACTCAGCGCGTTAATAACGGGACTTACGCCGTGCCTTATCATGTTGTAGACATATATTGGAAGCGTTTCTACATTTCCGTTTACAAGGGAGGTTATTACAAAGTCTTCTATGGACATCGTTATACTCATCATAAATCCGCTTAAAATTCCGGGAAGAATCGCCGGAACGATTACAAGCCACAGAGTCTGCTTTTCTGATGCGCCAAGGTCGTGGCTTGCCTCGATAATCGAATAATCAAATTCATCTACGCGGGCGCTTACCATAAGGTATACAAATGGGAGACAGAATGTTGTGTGTGCGATTATTATTGTAAAAAGTCCAAGATTCATGTGAATTCCGCTTAAGAAAATCAGAAGCGAGACACCCATTATGACTTCCGGCAGAACCATCGGCAGAAAACTTACGGACTGAATGTAGTTTTTTCCAAAAAACTTGTACCAGCTTATTCCTATCGCCGCGAGCGTACCAAGAATTGTGGCTAAAAGCGCGGAAACAATTGCGACTATGGCGCTGTAAAGCAGGCTCATCCACAGTCGTCCTGAGCTGAAAAGCAGCTCCTCGTACCAGCGGAATGAAATTCCGGTAAAACTAGTTCCTTTTGAGTCATTGAACGAATAAAATATAATCACGAACAGAGGAATAAAAAGGAACAGAAGCGCGACAAAAAGCACCGTTTTTGAAAAACTGAAAACAGGCGCATGTTTTTTCCAGAATCGTTTCGCGTGCTTGTGGTTTTCCGATTTTGGATGACTAGCCTTTTCAAATAAAGACAAAATTACAGAAACTAAAAAATCCATGCCGAATTCCTTATTTAGAAGATTTGTTGTCAGCAACGCCAGTTTCTTCGCGCGCCGTTGATTTTTTTAATTTTGCATCCTGGCGTTCGCTTATGAGCATTCCAAGAATCGCAAGCATGCTGACAACTGTAAGAAGAACACTGAATGCGGAAGCCAGAGGAAGGTTTCGCGCCTTGTTGATTTGGTCCATTACGATATTTCCAAGCATATAGCTTTCTGTTGAACCGATTAGCTGCGGAACTGTATAGTTTCCGAAAATAGGAATGAATGTAAAAATCAGCGCGCTTATGATTCCGCTTTTTATGCCAGGAATAAGGATTTTTGTCATTGACTGCGGTTTTGTCGCGCCTAAATCGCGTGCCGCTTCCAGAAGTGAAAAGTCAAACCTGTCTACGGAAGTGAAAATCGGCAGTATCGCATAAGGAAGGTACATATAAATGCTTACAAGTATTACAGCGCCTTTTGTGTACATGAATTTATGCGGAACGAAAACCGCGCCGTCATTTTTTATTGAATGCGCGATATTGAAAAAAGCTTTGCAAATCCAGTTCAAAAGTCCGTCCTGGCCAAGAATTGTCATCCATGCAAAGACCCTTATCAGGGAATTTGTAAGGAACGGAATTATCACAAGGATAAGTAATAGCGTCTGATGCCTGCTCCTGGCGATTGCATATCCGCACGGAAGGGCAATGAGTATTGAGATAAGGGTGGAAAGCACGGACATCCACAGCGTTCTTAGCAGAATAAACGCATAGGCTTTGCTGAACATCTGTCTGTATGCGGCAAATGAGAACTCAGGAACTACACCCCCGAACATATCTCTCTTCATAAATGAATAGCAGAGGATTATTGCCAGCGGAATTACAAAAAAAACGGAAAACCATGCTCCCATAGGCCAGGCGTAAGCAGGTCCCGGATTCATTCTTTTTGTCTTTGCGGCTTCGGCCTTTTCAGCAAGACGCAGCAAAAATGTTTTTTTACCGGCTTTGGAATTTTCTTTTTCCGCCGGTGGATGTCCTTCTTTTATCTCTTTCATGTTTCTGCCTTTATTTATTGATGTTTTCAACAATATATCCGTCTTCTGCGGACCATGAAATATATACGGTATCCTTCCACTGAATCTCAGGGCCGTCGTCAAGGTAGTTTGTATGCTGCTTGAATACTTTTACAATAGTTCCGTTTTCAAGGCGGACATAGAATTTTGACTGGAAACCTGTGTAAATCGGCTCCTCGACTATTCCTTTGAATACATTTATGTCTTTTCTTCCTGCAAAGGCAGGTTCTTCAAGGGTAATCCTTATTTTTTCCGGCCTGACGGTAAAGGCGACTTTCTGACCTTCGTCTGTATGCTCAAAGTCCGTAACAAGAATGTTCTTGTCCTCTTCGCGCGTCGCGGCGGTTTCTCCGGTAAGCTTCGCCTGCATTCCAAGCGCCGGTGTGTTTAACGTCACCATGTGCTCGATGTCTGGCTTTCCGGGAACTTTATATGCCTCGCACTGAACAACTGTGCTTTCAAAGGTTTGTTTCTCCAATAAACTGGGCTACGAACTGGGTGGCCGGGCTTTCATAAATTTCAAAAGGAGTTCCGACCTGAAGCACGTTTCCCGCGTTCATTACGGCGATTCTGTCGCTTACGGCAAGGGCTTCGCTCTGGTCGTGCGTAACATAGATGAATGTGATTCCAATTTTGTCGTGAAGATTGTCAAGGTCAATCAGCAGGCTTGAGCGCAGTTTTGCATCAAGGGCGGAAAGCGGCTCGTCCAGCAGAAGGACTTTAGGTTCATTTATAAGCGCCCTTGCGATTGCGACGCGCTGTTTCTGTCCGCCGGAAAGCTGGTTCGGCTTCTTGTAGATGTGCTGATCAAGCTGCACAAGGTGAACGTATTTTCTGACTTTCTCGTCAATCACATTCTTCGGAACTTTTTTGAGCCTGAGCGGAAATGCGATGTTGTCGTAAACAGACATGTGCGGAAAAAGCGCGTATGTCTGGAAAACTGTGTTTGAATGCCGTTTGTTCGCCGGAAGGCTTACGACATTTTTATCGTCAAAAAGGACTGCGCCGTCATCAGGAAATTCAAATCCCGCAATAATGCGCAGGAGAGTTGTCTTTCCGCAGCCTGAAGGACCAAGCAGAGAAAAGAATTCCCCCGGTTTTATTGTAAAATTTACGTCATTAAGCGCGACAAAATCTCCGAAGACTTTGTTCACGTGATCAATTTTTACCTGACTGCCGTTCAAGTGCGTTTCCTCTGTATAAACATAATTTATTTTTGTTACAATGTAACTAATACATAGAATAGTCAATAATGTTTTCTTAAATATTTTATTTTTTTTGAAACTTTTTTTCAAAACTTGCAGAGTGCGGCAATCTGCATTATAGTTAAAGACAAATCGGATAATTTTTTTTATGAGGTAATACGATGGTATCTCTTGTAATTGGTCTTGTTTTTATTGCGTTTACAGTTTTTTCCGTGCTTCCGAATATGCCGCTCAACTGGGGCGCTGATGTTGTGCTTTTCTTAAAAGGCTGCGCGCCTGTGCTTGCCGCGTTCCTTGGGCTTATCCTTCTTTTTATCGGTGCGGCCGACATAAAGGATAAAAAAGAAGCGAAAAAGGAAGAGAAGGAAGCCCGCGCAAGGGCCGAGGAAAACAAGGAATAAGTGTTTTCTTTGTGTTTGAGTATTGACTTGAACATTTGATTTGTAGTACATTTAAATCCCCGTATATAGGAATGACGACTGCTCATCGTTGTTCTGCAGTTTATTTTGTCAGATGCAAAGACATTTAAACCGCATAAAACTTTAAATATTAAGGTATATACATGAAAACTATTTTCGTAAATGAAAAAGCTCAGAAGCGCGACTGGTATGTTATCGACGCTGCTGGCAAACCACTTGGACGCGTAGCTGCAAAAGCTGCTGCCATTGCTCGCGGTAAGAATAAGCCTACTTACACACCTAACCAGGAGATGGGTGATTATGTTGTAATCATCAATGCTGATAAAGTTGCTGTAACAGGCGGAAAAGAAACAAAAAAGATTTACTACAAATATACAACTGGTTTTGTAGGAAGTCTTCGCGCTCATACATTTGAAAAATTGATTGAAAAGCATCCTGAGGAACCTGTTACTCTTGCAGTAAAAGGCATGCTTCCTGGTGGACGTCTTGGACGTGTTCTCCTTTCTAACGTAAAAGTTTACGCTGGCGCAGAACACCCGCATTCAGCTCAGAACCCAAAGGTTGTTGAACTTTAATTAGGAGTCTAAGATGGTAAAAAACATTGCTATTGGAACAGGTAGAAGAAAGACAGCTGTCGCTCGTGTTTTTGTACGCGACGGCTCAGGAAAAATTGTTGTAAACGGAAAAGATGTTAAAGACTACTTCGCTACGGAAGAGCAGGTTAAGGTTGTTCAGCAGCCGCTTCTTGTAACTTCAAGCGACAGCAAATACGATGTTCTTATCAACGTGTTTGGCGGCGGATTGAACGGACAGGCTGCGGCTTGCCTTCATGGACTTTCACGCGCTTTGACTCAGCTTGATCCTGACAACAGAACATCATTGAAGTCAAACGGATTCCTTACCCGCGATTCTCGTATGGTTGAACGCAAGAAGTTCGGACAGAAGGGCGCTCGCCGACGCTTCCAGTTCTCTAAACGCTAAAGCGTTTTTAACGCTAGGGCGTTTTTAACGCTAAGGCGTTTATTTTACAGGGAAGTCTGTTGATAGTGCTTTCAAAGGAGCAGGTTTCGTCAGAGGTTATGAAAATAACTTCTGATTCGGGACTTGCTTTTTTTATTCGTTCATATTATCTCAAGGTTGTAAAGCCTGAAGCCATTGCGGTAAATGCTGAATTTACGGACGAGCAGGAAAAAGATATTGTTGATTCAGGCTTTGCGTTTGCGGCCGAGTCAAAGGCCTTGGATTACCTTTCCCGGGCGGAGCAGTGCCGTTCCGGTCTTGCAAAAAAACTTCTGAATAAAAATCATGAAAAAAAAGCCGTGGATGCGGCGCTGGACTACCTTGAGTTAAAAAATTATCTTTCAGATGAGCGCTTCGCCCGCTCATGGCTTAATTCAAGGCGCATCAATCATTCGGAAGGCCGGGTAAAACTTGCGGCGGAGCTTGCCGCCCGCGGAATAAGCAGGGATGTTGCCGGAAAGGTGCTGGATGATTTTTTTGCCGAGACTTCGGAGATGGACTTTTGTAAAAAAGATTTTTACAAAATTTCAAAAACTTGCTCTGATTCTGAAAAAATAATCCGCAGGATGTCTTCCCACGGATTTTCATATTCAATGATAAAAAAGGTCATTCGCGCGGAAGGCGCTTGCCAGGATTATTTAGATGGAATAAATGGCGCGCCGGGCGGGTCTTTGTAATTTATCTTACGTACAGATATGCAGGGTATTGCAGCGTTGCTTCCTGGACTATTCCTTTCAGGACTTTTGACGCGGGTGCGGCGGAAGAAATTTTACCCATAAGAAAATCGTATACGCTCATTGATTTTTCGTATTTAAAGTCAACTACCTTGTATTTTTTTCCGTCGAATTCATTCTCCGACATATTTTTAATCATGTTTTCCCATGAATCAACGGCGTCGATAAGTCCGTTTTTTAATGCCTGGTTTGCCGTGTAAATTCTTCCGTCCGCAAGGGTTTTTACATCGTTTATCGGGATATTCCGGCTCATGGCTACAATGCTTGTGAACTGCTCGTAGCATTCATCGGAAATTGACTGCATGATTTTTCGCTGTTCTTCTGTAACAGGTTCGTTTACGCTGAACATATTCTTGTTTTTTCCGGAATGGATTGTCTCGGACTTTATGCCGAGCTTTTCAAAGAATCCTGTAAAATCGTAGGAGCTTCCTGTTATAACACCGATTGAGCCGGTCAGGGTGTTTCTGTTTGCATATATTTTTTTTGCGGCGCAGGAGATGTAGTATCCTCCGGAAGCGGAAAGTTTTCCCTGGTATACATAGACTGGCTTTCCGGTCGTCTTGTAGTCCTGCAGGGCAAGGTACGCTTCGTCGGCTTCGTATACAGCGCCTCCTGGAGAATCCATGAAAACCGCGATTCCCATGTTTTTCTTGTCATTTTTAAGGGTTTTTATCGTGTCTAAAAGCCATTCCTGATTGTAAGTCTGATTTTCTTCCTGAATTACGCCTTCGATGTAAAGAGCGGCTATATAATTTTTTGCCGGTTTTGTAAATACGATAGTCTGATTCTTGAGGTTTGACTCAGAATTATTGTCCGACGCCAGCAGCTTATAAATTCCGCAGATGATGGCAAATGTTATTATGGCGATAAAAACAATCAGGCCTGTTCTTTGTTTTTTGTTTTTCATTTAGTCCTCTGTAAGATCTTCTGGTTTTAAGCGTTTTGTCTCAATTGCCTCTGTTAGAAGCGCATGGTAGACATTTGTCATTGTCATGAGATAATAAGGCTGAATCCACAAAAAGCCTATTCCGGCGGTTAAGGTTCCAAGAATGAACCAGCCTGAAAAGCTAAGGTCTGTCATAAAAATATCCATTTTATGGTTTCTTGTGATTTCTATGCTTATGCGCATTGCCTTGAATACAGAAATATTCGGATATTCAAGCGCTATGAATTTTGTCATGCAGTAAGAGTAGTGCTTTACGATTCCTGGAATAGCAAAAAGGCAGAACCACAGAAATGTCCAGAGAAACTCCCATGCTCCGCAGAGTATTGCCCGCCCGAATTTGCTGAAGCCTTCCAGAAAATCTCCGAAAGTTATTTTTTCAGGTCCGCGCGACATTTTCAGGTGAAGGTTCAGCTGCGCGTATACGATTATAAAAACTATGCAGAGTTCTATAAGAAAAAATGAGTCCATCAGGAATTCCGCGGCGCTGTTTACAGGCAATAAATTTTCTGTCGTGTTGAAAAATTCCGGAATATTTATCATTGCGGAAACCACAAGATAAATTATTGTCGCCAGAACAGGAATTGTCCATCTTCTTTTTAACTGGACACAGGCGTATTTTTTTATATTTTTTTCTATTATACATAAAAGAAATCTACTCCCTATATTATATTGTTGTCAATAATTAGTTTTGATTTTCTGAAAGGGCATTCAGCATTTCGCTGTAGTACCGGCTCTCTATGTCTTTTTCAGGAATTCCGCATCTTGAAAGAAGTCTTTTCAGTTCCGCCTGTATTTTTTCTGTTGTTTCCGCGTTGTTTTTCCCGGAAAGAATTTCTATCTCTATAAAATCGCCGAGCTTTTCAACATTGCACAGTTCAAGGGTCGCTTTTCCGCATTCTGTTTCCGCGCTGAAAATCATCGCTTCCTTTTTCTTCTTAAGGGCAGGAACAAAGCCTGCGTCGGCAAAGAGCGCCTCTATTGCTTCTGTGCTTGAAATTTCAGATTCCTTTTCATCGTTTACTTCTATTGAAATGCCATTTTCGTCAGTCTTGTTTTCCTTCCTTTTGTATGTGAGGAAATTTACGGTTTTTATTCCGCTTTTAGTTTTTTCAGTCTGTATGCGTATTCTTGCAGAAATATAATTTTTTTTATTCGCTTCCTCGTTTTTTTTGCCGTCCGTTTTTTGCAGGTGAAAATAAGTGTCATTTTTTGTCACTGTTTTTTGATATTCTGCAAAAGAATTTAACATGTTGGTAAGCTTTTCGCGGTCGTAAACGTGCGCTTTTAGTTCGATTTCCGTCATATTTTTAAGTATACAGGATTTTCAAAAAAAATAAATAAATGCTAATATTTTTGAATGAAGTTAATTTGCGCTCCGATGGCGACTTTGAGCCATCCTGCTTTTAGAATGTTAATAGAAGAATTCGGCGGCTGCGACGAATATTATACCGAGATGATAAACGCGCCGTCTTTGCTGAACAACGGACAGTTTGAGAAATTTTATATAAATCCGGCTCCTGCGCCTGAAAAAATTGTCTGGCAGCTTACCGGAAAATCCGCCGGACCGATTGTGGAGGCGGCTGCAGTTCTTGCTGCGGCAGGTGGAATAGGCGTTGACCTGAATATGGGCTGTTCTGCGCCTGATATTGTCAACAGCGGGGCGGGAATTGCCTGGATGCTTAAGCCGCGGTCAGAAACCCTGGAGCTTGTTCGGGGAGTAAAAAACGCGCTGGAGGAATACGAGGCGAAAACCGGAATCCACAGAAGGTTCAGCGTGAAATTCAGGCTTGGAGACGAGGATTTTACGGATGAAAGTTTTTTTTCTTTTTCAGATATGCTTGTGGAGAACGGAGTTGAACGGCTTGCGCTTCATCCCCGCACAAAAAAGGAAAAATACCGGGATTTGCCGCGATGGAGCTATGCGGAAAAGCTTGCGGAACGCTATTCTGGAAAAATATCGGTGGTTGTAAACGGCGATATAAAGGACTTTGAATCGGCTAAAAAAGCGGAAAAAGAATGCGCTTCCTGCGAAGGCCTTATGATTGGCAGGATGGCGGTTCAGAAGCCGTGGATTTTTGCGGAAATCTCAAGGTCGCTGTCGGAATCTCGCCCGGAAAAACAGCCGGTCGACTTGTTGAAGTGTTCTCTGGATTTTATAGATTTTGTTGAAAAATTTCAGCCGCCTGAATTTTACAGGACCCGTCTTCAGAGGTTTTTTACGTATTTCTGCATGAATTTTTCGTTTGCCCATTACGCGCAGACGCAGATGCTCAATGCGAAAAATATCGAGGATTCAAGGGCGCGGATTTCCGCTTATTTTCAGAAAGTTCCGGAAGACCGATTTAAATTCAGCGTATAAAAAATAATTGCCAAAAAAATAATTGCCGCGGAGGGCTATATAAAACTTGACGATAAAATACGCCCTATGTTATTCTATAAGAACTGAACTTTTCAGTAATTTACATATTTAAAAAGGAAAAAAGACATGTCGTTTATTTCACTTCTTCAGGAAGCCCCTGGCGGAGCTCCAAGTGCTTCTGGCGCAGCAGGATTGCTTTCTACAATCGTTCCATTTTTATTGATTATTGTAATCTTTTATTTTTTCTTGATTCGTCCTCAGAATAAGAAACAGAAAGAGACAGAAAAAATGATTGCCGCCCTTAAAAAAGGTGACAAAGTTGTAACAATCGGTGGAATCCATGGGGTTGTATCTTCAACAAAAGAAAAGACGGTTATTGTAAAAGTTGACGATAACTGCAAGGTTGAATTTAGCCGTTCGGCGATTGCCGGAGTTGAATCAGATAAAACTGATAAAACAGAAACAAAAAAAGAAGAGGCTTCTGAAGAAGCTGAAAAAAAATAAAATAACGGGGTAAACAAGATGAATAAACGCGCGCGTTTAGTTATTCTTCTGGCTGTTTTAGCAATCTGTTATGCCTTCCTTTATCCATCTGTAAAATGGTATTGGGGTACTCCAAAAGAAGTGCAGGCCTTGGCTTTAAGTTCATTGGAAAATATCAGGGATTACGCTACGGCTCAGGGTTCTAAGGATGTTAAAGCGGTTAAGGAAGCCGCAAAAACTGGTTTTGACGCAAAAATTGATGGAAAATATGCATGGCTTGAAAAAGCTGCCGCAAAAAAATATAAGCTTGCAAAGCAGCCTGTTCCGTCTGAAATGACAGTCGGCGCGATTCTTGACGCATATTCAAGCGAAAGTGAATTTCTTGAAGAATTTACAAGCCGTTACCGCGAGCAGATTCTTAAGGCAAAGAAAAACTATCAGAACTCTGTAAAGTTGGGTCTTGACCTTTCCGGCGGTATGAACATCATCGTAAAGGCTGACCTTGACGCGGCGCTTGCAGCCCAGGAAGAGTCCAATGTTGTTACGGATAAAGAAACCTTTAAGAAAAACGCCATGGCGAATGCCATAGAAAATCTTTCAAGCCGAATTGACAGATATGGTCTTTCTGAGCCGGTTATCCGTCAGCAGGGCGAAGACAGGATTTATATTGAAATACCTGGTGCTGCCGAGGCGGATTCAATAAATGCGCTTATCGTGGGAAAAGGAATCTTGAATTTCCGTCTTGTTGATGATGACGCCACAGACAAGTTCCTTGCATATTACCAGCAGCACATTACAACAACATTCAACGCTTCGGGCGAGCTTGTTGATACATCTATTATTCCTTCTGACTGTGAAATTATCGGTCATTATACTAAGGATGAGTACGGTCTTGATGAAAGAATCGGATATCTTGTTGTAAAGAAAGACGTTGCGCTTGAAGGCGCGCACATAAAGACTGCGGAGGTCGGTACTGACCAGTACACAAACCGCCCGGAAGTTGACTTTGTCCTTGATTCTGAAGGTGCCGAGATTTTTGCTAAATTCACAGCGGCAAACAAGGGCAAGAGCCTTGCCATTGTAAGCGACAATAAAATCAAGTCTTATGCGCGAATCAATGACGCAATTACTGGCGGTCGTGTTGCGATCAGCGGTTTTGGTCTTGAGGAAGCACAGAATCTTCAGAAAGTTCTTCAGTCTGCATGGCTGAATGTTCCGCTTTCTGTTGAATCGCAGCAGGTTATCGGGGCGTCTCTTGGCGAGCAGGCTATTAACCAGGGTATAAAGGCTATTGTGGTAGGTCTTGTGCTTATCATGATTTATGCTTATCTGGTACAAGGGCGCCGGCGTGAACGCTATTGTGGCCCAGGTTTTGAACCTTTACATAATGTTCTCTGTCCTTTCCGCGTTTAATTTGACTTTGTCGCTCTCTTCTATTGCCGGTATGATTTTGACAATCGGTATGGCAGTTGATGCGAACGTAATTATTTTTGAACGAATCAAGGAAGAGCTTGTCGCTGGAAAAAGCCGTGTCGCAGCGATTGCGGCGGGTTTTGACAATGCTTTCTGGGCAATCATGGACTCTAACATAACAACATTTATTGCGGCGATTTTCCTTTCTCAGCTTGGAAGCGGTTCTATCCAGGGATTTGCTGTCAGCCTTGCAATCGGTGTTGTTTCTTCTGTATTTACAGCGCTGTTTGTGTCTCGCCTGATGTTCGATTTGAGACAGATGTCCTGAAGTCAACAAGAGTAAGCATCGGCTGGAGGATTAAATAATGGAAAAGAAACTTATACATTTTAGCAAATTCTTTTTGCCTGCGGCTATAATCAGTTCTGTAATTATTTTATTTGGCGTTGCTGGTTTTATTACACGCGGAATAAATCTTGGAATTGATTTTAAGCCGGGTTTTATTGAGGAAGTAAGAATTGCACCTGTTGCAGTTGAGCTTACATATTCTGGCTCTGCGAAGGTTACGGCAGATTTGTCAAAAGACAATTTTTCTCTTATCATTTCTGGTTCTGGCGCAGATAACGAAACAAAGGTTTTTCCTTACGAAACTTATGCGACTGTAAGCGATATTGCAAAAGCCTTGGGCGAAGTTGACGGAGTTTCTGCCGTTGTAAAAACAGACGGAACTGAAGATTCTTCCCTGCTGTTTGTAAATTCTGCTGTATCTACCCAGCTTTCAGTTTCACCGCTTTTCCTTTATGCCGCGCAAAAAAATGTTTCTGCTGACGAAGTTCGGTCAGCGCTTTCTGAATTTGAAGGAGTTTCTGTAAAGGCCTTGGGCGGAAACAACGGCGCAAGCTATCAGGTTCGTATGCCTGAATCTATTGGCGAGATGTCTGGAACTGAGCTTCAGAATGCGGTTCGCGCCGCTCTTGATGCCCGGTTTGGTGAAAATACAGTAACAATTGTAAAGACAGATTTATAGGTTCAAGTTTTTCAAAAACGCTTGCAAGCAAGTCTATAATCCTTATGATTGCGACTTTTGTCTTAATCTGGCTGTACGCCGCGATTCGTTTCCACTGGGATTTTGCGCTTGGTTCAATTATTGCGCTGGTTCATGACTCATTGATTATGATTACGTTCATTGTCTGGACAAAAATGGAATTTACGGCTACTGTGCTGGCTGCAATCCTGACGATAATCGGTTATTCAATAAACGCTACCGTTGTAATTCTTGACCGGGTTCGTTCAAATCTTCGTCTTGCAAAATATGACAATTTCAAGGACATCCTTGACCATGCTCTTTCTGATACATTGGGACGCTCTATTATTACGACTGCGACAACATTGTTTGCCGTTGTTTCGTTGTATCTGTTCACATCAGGAAGCATAAAGGACTTTGCCCTTGCTTTGATTGTAGGTCTTGTAAGCGGATGTTATTCTTCTATTTTTATTTCAAGCGGCTTTATCCTTGTTTTAAGAAGGAACTGGAAGCCTGAATTTGGAGTTCACCATTCTTTGAAATCAGAAAAAGGCGTTCTCCAGATGGATGGAATTCAAGTCTAAGGTTGACTGAAATGTTTTAAGGCCCGGAGTATTTTTCCGGGTCTTTTTTTTGTTTATTTTAAATGGTATAACTTTTTACGATGAAAGTAATTCTTGCAGATGTTCTTGGTTATTGCATGGGTGTCCGCCGTGCTGTGGAAATTGCCGCTGATTCCCTTGAAAACTGTGGTTCTAAAAAAGTTTATTCGTTCGGTCCTTTGATTCACAATAGGATTGCCCTTGAAAATCTTGCCAAAAATGGTCTTTCTGTTTTGGAGGAAAAGCAGATTCCGTTTACGGAGAAGGGAAGCCTTGTTATAATCCGGGCGCACGGTGTTCCTCCTGTTGTCTTGAAAAAACTTTCGGATTCCGGTTGTCATATTTTAAATGCGACTTGCCCAAGGGTTCTTGCAAGCCAGAAGAATGCCGAAAAATATGCAAAGCTTGGTTATACAGTAATTCTTGCCGGAGATTCCAATCATGGAGAAGTTGCCGGAATTTCTGGCTATGCCGGGGAAAAATTTGTCCTTGTGCAGAATAAGGATGAGGCGGAAAAACTTCCGCCTTTTTCCGACGCTCAGAATGCGGTGCTTTTGTGCCAGACAACTTTCAGCAAGGAAGAATTTTCCCAGATTGTGGAAAAGCTTTCAAGAAAAATAAAAAATCTTAAGGTTCTGAATACCATTTGTTCCGCGACAAAAGAGCGTCAGGATGCCCTGAAAAGGCTTTGCCCGAAAGTTGAAGGAATTCTTGTTGTGGGTGGGAAAAATTCCGCGAACACAAGAAGGCTTCTTCAGATTGCGGAAGAAAATTGTCCTAAGGCGGCTCTGATTGAAACTGCGGATGAAATCCCGGAGGAGTTTTTTGCGCTGGAGTCTGTGGGCATAACTGCCGGCGCGAGCACGCCGAATTCTGTGATTGAAAAAGTTGTCGCCGCGCTGGAAAATTAGCGGAGCGTTGTTCTCCAGTTAAAACATTTGTTGAAAGATAGTTCTTATTGATATATAATTGAGTCTATGACACGATGTTTTGCTATGTTAAAGCCCGGCGTGCTTAATCGCCGTATTGTTGGTCAAGTTATTAGCCGCCTTGAAAGCAAAGGGTTAAAGCTTGCTGGTCTGAAAATGATGCAGATTTCCGAGGAACTTGCTCATAAGCATTATGCCGAACACAAGGAAAAGCCTTTTTTTAATGATTTGTGTAGTTATATAACTTCCGCTCCTGTTGTGGCGATGGTATGGCAGGGCGATGACTGTGTTTCCCTTGTAAGAAAAGTTGTAGGAGCTACAAAACCGTCGGAAGCGGCGCCCGGTACAATCCGCGGAGATTTTTGCGCTCATACGAATTTCAATGTGATTCACGCTTCTGATTCTGATGAAAGCGCCGCGCGCGAAATAGGGCTTTTCTTTGATGAAAGCGAAATTTTTGACTGGAAAGACAGTCTTTCTGAATGGATATAATCTGCGGCTTTACCGCTAAAAAAATAATCGGAAAAATAAAATTAAGAAGGTTTTTAGTATGCAATCAAAATCGATAGGTGTTCTTGGCGGCGGCGCATGGGGAACAGGTCTTGCTCAGGCTTTGGCTAATGGCGGACATAAAGTTCAGATGTGGGCGCTGGAACCTGAAGTAAAAGATTCTGTAAATAACGAGCATGAAAATAAAAGGTATTTGCCGGGATATAAACTTTCTGAAAACCTTACGGTTTCCAATGATATTATTGAAGTCGCGACTGACAAGGATTTTTTGATTGTCGCGTCTCCTTCTTTGTATCTTGCAGGCACAATCCGGAAAATCACAAGCGTTCCGAATGTTGCGGATGGAACTACGATTTTTGCGGCTCTTACAAAGGGTTTTGTTCCCGGTCGCGACGGTCCTAAGCTTGTTCTTGAGACAATAGAAAATACTCTTCCGGGAATTTACAAGGGAAACACCGTTTATGTCGCAGGACCTTCTCATGCGGAGGAAGTTGCTTCCGGTAAAATAACAGGTCTTGTGGCTGCTTCTGAAAATCCTAAAAATTCTATAAAAGTCCGGGAGCTTCTTAGGGTTCCGGGAATTTTGTGCTATTCAAGTTTTGATGTGATTGGAGTTCAGATTTGTTCTGCGGCTAAAAACGTAGTCGCGGTTGTTTATGGCGCGCTTGATGCTGTGGCTCAGCATTCGCAGATTTTTGGAGATAACACGGAGTCTTTGCTTCTTGCGGCCGGTCTGAATGAAATTCAGACGCTTGGAATGGCGATGGGCGCAACTCATGCGGAAACATTTACTTCTATTGCCGGCGTAGGCGACCTTGATGTAACCTGCAAAAGTAAATACGGAAGAAACAGACGCTTTGGCCAGGATCTTATAAATACTGATATGCTTTCTAAATTTTCAAATCTGGATGATTTGATTGAAAATATCGCAAAAATCGGGTATTTGCCGGAAGGCGCAGTTGCCTGTAAATACATACATGAGATTTCGCAGAGCAAGGGCTTGAAGCTTACAATCTGCAATGGACTTTATAGAATTTTGAACAAAGAAATCAGACCGCTGGAATTTCTTGATGAACTTTTAAATTTTGGAAAAACCATAAATGCTTGAAAAAATAACAGATACTTTCAGTAGCATTGTCCGCACTATAAGCGGAAAATCTACGATTACAGAAAAAAATATTGAAGATTCCGTTGAGCAGATTAAAATGGCTTTGCTTGAAGCTGACGTTAATCTGAGGGTTGTCCGACGTTTTGTAAATTCAACGATAGAAGAGGCGAAGGGCGAAAAGGTCTTGAAAGCCGTTGATCCGGGCCAGCAGTTTGTAAAAATAATTTACGACAAGATTGTTGCGATGCTTGGCGACGAGGAAAAGACTGAGCTTTCACTTCGCGGACCGGATGTTACAACCGTTATACTTATGCTCGGACTTCAGGGTGCGGGAAAGACCACCGCATCTCATAAACTTGCCTTGAAACTGAAAAAGCAGGGACGCCGTCCTTTGCTCGCTGCCTGCGATTTAGTCCGGCCTGCGGCGGTGGAACAGCTTTCTGTGCTTGGTGAAAAAATCGGTGTTCCTGTCTATAAGGAAAATTCAAAGGATGCCGTAAAAAATGCCGAAGACGCGCTGAAGTATGCGAAGAAAAATCAGTATGACACATTGATTATTGATACGGCCGGTCGGCTTCAGATTGACGCGGATATGATGGACGAGCTTGCCAGAATAAAAAAGGCGGTTTCTCCAGACGAAGTTCTTCTGGTTGCGGATGCCATGACAGGTCAGAATGCTGTTGATATAGCAAAAACTTTTGACGAGCAGCTTGGTCTTACCGGTGTAATCCTTACAAAGTTTGATTCCGATGCGCGCGGCGGTGCGGCGCTTTCTTTAAAGACAATAACTGGAAAACCGATTTTATTTATCGGTACCGGCGAAAAGAGTGAAGACTTTGAAACTTTCCATCCGGAACGTATTGCAAGCCGTATTCTTGGAATGGGCGATGTGGTTTCTCTTGTGGAAAAAGCCCAGGAGACTGTTGATGCGCAAGAGGCTGAACGGCTTCAAAGCGCATGATGAAAAACGAATTTACCCTTGATGACATGCTTTCGCAGTTTCAGCAGGTAAAAAAAATGGGCTCTATGCAGTCTTTGCTTGATATGATTCCAGGAATGGCAAATCAGAATGTTGATTTGAGCGGAATGAAAAGACAGGAAGCTATTATTCAGTCAATGACAAAAAAAGAGCGCGCGAATCATCTGATAATTGGGCCTGGACGCAGAAAAAGAATTGCGGCCGGTTCTGGCACAAGTGTCGCAGAAGTGAACAAGCTTCTGAAGCAGTTTGAAAAAACAAAACTTACAATGAAAAAACTTACACGCAACAAGGGAATGCAGAGCCGCATGATGAGTCAGTTTGGTATGAGTCCTGATTCTCTTTCTGGAATGGATATGTCTAAGCTGCAGGATTTGGCAAAAAGGTTTGGAAGATAATTGTCTGGAGCAAGGGTTGGTATGCCAACCCTTGTAAATCCTGCGAAAGTTTTTTTTTGAAAGTATTTGAAAGTAAAAGAACTTAAGTATCCGCAGCCTAATTTACTATTATTACGGAAGTTGTCCTTCCGTCTGCGGTGTATGCGCGCCTTGGGTTTGTCTTGTCTACAATCGCGTTCATTCCAAGGTAATAATTGTAGTAGTATTCTCCTGCCGGAAGGGGAATGTTGAGCTCATAAAATCCGGGACTTGTTTCTTTGAGCTCGTAAATCCAGCTGTCCCAGTTTGAAAATGTTCCGCTAAGCCGTATGGTTTGCCCCGGCTTTCCGTTGTATACGAATTTTGTTCCGCTTTCCTTCGTGGTGTTTGTTATTTCTGGTTTTGTTTCATTTATTTCTATTTTTGAGATTGTAACGCCGCTTTCATTATCGTAATAACAGTTGCTGTTGTTCGGGTCAAAAGTCCATAAGCCGTCAACAATCAGTCTGTAAGAGATTTCCTTTAAAAAATCAGGCCGTTCCAGAATAAAAAACATAAGGGAATTTGTAACGTTTCCTTCTGCGTCCCTGTTTTTGTGTAGCATAAAAGGATGTATTGTCTGGTAATCTTCAAAATCGAAGGCTATTCCCACGAATCTTGGTCCTGTTTTTTGAGTAAATACAATATGGTTTTCCATTATGACCGGTTCTTTTGGAAAATCCAGTCTGGCAACGATATTGTTGTATTCATATAAATCTTTTTCCGGCAAAACGGGATTTTCTTCTGCATAGGCAAAAGTAGAAATCAGCATAATGCCTGTTGTAATCAGCGCAAAAAATCTTTTCATACTTGAAATATCGGAGAAAAAATCATTCTGTTTAAGCGAAAAATCTTATTTTATGATAAAATATTCTATAAAGTGGGATTATTACAATTCCGTTAATAAAAATAAGTGGGTTTCCATTTTTTATTTTGCACTGTTATAAAATGTGCCAATGGAGTAAAATTATAAAGATATGCCTGGTTTAAGTCAGCTAAAAAAATTCAATGCAGATATTCTTTCTCTTGGTAATGAACCGGCATTGCGTGCTTCCCGCGGTGAAAAACCTGTAGTTGTTCCTGTTCCAAAAGATTTAAAAGACATTAACGATTCTGACGATTTTTTGATGGGAATGCCGGAACCTGTTGAAAATACTGACTCCGCGAAAAAATCTGAGAGTATGCCTGAAGATTTTTCAGACATCATGGGAACTGAATCTTCTTCGGCGGAACAAAAATCTTCTGAACCCGCCGATGCTCCGCAGATAAATCTTTCTGTGCCGGATATTTCTTCAATAATCTCCGGGGATAACGGAATATCCGAGCCCGATCTTTCAATGTTCGACGAGCCGGTTCAGCAGGCGCCGCATCAGGATGAAAAAGAACCTGAGCCTGAAAAAGAGCCGGAAATCGCAGACTTAAGCCTTGAAGACCTTTTAAGCGGCGAAGGTTTTGACGGAACAACAGGAGAAGAGAATTTTTCTGGTTCCAGTTCAAATAATTCTGGTGATGATATTGGAAACCTTCAGGATGCCGAGGCGGTACCTGATGCGGAAGAAATTTCAGAGCCGGAGCCGCTCTTTGATTCGGATTTTAACGGTTCTTTTAATTCACCAACGGTAAAGGCCGCGGCGGAAAAATCTGTCGATGAGCTTATTGCGGAGGCTACAGGGAAAGCGGCTTCAGACCAAAAAGATGAAAATCCTCCTGCTGATGCGCCTTCTGATGATATTGAAAATAAAAATCCTCCTGCAGGCGCGGGCGAGGCTCAAAAAACTGATGCTCCGGAAGAACTGGATGTCGAGGAAAATTTTAAGAATTCAGATTTTCAGGATATAGATGGACTTGATTTGGATTCCCTTGATTTTAGCGGTGATTCTGAAAATATTGGTGATTCTGAAACTGAAAAGTCTTCTGAGCCTGACCATGATGCGAAGCCGCAGGAAAAATCCGCTGATAAGGATGACGCTGCTTCGCAGGCAGAAACTGAACCTGAGTTTAACGCCGGGTCTTCTGACAGCGTTGAGCCGGAAAATAATCCTGAGACTGACAAAAATAATCCTGAAACTGACAAAAATAATTCTGAAATTGACAAAAATAATTCTGAAATTGACAAAAATAATTCTGAGACTGACAAAATTGCTGAATCGGAAAAACTTGCGGACAGTTTCGGCTCTGATTTTGATTTTTCTTTTCCGGAAGGAGATAACGGAATTTCGATTGGGGACGAAAATTCTGATGGCGATTTTAATTTTGATGGAAACGCAATTGATATGGGCGAGGGGCTTCCTGATTCAATTACAGAAAATGATTCCGCGCCAAAAGCTGAGAAAAAAGAGAATCCTGAGCAAAGCGATTCTTTTGAAGCCGAGGATTTTCCTTCTGATTTTAATTTTGACCTGAATGACACGGATTCTGATGCAGAAAATTCCGGCGACGGATTTCAGGAAAGCGCGCCGACAGAAAAATTTGACACTTCCGAAATGGACGGTCTTGATTTTGGAATTCCAGATACTGATAGCGCCCTTGAAAAAGGAAATTTCGAGCTTGGAAATTCAAATGATTTTTCTTCGGAAACCGGCGATTTTGAGATTCCGGGATTTTCAGACGTTCAGACTGTAGAAGTAAACAAGAACGGAAAGTTTAAGGTTGCAGATGCTGAAAAACCTGAGGAAAAAACAGATGGCGAGCTTCCTCCGAACTCATTGTCTGATGACCAGTATAAAAAATTCCTGAAAAACCTTTCATCGTATCCGCTGAATGTGCGCATGGCGGTTGAAGAGCTTATTGTAAAAAATGAATTTACAGACGAAGCGGAATTTGAAATTATACAGAAAGTTCTGAAAAAAGTTTCCGCACGCCAGCTTGCTTCTGAGCTTGAAAAAATGCTTGATATTGCAATTCCTGTTCCCCGTGATTTTGAGCGAAGAACGGCGGAGGAATATGAGGCGTACAAAGCGTCTTTTCAATATCAGCTTAGCAACAAGATTATTCCAGGCGCAATCATATCTTTCGCCGCCCTGATTGTATGTTTCTTTATGTTCCAGTTTGCGAAGTATTTATTTATCGTCCTGTGCGCGCCTCATCTTTGTACAGCCAGGGATACAAGCTTCTTGAATCTGAAAATTTTCCGCAGTCTGAGACCAAATTTTCCGAGGCGACAAAATATCAGCTTATAAAAAAATGGTTCTTCAAATACGCGCATGGCTATAGGGAACACAAGCAGTTTATCCGCGCGGAACAGATGTACAGGAATATACTTTACTGCTTTGATTTTGATAAAACTGCCGGACTTGAATTCGCGGAGATGGAATATAAGGACCTTGCAAATTACGAAAAGGCTGAGCAGATTCTTCTGAGGGATGTTCTTGACCATCATATAAACGATGCCGACGGAATTTTAATGCTTGGCGATAACTATCTTGAATGGGCGGAAGAAAAAAATCCTGAGAAGTATGATGAGGCTCTAAAAAGATATGCGGAACTTGTGCAGCTTTACGGACCGACCGACAAATATATGGCAAGAATGCTGCGTTATTACATCCGCACGGATAATTTAAAGGATGTCTTAAATCTTAAGGAAAGGTTTTATCCGCGACCAAATCTCTTGAAGGCTCTGACTGGACAGAGCTCAGCGGTTACTGTCTGGATAAACTTTATGGAAATCTTGCTCCGTCTGACGAATATCTCCGCACAAAAATTGAAGATGTAAAGAAAATGCTCGTGCGCGCGGTTCAATCTGACGGTTCAAATCCTGTTGCCTATTACAATCTTGGGCGTTATTACATAAACACGAATAATTCTGAGAACGCAGAAAAAACTTTGCTCCGGTCAATTTCTTTTTTTGAAAAGGCTGATGTTGTAAAGAAAAAGGACTGCTACAGGAATATTGATTCATACCGTCTTTTGGGTGAAATTTATATGAATGATAAAGAGTACCTGAAAGCGATGGAGTCTTTTACGGATGGAATCACGCTCTTTACCAACGCAAATGTTTCCAGCGGACTTGAAGGAAACAGAAATGTCGGAAATCTTTATGCCGATATGGGCGATATTGAATATTTATTTCTGGAAATTATGACAATGCGCTGCAGAATTATCAGGATGCGGTGAATGCTGACTATGACAATGGAAAAATCCGCTATAAAATCGGTTATATTCAGTATTCAAAGAAAAACTATTCGGAGGCAGTCGGCTCATTTATGAAGACCGCCGAGGATTATGCTGATGACCAGAGCCTTTTGCTTGCGATGGGAAACACTCTTTCTTTGCGCAATGACAACTTTGCGGCGGAAGGATATTACGAGCGTATTCTTGACCAGATTGACAGCTACCGTGAGCAGCACGGAGTTATTTTTCCTCAGGCACGGAAGGACGAAAATGAGCTTGTTGAAACGTATCTTAAGGCTTCCAACAACCTTGGCGTTACTTTGTACAGGCTTGCAAAAAGAACCGGAAGCAGCTCAATGAACGCAAAATCCATGGTAAAGCTTCAGGAGTCAATGCGGGCCTGGGATGCGCTTACAAGAAACCAGAAGACAATGGTCCGGCTTGGCGGAAGCAATCTTGCCGAACAGAATCTGAAATATGTGACAAATCCAATGCCTGATTATGAGCCTGCGATTTATACAGAATTGCCGCGTACATTGACCGCAGAAAAAGGATTGAGCCAATGACAGACAACGATTTTCAGAAAGGAATTTTAGTAAAACAGTATAGAATCAGTATTTTTAAGGAAGTCTTTAGAAAATCGATTCACCTGTGCAGCGCATTTGTTCCGACTTTGCTGAGCGTTGCGTACAAGCCGGTGCTATTTCTTTTGCTTGCCGCGCTGGTTCTTTATTCTTTTACGGAATTTATAAGGTTAAAAGGAATAAATGTTCCGGTTGTCTCAAAGATAACATCGATTGCCGCCAGAAAGAGGGATGAAAACAAATTTGTTCTTGGACCGGTGACTCTTGTCGCGGGGATTTTTCCGCCGCTCTCTTGTGGAATCCGGAATCTGCGCGGATTGGAATATATGCGCTTGCGTTTGGAGATGGACTCGCGAGCCTTGTAGGAAAACTTTTGGGCAGGATTCATATTCCGTTTACAAACGGTAAGACTGCCGCTGGAAGCCTCGCCTGTTTTTATGCGGTTTTTCTGTCGTCTTATTGTGTGGGCCGTAATGCTGCTGTTTCTTTTGCGCTTGCGTTTGTCGCAATGGTTGTGGAAATAATTCCGATGACCGACCTGGATAATATTGTAATACCGGTTGTTATCGGCGGTCTTGCGCAGTATCTTCTTTTTTAGTCAGCCAATTCCGTCTAATAGCCGGATAAGTTTTATCCGCGACGGTCAGTTCCATAGGTACTGGCTGTGAAGGGCTTTCAAATATGTGTAAGTTCCGGCGTAAAGCGGAACGGCGCCCAGGACAGTGGTAAGGATGCTGAAAGACTGAATCAGAATAAAATATCCTGCTATTAAAAAAATAAAGCCTGCAAGAAGCTTCGCGTCGCTGTGGTTAAGAACCTTTTTTATGATCTGGGAAATTATTGCGACAATAAACACAATCATAAGCATAAAGTAAATCATTTTTCCAAAGCCGATTCTTAGCGTTCCGATTGGAAGCACAAGATTTGTGTTTACCGGAACAAGAGTTGCAATGAAAAGGGAAAAAACCGCGATTCCAATCAATGTCTGTTCAGTGTATTGCCGGCTTTCCGAGCTGCTGAAAATTACAGAGAACAACAGGCTCAGCGGAGCGACGGTTCTTCCGAATATCAGCGAGTTTGTCACAAAAATCTGAAGCCGGTTTGAATTTTCCCAAAGATTGAATATTGGCGTGATAAGCCTGTGGTGTTCCATTAAGACAGAAAAAAGGAACATCACAAAATAAATGATTTCCGAAGACTGGGTTTTTTCAAATTCAACATTTATAAAGACAAGAAAAGAAAAAGCATATATTAATAGAAGAAAAATGCTTGTGATGATTGCGTATATATTGCATTCTGTAAGAAAAAATCCCTTTGGGTAAGAGGATGGGATGTTCTTCGGCAAAGAAATTTCTGCGGTAAAAAGCCTGATTCCAAAAAAAATTCCGTAGCCGACAAGAATAAGCAGGGAAATGAACATCAGGGAACTAAAAATTATATTTCGTGTTTTTATTTTCATCTGAAAAAATATTAACCTTTAAGCAAATATTAGTAAAGACTTAGTTTTAATTACCGAAAATCAATATGTAGAGAATCCCGGAAAAGTTTTGTCCGGGAATTCCTTTTGAACAGATTTTCTTGGGGGAACTATGAAAAAGTTGATAGTTTGTGGGATGCTTGGAATTTTTGCGGCATTTGCATCTTTTGCCGGCGATTCTGCGGTTCTTGTTGACAATGGTTTTTCTGCTGATGGAAATTATTATATTTTTGGACAATACGGAAAAATTGACAAAAAATTTCAAGGCTGGGCAGAAATTTATACAGTCGATGTGCTGAAAAATGATTATGTTGACAATGAAGTTTACAGAGTAAAACCTTCTGCCGTTACTTTTGACAAGACAGGAAAAGAAGTGTATGAATCCCTTGCCGGAAAAAATTATCTTTCGATAAAAAAATACAATTGCGCCCAGAATTCTCCTGAGCAGATTTTGTACATCCGCGAAGAAGAGAAAAAAGCCGGTACTGACGAAATCGAGTTTAAGGATTTTATCAGTTCTGTAAGCGATGACCAGGCGTATTATAAGGTTGTCCTTGTTCCGACGGTTTCTGGCGAAGGAATAAATGTAAAGTCATCTTTTTATATTGACATTGAAAAACTTGATTCAAAAGGAGCTGTTCTTGCCAGCCAGAAAATTGGAAATCCTGGAATAACAAGAAAAGGCGTAAAAAATTATAAGATTGAGCGCATTGTATGCGATAAAACCGGAAAAAAACTTGTCTTTATTGTTGAAAAGACAATGGAAGATAAAACAGGAATAAACATAAGATATATGATTGAAACTGCAAGGCTGAACGATGACTTCTTTACTAACCTTGCGGAGCCTGAGGAAGCGGAAGAGGATTCTGATTCAGGCGAGGACGCTTCTGATTTCGGATATGAAAATTCTGATTCATCAGAAACGGCGTATGATTTTGTTGACGCAAAATAATCTTTATAAAAGCGAATGAAATAAGCCGCTTTTTAATGATATTTTTGTCATATTTTACCTCCGTCCATCGGTTTCGTTGATTCCGGTGGATTTTTTTTTCAAAAAAAATGATATTCATTTCCGAAAAGATATTTTTTTTTGCGATAAATGTTATGAAAAGGATTTTGTTCATCGGAATTCTTTTCTGGAGGTTTTATGTTCAAATTCGTAAAAAAAATTCCTGTGTCTGTCCGGGTTTTTCTTAAGGCTGTTTTTATTTCAATGATTGTGCTGGCATCTTGCGGTCCTGTTTCATGCAGGGCTACGGAAGAAGGAATTATTCTTGTAAGCGACAGTTATTCATGTCCAAAAATTGAGGATTTATGTTACCGGCGAAAAGTCTGCGCGTATTGTTTTTGACCAGAAGGTTGAATTCAAGGCTTTTAGCCTGAATCCTGATGTTTCCGTAGAAAAAATGAATATTGAATGTGCAGAAGATGGAGGAACCCTTTGTCTTGTTGACGTTGTTTTTTCTGACAATCTGAGTATCGGCGAAAAATATAATTTTTACGGTGAGGTTTCTGACAAAATCGGAAATTCCCTGACTTTCAGCCTGCCTTTGCTGGGATTTAACGGAAGAATACCTGATATTGAGATTACGGAGGTTCATCCGAAGTATTCGGGCGGAACTAAAGCGTCTGTGAAATATTTTAAATGTGAATACGTTGAGCTCAGGGTTTTGAGCGATGGAAATCTTTCCGGTCTGGAACTTTACAGTGCAAATGACGGTGAGTCAAAGAAATTTGTATTTCCTGCCCTGGAGGTTTTTCGTGGAGAAATAATAATCGTTCATCTAAGAAAAAAAGAAGACACTGCGGTTAATGAGCTTGGCGCGGATATCACGCTGTCTAAAACAAAGTATTCCAGTGACAAGGCAAGGGATTTGTGGGCAGAAAATGAAAACGCGCGGCTCGGCGATGAGATGGATGTTATTTTGCTGCGGAATTCGGCGGACGGCATGGTTGTCGACTGTGTTTGCTATGCTGATGAATCTGCTTCTGAGTGGAAGTCAGAAGAAATGAAGAATGCTGCGAAAATTGCGGCGGAATCAGGAATCTGGAATGATTCTGACATCGCTGGCGCGGTAAGGTTTACAAAAATGACCGCGACAAAATCGCTTGAGCGCATTGCGGAAGAAAGCGCGGCTGAAAGCTGGCGGCTGTCCGGAACAAGCGGCGAAACTCCCGGTGAAATTGCGTATTGAAAAAAAATTGCGTCTGACCTGCTATCCGGATTGTGTCCAGGAAACATTCGATTTTGAGCAAAACCTTCATTTTTTTCGTTTTTGGGTAAGTTTTTGTTAAAAAAAATTGACAATCACAATTTTTCCTTTATACTTACATAAAAACGTCCGAATGGAGAGGTCAGATGAATAAAAAACTGATTTTTATATTGTTTTTTGTTGTTTTTGGTATTGCCGCTTTTTCCCAGAATGCTGAAAAAATTTCAGAGGTTTTGTCTTGTGATGAAGTTTCAAAAGGACAGGCTTCCTATTTTGTGTGCGTGTGGCAAAATCTTGAAAATGAAAATGTTAATGATGACAGGGCTTTTTCCATTTTAAGCGAACAGAGTCTTTTTGACGCCGGGGAAGATGCGGCTCAAAAAATCAGTCTTTCTAAATCTTGCTATTTGATTGCCCGTACCGCGAATATGAAGGGCGGAATTCTTTATTCAATCTTTAAGTCTGAACGTTATGCCTTCAGGGAATGTAAGGCGCTGGGAATTATACCTGCGTATGCCGATCCGAATCAGAAAGTTTCAGGAACTGAATTTCTTGCGATATTAAATGAATTTGAAAAAAAAGGAAGATAAATGAAAAATATTGTTTTTGATGTTTTAAGAAAAATCCGCCTGAACTCTGTTTTTTGTATGATTGTCTCTTCTGCGTTCTTCTTTTCGCCTGCTGTTTTTGCAATTGATTTTGGCGGTATAATTTCAAATGATTCTTCTTTGCAGAGTTACGGTAAAGATGAGCTGAAGCTTGACCAGAAGAATTCCGCTTCGTTCTGGTTAAGGACACCTTTTGATAAAACCGGAGAAAATTATTTTGCCGGCGAGTTGATTTATAATTTTGAAGCCGATACTCAAAACGAAGAATATACGAATGCGCTGGATTTCAACCTGCTGGAATTGGCTTTTGCTAAAAAGTTCGATTCTTTAAAATGTACCATGAATATCGGCCGTTTTTATTTTTCGGATTTTACAGGAAATATTTTAACCCAGAATTCTGACGGCGTAAAAATCGGGCTTAAAACAAATCTGTTTGAGCTTTATGCCTATGGAGCGTACACAGGTTTGCTGAATTCCCTGAACACTGAAATTATCACAACGTCGCCTGAAACTTTTGTGAGCGCCGCAGGCAGCAGGGGAGATGCACCTCTTATTGAGAATCCTTCTCTTTCTTATTCTGCGGACAAGGACAGAATTTATGATTTCGCTCAAAAATACGCTCTTTCAGGCTTGTCTTTCAAAATGCCTTATCTTTTTAAAAACCAGACTGCCGGACTTGAATTTCTTGGAGCATTCAGGCTTCAGGACGAAAGTTATGTCAGAATGTACGCTACATTCATGATGGAAGGTCCTGTGTGGAAATCGCTTTATTACAATGTATCTTCCACATTGGGATTTGTTGAATACGATGGGGAAAGGATATTTCCAACCTTTCAAAAGCGCGCTTTGATTATTTTGTTAAAAACTGGTCGTTCGGACTTAATGCTGTATATGCGTCGGGAAAACAGGGAAATCTTTCAGCATTTACAGGTTTTACAAAGGAATCATCAACATATTCCCTTCAGAATTTCTTGTATTCCGGAATATTAAAATCAGGGGTTGCGGTATCGTTCAAGCCGATGGAGAATATGCTTCTGTCTGCTGAATCCGATGTTGTGTTCAATGCTGCCGCCGGTGAAAAGAATGATGGGATAGAATATTATGGCATTCAATATTCAGTTGGAATGGCTTATCAGATAAAAAGCGATTTTCATTTAGGTCTGGTCGGTTGCCAGTTTATCGATAAGGATAATTCAGACAGCGTTAAAAAGACTTGTCTTGGCTTGCGGGCTGTGTTTGCGTTTTAGCGGTGTTGTTTGAAACCGTTTTTATTTTTTGGAGGTTTTGTATGAAAAAGCTCATTAATTTTTGTTTTATGATTTTTGCTTCCGCTTCGTTCTTGTTTGCCGCTGATTTTTCGGCGCAGGTCGTTTCTGTTTCTGGAAAAGCGGAATTTTTGTCAGGAGGGGAATGGAAACCGCTTGCCGCTGGCGCTTTGCTTAAGAATGGTGATTCTGTCCAGACTGGATTTAAAAGCTCCCTTGTCCTGAAAATCAAGGATTCAACAGTCAATGTTGCTCCTCTTACAAGGATGACTGTTGAGCAGCTTGCGGAAAATCCTGAAAAAGACAGCGTAAAGCTTTTTGTGAATGCTGGAGGAGTTTCATCAAGCGTTAAAAAAACTTCTGGAAAAAAAGTCGGATTTACAGTTCGTACTCCGGTTGCTACCGCTTCCGTGCGCGGAACAGAATTTTCCGTAGACAACACATTTGATTCATCAAGAATAAATACCATGAACGGTTCTGTTGCTGTATGGAATATACCTGGCGACGCTTCTGGCGGCGACTACGAATCTTTTGAAAATGCTCCGCAGGGCGCTGTGTTTGTTGCCGAAGGGCAGGGTACTGCTGTTTCATCTGGTGGAAACATCATGTCTCAAAGAAATCTCGCGGCAGCTGACTTTTCTGTTGGCGGCGGAACATCGACACTTTCTGAAACTATGCGTCAGGACAACGATTTATCTTCCGGCTCTATGAGTTCTTCTCTTGTTGTAAATGGTTCTGGAAATCCTTTTACAAATCTGAAGGTTAATGTAGTTACAAAATAGTTTGTCAGGAAGTTTATGAAAAAAAATATAAGTTCAAAATTTTTGCCTTCGGCATTGGTTCTGCTTACTTTTGCAATTGTTTCTCTATTAACTCTTGCCGGGGCTTTTGAAAAATTTGAACATAAATTCTATGATATTTTACTTGGACTGAAAAAAGCTCCTCCTGAAAGAGAAGAGGTTCTTCTTGTAGATATTGACGACATTGCCCTTGAGCAGATGGGAACATGGCCATGGTCGCGTGATAAAATTGCGGATTCCCTGATTTTTATGCGCGAACTTGGCGCAAGAACAGCAGTATTCGATGTGGAGTATCTTTCGCCTTCTGAAAAATCTGTTGATTATTCTGTTTATGACTCCATCCTTGAAAATCCGGAGCAAAATGGTCAAGAGATTGAAAAGCTTTTTGTAGATAACGATGCGTATTTTTCCAGGGCGATTCAGTTTTTTGGAAATACATGGCTTACGATAAATTCTGCAAATCTTGCGATTGAATACGATGAGTCTGAGCTTGACTACGTAAAAAAACGTTTTCTTTATCAGGTTGAGGATTCTAAGAATTTTCTTGAAAAAGAAAATTGCGTCCGCACATATTCTGACTTTTCTCCTGCGCTGAATATGTTTATAACGCGTGCCTCTGGCGCTGGTTTTACAAATGTCCGTATTGATTCGGACGGAGTCCGCCGCCGCATTCCGCTTTTTATAAAATATGATGACGGAGTTCTTGCCCAGCTTTCGGTTGCTCCTGTCTTAAAGATTCTGAAACCTGAAAAAATAAGGATTTTAAGAAATTCCGTTGTATTTGAAAATTGTGACCCGTCTGCATTTGGTGAAAACGAGATGAATCCCCGGACAATAAAAATTCCGGTGGATGAAAATGGCGCGATGCTTATAAACTGGCTTAAAAAACCTTTTGCGGCTACAAAAATTATCCAGAATTCAAATGGGGATCCGGAAGAGATTATGGACGATGAAAACACTTCGTTCAGACATTGCTCTGTTTTCAATCTATGGTATCTATCGCAGATTGAAAAGAACTTCCATTTCTATCTGGAATATTTTTATCATTTTGTAAAAAATGAATTTAATCCCGGAAATCCTGATTCCGCGGCCTTTGAACTTAATTCTCTTTTAAAGGAAGCAAACGATATTGCGGAATTTAAGGAATATATACTTGGCTGCATGGATGGTTTTGACACGGATGGAAATGCCGTTCAGGGCGGTGTAAGCGATGAGACTTTTGACGAGTACTTTGAGCTGCGGCGGAAATATTTTGAAAATCTCGCTTATTTTGAAAAAAGCAGGAACTTTGAGGAAATGGTTCGTGCTTATCCGGAAATTTATTCCGAGGCAGAACAGTTCCTTGATGATTTAAGCGTCTTTCTTCCTTATTATGAGGAAATGAGAGAACTCTTTGCCGGAAAGTTCTGCATAATCGGTAACACTGGCAGCGGAACGACAGATTTGGGCTCGACTCCATTCCAGAATTCTTATCCTAATGTGGGAACGCACGCAAATGTTTACAACACGATTATGACGCAGGAATTCGTAACGCCTGTAAACTGGTTTGTCTCGGCATTCTTTGCGGCAGTCCTTCATTCATTGCGTTTGGTTTTCATTCAAAGCGTAAGGTTCTGGTTCAAAGTTTGTTTGGCGTAGGAGTTCTTGTGATTGTTGTTTCAATTCCTGTTCTTCTGATGCGCCTTTTCCGGGTTTACGTGCCGATTGCTTCTCCTGTTTTGATTTCTGTGCTTTCTTTTTTCCTGGTCACTTTTTTCCGTTTCCGTTCATCAGAAAAAGACAGAAGATTTATTACCGACGCGTTCAGCCAGTGTCTTTCAAAAGATGTTGTTCAGGAAATTATAAAAGATCCTTCTAAGCTTGTTCTTGGCGGAAAAAATTACAATATGACGGCGATTTTTACGGACATTCAGAAGTTTTCAGGATTTTCTGAGCTTTTGAGCGCCGATGAGCTTGTTGCGCTGCTAAATTACTATCTGACAAGAATGAGTGAGATAATAATTGCAGAGCATGGAACTGTTGATAAATACGAAGGTGATGCCATTGTCGCTTTTACCGGCGCGCCTGTTCCTATGAAAGACCATGCGGAACGCGCTTGCACGGCGGCTTTAAAGATGAAAAAGGCGGAGCAGTCCATAAACAGGGAAATCCTGGAAATCGCTTTGCTGGATGAAAAACCGCAGGAAATTCCTGAGAATCTTTATTCTGCATTTAAAATAATGGTTAAAAATAATCGTACGATTTTTACGCGTATCGGTCTGAATTCCGGGGATATTGTTGCCGGGTTTATGGGTAGCGACAACAAGAAAAATTATACTGTAATGGGAAACGACGTAAATCTTGCGAGCCGTCTGGAAGGTGTGAACAAGCAGTATTCTACCGGCGGAATTTTGTTGAGCGAGGCTACCCGGAAAATGCTCGGCGAACAGTTTATTGTAAGAAGTCTTGACCGGGTTCAGGTTGTTAATGTAAAAACTCCAATACGACTTTATGAGCTTCTTGCATTTAAGTCCGATGCGGATGAAAAATTCCTTTCATACGTAAAACTTTGGGAACAGACGATGAAGATTTTTGAAAGCGGAAATTATTCATCTGCGCTGAATATGTTCAAAAAACTTTTATCGGTTCGCCCTGATGATAAAACTTGCGCATATTACATTTTACTTCTGGAAAAATTCTTTGTGCAGGGAAAATATCCTACGCTGCAGGATGATTTTGGCGTTGCCTTTAATGCGGAAAATCCTTCTGATATGGACGAGTCATGGATTGGAACCGAAAAAGAAATTAAGGGAACGTTCACCCTCCTTCAAAAATAGAAAAGGACATATAAAAATTCTTATAGGATTTTTTCTATCTCTTTCAGGCTGGAAAGAATTTTCCAGCTTATCTTTTTTAACTTTTCGTCCGGCTGAATTTTGTCAGGAATCATTATTGTTCTGATTTTTGCGTTTACAGCGCTGTTTACGCCGTTAGGACTGTCTTCGATTGCTACTGCGTTTTCTGGTGCGGTTTCTATTGATTCAAGAGCCTTAAGGTAAATTTCAGGATTCGGTTTTGAATGTTCAACCATGTCTCCGGTTGTTATTGTCTTGAAATAGTCAAAAAGTCCGGCGGCTTTTAATTGTTTTTTCACCACGGCATTTCTTGTGGATGAGGCAAGCGCGACTGTGTATTTTTGGGTTAAATATTCCAGCGATTCTTTTGCTCCCGGCATCAAAGGAATTCCGTCGGCTTCGGAAATGCTGGTAAAAAGTTCAGATGTGCGGTCGATGAATTTTTCGCTTTGGAAATTTTTTCCGTAAAGAGTTCGTAAAATTGCGTAAGTGTCATTTCTGTTCGCACCCATGCATTGCGCATTTGCCGCGGCAATATCTTTTATTCCGAATTCTTCCGCGGCAAGTTCCCATGTCCTCCAGCTTATTGTTTCCGTGTCTAAAAGAACGCCGTCCATATCAAAAATTACAGCTTTTGTTTGTGCAGTTTCCATATTTCTATTATAGTGTTTATCGTAAAGGAATAGAATATGGATAATCAGAAAAAAGAAGAAGAATTTTTTAAGATTGAAGAACTGATTTCAATTTTTGAAAAAAATAATCCGGTTTCAGCGGACAGGAAATTCGATCTGGATGCAGTGAAAAAAACTTACTATGAAATGCTTGATAAAGTTCTTACTAATGCAGATGAGGAAGAGGACCTGAAAAAATGGATGGATGAGCACGATTTCTGGAAGTCCCCGGCAAGCACAAGATTCCATGGAAACTGGGAAAGCGGTCTTTGTGTTCATTCCCTTATGGTTACGGTTCAGGCGCTGCGTTTTGCACGTACATTTCTTGAAAATTTTTACAGCACTCCGCTCGGCCTTGCCGGAAAATTTGAAGTTTCCGCAGAAGATATTGTAGTTGCCTGCATTGCCCATGATTTCTGCAAGGCTGGAAGTTATACTACTGAATACAGAAATACAAAGGACTTTATGGGAAACTGGATAAAAAAGTCATTTTATAAAACCCGGGAAGATTCCAGAAATTTAGGGCACGGCAATGAGTCTGTCCTTGATTTACTTGAATGTATGCCTTCGTTTGTAAAACGGCGTACTGTTTTGGAGGCAATCAGCCGGCACATGGGTTTCAGCGATGTTACAGACACGGAAAAAATGAATTTTTCGAATTTTCTGCAGAATCCTCTGGTAGTCCTTATCCAGGTTGCAGATCAGACCGCTTCCGCATGGTGGGATTGTTAGAACTTTTATATTTCGTTAAAATACTTGAAAAGATTTTATATTTTCTTAAGGATAAAAAAATGCCAACTGACCTGAAAAAAATGCGCAATATCGGAATTATGGCACATATTGATGCTGGAAAAACCACAACAACTGAACGGATTTTGTTTTATACCGGTAAAATTCATAAAATCGGCGAAATAGATGACGGTCAGGCTACTATGGACTGGATGCAGCAGGAACAGGAGCGCGGAATTACAATTTGCTCGGCTGCGACAACAACTTTTTGGAATAAATATCAGATTAATATTATAGACACACCTGGACATGTGGATTTTACTGCGGAAGTGGAGCGTTCCCTTAGGGTTCTGGACGGCGCTGTCGCGGTTATATGCGCGGTTGACGGTGTTCAGCCTCAGACTGAAACTGTATGGAAGCAGGCGGATTCGTTCAGCGTTCCAAGGCTTGTCTACATGAACAAGATGGACAGAATCGGCGCGGATTACTTTGGTTCTATTGAAGATGTTCAGAATAAATTCGGTGTTGAATGTGTAGCCCTCCAGATTCCGATCGGCCAGGGACAGGATTTTGAAGGCATTATAGACCTTTTGAAGATGAAGGAACTGCGTTTTGAGGGCGATGAGGGTGAGATTGTTACAGAAAGCGATATTTCTGCCGAAAGACTTGATGAGGCGAAAAAATGGCGTGGAAAACTTATTGACCAGGTCGCTTCGACAGACGATGCTCTTGCGGAACTTTATCTTGAGGGGGAAGAGATTTCTGTGGAGCAGCTAAAAAAAGCGCTGCGGGCGGCAACTATTTCCCGCGTTATTGTTCCGGTTGTGCTGGGTTCAAGCCGCCACAATCAGGGTGTTCAGCCGTTAATAGATGCTGTGATTGACTATTTGCCTTGTCCGACAGATATTCCGCCTGCCAGAGGAATACATATAAAAAAAGACAGGGAAGAAGAAGTTTCTGTTCCATGCGATGTTACAAAACCTGCTTTGGGACTTGTGTTAAAATTCAGTATGACAAAGAGATGGGGTCTTTGGCCTATGTGAGGATGTATTCAGGAAAAATTGCCAGCGGAACTCAGCTTCTTAATATAAACAAGAAAAAACGTGAGCGCGTAAACAGAATTCTCCGTATGCATGCTGACAAAAGCGAGGCTTTGACATCCGTAGAGGCGGGCGATATTGCAGTTTTTGTAGGACTAAAGCTTGCCCAGACGGGCGATTCGGTCGGAAGCGAGGGATTTCCTGTTCTGCTTGAAAAACCTGTGTTTCCTCAGCCTGTAATTTCCGTCGCACTGGAACCGGAGAGCATGAGCGAACGCGACAAGATGAATGAAACGCTGGAACTGCTTTCAAAGGAAGACCCGACTTTCACATACCACGAGGATGAGGAAACCGGACAGCTTATTATAAGCGGAATGGGAGAGCTTCACCTTGATGTTCTTGTTACAAGAATGAAGGATGACTTTGGCGTAAAATGCCGTGTAGGAAATCCGCAGGTTACATACCGCGAGTCAGTTACGGCTGCTGCGGAAGTTTCTGAAACATTTGAAAAAGTTCTTGCCGGAAAAGAAAATAAAGCCGGCCTTGCAATAAAGGTTGAGCCTAGGGAAACTGGTTCTGGAAACTCCTATTCCTGTACAGTCCGCGGAAAACAGGATATTCCGGATGAAATTTTTGAGGCTGTTGAAAATGCCCTTAAATCTTGCCTTGAATCCGGAATAAATTACGGTTATCCTTGCGCGGACATTGCGGTTACGGTAACAGGAATTGACTACGATGAGCTTACGGCTTCAACTTTTGCTTTTGAGGCGTGCGCGGCGCAGGCTTTTGACAAGGCTTGTAATCAGGCAAAACCAGAGCTTCTTGAGCCTGTAATGAATGTTGACATTTCTTGCCCTAAAGAATTTGTAGGCGAGGCGATGAGCCAGATGACTCAGCGCGGCGGAATAATAATGGGACAGGATTCAAAGTCGACCGAGGAAATTATCCATGCTCAGGCACCGATGGCAAAAATGTTCGGTTTTACAACGAACCTTCGCTCTGCTACAAAAGGTATGGCAAGTTTCAGTCTTGAATTCAGTCACTTTCAGGTGAAAGAAGGCGGTCTGGGGTCGGGCTATTGATTTTAGACTATAGGGGTTCAAAATGAAAAAATATATTTGTTGTATGTTTGCTGCAATCGTGCTGTTTTCTTCTTGTTTTCAGAAAAAGCCGGATGCTGCTGTTTCTGCGGAAGGCACTGCGGAAAGTTTTCAGAAAAATGAAAATCCTGATTATAAAAAGATTGAGGAAGTTCTTTCAAAAATGTCAGAGAGGGCTCAAAGAGAAATTATCATTTCCGACAGAGATGAATTTCTTTCTGACCTTTACAACGTTCTTGCGGAAGAAAAAAAATATCGCGGCGATGATTTGAATCTTTATTATTTAATTGATAAAAATCATACGGTTTCTTCATCTTATGTTCCAAAAGATTTGGTTCCGCTTGTAAAAAATGAATTCTATTCAATCAACCGCAATGACCTTTCGCTTCGTCCTGATGTGGAAAAAGCTTTGCGCGAAATGGCCCAGGCTTCCCAAAAAGATGGAGTCCGGCTTCTTGTAAGCTCAACTTACCGCTCTTATGAATACCAGGAGAATCTTTTTAACTACTGGGTAAAAGTTGACGGACTTGAAGAAGCGGAAAGGGAGAGCGCCCGTCCTGGAACAAGCCAGCACCAGCTTGGAGTTGCAATTGATTTTGGCTCGATTACAGATGATTTTGGCGATACGGAAATGGGGCGGTGGATTTACAGGAACGGCGGAAAATTTGGCTGGAGCCTTTCCTTTCCAAAGTTGTACGAAGATGTGACAGGTTACCGCTGGGAAAGCTGGCATTTCAGATATATTGGTGTGCCTGCCTGCCGAATGCAGGAAATGGTTTTGCGGCGTACAGCAGTATTTGCTTGAATTTATTTACCTGTGGAAGGAATATGAGCTTGTTCATTAAAATATTCTAAAAAATATAAAAATCGCGTGTAAAGTTATTGACATAAAACGCGATTTTTTATATATTATTTTCACCTGCGGCGATGTTGGAATTGGTAGACAAGCAAGGTTGAGGTCCTTGTGTTGCAAGACGTGCAGGTTCAAGTCCTGTTCGCCGCACTTGTCAAAGGGAATGCTTTAAGCATTCCTTTTTTTTTGAAAATGGAGTTTTATTATGGCTGATGTAAAATCTGCGATGAGGGAAGTTGTCTGCAAGGCACTGAATGATTTTATTGAAATAAAAGGCGGCTCTTCTGTTGATGAGGAAAAAATTGTAGTTCAGACAACGCCGAATCCAGAAATGGGCGATTTAGGTGTTCCAGTGTTTGTTTTTGCAAAAACACTTCGTATGGCGCCTCCGCAGATTTCTGCCGAAGTTGTAAAGATAATAAAAGAAAAATATTCAGATTATGCAAAAAATTGCGGAGAATTTACAGCAGTCGGTCCTTATGTAAACCTTAAGCTGAACAAAGCCGAGCAGTCCGGTGCAATCCTTAAAGAGATTTTTGACCAGGGTGAAAAATACGGTTCTTTGAACGAAAACGGAAAACCGTTCCTTGGCGGAAGAAAAGTAATGATTGAATTTTCTGCGCCGAATACGAACAAGCCGCTTCATCTTGGTCATTTACGAAATGATGCCCTTGGTGAATCTGTAAGCCGCATTTTAAAGGCTGCCGGTGCTGAAGTCTGCAAGGTGAATCTTGTAAACAACCGTGGCGTTCACATCTGCAAAAGTATGCTTGCGTACAAATGGTTTCATGAGGAAAGGCGAGACTCCTGAATCTTTGGGAATAAAAGGCGACCATTTTGTGGGGCAGTGCTATGTTGAATTTGACCGCTGGTTAAAAGGTGAAAAAGATAAACCGGAAACTGCCCATCCGGAAGCGCTTGCGCAGGCTGAGGAAATGCTCGTAAAATGGGAAGCCGGCGACCCGGAAGTGCATGCCTTGTGGAAAAAAATGAATGACTGGACAATCAGCGGAATCAAGGAAACTTATGAACGTACCGGCGTTTCTTTTGACCGTTTTTACTTTGAAAGCGAAACTTATCTGAAAGGTAAGGATGAGATTTTGAAAGGTCTTGAAAAAGGTATTTTCTTTAAAGCGGAAGACGGTTCGGTTCGCATTGATGTTACGGACGTTGTCGGAAAAGGTAAGGACGAGGACAATCACGAAAAAGTTCTTTTAAGGAAGGACGGAACTTCTGTTTATATTACTCAGGACATTGGAACAGCGATAAGCCGTCATGCAGACTGGCCGTTTAATCAGCTGGTTTATGTTGTGGCTAGCGAGCAGAATTACCATTTTAAGATTTTGTTCTATATTCTTAAGAAACTTGGATTTGACTGGGCAGATAAACTTTATCATTTGAGCTATGGTCTTGTTAATTTGCCAAGCGGAAGAATGAAGAGCCGGGAAGGAACAATTGTTGATGCGGACGACCTGTTGGATTCATTGCATAGCGATGCGCTTAATGCTATAGAAGAGCGGGGCCGCGAATCGGATGTTGATGCGGATGATGTTGCGGAAAAAGTTGCTCTTGCTGCGCTGCATTATTATCTTTTGCAGGCAACTCCAATAAAAGATATGCTTTTTAATCCTGAGGAAAGCCTTAGTTTTAACGGAAACACAGGACCGTATCTTCAGTACATGGGCGCAAGAATCAGCTCGATTCTGGAAAAAGCGAAAAAATCAGGCGTTTCTGCAAGCGCGGAATACTCTGATTTGTTAAAAGCGCCTGAAGAATGGGAGCTTATAAAAGCGCTTGGCTCATTCCCGGAAACAGTTAATAAATCAGCGGAAAATCTTGATCCGAGCATAATGGCGGCATATCTTTATGATTTAAGCAAGCTGTTCAGTAAGTTCTATCAGAACTGCTCTATAGTGAATGCAGAATCTTCAGAACTGAAAAGCGCGCGTCTTTTCCTTGCTGAATGTACATTGACCGTAATGAAAAAGGCAATGAATATGGTTCTGGTTCCATTCCTTGAAAAAATGTAAGGAAATCAGAAAAAGACTAAAACAAAAGGATTGTCATAGTCGGCAATCCTTTTGTTTTTTTTCTGTCACACAAAGAATTATAAATTAGAAAGAATGAATAACCGTTGCAGAATTTACAGATGAACTGTTGTTCAAATTCACTTTATAAAAATCAGCTTACAATTCTTGTTTGATTTTTTGAACTTCTTCCAGAGAAAGCCCTGTGCATTCAGCGATTATTTCCGCCGATATGTTTTTCTTTAGAAAATTTTTCGCGGTCTCAATCGCTTTCTTACGTTCCCCGGCTAAACGTCCTTTTTTTTCGCCTTTTGCTTCGCCTAGAGCCATTCCTTCCTTTAAGCCGGCTTTTCTTGCGTCGTGAAGTGGCAGTGCATCCATCATATAGTCGCTCCTGAAAATCTCGTTGATTTTGAGCCTTTCGACGCGTTGGTCGATGTCCTCTGTGAGATAGTCGGAAGGCTTTCCACTACAAAGATAACCCAAGAATCCCTTTATTTCAAGATTTTTTTCGGACGCGAAGGCGCTCGCGTTAAAAAAGAGCTTGTTTATTCCGTCGTTCAGGGTAAAATCGTTCTTTTCCCTGCAGACTGTGCTGAACGTGTAGACCGGAAGTCCCAGCCCGAAAGGGTCTTTTGTGCACAGGAAGATAACATAGCTTTCCTTTAGCGTTTCATACTCGCTTCCGGCAATCAGGGAATCGATGTCTATCATGCTCTGGTAGTAGCGCATTCGGCGCGGAAGGTCTTCCGGAACGCTTGTCTGCATCTCGATATCGAAGATTCTGTCTGAATCCTTCACGTAGACATCCATGCGGACGCCGTGCGCGCTGTAGTAAGGCCGGATTTCCTTCTGCAGCTCCGGATACTCAATCCGCTCGACCTTGATTCCAAGAAGCCGCTCGATGACTCCCTTGCAGAGGTCTGGATTTTTCATCACGCGGCAGAACATAAAGTCGTCTGTGAAGCGAAGCTCCTCGACCGGCTTTATGCGGTAGATATTGTTTTCGTTTTTGTTCATATAACTAGTTAACGCAAAAAAATCGCATAAACGGAAATCTTTTGCAAAAAAAATTGAAAATTTTCCACATATTTTTTCATACTGTAGACCATTATGTTTTTGTTGCTGAGGAAAAAAATTTTTGAATATTTGGATATTATATTGTAATTAAAGAGGGCTATTTCTTGGATTGGTACTGTGACGTATTCGTTTAGGTAAAAAAATCTATCAGGCTTATTGCAAGAAGAACAGTTCTGTTTGTTGATAGTTCTGCAGTTTTGTCCGAACCTGGAGTTTCTGGCGCTATAATTTTTTAGTGAATATGCAAAAAAAAGCACCGCCGGTTGACGGTGCTTTTTTATACTAGATATGAATCAAATTAGTTATGAATTTCTTCACCCCAAATAATTACATCAGAATCTTCTGTGCTTGCAGCTTTTATGTAAGAGTCTTTAGGGAATGCCCAAGTTCCTGCAACATTTGCTTCTTTTTGAACCATTGCGTATTTGCCAAGTTTAGCTTCCTGCACAACAAAAGAAGAAAGTGTGTTTGCTGTAGAAATTGTTCTAGAGGTTCCAGAAGCTGCGTCTGCACTTGCTTTTAAAGTTACTTTGTAAGAACCGTTTGTGATTTTCAAAACTTTTGTGACTTTTCCATCTTCATCTTCGTCATCAACTTCAGTTATAGTTCCTTTTTCTAGATATGAACTGTAATTATCTTTTGTTATTTCTGTTTCGCCTGAAAGTACAGCCAAATCAATGTAAACTTTTAAGATTCCATCATCACCAAGAGTGTATGAACCTGCCGGAATATTAGTCCAATATGCATCAGCAGCACTTGGCTCGATTTTATACTCTTTTGCATTGTTTGCTTCTACGCCCCATCTTTTTGCTTCTTCGGCAGATATATCAAAATCTCCTGCATTGGTTGTAAAATCATTTACAGATCCTTTTTTGCCACGAACTCCTGTGTAGTATGAGATGAAATACTGAGCCTTCTTTTCAAAATATCTAACACCAACTACGCAGAAAGAGTAAGGTTTGTCGTCTGTGCCTTTTCCAATCTGATTGAAAATATAACCCATTGTATATTTTCCTGTTGATTTTTTTGTGTCAATTGCAATTTCGCAGTCTGCTGCAAGATGTTTTGTTGCTGTGCTTACATAAGCTCTTTTGTATTTAACGTCTGTGTTATTTGTGTAACCGCCTTTTTCGATCTGTTCGATGATTCCGTCTTCATCTTCATCTGTTTTACATCCCGCAAATCCAAATACCAATGCAGCCGCAACTGCACTACTTAAAAGAACAATTTTTCAGTACAACTAAAGAAAGTCTGAACTTGATTTTTTATTGAAGTAAATTGCGGTCAAGTTTTGGGAGGACTTGGTATTCATAAAAAATATTTTTTTTCCGAAGTATTTATAAAAAAACAGAGGAAAATAGAAAAATGACATACGGTTACATAAGGGTAAGCACAGACAGGCAGACTGTGGAAAATCAGCGTTTTGAGATAAAAAAATGGTGCAGACTCAACAATTTTACGATTGATGGCTGGATAGAAGAAAGCATAAGCGGAACTCAAAACTACACAAAAAGAAAACTGGGGAAACTTCTGGAAAATATAAGGCAGGACGACACGATAATCTGCACGGAACTTTCACGGCTTGGAAGGAATCTATTTATGATTATGGAAATTCTAAATATTTGCATAGCAAAGGACTGCAACATAAAAACAATTAAGGAAAATTTCATCCTGAAAAATGACATCCAGTCAAAAATTCTTGCATTTGCCTTTTCTTTAAGCGCAGAAATTGAACGCCAACTTATTAGCCAACGGACAAAGGAAGCGCTTGCCGCGCGTAAGGCTGCCGGTAAAAAACTTGGAAGAGCCGCTGGAAAACGCGGAGGTTTGAACAAAAAATGCGTTGCACAGAGTGAAAAAATAGATTCTTTGATAAAAGACGGAATTCCCAAATGCCGCATCGCAAAATTGATAGGAATCTCCGCCGGCACACTTTACCGTTATCTTGCCTACACAGACAGATTTGTTCCCAAAAAGCGCCGTTCAAAAAAGTGGAGCAATGGAATTTATCAATAAATCTCAAATATTTTTTTAAGGCATTTCAGAATTTGATTCTTTTCTTATAATAAACATATAGAACCGGATTTTTAGCATTGTGATTCAGACAACAGCGCCTTTCGAGCTTACGAATCGTCTGCAAATATGACCGCATGGCTTGTGACTAAAAAAAAGGCCACGGGGAAGGTATTTCAAAAAAAAACAAAGACAAAATGCTGATTGATAAATTGACATCTTAAAAAAGTGCAGAAATCCAGCGCTTAAAAGCCGAACTTTAGAAACTGAAATCAAAAACAAGAAATAAAATTCATTTATTGACAGAAAAAAACAGGATATTATAATATTACCCAAAGAGTTACAGAAGGATTTTACCTGAAAGTAACAATGATATTTTCTTGTAAACCATACTGTTTACAAAAGGAGAAAAAAAATGAAACTTTCAAAGGTTCTTTTAAGTAGTGCAGTTGCGGCTGCATTGGTATTTGGATTTGCGGGATGTGCTAGTGATGAAAGTGGAGACTCAAGCATTATTAAATTAAACGGACGCAATGCAGAACTTTATGATGACGATGCTAGTAGTTCAATTGTAAATAATAACACATCCGAAACTACATATAGGCGCGGTTACAAAACAGTAGATGGAACAAACTGGAAAGGTGCTGCATATGTTATGACTATTGACACAACCGATCAAAAAAACAATGGTGGTGTTCTTGGCGTGACATTTGATGGTTATGATATAAAAAATGCAGATGGAAATAAAATAAACAATATGTATGTTCTTGGAATGCGTTATTATTCAAACAAGACACAAATTTATCTTTCTTATTTTGAAGGCGTTGGCGATGAACAGCTTGAAAGTGACCAAGCTTCTTCTAGTTTTGGAACAGCAGAATACCAACTTATAAATGGAGGTTCTTCTAGCCCATTCTATACATTGTCAGATGTGACACCTGATGAGAATAAAAAAGTAACAATTACAGTTATTGTTTATCAGAAAACAAATGAAAACAGGAGATATCAAGGTAAATACGGTATAGCAATTTATAATGGAGATATTACCACAAATGGTAAAATTGATGTTGAAAAAATCTCATTTGGAAAAGCAGAACTTCCTGCAAATACATTGAATATTCCGATGGCAACTGTAGCTAATGGTGCTTCTGGAAAACTTTTCACAGCTTATTCCAATGCAACAAGCACAGATACTCTTGAATCTTTTGGTGTAATGAAAAACAGTAAGGGAGAAGAATTAAAAGCAGATACTGCAGCAGAAGGAAAATTCGGTTTTTATGCAAACATTTACCCAGACAGTTCATTACAAGGAACATGGACTTGCAATGACGCAGATCTTGAAGCAGAGCCAGTAGAAGAATAACTTTTTTCCAGAATCTTTTAATTCCAAAAAGCCCGGCGAACTTAAAAACACCGGGCTTTTTTAGTTTTATATAAAAATGAAGAAAATAGTCTATACCAAATTTTTTGTATTTTTTTTATTAATAACCTCTCTGCATTCTCAAATATTCAGTGCAAAAGACAAAAAATCATTTCATATGAATATTGAGCCGATTTTTTCTTACTCAAATGGTACTTTAAATGAAACAATTTACCGCTCTGCAGATAAAGCAAAAAAAATCAGTCTTTTGGAATGGGAACGAAAATTTTTCATGTACGGCGTAAATATAAACGCTGAATACAAAAATTTTTTCATAGATTTCGGTCTTTTAACTTCTTTTCGCAATGTAAAATCTGGCGAAATGCGCGATTCTGACTGGCAAAATCCGTCCGATTATAATATGAAAACAACTTATTCAGTTGGAACAAATTATGCAGAAGAGAATTATGATGCATCAATTTCTATAGGTTATAAAATTAAACCGGTAAAAAACTTTTTCATTGCACCAAAAATTCAATTTCAATATATGTACGATTCATTTTACAGAAAAAAAGGCGCAGAAGGCTGGTATGGTCAGGCAGAAAGCAAATTTGGCTCTTTAGACGGAAAATATCACTGGTGGTACGAAAAAGAAGCCCGAAAATATCCATATATAGATCCTGAAACAGGAAAAACATGGACGCTGGCAGGAATCGACTATGAGCGACAAAGTCTTTTTACATGGGCGGGATTTTCAACTTCTGCAGAAATTTACAATTTTTCAGCTTCTGTTGATTTACTTTGTTCTCCATTCACATATTTTTATGCAGAAGACCGACATCACACGGGAACATCAGAGAATAATGTTTACCATGAAATTCAATACGATTTTTTTTCAAGTTATAAAATTTGTCTTTGTCTAAATTATGAAATTTCAAGATTTTTCACAATTAATTTTGGCATAGATTTTTTGATTTCAAAAAATATATAAAAAGGCGACCTTTACATAGATTGGGCAAAACTAGAAAACCAGCCAAGCGGAGCAAGTTTTAAAACTGAGAATATAAAAATCGGATGTAAGATAATGATATTCTAGTCTGACAGAAATTTATGCAGGTTGTAATTTCTATGTCGGCTAGTTTTATTAATATGCCACCGCCTTTTGCAAGGGCTCCTCAACAGTTTTACAATGCAAAATTTTTAACAAAACTTGAATCCGCAGAATGTTGAAAAAAATAGATTTTTTTACTCATTCATTTCAGTTTCCGCACTTTATTCGCTATATAAGGTTATATGAACAGAAACGAAAACAATATCTACCGCATAAAGCCGGTCGAGGAGCTTCGCTTCACAGACGACTTTATGTTCTGCCGCGTGATGAAAAATCCCGACCTCTGCAAGGGTGTCATCGAGCGGCTTCTTGGAATCAAGGTCGAACGGATTGAGTATCCTGAGCTGCAGAAGGAAATCCGGCCTTACTACAGCGCGCACGGCGTCCGCATGGATGTCTACGTTAAGGACAGTAAGAGAATTTTCGACATAGAAATGCAGACCACAATCCCGGAAGACCTTCCGCGCCGCATGCGCTACTACCAGAGCATGATAGACATCGACTCCCTGATTGCCGGAAGCGAGTATGAAGCTCTTAAGGAAAGCTACGTGATATTTCTCTGCACAAAAGACCCGTTCGGGCTGGGGCTTCCGGTCTACACGTTCAGCACGGTCTGCAAGGAAAAGAACGATTTTACCCTGAACGACGGAATCAACAAGCTCTTTTTTAACGCGAGCGCCTTCGCGTCCGAAAAAAATCTTGAAATAAAGGGATTCCTGGGTTATCTTTGTAATGGAAGGCCTTCCGACTATCTCACAGAGGACATCGACCAGCGCGTCGAAAGGCTCAAAATCAACGAGATTTTAGGAGCGACTATATGATGGATGCACTGCCACTTCACGACGCAAGAAAAGCCGGATTGAAGGAAGGAATGGAAAAAGGACGTTTAGCCGGGGAACGAAATGCAAAATTTGCAACCGCTAGAAATCTTCTTAAGAAAAACATTTCGGCAGAGATAATCTCTGAATGCACAGGGCTTTCATTGGAAGAAGTGAAAAGATTGAAAGATTAGCTTAACCCCTCCCAGAAGGTCCGGGCGGGACTCTTGTGCCGAAGTAAGGAATGTATCCGGGATATTTTGCACAATCGAACGCTATCATGATCTCATATTATATTTTCGTTCTTTTTGTTTACGCTTTGTTTGAAATATTAGGGCTGAGGGGAAAGTTTAGTTCTTTTGTCTTTCAACGCTATCGTTCAGAATGAGGCTGTCGCTGCTTGAAGTTTTTTCCCGCCCATCCAATTTAGTGATTCAGTAAAAAACTTGAAAGATGGACTGACATAAAAAATAGTTACCCTTTGCTAACCTATTATTGTTATAAAAAAAAGTTAGTGGTAATATTCTTTAGGAAAAAATATGGAAATTCTTTGCCGTTTTGGCGGCAGTTTGGGGGATTAAATGATCTACACTGCAGAAGTAGAACACATGTGTCCTTTGGCAAAAGGCGCATATCATGGACCGGCTCCAATTCCGGAAGAAGGAAAATGGGTTCAGGTTAAAGAAATTAAAGATGTTTCTGGCTTTACACACGGTGTCGGCTGGTGTGCGCCACAGCAGGGTGCATGCAAGCTTTCTTTAAATATCAAGGACGGTATTATTGAAGAGGCTTTGGTTGAAACAATTGGTTGTTCTGGTATGACTCACTCGGCTGCAATGGCTTCTGAAATTCTTATTGGAAAAACATTGCTCGAGGCTTTGAATACAGACCTTGTTTGTGATGCTATCAATACTGCTATGCGCGAGCTCTTTATGCAGATTGTTTACGGTCGTTCTCAGTCTGCCTATTCAAAAGGCGGCTTGAAAGTTGGCGCTTCTTTGGAAGATCTTGGAAAGAACCTTCGTTCTCAGGTTGGAACTATGTTTGCAACCCGCAAGACTGGTCCTCGCTACCTTGAAATGACAGAAGGCTATGTTGAAACTATGGCTGTTGACAAGGACAATCAGGTTATCGGCTACAACTGTATTAACTTTGGTAAATTGATGGATGCTCTTAAGGCTGGAAAACCTGCCAACGAAGCTATCGAAGGTGCGCGCACACATTATGGTCGTGTAACAGAAGATCAGGGTATGGTAAAACTTATCGACCCTCGCAAACTAATTGTAGGAACGGAGGAAATAAAATGGCATTATTTGAAGATTTTGAAGGCCGTATCCCACAGGTAAACAAGGCTCTTAAAGAATATGGTTTCGCAGAAGGCGAAGAAGGATTGAACCAGGCTCGTGAACTTTGCAAGGCACGCGGTTTTGATCCTTATGAAATCTGTCAGTCTACACAGCAGATTTGTTTTGAAGATGCAAAATGGGCTTACGTATTGGGCTCTGCGATTGCAATTAAAGAAGCTGAAAAAACTGGCGACAAGACTGGTTCTACCGCTGCTGCAAATATCGGAAAAGGACTTCAGGCATTCTGTCTGCCAGGTTCTGTAGCTGATGACCGCAAGGTTGGTCTTGGACACGGAAATCTTGGTGCCCGCCTTCTTTCTGAAGAAACTCAGTGTTTTGCTTTTTTGGCAGGTCACGAATCTTTCGCTGCTGCTGAAGGTGCGATTAAAATCGCTGCAAACGCAAACAAAGTTCGCAAGAACAAGCTCCGCGTTATTTTGAACGGTCTTGGAAAAGACGCTGCCCAGATTATCAGCCGCATCAATGGCTTTACTTATGTTCAGACTAAGTTTGACTACTTTAACGGCGAAGGAACAGACAAGGCTTTGAAAGTTGTTAAAGAAATTCCTTATGGAAACAATCCTGAGCGTCTTATCGTAAAGTGCTACGGTGCTGATGATGTTCGCGAAGGTGTTGCAATCATGTGGCACGAGGATGTTGATGTTTCTATCACAGGAAACTCTACAAACCCGACACGTTTCCAGCACCCGGTTGCAGGTACTTACAAGAAGGAACGCTTGCTCGCAGGCAAAAAATACTTCTCTGTAGCTAGTGGCGGCGGTACAGGACGCACTTTGCACCCGGATAACATGGCTGCAGGTCCTGCTTCTTACGGATTTACAGATACTTTGGGCCGTATGCACTCAGACGCACAGTTCGCAGGTTCTTCTTCAGTTCCAGCGCACGTAGAGATGATGGGCTTCATGGGCATGGGCAACAACCCAATGGTCGGCTGCACAGTAGCATGTGCCGTAGCAGTAGCTGGAAGTTTCTAGTTTCCAGAAGAAACTGCAATTAGACTAAACTTGTTGCAGCCGGCAAGTTTTTGAATGTGAGCATTGCGAACAGTCAAAAACTTGAGTTTCATCTGGAGAGAAACGACAGATGAATACCTGTACCGTTGCTTGTGCCGTAGCAGTAGCTGGTTTATTCTGAGTTGGATAAAAAAATGGTGGTTGAGCATGTCGAAACCACCATTGAGTGTTGGCTTGACGACAGGCTCTGCCTTTGATATATTAAAAATGTAGGTGAGCTTCCACCATATTAGAGAAGCCCTAAAAAAGCGGTGAATCCCTACCAAGTAAGTGGGATGCTAAAAAAGCGGCGAGTTTCTGCCATTAAGTGAAAACCAAAAAACGCAAGTTTTTATAAAGGAGTCGGAAATGGCTCCTTTTATTTTTTTTACAGAGGAAACATGAAGTTTTATCACATAAAAGAAGATTTTATAACTTATTTGCGACAGTTTGATACAAAGGTCGCCGAAAATAAAAATCAGACTCGTCCATATGTTGGTATTGTGCTTGAAGTCAATTCTGTAAAATATTATGCTCCGTTTTCTTCTCCAAAACCTAAGCATAAAAAAATGAAGAACGGTAAGGATTTCAGAAAGATAAATAATGGTTTGTATGGTGCAATAAATTTTAACAATATGATTCCTGTTTTGGATTCTGCATTGATTGAAATTGATATTGCAAATATTGCGGATGTAAAATACCGCCGTCTGCTTCAGAATCAGTACAATTCAATAAAAGCTGATGAAAAAGGAATATTGAGAACTGCTGAAAATCTGCGAAAGCTTCTTTTTGATGAAGAAAGGAATCTTTCTGAATATGACAGAATTATAAAGCAAAGGTGTTGTAATTTGGTTCTTCTTGAAGAAAAATATGTCGGCTGGAAATAAGGTGTTAATTGCGGCAAGGATAGTAGCCCCGCCGGAGGCGTTCCGGAGCGCAGCGCAGGAATGGAGGCGAATGCCGGAAGGGCGAATAGCCTGGTTTTTGGCGGTTTGCCGCAGGCGAACTGACAAAAAGCCGCCCAAGTTTTTATGGAAAAAATCAAGAAGTTGCAATATACTGTATTTAAGAAAGGGAGGTTTTTATGACAAGCACAATTGTTGAACAAAAAATAAAGCAATTACCTGAATATTATATAACACTTGTGAATGACTATGTAGATGAACTTTTGAAAAAATCAAAGAAAATTGATTCTTTGAAAGGTTCTTTGTCTAAGTATGCAAATCCAAGACTTAGAGAGCAAGAGAAAAGTGCATGGGCAAAAGGTGCTGTGGAGAAACATCTTGATGAATAAATTGATAGATGCAAATGTAATTATTCGTTTTTTATTAAATGATATTCCAGAACAAGCTGATATTGCTTCGGATATAATTTACAGTGGTGCTTATACGAATGAAGTAGTTCTTGCAGAAGTTATTTATGTTCTGATTGGAGTTTATAAGATTGAAAGAAGACAAGTTTCTTCATTAATACTTTCACTTTTGGATTTGATTCATATAGAAAATCTTGATGTAATTATTAATTCTTTAAAGTTATTTGCAGAGTATAAACTTGATTTTGTTGATTGTTTGATTATTTCATACCATAATATTTTAAAAGTTGATGTTTTTTCATTTGATAAGAAACTTTTGAATAAGTTGCAATAGAATTTAATTGTTTTTTATCTATATTTTTGACGGGGGGGGGCGAGAGCCCTTTTCGTACTATGAAAAATTTTAAGTTTTTTGTTTGCTCGGTTTTGGTTTTGTGGGCTTTGCTTGGCTCTTGCAAAAACGGAAGCGATTCGGATGGCGAAAATCCTGATTTTCCTGAAAATCTTGCTGAATATGTTGGAAACGAAAATTATAAAAGTCCAAAAAATGTGGAAATCAGTGCGGAGGTGGCAAAAAATCAGTCTGAAGGATTGAAAGACGACTGGTGGCGGAAAACTTCGTTCTATCACATTTGGGTAAAAAGTTTTGCTGATTCTAATAACGACGGCTGTGGTGATTTTAAGGGAATTGAAAGCAAGCTCGATTACATTCAAGGCGATTTGGGCTGTTCTGGAATCTGGCTTTCGCCGATTTTTGAGTGCGATTATAAATCAAAAGTTAAAAAAGAAAATATGCACGGCTACGATGTGAAGGATTACTACGCCGTGAACAGCTGTTTTGGCACGGAAGATGACTTAGTCAGCCTTATAAACGCCTGCCACGAAAAAAATATAAAAATCATTTTTGACTTTGTTCCAAATCATAGTGGAAAAGGGAATAAATGGTTTACAGAATCCTGCGCTGGAAAGAACGGCAAAAAAGACTGGTATTTGTGGAGCGACACGAAGCTTTCCTGGAATCCGGGAATGGGAAGCACGGACACTTGGCACAAATCCTGTCGGAAACGACTATTATTACGCGGCATTTTGGGAAGGTCAGCCTGATTTGAACTTTAGGAATTGGGAAGTCCGCGAGGAGATGAAAAATGTTGTGCGCTATTGGCTGAACAAAGGTTTTGACGGATTAAGAATTGACGCTGTCCGTTATTTAATAGAAACAAATGGTTCAAAATGCGACACGGATGAAACGCACGGATGGTTTAGTGAGCTGAGAACAGAAGTTATTGACGCGTACGAAGATATTTCACCAAAGTTTATGACTTGCGAGGCTTGGATTACAGGCGACAGAAGCCAGCTTGAAAAATATTTTGGAACGGATAAAAAACCGGAATTCAACATGGTTTTTGATTTTGATCAAGGTTATGGAACTGTAGACAGTGTTGGGTATGGCGAATCTAGTTATCTTTCTTCCTCGTTAAGGAAAAATCCTGCGAAAAATAAGTCTTACGGAACATTTATTGGAAACCACGACAACTATATTGACCGGCTTGGATCTGTTTATTCCGGGCATGAGGCTAGTATAAAAGCGGCGACCGCCTTGTCTCTTTTGCGGCCGACAGTTCCTTTTATATATTATGGGCAGGAAATCGGGATGAAGGATGACACTTCTTATGGAACTGGCGACATCCGGCACAGAACAGACCTTGATTGGAAGGAAGTTGAAAAGCAAAAGACAAATCCTAGCTCAATTTTGAGCTTTAACAAAGCGATTTTGGCATTGCGGAAGACGTATCCGAATCTTTTTGCAAATGGCGATGTTCAATTCTTGAAAAGCTGCACTGTTGACGCAAATGAAAATCCTTTGAATACTGTTGCCGCCTACACAATTTCTGATGGAAAAGACAGTTTGCTCTGCGTGCAAAGTTTGATTAATTATGGAGATTATCCATTTTGGTTTGAAAAATCTTCGCTTGTTGATGTTTCAAATTATTCAGTTCTGATTGGAATTAATGACGCAAAAAATCTTTCAATCGTTGAAGGAGCTTTGAAAATCGATTCCATTGCTCCTTATGAAACGCGCGTTTATTATCTTGGCAACTCTTCAAAAGAAATGCTTTTTACAGATAACCGCCTTTTTCTGCGTGGAAGTATGAATAATTTTGGCTACAATGAGATGGAATATGATTCAGAAAATAAGACTTTTTCGGCTTCTGTTGAGCTTGAGGCAAAAACATATCTGTTTAAGTTTGACAAATATTGCGACTGGACTTTGTCTTACGGAAGTGGAGAAGAAAATAAAGACGGAAAAACAGTTTCTTTAGGCGAAACTGTGCAGACTTCTGACAAGGCTGGGAAAAATACAAATTTTTCTGTAGCAATTCCAAGTGCAGGAACTTATTTGTTCACGTTTTATGAAAATGATAATACGTTCAAGGTTGAATTAAAATAGATAGAAATCAAAATGGAGATTTTTTCCTTTACTTAGTTTAAAAACCATGTTATAAAGAAAAACGAAATGCTGCTTGACAAATAAAAATACTGCTTGACAAAAAATAAGGGAGAAACACAATCTTGTCAGAACAGAACAGAACAGAACAGAACAGAACAGAACAGAACAGAACAGAACAGAACAGAACAGAACAGAACAGAACAGAACAGAACAGAACAGAACAGTAGATAATTCTCTCTTAAATACAATTTATTCAGTTATTAAAAGACCGTTGGGTCTAAACGTAAAAGATTACGCTTAGGCTCAGCGGTTTTTTTTATTTTATTTAAGAAAGTTTGCATTGCAGACTTTTTATAGGAGAAAGCTATGAAAAAAACTTTGAAAGCTATTTTGTTTTTGATGGTGCCGGTTTTTACACTTTCGTTGTTTGCCTGCAAGGCAGAAACAGACACAGAGTATGTTGAGGTGGAAAAAATTGTTGAAGTGGAAAAAAAGCCGGATTCAACTCCGCCGCAGAAAATTATTGCCGGGGAAAATGCCGCAAAGGCTGGAAACGCCTGTGTCCTTTTAAGCTGGAAAAATCCTGCCGATGAAGATTTTTACGGAACGAAAATTACATTCATTCCGGCGGCAGAAGGCGTTACGCAACCGCTTGTGATTCTTGGCGAAAAATCAAAAGACTCTTCAGCGCTGATACGTGGTCTTGATAACGGAACTGAATACACATTCAGTCTTTTTGCGCTGGATAAAACTCACAATGAGGCTCAAAAAGTTGAACTTAAAGCCGCTCCGGTTGACTCATCTGACATGAGTCCTCCGGCGGAAGTTACCGTCCTGAAGTCTGTTGCGACGGCTGGAAGGATAGGGCTTAGCTGGAATGATCCTAAGGATGAAGACCTGTTCGGAATCGAGATTGCCTACAAGGAATCGTCTGCAATGACACGCTCGCTTGCAAAAATGGAAGAAAAAAGCGTGTTTGCGGCGCCGGGCTTGCAGTATATAGAAGTTCCAAATCTTGCAAACGGCACAGAATACACGTTCACCGTAAAGACAATGGACACAAGCGGAAACAAAAGTGCCGGCGTTACCGTAAAAGCAACGCCGTTGCGGTGGATTCAAAAGAACCTCTGAAGATTGACTTGAGCGTTCCGCCGGAAAAGAGCAATACGGCTATTACTATAACTGCGAATATTACAACAGCGGCGCAAAGCGTGGATAGAGTTGTGTATAAAAAGGACGGAAGCGAGGTTGCCTCAAAGCTTCTTGCGGATTCTTCCGCGACACCTGCCGTAAAGGGCGGCACTGACAGGACATGGACTTTTGAAATAACAGCCACAGACGAAACTGCGAACGGAACTTACACGGTTGCCGCAATCGACTCGGACGGACGCGAAGAGACAGCGCAGATTGCAATATCAAACTTTGATTTTACTGCGCCAAAAGTTGCGTCGGGATTAGAGGCTAAACTTTCATCCGAAAAAACTTTTGTTACGCTGACTTGGAAAGATCCGGGCGACGAAGACTTTGACCATGTGGAAATCTGTTTTGTTTCAAACGACGGAACATCGGATTCTGGAAAGGTTGAAAAAGGCGTTCAGACCAAAGATTTTGCCGTTGATTCAAGCAAGGCTTACTACGAGTATTATATTGTTACCGTTGATACGCTTGGAAATAAAAGTTCTGGGATTTCAAAAAAAGTGTATGTTGCTGCGGTTTCAAAAATTCCGGAAGGATTTGTGGAAATTCCTGCCGTTTCAATTTCAGGAAGAAACTTGGACTCCGGCATCAGATGTATTTGTAAGCGGACGTAAACTTGAAATCGCATCGTTATACATGAGCGACCATGAGGTAACACGCGGAGAATACAAGGCTGTCATGGGAATCGACCCAAGCGCAGCCGCCGCTTACGACAAGGACGGAACCGAGCTTACAGGCGATGACAATGTAAAAAACAACCCTGTGAACAATATCAGCTGGTATGATGCGCTTGTATACTGCAACACTCGTTCTATAAAGGAAGGCTTAACTCCTTGCTATAAAATTGACGGAAAAACGAACCCAAATGAATGGGGTGCTGTTCCGACAGCAAACGACAGCACATGGGATGCCGCGAGATGCGACTTTACAGCGAACGGCTACCGCCTGCCTACAGAGGCGGAATGGGAATGGGCTGCGCGCGGTGGAGAAAACTACACCTATGCCGGAAGCAACACCATAGGTGACGTAGCCTGGTATGGCACGAACGGAACAAGGGAGGTAAGGACCAAAAAGGCAAACGCTTACAGACTTTACGACATGAGCGGAAACGTATGGGAATTGTGCTGGGACTGGTTTGGTAGCATATCAAGCGACACGCCAGATGCAGGCTCGGCGTCGGGCTCTAAGCACTGTCAACGCGGTGGTTCTTGGTGCGATAGCGCCGACTACACGCAGGTTGCCACCAGGTACGGCTACTACCCGTACTTCCGCTACTACAGCTATGGCTTCCGTGTAGTCTGCAACGCAAGATAACAAATATTATTCCATCCGGGCGGTAATTTTTTGTTACCGTCCGTTTTTTTTAGTATCACGGTCATTTCGTGTTTCAACGCAACTCAACATTCAGCATGCTCAATGACCACATGAATTAAAAAATCATTGCCGAACTTCCGTTATTTCCTATAAAATAAAACCATGAAAAGCATTTTGATAAAAGATACTACGCGGGATGAGCGCGAAAAAATTGTTCAGGAATCGTTGGGTTGCGGCTGGGATGTCGGCTGCGGAACTGGCTCTGCGGGAATTGACTATGCTCTTTATATCGAAGGAAAAGTTGAGCTTAAGGATTTGAACATGGCGGCAAACTGCGGTTTTGAAGTGGCTCACCCGGCGGAAGAAAGGGCTTTGTGCTCCGGCGAGGGAGTTGCGGACTAAATGAAGATACGGACAGCAAATATTTTGGACATAGACTCTATCATGGAGATTGAAAACCGTTCATTTTTGCCTCAGGTCCGGGAAAAGCGCGGGCTCTTTTTGGAAAGGCTGAATGTTTTTTCTGGAGGTTTTATCCTTTTAGTTGATGAAAGTTCCGGTGTAAAAGGCGGCGGTTCTAAGGGCGAAAAGGTTTGCGGATATTTTTGTACGGAAAGATGGAAGGGAATCTCGCGCGGGTCTGATATTTTTTCAGTCGGGCATGATATTTCTAAAACTCATTGTTCCGACGGTCCTGTGCTGTACATTTCTTCGTTTGCCGTTATGCCTGAATTCCGGGGTGGAGGACTGGGCGGAAAGTTTTTTTGCGATGCCCTTGAATTTATAGAAAAAAGTCAACAGGGGCTTAAAGAGGTTGCTCTTCTGGTGAATGAAAACTGGTCCGCTGCAAGGCATATCTACAAAAAAAACGGATTTTCTGAATGTTTTTTAATTGACGGTGTCTTTGAAAATGATGAAGGACAGCCGGAAAACGGAATTGTCATGAATAAAACGCTCGAGGTTTGTCATAAAGACTGACGCGGCAGACAGCCTTGTTTTTATGCTGAAATCCCGGGCGTTGTTGAACGGTTGTTTTGCAATGTGTCAGCCCCGATAATTATTCTTCTTCCATTGTTAAATTGTTCTTAAAGTGGTAGATTGTACAAAACGAATTTTTTTACGAGGCTATAAAATGGCAAAAGACAAAGTTATTCTTGCGTATTCTGGCGGACTTGATACAACTGTTATCATTCCCTGGTTAAAAGAAAATTATGATTATGATGTAATTGCTGTCTGCATTGATGTAGGTCAGGGTGATGACTGGGAAACGATTAAAAACCGTGCGCTGAAGACTGGTGCTTCTGCTTGCTATGTTGTGGATGCAAGGCAGGAATATATTGAAGAGTATGTATGGACTGCGTTAAAGGCGAATGCGGTTTATGAAGATGAATATCTTTTGGGAACTTCAACAGCGCGTCCTCTTATCGGAAAAATACTTGTTGAATATGCGCGTCAGGAAAAAGCGGTTGCAATTTGTCACGGTGCGACTGGAAAAGGAAACGACCAGGTTCGTTTTGAGCTTGCAATAAAGGCTTTTGCTCCTGATATTAAGGTTATTGCCGCTTGGCGCGATGACAAATGGAATATGGACAGCCGTGAGGCAGAAATTAAATTCCTTGAAGACCGCGGACTGGAAGTTCCTATGAAGAAAGACCAGTCTTATTCCCGCGATGAAAATGTATGGCATCTTTCTCACGAAGGTCTTGAGCTTGAAAAAACAGAAAATGAGCCGAACTACAAGCACATGCTTAAAAATACAACGGTTCCGGAAGAAGCCTCTGATGAAGGTGAGTACGTAACAATCGATTTTGAAAAAGGAATTCCTGTAGGTTTGAACGGAAAAAAGATGAATGCCCTTGATCTTTTGAACGAGCTTAACGTAATCGGCGGAAGAAACGGAGTCGGTCTTGTAGATATTTGCGAAAACCGCTGTGTAGGAATGAAGAGCCGCGGTGTCTATGAGACTCCTGGTGGAGCGATACTTTATTTTGCGCACAGAATGATGGATCATATCTGCCTTGACCGTGATACTTACCACTTTAAGCAGCACGTTTCTTTAAAAATGGCTGAGCTTATTTACGATGGAAAGTGGTTCACAACCCTGATGGATTCATGCATTGCTTTTATGGATAAGACAGAAGAAACTGTAACCGGCTGGGCAAAAGTAAAAGTTGTAAAAGGCGCAATCCGCGGCGCAGGCTCAGGTTCAAAATACAGTCTGTACAACGAATCAATCGCTTCGTTCACAACAGGTGAACTTTACAACCACAAAGACGCTCAGGGCTTCATAACCCTCTTCGGCCTCCCCCTCAAAGTCCGCGCTATGATGGAGCAATCGGTGGGAGAAGGACAGGCAATAAAAGAAAGCAAGAGCTTTAAAACAAGACCAACGGAATAAAATTTTACTCAATAGGGTGCGAGTGGCGCAGCACCCGTCCACCGATTGCGCGAGCCGCCCCGCCGGCGAGACAAAAGGTGGGTGAAGGACAGGCAATAGCAGAAAGCAAAAGCCTAAAAACAAGACCAACCGAGTAAAATTTTATTCAATAGGGTGCGAGTGACGCAGCACCCGTCCACCGATTGCGCGAGCCGCCCCGCCGGCGAGACAAAAGGTGGGAGAAGGACAGGCAATAGCAGAAAGCAAAAGCCTTAAGAAGCGACCGACAGAATAGTATATAAAATCGACTTCCTGTCGATTTTATAACTCAAGAAAATCTTAAAAGATTTTCTTGAAATTCTTGTGCTTTCTTTATGACGTGCCATCCGTGGCACTATTTTAATAATTATAGAATATGAACGGAGGCACAGCACCCGTCCACCGATTGCGTCGGAATAAAAAATGTATCAGTATGCGATACTTTATTAGAACGGACGGTTCTCCGGATTCTTCTTTCGGAGCATCGTTCACTTTATCATCAGGAAAAACATGACTATTAATGCAGAACAACTTTATTTTATTCTTGATAATACTCCTCCAGAACAGAATATTATGCTGGTTGGAAAACACGGAATCGGAAAAAGCCGTATTCTTGAAGAATATTACTCTGAAAAAAAATGTAAAGTTGTCACTTTGTTTTTGGGGCAGATGAGCGACCCCGGCGACCTTATCGGGCTTCCTGAAAAAAATGAAAAAACCGGAAAAACCGATTTTATGCTGCCGTACTGGTTTCCTCTTGATAAAACGCCGGTTGTTCTTTTTCTGGATGAATTGAACAGGGCGCGTCCGGAGGTCCTTCAGACGATTATGGATCTTGCCTTGAACCGTAAGCTTGCTGGAAAGACACTTCCTGAAGGCAGCCGGATTATAAGCGCGGTAAATAACGGCGGTGAATATCAGCTTACAGATTTGGATCCCGCGCTTGTTTCAAGGTTTAATATTTACGAATTTTCTCCGACTGTAGGCGACTGGCTTAAATGGGCTGAGACTGCCGGTGTTGACGAAAGAATATGTTCGTTCATAAAAGAAAATCCTGAATATCTTGACGGAAACGAGCAGAACGCCGAATTACAGAACCTTGAGCGCACTCCAGACCGCAGAAGCTGGGAGCGGGTTTCTTCCATAATAAAAAAATCTCCGGAGCTTTCTGATTGCTACAAAACTCTTGTGTCAGGAATTGTAGGAAATAAAGCGGCGTCAGTTTTTTTTCGTTTTATAAATGAAAATACAGTTCCTTCTGCAAAAGAAATTCTTTTTGGCGATTTTAAATCAGCTGTGCCAAAACTTGAAAAGCTCAATGTTCCTCTTGTTTCACAAGTTTCTTCCTCTTTGTTTAATTTTATTGAGGCAAAATCCTCTGAAATCGAAGTTTCTCCGGAAAAAACAGCGAAAATTTCTGAAAACCTTGTATCTTACTTTGAATATCTTGAAAAAACTTCAAGGGAATCTGTTTCGTACTTTGCCAGTTTGTGGTCTGCTAATGAATATCCGCTGACCTTGGCGTTTATCGGCATGCATTGCATTGATTTGTATAAAAAACTTATGGCGGCCTTTGAAGAATAGCAGATGAATGTCGAAAACCGCCTGAAAAACATAATCAACGAATGGTTTTATTCGGAGCCTCTTCTGTTTGCTACAGCCTGTTCTCATGTACTGCTGGAAAATTCGCAGATGAATGTTCCTGTTCGTTCCGGCTGTTTGCGTATAGAATTTAATCCTTCCCTGTTGGAAAACTGTTCAGACCGCAATCTTTCAGAATACTTGAAAATCGAAGTTTACCGCATTCTTTGCAGCATCCGTACAGGCGGGAACCTTACTCCGCGAATAAAAATATCCTGCTGCTTGCAAGCGATGCGACTATAAATCAATTTTACAAGACGGAGGTTCGCCTTGAAGGCGTTGAATATCTAAAAAGCCTTGCAAAGCGATTCAAGGAGCTTGAAAATCCTTTGGGCGAAGAATGGGCTGGAACAGAAGAAGAAAAATTCTTTATGCGGAATCTGAACATTGACCGCAGGACCGGGCGTTTTTATGCGGAGGACAATCTTTCCTTTGAGGACTGGTACAAGTGGATTTTTTTTCTTGTAAAGCATATTTCCACGGAAGGGCAGAGCGCGGGAAATTCTGTCTATGCTGAAAAAGACGCATTTGTTTCCGATGCCGCGGATTTGTGGGAAGAAAACGAAGAGGCGCAGGAAAATATTCAGAAAAATATCCAGAAAGTTGAGATAGACGGCGGCTGGGGCGAGCTTGGCGGCGGACTTAAGCGTGAAATTCAGGATCAGGCAGATTTTTCAATGGATTATAGGCGCGCGCTTTCTCAGTTCAGGCAAAACATTGTTTCTGCTTCAAGGAATCTTACCCGGATGAAGCCCAGCCGGCGGTTCGGTTTTAAGGCGATGGGAAGCCGCTATCAGCGCAAGGCAAATGTTCTTATTGCAGTCGATGTTTCCGGTTCAATTACGGATGAAAGTTTTAACAGGTTTTTCCACGCGATAAACAATATTTTTTTTCTTGGAATTATAGAAAAAATCGATGTGATTTTTTTTGATACAACATTGAAATTTTCAACGCCTGTTTCTATCAAAAAAAAGATTAGCCTGAAGGAAATTCAGGGGCGCGGTGGAACAAATTTTCAGTGTGCGGTGGATTTTTTCACTTCACACAAGGAATACAATGGTCTTATAATTTTTACAGACGGGCAGGGGAATCCGCCCGTCATGCGTTCTAGCCAGAATGTTCTGTGGATTTTAACAACCCGCCTTGACTATGAAAATTCCAGACCGTGGATAAATTTATTGCCGGGAAATAAGTCAACTTATATGCCGTTTTAAGGATTTTTTATGCAGGAAGCTCAAAAGGATATTGAAAGCGATTTTTGGAAGGAGATTTTACGCCATCTTCAGCACAGGAATATGAGCCGGATTGAAGCAAGGCGTTTGCCGCTTTCGGATGCGATGAATGAAATTGAAAATTTCAGGAAGCGGCATCCAGATATAATTTTCCGCGTTGAAGACAAAAAATCGTATATAACGTGGGAGACAGAAATTACAGAAACAATAAAATTTCGTCTTTTTATTCAAAATCAGATAAAAGCAAGCCTTTTGCAGGAAAACGCCGGCGAATGGACAAAAATCGCCGATGCGAAATTTCCGAACAATCCGTTTCCGGAAGTGGAGCTCTTGCTGTCAAACCGTGAAAAATACGTCGCCGGCTTGCAGAATGAGAAAAAAATCGGTCGGGTTGATGAAATTCAGGCAAAAATTTCTATTGAGCTTATAAAAGCGGTTCTTATGAAAAAATTCCGCAAGGACATTTCTTCCGTTGCTGTAAAAATTGAGGAAAATTGCTACAGAGCGGAAGTCCTTTCTGAGGGAGAACGCCGTTCTTTCAGTTTTTCAAAAGAAAATCTTCTGGAAGAACTTTCTGTTCTGAACTGACTGTTTAGTCGTCCTCTTCGTCAAATTCTTCTTCGTCGCCAAAATCGTCGTTGTATTTGTATGGATTTGTATAGCCGTCTTCTGGCTCTACGTCGTCAAAAGGCTCGTAGATGTCGTCGTCTGCATCGTCAAATGCTTCTTCATAGCTTTCGTAGTCTTCGTCCATGTCATCCAGAGTGTCATCGGGATATTTATCGTTAAAATCATCCTCGAATTCATCATCAAAAGAAAAAGGACCGTTAAAAAGATTCAAATTGTTGCGCGCAGACATATATAATCTCCAAAGAAATTAAACAATCCCCATTCAGAAACTATAAAGTAACTCCGCGGTTTAGGCAACATAAATTTTTTAACTTTTGTGAATTCAGCGCAAAAATTGAATCTGCCGCCAGAAAAAGCACGTCTATTCGGTTGGCGCTCGCTTCGCTTCGAATCCTGATTTTTTCAGTTTTTAAATATTCTGTTGAATAAAAAAAAGGATTGCCTGTTATGGCAATCCTTCCTGGGACGACAGGATTCGCCGCTACTTTCGCTTACGTCCTGTAAGCTCAATCCGCGGCGTCTCCGCTCGCTGCCGCACGCATCCATGCGTGCTTTTCCTCCCTAATCGGTCGGCGCTCGCTTCGCTTCGAATCCTGATTTCTTTGGTTTATGAATATTCTGTTAAATAAAAAAAGGACTGCCTTTTACGGCAATCCTTTCCTGGGACGACAGGATTCGCCGCTACTTTCGCTTACGTCCTGTAAGCTCAATCCGCGGCGTCTCCGCTCGCTGTCGCACGCATCCATGCGTGCTTTCCTCCCTAATCGGTCGGCGCTCGCTTCGCTTCGAATCCTGATTTCTTTAGTTTCTAAATATTTTGTTGAATAAAAAAAAGGATTGCCTGTTATGGCAATCCTTCCTGGGACGACAGGATTCGAACCTGTGGAATGACGGCACCAAAAGCCGTTGTCTTACCCCTTGACGACGTCCCAAAATATATGCAAAAAGCTGACTAATCTTCTGAACCAGCAGCCTCTACATGACCAGCATTATACTCACTAATTATCTTGTTTTGCAAGTCCGTTCTGAATTCCGGGCTAATCGGGTGAGCGACATCTTTATATTCGCCGTTCGCAGTTTTTCTGCTTGGCATTGCAATAAAAAGACCATTCTGACCTTCAATGATTTTAACATTATGAACAACAAAGCAGTTGTCAAATGTTACTGTAACATAGGCTCGAAGTTTACCTTCATTTTCGACTTTACGAATGCGCAATTCTGTGATTTGCATAAGCCTTTCTCCTTATTATTGCAAAAAAACACTGCAAAGACTATTGCGTAACTACACATTTTAAGCCTTCATCATTAAGTATTTGCAGCTATTTTAGCTTCTTCCCATGAAGCGTAAATGCCAAAAACAGTAGAACCTGAACCAGACATTTCAGAATAAAGGGCGTTTGTTTCCCTTAGTTTCTGTAAGGCAATATCTATTTCAGGATATTTTAACTTCAATGCCTCTGTGAAAGTATTCTTGAATTTCCATTCGGAAACCGGAGAAAAATACATTTTTTCCAAATCACCGAGCAAAGGATACTTTATTTTTCCATTGTTGGCAAGAAGTTTGTCCACAAGAATATATGCTTCCTTTGTGGAGCTGTGAATTTCAGGAAATATCATAACAAAGTATAAATCCCTGCGCTTTTTTATAACCCTGACAAATTCTCCGCGTCCGGTAACAACGGCGCAGCAAGTTCCGGCTGAATCACAATGGGTAAGAAAAAAACATCGCTTCCGACTTCAGAAGCAATTGAGTCAAGCTGCTTTTCAGAAAGTCTTATGCCTTTTAGTTTTTCTAAAGCCCTTATGAACGCAGCGGCATCTGAAGATCCGCCGCCCAGCCCGCCACCGGCAGGAATGTGTTTTTCAAGAATCACTTTTACTGCGAATCCAGAAATCCCTGTAACGGAGCAAAAAGCCTTGTATGTATTTGAAATGGTATTGTTTTCCGGCAGTTCCATATCCTCGCAGGTAACCGTGCAGCCAGAACCGAAAAATTCCGAAACCGTTAGTTTGTCTGCAATCGAAACTGTCTGAAAAATGCTTTCCAGATTATGAAATCCATCCTGCCTTTTTGGCAAAACCTTAAGACCAAGATTTATCTTTGCGGGCGCAAAAACAACGATTTCACTCAACATACTTTAAAAAGTATAGCATAATCATTTTTCGTTGTCAATTTTTTTAGGTGTTTTTTTAGCTTTTAGGTGTTTTTTTAGTTTTAGTTTTTTTTAGTTTTAATTTTTTTTAGTTTTAATTTTTTTTGACTCGCTGGATTTTTTTATCATTATCAACTTAAAAAAACTTCCGTATTTGTTATTTTTTTCAGTTTTTTTCCACTCTAAAAACTATCCGCCACTGGTCATTTATTCTGATTGAGAAATATCCATCCAGATTTCCTTAAAGTTTTTCAAGCCTGTTTCCGGGCGGAATCCTCAGGTCGTCAACGGTGTTATTTACATAATTTACAAAGTATTCTAAAATATTATATAGGAGTTCTGTTTTTTAGCAAAATTTTGTAATTTCCATTGTTTTCAGAATCCCTGTTATTTTAAATTTATCGGAAAGTTTTTTATGGGAAATAAACATACGGATATTCAGGCGCAGGTTAAGTTTCCGCTTGGTGTGAAACTTGCGATTATAATAGGAACAATTGTTCTCGTTTCGCTAGGCTGTGTTACATTTCTTAACAGCCATTTTATTGGTCAAGATGTAAAAATCACAGCAGAAAACAATAATCTTACAATAAATTCGCGTTCAGCCGGAACTGTTGACGACAGGCTTTCTACTGTGCGTTCCAATGTTTTTCAGCTTCTGGACCTTATGAACGTTGTGAGCGGCGGGCGGTCATCTTCGCTGGCGCGTCAGGCGGAGGCGTTTTTCTTTGAGCGGAATCAGGATATTGCCGCGGTGAATATTTTGACTGGCGAAGATTTTAAATCTTCCGCTCGCTCTGCAAAAGAATCTTCTATAATAAACAACCGTTTTTTTATTTCAAACGAGATTGATGTTTCATCCCTTGAAAATTTTATTGAAGCCAGCACTCAGCAGATAAACCGCTCCTGCATGGGCGAAACAATCGCCTTGAACGCATCTCCCTTTTTTAATATTCCGGTTATGGCTCTGTTTTTTCCCTGGAAAGAAAACGGTCTTGACCAGACCTGCGTAATAACTTTTTCAATAGAAAATATGCTGGATATTCTTGGAACTGATTCTGTGAATACAACATTCATTCTGAACGATTCAGCGGAGCTTCTGTGCCATCCGGACACTGAAAAAGTCCTTATCGGCGAAAGCTACAAGAACTATCCGCTTGTTGCCGCTATGCTCCGTAACAACGAAAGCAATTCAGACAGCAGGCAGATTCCTTTTTCTGTAATTGATGAAAATAAAAAGAAGACTGACTATTTTGGCGCTTACCAGAAACTTTCCATCGGCGACATTACAGTTCTTACAACAGTTCCTGTGGATTCAATTCTGGAAGGCGTTCGCACGACCAGAAAAAATAACATTTATCTTACCGGAATTGTGTTTTTCCTGTCAGTTATAATCATTCTTGTTTTTACGCGCCAGGGAATTTCACGGCATCTGCGCAAACTTACGGAAGCGGCGGAAGAAATTAAAAACGGAAACTTTGACACGCCGGTTTTTGACGAGCTTAGCACAAAGCGCAGGGATGAAATCGGAGTCTTGAACCAAAGTACAAAAGATGAGCGCGAATTTCTGGATGTTTTTGCAAAGTTTACAAACAAAGGCGTTGCAAAAAGCATTGCCAGAAAAGAGCTTGACTTTGACCCGCATCTTAAGGATATAACGATTTTCTTTAGCGATATCCGCGGATTTACGGCCATAAGCGATGGATTTAAAAATCGTTTTGAAAATGACTCGCCTCGCGAAATTATCGGATTTTTGAATGACTACATGAGCCGCATGGTAAACTGCATTACTCTTAGCCACGGAAACGTAGATAAATTTGAAGGCGATGCGATTATGGCGGTCTGGGGAATTTTAAGGGAAGACAGTCTTGCCTTTGAAAAACTGCCGGATTCTTCGCCGGAAAAGGCGGAGCGTTGCAGAAAGCACAAAAATCACATAAAGGAAGATGCCCTGAACGCAATCCGCGGAACAATAGCGATGCGCTATGCGCTTATGAAATACAACAAGGATGCGGCTGCCTTTACAAAGGCGCACGAAAACGAGGCGAAAGCCAAGTACAAGCCGCACATTCGGATTGGCTGCGGTCTTAATTCCGGACGCGCTACCTGCGGAATCATGGGTTCAGAAGACAAAATGGAATACACGGCGATTGGCGACGCGGTTAATTTTGCTTCAAGGACTGAAAGTTCCAACAAGCCGTGCGGAACGGACATTCTTATTACGGAAGATACTTACAATCTTTTAAAGGATGATTTTATAAGGAACGAAAGCAACAATTATTCAATAAAAACCGAAAATCTTGAAAACGAAATAATTGTAGAGATGATTCCTGTTGAATTTGAAGTAAAGGGAAAAGGCGCGCAGCATTTTTACGGCGTTGTTAATATGCCGGGCTTTGATATACAAAAGTTTTTTCAGCAGGGTGAACCGGACTTTGTTCCTGACGAAGATTGTCTTAAGGCGGTTGGACCGGATGGTCCAAAAAACATGGCGCAGGTAAGGGAACTTTTAGGAATCCCTGTTCCAGATTTTGAAAAGGTGAATCTGAATGAAGAAGAAAACAAAATCCAGATTAAGAAATAGCCTTTTTGTTCCGTTTTGCATAGCGCTTGCTGTCTGTGTCTCAGGGGTGGCGTTGAATTCTCTTTTGTTTTATAAAAGTTTTTTCCGTGCCCTTACAAAAATGAATGAAGAGCCGATCGCCACAATTACATTTAAATATAAAACCGCCCAGCGAAAATTTCTGGACAGGGTTGTGTGGGACCGCTTGCGGCAGAATTCTCCGGTATACAACGGCGACACTCTGCATACTTCAAGCCTGTCGGAAGCCACCGTATGGTTTTCTGATGGAAATGTGATGGAACTTTCGGAAAATACGATGGCGCAGGTTTTTCTTTCAGAAAACAGCGCTTTGCGCGCGGAGCTTTCAGATGGTGCCGCATATATAGATTCTTCTTTGGCGCATGAAGGAATGACGCTTTCTTCAAACGGCATTGAAGTTCAGCTTAAAAAAGGTTCTTCCATGAACGCAAAAAGTTCCGCGGAAAATTCTGTCAGCAAAAAAAATCTTTCCCTGCAGGTTCTTTCCGGTTCTGCGGAACTTATGAATAATCCTGAAAAATCAGAAAGTCAGGCCGCTTTGCTTGGCGAAGGCGACTCTCTTGTTTTTGAGCAGGACGGAAATTTTAAAAAACCGGTTCTAAAAATGGTCGAGCCGGTGCAGAACGCAAAAATTCTTTACCATTCCGGGGAATCAAAAAAGGTTGATTTTAAATGGGAGGCAGAAAATTCTTCCGCCATGCTGCTGGTTGCTTCAGATAAAAATTTCAAGGATGTGGCATATAGATTTTTTTCTGAAAAACTGAATTCCGCGGCTTTTGAGCTAAAACCTGGAATCTGGTACTGGAAACTTTCTTCTATTAAGGATGACGAAGAATCAGATGTGCAGACTGGAAAAATTCAGATTATACACTCGCCGCTTCCGGAGCTTCTTGTTCCTGTTCCTGAATACGAATTTAATTACAGGACAAAATTGCCTGCCGTGCGCCTTATCTGGACGGAATCGCCTTATGCGACTTACTACCGGCTTGAAATTTCTTCCGACCCGAAAATGAAAAATCTTGTGATTGACCAAAGGCAGAACCTTACTTCTGCTATAATTTCCACTTTAAAAGAAGGTCAGTACTGGTGGCGCGTAACTCCATTCTACACAATAAACCGGGTTGGGCTTGCTTCTCCGTCCGAGCCAAAAACTTTTTCAGTAAGAAAAAAAGGCAGGCTTGCAAAGCCAAAAACCCTTGTTCCAATTAACAATGGGCTTGTGAATACAGAAATTTCTGGAAAAGGAATTTCTTTTTCCTGGAAGCATGAAGATGATGCGGAAAAATATATGCTGAAAGTTTCTTCAGTACCGGATTTTTCTTCATTAAAGATAAAAGAGCAGACTTCTGAAAATTATTTTTCATTCGACCCGAAAAAAATTAAGCTTGAGGACGGAAAATATTTCTGGTCTGTAAGCTATGTTGACAGCGAAGGAAATGTCTCTGAAAGTTCTGAGACAAGCGTTTTTTATGCAATGAAGGGAAGTCCCGAACAGCACACAATTGAGCCTGTGGACGGCTATCGTGTTGCCCAGTCCTTGGTTCCTGATACAAATTTACATGGAAGCGCAATCTTCCTGAAAATTTTGAGACAGTTTTTGAGCTTTCTTCAGAAAAAGATTTTTCAAGACTGATTTATTCGGATAAGACTTCAAGTTCCAGTATGCGCGGAATAAATTTAAAGCCCGGAACATATTTCTGGCGGCTAAATTCAAAAAGCACGACAGATGATATAAAGATGGTTTCTTCTGCAAAAACTTTTATCGTTTTAGACAGCCTTGAGGCGCCTGAGTTAAAAAATCCGGGAAGCAAGGCTGTCGCCAGGGAAACAGTTCCGTTCAGGTTTTCATGGAACGAAGTTGAAGATGCGGATTTTTATAAATTTTCAATTTACCGCGCAGGAAAAAAAGTTCCTGTATTTGAAGATAACGTTTACGGTACAGAAGTTGATGTCGATATGTTCAATCCAAAAGAATTTATTGACAAGACAAATTACCGCTGGCAGGTTCAGGCGCAGTCCAATGCGATTCCCGGACTTTCCAGCCGTCGCACAGGTAAGCTTGCGGAACGGCCATTCTATCTTGTAAAGCTGCGGCCGGTTGAAGTTGAGTTCCCTAGGCAGAATGCGCAGATAAAAGGTTCGGAGGCAATTCTGAATCCGGTAACGGCTACGTGGAGTTCTGTTGATAAAGTCCGTAAGGCGCAGTTTGTCCTTTCAAGGATTGATGTGAATCCGCCGCAGGTAATAATAAAAATTCATCCGACGAGGAATTTTCACAGAAGAAAAATCCTGTAGCGCCGCGGAATGTTCTTCTTGACACGGCGGACGGTCTTCGCGCCGGAAAGTATCAGATTATCGTGTATGCCGAAACTCTTGACGGAATCGACATTTCTAACACGGACAGAAAAAACCGCAGGACATTTGACATTCTGCCGGTTGAGCCGCTGGAAAAAGCGCAGAACCTTGTGGCAAGACCGGCGATTTTTAACCGCGAATATCTTTCTGTAAAGGAAAATCCAAAGTGCATAACGCTTTCGTGGTCTAAAGTTCCAAAAGCCACTGATTATTTTGTGGAAATCAAGGATAAAAAAGGACGCGCTCTGCTTGTTCAGAACGTAAAAAACGGAACTTCTTATAAAATTGATTTTACGGCAATTTCTGCGGAAGATAAAATCGCTTTTTCAAAAGGCAGGTTTTCGTGGACGGTTTATGGCGTAAGAAGAATTGACACCGACAACGACGGCAAAGTTGATAAGATTTTTCAGGAAGGAATTCCGGCGGAATCAGTTTTTGAAACAGACATACCTTCGCCGAGAAAATCCAAGGCAAAAGGAGCGGCAAATCCTTATGGAAAATAGATTTTTTTCTGCTGTAAAAGCGATTCTTCTCCTTTTGTATGTTCTTTTTTCCGCCGCGGCGTTTGCGCAGGAAATTGAAGACGACGGGCTTCAGGAATCTGAAATTTCTGCGCAGGAACAATGGCAGTACCTTGAATGGGAAGAAGAAAATCCTGAGTACGTTCTGCATTACGAGGTTGTAATAGAAGTCTTTTCAGAAAAAAAAGGAACATTTGAAGAGCTGAACCGCATTATGACAGAAGACAATTCCAACCGGGTTCAGGTAAATCCGCTGCTTTCTCCGGGCGTTTACCGCTACAAGGTGATTTCTTATAACCTTATTGATGTTCCGGAAGTTGAGTCAAGCTGGTTTGAATTTAAAATCTACAAGGCGTTCCAGCCGGAAATAAATGACATAAAATCTAATGTGAACCGCACTGGAACATTGTTTCTGGAAGAAATAAACGACGGAATCTTTAATATTTTCGGAAAAAATCTTTTTGCGCTCCCTGAATCTGATTCTGATATTTCTTTTACAAATTATATGCTCTTGAATTCAAAGAAAAAGAACGCAGAGCCGATAATCCCGGAAATTCTGGAAAACGAAAAAAATCGGCGCCTGAAAATTCAGTTTGATCTTAAAAAACTTGACGTAGGAAAATACAATTTTATTGCGACAGATGCCAGCGGACTAAAAAACAAGGCGGACCACCGCAGCCAGATAGAAGTTAAATTCAAAAAGAAAGTTGATTTTGATTTAAGCGCAGGTTACGTTTTTCCGGTTGTTCTTTACGACGGCACTTTTGAAGAATACCTTGATACGAACATTCTGCCTCTTAGCGTTACGGCAAGAGCGACTTTTGTGCCGTTCAAGCATCGCTTCGGATATTTTGGCTTTGGACTTTTTTCATCTTATTCAAGGATTTTTGCGGATTACAACAATTACCAGATTGACGGAAATTTAATCAATGCAGATGCGCTTTTTGTGTATCAGCTTCCTGTCCGCGTAAAGTTTAGGAATCTGGAAAAACCGCGGCATCTTATGACGCTTGAACTTCACGGAGGAGCAGGGCTTTCTTTTTTCAACGACTTTAAGTTTCATTTTGAGCATAACATTGTTTCTGAGCCATTGAACAGCATAAATCTTGGCGCAATTGCCGGCGGTGCTATGCAGTTTTACCTTACAAACAGACTTTATGCGGAGCTTTCTGCTGACTACCTTATGGTTTTTCTTGCAGATATGGATTTTGGTATGATTTTGCCTGCTTTGAGCATCGGCTGGCAATTTTAAGTGCGGACTTTTGGAGGAGAAATGAAAAAAATTACTTTTACTGAAATATTTAGATTCTCTCTTGTTTTTCTGCCGTTTTTACTTTTTGCTTCATGCTCATTTTTTGAAGAGTCATGGAATGAGCCGGTTAATGATTATTTGAAAAAATACACGGAAACTTCAGCCGTTACCGAATACAAGGTTGTCTCTGGCAATTATGAGGCTGTTTCTGGAAATGTTTTTGTTTCTTCTTCGGCAGACTTTGCGGTGAATTTGTTTTTACGAAATCCGCAGAATTATATTTTCCCGGACGACTGCATCCGTCTTTCTTTTCCAAAGTTCGATAAGGATTCTGCGGAAAAAAAGTTCGGGTCAAAAATAGACACAAGCGTAATTTCAATTGTTCAGGACGAAAAAGATTCTTCCATATTAATATTAAAAATATCCGTCAGAATTTTTGCTTTTTGCAGAAACCGGATTTGACATTTCTCCTGAAGTCCGGCTTTTTCATCCGGTTTCAAAAGCGGATTTTGGTTCTTACACAAGTTTCTGCGCGTTTTGCGATTCTCCGCCGCCGCTGATTTTTGGCGCAGTTGTTTACAAAAATCCTTCAACCGGAAAATATGTCGTGTTCTTCAATATGCCGTCAAAAGGCTTGCTGAGCGGAATCCACAGCGACATAAAATCGGTTTCAGTTAATGGCAAAAAAACTTCTGTCGTTTTGAATGAGGACGGAACTTTCGTGTTTGAAAATAATCAGTTTAAGATTGGAAACGATTCGGCTTCATACACTGTTTCTTTAGCTCCTTTTGAGGAATACGGCCAGGCGGTTTATTTTCTTACAGACGACACTTTGACAGATGAGAAAATTGTATATGCCATTGCTCTTGAGGATGCTGGTGGATTTTCTTCTTCGGTTCAGACAACTGTTGAGTCAATTCGGCTTGGAAGCGTGGATGTCAGGGATTCTGCAGGAAATGCGCTGCAAAGCGACGGTTTTGTTAGTCAGGACGAAAGCAGTTCTTATGCGACAATAACGCTTTCTCCGGCGCAAAGCGCAGCCGATGGCGCAGACACTTCTGATTCAATTCTAGTTTATGAATTGTACCAGGGAACTGATGACAGCGGAAAAGTTCTTTACAGCGGAAAAAATGCAGGCGGCGAAATTTCCTTGAAAATTCCTGCCGGAAAAGTTTATTTGCGCGTTTATTCCCACAAAGATTTGTACGCGGATTCAATTCCTAAAGAATTTGGAATACACGTCTTAAAATCAATGCTTTTTGTTTCCCCGGATGGAAACGACACAACAAACAGCGGAAGCGAGAATTCGCCGTTTGCAACAATTGCAAAAACTTTTTCGGGCGAAGGATTTTCTGACATAACGGTTTTGGGAACAGTGCAGCTTGTTGGAAGCGTGCAGGAGAATGTCGAGCTTTCTGCGGCAAATGCGAATGTTGTAATCAATGGAAACGAAAATTCTGTAGCTTCACTAAAAATGTCGGCGACTGGCGGAAAATTAAAGACAAACAAACTGGATGTCGCAGGTTCGCTCACTGTTGAAAAGGGCGCACTTGTTTTTTCCGGCGGAAATATCGGTTCGGATGTAACTGTAAAAGGCGGAAATCTTACCGCGGAAAATACCTCTGTGGCAGGCTCTGTGAGCATTGAAGCCGGAGAGGTTTCTTTTGCGGATGGAAAAATTGATTCGAGCCTGAATGTAAAAGGCGGAAAAGTTACTTCGGATAATACTTCTGTCTCAGGTTCGCTTTCTGTTGAAAAGGGCGCGCTTGTTTTTTCCGGCGGAAATATCGGTTCGGATGTAACTGTGAACGGCGGAAAACTTACCGCGGAAAATACCTCTGTGGCAGGCTCTGTGAACATTGAAAACGGTGAGGTTTCTTTTTCTAAAGGAACAATTTCTGGAAATATATCTGTTTCAGACGGAACGCTTGAAATTCAAGATTGTACCATTTCAAAAGATTTTAACGTTTCCGGCGGAACTGTAAGACTTAAAAATTGCACAATCAACGGCAATATAAATTACGATGGCGGAAAGTTAATTCTTGAAGGCGACTTTGCGCTTGAAGGTTCTATAAAAATTGCCGCAGGAATGAAAGTGGGCATAAAAAATCTTGCTGCTTCAAAAAATATAAAGATTTCCGGAACAACAGAAACTGAAGCATGGAATGTTGGAACAGAAGTTATTCATTCTGTTGATGGAACAGTTCTTTCTAACTTAATTTGTTCAAAATTTACCGTGCAAAATAAAACTGCCGATAATAAAGCCTTGTGCATTGTTCCTTCTTCTACAGATGCAACAAAAGGTGTTCTTTCTGTTGCTGGTGCTTCTGTAGTTCCAAGTTTTGGTCAGCCAGAATACAGTCTGTCACTTTCGCCTGCGTTATTTAGTTCAGTCCAACCGGACAACAAAGTTTCGCTTGCTGTGACGGATTCCGCCGGCAATTCCGTTACGCCTGATTCCGTAGAATTTACGCTCTATCAGAACAAAAATAAAGTTGCAGTTTTGCAAGATGGACTTATTTCAAGTTGGATTCCAGAAGGAAAATACACTGTGATTGCCACCGCGAAGGTCGGCGGATATTCCTACGATGTGGAGAAGAATATAATAATTTCGGAAAGCATTGCAATATCATACTTAACGTCTGCACCTTCCGCTAGTGATTTTCCAAAAATAACTGCAAGTTCTTCCGCTGACATGGTAAAACTTGGTGAATGGATAAAATCCGGAAGCGACTTGGAAGGCATAACGATTACGCTTGCGGATGATTTGGATCTGACCGGCTGTGCGGATTTTGACTGCATGGGCGTGACTAATGCTGACACCAATGGAGATATACAAGGAAACGCATTTAAAGGCGTCTTTGACGGGGCCGGGCATTCGATGACCCTTGCAATCACACCGACAGATCCGCAGCCGATGGGACTTTTCTGGCAGAATGACGGAACGATAATGAATTTGACGATAATGCAGTATTCTTCCACCGGTCAGGTCGGCTCTACGCAGGCTTTGAATCTGAGCAGAGGCGGCATTATATGTTCCGTGAACAACGGAACCATAAAAACTGTATTGTCAATGCGAAGGTGACTTCCTGGTCTGTGGCGGAAATTGCCGGCATAGCACGTGAGAATTCCTCTTCAGGAAAAATCGTAAACTGCATTGTGACTGGCAATATTAAAATGAACTGTGATGCCGCTGAGAAGTGGAGAGATGACTATGGAAAATCTTCTGGAATCGCCGCGGTGAACAGAGGTTCAATAGAAAACTGTGTCTATACAGGAAAAATCACGACTAAAAAAGTTACTGACAATCCAACGTATTTGAGCAATATCTCAGGTGCTATTTCCGCATATACAGAAGGCTCAATAGCAAACTGCTACTGGCTTAAAGACAACATAGACGAGGGCGGAACTGCTGTAAATCGGATTGCATATATAAACAAGGAAAGCGGCGGCTATGGAAAAATCTGTATTCCAGACCCGTCAAAAATCACCGGCTGCGGCTGGTTTGACAGAAACAGTACGTCCGCTTCTGTTATCGCTGGAACTACGTCAGAATGTAAGAGCGCGCAGACACTTGCATACAGCGGAACTCTGGTTGAAATGCTGAACGCTTATGTTTCCGCAAGTTCTGATTCCGGACTCAAGAGCTGGACGGCAGATTATTCCGGCAAGTTAACACTTGATTTAAGGGAGGACAACATGAACAGAAATGCAAATACGATATTTGGCTTTGTCGCGGCGGCGGTACTGATTCTTTCGGGCTGCATAAACAATGTTGACACGGAGACCGGCGGAAATTCAAATGTGCCGGACGGAAAATGCTCGCTGACAGTTGATTCCGGTTTTTCGGCGCGCGCCGCGTTTCCCTCCTCACTTGCCGCTGACATGGTCTATGCCGCGGAAATCTCGTATTCGTCTTCCGGCGCGAAAAAGTGGCTCGGCGCCGACTTCCTGGAGAATTCTCCTGCCGTCCTGAGGAATTCTCCCTCCGCTTCCGGCGAAATCCGTTTTGTCTTCTGTGCTCCCGAGGAATCCGCGGAATACACAATCACCGTGTTTGCCTGTCCCGCCGGAACTTCCGTCGGTTCCGCCGCGGACGTTGAAAATGCGGCTGCGGCTTCAGGCCAGGCAGAATTCAGTCTTAAGGCCGGACAGAAGGCGCTTGAGACTCCGGTAAAAGTCTCTCTTTCTCCAGTTACAAATAAGACCGTCTCCGGAAAAGGCAAGGTGAATCTTCCTCTTTCCTTTGATCCCGTTCTTGGAATTGTTGCGGCTGAAGTCAACGTTACAAAAGACGGCGTTTCCGATTCCGGCGGAAACAACTACGGATTTAAAATGGAGGTTTCTGGAAGCGGCGCTAGGCTCTCCGCGGAAAACGCGTCCGCCGGAACTTACCTTGCGATAATGAAATTCTACAACAGCACGGCGGTTTCTTCTTCAACCGAAGTCGCGGTAAATTCCGCGGTCCAGCAGGTTTCCGTTTATCCGGGAATGACAACCGACTGCTGGTTCATTGACGGCAAAAAATACGGAACAACCGAGGCGGACGGAACATTTAAGCCTGCCGCACTGGAGCTTACAAAATACGATTTTACGGAGCTTTACGTATGCGGAACAGACGGCGGCGGAGAATCCGACGGAAAGCGCAGTTTTTATGTCTCATCGAATTTCGGTTCTTCCGTTCCAGACGGAAACGATACATACGATGGCTCCATGGCAAAACCGTTTGCTACAGTCCAGAAGGCGGTGGACACAATAGCCGCTTCAGGCGACACCTCAAAAAAATACACGGTTTATGTGGATGGCACGGTAGAGCCGCTTTATGTTGATACTGATTTTGGTGTTAGTAAAACTTTCATTTCTATAGGCACAACAGCTTCAAATCTTGACCTTACAATAAAGGGGCTTTCTGCTGATGCAAGGGCCGTTCTGAATGCAAAACAAAAAGATAGGAGATACGGCTGCGTTCTGACATCCGAAAATACCTCCCTTACGCTTGAAAACCTAAAAATTACCGGAGGAAAGGTAAACGACTTCGGAGGAATTTACATAAAAAGCGGAAACCTTACTTTAAAAAACTGCGTTGTTACAAAAAATGAGTCAAGCAACGGCGGCGGAGGAATTCACTTTGACGGTGAAAATCTTATTGTCGAGGCCTCAGAGATTTCTGGAAATAAAGGCGATCCAGGCGGAATCTGCGTTGCGAATGGTTCGGCGAAAACAAAAATAAAAGACAGCAATATAAAAAATAATGTTGCAAGGTCTGGCGGCGGTCTGGATCTTGCAGGAACGTCAACAATAGAAGACTGCGAGATTACCGGCAATACGGCAGAATCCTCCACTGGCGGTTCAGGCGGCAGTGGAGGCGGTTTAATATTGTCTAATAAAAGTTGCAAAATAATAAATTCTGTAATAAGCAACAATACAGCCGGAGAAAGTGGCGGCGGAATTTATATTAATGGCGGAACGCTTAGCCTTGAAAGCGGCGCTGAAATAAACATCAATAAAGCCAAAAACGGCGGCGGAATTTATATTAGGGACGGATCGCTAAACCTTGAAAGCGGTGCTGCAATAAGCAACAATACAGCCAAAAAAGACGGCGGTGCAATTTATGCTAGTTGTGAATATTCAACAATTACCGTAAATATTGGCGAAAAAGACGATTCTGATGATGTTCTTATAGAACAAAATAAAGCCAAACGCGGAGGTGCGTTCTACGGTGCTGACAACGCACGTTTTGTGATGAACGCAGGAAAAGTTTTTGAAAATTATTCCACTGGAAATACTGATGGAGACGGCGGCGGCGCAATGTTCATCTGGGGTGGAGATTCAAACTACAGCACGTTCACCATGAACGGCGGCGAGATAATCGGAAACATGGCAAAAAGCGGCGGCGCAGGCGGAGCCGTTCATATAGATGATGGCTCAGGCAAAAACGCGGCATTCATAATGACAGGCGGCTTGCTGTCTGGAAACAAAGCGGCTGACGAAAAGGGAAACGGCAGTAAGCTTGGCGGTGCGATTTATGTGAAAAAAGGCGGAAAGATAAAGTTCGGCGGAAGTGCCGTAATTGAAGTGAAAGATGACGGAAATGACATTTGGCTTGCGGATGGAAAAACTATTACAGTTACAGGCACACTTACTCCGGGAAATAACGTGAAATACACCGCAAGAATCACACCTCAAACTTATAATGCTGGGACGCCCCTGATAACTGCTGAAAGCGGAGTTACGCTAGATGATGAGGTTGGGAAATTTAGAGTTACTGGAAATGCTGAATCTGATGAATGGTTTATAACAACTGAAGGTAAACTTTCAAAGCCGACCGCGATTTCAGACTTTTCGAACGTGCCAGATTTTAATAAATATCCAAGACTTACGGTTTCGGATAATACTGAGATAAATAAACTGGCAGACTTGGTCAATACAGGAAATACTATGAAAGGAGTTACAATTACATTACAGAATGATGTAACGCTTGATTCTATGATTGGTGGTTTAGATAAAAACTTTCATGGAACTTTTGAGGGAAATGGAAAAACAATAACTTCAGATTCTGGACTGATGTCTATTTTTTATTCAGTAAACGGAGGGGGAATTGTAAAAAATCTTACTTCAGCAGGAACATTTATTTGTTCAGGAATCGTAAACAATCTTTATTCTAGTACAGTGGAAAACTGTATCAATAACGCACGAATAACAAATGATAAATATAGTAAATGTGCAGGAATTGTTGGTTATATGTCAGGTGGAAATATAAAAAACTGCATAAATAATGGAAATATTTCCAATACTTATGATTCAGATACATATGTTGGAGGAATTTGTGGTAAAGATGTAAATGGTGGATTGATACTAAATTGCATGAATCATGGCGACATAGAAACTTCTTTAAAAGGTGAGAATTGCATTGGTGGTATAGTAGGAACTTATCAGGCTAATAGTAATAAAGAAGGTGTTTTTAATTGTGTCAATCTTGGAAATATAAAAGTTTCAGGAACATATAATGCAATAACTTCGAATGCTGGTGGAATTTTGGGTTATGCGAATAATTATGATTTTTATATAACTATTAAAAACTGTGTAAACACTGGAGATGTATTAAAAGATATTGATATGACAAAAGGTTCTATTATAGGTGGTTGTAATTCAACTGAGTTTAATAATCTAAAATACATATATGTTTCAGAAACATATTGTTTTAAAGATACTGCGTTCAGTGGTATAGGTCAGAATATGACAAATGTTAAAATGAATTTCTTCACAAATAATAATGATGTATTTACAACTACAGAAGAATTGACTGTAGGTAATACAACTTCAAACAATCTTATTGACCTTTTGAACGCTTGGGTTGATGCTAATAATTCCAGCGGTACAGAACAATATCTCAGCTGGGGCAGTGGTGTGGACGGCAAGCCGTCTTTAGTGTACTAATAAGCAATTTTCTTTGCGATTTTGTTTTTCCAAACCGTCAAAACTGGCGGTTTGGAAATTGTGAAAGTTCTTAAAGCAACCTTTATAAAATAACAGGTTCTAGTCTATAACGGCATAGAACCTTGTAATATAAAAAATCAACACTCAATCAAAAACATTTGCTTTATAACAATAATAGCATAATGTTTAATATATTTGACAATTATCAAATGCTGTTTATAATATTAAACATTATGGCAAAAAGAACAGTAACGTTATCTCCTCTTATATTAAAAACGCTAAGAACCGTCGGCGAACAGATAAAACTTGCACGCCTGCGCCGAAAACTTTCCGTTCAGCTTGTCTCAGAAAGAGCGGGCATAAGCCGGGCGACATTGTGGGCAATTGAAAACGGAGAGCCTTCCGTTTCTTTCGGGGCGTATGTGTCTGTTTTATGCGCTTTAGGCTTAAAAGATGATGTGACTCTTCTTGCAAAAGATGACGTGCTGGGTAAAACCTATCAGGATTTAGAACTGCTTCCTAAAAAACGCGCTCCAAAAACAAAGGGGAAAAAACAGTGCTCATTGAGCGTGTCGAAATGAGCACTGTGCATATTGGTGATTTTGACACGGCGATGTTTGCATGGCAAACTCGTTTGGCAATCTTTCCAAAAGATTATGGGTCAAGCCCGATGATGACAAGTTTACTCGCCGTTTATTACGCCGTCCGTGCAGATGATTTTGGCGGAAGTCAAGTTGTAATTGTCGTGGTCAACAGATATTGAATTCCACTGTTCTATTGTGCCCATATAGTTTACTGTCGTAAGATTTGGGCAGTGATAAAATGCATAGACCTCAATACTTGTAACACTTTCAGGGATTTTTATAGTTGTTAAGTTTATACAGTTCTTAAACGCAGAACCACCAATACTTGTAACACTTTTTGGAATTTCTATATTAGTCAAGCTTGTACATTCACCAAACGCATGATTACCAATACTTGTAACACTTTCAGGAATTTTTATAGTTGTTAAGCTTCTACATCTCGAAAACGCAGAATCACCAATACTTGTAACACTTTCAGGAATTTTTATAGTTGTTAAGCTTGTACATTCATCAAACGCAGAACTACCAATACTTGTAACACTTTCAGGAATTTCTATAGTTGTTAAGCTTGTACATCCACAAAACGCAGAATCACCAATACTTGTAACGCTTGCTGGAATTTCTATATTAGTCAAGTTTGTACATCCACGAAACGTATTATAATCAATATTTGTAACACTTTCAGGAATTTCTATAGTTGTTAAGCTTGTACATCCCCAAAACGCAGAACTACCAATACTTGTAACACTTTCAGGAATTTCTATAGTTGTTAAGCTTGTACATCTACAAAACGCAATACTATCAATACTTGTAACACTTTCAGGAATTTCTATATTAGTCAAGTTTGTACATCAACGAAACGTACCATAATCAATACTTGTAACACTTTTTGGAATTTCTATATTAGTCAAGCTTGTACATTCATCAAACGCATGATTACCAATACTTGTAACACTTTCAGGAATTTTTATAGTTGTTAAGCTTCTACATCTCGAAAACGCAGAATCACCAATACTTGTAACACTTTCAGGAATTTCTATATTACTCAAGTTTGTACATATGCCAAACGCAGATACACCAATGCTTGTAACGCTTGCTGGAATTTCTATAGTTGTTAAGCTAGTACATTCCGCAAACGCAGCTTTACCAATACTTGTAACGCTTTCAGGAATTTTTATACTTACCAACTTTATACATCTGGAAAACGTCCGTGACGGAATACTTTCAAGTCCGGTTGTTCCGCTTAAATCAAGATTCACTTTTGCATTTTTCTTTGAAAGCAATGCACGTTCTATATTTTTTACTGTAGTTTCATCAATTTTCCCGACAACAAAAATGTTATGAGTTCCTTCTGGGAGATTTTTTATTGCGTTCATCACATTTTCCGCTTTTACTGCCCATTTTGCATACAATGTTACAGCGTCAGTTTTTTCACCTGCATTCCAGCCTGTAATCGCTTCGTCTGAAAAATCCTGCGTTAAATACCAGCCTGCAAAATCGTAGAATTCACGTGTTGGAACAGGCAAGACAACAGTTTCATCTTGTTTATACGATGTTCTTGCGTCTTCTGGATTTGTCCCCTCATTCAAGTTGTAGTTTATAGAATAAGACGGATTTCCTTCCACTGTGCATACAGCGTCAAATCTTCTGTGAGCGTGATTTTTTCTTTGTCTTTGTAGGATTTGCTGGATTCATTCGGGATTTTGTCTGTGCTCCAGCCGTTAAAATTAAAGTCTGTTTTTTCATGATACGGAGTAACAATTTCCGCGCCGAATTTTCCGGAAAGAGTTGAGTTTTCCTTGCCGTTGTCCGCGTCAAATGTCAGTGTTATGATTTTTCTGTCATAGTGGATTTTTACAACTGTCGAGCCATCCGCTGCGATTTTTTCCTGAACAAATTCTTTTGCACTGAATCCTGCTGTTTCCTCTGCCTTTGCCGCGGTCTCCTCGCCGGTTGTTCCTGTCATCGGCTCGGTTTTTGCAAGCGTGTAGCCGTCGTCCGCAATATTCTGCTGCCAGTGCTCCACTTTGTAGGCTGTTCCGGTTCCGGCCGCCCACTGCGCATACAGTATTACGTCAGCGGTCAGCGTGATTTTTGTCTTGTCGTTATAAGGTGCGCCTGTTCCGTCTGATTTTGTGTTCCAGCCGGAGAATGTCCAGCCTGCTTTAGTGAAACTGTTTTCCGTAATTGCAATTTCGATTCCTGATTCAGCGGTTATTTTATTCATCTCTCCGGTTCCGCCGTTCGCGTCGAATTTTACAGTATAAAAAACTTTGGCGATTTCTTCCCACTGCGCATACAGCGTCAAGTCTTCTGTGAGCTTGATTTTTTCTTTGTCTTTGTAGGATTTGCTGGATTCGTCTGGAGCTTGTTTTGTGTTCCAGCCGGCAAAGGTAAAGCCGGTTTTTGTAAATGTGTTTGCAGGAAGCTCGAATTCTTCGTTTTCTGTTTTTGTAATGCTTTCTATTGAGCCGCTTCCGCCGTTCGCATTAAATGCAACTGTAAAAGTGTCTGGCTCGTCAGTCGTTATTTTGCAGCTGAAAAGCGAGACTGCAAAAACGCACGCTAAGGCTATACGCGCGACTTGGGGGGGGGTAAGATGTTTACGGTAATTTTTCATTAAACTGCTCCTGAAATATAGATGGGAATATCTGCAACGCAGACTTTAAAAATTATAGGATAGGAATTTTCTGCTGTCAATTTTTCGAATTGAATCACGTAATATAATATTGAACATATCAAAGCCACCGTATATTTACAACATACATTCCGGCTCGCTCAATGAACTCTGTTTTTCCCTTTTGTTTTTGCCGCGTTTTTTAGAATAAATTCCTCTTATTGAAAAAACGGTGGCATTTCATTAATATTTTATGTATATAGAAAAATACAAGGGGCGCTGTCCCTTGGTTTTACAGGAGTAATAATTATGGCTCGTACACATTACATTGCCGGCAACTGGAAAATGAACACTACAAAAGCGGAGGCGGTTGCGCTTGCAAAAGACCTTGTTGAACAGTTAAAGGGAAAAACCAACAAATTCATGATTGGAGTTCCTTTTGTATATCTTGACGCTGTTAGCCAGGTTGTAAAGGGATCAAATATCATTCTTGCGGCACAGGACTGCGCTGCTACTTCAAACGGCGCTCATACTGGCGAAGTTTCTACAGAAATGCTTAAGGATATTGGCTGCCAGTGCGTTATTTTGGGACACTCTGAACGCCGCCACGAAATCGGTGAGTCAGATGAACTTATCAATAAAAAGTCCGCAAGGCTTTAAAAGACGGTCTTGAAGTTGACTTGTGCATAGGCGAGCTTCTTGCTGAGCGCGAGGCTGGCGAGGCGGAGCAGGTTTGCGCGTTCCAGCTTTCTGCCGGCCTGGCGGGAGTAACTGAAGAACAGATGAAGAATGTTACTATTGCCTACGAGCCTGTATGGGCCATCGGAACTGGAAAAACTGCTACTCCTGCTGATGCGGAGGCGATTCATAAATTTATCCGCGGTTATATCGCAAAGCTTTACAACCAGAAAGTCGCTGATGAGATTATCATCCAGTACGGCGGTTCTATGAAGGCTTCTAATGCCGCGGAGCTTTTGGCTCAGCCGGATATCGATGGCGGTCTTATTGGCGGCGCATCGCTTAAGGCTGAAACTTTTGTTCCTATCTGCGAGCTGTAATTGAATTATTTTCGGGATTTTGCGCATGAACAAAATCCCGAAATTTTATTCTTTTCGTTGACCAAAATATCTTATTCCATTAATATTTTCTTTATATAGAAAAATTATAGGCTTATGGCCTTACTGGAGTTTTTATAAATGAACGTTATTCAGACTGTGCTTCTTGTTGCATTTGTAATTGTTTGCATATTGATTGTTTGCCTTGTTCTTGTTCAGGATGATGGACAGAGCGGAATGGGCGGTCTTCTTGGCGGACGCGGAACTGCGGCTTTTGGCTCTCATTCTGCCAGTGTCCTTACAAAGGCGACGGGAGTTTTTGTTGCGCTGTTTTTCATCATTACTTTGGCGCTTGCCGTATTGAACAAAAAAGACAAGGCGCCTGCGGAGATGAGCGATACTTCGTCAAGAATCGAAAATACTGTTGAATCTGCTGCTTCAGAAGAAAACGCAGAGGAAGCTGCTCCTGCTGCCGAAGACAAATGGTATCAGAGCAACTGACCGGTTTTTAAATAAAGAATTGTAATCAGGTTGGGGTTTTATGCTTAGTGATTTGATTAAGCCTGAAAATGTTATTATTGAACTTGAAAGCACCGACAAGGACAGCCTTTTTGCTGAACTTGCGGAAAATCTTGTTCGTGCTAACACAACTCTTGACCGTGAGGAAATATTCAGGGCTCTTTCTGCAAGGGAAGAGCAGATGAATACCTGTATTATGAAAGGCATTGCTGTTCCGCATGCCTGCTGTTCCTGTGTGGAAACCTTTGGTTGCGCTTGGTCTTAGCGCTTCTGGCATTGATTACGAAGTAGAAGGTACTGGAACAAAAAACTATTCTGACTCATTGGTTCACATGGTTTTTATGCTTCTCTTTGAGCAGGGCAACGCAGAGCATCATCTGCATGTTCTGGCAGACTGCGCGCGTCTTCTGCATATTCCAGGTTTTTACAAGGCTGTAATGAGCGCAAAAACATCGCAGGAAGTCTGTGATGTGATACGTGATTTTGAATGTGAATTTTAGCGGCGGAGTTTTTTATTTTTCTTTTTTTCAGGGGGTAGGAAATGGCAGAAAACGAAGCAAATGTGATTTCTCATCTTTTGAACGTGGAAGCGCAGGCTTCTGATCTTGTAAAGGAAGCGCAGGACGAGGCTGACAAGCGTCTTTCCTCTGCGCACGCAAAGGCTGATGCGGAATTTAAAGAAAAATTTAGCAGGGCTGTCGCAGAGCTTGAAAAAAACTACAGCGCAAGGCTCTCTTCTATAGACGAAAATCATAATAAAATGCTGGAAGAATATCAGTCTTCCGTTATAAATACTGAACAAAATAAAGACGATTTCAATCTCTTCTTAAAGCAAGTGCTGATTGGACAGTAGGGGGCACCCGTGGATTACTCTGGAGCTTCCGCTTATATTTATGCAAAAGTCTGTAGCCTTGTTTCAAAGGCGTATGTGGGCGAAATGCAGTCCGGCTTTTTAATGCAAAATCTCTCTCTGAACTCTGGGATGTTCTGTTCAGCGTTCCTTGTCCGCAGGTTCCGGAACAGATTCTTGCAAACAAAATTGAAAATCAGGCTGTAGATACGTTTATTTCAGACTATACCGCTCTTCTTCAGCTTTATTCAAAGCCTGACCCGTTTTTAGTGGAGCTTCTGCGCAGGTATGAGGTTACCAACATCAAGGTAATGTCTGCGGCGTTAAGTCTTGGCGAACAGGAAATTCCGCGTACTGTAAATTTGGGGAACTACGAGCTTTTAAATTATTCCGCATGGCCGGACATGAAAAAAATCACCGAGAATTCAAACTTTCCGTGGTACGACCATGTTCCGACTCCGGAAGAACGACAGCAGATGGACTACAGGCTTGACCTTCAGGAAATCCGCACTTTGTGGAAGTATGTTACAAAAGTTTCCGATTCGTCCAGGAATGCCCTTGTCGGGTATTTACCGAGGACTACAGGATAAAGAATATGCTCTGGGCGCTTCGGCTTAAAATCTATTATCAGATGCCGAACGACGAAATCGTCAAGAATCTTTTTTATATTTCAGATGAACCTTCTGTTAATGATCCGCTTTGCAGCTCCGCGGTTGAAATTCTGGACAAAGCGCCGGATAATTATTCCGACTGGAAAAAGTGGCGTTATGCTTCGTATCTGAATCCTTATGAGGAAGGCCATCTGTGGTCTGTAGATCCTATGTGGATTGAGCAGAAACTTAGGATTGGAGAGGTAAAGAAAATTAAAAAGCTGCTTCACCAGAATCCGCTGACCTATGCGTCTTTAGTTATGTATTTCAGGATAAAACTTCAGGAACTTAATTCCATTCGTGCGGCTACGGAAGCGTTGCGGCTTAATGCGGAAAAATCAGAGGCTATGTATGTGGCCGGAATTTCAGCTTCTATGTTGAACGGAGGTCAATAATGGCGAAAACGACAGAAATGCGTCTTGTGGAACTTATGGCGTTAAAACAGGATGTTCAGAACGTGATTCTGTATCTTGGAAAAAATGGAAATTTCCAGTTTCAGAGAAAAAAACGTTCCGTTCAAAAAAGTGATGATAAAAAATTCATGAATATCGACACCCATTTTTTTGACTGCATGCAGAAAGCCCGCGCTTTTTTTTGCATACCGGATATTTCTGATTCAGACTTGAAATTTTCCGCGGCAACGGATGAAGACCGCGATAAGGCTAATAAAATAATCGCTTCGACCGATGAATTTGAAAAAAATGCCGGGGAAAAAACCGAAAAGCTTAAGAAGATTTCGGAAACTTTGAAGGAGGCGGAATCTTTTTCAAACCTGAAAATTCCATACTCGCAGCTGGAGCACCTTTCTTTTCTTTCTTTGCGGATAGGGCGTATTCCTGCTGAAAATTTTGAAAGTCTGCGCGAGGCGGTTGATTTTCATGCCGTTATAATTCCGCTTGGAAACGATAAGTCAAAAATTCTTGCGGCCGCTTCTAAGAAAGGGCGTTTTGCGCTTGATACTGAGCTTAAGAAATTTGGTTTTGTAAATATGGATATTCCTGAGAATTTTAACGGAATCCCGGACGAGGTTCTTGAAGGAATGCGGCAGGAAAGGATTTCTGCGGAGCGTGAAGTTGCAAAAATCAACGAAGAAAAAAAGAATTATGCGGACACTCATTCTGAAGAAATCCGCCGGCTTCTGGGAGTATTCAGCATTTCAAGGCAGGTAAAGGATATTCAGAACAGCCTTGAGTCGACTTCCATGGTTTACAGGCTTACCGGATGGATTCCTGCGTCGGATTCGCGTAACTTTATGAAAGAGCTTGATGATTTGACAGAAGGAAGGATTGCAATCCGTGAGTATCTTCCGACTGAAGTTCCGTCTGTTCTGCGCGGCGAGGAAAAAGTTCCGGTAAAACTTACTCATGGAAAATTTATTTCGGCGTTCGAGCGTATGATTTTCAGTTACGGTTCGCCTTTGTATGGAACAATTGACCCGACTCCGTTTGTCGCTATTTTCTTTACGTTCCTTTTTGGAATCATGTTCGGTGACTTTGGCCAGGGGCTTGTGATTTTTCTTGCAGGGCTTCTGATGGCAAAAAAAGTTGTGAAGGTCGGCGCGTGGAATAAATTTGCCCCGATTTTTATGGGAGTAGGATGTTCTTCCTGCGTCATGGGGCTTGTGACCGGCGAATTTTTTGGAACTGAAAAAATCCTTGAGCCGTTCGCGCTTTTTGTGACGGGGCTGTTTGGAACTCCGCGCGCGCCTATTTTAAAGGTAATGCCGTCTTCGAATCCTAATTCAATTTTTGTGATTTTCGGAATCTTTGCCGTTACGATTGCATTTGGTTTCCTTATCAATTCAATCGGTCTTATTGTGAATATGTGCAACAATGCGATCCGCAAAAAAATTGGCTCCGTGCTATTTGGAAAAAGCGGATTTTTTGGAATCCTGTTCTACTGGTACGTTGTCGCCTTTGCGGTAAGGATTGCGGCTTTTCATCATGTTCCGGCTCTTTATGACTGGATTATCATTGGAATCTCGCTGTTCTTCGCGGCTTTCGGCGAGCCTTTCGAGCGTCTTTTTGATGGCGAGCGGCCTGTTGTGGAAAACGGTTTCGGCTCGCTTGTCATAGGCGGAATCGTGGAGCTTATCGAGGTAGTCTCAAGCTATCTTTCCAGCACAATAAGTTTTGTCCGTGTCGGGGCGTTCGCTCTGGCGCATGCCGTTCTTGGCTTTATCATTTCCCTTATGAGCGAAAAATGCGGTCCTGTAGGTGGAATTTTTGTTCTTGTAGTGGGAAATGCGATTGTTGTTGTTCTTGAGGGAATGATTGTCGCGATTCAGGTAATCAGGCTTCAGTACTACGAATTCTTTAGCAAATTTTTTAATGAAACCGGGGCGGAATTCAAGCCGCTGAAATTTCATTATGAAAATAAATAAATTATTGAAATAAAAATAAAAGAGGTTTTATTATGAACAAGAAAATTTTTGTAATTGCTGCAATTCTTCTTTGCGCTTCGCTTTTCGGTCTTTCTGCCCAGTCTTATGAGCCTGAGGCTGAAACAGCTGTCGAGGCTTCCGCTGAACAGAAATCTCCGGTTCCTTCTTCTGCATGGAAATATATTTCCGCTGCTCTGGCGGTAGGCCTTTCTTGTATTGCCGGCGGTATGGCTGTTGCAAAAATCGGTTCTGCCGCAATGGGCGCAATGAGTGAAAACGCCGAGCTTTCCGGAAAAGCCCTTCCGTTTGTTGGTCTTGCAGAAGGTATTTGTTTGTGGGGCTTCCTTGTAGGACTTCTTATTATTGTTCTTTAACTGAAGAGATAAAAATTGAAGTTTTATATTATCGGTGATAGGGAAATGGTTCTTGCGTTCAAGCTTACTGGTATTGACGGTACTGTTGCCGAAACCCGCCAGGAAGTTCTGGATGCGTTTAACCGTATGACAGGAAAGGGCGGGGCGGTTTCAGCGCCTGTTGAAGAAGTTCCGCATATCCTTATCCTTACGGAAGGCGCTGCTTCCACTATCGAGGAAGAAGAGATTGAATGGCAAAAAACCGGGAAATTTCCGCTTATTGTGGAAATTCCTGGCCTGGACGGTCATGTTTCCGGCAAAAAAACTCTTACAGATGCCATAAGGGAAGCGATTGGCGTTCAGGTTTGATAAATTTGGTTTGATGAATTTAAACTGATTTAGTTGTTTGCTGGCAAAATTCAGCAGCAAAAAAATGTGCGGACTTCCAGAAATAGAAGTTCCTGTTCAAAGAGGAAAACGCATGGAAGAATTACGTTCTACGGAAATACTGGACAAAGAAATTCGCTCTGATGCACGCAAAAAAGCGGAAAGAATTCTGTCTAAGGCGGAAGTTGACTGCCAGATGATTCTTGCGGAAGTTGATGATCGCGTTGAAAATGCAAAAAAAGAAATTTCGGATAAAGATGAAAAAAAACTCGCTGCATACGAAAAGCAGAAGAATGCGGCTCTTCCTCTTGAAAAGAAACGCTTTCTTGTTAATTTTATCCAGACTGCCATAAACAGGGCTACGGATGAATTCCTGCAAAAGCTTACGGAAAAGGAACGCCTTGAGCTTGTTCTTAAGCCGCTTGAAAAAAACGAGGGCATTTTAAAGTCAAAAAAAGTGCGTGTAAGCGTTTATGGTTTTGACTCAAAGATGGTTCAGGAAAAACTGGATAAAAAACTTGATGTGGATTCGTATTCACAGACAGAATTTAATAAAATGATTGTTGAAAATGACTGCGGACTAACACGCCTTGAAGGTGTGATTGTTGAATCCTGCGACAAAGCCGTAAGATGCCGCTTTACTCTTTCAGAGGCTGTTTCGCAGATGCAATATAAATACAGGGCGGAGCTTTGCGACGCTCTTTTTGGCGGGAGGCTCTAAGATAAAATGATTGAAGGAAAGATTACCCGCATTTCAGGACCGATTGTTTTTGCCGAAGGTTTGGACGGCTGCGGTCTTTACGATGTTGTTGACGTAGGTGAAAAAAAACTTATTGGTGAGATAATCCGCCAGAACAAGGGAAATGCCACGATTCAGGTTTACGAGGAAGATACTGGAATGCATATCGGCGAAAAAGTTGTATGCCAGCAGCGTCCTTTGTCCCTGCGCCTTGGCCCTGGCCTTGTAGGAACGATTTATGACGGAATCCAAAGGCCTTTAAAAGCGATGGCTGAACATTCAGGAGCGTTTCTTCTTCCTGGTGAACGCACAGAACCGCTTGATACAAAAAAAATCTGGCATTTTGATTCGCTTGCAGAAATAAAAGCCGGCTGCCCTTTAAAGCCGGGGCTTGTTCTGGGAACTGTAAAAGAAACGGAGTCCGTTACCCAAAAAATTATGGTTTCTCCGGCTGTGCGCGGCCGGGTATTAAAAACTTTTAAAGGTTCAGGTGATTATACGGTTGATGATGTTATTGGCACTACGGAATTTGACGAGGAAATAAAGCTTTCTCAATACTGGCCGGTTCGTCAGCCAAGACCTTATGCCGACAAGCTTGAAGTTTCCGAGCCGCTTATAACCGGTCAGCGCGTAATAGATGTTTTCTTTCCGCTTTCAAAAGGCGGAACTGCCGCGATTCCGGGCGGCTTTGGAACTGGAAAGACTATGACCCAGCACGCGATTGCAAAATGGTGCGATGCGGATTTGATTGTTTACATAGGCTGCGGCGAGCGTGGAAATGAAATGACAGAGGTTCTTACAGAATTTCCTGAGCTTGTTGACCCACGGACAGGCCGTTCCATTATGGAAAGGACTATTCTTATTGCGAATACTTCGAATATGCCTGTTGCCGCGCGGGAAGTTTCCCTTTATTCAGGAATCACACTTGCGGAATATTACCGCGACATGGGGCTTCACGTCGCTATTATGGCGGACTCAACCAGCCGCTGGGCAGAAGCCCTGCGGGAGCTTTCGGGCCGAATGGAAGAAATGCCTGCGGAAGAAGGATTCCCGGCTTATCTGCCTACAAGGCTTGCTTCGTTCTATGAGCGCGCCGGGCGGGTTGTTTCTCTTGAAGGCGAGGAAGGCTCTGTCTCTGTAATCGGCGCTGTTTCGCCTCCTGGCGGAGATTTCTCAGAGCCTGTTACGCAGCATACCAAACGTTTTATCCGCTGTTTCTGGGCGCTGGACCGCGACCTTGCGAATGCTCGCCATTATCCTGCCATTGGCTGGATAAATTCGTATTCTGAGTATGCCGCGGAAGTCCGTGAATGGTGGGAAAGCATAATCCTGTGTGGTGGACTGTTAGAACCGAGGCTCTTGAGCTCTTAAAAAGGGAAGACAGGCTTCAGTCTATCGTAAGGCTTATCGGACCAGACTCTCTTGCTTCTTCCGACCAGCTGGTTCTGAAAGTTTCCGATATGATAAAAAACGGTTTTTTGCAGCAGAATGCTTTTGACGATGTTGATATGTACTGTTCTTCAGAAAAGCAGATAATGATTATCCAGCTGATTATGGATTTTTATAAACGCGCGCTTGCCCTTGTGAAATCAGGGTGTCCGCTCGTGAAAATAAATTCCATGGCGGCTGCTGACGAGATTGTGCGAATAAAGATGGTTGTTCCGAACGACAGGCTTGAGCAGATTGCCGAAATCCGAGGCAGGATGAACAGTCAGTTTGCGGAACTTGAGTCAATTTATAGCAAGGCTTCGGCATTTTAGAGGTAGAATGAAAGGATTTGAATATCGGGGCGTAACTTCTGTAGACGGTCCTATTGTTGTTGTACGCCGAACTGAAAATATTTTTACAATGAAACTGTAAGTGTCCGCGACCGCACCGGCGCAAAACGCCTTGGACGTGTGATAGACATGAATGAAAAAGCCGCTGTGGTTCAGATTTTCGGCTCTACAACGGGAATTGACTTGGAGGAAAGCTCTTTTGAATTCCTTGACAAGCCGCTTGAGCTTCGCGTCGGCGAGGAATTGCTCGGACGCGTGTTTAACGGTCTTGGCGAGCCGATTGACGGTTTTCCAGAAATTATTTCCTCTGAATTCGTAAATGTAAACGGAAATCCAATAAATCCGTATTCGCGCTCGTATCCAAGGGATTTTATCCAGACAGGAATTTCTGCGATTGACGGAATGAACTCTCTTGTGCGCGGACAAAAGCTTCCGATTTTTTCAGGAAACGGACTTCCGCACAATAAGCTTGCGGCCCAGATTATCCGCCAGGCAAAGCTTCGCGGCGCAGACGAGCAGTTCGTTATGGTTTTTGCCGGAATGGGAATTAAATACGATGTCGCGCGGTTCTTTGTAAACACTTTTGAGGAATCCGGCGTTCTTTCAAAGGTTGTAATGTTCCAGTCTTTGGCTGACGCGCCTTCAATCGAACGAATCATGACGCCGCGCTGCGCCCTTACAGCCGCCGAGTATCTTGCGTTCAAAAAGGGAATGCACGTTCTTGTTGTTCTTACAGACATGACAAACTACTGCGAGGCTTTGCGCGAGATTTCCACAACCCGCGGAGAAGTTCCTGGACGAAAGGCTATCCTGGCTATTTGTACTCGGATTTGGCGGAGCTTTATGAGCGCGCCGGAAAAATAAATGATTCCGAAGGTTCTATCACCCAGATTCCGATTCTAACAATGCCTAACGATGATATTTCCCATCCAATTCCGGATCTTACCGGCTACATTACGGAAGGACAGATTGTTCTTGACCGCGAAATGGATTCCAAGGGAATTTATCCGCCGGTAGCGGGATTGCCTTCTCTTTCGCGCCTTATGAAGGACGGAATCGGAAAGGATATGACTCGCGAGGACCATGCGAACGTTTCTTCCCAGCTCTTTGCGGCTTACTCAAAGGTAAAGTCAATCAGGAATCTTGCTTCGATTATTGGTGAGGAGGAGCTTTCCGCGCTGGACAAAAAATATCTTGAATTTGGAAACAGGTTTGAATCTGAATTCCTTACCCAGGGTGAATATGAAGAGCGTACGATTGAACAGACACTGGAAATCGGCTGGAAATGCCTTTCAGTTCTTCCGAAAGAGGAGCTGTTCAGAATTAAGCCTGAATTTATTGAAAAATATCTGCCGGAAACAGAATGAAGTGATTAAAGGCGGTGTTAAATGGCGAAATTAAATATTGCACCAACAAAATCAAACCTTCTCGCGATGAAAGAGCAGCTTGCCATTTCTGTAAATGGCTATGATTTGCTTGAGCAGAAACGCGAGCTTCTTGTGCAGGAGCTTATGCACATGGTTGACAAGGTAAAACTTCTTGAAAAAGAAATTGACGATGCGGTAAAACAGGCTTATCCTGCTTTTAGGCGGATGCTTATGGCGGATGGTTCTGATCAGGTCCGGCGCATTGCCCATAACGTTCATTACGATTTTGAAATGAGGGAAAAGCAGGTTGTTATCGGCGGAATGTCTTTTTCTACAATCGATGTGAAGCTTCCGAAACGCCGGCTTTTTTACACGATGATTGGAACTTATGCGAACACCGATGATGTAATCAATAAGTTTTTCAGGCTTATATCCCTGCTTACACAGATGGCTTCTATCCGGACAATTGTCTGGCGTCTTGCGGAGGAAGTAAAGAAAACCCAGCGCCGCGTAAATTCCCTTGATAAGATGGTTATTCCGCAGACGCGGGAAACAATGAAATATATTGAAAATTCCCTTGAAGAAAAAGAACGTGAGAACGTTTTTGTTCTGAAAGCCCTGAAACGTAGAAATGACCGGAAGGTCAGCGAGGCAGAAAATGAATAAAAATCCGTTGTTAAAAAAAATCATCGTCGCAATCAATGGTTCTGAATCTTCCGTTCAGGCTGCGATGTACGCTGTTATGCTGGCAAAGCAGTATTCTCTTGCTTTAAGGGCGGTTTACGTTGTTGATACTGCTACGATAAAATTTCTTACAAGCTCAAAATTCCTTGTTTCCGAGGAAAAAGATTCTTATGAGACGGACTTGCGGCGCGATGGAAAAACTTATCTTGAATATGTAAAGAATCTTGCAAAGTCAAAGGGAATGGAGATTGAGACGGAGCTTAGGGAAGGTTCTGTCTGGGCTGAAATAATAAAGGCGGCGGATGATTTTTCCGCCGATATGATTCTGCTGGGCGGACACGAAACTAAGGATAAGCTTAAGGTGATTGAATCTCAGCCGCATCGTTCTGCCGCGGCGACCGCAAGAAGCGAGATTGTGAACTATGCGCACTGTCCGGTTCTTGTAATCCATAAACCGCAGATAGAAGCGCTTTTCAAGATATTTTAGACTTTCAGTGTAACTAGAGTAAAAAAGTGATTAACTGCTATAAAATTTTGGGAATAAGGCAGGATGCGACTGCCGCTGAAATAAAAAAAGCCTTCAGGGCCAAGGCAAAGCTTTTTCATCCGGATTCGGCGCAGGTTTCTGATTCTGAAAAATTTCAGGAACTTGTAAAGGCTTATGAAATCCTTTCTGATGTGCGCCAGCGCTCCCTTTTTGACGAGTCATTGTGTACCCGGAATGCTTATACAAAGAACACAAGGACTTCTTTTGATTATTACACATGGCTTTCTGCCCGCACGGATGAGGAAAGCCGCGCGAAGCTTATATTTTTTAATCTTATGCACAACCGCGAGGACGAGGCGGTCGAGGAATTCAAGAGAATGTCGATGAACCACGCGGATTTTAGCCTGAAGCATTGGTTTACCCGCGAGGATTTTATGGATTACGGTTACATTCTTGCGGAGGAGCTTGCGCTGCGCTCGGAATTTTACGATGCCCTTATACTTCTTGAGCAGATTATACGTATGGAATACAGTTATTCGTATTTCAGGTTGTTTTTTCCGGAGGTGATGGAATTTACTCTGAGCCTTCTGAAGCATAATGTCGTGGGAACAATAAACGACGAGCTTGCGCTTGATATTTTTGAGCGCGCTCTTGATTTAGGCTTTTCTGCCAAGGATGACGCCTTCTTTTTGCGTCAGATGGCTGGATTATATAAAAAAATGGGAGATTATCAGACTGCCGCAATCTGCGAGGAAGAGGCGGTGAAAATTTCTTCTTCCGCTAAAAAAGATTTTGAAGAAAGAGGTTATAGTTATGATTCGTTTGAAGAACACTGAGGAAATTGAAGGCATTAGAAAATCCTGCCATCTTCTTGCTGATATGTTTAATTTTATTATTCCGCAGGTAAAGCCCGGAATGTCCACAAAAGAGCTCGACAACATTGCGCTTAAATTTATAAAGTCGCATGGCGGAACTCCCGCGTGGTATCATGAGGATTTTCCCGGAGCATTGTGCATAAGCATAAACGAGCAGGTTATACACGGAGTTCCCTCTGCAAAAAAAATTATCAGGGACGGTGATATAGTTTCAATAGATGCGGGAATTGACCTGAACGGTTTTATAAGCGATTCATGCCATTCTGTTCTTGTTGGAAATGTAAAGCCCGCCGTGCGCAAACTGGACGAGGTGACTCTTGAGTGTCTTGCCGCCGGGATAGAGGCGTGCAAGGCCGGAAACCGTATAAGCGATATTTCAAATGCTGTCTACAATATTGCAGAAAGCACGGCTATGGAGTTGTGTACGACTACTGCGGACATGGCGTAGGACTTGATGTCCACGAAGATCCAAGCATTCCTAATTGCCCTAGCCACGGCCCGAATCCAAGAATTCAGCCTGGAATGGTTCTTGCGATTGAACCTATGATAAATATGGGTACGGCCGATGTTTATTCTGATAAAGATGGCTGGACTGTGCTTACAGGGGATGGAAAGCCTTCCGCGCACGAAGAGCATACTGTGGCGGTTTTTGAGGACCATACTGAAATTCTTACGGATTTGAACTACAAGAAGTAGCATGATTTTCCGCTGAAAAAGCGATTTTTGTAACTATTTTTGATTTTTGTGTTTATTTTAAAAAAAAGCCTGTTGACTTTTACGGAGGCATAAATGAAAACTTGGACAAAATGTTTGGTTGGAGTTGCTGGAGCGGCTGTCCTTTCTTTTGGGGCGATTTCCTTTTCATGCACCAAAACTCCTGTTGTTGGAAATGCCGGCACGGCGTATGCCGAAACTTCGGCGATTGTTCCGTCTGAATCATTGAAAATTGTGGAAGCGCTGCAGAATTCTTTCCGTGCGATAAGCGACGGAGTTCTTCCTTCTGTTGTTGAAGTTGATGTTACGGAAACAAAAACTGTGCAGACAATAGATCCGTTTGATGATATAAGAAGATATTTCTTTGGTGTTCCGGACGATGACGGCGGTAAAAAAGGCAGAACCCGCGAGTACGAGCAGAAAGGTCTTGGCTCTGGTGTTATTGTGCGCAGAACCGGCGACACGCTTTACGTGCTTACGAATAACCATGTCGCAGGCGAGGCGACTAAGATTTCTGTAAAGCTGAACGACGGACGTGAATTCGACGGAAAACTTGTCGGTTCTGATGCGAGAATGGATGTCGCCCTTGTTTCGTTTGAATCAAAGGACAAGAGTATTCCTGTGGCGATTCTTGGAGATTCTGATTCTGTAAAAACCGGAGACATTTGTCTTGCTATGGGAGCGCCGCTTGGGTACAGCCAGTCTGTAACCCAGGGTATTGTAAGCGCGAAGGGCCGTTCAGGTTCTGGAATCGGAAATATAAACGATTTTATTCAGACTGACGCTGCGATAAACCAGGGAAATTCAGGCGGTCCGCTTGTGAATATTTACGGCGAGATAATTGGAATCAACACATGGATTGCTTCTCAGTCAGGCGGTTCCCAGGGACTCGGATTTTCAATTCCGATTAATAACATAAAAAATGCTATTGATTCCTTTATCAGCAATGGAAAGGTTGTGTACGGCTGGCTTGGTGTTTCCCTTATGCCTGCGACAAATGACTATAAGGACGCTCTTGGCGTAAAAGACAAGGACGGCGCCCTTGCTGCGCAGGTGTTTATAGGATCTCCTGCTCAAAAGGGCGGAATGCGTCCGGGCGATTTTATAATTTCTGTTGGCGGACATAAAATCAAGGATGTTGATCAGGTTCAGCGTGAAGTTGCGCGCCTTGAAGCCGGCAAGACCGTTGACTTTGTTGTAATCCGCGACGGAAAGGAAGTTTCTTTGCCTGTAAAAATAGAAGAAAGGACTGAAAAAGTTTCTTCAGATAACGGCAAGCTCTGGCCGGGCTTTATCGCCGCGCCAATAACAGAAGATTTGAAAAAGCAGTTTGAGCTTGATACGGACAAGGGCGTTCTTGTGACCAATGTCCTTGCAAAATCTCCGGCTTCGGCCCTAAGGCTTCAGCAGGGCGATGTGATTACGGCTGTGAACGGAAAATCCGTAAAGACCTTGAAGGAATTTTACGCAGAGCTGAGCAAGGTTGAAAAGTCAGTCAATTTTGATGTTTACAGCAACGGCGGAACAATAACTACAGGAACATATAAATTTTAAGGCGCAAAGAGCCTTCAGAATCCTTAAAACAGTTTTTTAGGGATTCTGTTTATTGACCTTAATCATTCAATCTGATAAAATATCAGAACACTATGGTTACAAAAGTTGTAGTATCACCCGTTAAATACTGCGGCTGTTTTGTACCAGATTTTTAATTTAGAGGTTGAAAATATGTACGCACTTGTTGAATATAAGGGCAAACAGTACAAAGCAGAAAAGGACGCTGTATTGACAGTTGATTCTATCGATGCTGAAAAAGGTGCTAAAATTGAAATTGATACAGTATTGCTTGTAAGTGATGGAGACAAGATTTCTGTTGGAAGTCCATACGTAAAAGGCGCAAAAGTTACTGTAGTTGTTGAGGAATCTTTCCGAGACAAAAAAGTTCTTGTTTTAAAATATAAATCAAAGAAAGATTATCACCGTTTGATTGGACACAGACAGCATTATACAAACGTTCGCGTTGAATCAATTAATGCGTAATGACATCTGTGCTGATTGAGCGCAGTAAAACCGGTGTGCTGCTGAGTTGTACGGCAGAAGGACACGCCGGATATGCTGGGCGTGGTTCAGATATAGTTTGTAGCGCGATTACGGTTCTTATACGTACAACGCTACAGGTGCTTTCTGGATTGCATGCTGTAAATCTTGAATCCGATACTTCAAGGCGAGGTCTTATCGGTTTAAGGTTTTAAAAGGTTTTCCTTCTGAAGCGGAAGAAAAACTAAAATATGCTGGGGATTTCCTGCAGACTGGTCTTGAGACTCTTGCGGCGGAATTTCCGGATAATCTGAAACTTGTAATAAATAGTTTATAAGATAGGAGCTATAAAATGGGAAGAACTAGAGGCGGTAGCGGCGCAAAAAACGGCCGTGATTCTAATCCTAAAAACCTGGGTGTAAAAAAATATAGTGGAGAATTTGTAACAGCTGGTTCAATTATTGTTCGTCAGCGCGGAACAAAATTCTTCCCTGGAGATAATGTTCAGAGAGCTGGTGATGACAGTTTGTTTGCTACGGCAGATGGAAATGTTGTTTTCCATGAAAGAATGAACAGAAAGTTCATTTCTGTAACACCTTCAAAGGCTGAATAGTCTGGTCTGAATATTTTGTTGCTACCCGGTTCGGAGTTGTTATTCTGCGCCGGGTATTTTTTTTGTTTTTCAGTTGATTTTAGCGCGGGGGTATACTCCGGCGCTTGTGCCGGAAATAAGGATTGCGACCGGCTGCGATAATTTAGCGGACAATTATTCCTGAGGCTCTGCGTCGGGTGTTGTTCATTTTGCGGAGTAAAAAATGTTTCAGTTTGCTGATGAAGCGGTGATAGAAGTTCATTCTGGAAAGGGCGGAAACGGCTGTATTGCGTTCCGCCGGGAAAAATATATTCCTCATGGTGGTCCTAACGGCGGAGACGGCGGAAAGGGCGGTAATGTTATTTTTGTTGTAAAAAGAAATATGAGGACGCTTTCAAAACTCCGTCATCATCATATTTTCAAGGCCCGCAATGGCGCGGACGGCCAGGGCTGGAACAGGTTCGGAAAAGACGGAGAGGATGTGGTTATCCCTGTTCCTCCGGGAACATCCATACGGGATGTCTGTACAAACGAGCTTATCCATGATTTTACTGGTGAAGACGAAAATAAGGAGTTTCTTTTTCTGGAAGGCGGAAAAGGCGGCTGGGGCAATGTCCACTTTAAGACATCGACAAACCAGGCGCCGCGTTACGCTCATCCGGGCGCGCCGGGCGAGGAACGTACCGTAAAGCTTGAGCTTACCATAATTGCCGACGTCGGTTTGGTTGGTTTTCCGAATGCGGGAAAATCTTCCCTTCTTACGGCGTTTACAAATGCGCGTCCAAAAATCGCTCCGTATCCTTTTACTACAAAAATTCCTAACCTTGGTGTTCTTAGGGTTGATGATGAGCAGGACATCATTATTGCGGATATTCCGGGAATAATCGAAGGGGCTTCAGAAGGAGTAGGGCTTGGCTTTGACTTCTTAAAGCATATTTCAAGAACTGCCTGCCTTCTTTTTATGATTGACTGTTCGGACGAAAATTATCTTACGGCTTATGACACATTGCTCGAAGAGCTTGGAAATTATTCTGCCGGGCTTCTTTCAAAGCCGCGTATTGTTCTTGCCAATAAAATTGATGTTGAAGGCGCGGAATGCAATGCGGCTCAAGTTGTTTCTTCAATAAATGAAAAAGAGCCTGGAACTAAAGTCATTCCGGTTTCTGTTCAAAACGGTATTGGAATGGGAACGGCAAAAAAAGCGATAATTGAGCTTGTGAACCGCCTTGAAGGAAATAGTTCCGGCGAAAAAACGGAGTCCGGTATTCTGAAAAGTCCTGACTTTATGCAGTCTGATGATTTTGATGAAGAAAATGTCCAGTATCCGGGAAGCGAACGATAATGAAGATTGCAGTTCTTGGCGGAAGTTTTAATCCGCTTCATGTAGGACACGCGATGCTTGCCGATTCTGTTCTTAACGAATATGGATGCGATAAAATTCTTTTTGTTCCGACTTGCGTTCCTCCCCATAAATTGATGAGCTCTTCTGTTTCGCCGGAGCAGCGGCTTGAGATGGTCAGACGATTCTGCGCTTCTTCCGTTTTTAATGGCAGGCAGAAATTCTTTGCCGAAGACTGCGAGATTGCGCGCGGAGGAACTTCGTATACGGTTGATACACTGCGTTTTTATCTCTGAAAAAAATATAAAGACGAGCTTGCCGGTGAAAAAAACCCGGCTTTATAATGGGCCAGGAGGTTGCCGCGCAGTTCTGCAAATGGAAAAATCCTGAGGAAATTGCAAGACTTGCTGATATTCTGATTGCGCGCCGACATCCTGACAACAACGGAATCAGGACGGATGAGACAAGGAACAGACCGTGCGGAAATTATTCTGAAGACTACAAGGACGAATGTTCGCTGGAAAATTTTTCATACAAATATTCAATGATTGAAAATCCGGTTCTTCCGGTTTCTTCTACGGAAATAAGGGCAAGGATTGCTCTTGGCAAGGCGTGGCGTTACCTTGTTCCTGAAGAGGTTTTTCAGTATATTATTTCTAATAATCTGTACGGTAAACAAAAATGATTGAAGATATTGAGGCTATTACTGAAAAAATCAGAAAATATGTAAAAAAATCTGTAGGGCAGTCGCGTTATGAGCATTCTTTAAGGACGGCGGAAACCTGCAGAAAGTTGTGTAAAAAATACGGTTTTGATGAAAAAAAAGGTTATCTTGCCGGAATTGCGCATGATATGTGCAAAAAAAGTCAGCCGGAAGAAATACTTAGTCTGGCGGCAAAAGACGGAAAGGAAATTTCTGAGCTGGAAATGGAAAACCCTTCCTTGCTGCATGGACGGGCTGCGGCTGTAAAACTTCAGGAAGAATTCAATCTTTATGAGCCGGATGTGATTGAGGCGGTCGCGAATCATACTTTTGGAAAAAAAAGGCTGTGTCCTCTTGGAAAGATTCTTTATATTTCTGATAAGATTGAGCCTGGCCGCGAATTTGTCGACGACGCTTACATGAAAAGCATTAAAAACCTTACGCTGGATGAATTGTTCTATAAAGTTGTCTCAAGCAGCAAGGAATATCTGTTAAAAAAAGGAAAAAGGATTGCTCCGCAGACTGAAGAGCTTTTAAAATATCTTGGAGAAGGTGGTCTATGAACAGAATAAGATTAAGGGACGAGCAGAAAGGTGCGATACTTCTTGGAATTATTATCCTTATAATTGCCGTCGTTTCGGTTGTAATGGCTGTTTCTCTAAAAAAAGACAATGTCGCTGAAATGCTTTCTGATGACCAGGTTGTCCGGGTTCTGAATATTCTTGAAGATGATGACGGAAGCGTTATATTTACGAATGTCCTGATATATTATCCGGTTTCCGGAAAAGCCGCCGCGGTCAATATTCCGGGAAATACCGCCGCAATCTTTCAGTCTTTGGGACGAGTTGACCGCATTGACCAGGTTTACAAGGAAAAAGGCTGCGACGTTTATAGAAACGAAATTGAAAAACTTCTTGCATGCAAAATTCCGTTTTATATGTCGATGAAATTTTCTGATTTTATAAAGATTACGGATATGCTTGGCGGAATGAGGGTTTTTATTCCGGCTCCTGTAGATTCTGTCTCTTCTGATGGTGAGCGCTGGCTTTTGCCTTCCGGAGCGGTTACTCTGGACGGTGATAAAATTTCAACTTACATAAAGTACAGGAATGAAGATGAAACCGACTCGGATGTTCAGGAACGTTATCAGAATGTTGTTTCTGCCTTTTATTCTATGCTTCATGACAGGAAAAACGTTCTTTTTGCAAAGAAAAATAATTTTAAGCAGCTTAAAAAATTTATAAATTTTAATCTGAAGGACGAGGATGCCCGACGGCTTCTTTTTCAGATTTCAAATATGGATTCAGAAACTATCGCGCGTCAGACTGTTACTGGCAGAATCAGGATTATGGATGACCAGAGGCTTATGTTTCCTTTGAACAACGGCGAGTTTATAAAAGAGGCTGTAAAGCAGAGCACCAATATGCTGATTTCCAACAGCGGAACATACGCCAGCCGGGTTTACGTGCTTGAGATAAAAAATGGAACTACGGTTCAGGGGCTTGCCCATAACACTTCAATTTTGTTCCAGAATGCAAGCTACGATGTTTTAAGCGCCGTGAACGCCGACAGAAACGACTATGAAAGAACTGTGATCATCGATCACATTGGAAATAAAGAAATTGCTTCAATGGTAGGAAATTTTATTCATTGCACAAACATTCAGGAAGAAGAGGTTGACCTTTCGCTCTCAGAAAGCGATACTTCTGCGGACGTTGACTTTACGATTATTCTGGGTAAAGATTTTGACGGCCGCTATGTTCGTGCCTCGCGCAATGAATAGTTTTATGCAGATTGAACGGGAGAAAAAATGGAAAAGACAACAGAGCAGAAAGCCCTGGAGATTGCGCGTATTCTTGAAGATGGAAAAGGAAAGGACGTAACGGTAATCGATGTTGCGGAGCTGAACAGCTGGACAGATTATTTTGTTATTGCGACTATCACTTCATCTGCGCACTGGCAGGGACTTTACAAACAGGTAAAAGAATATGTTAAGGCTAACGACATGGAAATTCATGTTACAAATAGAAAAAGCCCTGATGGAGATGACTGGAACCTTATTGATATTGGACCGGTTGTTGTTCACCTTATGTCAGAGACGGCCAGGAATTTTTATGACCTTGAAAAATTGTGGCACGCTGGAAAAATTCTTGATTTTCACAAAACTGAACAGTGAAAATGAAATGGCTTGACCTGAAAAACTGCGCCTGCTTTGGTGTCGCCGGAAATTTTACCGGTCATCTTGAGCAGGCGGGCGAAGCAACTGATTTTAAGGATGTAAAAACGCTGGAAAAAAATGCTCCCAAGGCATTGTTTCCTACTTACATTCCGAATCTAAAGAAAAATTGCGGAATTCCTGAATTTCTGGAAGTCTTTCCGTTCGACTCAAAAAAAATAGTTTTCCCTGAAAACGAGCAGAAAATTCAAATAGAACCGGAATGCGCTGTTGTTTTTTCTGCTGAATGGAATGACGGAAAAATTGTTTCCCTGAAACCGGTATGTTTCGCCGCTTCAAATGATGTTTCGATTAGAAAAGCCGGCGCAAAAAAAATCAGTCTTAAGAAAAACTGGGGAAAATCAAGCAAGGGAATTTCTGAAAACCTGATTCCTCTGGATTCTTTTGACGAAAAAAGCGTGCTGAATAATTACAGAATCGCTTCATTTATGGTCCGCGGTGAAAATATCTTTGAATACGGAGAAAACAGCGCGGTCCGGGATTATTCGTATATCTATGAAAAACTGGAATCATGGCTGATAGAAAAAATCAATTTTCAAAAAGATGAAGGTCCTGCTGAAAATGTTAATTTTTACCTGAACCAAGCCGGTTTTCCTGAAAAAATAATGGTTTCAATAGGAGCGACCCGTTATACAGATTTTGGCGAGCGCAATTTTCTTTTAAAAGGCGACAGGTCTGTTGTCGCGCTTTATCCTGGTGAAAAATATTCTGCAGAAGAAATAAAGAATCTTGTTCAAAAAAATGATTTTTCGGATTCGCGGATTTCAGTTCTTTCTCAGGAAGTGGTTTTATGAACGATGTAAAAAAAATGTCTTTTCCGAACTGGACGGAATACGATGACTGGCTTGTAAAAAATTATTCTGAAAATGCAATTTTTAAAGTGGATGAAATTGAAGGCCATATTGAAATAGAATATTGCGCCAAATCGGAATTTCAGGCGGAAATGAGGCGCGAGGACGAAGCTAAGGCGCAGGCTGAAAAATGAGAGGCGGTGAAAAACCACCGTCCGGTTTTAAAGGATTTTGTTTTTAAGGCTTCTGTTGTTGTAGACAAAGTTCAAAATCGCCATTGAAAGTATTATTATGTAGCCAAGAATGCTTAGGATGTCCGGCTTTTGCCCCAGTATAAAAAATCCAAGGCTTGCGGAAAAAATTATCTGGCAGAAATCGAATATTGAGATTTTTGAAGCCGGCGCATGGTAGTATGCCGCTGTTATTGTAAATTGCCCGGCTGCGGCGGAAATTCCTGCAAGAATAAGATACGTTGTCTGCATTGCTGTCATAGGTTCAAAATTAAAAATCATGTATGGAACTGCAAGCAGAGTTGAGAACGCGCTGAAAAACAGGATTACGATTTTTCCGGAGCATTTCTGCTGTCCGAGCTTTCGTACGCAGGCATAGGCAAATCCCGCTCCAAAGCCGCTTGCAACGCCCGCAAGGGAAGGCAAGGTTTTTGAAAAATCAAATGACGGCTTCGCCACGAGCAGCGCTCCGCAAAATGCTGTTGTGATTGCGGCAAGCGGAACAGGTTTTATCTTTTCTTTTAACAGCAGAAAACTGAACAGAACAGTGTAAAAAGGCGCCATCTTGTTCAAAATGCTTGCGTCGGCAAGAATAAGGTGGTCGATTGCATAAAAATTTCCAAAAATTCCAAGCGAGCCGCCCAGGGAACGCAGCAGTAAAAACACCCAGCTTTCTTTGGGGATTTTGTACTGTTCAATTCCACCTTTTAGAATTCCTGCCGCAATAGAAACAATTGTGATTCCAAGAGCCACTATATTTCTGAAGAAAGTTTTTTGAACAAAAGAAACGTTTCCGCTCAGCCTTACAAAAAGCGCCATAAGCGCAAAACTGAAGGCTGAAACAAGAATATAAAAAACGCCTTTAAGATAATCTTTGCTGACGGACATTTTGAAATCTAGTTTTTTCTTTTTCCAAAAAGTCTTAGCATTGCAAGGAAAATATTTACAAAATCAAGGTACAGTTCAAGCGCGCCGATTATTGAGGCTTTCCTGAAGATGTCTGAATTTTCTGCGCGTTCACTTACACGAACCATTTTCTGGGCATCATACGCTGTTAGTCCTGTAAAAAGAACAACGGTAATGATAGAGAGAATCCAGTCAAACCTGCTTGAGCGCACAAAAATATTTATTATTGAAGCGATTACAACGCCGATTAAAGCCATAAAGAAATATCTTCCGAGCGAAAGAATGTTCTGTTTTGTAAAAGTTCCATAAAGAGCCATTGCGGCGAACATTCCCGCGGTTGTAAGAAAAATCGTTACAATAGAGGACATCTGGTAGGCAAAAAAGATTGTAGAAAGTGTCGCGCCATTTAAAGCCGAGTAAATGACAAATGCGATGGAAGCACCGGCTGCTGAAATTTTTGAAATAGAGGCAGACAGCCACCATACAAGAACTATTTCCGCAATCGCAAGAACAGGCATGCCAATCTGAAGAAAACTCAGGGCTTTCTCGCCTATTGAGGCTAAATATGAGGCTGTGCCGAACGCAGTAAGACCGCTTATGATTAATGCCAGCGCCATCCAGCCGTAAGTCCTGGCAAGAAATTTGTTCTGTTCCTTTACCAAAGAAATTTGTGTTGAATTAGAATTTGTCATAAATCCTCCATGTTGTTATATTAAATATAACAAATATTTTCATTTAAGGACACAAAATTATGGCGAATATTCAGGATTATATTGAATGGCGCGGTGATTTGTCGTTTGAACAAACGCCGTTTTGCAATGTTGACGCGCTTATTCTTTGCCAAATTTCTTATTTGAATTTTGACAGGCTTTTACCAGATTACGATTTTAATTATTCGCAAAAACTTTCTGAACTTGCCGTGGTTTTTGAGGGCGCAAAGGATTTTAAAAAAAGGTCGGAGGCAGGGCTTTTAATCAATAAAAAAACCGCTCCGTTCTTTTTAAGTCTTGCAAAATGCAGACGCTTTGAAAATATTCTTGCGACAGGATATGTCTCAAAGATTGACTTGTCTATAGAAGAGCAGTTTGCCGCCATTTCCTATAAATTGCCGGATGGAACAAATTTTATCTGCTTCCGCGGAACAGATGATTCGATTGTGGGATGGAAGGAAGACTTTAATCTTGCGACGGAAGAAGAAGTTCCTGCGCAGAAAGATGCCGTGGAATATCTTGAAAAAGCTGCGAAAAGCCTGAAAGGAAAGTTGCGCCTTGGCGGACATTCAAAGGGAGGAAACCTTTCGATGTATGCGAGCGCTGTTGTTGACAAAAAAATCAGCGACAGAATTCTTGCATTTACAACAATGACGGACCGGGATTTTATGAGGCCCGCGTGCAGTCTCCGGAATTTTTGCGGATTGCAGACAAGGTTGAGTCTTTTTATCCCCGGTTTTCAATTGTAGGAATGCTTTTTCAGCATATAGGAAAGCAGACTTTTGTTGAAAGCGATGAAATCGGCATTATGCAGCACGATCCTTTTTCGTGGCACATTATGGGAAATAATTTTGTGGTTCTTGAAAACAATGACTACGGAAGCAAATTTTTTCACAACACTTTCAATGAATGGATTTCAAATCTTGCGCCTGAAAAGCGTGGGATTTTTGTTGATACAGTCTTTAAAATAATTGAATCCACCGATGCAAAGACAAATACGGAGCTTGAGGAAAATTTCGCAAGGAACTCTGTAAAAGTCCTGAAGACAATAAATAAACTTGATCCGGAAATGCGGAAGGTCTGCAGGGAAACTGTGATTGAATTTTTCAAGGCGGGACATTCCCAGCTTACAAAGGCAGATACAGTCATCAAGCAGAAACTGGAGGAGTCAACAAAGCATACAAAGAACGTTCTGAAAAAAATAACCGGGAAAATTTTCAGAAAAAAGCAGGAAGAATAAAAAAAACGCCGCAAGGAACGTCAATTCTTTTTGACATTCCGGCTCAGGTGGTAGATAATTAATCAGGAAAGAAAAAATGGAAAACACAACAATTATTAATGAGTCGCCGGTTGGCCGGCATTTGGAGCAGATTTCAGAATCATCTCCTGCTGAATATCTGATGTTTAACAAAAAAAGAATCGAGCTTGTGGCAAAGATTACGCTTGGACGTGAATACGACAACGACATTGTTATAGACAACAAGCTTGCAAGCCGGCACCATGCGGTTATCCAGAAAATTCGCGATGCGTATTTTATAAAAGATGAAAAAAGCACGAACGGAACTTTTGTGAACGGAAGAAGAATCCCGGAAGATAAATATTTCCGCCTTAACAAGGGCGATAAAATTACGATTGGCACAATGAATCTTGTGATTTCTTAATTCATCGGATGGAAGTCTTAGTTGAGCGATAAACTGAAATTATTTTTGGAAAACGACACTGCCCCGGGCGGCCTGCCGGACCATGATTATCTTTTTTCTGTGGCGGATTCTGCGGCATCTGTGCTTGAAAACGAGATTTGCTCGTACAGGCCGGCATCTGATTTTAACACTCTGGGCGGGCTTCTTGATTTTTCCGGCGGCGAAAAACTTCCTTTGGTGATTGTGCCGGATTTGCACGCGCGTTCTTATTTTTTGCGGAATATCTTGAATTTTACTCTGCCTGAATCTTTTGCCTGTTCGGAAATTAACGGCGGAAAAACATGTATTTCTGTTTTTCAGGCGCTGGAAGAGGATAAAATCCGTCTTGTTTTTGTGGGAGACCTTTTGCATTCCGAGCTTCGCGGACGTCTGCGCTGGATGGAGGCGCTAAAGGATTTTGACCGCGGAAATTACAACGGAGAAGCAATGACGGCGGAGATGTCTGAAGGATTGACCTTGCTTTCTATGATTATGGAGCTGAAGATTGCTTTTCCTGCGAATGTGCATATTTTAAAGGGAAACCATGAAAATATTATGAACGTGCGCGGACCTGGCGATTTTCCGTTCAGGAAATTTGCAAATGAAGGCGAGATGGTGAAGGATTTTATGGTTTCGGTTTACGGCGACGATGTCCTTATGGTGATTTCGTGCTTTGAAAAAAATCTTCCGCTTGCCGCGGTTTTTCCGGAATGTGTTGTTAGCCACGCTGAGCCTGCGCGCGCTTTTTCACGGCAGGAACTGATCAACGGAATGGATTCTGACGAGGTTATTCTTGGGCTTACATGGACTGAAAACAACGCCGCGAAGGACGGCAGCGTAAAAAAAATGCTGGAATCCCTTACAGAAAACCCGGATTCGCTCTATTTTGGCGGCCACCGCCCGATTCAGGGCAATTATTCCCTGCGTCAGAATGGAAAATACGTGCAGATTCATAATCCAGACAGGCAGAATATCGTTCTTGTCTATAAAGACAGACCTATTGACTTAGATGCCAATATAGTTCAAGTTGATAAAGCAATCATTTGAAAAATAAAATTCTTTTGGGGGACAAAATGCCAGAAGTTTTTCCTGAAAAAATTGGAAAATATAAAATCGAAGGAATCATTGCGAAAGGCGGAATGGGAGTTGTATACCGTTCTACGCATCCTACGCTGAAACGGCCTGTTATAATCAAGAAACTCACGGCAAAAAGAATTCTACAAATATAAAAAGATTTATTCTGGAAGCAAAGATTCTTGGAGAGCTGCAGAATCCGAATATCGTAAATTTTTACGATATTTTTACGGAAGGAAACGCATATTATATTGTTGAAGAATTTGTGGACGGACTGGCTGTTGATAAAATCCTTCAGAAACAGACTTCGGTCAGTCCGCAGATTGCGATGCTTATTATTCAGGATGCGTGTTACGGGTTGAAATTTGCGCATACTAAAAATATTGTCCACCGCGACATAAAGCCGGGCAACATTCTTATTTCAAAGCGTGCGGAGATAAAAATCACAGACTTTGGAATTGCTTCTGAAACTTCCGGGGAAGATACCCTTACTCAGAGCGGAGTTGCGCTTGGAACGCCTGCGTATATGCCGCCGGAACAGTTTGAGGACAGCGCGAAGGTTGACTGCCGCGCGGACATCTATGCTCTTGGCGTAATGCTTTATGAAATGGTGACAGGAACAAAGCCTTATCCCGGAACGCTCACGATAGAAACCCTGAATACTATAAAAAAGGGAAAGTACATTTCTCCAAGAAAGATTGACAAAAAAATTCCACGCAGCGTATGCCGGCTTATCCATAAAATGATGCGTCCGAAAGCAAAAAGCCGCTATCAGTCTATTCTGCCGATTATCAAGGTGATAAAAAGATATTTGAAGCATTATGACGTGCACAGCATACGCGTTCAGCTTGCAAAAATCATTCTTTCAAAAAATGTATTAAAGGAAATTGAATATATTCCAAAAGACAGAAAACGCAATCAGGTAATGGCTATTATTGCCGGCTGCGCGGTTTTTGCCTTTCTTTGCGTTTTTGGCTGGTTTGAAGGTTTTTTTCATGCTACTATTTTGCGTTCGTGGTTCACGCCTGTTGAAATTGAAATGAAAATGCCCGCGACAAGCACCTCTGGTTCTGATTTGCCTGTCCGTGCGTTCTTTTTTGAAAACGATGGCGACCAGATTCCCGAGATAATGAATACGCGCCGGGTTTTGACGCAAGTCTCTGAAAAAAAACATCCTGAGGAAAAAAATGCGCGGAACAGGACTTATTCAACAAAAAAAGTGTATCTTCCGCACGGTGATTACCGCATAAAAGTTGTGGCCGGTCCTTATGTCTGGTGGAAATCCTTCTGCGTTACAAAAGAAAAAGTTCTGATAAAGGCTGATTTCTTGAAAAATATGCGCCGTAATATTACTGTCCAGCCTAACGCGTACGATTCTTCTACAGGAAAAGAAATTACTTCAAAAGCGGTTTTTTCAGTTCTTTACAACAAAAACTGGATTCCTCTTGAACAAATTCCCGCTGAAAAACTTGTTTCCGGAAACGTCTGGAAATTCAAGATAGAATGCGAAGGTTACGGACCGGAAATATTTTCCCTGCGGCTGGAATGGCTTCAGGACGTTCTGTACATTTCCGCAAACCTTGTTCCGGAAAAATAAGGCGGGGCAAAAAATAATTCCTGCTCAGAATCCGCGCCTGCGCATGGTGATTATGAAAAATAAGTGTTGCCTTTTCCGTCTTATGTGCTTAAATTTATTATTATGGTTGAAAACGAAAATAATAATGACAGCAGTAACGAAAAAGAAAACAGCGATATTGAAAATAAAAAAAATGAAAAAGACTTTGCGCAGATTCTTGGCGAGTTGAAAAATAAAGCGGCTGAAATCCTTAACAGCGACGTAGAGCTTGAGGTTGAAATTCAGCCTGATTCAAAAAATAGCAAGAAGAACGGAAAAAAGGGGAAAGAGAAAAAATCCGTTCTTCTGCCTGCCGAGGATTTTTTGCCGGCAAAGCTCCCTGTGATTCCTCTTCTTGGACATCCTGTTTTTCCAGGAATTTTTACGCCTTTAATGATAAATAGTCCGGGAGATATAAAGGCTGCTGAGGAAGCTTACGAAGGCGACGGATACCTTGGTATTGTCATGCTTAAAGATGAAGTTCCTGAGGCCCGCTACGAAGATTTGCACAAAGTCGGAACCGCCGCAAAAATAATCAAGAAAATAAATCTGCCCGATGGCGGAATAAATGTATTTATTTCTACAGTAAAGCGTTTCAGAATGAAAAAATGCCTTAGCTCTTCTGCGCCGATTGTGGCCGCCGTTGACTATCTGGAAGAGGTTGAGGACGATACTTTTGAAGTGAAGGCGTTGACCCGCGCTTTAATCAGCGAAATGAAGGAAGTCGCAGAAAACAATCCGCTTTTTACGGAAGAAATGCGTCTTAATATGGTTAATATCGATAATCCCGGAAAAATAGCGGATTTTATCGCTTCAATTTTAAATGTAGAAAAAGAAGACCAGCAGCGGGTTCTTGAAACTCTTAATGTCCGCCAGCGAATGGAACAGGTTCTTGTGTTTATAAAAAAAGAGCAGGAGCTTCTTCGCGTGCAGAAAAAAATTCAGAACGACATAAATGAAAAGGTTGAAAAAAATCAGCGCGATTATTTTTTAAGGGAAGAATTAAAGTCGATTCAGGAAGAGCTTGGCACAGACGCGGAAGGAAATTTAAGCGATTACCAGAAATACAAAAAAGAAATTGAAAAATTTAATTTTTCAGGCGAGATAAAGGAAACTCTGGAAAGCGAGCTTGAAAAATTTAAGATTCTTGATATACAGTCGCCGGAATATACTGTTTCGCGGAATTATCTTGAGCTTGTCTGCCAGCTTCCGTGGAATGAAGAGATAAAAGTTGAAAACTACAGCCTAGAAGGCGCAAAAAAGCTTCTTGACGGTGACCATTACGGACTTGAGGACGTAAAAAAACGAATCCTTGAATATCTTGCTGTCCGTAAATTAAAGAAAGATGGAAAGGGTTCTATTCTGATTCTTGTAGGACCGCCTGGATGCGGAAAAACCAGCGTAGGAAAATCAATTGCAAACGCAATGGGAAAGCCGTTTTACCGGTTCAGCGTTGGCGGCATGAGCGACCCTTCTGAGATAAAAGGACACAGGCGGACTTATATTGGTTCTATGTGCGGAAAAATAATAAGCGGAATAAAACTTACGCACACAAAATCTCCGGTATTTATGATTGATGAGGTTGACAAGATGTCTTCAAATGGAGTCCATGGCGACCCGGCTGCCGCGCTGCTTGAAGTTCTTGACCCTGAGCAGAACGTTTCATTCCGGGATGACTATCTTGACCTTCCGTTCGATGTTTCAAACGTATTTTTTATCCTTACGGCTAATACGCTGGATTCAATTCCAGAGCCGCTGCTGGACCGCGCGGAAATTATTCAGCTTGCCGGTTACATTGACCAGGAAAAACTGGAAATTGCCCGAAAGTACCTGATTCCAAAAAACCTTAAGAAGAACGGTCTTTTAAAAAATCAGGTCAAGTATACCAAGGAAGCGCTGCTAAGGATTGCCCAGGAGTACGCGCGGGAGGCCGGCGTAAGAAATTATGAAAAATATCTGGATAAAATCCACAGAAAACTTGTGGCCGAGGAATTCTTGAATGCGGATAAGCTTGTTGCCGATGCAAAAAAGCAGGCTAAAAAGAACGGTTGTTCTGCGGAAGAAATAGCTCAGATTTCTGCGGATAAATATTTTGACGAAAAAAAACAGTTTGTCATAAATGCACCGGATCTTGAAAAATATCTTGGAAAACCTGTGTTTGACGAAGCGGAAATAAAAAAAGCGAATATCCCCGGAACTGCAATCGGACTTGCATGGACAAGCATGGGCGGCGATACTCTGCTTATTGAGTGTATGTCGTTTCCGGGCAAACCGGATTTTGTTATAACCGGCCAGATGGGCGATGTAATGAAGGAATCCGCTCAGATTGCAATGGACTGGATAAAACGTTATGTTATTGAACGGAAAATAAAGAAACCAACGTGGTTTGAGCATAATACAATCCATCTGCACATTCCGGAGGGGGCGACTCCAAAAGATGGTCCTAGCGCGGGAATCACTATGGCAACTACATTTCTGTCGCTGTTTGCCGGAAAGACAATTAAACCGAACCTTGCGATGACAGGCGAGCTTTCCCTTACAGGAAATGTGCTTCCTATTGGCGGCCTGCGTGAAAAAACTGTCGCGGCAAAAAGAAACAGGATAAAAACAATTATTATTCCTAAAGCCAACGAGCGCGACCTTGACGAAATACCGGAAATTGTAAAAGCCGGCATCACCTTTATTCCTGTATCAAGGATTGAGGAAGTTATTGCAAATGCGTTTAAGGCAAAACTTTAAAAAAATGCAGAATGTGCTATAATGAATGAATATTAAATGTGTAAAAAGAATTTGTTTTTTTCTGCGGTTTTAATCATTGCCGCCGGTATATTATTTTTCTCATGTTCTTCTGAAAGCCAGATTGACTTGAATTCCGGCTCTGATGAAACATTGCGCATGACTTTTTCATCCAGAAATTCGGAAGTAATCTGGTCAAGGGAAATTGAAAGTTCGCTCCTTTCAAAAAAGATAAATACTTCATCGTATGTTTCTTCTAATTTAAAGCTTGACCCGGAAGTCTATATGATTTCTTCCACGGATGAAGAGCCGGTTTATCCTTCTCTTGATGGATTTGGAAGTCTTGATTCAACCAAGATTAGCCCGGAAGTAAAAAAAATAGTAGATAGTTTTGCGCAGAATGTGATTTCCTGGAATTTTGATGAGAGTTTGATTCAGAAAAATTCAATTTTTTCGCTTGCCATGTTTAAGTACGATGTTGAGAGCGGCTGGAAAAATAATTTCAATGAGGATTTTCCATTGACGGCAGAAAAAAAACTTTTCTCTTCGTATTATTGCGGAGAACCTTTTGTGGATGAGGACTTTCTTTCTGTTCCTTTAAGATTTAAGACTCCAAAGAAATTTATTGATGTCCAGATTTTTATTGATAAAACAGAAGATTTTAAGATAACTCAGATTCTTGTAAAAAAATGGGGAAAGTAAAATATGGAAAAAAAGCCGCTCACTGGAATTGAAAGGGAACTGGTTCTTAGATATTTGCTTGACGGAAATGTTCCTGTGACAATAACGCCTGTTTTTAGTGGTGAAAACTGTAAAGAAAATGAACATCTTTCCGAGCCGGAATTTGTTAATTCGGCTGTTGTTCCTGTCGCATTCAAGCCGGAAGATATTTCTGTCTTGAAGGAAGGAATTGTACTTTTAAAAGATGCTCCTGAGTCAATTGCAAAATATGCGGACAAGCCTGTTAAGGTTGAATTTTATTTTAACCGCGTGGGGCTTTATTTTATTACTGCCCTGAAAACTGTAAGCTCCGGGCTTGCGCTTGTGATTCCTGCGGAAATTAACCGTATTCCTGATATTCCTGTGAATAAAAAATACGATTTTACCGCGCAGCTGATTTTTTCTGTGAGCAATGAAGGAAATTCTAAATTTCTGTGCGTTCCGGCTGACGGTTTTGAACTTTTTACAAGGCCTGTATGGAGCTCGATTGAACTGGAGCGTCAGCAGCAGGCAAAAAAACTTCTTGAAGAATATGTAAAAGATGCGGACATCAAGCGGAAACCGGGAAACGGCTTAAGGCTGATAAATATATGCCGCTATATGGTTGCTCCAAAAATAGAAAAAATTGAAGCCGTGCAGGGCAGGGTAAAGCCTTTTGACATTCTTTTTGTGAATCATGAGCGGATTGTTTTTGGCTTTGAAAAAAACGCGGCCTTTGAACTTTCTGAAGGCGCGGAATATCCTGTTGAAATGCAGTTTGTGCTTAAAGATTCACCTTCTGTAGTCAGGAAAATATTTGTTACATGCAAGGTTGACAAGATTTTTAAGAACGAGGATGAAACGAAATTTGCGGCGGACTGCGTCTATACAATGCTTCAGGAGGAAGACTGCCGCTTCCTTTACGAAAAAGCGACAAGCTTCCTGTTCATATAGTTTTTACGAATTCTGATTTTCTTCATCGTTTTCTTCGGAATCCGGCTCAACGTCCGAAAGTTCTTTCTGCGTGTCGAGCGGTTTGTTACCGATAAGGATTGCAAGCGGATGAAGATACGAAACATTTTCGCATATTATTTTTATCATCACCATAAGCGGAACGGCGATAATCATTCCGATAAAGCCCCACATCCATCCCCAGAAACTTAAGCTTACAAGGATTACAAAAGGGGAAATATCAAGGTTTTTGCCTTCGATTCTAGGTTCCACAATGTTTCCAAGAATGAAATTTATTAAAGTCATTGATATAAGCACAAAGAGAATCGGGAATGGACGCGGATAGAACTGGATAAGCGCAAAAAGCGATGTCAGTCCGACCGAAAATATTGAGCCGAACGTCGGGATAAAATTCATTATGAACGCAATGAATGCCCACATGATTGCAAAATCCAGACCTACGATTTTTATTGAAAAATAAACAAGAATTCCTGTCGCGAGCGATATAAAAAATTTTATGGAAAGGTAGCGCATTACTTCCGCGATTGTTTTTTTTACGATTGTAACGACTCTTCCCTGAACTTTGCCCTTGAACATCGCGTCTACTTTTTCGTGTCCGGTTCTCATTTCAATTAAAAGGAATATGCTCAAAAGAAGGACAATAAAAAGACTTTTTGTTACGGAAATAAGATTTCCAGAAAATGCTATTGCCGCTGACTGCACGAATTCCCGGACTTTAAGCTGATTCCACAGGTTTTCAAAAACAGTAAGATCTTCATTGAACTGAATGTGGAAAGTTTCAGCAAACATCTTATAGATTGACTGAAACCTGTCTTCGTACTGCGAAAATTGTCCTAGGATTGTTGTAAGGCTTGTTCCGATAATCGTTAAAAGCAGCGAAATGATTATCAAAAAAATAAAGGCTGTTATAATTGTCCCGAACACCCAGGGCATTTTTATTTTCTGGTTCAAGTTCTTTACGATAGGGTAAAAGACGCATGAAATCAGGACGGCAACTGTTACCGGCAATGTGAAACTTGCTGAAAGTTTCATAAAAACTCCCAGCGTGACAATTGCAAACATCATAAGAATATAATAAATGCCTTTTATGTGTTCGTTTTTGTGCATGATTACTCCTGTTAAAACTCCGCGTTAGTACGTAAAACTGCCAAGTTTTTACAAAACTTGCGGCGAGCCATGGATGGCGAGAATCGCAGTTTGCGAAAGCAACGCCTGGGCAAACTGCGATGATAAAAATTACACGGATGTAATTTTTATCATGCTTCCTTTGCTTTAGGCTCTATTTTGTCAAATCCGCATAACGGAACAAGCGCCGGTGGAATTGTCACTGAACCGTCTTCGTTCTGGTAGTTTTCAAGAATTGCAAGCATAGCGCGTCCTACGGCAATTGCAGTTCCGTTCAATGTGTGGACATACTTGTTTTTTCCGTCGTCGTCCTTGTATTTTATGTTAAGTCTGCGCGCCTGGTAATCTGTGCAGTTTGAAGTTGAGGTTACTTCGCCGTATTCGCCGCCGTTTCTTCCAGGCATCCATGCTTCAAGATCCCATTTTCGGTACGCCGGAGCGCCAAGGTCGCCGGAACAGGTGTCTACAACATGGAACGGAAGTCCGAGGCCTGTAAAAATTTCCTCTTCAATTTCACGGAGCTTATGGTGAAGCCTGTCAGACTGTTCCGGTGTTGAATAAACGAACATCTCAACCTTGTCAAACTGGTGAACTCGGTACAGGCCCTTTGAGAACTGTCCTGCCGCTCCTGCCTCGCGTCTGAAGCAGTGGGAAAGACCGCCGTACATCAAAGGAAGCTTTGCCTTGTCAAGAATTTCTCCTGAATGGTAACCGCCTAAAGTGATTTCCGCAGTTGCGACAAGGCATGTTCCTTCTCCTTCTATAGAATATACGTTGGATTCGTTTCCTCGCGGATTAAAACCGATTCCTTTTAGAATTTCCTCGCGCGCAATGTCTGGAGTGATGAAAATCTCGAATCCATGCTTTCTAAGAATGTTCAGTGCGTACTGAATCAAAGCCTGTTCAAGGAAAACAGCCTCATTCTTAAGATAATAAAATTTCGGTCCTGAAACTTTTGTTCCCCGGTCAAAATCAAGCAGGTCAAGCTCTTCCGCAAGCTGAACATGGTCTTTCGGCTCAAAATCAAATTTTCTTGGAGTTCCGACTTTTTTTATCTCAAGATTTTCTGTGTCAAGTTTTCCAATCGGAGCGTCCGGGTGAATCATGTTAGGAATCTGCCGTGCCGCAGTGTCCAGGTCTATTTCAATCTGGGAAAGTTCTTTCTCTACTTCCGCAATGTCTTCCTTAATTTTTTTGCCGGCCTGAATCAGTTCCTGTCTTTTTTCATCGTCAAGCTTCTGCTTCATTGCCTTTGCGTTTTCATTTCTCTGCTGCTGCAAATCCTGCTGCTTTGTTACAAGAGCCGTTCTTTTGTCGTAAAGTTCAACAACTTTGTCTGCATCAGCTGTCATATTCCTGTTTTTAATGTTTTCTTTTACAGCGTCAAGATTGTCTTTAATAAATTTATAGTCAAGCATTTTTTTTCCTCTTTTATTGAATTGAATAGGTAACTTTTACTTCCGATGTGACATTGATTTTTCCGTCCGGAGTTGTACCGGTCTCGGTTTTTTCTTCAATTATATCAACCACATTGCTGATTTTACTGCCGCTTGCCCCTGCAAGTAAAGAGGCTGCGTCCTGTGTCTGCTGAACCGCTGCTGAACGGGCGCGGCGCATTGTCGCTACAGAATCGTTGAGTCCATAGGTTACTGACTTTAGCCGTGTTGAAGCGCCGGCCTTGCAGTCAATGACCGCCGGAACAAGGGAAATGTTCCTTACAGTTATGCGTATATTTCTTCTTGCTTCATATTGGTTTGAAGGATTTGAAATCAGGCAGTCTGAAAGGACAATGTCGTTTTCGTTTATACCTAAGTTTTTTACTGCATCGGTAAGTCTTTTTGAAAGAGTGTCGTTGTCCGCGACAATCTGTTTTTGCGCTCCAGCCTGCGGTTACTACTGAAAAATTGATTTCTGCAATATCAGGTGATGAAGTTATTGTTCCTGCGCCGCTGACGGTTATTGTTTTTTTCACTTCGCTTTCTCGTGTTATATAGCACGAAGAAAAGACAAGAGCCATTGCGGCTGCGGAACAGATTAATTTTATTCCTTTTTTCATGGAATCCTCCAAAATTATGCAAAAAGTTTGTTATCTTATATTTATATAAAAGCGTTTTAAGAATATGCTGCGTCTGTTTGCTTTATCCCACAGTGAACTTGAAGGATAATTGTTTACAACCAGATCGTAGGATTCAATTGCGCTTTTTATATTCTGAACAGGTGATTTTTCTTCAAGAATCTGCGCCTGAAGAAAAAGTCCTTCGTCAAGCCGTTCTGTGGCAGTGTCAAAGAATTTTGAAATTACCGAGAATGCCTGCTGGTATTTTTTTTCATCGTAATATTTTTGCGCCAGCTCAAGAAGTCCGTCCTGGCTCAGGTTTTCCAGCGTGTCTGAAGAATCCCTGGAAGGCTCCGGTTTTAAGCCAGAAGACGAGTCTGAATCAACTTCGTTTTTGGAAGATGAGGCGTCCGCTTTTGATTTTATGGCAGGCGCAGAATCAGAAGGAGCGGATTCTGTTGTCTGAATTATTGTGTCAAGATTGGAAGTCTTTGAAATTTCCGCGGCTTCATTTTCCGGGTTTTTCTGTACGCTTTTTGCCTTTGCCGCGCTGTTTTTTTCAGCGGGCTTTGAATTTTCTGTCCTTTCGGAAGTTTTTTTCTGTTCCCTAATTTTTTCTGCATTTTCCGCGGTAATTGAAAACTTTGGCGGAACAACTTCCGCATAATCCGGAACAGTTATGTGTTCGGTGGAGCTGGTCGATTCATTTTCCACGATAACTTCAAGAAAATCGTCTATATACTTGCCGGTCAGCATGTCATTTTTAAAGAAATGAAGGAGATATGTTCCGGCATTCCTTGAGCGCAGCGTAAATGAAGTGTCCTTTCCGCCGAGTTTTCTTCCGCCGAAAATAAAATTTCTGTTTCTTGCGTCAACATTTCCGTTTTCGTCGATGTTTCCCTGGTAAATCCAGCCTTTTCCAGGATATACAATGTCTATATTCTGATTTTTCTTGATTTTTACGGAGCGGGAAGGTTTCTGAATATCGGTGTCTTCCGGTTCTGATTCTTGCTCCTCTGTTTCTGAGGAATTTTCAGTTTCATCTATTATATTGGTTGTATCAGTGTCTTCGCCTGCAGTTTCGTCATCAAGTGCGTTCTGCTTCTTTTCTTCCGGAGTGGAAATATTCTGCTCCGGCAATGTGTTTTCTTTCTGATTATTGTTTTCGGTTGTTTCCGGGGAAGGCTCGTCCTTTACCTGCGGCTCCTGAATAACGGAAGGAACGGCCGCATTTTCCGGGGTTTCTTCAGTTTTCTCTGAAAGTTCCGGAAGTTCCGGCAGCTCCGGGTTCTGTTCTTTTGACAAAGGTTCTGTAAGGTCAGAAAAATCCTGGTTTTCGCCCGCGGCGTCTTTTCCGTCTTCGGAATCAGTTTCTTCCGCAGTACTTGAATTTTCTTCCGCTGATTCCGGCGTGCTTTCTGAATCCTCTTTTATAAGGTTGTTTTTTTCAGAACTTTCGGTTTCTGGAATTTCTACGGCAGAAACGGAATCTTCGGGAAGTTTTTCTTCCTGTTTTGGCGTTGATGCGCACGAGAATAATGCAAATGAAAACAATGTCAGCAACAATATGTGAAAAAACTGTAATGATGTAATTCTTCTGAAAAATTTCATGGTGCAGCTCCAATAATATCGTTTATAATCCTGTCGTTAGAGTCGCCAAGTTTTTCAACTTCGTTTTCGTCCGGCAGTGTGAACCATTTTTCAATTTCTTTTTCCGGCCATTTTTTTTCGGTTTTTCTGGTCGTAATGTATCCGTCTGGAATTGAAGGAGAAGGCGGTATCATAAGCGGCTGGTCCAGCACAAGTTTCTTTTCTTCCGGCGGTTTTTTTGCGCTGTTTTTTGCTTTTGCGCTTCCTGCGACCAGCGCAATAATCGCGCTAAAAAGCATAAAAATCAAAAGGGCGCAAAAAATGATTGTTTTTTTTGCATTATCTTGCAGAAAATCTTGAATTTTTCTGAAAAACTGCCGGAAATCAACCATTGATTTTTATCACGCCTCCGTATCCGCTGTATTTTCCGCTGTTTCTGAGTCAGAAACGCCGTTTTCATTTTCTGCGGAATTTGCCTTTTCTGCCTCTTCCGCTTCTTTCGCGGCAAGCTTTGCTTCCTTTATTTTTCTGCGTTCTTCCGCGGCTTTTTCCTCACGTTCCTTGTGGACGCGTATAATTTCCGGGTCGGTTATTGTTCCGTCCGGATTGTGGATTCTTTTTGGCGGCCGTGGCGGAATGTATACATCTGTCTCCGGCTGAACTTCTTCCTCTTCAAAGTTGTCGTCGCCAGAATCAATCGCAGCGCCGACTTTTATATCTTCATCAAGACGAAGCGCGATGATTTTGCTTACGCCGGATTCTTCCATTGTAATTCCAAGCATTGTGCTTGCGCCCATTACGGTTTTTTTGTTGTGGGTTATTACAATGTATTGCGAGACATTTGCAAATGATTCCAGCGTAGTTACAAAGCTTGAAACGTTCTTGTCGTCAAGCGCCGCGTCGATTTCGTCCAGAAGACAGAACGGACTTGGGCGAACCTGATAGGTCGCAAACAGAAGCGCGACAGCGGTCATCGTCTTTTCACCGCCGGAAAGAAGTCCTATGCTTTCAAGTTTTTTTCCAGGCGGCTGGGCAAGTATGTCAATTCCGGATGTAAGGATATTCTGCGGATCTTCAAGGCGAAGTTCCGCCCGTCCGCCGTTAAAAAGCCTGCGGAACATATTGTGGAAATTTTTCTTGATTTTATTGTATGTCTCAAGGAACATTTCCGAAGACTTTGATTTTATCTCTTCGCTTACGCGGATAAGGTTGTCCAAAGATTTCTGCGTGTCGTCGTAGTTTATCTTCTGTTTTTCGTAGCGGTCCTTTACTTCTGCAAATTCTTCTACCGCCATAAGGTTTACCTGTCCGCACGCCTTGAGTTCTTCCCGTGTTGAAATCAGCTGCTCCCTTAATTCCGCGGAAGGTTTTGTGATTTTGAACATCTTTTCCTCAAATTCCATAAGGTCGCGGGAATGCTGCTCCTGGAAATTCTGCTTAAGGTTTCTGATTTCTGTGTCGGAAGAGTTCAGTGAAAGTGTGAGCCGCTCGTACTGCGCCTGGCAGCGGTTCTGTTCTTCCTGTTTTTTTATAAGTATGTCTTTTTTTCCGGTTACGTTTGAATTGTTCTCGGCGATTTTAGAGTCCAGCTCCTTCAGCTGTTCCGCAAGTTTTGTTCCCCTGTGCTCAAGTTCCGCAAGGTCCTGCTGAATTTCCTCAATCTGCTCGTTAAGGTCGTCCGATTTTCTTGTTTCCGATTCAAGCTCTTCGGTCGCCGTGCGCAGGGTGTTCTGCTCTGAAACAAGATTTCTTCTTAAGAGGCTTGCCTGCTGCATTGCGGCCTGAATCTGGGTTTCCATCTGAGCCTTGTTCACGCGGAGCTTGCTGCAGGTTTCTTTGTACCGATCAATTTTTTCCGCAAGTTCTGCGTTGGCGTTCCTTAATTCTTCTATCTGAATGTTCAGGGCTTCTGTCTGATTCAGGTTTTCCTGATTTTTTTTGTCCAGCTCGCGTTTTTTTGTCATGATTCCTTCCGGAGAAAGGAATTCTGTAATAAATGCAGGAGTCGCATCTTCGTATTCAGCGACCGCTTTCTTCAGTTCTGCGATGAGCTCTTCTGTTTTTTCAAAATCGTGCGCGGCTTCGCTTACTGTGTTCAGCGAATCTTCCGCCGGATGAGGCGCCTTTACAAAATCTGAATATACATTTTTCCGGCCTTCCGCAAAAATCTTGAATTTTTCAAGTATGTCCTGAACTTTTTCTTTTGCGTCTGCAAGATTTTTTTCAGAAAAACCGGCGGTTTTCAGCTTTGCATCAAGCATTCCGACAATATCTTCGGTGATAGACGTAAGCTCTTTTTGTATTTCCCGGCGGTTTTCTTCAAGTTCCGCGATTTTTGTGCGGTTTTCGTCTGATTTTCTGTTGTTCTCGGTAATCTGAGTTCCGGCAGTTGCGATGTTTTCCTCAAAGTCCGAGATATTTTTTTCAACTTCCGCTATTTCCTTTTCTTTTTTGTGGAGCTCGGCTTCCTGTTCGTCAATTTCTTCCTGAAGGCTGGAAATATTTTCTTCAACGGAAGAAACCCTTACTTCAAGCGTGGCGATTTTTTCTTTTATTCCGCGTTCCTGCGAGGCAAGCTGCTTTTCCATATCCAGTTTGCCGTTCTTTTCTTTTCCGATTCCGATAAGCTCAGACTGCATGGAATAAACCTGTTCCTGCATTTCCTTTACTTTGTCCATGTTTTCGGAAATCGTGTTGTTGATTTCCTCGATTTCCTTGCGGACTTCGTCGCGGCGTTTTGTGGTTTCCGCAAGCTCCTTTTCGTGCCTGTCCTTGTCTGTGATAAAAGTCCTTAGCTTTAAAAGGGCGATGTCAAGCTCAAGGTTAAAAATCTTGTCTTTTAAGTCGCGGTATTTTTTTGTTTTTTCAGCCTGAACCTTTAAAGTGTCGTAAGAACGCTTTATTTCTGCCATAGCCATTTCAATCTGAATCATGTTCTGGCGAGTCTGTTCAAGCTCACGTTCGGCAATTGCGCATTCTGCTTTTGAACGGCTGATTCCGGCCGCTTCTTCAAAAATGTAACGCCGGTCTTCCGGCTTGGATGAAAGAATCTGGCTTACCTGACCCTGTTCCATAATTGAATAGGAAGATTTTCCGACTCCGGTGTCCATGAAAAGTTTAACTATGTCGCGCGAAGAAGCCTGCCGTCCGTTGATAAAATATTCCTGCTCGCCGTTTCTGTACAGGCGGCGCTTTATTGCGATTTCTGACTCTTCAAGCGGAAGAAGTCCTTTTTCATTGCTCATGGTGAGCGTTACTTCCGCGACGTTAAGAGCCGGACGTCGTTCTGTTCCGTTAAAAATTACGTCTGTTTTTTCCTGGGCACGCAGGTTCTTTGCCTTGTTTTCCGCAAGAACCCATTTTATCGCATCCACAACATTGCTTTTTCCGCATCCGTTAGGTCCAAGCAGGGCGGTGATTCCGTCTGCAAAATCAATATGTGTTCGGTCAGCAAAAGATTTAAAACCAAAAATGTCCAGACTTTTTAAAAACACAAAAAACTCCGTATAGATGTGGCTGAATACATAATAAATGCCACAATGAACTGTATTTGTATCTTTCAATTATAGCGAATAAGGAATGTCTTTTCAATGTGCGTATGCGCGGCGAATTTTATAGATTTTTATTGATGTATAACGCTGTGGATGATATAATTTTCAGTATTTGAAAGAATTACGATGAAAAGAATTTGTGTTTTCTCTCTGACTATTTTATTTTTTCTATGCTTTTTCGGGTGCGGTTTTTCTCCGCTTGGAGATGACGGCTCTGAAGTCTCTGTCAAAGGAATTCACTCTGTTTCAGGCTTTACAGAAGTTACAGAAGGAAAAGTCAGAAATGCCTTTCCTTCGTACGACGATAGAAAGCTTTTTTATCACTTTTATGCGAAAAAATCTTCCGGCGAGGCAGCCGCCGCGGAATACACAGGCGCAAAAAATTCTTTTTCTTTTCTTCTGGAAAACGGCGAGTGGCTGATTTACGGCGATGTTTATTACGGTTCTGCGCTGACTCCTGAGACGTTCCGGACCGGAGCAAAAATTTTTTCAGGAAGCTCAACGCTTTCCCTTGCGGATTCCAGCGGCGATATTGCGGACTTTAGAATCGTTACGGAAATCGTTTCTTCTGAAAATGCAAAAGGTTCGGCAAACCTTAAAATCTGCTCTTCTGTTCCGGCTGTAAAATACGCAAAGGCGGAATGGACTGGTCCCGGCGGAATCACCGGCAGCCAGATTCTTGATTTTTCTGATCCAAGCAGAAAAGACGGTATAGGATATTATGATTTCTTTAACTTCGGCGGAAGCAATGTTCCTGCCGGCGCATACACTGTAAAATTTTCTTTTTATGACGGGGAGGTAAGTTCTGCCTCCGGCGTGACCGGAAAAATAGTCTGCGCAACTGTAAAGACTGTAAATATTCTTTCCTCCCTTGCTACGGATTCATGGAGCGATGACGGCATATTTGTTTCAGGCGGAAGCGGAAAAATTGTTCTGTCTGAAGATTGTATAAGAATCTCAAAAGCAACAATACTGTATGTTTCTGCCTCGGCTTCTGGAAACGGACTTGGAATTGATCGTTCTGCGCCATTAAATTCTTTAGACTCTGCGTTTGACCTGATTTTTAATTTTTCTATGAGCGATGTTACGGTCTGCATACTTGAGGGAACTTCCGCGGATTTTACACGCGGCATAAGCCTTTCTGAGAATGTAAAAAATATTTCAGTAACAACGTACTTGGCGGACGGAACAATCAATCCGCCGGCGCTTGCAAAAGACAGGCGCGGAACTTTAAGGCGTCCTGATAATTCGGCTCGAATTGATGACAAAGGAATTGCCGGAAGTTCAGTAAGATTTGAAAATATTAATATAGAAGGCAAGCCTCTTACTGCGGGTAGCGCGGATATTTCCCCTTTGCTTTCTCTTGGCAGCGCGAAGCTTAATGTTTTAAACTGCCATATAACGGATGACTATTTTGCCTGCGTAAAAGGAAAATCTTCTTCCATTTGCTTTGAAAACGTTGAATTTCAAGGTTCAAAAGAGCCCGGTTCCAAGGCGATTCATTTATCTGATGCGGAAACATCTTTAGAAATTAAAGGCTGCGCGATAAAAAACTATGCGGAAGGCATTTGTCTGGAAGCTGAAAAAACTAATGCCGTTGTGAGCGGTTCAGAGCTTTCCGGAAACGATGTTGCGATAAAGGCAAGTAAATTTGCTTCGCTTGAACTTTCGGGCATTACGCTTAAAAATAATTCTGGCTATGGAATAAAAACTTGCGGAACATTCACGCTTTCCGGTACTTGCGACTTGGATGACATCTTTTATTTTGATTTTACCGGTACAAGCGGTATTTGCGTAAATTTTGAAGAAAACTATAAGAATTCATCTACTTCAAATGCTGTCTATATTTCTATGGACAGCAAAAAGCTTAGGACGGGGCTACAAGTTCTGTCTGGAAAAAACATTTCGCAAAACCGGCAGAACTTTGCTGTCCAGGAATCAGGCTGGCAGATTGATGATAACGGATGCTTGGCTCAGAATCAGGAAAACCCGACTTCGTTCTATGTCGACCCTGTGTCAGGCTCAGACAGTAATTCCGGAACATTGGCTAAACCTTATAAAACCTTGGATGCTGCTGTAAAAAAGGCAAAAGAAACCAATGAGCGTCTGTCCGGCGACCAAAATGAGCTGTATATTTTTATAAATAAAAACATTGTTTCAGATGGCTCTGCTTCCGCATTGCAGAATGACTCCTTGTGCTCAATCTCCACTGACCCCGGCGCAAAAAAACTCTCTCTGACTGTTGCAAGCTCTTCCTCTTCCGCTGTGGAAATCAATGCCAAAATGGCTTCCAGAATTTTTTATATAACCGGAAAGGTAAATATTGTTCTGAAAAACTTAAGTCTTTACGGTGGAAGCGTAGCTTCAAAGGGCGGCGCGATTTATCTGGATGGAACGGACGCTGTGCTTACGCTTGAAAATTGCATAGTCGGAAAGACAAATGCTGATATTGACGGCTTAAAAGACGGAGTGCAGAATAAAACTTATTTGACGAACGGAACAAACTGTTCAAATAAAGCTGCGGAAGGCGGCGGAATTTATGTTGCTAACGGCGGAAGACTTTTCTTGAGCGCTTCAAAAATTCTGAACTGTTATGCAGACTCTGATAGTGGTGGTGGCGGTGGAATTTATGTTGCAGATTCTTCTCTGGAAATAAATGACGGCTCTGAAATCTATGCGAATGGAGCGGCTGGTTCAGACGGAGCGGCAATCTGCGCAAAAAACTCAAATGTATATTTTAATAAAGGAACTGTCCGTCATCATTTTTCAAATGCTTTTGCAAATGTTCCTGGAATCTATTTATCTAACACAAGTTTTGATATGTATGGCGGAGAAATCCGCGACAATTATTGTTCTGAGTCAAATTTTGGCTCTGGCGTATTTATAGACGACGCCGCTTCTTCTGTAACTTTTTACGGCGGTTCTGTTAATAATAATTCCTCTGTAAAAGATGATAAAAGCAGCTGTGATGTTGGTTATACTGCTTACATACAAGAGCCTGTTGTAAGTATTTCAGGAGACGCATACATTGAATCAATTTATTCTCCTGGAACATGTATAAAAATTCTAAGCGTTCTTACAGGTTTTTCTGATGCAAAAAAATGCGCTGTTTACGCACAAACTTCAGAAGGAACTGAAATTCTTAAAGCGGGGGATCCCTCTGTTAACCTTTCTGGCTGTATGGACTTTTTTGCTCTTTATAAAACGGATTTAAAAAGCCCTAATGGGCTTGGTCTGATTCTTGATCCAACACAAACAAAAGCGGTTGTTGGAAAAGTTTATAAAATAAGTTCGTACGAAAACTATTCGGATGTTTCTGATGTGGCTACGGCAGGTCAAAAAACATTTTCAATTTCAACAGAATCTGAGCTGAATAAAATTGCGGAATGGACTAGTGGCTATGGCAATGATTTTGACGGTATAACGCTTGTCCTTGAAAAGGATATCGCTTTAAGCTGCGATAAAGACGACAAAACAACTCATTTTACGCCGATTGGAATCAATTCATCTTTCGAGGGAACTTTTGACGGCAATGGGCATAAGATTTCAAATCTTTATGTAGACCGCGCCGGCAGGGCCGGACTCTTTGCAAGCGTTTATGGAGCAAGCATAAAAAATCTTACAGTGGAAGGAACTGTTGTCGGTTCTAGTTACGCTGGCTCAGATTCTACAGGAGTTGGCGGAATTGTCGGTTACAGCTTTTCTCAAATAGTCATAGAAAATTGTGTTTCAAATGTGAATGTTTCAAGCAGTTGCAAAAATACAGGAGGAATCTGCGGCTATGTGAATGATGTGGATTCCGTAATAAGAAACTGCATAAACATTGGGGAAATAAAATCAGATTCGGATAAAACCGGGGGAATTTCTGGAAATCCGGGAATAGTCTATAACTGCGCAAATTTTGGAACGGTTTCGGGAAAAAGCAATGTTGCGGGAATCGCCGGATACACAGAAAAAGACGTTTCCCTCTGCTACAATGCCGGCGCAATCTCTATCTCTCCTTCGGACGGCGCTTCTTCTGCCGCGGCAATTGCGAATGTCGCAGGAACAGACACTGATTTTTATCATTATTGCTATTTTAAGGAAGGAACAGCAGACGCGGCATTCAAAGGTACTTCCACCCGTCCTGATAATTTCGACTTCTCTGACCCGAATCAGCAAAACCTGGGCCTTGAACTTTCAAACCGCATTGCCACTTCGGCCTACAAAGCCTACTGCAGTCCGTGGAACAAAACCTACACTTTTGACGGAGTTGAATATCCTGTTTGCGTGGAGATAAAATAACCGCATTTATAAAAACTCCAAAGTTCGACTGTAATACTTGCAGAAGCCGGGCGTTCCCCTCGCTCCGTCTGCCATGCGGCAGCCGGGCTCGGGTCGCTATGTCCATGGTTCGCTACGCTCATTCCTCCGCCTTGCTCCGGAACGGTGATGTCCAATAAGTTCCAAATGTCATTGGCATCTTGAGCAACAATCTCGAAATGATTGTAATATATACATTCAGATTTTCGGGTCAAGCCCGAAAATGACATAAAAGATACTTATTGGACATCCTCGCCATTCCCAGCGCTAACGCATAAAAGCGCACATTCCGCTGTTGATAGAAAACAGCCCATCGGCTAAATGTATCTTGAGCTTTCTAACAATTTAATAGAATAAATGCGATAAACTCGCATTGTTTGTGTGGAAAAATGTGATTCTCGGGCTAAATATCGTTGGAATTTTGTGATTATTGTGTTGATATTGTTAAGCGGACTTAATGTTTTTTTTGCTTGTTTTTTATTAACCCGGTTATAACCGGATAATCTCTAAATATTTCTGATAACTTTTTTTATACCTTGTTTAATTGAAATCCGTAAATTCATTTATGTCTTCAATAAGTTTTGTCGCTAAATTTTTTGCCAATTCTTTAGAAAGTCGTTTTTGGTATTTATCATCTTGTGTCATAAAAAGTTTGAAAGGCTGGATTTCCAGTGAGTCCGCGATTTTTTGAATCATCTCTATTGAAGGAAATTTCTTTCCTATTTCAATTTCACCGATATAGCTTGTTGAAGTTCCGCATTTTTCAGCAAGCGCCATTTGGGATAATTTTCTTTGTTTTCTATATTCTTTTTATATTGGAGATAAAAAAACATTTCTCAAATCCATATTGATATGCTAATGGCAAATAAAATTGCTTTACAATTCGCTTTTAGCGTATTAAAATGATGATTAAGTTATTTTTTTATGTGTTGTTAGTGTATAAAAAAATAGGAGGTTTTGTGAAAAATTTAATTATTAAAATTGCCGCCATGTGTTTTATGGCAGTTATTATTTGTCCTTGTGTTATGGCGGATGAAAAGATTGATTTAGATATGGTAAAAATTCCAGGAGAAAACTTTTCAATGTTAAGGACGGAAGTGACGCAGGAGTTGTATGAGGCTGTAATGGGAGAGAATCCAAGTTATTTCTGCCGTGATAATAAAAATCTTGATGAAGGTAAATTAAAAAATCTGAACAAAAGTACATCTAATTATCCAGTTGAAAATATAAGCTGGTATGATGCAATTTATTTCTGTAATAAATTAAGTGAAAAAGAAGGATTGCAACCTGTTTATGCGGTGGACGGAGAAACTGATGTCCGTAAATGGAATTACAACCCGCATAATGAAGATGAAATTGATGGTGAGATAACGCAGGATATTTTTGCGGACGGCTACCGGTTGCCTACAGTGGAAGAGTGGCTGTATGCGGCAAAAAATGGCGAGAAATATTCAGGTAGCAATGATATTGATAAAGTTGCTTGGTATGAAAATAACAGTAACGGTGTAACTCATTCAGTTGCACAGAAAAAGTCTAATCACTACGGACTTTACGATATGAGTGGCAATGTTTGTGAATGGTGTTGGGATGACAGGGGCAGCAGCTACCGATATAAATGTGGCGGCGGCTGGAACAGTGGTGGCGACAGATGCGAGGTGGATAACAAGGACGAGAGCTACGCTGAGTACAGGTATTTCCACATAGGCTTCCGAATTGTCCGCACCATAAAATAGAAGATTTTTTTTAAACGAATAATTAGAAAAGCAAATAATAACGGAGTTATAAAAACAAATGAAACCTGTTTATATGAAAATTAAAAATAGTTTAGAACGTTTTATTTTTGGTTATAAAAATAATATTCAAGATTTGGATGATGTATATCAATTTAAAGATATAGAATCCATTTCTTCAGGAGCCTTTGATCCTGTATATGATTTTAAACAGATATATTTTGATGCGAAGTTACAACGCATAGAAAAAGAGGCTTTTAAGAATTGTGAGAATCTGGAAGTATTTTGCTGTGGAAAGAATGACACTAATGGAAATTTTGGAATAGAAAATATTTCGATTCATGATTTGAAGCTTTCAAAAAGCGTGACACAGCCTGATAAAGGCAAAACTTCTGCAGCTACAACTTTTACAATTGAAACAAGGGCTTTTTCTGGTTGTGAAAAATTGCATACCGTGATTCTTCCAAACTGCGATAAATTGACTATAGAAAAAAATGCTTTTGAGGACTGTTGCGGACTAAGAACATTCGTTTGCCCATCTGATTCAATTTCTTTTACAGAAAATCCATTTGAAGGTTGTTCAGAAGACTTAGTTTTTATTGGAGTCAAAGATTCTGGATTGGAAAGATTTGCACGTGAAAATGGTTATGGGTTTATAAATGTTCAATAAAGATAATTTTAAAATCGCAGAAAGAATAAAAGGCTATGGGTCTTATGATAATTCAGTTTCTGATGAAGAGATTCAAAGAATAAAAACTGTAAAAGGTGATGTTTCTTTAAAAGTTCAGCCTAAAATAATTAGGAATTTAAAGGAATTTATTGATTATATTGATGATATAGAACCTTCATATACAAATCCTGTTTTTTTTCGTGGGCAGACAAATGCAGATTATCTTTTAATTCCTAATAGTTTAAGAGAAAATCCTGAAAATGAACATTTGATGATAGAAGCTTTTTCTCGGAGATTTTTTGATGAATTGAATAAATGTTATACATCAATGGAAAAACTTATGTTAATGCAGCACTTCCTGTTGCCGACACGTTGTCTAGATATTTCAGAAAGTCCTTTGATGGCATTGTATTTTGCCTGCTCTCACATGAAGAAATTTCGAAAAAAAATTATTACTCAAAAGGAAGAAAGTTGGGGAGAAATCATCCTATTCAGAGAACCTGAAGTTGAGGAAAAAAGACCTGAAAAACTAAAATCAATAGAAAGTTCAAACATAAGTATCATTGCTAATACTGCATATATGGAAAAAGAATTTTCTTTATGGCACTTGGGCGCAAGATGGAAAAAAGATGTTGATGTTGGGCATGATGAAAAATATATTGATTTACAAAGCATTGTCCGCAGTTCTTACATTGTTCGAGTTCCACAAAACAATCCAAGAATAAAAAATCAGCAAGGTGCATTTATTATGGTGAATGCGAATTTTGCCTATGTTTATGGGGAAGAGTCTAAAAAGAAAGATTTGACAAAACTGATATTAAAGCAGAATGGATATTTTTCATATAACGGATTGATGAATGAAAAATTGGGCAGAAATTTAGACGAAACTGGAACTTGGAATTTGAAGTTTGAAAAAATAATGCCTTATTCAAAGGATTCTGAAATCGAAATATTTAAAACAGATCCTTTTAATCTGAAAAGACTCTTTTATAAAAAAAATGGTATTCAACAGGTTGTTTTGATTCCACCTGATGCAAAACCGGTAATTTTAAGAGAGTTGGCATTATTAAATATTACAGAGGATTTTGTATATCCAGATATGGATAATGTCGCCAATGAAATCAACGAAAAAATTAATTTGAAATAATAAAGGAAAGGTGTGTTCTATGAAAAATCAGTTGAAAAAAATTGCGGCTATATGTTTTGCTGCTCTTATTGCTTGTCCTTGTGTTATGGCGGATGAAAAGTTTGATTTGGATATGGTGAAAATTCCAGGAGAAAACTTTTCAATTTCAATGTTAAGGACGGAAGTTACGCAGGAGTTGTATGAGGCTGTAATGGGAGAGAATCCAAGTTATTTTTGTCATGATAATAAAAATCTTGATGAAGGTAAATTGAAAAATCTAAAAGGAAATACATCAAACTATCCGGTTGAATATGTAAGTTGGTATGACGCGATTTATTTCTGCAACAAACTGAGTGAAAAAAAAGGATTGCGTCCTGTCTATGCAGTGGACGGAGAAACTGATGTCCGTAAATGGAATTACAAGCCGCACAATTACGATGAAATTTATGGTGAGATAGCACAGAATATTTTTGCGAACGGTTACCGGTTGCCTACGGTTGCAGAGTGGCAGTATGCGGCAAAAGGTGGCGAGGATTACCGTTACAGTGGCAGCGATAATATTGATTCTGTTGGGTGGCATTGTGATAATAGCGGAGGCGTAACTCATCCGGTTGCACAGAAAAAGCCTAATGGCTATGGTTTGTATGATATGCGAGGTAACGTGTCAGAGTGGTGTTGGAGTTACAACATCCACGGCTTCCGCTATTACTGTGGCTGTGACTGGAAAGACTATGACTACAACTGCGAGATTGAGCACAGCAATGCCGACTACAGATCCTTCCGTATAGGATTCCGCCTTGTCCGCACTATAGTCAAGTAAAAATGAGCTTTGGCTGTGAAGTAACAGTGTAGCGAAGGCGGTAAGCCGCAGCGTAACAGGTACGTAACTGCCACAGTGAGTGTAAAAAAAATTGTAAGAAGGTGAGGTGCAGGGAAAATCAAAATTGTTGGATAGAGTTTATAAGTTGATAATTAGGAGTAAAAAAATGAAAGAAAATAAAGTAAAAGAATATAGAAAAAATAGATGGAAAAAATCCTTCTACAGATAAAGATGTAAAAAGAACATATTACAACAAAGAAAAAAGACCTGCTGGCGGACATGGTAAAAAAATATATAGATTCAATTCTGGAGATTTAAATGCAAATAAGTTTAATAGATTTTTTTACTATTCTGCTTTCGGTTGTTACATTGTTTTTTTACAATTATCATTCCAATTCAGATAATGAAATTTCAAAATTATACAAATTTAACTTCAATCTATTGCAGTTTTTGAATTTGCCCACGCTTTTCAGAGTGTAATAAATTTTTTTTATGATGATTGTGAATGTTCTGTGGAAAGAATTCCTGCAGAATACAAAAAACGATTTGAATCTGATTTTGAAAAATTAAAAAATGAAAATTTTCAGCTTGCGGATGTTTTGCATTATCAACGTAGACATCTGAATGATTATTTTCTGGAACTTGAAATGTGCCGTGAGTCAAGCTGGATTTTGCGTAGAATAATTAGTAAAGACTGGACTACAAGCGAAGCATGGATTGTAAAAATTCTTATTTGCATGAACAACGCAGTGGATAATGATGCGGAGCTATTTAAAGATATTTCAAGCATTAAACACGATAAGATGCCAAAAACAAAAGGTTTAAGCAAATATCTTGAAAATTTTTACAATGCACTAAAATCAGAATCAAGAGATATGCAAATTTAGGCTTTTATTGTGCTTATTCCAACTCCATAAAAAAATTGTATCACTTCAATTTTTTTATGGAATCAATAGTAGTGGGGAGAAATTATAGTAAAAAAATAAAACGAATCATTTTATTCAATTTTCAAAAAATCAAAAAATGGAGAATCTTATGAATTTTATCGATGAATTAACTGAAGCCAAAGAAAAAATGAAAGGCTGTTACTGGAAGGCATTTGGAATCGGGGCGCTTTTTATCCTTGTTATGTTGGTGTCGTGTGTGACAGTTGTTGGACCGTTCATCATATATGGTCCGATGTTTTTGGGACTTCACCGCGCGATTCTGCAGCTTGTAAGAACAAAAAAAGTAAAAGTTTCTACGCTTTTTTCAGGTTTTAAGGATTTTGGTGTTGCTTTTCGGCTTGTATGGTTAGAGGTGATAAAAATATTCCTGTGGTCATTGCTTTTGATTGTTCCGGGAATCATAGCACTTATCAGATATTCCATGGCATTTGCCATTCTTTCAGACAATCCTAATATGACAGCAAGAGAAGCCATTGATATGTCAAAAGAAATGATGAAAGACAGAAAATGGGAGTTCTTTAAAAATTTTGTTTTATATTTGGGGCTTGCTTATCTTATAAATATTTTTTCCAATAGATTGTATATGTTCGGTATACAAGAAGGTCTGAATGGAATGGTTACTGTGTCTTATATTCTTTCTGTTGTTGCGATGATTTGGAATATTTTTGTTGTGCCATTGTGGAACTTGATGTTGCCTGGAAAATTCTACAAAGACACTTTCAGTGAGGAATTTGCTCCGAACATAGAAAAATTTTCAGAAAACATCATAAAAGAGAAAAAGCCGCGCAAACCGCTCAGCGCAAAAGCGAAAAAGATAATTGCGATTGTGTCAGGTTCAGTTTGTGGAGTTTTGTTGGCTGGCGGAATTTTCTTTGGTGTAAAACAGGTTCGCAAATCAAGTCTGGTCATGGTAAAAGTTCCGGGCAAAAATTATTCAATCAGCAGAACAGAAGTAACGCAAAAATTGTATGAATCAGTAATGGGTGAAAATCCAAGCTATTTCTGCCGTGACAATGAAGATCTTGATGAAGATGAGCTGAAAAATCTAAAAAGAAATACATCAAATTGTCCGGTTGAAAATGTAAGCTGGTATGATGCAATTTATTTCTGCAACAAGTTAAGTAAAAAAAATGGATTGCAGCCTGTATATGCGGTTGATGGAGAAACTAGTGTCCGTAAGTGGGATTACGAGCCGTACAATGACGATGAAATTTATGGCGAGATAACGCAGGATATTTTTGCGGATGGTTACCGTTTGCCTACAGTGGAAGAATGGCTGTATGCAGCAAAAGGTGGAAAGAATTATAGGTATTCAGGAAGCTATGATATTGATAAAGTTGCTTGGTATGAAGGTAACAGTAACGATGTGGTACATCCGGTTGCACAGAAAAACTCCAATGGATATGGCTTGTATGATATGAGTGGTAATGTGATGGAATGGTGTTGGGATTCTAACGGTAACGAACGATATTACTGTGGTAGTTATTATGGCGACTATTCAAAGAGCTGCAAGTTGGATGAAGGTTTGTTCCACGACTATGCTGACTTCAGGGATAACAGCATAGGCTTCCGCATTGTCCGCTCAAATTACGGCAGCTTAGATATGGTAAAAATTCCAGGTAAAGATTATTCAATCGGCAAAACCGAAGTAACACAAAAGCTGTATGAATCAATTATGGGCGAAAATCCAAGTGAATTCAAAGGAAAAGATAATCCGGTTGAAAATGTAAGCTGGTATGATGCAATTTATTTCTGCAACAAGTTAAGTATGATGTATGGTTTTGACTGTGTTTATATTTTGGATGGTGAAACAGATGTGAACGAATGGGAATATACGCCTAATAATGGCGAGAAACCTTATTATAAAACTTTTCAGCGTAATGTAGATGCTAATGGTTTTAAACTTCCAACTCCAGAAGAATGGAGCTATGCAGAAAAAGGAGGGCAGAATTTTAAATATGCAGGTAGTGACAATATTGACGAAGTGGGGTGGTTTTTCAACAACAGCAAGAATACAACGCATCCTGTTGCAACCAAAAAAGCCAACGGTTATGGCTTGTATGATATGCAAGGAAATGTTTCAGAATGGTGTTTAGGTTCTTTAAAAGGATTAAACTGGTCTAATGAACAGCGTTCTGTAACCAATATTGGTCAATACAATATAATAGGCTTCCGTCTTGCCCGCAATGTAGACTAACTGAAAGTTTACGATTTTATCGGCAAAATATATGCCCATTTTTTACTTTGTTTGTGCCTATTTATTTTGCCGATAATGTGCTATAATATTGCCGATGAGTAATTTTGAATATATTTCTGTTGAAAAGGCTGCTTCTGTCTGGAAAATCAGCGAGCGTAGCGTAAGAAATTATTGCGCGCAGGGCAGAATTCCAGGTGCTTTTTTAGAAGGAAAAACGTGGAAAATTCCAAGTTCCGCATATAAGCCAAAGCGGAAAATCCGTCGTGCCATTACGGAAAATTCATTATTAGCATTTCTTGAGCGAGAAAAGGAAGCTGGGCTAAAAGGTGGAATCTATCATAAAATTCAGGTTGAACTTACATATAATTCAAATCATATTGAAGGTTCTAGGCTTAGCCACGAGCAGACTCGTTTTATATTTGAAACAAAAACATTAGGAGTTACGGATAAGGCTGTGAATGTTGACGACATTATCGAAACTGTCAATCATTTTCACTGTATTGATCTTGTGATTGATTCTGCCCGTACAAAACTTTCTGAAAGTTTCATAAAACAGCTTCATTTTATATTAAAATCAGGAACGGCTGACAGTCAGAAATCATGGTTTCGTGTAGGAGAGTACAAGATTCTGGAAAATGAGGTTGGTGGGCAGGAAACTGCAAATCCTTCTAAAGTCGAATCTTGCATAAAAGCCTTACTTGATGAATATAACTCAAAAGCTAAAATTACATTTGATGATATTCTGGATTTTCATGTGCGTTTTGAAAAGATTCATCCTTTTCAGGATGGAAACGGTCGTGTTGGAAGGCTGATTATGTTCAAGGAATGTCTTAAAAACAATATTGTTCCGTTTATCATTTCTGATGAATTGAAAATGTATTACTACCGTGGTATAAAGAACTGGAGTGACGAAAAAGGTTTTTTGCGCGATACTTGTCTTACAGCTCAAGATTCAATGAAACAGATTTTAGATTATTTTGGAGTAAAATATATCTGATTTTTTTCTGGTACAAATTTCAACTGCAACTTTAAATTTGTACCATTTTCTATTTTCCTAAAATCCCTATTAATCCGCCGTGGCTTCATCCGCTTTTTCAAGCATTTCGGTTTCCCAGGAGAGCAGCGCTTTTTCAAGTTCCGGGGCATTGCCTTTTACGTCGCACATGATTCTGAATACTGGCTCTGTTCCGCTTCCGCGCATCCAGATGAACGCGAGCGGCTTCAGGTTTTTGCCGAAAAATCGTATTTTAAGGCCGCCTTTTCCGCTCTTGGAAAAATCTTTTTCGCCGCAGATTTCTTTTGTTCCGTTTGTAATGTCGCATTCCCAGCCGAAAATTCCGTATTGCTCCAGAAAACATTTCTGCGTTTTCCATTGCTCCTCAAAAATCTTCTGGAATTCGGCTTTTAACGCTGAATGATTTTTTGTCTTTATGTGAAGGACTGCGCGCTTTTCGCTTACTCCGGTCGTTGTGTAGGCCGGCAGTGTGCTTAGAACGTCAGAAAGCGAGTAGTTTTCTGAAAAATCGTTTCCTGAGCGTTTGCACCATTCCTCAAAAAGTTCTTTTATGCTCAAAAGTTTGATTATTGCGAAAATTGTGTTGAGCGGGTCGCGCACCGCGCTTGGATATGTTATTGTTCCGCCGTTGCTTCCTTCGCCGCAGATTCTCACATCGAATCCTTCCTGTCTTTTTTCCGCCGCAAGATTTACAACGTTTGCTTCTCCAACTTCAGCCCTGAATACCTTTGCGTTAAATTTTCCGGCGATTTCTTCTATCCTCATTGAAGTAGGGCAGTTTACCGCAACCGCAATATTTTTTTTGCCTGTAAATTCCTGGTACGCAACTTCGGCTAAAACTGAAAGGCTGAAAACTTCCTGGGCTTTTAATATTACAGGTTTTTCAGTTTTTTCATCCCAGAAAACAATGTTTCCCCGGTCGCCGTCGCAGTCAGGCATATATCCCAGAACTGCGTCCTTGTGTCCCTGCTTTTGAAGTTTTTCCATTTCTGCGGCAACGTAGACAAGATTCTCTGATTCCGGGATGATTTCATGCGCAATGTCGCCGGCTTTGTTGTGGAGCGCGTAAAAACCGATATTGTTTTTTTCAAAAAAATCCTTGTCAACAGAATCCGCACGCGCCGAACCGTTCATGTCCGCCACAACGCTTATTTTTTTCTGCGCGCAGGTGTCTCTTATTATAGAAAATATTTTTTCCTGCTCATCTTTTTTGTCTGTGCCGGAAATTGTCCAGTAAAGAAACTCGTTGTACGCGGAAAGCGCTTCTTTTTTTACATTTTTTTGTTCTTTGTAAACTGAGTCAACATCATATTCTTTTACATTTCGGATAATTTCGAACGCTTTTTTCTGCGCCTCATCCTGAGCGCAAAGCCTGTTGAATTCAACCGTCAGTTTGGCGTTTTCTGTTCCGTTCAAGACTCCGCCTGTGTTTAGTCCGAATTTTATTCCGTTGTGTCCGACAGGGTTGTGGCTTGCAGAAATATACATGAATCCATCAGCCTTTTTTGAATAAGCCATGATTTCCGGCGCGGCTGTAATTCCAACGAATTTTACATTTATTCCCTTTGCAATGAATGTCTTTACCGCGGCCTCTGAAATTGCAGGTCCTGTCGGACGTGCGTCCATTCCGACAACCACAGCCGGATTTTCTTTTTTAGACTGATTTTTTATATATTCCGCAAAAACCGCCGCTGAATAAATTGAAATCGCAATGTTGTCCTCTCCGATCATCGCGGTTTTGTCCTGCTCGTTTCCGCTTATGGCAAAAACCTTTCTCCAGCCCGAAGCGGAAAGTATCATATTTGTTTCCATTTTAGTTATCCTGTTTAGTTGTTCTAATTCTTAATGTTTTTAATAAATTCTGAAAGAACGCTTTCGCCGGATTTGCAATTTGCCGCAGATAGTTGAGTCCTCGCTTTTTCCGGCGGCTCATTCAATTTCTTTCACAATAATTAAACTCAAAATCAATATATCTTACAGTTTTCCAAGGGAATTGTTAATAAACAAATTATCTGATAATATTTTTTTGTATGAAATTCATTGAGCAAAATATGCCGCAGGCTGGCGATACAGTTGTTGTAGGTCTTTCTGGTGGAGTTGATTCAACGTTGACGGCTCTTCTTTTAAAGCAGAAAGGCTGTAAAGTTATTGGTGTTACAATGTCCTTGTGGGACGGAAAGCTTCCTGAGCTTCCTGCCGGAAAAACGCTCCATGATTCCTGTTACGGTCCTGGCGAAGTTGAAGATATTGAGGAATGTAAAAAATTTTGCAAAGAGCAGGGAATTGAATATCACGTTATTGATGTGAAGGACACATATAGAAAAGAAGTTCTTGACTATTTTAAGGCGGAATACCGCGCCGGCCGTACGCCGAATCCGTGCATACGCTGCAACCGCTACATAAAATTCGGCGCGCTCCAGCTTGGAATCCAGCAGCTTAACATTGAATACGATTATTTTTGCACAGGTCATTACGCGAAAATTGTGCGCCCGGAAGAAGGTCTTTTTGGCACAGATCAAAAACCCTGCATGATTCATACCGCGATGGACCAGTCGAAAGACCAGACTTATTTTATTTACCGCGTTCCAAGTTCAATTCTGGAAAAAGTAAGGTTTCCGCTTGCGAATACTCCAAAAAAAGAAGTTTTCAGGCTTGCGCACGAATACAATCTTGCCGCGGCGGAGCGCGAGGAAAGCCAGGATTTTATTCCGGAAGAATATTTCGACCTTCTTTTCAGCGATAAGCCTGGAGTTCCCGGTGATATTATCGACTTGGACGGCCATGTTCTTGGAAAGCACCGCGGAATCGAGCATTACACGGTCGGTCAGCGACGCGGACTTGGCGTAAGTTCGTCAAAGCCGCTTTACGTTCATTCAATTGATGCGGTTAATAATCTGGTTGTGCTTGCTTCAAATGACGATTTGTTTTCCGGCGGACTGATTGCTGATGATTTTGTATGGCCTGGAAATATTGAGCCTGATAAAAAAATTACTGCCTGCGTGAAAATTCGCCTTGCCTCAAAACCTGTTGAATGTACGGTTGAACGTTACAAGCCGGAAGAAGGTGAGAATTTTGTGGGAAATCCATGGAAAATCATGTTCGCAGAACCGCAGCGCGCGGTCGCGCCGGGGCAGAGCGCGGTCTTGTATAGCGATGGCGTCTGCATTGGCGGCGGAATTATCTCCCGGACATTATAATTTGTATCGGAATCTAGTAAACCGTAACGATGTATGTCGCCGGTGTTTCTACTCCAAGGATGTTGTCCAGTGAAAGCTGGATGGAGTTTTTGCCCGGCGAAAGAGATGTCTCGCCCATAAGCTGAAGCTCTTCGTCAGGATATAAGACTGATTTTGGATAGTTCTTTTTTCCCATTGCGCAAAGCTGTGTGTCGCTCTGAATCAGCACGTTGTAATAAATCTGGTCTACTAAAGTTCCGTTTATTGAAACGCGTGTCTTGTATGGAGCGGCGATTTTTTGTCTTTTTCTGTAGACCTTGTAAATTCCTGCCGGAACCACGTTTTGCGTGGCAATTTTAAACCGTTTTCCGTTTCTGTTTTGAAGCATGACTTCTCCGTAATAAAGCGGAAGTTCTTTTCCAACGCGCGGCATAAGGATTCTTGGGTTTATTGACGCATTGTTTTTTATGTCGATTACCTGAAATTCAAGCGAGCTGTGCCCCTGCTGCCATGCTGTGTTTCCAGAGAAGCCAAGGCGTGTTCCTGTTTCAATTTCGGATGTTTCTTTTAGCGCTTCGTTTATTGAGTCGCTGTCAATGTTTCCGTAAACTGTTAAAAGGCTGTCCTTGTGGGCAAGAATTATGCTGTTCCCCAAAGTTGAAGGAAAAAAGTTTGAGTCATCCTGAAAATCTGTGATTACAACAGAAACTTTTCCGCTGTCGGCTGCCTTGATTTCCGAAGGGTCGGAAAAAATCAGGGAGTTGCTTATTGTTCCTCCGCGGAGCTGCCCGAAATACGAATAGAATTTGTCTGACTGGACTATTTCTGTCTGCGGCCAGTCAAAAGGAAAGGCGCAGATGCTTAAACAAAAAAAAGCTACGGCAAAAGTTATAAGTTTTTTCATTTTTATGTCCTATTTTATTTCAATGCAAGAGATTGTTGAATTTTTTCCAACGTACAGCCTGTTTTTGTAAACCTGAATGAATGCCGCCGAGGCTTCAAAGCTGGAGCCGCCGATAGATATTTACCAAACGGTTCATCGCATAGACTTGAGGAAAACCTCTTTTCCGTCTTTTGTAAGGACAAAAAAACATTTTTCAGATTCCTGGATGGAAATAGCCTGTCCTTCTATTTTCAGATGCCGTTTTTTTCCGGTTTTTACGTCAACGATTCCAAGCGTGTTTCCTGAATTGAAATAGACCGTTTTGTCGTCGGCGCTGAATTTTACCAGCATTTGATTTGTGTTTTTTGAGTCAAGAAATTCGTGCGCGGTTATTTTTGTCTGCGCTCCGTCCTTTTGAGCCAGTATAAAACGCTGCTTGTTTTGTCCGCAAACAGAGGCGATGTATTTTCCGTCAGAAGAAATCGCGATTCCAAGAATCACAGGAATTTCGCTTCCGCCCGGGGCGAATCTTTGAATCAGCGTTCCATCCATATTAAACTGGCAGATGTTTCCGTCTGCAAATCCCGCCACGATTCCCGATTCTGAAGATTCGAATGCTGTTATCGGAACTGCTCCGCTGTATTCCCATTTTGATTTTCCATTTTCGTCGCACATTGAAAAAGAGCTTCCGCCCGGAAGAAATGTGAATATCCGGTTTTCGTTTAACATCGGGAAGCCGCTTATGTCTGATGTGAATATTTTTTTTCCGTCAGGATAAAAAAATGTGGCGGAACTGTTGTTAAAACTGTAAAAAGTGTATCCGAACTTTGAAATTGAAGATTTCTGCGGAAACGTGATGAAATTTACAACTTTTCCGTCTGGCGTAAAATATCCCATTGTCTGCCCTAGCTTAAAAGGCAGGAGAGGCTCGTTTTCTGAATTTTCAGAAAGAGCGGGGTTTGTCACGTCGATTTTCCATTCAGGCTCGAACTGATATTCTTTTCCCAAAGGTTTTATTGCAAGCAGAATGTAAAGGAGGCAGAAAACAGCCGCAAAAATTATATATCCGGAAAAATGTTTTTTTGAATTCATAAATTCCATTTTACAAAAAAGAGGCTAATAATTCAATGCGCAATTTTATGGACATTTTGGAGACATTTTGGAGAACTTGACAAAAAACCGTAAATATTGCAATCTTTTTCAAGATATTTCAAATAAATGTGGAGCTTTTTTCATCATGGAAGATGACATCCTTACAATAGAAGAAGTTGCAAAATATCTTCGTGTTTCAGACAGGACAGTTTATGATTGGGCGCAGAAGGGCGAAATTCCGGCGGGAAAGATCGGCACCGTATGGCGATTTAAAGTCAGAACTGGAAAAATGGGTTAATGAACGGCTTTCTTCTTCATCTGTGAAAAAATCTGAAAGCGAAGTTCAGATAAAGAATTTTCTTTCGCCAGACAGAGTTGTATTTATAAAAAATTCTTCAAAAAGAGATGCCATTGTTGAACTTGCGGATATTCTTGCTGTTGCTCCTCAGGTAAAGAACAAGGAAGAACTTGTTTCTGAAATCTTAAAGCGTGAGGACTTGATGTCGACTGCTGTTGGCCGCGGCATTGCAATTCCTCATGTGCGCCTTTCTTCTGTTACAGACCTTGTTATGGCTGTTGGAATTTGTAAAAACAACATAGAGGATTATCAGGCTGTTGACGGTGTGCCGGTTAATCTCCTTATTATGATTGCGGCGGCTCATAATCAGCATACATATTATTTAAAGACAATTTCGTATCTTACTGCAAAACTTATGAATCCTGAGCTTCGCGGACTGTTGAAAAACGCGTCTTCTCCGCGCGAGGCTTATGACGCTCTTGTAAAAGACTGATTTTTTAGAATACAAGCCCGGATGCCTTTCCAGTCCGTCCGGGTTTGCTTTGCCGCGGTTTACGCCTAGTTATTCAAAAGTGACTGGAATCCATTTTTCAGTGTCATTCTGTTCTTGGGCTATAAGTCCCGGCTTAAGGTTTTTAACGGTTGTCTCTCCAAGTAGAAAATCTTTTCCGTTTACGTTGATTTTTGCTCCCTCAGCATTGAGCTGCGCTCCGTACACAGCGTGCGAATATTCCCGGCTTATAAAAAGGGTTGCGTTTATTCCGTTTTGCTTTAAAAGAATGCACATCAGCATGCTCCGGCTGTCGCAGTCGCTTCCTGTTCCGGAAAGGGCGTCGATTACGCTTGTGAAGTCAGTGCTTTTTTTATCTCCGCGCCGGTATTCAAAGCTTTGCACCCAGTTCAGAAGCATTTCGTTCATTGCATTTTCCGGCGATTCAGGGTTTCTTTTTACCGCCGCCTGATATATTGCGGAGTTTATGTCGAACGCCGCTTTTGAAAGTCTTGAATAGCTGTCGCGGAAAATTGCCCTGTAGTAGCGAATCCACGCTTCCTTCCATTTTTCGTGGTTTGCGTAAAGCTTAAGGATTTCGAACTCACATTCAATTACAAAATTGTTCGCCTCAGAATCAGAAGAGTCGATTTCTGTTGTAATCTGTCTTCCGCCTATGTTCAGCCTGATTTTGTTCATTTCGCCTTGCTGGTATGCGTATGAAGTTATTATTCCCGGCGAAAACCTGCTTTTTTTGCTTATGCACAGCGAATTCAATGTTGAAAGAATGAACTGCTCGCAGTTTTTTGCCTTGCTTGAGTCTGCGTAGCAAAGAAGGACAAGGTTCGCTCCGTTGTCCGGAAGGGTTGCCGCGACCGCCCAGCCGGACACGCCTTCCGCTGCTATTGCATTTGATCTGAAATTTGAAATGGAGCAGTCCGTGTTGTCCCATGTGAATGTGTCAGTTCCTTCGTACTCTGCGTTGAGTTTTTTTAGCGCGCCTTTGAGCGCAGAATTTGAATCAGGGAAAACGTCTTTTTCGTAAAGCTTCAGCACAAGGTCAACCGGAACAAAACTGTGCTTAAAGTGGTAGGACATTCCGTCCGGTGTGTAGCCTGAGACATTGAATCCTTCCGGAATGTCTAGCGAATATCCGAAGTCGCTGTCTGTCACTTCCTCTGCGTTTAGATATGCAGGAATCAATGTGCATAAAAGAAATATCGCCGCCGCTGAAAAGATTGTAAGAATTCTGCTTCTTGTCATTTTTGTTCTCCTGTCTTATATTTATTGTCGGATGAAAAATATACCAATCTTATTTGAAAATGACGAAATTCTTGTGATTAATAAACCTTCGGGAGTTCCTGTTCAGGGCGGACAGGGAATCTTGCATCCTTTGGATAAAGAGCTTGCGGTTCAGGCTGGCTATCCGGTTTTTCTTGTCCACAGGCTTGACCGCGATACGAACGGACTTATGCTGGTTGCAAAATCTGCCGCGGCGGCTTCTAAATGGACTAAGCTTATCGGCGGAAAACTGGTGCGGAAGGAATACACCGCGCTGTGCGTTGGAAAATTGAATGCGAAAAAGGGAACAATCAGGACTGCGGTGGTTCAGCATGGAGATGAAAAGCCGGCTGTGACGCATTTCCAGGTTGTTGATGAAAAAGAAATTTTTTATGGGGACCAGAAGATTGTGCTTTCAACTGTGAAACTTCAGCTTGAAACCGGGCGCATGCACCAGATTCGAATCCATCTGGCAAAACAGGGATGTCCTATTGCGGGCGACGACAAGCACGGAAATTTTAAAATGAATAAAATCTTAAGGAAGGCCGCCGGAATAAAAACTCTTCAGCTGACTTCAAGCCGTCTTTCTGTTCCGCTGGAAGGGCGTGAGTGTGTTTTTGAGATTTAGCAGAATCGCCCGGATGCCGTTTTTTTACTTAATCCGAAAATTGAATTGGCGGAAACAAAAATAAAGCGGAATCACTATATGAAAAATTCGACTATTTATTGACATTATTTAAAATTAGAATTATAGTTACCCTGTACATTTTAATAATCTTTAAAGTGGACTCGTCAAAGCGACGGGTCTTTTTTTATGCTGATAAAATGTTTCAAAGAGGTAAAATTGGAATACGAACCATTGGAAAAAATGCCGCATTATTCAGAATGTGCGCCATTGGTGGAAGGCCTTGGTTACACCCTTGTAGAACTTCATATTTCGCCTGCGAAAACTGTCACAAAAATCACGGCGGTTATCGCTTCAAAAGATCCTTCTGTTGATATTGGCGTAAACGACTGTTCTAAGGTTCATCACGCTCTTCTTCCGCGGCTGGAGGCGATTCTTGGAACGGAAGATACGTATATGGAGCTTACGTCGCCTGGAATGGAAAGAAATTTTAAGAATGCCGCGGAATTCTCGGTTTTTAGGGGAAGGGAAGTCCGCGTGTGGGATAAAACTGTCACTGACTGGGTTGGCGGAAAAATAGTTTCCGCGGATGAAAAATCGGTTACTTTGGAAAAGGATGGCGAAAACCAGACTATTTCCTTTGAAAATATAGCAAAAGCAAAATTTATACACTTATAAAATTACGGGGGCTTAAAATGTCAGAAATGGCAGAAGCAATTCGTGCTCTGATTGACGAAAAAGGATATTCAGAAGCGTCAGTTAAACAGACGATCGAAAATGCGCTCAAAGCAGCTTACAAAAGAACTTATGGAACTTTGGACAATGCGATTGTAAAATTTGCAGATGATATGTCGGATGTTTCGATTTATTCACGAAAAACAGTTGTAGACGGTGTTTACGATCCTGTTACTGAAATTGAGCTTGAGGAAGCAAAGCGGCTTAGCGATGAAGTTGAGCTTGGCGATGAAATTGATATTCTTGAGGATCCTAAGTCGTTTGCGCGTTCGGCGGTTTCCACCGGAAAGCAGACGGCGCATGCAGGTCTGAACGAAACTATAAAAGATTCTCTTTATAACCAGTACAAGGATAAGGTTGGCGAGCTCATAAACGGATACATACAGCGCGAGAAAAACGGAAATCTTTTTGTCGACCTTGGAAACGGAGGACGCCTTGAAGGTTTTCTTCCTTCAAAATACCAGTCTCCGCGCGAAACTTATGAGCAGAATGACAGAATCAAGGCTGTTATCGTGGAGCTTAAAAAAACTCAGACAGGACTTCAGCTTGTTCTTTCTCGCTCTGATCCGCGCCTTGTTGAAATCACAATGGAGCTTGAGATTCCTGAAATTGCCGATGGAACTGTAAATTGAAAAATGCGTGCGCGATGCAGGCTACAGAACTAAAATGGCTGTATCTACAACGCGTGAAGATGTTGATCCGGTTGGAGCCTGCGTAGGAACAAAAGGAGCCAGAATCCAGACTGTTATCCGCGAGCTTCTTGGCGAAAAAATCGATGTGCTTCGTTACGACCCTAATCCTGCTGAATTTATTAAGAACGCGCTTTCTCCGGCCCAGGTTGACCGCGTTGTGATTCTTGATGAGGTGAAGCGTCAGGCGCTTGCTATTGTTGAAGAATCTCAGTTTAGCCTTGCAATCGGAAAACAGGGACAGAACGTGCGTCTTGCGAACCGCCTTTGCGACTGGTCAATCGATGTGAAGACTCAGGAACAGTGCGAGGGAATGGATCTTTCTGAAAAGGCTACGACACAGGCTGCCCTTAATCTCTTTAAGAATGATGAGGCGGAAGATGAGGATATTACGACAATCGCCGAGCTTTCCGGTGTTGATGAACGCGTCGTTGATATTCTGAAGTCAAATGGCATAGAAGATATTGTTCAATTTATTGAAACTTATGACAACGGTTCTTTGGAAAAGATTGAAGGTCTCAAAAAAGAAGAGATTGATGCGGTTTACAATCTTATTAAAGAAAACGTTGAATTTGTTGATGAGGATGGAAAGGAAGTTGCTCCTGTTGCTCCGGAAGAAACTGAGCCAGAACATCACGAAGAAGAAAAATATTATTGCCCGGAATGTGGAGCGGAAATTACGCTCGATATGGATCACTGTCCAAAATGTGGCATTGAATTTGAATTTACAGAAGATGAGGAATAAGGATACAGAATGGCTGAAGAATCAGAAAAAAAACAGACATTTGTTGTTCATAAAAAGCAGGCTGACAACACGCCTCGTACGGTAGCGGCTTCAAATGCGAATAATGCCGGAGTTGCAAAGAAAAAAGTTGTTGTAGTAAAAAAACGTCCTGCAGGACCGGAAAATTCTGCGCCAAAGCCTGAGAACGCCAAAAAAGACGGCGTAAGGGTAGTTGTAAAAAAAGCGGATGGCGGAGCGCCGGCAGCTGCTGGAAACAGAAATGCCCAGCAGCAGGCTCAAAAACCTGCTGCGCAGAGACAGGCCGCTTCGGCGCAGAATGGAAACCAGTATTCTCGTAATGAGAATCGTTCCCAGTCTGATAACCGTACGCAGCACAGGACTTATGAGCTGAACACAGCTCGTCCTAATGTAAAGGCAGGAAATCTTTCGGATTTTGGAAACCGCGACCGCAACAGAAATGGTTATGGCCGCAACGGATATGGTAACGGTGGTTATGGAAACCGTCAGGGCGGCTATCAGAACCGTGAAGGCGGCGGATTTACCGGAACACAGGCTCGTCAGGGCTACCAGAACCGCAATCAGGACGGAAACCGGCAGGGCGGAGGATTCCAGAACCGCAACGGTCAGGGCGGAGGTTTCCAGGGAAACCGGCAGGGCGGTGGATTCCAGAACCGCAATGGTCAGGGCGGAGGATTTAACCGTGGACCAAGATTCGGTGGCGGTCAGCCGGGCGGATTCCGCATGGGCGGCGGCGCAGGCGCGCCAGTTCCTGCTATGATGCAGGGAAAAGCTCCTGCAAAAAAAGCATTTAAAGGCAAAAAACAGGTTTATAACCGAAAAGACCAGGAACAGTACGACGATAATCTTTTTGAAACAAAGAAGAAGGTTGAGACACCGGCTTCTGTTGTTCCAAAATCGATTGAAATCATGGAAACTGTTTCAATTTCAGACCTTGCAAAGAAAATGAATCTTAAGGCTTCTGAAATCATCGGAAAACTTTTTTCAACTTATGGCCAGATGGTCACAATCAACGAGTCTATAGACAAGGATACCGCGGAACTCATTTGCGGAGAATATGGCTGCGAAGTGAAAGTTGTTTCTTTGTATGATGAGACTGTAATCAAGGGTGATGAGGATATTGCTGAAAATATGCGTCCTCGTCCTCCTATTGTTACTGTAATGGGCCACGTTGATCATGGTAAGACAAAAACTCTTGATGCGATTCGCAATGCCCATGTCGCGGAAGGCGAGGCTGGCGGAATCACGCAGTCAATCGGCGCTTATTCTGTAACTACGCCGAAGGGTAAGATTACATTCCTTGATACTCCGGGACACGAGGCGTTTACGATGATGCGCGCCCGCGGAGCGCAGGTTACTGATATTGTTGTTCTTGTTGTTGCGGCTGATGACGGCGTTATGCCTCAGACACTGGAAGCTATTGCGCATGCTAAGGATGCGAAAGTTCCGATTATTGTCGCCGTAAACAAAATTGATAAGCCGGAAGCAAACCCGGATAAGGTAAAGACTCAGCTTTCTGAGCAGGGCCTTACACCGGAAGAATGGGGCGGAGACACACAGTATGTAAATATTTCCGCAAAACAGAAGATTGGAATTGACGAGCTGCTTGACGCGATTCTTCTTCAGGCGGAAATGCTTGAGCTTAAGGCGACTTACGACTGCCGTGCTGAAGGAAATCCTTGAGTCAAGAATTGACCAGGGACGCGGTGTTGTTTCTTCTGTAATCATACAGCGCGGAACCTTGAAGCAGGGCGATCCTTTTGTCGCTGGAATCTATTCTGGCCGCGTAAGGGCTATGTTTGATGACAGAGGACACCGAATTCAGGAGGCAGGACCGTCTGTTCCGGTGGAAGTTCTTGGAATGGAGGAAATGCCTAATGCAGGTGATCCTTTCCAGGTAACAGAAGACGATAAGGAAGCCCGCGCGATTTCAACAAAGCGCCAGGAATTGAAGCGTTTTGAGGCGGCTAAAGCGGTTAAGAAGACCACACTTGAATCTCTTTACAGCGATATTGCAGCCAGCGAAGTCAAGGAATTTAAGGTTATCATCAAGGCTGACCTTCAGGGTTCTGCGGAAGCCCTTAAAGCTTCCCTTGAAAAACTTTCAACAAAAGATATTCGTCTTGTTGTAATCCACAGTTCTGCCGGCGCGATTAATGAGTCTGATGTTACTCTTGCCGCGGCGGATTCTAATGCGATTATTATCGGATTCAATGTTCGGCCTACACCAAAGGCAAAGGCATTGGCTGATGCGGAAAAAGTCGACATCAGAAAATACAGCATTATTTACAAGTGCGTTGAAGAAATTCAGGCCGCAATGGAAGGTATGCTTGCTCCGGATACAAAAGAGCAGGTTATCGGTAATGTTGAAGTTAGAAATACGTTCAAAGTTCCTAAGGTCGGTACAATTGCCGGATGTTATGTAATCGACGGTGTTGTAAGAAGAATTCCATGGTTCACCTTGTTCGTGACGGAATCGTAAAATATACAGGAAAAATCGCTTCCCTTAAACGCTTTAAGGATGATGCGAAAGAAGTTACAACCGGTTTTGAGTGCGGTTTAAGCCTTGAAAACTGGCAGGATATTCAGGTTGACGATACAATGGAAGTGTTTGAATACATTGAAGTTGCCCGAAAGCTTGGAGACGAGCTTCACGATGACCGCGCGGAAATGAAAAGAAGGCCAAAGAGGCTGCCGAAAAGGCGATGGCTGCTGCCGAAGCGGAAAAAGTTCACGAAGCTGAAGTTCTTGCGGCTGAAAAAGCGGCAGGAAAAGCTAAAAAAGCCGGCAAGCCAAAAGACAATGGAACTCAGTTTCCTGAAGAAGCTGGAAAAGGAGCTGCTGAATAATGGGTCAGTATCGAATGGAACGGCTTAATGCCCAGCTTAGGGAGGAAATCTCCAAGCTGATTCTTGAAGGCGAGATAAGGGATCCGCGTGTAATCGGAAAAAAAGGCTTGAAAGAAGCCAGAATGGACGTTGCTCCGTTCCTTTCCGTAAACCGCGTTGAAGTAAGCCAGGATTTGAGCTATGCGAAGGTTTTTGTTTCAAGTTTTGCAAGCGATGATATGCTTGAAGACGGCGTTGCAGGATTAAATAATGCGGCCGGATTTATCCAGTCATCAATTGCAAAGAAAATGCGCATAAGAAAATTTCCAAAGCTGACTTTCTTTGTTGATTCCGGCATGAAAGAAGGCTTCCACATGGTTCAAAAATTGAACGAGCTGGAAGCGGAGTCAAAAGCCCGCGAAGCGCAGAATCCTGATGAATCAGAATAGAATTGTTCTTCTTGCAAAAAAGCCGGGGCTTACAAGTTTTTCAAGTCTTTTTACGGTCAAGCACGCTTTTAAGACTTCAAAAGTCGGACACACAGGAACTCTTGACAGTTTTGCCGCCGGACTTCTTGTTGTGTGCGTAGGTTCATTGACGCGCCTTGCAGGAAGAATAACTGAGTTTGGAAAAACTTACAGGGCTGTAATAAAATTCGGAGAGGAAACAGATACCCTTGAATGTACCGGAAATGTTGTGCGCACTGCGCTTCTTCCCACAGAAGCGCAGCTTGCCGCGGCTGTAAAAAAATATACTGGAAAAATAATGCAGCAGCCGCCGACTTTCAGCGCAATACATATTGACGGAAAGCGCTCTAGCGATTTGGCTCGCAGCGGTAAGTCTGCTGAAATTCCTTTCCGCCAGGTAGAGGTTTTTTCCTCGGAAATTCAGGAGATTATGTTCGCCGGAACTTCGGATTCAGATTCAGAAAATGATAAAAAACGTGTTCTTGCCTGCTGCATAGAATTTTCAGTTTCAAAAGGAACATATATCCGTTCCCTTGCCAGGGATATTGCCATCGAATGTGGAAGCGCAGGGCATCTGGTAGGACTTCTCCGCACAAAAGTTGGAAATTTTTGCCTTGAAGATGCCGCGGGCTTTTCAGACCTGGAAGAATTTAACATTGAAAATGCATTTATTGCCGCGGAAAAAACAAGGCGGATAGAGCAGGTTTCCATCGAAAATAAAAAAAATAATATCCGCATAAAAGCTGAGCCTGATGAATCGGAGCGTGAGCTTGAAAATCAATGTGTAAAAAAATCAGTTCCAATGACAAAAGAGCTCGCTTCTCTGTGTGGTTTCGGTAGCCTTGTTCTTGCGGAAGGAAAAAGCGTCCTTTTTGAAAACGGCGCAAAACTTCACAGCGATATGTTCACGACATCTCCATTTGAAATAAAAGAAAAAAACGCCGCTGTTTTTACTCTTTCAGGAGATTTTAAGGGGCTTCTGGAAAAGAATGAAAAAGGCTATTTTACTTATTCATTTGTTGTTCATTAAAGTTCCGGAGCCTGAACTTTTCCGTTTCTTATTTCTTTAGGAAAAACTTTTATTCCAAGCTTTTTTTCAAGCGCGGCAAACGCGTTCATCTCGTATTCGTCTCCAATCACCAGGTTTATTCCGGTTTTTCCGGCTCTTGCGGTTCTTCCTGCCCTGTGGATAAAAAAATCTGAGTCAGAGGGCAAATCCATCTGGATTACGTGCGTTATTCCGTTTATGTCAAGTCCGCGCGCTCCAAGGTCGCTTGTTATAAGAATCCGTTCTTTTCCGCTTCGGAATCTGTCTATTGCCATTTTTCTTGCCTGCTTTTCAGCTTTTGCATAAAGGCAGGCGCACTGAACCTTTTTAAACTTCAGTTTTGACCAGATATTTTCAACCTGGTCGGCGCGGCTTGCAAAAATAAGCGCTTTTTCCGGATTTTCTGCCGCAATGAATTTTCTTAGGACGTTGATTTTGTCCCTTGATTCCGCATAAATTGCCCAGTGCGTTATGTTTTTAGAAAGCACATTCTCTTTTGGAAGAATCTCAATCTCTGCGCCGGAAAAGAATTTTTTAGTTCCAGCGTCAACTGTCGCCGTGCAGGCGATAATCTGGGCGTTCTCAGGAACAAGATTTTTAAGCTCCGCGCATTCATCTGCGAGTTCTTTTTTTACAAGACGGTCGGCTTCATCAAAAACAATCGCATTTATATGCTGGGTTTTAAGTTTTTTTAGCCGGATAAGTTCAACAAGCCTTGCCGGCGTTCCGATGACAATTTCCGGTTTTTCTTTTAAAACTTCTGTCTGCCGTTTTATTGGCGCTCCGCCGATAAAAAGCGCTGTTTTTAGTCCGGTTATGCTTTGCGCCGCCATTTTAATCTGCGATGAAAGCTCAAAAGTCGGTGCGCAAACTATAATCCTTGGATGTTTTTCATTCGGATTTTCAGTTTCCTTTGCTTTCTGTAGCCTTGCGATGAGCGGCAGCAGATATGCAAATGTTTTTCCAGTTCCAGTTTCAGACTGAAAAATAAGATTTTTTCCTTCCATAAGAATCGGAATAACTTTTTGCTGAACTTTTGTAGGTTCTGTTATGTTCTGTGTGTCGAGTTTTTCTAAAAGATTTGCCGGAAGCAAGTTAAAAATATTTTCAGTCATAGTTAAAAATATAGCATATAAGACTTTTTTATGCTATAATCTGGAAATTATGAAGATTGGTATAGATACCTTTGGTTGTGACCATGCAAGGTCTGGTTTGGGAACTTATCTTCTCTCTTTTGTGGCGAACCTTTCAAAAATTGAAGGCATCGAAATTGAGCTTTTTGGACCCGAACTTGACAGGTTTACGTATAATTCAGGAAAGGATATTCCTTTTGAGTCGGTTTCCACCGGCAATTCTTTAAGCGCCGAACGTCTTTGGCATTTTACTAATTCCGGAAATTTGTGGCCTCAAGAAAATATGATGTTGTGTTTTATGAGGCGCCGGAAAAAGTCTTGCCGATTAGTTTTAAAGTTCCGGGAATTGCTGTTGTAAATACGGTTCTTTCCAATCTTATTGAAGGAAAAAAAGACTGGATTCAAAAGCTTCAGATAAAACGGGGTCTTCTAAAAGTTCAGAAAATCATCGCGGCCAGCTGCTATATCCGGGATGACCTTGTTTCCCACGGAATCGACAGGGAAAAAATCGAGGTTGTCTACAACGGAATTGACCATAAGCTTTTCTATCCGCAGATTGATGTTACCGATGATGTTGTTGATATAAAGCCTTTTGCAATAAAGAAGCCTTATTTTATTTATGGTTCAAGGCTGTCTGGACCTGAAAAAAAGCACATTGAGCTTATAAAGCGTTTTCGCTTTTTAAAAAACGGACAGGACTTCCACACAGGCTGGTTCTTGCCGGAAGCGACGGACCTTTTTCTTCGGATGTGCATAAAGAGGCGTTTAATTCAGAATTTGCCTCGGATATTTTTTTGACCGGATATTTTCCGCATGAAAGTTTTTCTCAGCTTTATGCGGGTGCTGAAGCCCTTGTTTTTCCTTCTGTCTGCGAGGGAGTGGGGCTTCCTGTTTTGGAGGCTATGGCTACAGGAATTCCTGTCGGCTGTTCAAATGCGTGCGCTCTTCCGGAAATCGGAGGCGATGCGGCGCTTTATTTTGATGCGGATAATATTATAGATATTGCCTGCACTCTTGAAAAGCTCGCTGCCGATAAAAAGCTGCGCGAAAAACTTGTTAAAAAAGGAATTGAATGGTCGGCAAAATTTAACTGGGAAACAACAATCGCAAAAACAATCGGGATTGCAAGAAGTCTTGCTGATAATAAGTAGAAATAAAAAAGGGCGGCCGTCCGCCCTTTTTTATTTCTATGCGTTGAGTTTTTTCTGTTCTTCAGGCTCAACCTTAAGGAACTTCATTAAATCGTATTTTCCGTTTGATTCAATGATTTCTTTTGTAATATTTAGTATTTTGTGTCCCTTTATGCTTGGAACCTCGTACATTGTATTTGTAAGGCATTTTTCAACAATTGAGCGAAGACCGCGCGCGCCGGTTTTTTGTCTGATTGCTTCGTCTGCGATCGCTTCAATCGCGTCTTTTGTAAATTCAATATCCATGTCATCCATGGCAAAAGAAGCCTTGAGCTGCTTTGTGATTGCATTTTTAGGTTCGGTAAGTATGTTCACAAGGTCGTCTTTTGTAAGCTCCTTAAGGGCGACTGTCATCGGCATACGTCCAATAAGCTCAGGAATAATTCCGAATTTTACAAGGTCGTCCGGAGTGCAAAGGCTTAAAAGCTCGCGCTGCTGGTCAGGCGTAAGCTCGCCGACATTAGAACCAAATCCCATTGAATGTTCGGCAGTCCTCTGCTCAATGATTTTATCAAGTCCTACAAATGCGCCGCCAAGAATGAAAAGGATATTTGTTGTGTCAATCTGGAGCATTTCCTGGTTAGGATGCTTTCTTCCGCCCTGTGGAGGAACACTGGCTGTCGTTCCTTCAATGATTTTCAGGAGAGCCTGCTGTACACCTTCACCGGAAACATCTCTTGTTATCGATGTGTTTTCGCTCTTTCTTGCAATTTTATCAATTTCATCAATAAAGATGATTCCGCGCTCTGCCGCCGCAATGTCTCCGTCTGCCGCGTTTATGAGTTTTAACAGTACATTTTCAACATCTTCGCCTACATATCCGGCTTCTGTAAGAGTTGTTGCGTCTGCGATGGCAAAAGGAACTTTAAGTTTTTCCGCCAGAGTTTTTGCAAGCAGCGTTTTTCCAGAACCGGTCGGTCCAATCAAAAGAATATTTGATTTTTCAATCTTTACGTCGCCTGTCTTTTGCTTAATCATTGGAACTGACATTCGTTTGTAATGGTTGTAAACGGCTACGGAAAGAACTTTTTTTGCTTCGTCCTGACCGATTACATACTGGTCAAGATATTCCTTGAATTCTTTTGGAGTCGGAACATCTGTAAGGTTTATTGGTGTTACTGAATCTTCTTCCTGGCGTAGAATTTCCTGGCAGACGGCTATGCAGTTGTTGCAGATGTTTATGTTGCCTGATGGTCCTGCGACAAGATGTCTTGAGGCGTCCTGAGGTTTTCCGCAGAATGAACAGTAGCGTGCATCGCTTCCAAATCTTCTCATTTACTTTTTCCTCTTGTTCATAACTTGATCGACGATTCCGTATTCAAGAGCTTCTTCCGCGCTCATGAAGAAATCCCTTTCCATATCTTTTGCGACTACATCAAAAGGCTTTCCGGTCTGTTCTGCAAAATGCTCTATTGTAAGTTTTTTCAGGCGGAGAATTTCTTTTGCATGGATTGCAATGTCTGACTCCTGGCCTTCGACACCACCCCAGGGCTGGTGAATCATAACTCTTGCAGATGGAAGCGTATAGCGCTTGCCTTTTGTTCCTCCTGCAAGCAGGAAAGCGCCCATGCTGGCTGCCTGGCCAAGGCAAATAGTCTGAATAGGGCATTTTACGTATTGCATTGTGTCATAAATCGCAAGGCCGGCGGTTACAGAGCCGCCCGGTGAATTGATGTAGATGCTTATGTCTTTTTCTGCATTTTCTGATTCAAGGAAAAGAATCTGGGCTACGACTAAATCAGCCGTTGCGTCATTTATTTCTCCATCAATAAAAATAATGCGTTCTTTTAAAAGCCTTGAAAAAATATCGTAAGATCTTTCTCCGTTGCCGCTCCGTTCTACAACGTATGGCACCAATGTATTCATCTGTTCGTTCATTTTTAATCCTTTGATCCAAGGAATTTTTAAAAACTTCCCGGTTTTTTGCTATGCTTTAAATATAGCGATATTTTTTGTATAAGTCAAAAAAAAGGGGATGTCCGGCAAGCATATCCGAACCGGCAATTAAAGTTCATGCCGATTATCTGGCGGCGAAGGTAAACTTGACCGCCGTAAAAGAACACTTGTCAGACAACCCCTTTTTCATAAAGAATAAGTTTTATTTTGTCGCAAACAAATCAGCAAATGTTGTTTTGTCACCTTTTGAAACTTTTACTTCTTTATAAAGCTCGTTGTAAAGTTTCTGTTCTTTTGTATCGTCAATAAGCCATTCTTTTGAGCGAGGGTCAGAATAATGTTTTTTTACCTCTTCAACATCCATTCCGCCTTCTTCGGCGATTTTTTTGTACTGTTCCTCGATTTCTTCCGGAGTAACAGAAATATTTTTTGACTTTATGAGTGAATCTACGATTATTCTGCTCTTGAGCATTTTTTCGCTGTCGCCTGTCCATTCCTTGAGCATTGATTCTGTTGTCTGGCCAGAAGATTCAATCATCTTTTTCAGCTGTTCCGGTGTTGTCTGGAACTGCTGCGCCATCATTCTCCAGCGTCCGTCAAGTTCTGCCGCGAGCATTGAAGCCGGAATTTCAAACGGGTTCTTTTCAATAAGCTGTTCAAGCAGAGACTGTGATTTGATTTCAGAAATCTTTCTGTTCTTTGCAACTTCCATATTTCTTGAAATATCTTTTTTAAGGTCATCAAGCGTCTTGAATTTTTCGCTTACATCTTTTGCAAGCTCATCATCCAATGCAGGAAGGTTTCTAACCTTGATGGTCTTTACGGTAACCTTGATTTTTTTAGAGTCTTTCTCAAACTCTTTTGTCTCGTCTTTTTTCATGCCGATTATCTGGTCTTCAATACCGTAGGCATCTTCTCCTGAACCGATAGTAAATACGTAACCATTCCGTTTTTCGCCGTTTTCTTCCTCGTAGTCAACAGTTACGATGTTGTCCTTTTCAGCAGGTTCGTCTGCCTTTTTGTCAATGACAACGGCGTTTCTTTCCTGGATTGCCTTGAGCTCGTTTTCAAGGTCTTTGTCTGAAATAGTAACCTGCGGTTCTTTTACTGTGATTCCGCTGAAGTTGCTTACTTCAACTTTAGGGAATACATCATATGTAACTGAATATGTAAGATCCTTTGTCAAGTCCAGCTCTGGAACTTTTTCCATTGCAGGCTGCTGGTACGGAAGCGGTCGGTTTTCAGTTTCTTTTTCAAAAATTTCATTGAGCGAACTGTCGATGATTTCGCTTAGAGCATCAGCCTTGATTCCTTCGCCGTATTTTCGTTCAAGAATATTTGCCGGTACATGGCCTTTTCTGAAACCAGGAATCTGCGCATTCTTAGTATATTTTGTCAAAACTCCATTGTAAGATTCCTGGACATCTTTTTTCGCAATGGTTACTGTCAGTTTAACAGCTGATTTTTCAAGACTAGTGAATTCTGTTGTGAGTTTCACTTTTTGCTCCTTAAAAATTGAAATAAACTGCTTCAAAACGATATTTTGAAAGCGGCTCAATATAACAAAAAAGCGATTCAGATGCCCTGAATCGCTTTTAAATTTAGAGCGGAAAACGGGAGTCGGACCCGCGACATCCACCTTGGCAAGGTGGCGCTCTACCACTGAGCTATTTCCGCAAATCTGGCGTTTTTCCGGCCATTTATCTTGTTAGAGCGGAAAACGGGAGTCGGACCCGCGACATCCACCTTGGCAAGGTGGCGCTCTACCACTGAGCTATTTCCGCAAAAAAAGAATAGTGCGAAAGGAGGGACTTGAACCCTCACGCCGAAGCACTAGATCCTAAGTCTAGCGTGTCTGCCAATTTCACCACTTTCGCTAGATTTGTTTTCGACGATGTTTAGAACTTTATATAATAAATTAAAAAAATTGTCAATACTGCTGATTTCTTTTTTTATTTTTTTAATTGACCCTAGTGTCGAGTTTTTTTGCAAAAAAATAAAAGCGCAGGCAGATTTGCAATTTGTGAAGATTTTTGGCGATTGAATTAATTAAAGTGCGGAGCACCCGAATTAATACAAGCGTAGTGCGAGCCAAATCCATCTGAGCAAATTGGAAATATGCCGAGAGCGTTCTTTCATAATTTGCAAAAAAAACTCGAAATTAAGGCTGATTATGCTCTGCTTTCCTTGAATTTATTTTGCGAATAAATAGAATAAATGGAAAAAAAAGGATGTTTTATGGAATTTCTTGAGCTTTGCAAAAAACGTTATTCTGTCAGGGATTTTTTTTCATTAAAAGTAGAGGAAGAAAAGTTGTCAAAGATTCTTGAAGCGGGGCGGCTTTCTCCGACCGCGAAAAATTCCCAGTCTCATCGCATTTTTGTCTTAAAATCCGATGCCGCGCTGGAAAAAATCCGCAGGGCGACTCCTATGGCGTATAATGCCCCTCTGGTTCTTCTTGTGTGCTACGATTCCAGGGAAAGCTATAAAAATCCGGCGGATACCGTCTGTGTGAATTATGATGGCGGCGAAGTTGATGCGGCGATTGTTGTTGCCTCGATGATGTATCAGGCTACGGAGCTTGGGCTTGGCACTTTGTGGGCAAGAGGTTTTGACTCGGCGAAAATAATTGATGAGTTCGCCCTTCCGCCTGAGCTTCGCGTTGTGTGTCTTCTGGATATCGGCTATGCGGCTGATGGCAGCATGCCTAGTGAAAGGCATTTTTTAAGAAAAAATATTTCAGAAACTGTAAAGGAACTTTAAATTGGAACTTTATCTTGTGCGGCACGGTCAGACTGTATGGAACAAAGCCGGAAAACTTCAGGGGCGGACTGACATTGAGCTTAACGAAAACGGAAGGGAAGCTGCCGGAGAACTGGGGCGGACCCTTGAAAATGTTGATTTTGACAAGATTTATTCTTCACCCCTGATAAGGGCGTATGAAACCGCTTGCCTTATAAGGGGGCACAGAAATATTCCGATTATCCGGGATGAGCGTCTTCTGGAGATAAGTTTTGGAGACGGCGAGGGGGACTTGTGGGAAAGCTGGAACCGCCCGGAAAATCCTTACTCCGCTTTTTTTAATGACACCGGAAATTATGTTCCGCCTCCTCATGGCGAAACTTTTGAGCATGTAATGGAGCGCACTAAAAATTTCATCCAGTCTGTGATTGAGCCGCAGTTTAATACTTCAAAAAGGATTATGATTGTTGCCCATGGCGCTCTGGACAGCGCGATTATCTGTTATCTTGAGGGAAATTCTAAGGAAAATTTCTGGGGAAAAGGGCTTTTAAAAAATTGCCAGGCTGTTGTCTTTGAATTTGATGGAAAAAACTGGCGCAGAAAATAGTTCTTAGCCTGTTGAATCGCTTTATTTAAAATAATAAAATGAATGCTGCAGGAACTTTTCATTTCTTGATAAGTTCTTTTTGTGAGGTTTTTATGGTTTCGCAGATAATTGTCGTTTCAATTTTTCTTGTTATGTTTCTTCTGATTATTGCTGACAGATTTCCTCGGCAGTATGTGACATTGATTTGCGGTGCGCTGACATTGCTCCTTGTGTTCGTGGCGGGAATGTCGTTCGACAATCGTTTTTTCAATGCCGGTTATAATCCCCTGCTGTCGATAAAAGAAACTTTGAACGTTCACAGTATTTTTACTCCGGGCTTCTGGTATGCCGCCGGCGAGTCTGAGTCAAAGGGTATAAACTGGGCTACAATTCTTTTTATTGCAGGAATGATGGTGATGGTTGAAGGTATGGCGCGCACCGGTTTTTTCAGGTGGCTCTGCATGCGGCTCGCCAAGGCTGTTCATTATAAGGTTATTTCGATTTTTATTGCTTTTATGATTATGTCGTTTGCGCTTGCGATGTTCATTGATTCAATAACGGTAATCCTGTTTCTTGCGGCGGTTTCCGTGGAGCTTTCCCGTCTGCTTAAGTTTAACCCGGTCTCGATGATTCTTGCGGAGGTTTTTTGCGCTAATCTTGGCGGTTCTGCCACAATGTGCGGTGATCCGCCGAATATAATCATAGGCACTTCTCTTGGGTATTCGTTCGCGAATTTCTTATGAACACAGGGGAAATCGCGCTGGTTTGTCTTATATTCACCGTGCTGTATTTTTATTTTATGTGCAGAAAACAGTATTCTGCCGTTTCCTCTGATGTTGATGTCTCCGCTTTTCCTTCGCCGGAATCTGCGATTACAGATAAAAAAGGCTTTGCGGTAAGCTGCGTGATTTTTCTTGTCGCGGTAGTTCTTCTTGTTACTCATTCAAGCACCCATCTTTCTGTTGCTACGATTGGTGTTGGAATAGGGCTTGTTACGCTGGTTGCATCCGCAAGGCATATAAAGGAAATCCTGAGCCGCATTGATTATCAGACGCTTCTTTTCTTTGTTGGGCTGTTCATTGTTGTAGGCGGCCTTGAGCAGACGCACGTCCTTGAGCTGATTGCGATGTTTATTGAAAAAATTTCCGGCGGAAACCTTTACGGCATGGTTGCTATTATTATCTGGATTTCTGCGCTTGCCTCTGCGTTTATTGATAATATTCCTTTTGCGGCTACAGTAGTTCCGGTTATTCAGAATCTTGCTTCTGTAACCGGCGCGAATTTCCTTCCTACAATGGCGTGGTCTCTTGCGATTGGAACTGATATAGGTGGCTCCGCTACACCGATCGGGGCTTCTGCGAACGTTGTCGGAACTTCTGTCGCGGCGAAGGCCGGTCATCCGGTCGGCTGGGGAAAATACTGCAGGCTCTGCGCTCCAATAACTGTAATTGTCCTGCTTGTAAGTACGATTTTTGTTTTTGTCAGATACCTTTAATGGTGTTATAATTGTTCTGGCTATGAAACTGATGTTTCGGGCATGACTCTGAAAATGCGATATTTACTGGTTTTTAAGTTTTTTGCATTTCAAAAATGAGGGGTACTTATTATGGAGAAACAGATTATTATTTCTATAAGCCGTGAATATGGCAGTGGCGGACACGAAATTGGAAGAAAACTTGCCGAAAAGCTGGGGCTTCCATTTTATGACAGGAATCTTCTTGATGAGGTTGCAAAGAACAGCGGCTCGGACGTAAGCGAATTGTCTGCCTATGATGAAAAGCCGCGTCACTTTTTTGTAAGCAGAAGCGTCCGCGGGTATTCCAACAGCCCTGCCGAGAATATTGCGGAGCTCCAGTTCGCGCTTTTAAAGTCAAAGGCCGCGGACAGTGATTCATTTGTTGTTATAGGGCGTTGTTCTGATGAGCTTTTTGATGAGATGCGGGATGTGTTCGTATTAAAAATATTTGTAAGCGCGGACTGGGATGAAAAAGTAAAGCGTGTCATTGAAAAACGTTCAATGGATAAAAAACTTGCGGAAAAGACAATTCTGCGGCATGACAAGAACCGTATTGCCTATCATGATCATTTTTGCAAGCATCGCTGGGGAGATGCAAGAAGCTACGATTTGAGCGTTAATTCTTCAAAACTGGGAATTGACGGAACTGTCGATATGCTTTGCGAATACGTTAACCGTTGCACAAAATAGATTACGGAGCTTTAAATGGTTCAGGGAACGATAAAATTTAGCGAAAACGAGGCGAAATTTTGTATTGTTGATGAGGATAATATGAAATTTCTTGATTTTCTTGAATTCGGGGATGAATTTGAAGCGAATGTCGACGGAAAATGGGTTCGGACAAAGCTTGAAATCATAACAAACGAGGCTGGGGAGCTTGTTTTTTCACTGAAGGGAACTCCGTACAACGGAGTTCTTGACGGTGTTGAAATACGCAGGTAACGTCAGCGGTTTTTATAGCTTACGGAAATTCCATCGCCGTCATCGTAGAAGTCGGTGTGGAATTCCGTGTTTGTCTTTAAAAAGTCTATATATTTTATTATTTTTTTTACGAGTTTTTTTGTGCTGTAATTGTGGGTAAGGCTCAGGTCGTTGACCATTCCGTGAAATTTAAGGTTGTCGGTTATTATTACGCCTTTTTCCGTAAGGTTGCTCTTGAATTTTTCAAAAAAGCGGATGTACTGGGCTTTTGCCGCATCGATAAAAATTAAATCAAATTTTTCATCAGTTTCCCATTCCAGGGCATCGCCGTAAACCAGCGTTATTTTTTCTGAAAGGCCGCAGTCCGCTACGTTTTGTTTTGCCTGTATGTGTCTGTCCAGGTCGTATTCAATTGTTGTGACGTGAACATCTTCGGCTGCCTTTGCAAAATTTATTGCCGAATACGCTATTGCTGTTCCGATTTCCAGAATGTTTTTTACGTTGTGTTTTTTTATATATCCGCACATAAACTTGAGTCCGCCATCCTGGATAATAGGAAGATAGGCTTTTTTTGCAAAAGATTTGATGTCTGACACTGCGTCCATGGAAAAATCCTGTTTTATTAATTTGAATTTAAGATTTATTTTTTTTGTGCAAATTCTTAATGCCCATTCATGATATTTAAAAAGATAATCTTTTGCAATGGAATTTGTCTTTGCGGACGGGTTAGCGATGTGCAGGGCGCGCTTTGCGCGTTGCGGAATGAAATGAGCGGCCGCGAGCCTTTTAAGGCGGGACGGACGCGAGATTGAATGCAGCAATGAGTGTGAACGGAACCAGGAACGTAGCGGCCTTGCGTCTGTGTCCGGCCGGGCCGGATGCGGACGCAAGGAAACCCCAGGGCTAAAAAGAAAAAAAATTGGCAAATTTTATGATTTTTATAAAGTCGTTTTCTGGGAATTCCGATAATGAAATGAGAAAAAAAAGGTTTTTTGCTTTTTGCTTGGAGGAATTTATGGCAGATTCAAAGAAATATAAGGAAATTTTACTGAAGGAAGATTCGGTTCTTTCGGATGTGATTGCGTCCCAGGAGGAGCTTAGGGCTGCGGTTAATGCGAAGGACTGGACGAATCTTATGAAGGTTGTTTCGGACATAAATTTGGAAATGGATAAATTCAACCGGCTTGATGATGAAAGGGAGAACTTTTTGAAGGCTGAAAAAGGCATTGCTGCGGGCTCCGCTGATTTTGACAAGGATACAAATGAGCTTTTGGCAAGGGTCCGCGGTAAACTTGTCCGTTGCCGCACGGAAAACAAGGCTTTGGGCGATTTTATAAATATCACGCGGAATTTTGTGCAGAAAATTATTGATACGGCGCTTCCGCAGAGCAGGGTAAAAGTTTATGGGAAATGCGGATGTTTTGTCCAGAAGCAGCCGGACAGCGTTGTTGTAAACACGCTTTTTTAATTTCTTGTTTTAATTTTTGTAAATTGTAAAAAAAGAGGCGAATTATGGGATCGACATTTTCAGGAATTGAATTAGGCAAGCGCAGCATTATGGCGCATACGGATGCAATCAGCACCGCCGGTCATAATATTTCAAATGCAAACACGGAAGGATATTCCCGCCAGCGTGTTCAGCTTAAAGAATTTGATCCTCTTTACAGGCCTGACCTTGAGCGTCCTGAGCGTGCAGGCATGATCGGGCAGGGAATTGATGTTCAGAGCATTACGCGCATTCGCGACGAGATGCTTGACCAGCGCATTACCGCCCAGCAGAACCAGGAGTCTTACTGGGATACGCGCAGCAAATATTACACGATGATTGAGCAGATTTACAATGAGCCGGATGAAGTAAGCGTCCGCTCAAATATGGATAAATTCTGGGAAAGCTGGCAGGAACTTTCTATAAATCCGGAAAGCCAGGCGGCGCGGCAGGCTGTGGTTACACGCGGCGAGTCTCTTTCTGACTCAATAAAGTCTAAATGGGAAAATCTTATGGGCGTCGGCTCTCTGATTAATTCCGACATTGATTCTACGGTTAAACAGATAAATTCCTATGCCAATCAGATTGCCGCTGTGAATTCAGAAATCGTGCGTTCGCGCGGAGTCGGCGACAATCCTAACGACCTGCTTGACAGGCGGGATTTGCTTGTGGACAAGCTTTCAAAACTTGCGAACATTACCACTGACAGGCGGGATCCGGATGAATTTATGGTTCATCTTGATGGAAAGGTTCTTGTGCAGGGCGGCGTCGCGCGCAATTTGACCTGGTTTCTCTTACAGACAACAACGGTTATGAAAAATTGGTTTGGGCTGACACGCGTGAGGATGCCTCTGTTTCCGGAGGAACTCTGGGGGCGCTGATTGAACTTCGCGATGTGGATGTCAGGAATGAAATTCAGTCATTGAACACAATGACGATGAATTTTTCTGACCTTGTGAACGATGTCCACCGCAACGCCTACGGCGCGAACAACGTGACCGGTCTTGATTTTTTTACGCAGCATTCATTTGTGGAAAACGTCAACGGCAATTTTGACCGCAATGGCGACGGTGTCCTTGATCACAGCTATATTTTCCGCTTTACAGGAACTACAACGCTTAATCCGCAGGAGCAGATTGGTTTTGAGGGTGTGATGACTTTCAGCGGCCCTTCTGGAAATGTGCAGGTTCCTTATCATCCTACGGATACTGTTGAGACAGTTATAAACCGCATAAATGATTCTAATGGCGAAGTGAAGGCGTATCTTGACCGGAACAATAATCTTGTCCTGAAAGGAACTACCGCGCAGAACGTTGAAAATCCTGATTTTGTAATACGGCACGTTGAGGATTCCGGTTTTTTCCTTACAGGATATTCTGGAATTCTTGCTGCAAGCGGCGCTGATGGCGCTTATGATTTTGCGCGTGCTGATGCAGTTGATTCCCTGGCGGGAGCGCAGTTTGCCGTGAGCCCTGTTCTGAATCCGGCCGGATATATTGAAGTAAACGGCGTTATAAAAAATGATGTGAAGAGCGTTGCGGCCGCATTCCGCGATGATTCCGGAAATGTTAATGCTGGAGACGGACGTGCTGCCGTGGAGATTGCTTCAATAAGAAATACAAAGGTTATGATTGGGCATGAACGCACTTTGGATGATTATTTTGCGGATTCTGTTACAAATGTCGGGCTTAAAGGCGAGCAGGCTGAAAATAATCTTAAGAGCCACATGGCGATTATGAATGATCTTCGTACCATGAGGGACAGCATAAGCGGTGTTAACATAGACGAGGAGCTTTCTGACATCATAAAGTTTCAGCACGGATATAATGCCGCGGCAAATTTGTAACAATTTGGGACAGTCTTATCGATACTGTAATAAACAGGCTTGGAGTTTAGTCTGCCGTAAATGGTCTGGCGGAAAAACATTATGCGTTAAAAATAATGAGGTGAAATATGCATAGAATCAGTTCTGCAATGAATAATATTGATACCCAGTCGGCGCTCCGGCTTCAGGAAAGCAGGTTGAATTCGGCCAACAACCAGATTGGAAGCCAGAGGCGTATTCAGCAGCTGCGCGATGATCCGATTTCTGCGGGACATCTTGTCCGCTATCAGTCTTATCTTACTCGGGTGAATAATTTTGAAAAGAACGCAAAAACTCTTACGGACGAGTTCGCCTTGCGCGAAGGATATATGAATAATTCTCTTGAGATTATGCACCGCGTACGGGAACTTGCCGTAACTGGCGCAAACGGAATTTATACAAAAGAGGATATGTCCAACATGGCGGTTGAAGTTGATGAGCTTTTGAAAGAGCTTATTCAGAACGCCAATGCGATTTCCAGCGATGGAAACGCCCTGTTCGGAGGCACGAACACCAAGGCGACTCCTTTTGAAGTTGAGATGGGTAACGTTCAGGGCAGCGGAGTTCCGTTGATTGAAACCGTTCGTTACAACGGAAATATCGATACAAACAAAGTTGAGATTGACGAAAATAAATATCTTGATATTGATAATGCCGGAAACCGCGCCTTCTGGGCGGAACAGCAGCAGATTTTTGGCGGCAGGGACGCAAGTTCATGGCAGGCTTCTTCTGACAGCACAATAAGCGTTGACGGTGTAAGGATAAATATCAATGCAGGCGATAATGTCTATGCCCTTGCTTCAAAGATAAATGATTCCGGAGCGGCGGTCCGGGCAAGCATTGACCCTGTTACCAACGGACTGAATTTTGAGTCGACAGACGCGCGCCAGGTTTGGCTTCAGGATGTTGACGGAAATGTTCTGAATGAACTTGGAATTGTAAAGGATTCCAGCCAGAAGCCGCCGTACAACCTTGGAAACAGCGTGAAGGTTTCTGGCGGTTCTATGTTTGATGTTGTTATAGCGTTCCGCAATGCTCTTTTAAAAGGTGATACAGAAAGCGTTGGCGGAAGAATTCTTGGCTCTCTTGATAAGGGAATAAATTCTCTTGTTACAAGGGTTGCCAAGTCCGGTTCGGATTATGAGCGCGCTCAGAATAATGCGCTTAGAAATTCAAATACTGCCCTGAATGTAAAGCAGCAGGTAAGCCGCGAGGGGGATCTTGACTACACGAAGGCAATTACGGATCTAAAGATGCTGGACTATACTTATCAGGCTACGCTAAGCAATGCCGGAAATGTACAGCAGCACGCTTTTGAACTATATGAGATAATAGCATTTTACCAGAATAAAGAGGAAGGCATGGAAGTAAAGACAAAAGCAAATGGAATTGTAAATGTTGATGAAAAACAGCTTGTTACTTTTCCGGAAGGACTTTTAGGATTTGAAAAATATACAAAATTCGCATTGATTGACTCTGAGTACGAGCCTTTTATATGGCTTCAGTCAACGGAGGAAAGCAACCTTGCTTTTTTAATGATTGATCCGTTCTTGATTTGCAGCGACTACGAGGCGGATATAGATGATTCTGCGCTTAGGAATATAGGTGTGGATTCTGCGGAAGATATAATCATAATGACTCTGGTGACGATTCCAAAAGACGGCTCTGCGATAACTGCAAATTTTCTTGGCCCGGTTGTTATAAATAAAAAGAACAGGAAATGTCTTCAGGTTATTTTAAATGACAGCCGCTGGACAACAAAATTCGATATTGTAAAAGCCTTGAAACAGAAGGGGGAGTGATATGCTTATTCTTTCCCGAAAAACTGACCAGCAGATAAAAATAGGTGAAAATATAACGATTACTATAATTGATATAAAAGGTGATCAGGTGAAAATTGGCGTTGAAGCCCCTAGAGATGTAAAGGTGTTCAGGCAGGAAGTATTTAACGCTATCAGGAATGAAAATACTGCGGCTTCGGATGTTAATAACGACATAGTAGGCACAATCAACAGGATTTGAAAAATAAAAAAAATAACTTTTTTTGAAAAAAACAGCGGATTTTGATATTGACTAAAATTTTTTTCAATATTATATATTTACATCACGTCATAAATGGTGCCTGTAGTTCAGCGGTAGAGCCCCAGATTGTGGATCTGGTTGTTGCGGGTTCGAGCCCCATCAGGCACCCGGTTCTAGTTGCGCCCGTAGCTCATCTGGATAGAGTTCCGGACTTCGAATCCGGCGGTAGCAGGTTCGAATCCTGTCGGACGCACTTATATTTTCGGGCCATTAGCTCAGCTGGTAGAGCAACAGACTCTTAATCTGTGGGTCGCAAGTTCGATCCTTGCATGGCTCATAAAAACTCCAACATTTGTTGGAGTTTTTTGTTTTAACAAATTATAAAAAAAATAAGCGGCGAACATTTCTGTTGCCGCTCTGTCTTTATTTTATGCTTCGTTCTTTTTTACTTCCGCTTCGCTCGCCCTAAGGTAAAAAGGTCCGTCGTAGTCGTTTAGGGGCGGCTCGCCGGCAGAAATCTTTTTTTCTGCCATTGAAAGCAAAATTTCGCCGGCGTTTATGGTGAAATCTTGCGGAAGGAATTTTTTATCGGAAATATTTTTTAACTGTTCTGAAAGCAGGCGCGCATCGCTTCCGCATATCAGGATATTTTCTGTCGCGCCGTTGCTTTTCAGGAGTTCTGCGGCTTCTTCCGGAGTGTAATCGCCCTCCGGAATGATTTCTTTTTCGCCGCAGAACGCTTTTGCATAAAAACGGTCTTTCTTTGCGTCGATGCAGCTTAAAACCGTGGATGGAAAATCCCTGTAGGGTTCTGCATAGACGTCCAGAGTCGGGATTCCGTAAAGCTTTGCGTTTGAAAACATTTCAATCGCCTTTATTGCGGAAAATCCAAGTCTTAGGCCTGTGAATGAGCCCGGACCGTTTGAAATCGCAAGGTAATCCAGTTTTTCTGGCGATAAATCCACTTTGTTTAGAACATATTGAATTGCAGGAAGAAGAGTCTCGGACTGTTTCATTCCGATATTGAACACAGCCGTTACAGTGTGCGCATCATTTTTTGCAGAAATTGTTATTTTTGTAATTGCTGAATCTATTGCAAGTCCGTTCATTTTATTTCTCCGTATGGCCAGTTTTCAATTGTTATGGTCCTAGTCCCGTCATCGTGAGGCTCTAGCTTTAAAATAATGGTTTTATGTGGAAGCTCTTCCATTATTTTTTCGCTCCATTCAATAATGGAGACACCTTCGCCGTACAGCATGTCTTCTGTTCCAAGGTTTGCAAAATCTTCTGCGCCGTCAAGGCGGTAGACATCCATGTGATAAAGAGGCATCTTTCCTTCGTATTCACTGATAAGGCAAAATGTCGGGCTGGTTATAGTTTCATTTATGCCTAGCGCCTGGGCTATTCCCTTTGTGATTGTTGTTTTTCCTGCCCCCAGCGTTCCTTGCATGGCTATTATGTCGCCTTTTTTTAAAAATGAACCTATTTTTTTTCCCAGTTCAACAGTTTCTTCTGCGGAAGTCGTAGTAAAGGTTATCATGGAAGCTTTCCTTCTGAATCTTGCTTTAGAATATATTCCCTTAAGGCTTTTTTCACGGGAAGAACAGGATAGTTTATCGGCTTTTTAAATTTGATGTCGACAGTCTTTTTTCCCAATGGGTCTGTTTCTATGCAGAAATCCACATCAGTTTCCAATGTCTGACCCGGAATTTCTACATCTGCCGTGCCGGTAAAATTGCGTATGTAATAAATGTAACCCTCTTCGCGGAATAGATTTTTTAAGTTCAAGATTTTCATTTAATACTATTCTAATTATATCCGTAAACTTTAGCAAGGATTTTGTTCTGCGCCTCAACAGATATTCCGTCAAATTTTATGTGCAGGTTGTAAAGTCCCGGTGTCGCGGATTTTCTTGTTTTTACGATTCTTCCAAAAATTCCGTATTCGCCGTCCGCAAGGGAAAGTTCTATGTAAGTCATCTGTTTTTCCTTTATTGGAAGCGTTGTTGATATGCAGCATCCGCCGCCGGAAATGTTGATCAGGGCGCATTCGATTCTTTCTTCTGCCGGAACATATTTTTTTTCATTTTTTCTGTCTGTTTCCACTGAGACAGATGCGATTCTGCATTTTTCGTTCACGGTGAGTCTTTTAAAATGCCGCTGCTGCTTTGTAATCAGGTCGTTGCTGTGCGATATGATCATTTGGCATACATTTCCTTCTGTTTCATAACGGAGAATTCTTGAAACAAATGCGTACTGCATTCCTGTTTTGGAGAGGAACGTGAATGCGACTTTTTCCAGGTTTTCAGGTTTTTTATCTGATTCAATAAATTCCGGCGTGATTCTTATTGAAAGGTAGTCTTTTGTGTTTTCATATACGGAAAACGGTATTTTTGTTCCGTCCGGAAAAATCTCGCTGATTTTAGAATTTTTTGCTAGAAGCTTTGTGGATGTAATTATTTCAGAGGCTGCAAAAATCCGTTCCACACGAAATTTAAGCCTGAACATCAGGTTTATGTCTTGCTGATAAAGATTTTTGTTCTGTTCGTAGAATTTTTCAAAGTAGGGGTCGATTGATTTTATGTCTTTTATTGCAAAAAGAATGTTCGGAATTCCGTATTTTTTGCAGATTTTCCATAGCAAATTTTCTTCTTCGGGTTTAAGCTTGTATTTTTCTGAAAAAATCTCTACATCTCTTCTTTTTGTTTTTCTCTTTGACTGCGCTTCTATCCATTCAGGAGTTTTTTCCTTTTCCTTTTTTTTGTTGAGCAGAAAAAAAAGAAACGTAAGGCTTCCTGCCACAATAAGCGCAAACAATAAAACTGTATAAATCGCGGGATTCATTCTTGCCGCAAGCGGTGAAGTTCCTGCCTGAAAGTCTAAATTCATGCTAAACCTTCCAGCGCTTTTGCTATTGAAATAAGGCGGGGGCAAATTTCGTATTCTGCAAGGTCGCCTACGCTTACCGTGTCGTTGTTTTTCAGGGCAGATTCAAAATCTGAAAGCACTGGCGAAAAATCCCTGAAAAATTCAGAGAACGGTTTATCTTCAATTTTAACTTCTGTGTAATCCTGGAAAAGGGTTGCAAGTGTCGCGACGTGGCAGAATTCATTGATGCTGTCCGCAAGGGCCAGAATTGATTCGTTCGCTTCCTTTGCTTTCCGCTCTGAAGTTCTACGGAAATTGTCTGCATTTTTTCTGAAAGCTTTATGAAAAGTTCTGCAAGGTTTTTGAAAGCGTCTTTTATGTTTTGTTTTGTTACTATGCTGAACTCAAATTTCATGCTGTCGTCCAGTTCTTTTTCTGCGTATCCGTCAAAACTTTCAGCCGTAATCTGTGTGCCGTTGATTTTTATTCCGATTACGGCGGTTTCATTTTCCTCGCATGTGATTTCAAATGATTTTAAGACATCGCCTACTGTTTTTTCTTCTTCCAGCGTTATGTCAATTTTTTCATCGTTAATATAAAAGTCCATGGTTTTTCCGCCTATCTGTTGTTGTTCCCTGAGTTAGAGAAGTTTTTTATCGTATTTTGCTGTGATTCAAGGCTGTTCAGCGCGCCTTCCATCTGTCCGTATTTAGTTCTGAGCTCGGCTTCCTTGTCGTCCATCTGGGTTTCCAGGCGGGCGATTTTTTGTTCGGAAGATTTTATTCTTGCGTCAAGTGATGAAGTTTTCATTGCAAAAACTCCGCCGGATTGAACGTATGCGGTAAGCTGCTTGTCCAGTTTGTAGCCGATTCCAGAATCGATTATAAGGTCGCCGTCCGAGTCGTATCCAAACATATTTCTTACGTCGTCAAGATGCTTTTCAAGCTCGGAGTCAAGTTTTTTTTCATCGATTTCAAGATAGCCGCGCAGTTTGCTTGGCGTGTAGCCTGAATAATTTGTTGCGTTTGTGGCTATTCCAATCTGGGAAAGCATTGTGATTTTTGCGTCCTCGTCGAATTTGTAATTTGCCGAAGCCGCAGTCTGCATCGCAGATTTTAAACTGGTAAGGGAAGAGTCTGTGCTGAACATTCCGAGTTTTTCCTGCTTTTCTTTTTTTTCGTCGCTGCTGAGGTAGTCAAGCTCCTCGACTATTTCCGGTTTGTTCTGGGAAAGAATGTTTATCTCTGCAAGGGACTGGTTGTATTTCCTACAAAAGTTATAAGCGCCTCTTTCGCGGATTCAACATCCGGTTTTACTGCGATTGTGGCCGTTTTTTCAGTCTTGTCAAAAACATTCAGGGTTACTTCCGGAACAACATCGTCTATTGTGTTTGTCGGCCGTCTTATCGTTATTCCTTCGTATTTTATGATTGCGTCGTCTGCGGAAGAAATTGCGTGCTGCGGTACAAATCCCCGGTTCTCGCTCGGATTTAATGCGGATACGGAAGTGACTGAAAGAGAAATTCAGTGTTCCTGTTTTTTATAACGAGCGAGTCAATGTTTTTGTAGTCATCAAGTGAAATGTCTATCTTTGTTTCTTCTCCGGAAAGAAGGCCTGGTGTTGAAATATGTTTTTCCGAGCCGTCCTTCATTTTTACAAAAAGGACATCGCTTGTTGATATAGGGTCAAGTGGTTTTATCTTTTTTTCAGGTTCGGGCGGCAGAGAGGCGTCAATCGGCGCGTTTCTAATCGTTACATCCTTGAATGTCGCAGTTCCGGAATCCGGAAAGACCGGTTTTGATTCCTGCTTGTTAAGGGCGACTGTAATGTCTGTCGCATCCTGTTTTTTTATAGCAAATTGAATATGCGTGCCTGGTGTTCCAAGAACAGTTTCTGGAATTGAAAGGGCATAGCCGCCTCTCGGAGGAACAACGACGTTTTCGCCTGAAATTTTAAGATTCGCCGCGGAAATTTGGGGAAGGCGTTCCTGTTCCGGAGTTTCCGGCTGGATATTTCTATAATCGTTTCTGTTTGTTCCAAATTCAATTGTCTTTGGTTTTACGCGGATTATCATTCCGCTTGATTCTGCAAAAGTCTTTGCGTCATCTTCAAAAGTTAGTCTGTTCTCTGAGCCGGTCTTTTGCGATTCTATGGAAAGTGTCTTTTTTCCTTTTGAAGCGCCTATTACGCGTGTTTTTAAAAGCTCGCCGCCACGGCGGTTCAAGGCGTTTGAAAAGTCCTGCAGAGAACCGCCTTTCCATCTCATTGTTATTGATTTGTCGTTTATTTTATATGTGTATGTTCCCGCCGGAACCTTTGTGTCAGAGTCAAGTTCAGAGGTAAGAAATCTGTCTGCCGTTGCCGGCTGAATCACGTCAACCTTAAAGGATTCGTATGTGGCTTTCTGGTTGCGTCCGCCGTTATTGCGTATTCTTCTGTTGAAGAAGTTATTTTATTGTTAAAAGGATTGTCAAAAGAGTAAAGGGTTTTTACGCTGTCCCTGAGTTCTGTCATTTTTCTGTTGACCGAACGCCATGCGTCTTGCTGCGCCTTATACGAATCAAGCGTTTTCTGCTCCCTTGTAAGCGGAATTCGCTCGATTTGCATAAGTTTCTCAACAGTTTCGTTTGTGTTGTACTGGTTCGTAACACCAGGTATGTTGATTCCTGCCATAATGAATAAATCTGAAATGCAATTTAAACGATTTCATCAAAAATAATACCGATTGCTTTTCTGATGCGAATCTTTAAATTTTGAATTTCTTCAGAAGGTATCTCCTTTACAACCTGATTGGTACTTGGATCTACTACTTTTACAACGATACTGCCAAGTTCTTTGTTTACATTGAACTGCAGTTCCCTGCCCATTACCCTGTCGGACATGCTTTGCAGCTGCTGGGCATCCGCTTTTATTTCCGCCATGCTTTGGACAAGATTGTCAACAACTTCTGAACCTGTAGGGGTTTTTAAAGTGTTTACAGCGCTGGATTTTTGGGTAGATATATTTTTTGCCGGAGTAACAGCACTGCTGTTTAGATTAAGGCCATCCATGGCCAGTGTCTGCCCCAATGAACTTATAGTATTCATAAGGCTTCCTCCTTGAATAAAAAGAAATGGGAGAGGGGCGCACCCCTCCCACTCCACGTTTTAACTGTCAAAAGATGACATCCAGAAATCTTTTAACGTTAAATTCCGCTTTCTAGCTCAAAAGAGCAAGGACATTCTGCGACTGGCTGTTTGCCTGAGAAAGCATTGCAGTACCAGACTGTGTGAGAATCTGGTTCTTTGTGTATTCTACAATCTCAGAAGCCATGTCTGTATCGCGGATTCTTGACTCAGCTGACTGAGTGTTCTCAGCAGCGATGTTTATACCGCGAGCAGCCATTTCGAAACGGTTCTGGTAAGCACCAAGATCAGCTCTCTGTTTTGTAACATTTGTAAGAGCCGCATCAACTGCTCCAAGAGTAGCGTTAGCTGATTCTGGATCATTGATAGTAATAGTGTCTTCGGAACCCTGTGCACCACGGAGTCCGAGTGCCTGTGCAGTCATTGTTCCAATGAATACACGTGCGTTCTGGTCCATGTTTGCTCCGATTTGAAACTGCATTACATTGTCAGATTCAGATGCAAAACGTCCTGTAAGCATATTCATGCCGTTGAACTGAGCCTGACTGGCGATACGGTCAACTTCAGCAACAAGCTGTGAAACTTCAACCTGAATCTGCATGCGGTCTTCATCGCTGTAGATTCCGTTTGCTGACTGAACAGCAAGTTCACGTACACGCTGAAGAATGTCTGTCGTTTCCGTCAAATATCCTTCTGTTGTCTGAATGAATGAAACACCATTCTCGATGTTTCGGCTAGCCTGGTTCAAACCGCGGATTTGTGAACGCATTTTTCAGAAACAGCAAGTCCTGAAGCGTCATCACCAGCGCGGTTGATTTTTTCACCTGAAGAGAGTTTCTCGATGTTTTTCATGATACCGTCATTAGAAATGCCAAGTACACGATCTGCATACAAAGAACTCATGTTGTGATTAATAATCATATCTGTGCCCTCCATGTCATTAATCCAGAACATCATGTTCTGCATTCTGCTTTGTGCGGGCTGAAAAGGATTTGCGCCTTCCTTTTTCAGTTTCAGACCCTGCAGCAGAAACAGTAAGTTTGTTTCCACACCTACTGTTTCTGCTGTTACAAAACAGCATGGACAGCACTTTTTCAAAGAACTTACGTGTCTGAAAACACGTTGAAACAGCATAATTATATGTACGATTTTTTAGCGAAGAATAGGGGAGAGCAGGATATTACCGTACAATATTGTGTATGGAATCAGAGATTCCATACACAATTATATTACACTATCTCAGTAAAGACAAGATATTCTGTGGCTGGTTGTTGACCTGGACAAGCATTGACCGCAGGCGATGCCTGCGTGTGGCTTTTATGCGATAAAAGCCACACGCAATGCTATTCAAGTTTTTTTCCAGTCATAAATTCCTATCTTAAAAGACTAAGAACATTCTGTGACTGGTTGTTAGCTTGTGCCAACATAGCAGTACCTGCCTGCTGGAGCACAGAATTCTTTGTGAACTCTACCATCTGGCTTGCCATATCAGTATCGCGGATACGTGATTCAGAAGCCTGAAGGTTTTCTGCAGAAATGTTAAGACCACGAACAGCATATTCCATGCGGTTCTGGTAAGCGCCAAGGTCTGCGCGCTGTTTGTTGATTTTCTTCAGACCTTCATCGATAGTTCCGATTGCACGGTTGGCATCTTCCGGTGTCTCAAGTGAAAGTTTGTTTCTGTGCCGATTTCTCGGATTCCCAATGCTGTAGAAGACATTGTTCCGATGAAAACCTGCATTCTCTGATCCATATTAGAACCGATGTGGAACCACATGGAAGCAGTAACAACATTTTCACCTGTTGGCTGAGCAAAGCGGCCTGTGAGCATGTTCATGCCGTTGAACTGGGCAGAAGAAGCGATTCTGTCTACTTCAGAAACAAGGGCAGAAATTTCAACCTGAATCTGCATACGGTCTTCTGCGCTGTAGATTCCGTTAGATGATTGAACGGCCAGCTCGCGGATGCGCTGCATAATATCAGTAGTTTCCTGAAGATAACCTTCGGTTGTCTGGATAAAACTGATACCGTTAGAAGCGTTCTGTGAAGCCTGGTTCAAGCCACGGATCTGTGAGCGCATCTTTTCAGATACTGCAAGACCAGAGGCGTCATCACCTGCGCGGTTGATTCTTTCGCCGGAAGAAAGTTTCTCCATATCTTTTGAAAGACCGAGTCCTGTGACTCCCAGCTGACGATTAGCATACATTGCCGACATGTTGTGGTTGATAACCATAGTTTGTTCCTCCTTGGAATCTTTAAGGACAACATCCTTGCTGTCCTGGAAAAAATGCAAATGGTGTATATGTTTACAAGGCCACATCTACACTCATTTGCAGCAGAATTATCTGACTGCCGTGCTAAAAAGCCGTGCAGTCATAACACTTCTTTTTCAATTATCGGAAACCAGGGTGTGAAACTTTAATAAAAAATGAGACTTTTTTTTTAAATTAGCCTTAATTTCGAGTTTTTTTTGCAAATTATGAAAGAACGCTCTCGGCAGATTCCCAATTTGCTCAGATGGATTTGGCTCGCGCTTCGCTTGTATTAATTCGGGTGCTCCGCACTTTTATTAATTCAATCGCCAAAAATCTTCTCAAATTGTAAATCTGCCTGCGCTTTTATTCTTTTTACAAAAAACTCGACATTCGGGCAAATTAACAAAAATGAATAGCCGCCGGTGAAATCACCGGAAGCGCGGATGGCGCTTGAATCAGTTGAATTCCGGCAATGTCTTTAGCATTTCCACAAGCGCTCTTGTCGCTTTTCCGCGGTGGGAAATCGCATTTTTTTCTTCTGATGAAATTTGAGCGGCTGTTTTTCCGTACTGCGGCAGAAAAAATATAGGATCGTAGCCAAAGCCGCCTGTTCCGGCCGCATCTTCAATGCGTTCCACAATTGTTCCTTCCATAGTTTCCTGGGAAACAAAAATTCTGTCTGTTCCAAGGTACAGAACCATGGCGCAGGTGTAATGCGCGGAACGCAATCCGTTTTTGAATGAATCAGAAGTTATTCCTGATGCGACGGCGGCGTTCAGCGATTCTATAAGGAATCTGTTTTGCAGTTCCTGCGGTGTTTTTGAGCCGTCTGGTTTTCCATGCGGAAATTCCGGTCCGCCGTAACGGGCTGAATAAATTCCTGGAATTCCGTTCAGTGCGTCTACGCAAATTCCTGAGTCATCTGCGATTACAGGGCAGCGGACAATCTCATACAGCGTTCTAGCCTTTATTATGCTGTTTTCGTAGAAAGTCTTTCCGTTTTCAATAGGATTAAAGTCAATTCCCTCGTCTGCAGGAGTGATGACTGTATGCGGGGAAAGAATTTGACTCATTTCCCGTTTTTTGTTCTTGTTTCCGGTTGCTAAATAAATTTTCATAGACAGATTCTATTCAATTTTTTTTTTCTAGTCTACGAGTTTTCGGAACTGTCGTTTATTTCTTTTATGATGAATTCTGCCATTGTCTCCGCATTCTTTATATAATTTCCAACCTGACGTTCGCCGATTCCCAGCACATCCGCTACCTGTCTGTTTGTCGGACATAGTTTTATGGGTTTTGTCATTAAGCGGCTGTTTCTGTCCTGCCATTTTTTTGTGTGATATTCATATTTTTTTGAAAGCTCTTCTTTTTCGCTTGTTTCTACTGCCTCTGAAAGCTGTTTCTGAAGCTTTATGTGATAATTGAATGATTTTACAAGTCTGTCCTGCATCTTTTCCAGTTTTTCATGTTTTTCCGGTATTTTGCTTTTTAATTCATCTATTGTTTCCTGCATAAGTTTTTTTGAAATTGCGCAGTAATCGCATACTGAGTCGATGGTTTCGTCCGTTATGTAGTAGCTTGATTTTAGTGCGAGTATAAGCGCTGTTTTTGCCTTTGGAGATCTTCTGTTTGCCCAGTAGGTTACAAGGTCTTTTATTTTTATCTTTGGTTTTTCCCCGGAAAAATGCTCCGTATTTTCTGCTCTTGCTTTTTTTCCGGCGAGCCTTTTTTCCTTGCAGGTGATTTTATCCTCTGTTCTTTTGATAAAAGGTCTCAGGTGCGCGATTTTGAAGGGCGCTTCATCCATTTCGTATCGTTCTTTCTGTGGTTCGTATTGAATCTGGGGACATTCCCTTGCAAATGTGTCGCCAAAACATTTCCGTCTGTTTTCCCGGATGATTGTAAGAATCTGGTACTTGAAAAAGGCTAGCAGATAGGTCTTGAAAGAACCTTTTTCCTTTTTGTAGTTTTTGAAAATCAATGCCCCGGACTGCAGTATGCGCACGCTCAGCTCTCCGATAATATCTTCATCATTTGAAATCAGGTGATATTTTTTAGGATTTCGGATCAAGTCTTCTGCGAGCATTTTTGCCGCATTTTCCGGCGTGATAAAACCGGAATCAATCATCTCTGGAATTGAATTCAGGTCGATGCAAAGTTTTTTCATTTTAATACTCCACTTTTAAATAATTTATAATTATTTTAAAAGCAAGTATCGTGCCAAGTTTTTGTTTTTACGGCGTTTTTTTACATTATCCGTGAAAATTCTTTTACAACGGACGGAATCAGCGTTTCAAGTTTTCCGTTGCAGCTGAAACCCGATGCGTTTTTGTGTCCTCCTCCGCCAAATTTTGCGGCAACTGCGCTTACGTCAATCCTGTCTTTTGAACGCAGGCCGGCTGTGCAGGTCGTGTCTGTGTCCTGCCTTAAAAATACAACCGCTTCAACTCCTGCTACTGCAAGAAACGCCGAATACAACGCGTCTGAATCGCGTCCTTCCTGTCCCCATTTTTTTGTGTCATCCATGGTCTCGTAGGTAAGTACAAGTTTCCGTCTATGTACCGTTCCGCGTGGTCTAAAAGAATTCCCAGAAGTTTTCTGGTTGAATATGCTTTTCCGCTTGTTATGTAATCGTAGGTTTTTCGCGGGTCTACACCGGCTTTTACAAGTCTTGAAATCGCGACAAGAACATCCGCATCGTTCGGAGAAAGGAATTTGAAGAATCCTGTGTCGGTCATCGCTCCGAAGAAAATGATTTCCGCAAGCTCCAGAGGAATTTCTCCGGCAAGATTTTCGTACAGGAACTGTACCAGTATTGAAGCGGCGGGGCAGGTTGAGTCAATTATGCAGTTCGCATCGTCTGGAATTTCTGCTGTTTTGTGGTGATCTATTATAAATGTGTCAAAACCTGTCAGGTCGCCGTCTATGTCTCCTAGCCTTGAAATTTCAGAGCAGTCGCATATTATGAGTCCGGTTCTTTTTCTTTCCTCATTTGTCTGAAAATCCATTTTGCCGGTAAAAAAATCTGCGTATTTTTTTATTTCCACTCTTTTGAAAGGTCCGGCATTCAAAAGGACATACGGCTTGTTGAATCGCTCTATAATCTTTGAAAGCCCTATGCAGGAAGCGATGCAGTCTCCGTCAGGTTCTTTGTGCCCGGCGATATAAAAATAGTCATGATTTTCAATGAATGACTTAAAAGCGTTAAATTTTTCTTGTGGTATAGTTTTCATGAGGTAAAAAATCCGTTTTATAAAAAAATGGGCTGTCTTTTTTTAACAGCCCGGTTTTATTATCAGTAAAGAGATTCTAAAGAATCCTTGTCAATGTCAAGTTTTACACCGCTTTCTACAACGCCCCAGGCTGCATTTGATTTATCCATTGGCATAGTAAGAATTGTGTATTTGAATTCGCCGTTGTCTTTTACAACTGTAAGGAACGGCTTTAGTTTTCCTCTTGGCAAAGCCCTTATTCTAAGTTTTAGAGAGCTGTCTTTTGTGGTGTACGCCCATTTTTTAGGAATGGTTGTATTTCCGACGCCATATTTACCTTTCTGGTAAATCACAACAAAAGCTTCTTGTCCTTCAAGAACTTTGTAGACAGGAATATAGTCATAAGACATTGATGTCCAGTTCTTTTCACTGGTTTCGTTGTATGCAACTGGTACTGCAAATGCGGCTGTTGCTATGGTTGCTAATGCTAAAAGTGTCAGGATGATTCTTTTCATGGTCATCTCCTTTTTAGAAATAGTAATCGCCTATGCTTGAAATTAAATTAATCCCAGCATTATCGCTTTTATGGTGTGCTTTCTGTTTTCAGCTTCGTCCCATACGCGGCTCGCCGTGCTTTCAAACACATCCTCTGTAACTTCCTGGCCTTTTACGGCTGGAAGACAGTGCATGAAGATGGTGTTTTCCTTTCCGGTTCTTTTCATAAGCTCTGAATTTACCTGGAAAGGCCGCAGCAGCTTTGTGCGCTGATCCTTCAGCTTTTCTTCTCCCATAGAAACCCAGACATCTGTGTAAAGACAGTCCGCACCTTCCACAACATCCATTTTATCACTGATTTGAATTTTTGCACCTGAAAGTTTTGCAAAAGGTTCACAAATATTGATTATTTCCTGGTCAGGGAAGAGCTCCTTCGGGCTGAAAATTGAAAAATTGATTCCGAGCTTTGCCGAGATAAGCATCATCGAGCGCGCCACATTGTTTCTTCCGTCGCCGCAGAAAGTCCATTTAAGACCTTTTATTGTTTCAAAATTTTCTTTCAGCGTCATGATGTCTGCAAGTGCCTGGGTAGGATGGAATTCATCCGTAAGTCCGTTTATTACAGGAATTCCTGAATATTTTGCCAGCTGCTCAACGTGCTCCTGCTTGAATCCGCGGAACTCGATCGCGCTGAACATTCTTCCAAGAACGCGCGCAGTATCCTGGACAGATTCTTTTCCGCCGAGCTGAATGTCGTCTGTGGACATAAAAACCGGATGTCCGCCTTCTTCGCCGAAAGCGGTCTCAAATGAGCTTCTTGTCCGTGTTGATCTCTTTTCAAAGATAAGGGCAATCGTCTTTCCTAAAAAACGCTGGTGAATTTCGCCGCGATGAGATTCTGCCTTTACCTGAATGGCAAGGTTCAGCAATGTTTCAATTTCTTCTGGTGTCCATTCAATCCAATTTAACAATGAACGGCCTTTAAAAGGTGCTTTAAATGTTTCCATTTCTATATAATAAATCTTTTTAGAGTGGTTGTAAATAAGCTGCGTCATTCCGAGTCCTGCTCATGGAATCAGATTTCGACTTTTATATAAAATCGTATAAAACAATATAAAGTCATATAAAACCGTATAAAATTATATAAAAAGTCCGAATGTTGAGTTTTATTAATTGAGATGAAAATTGAATGTGCTGCCATAAAAAACGAATGCGGCAAAAAAAAAGACCTGCGGAAGCAAGTCTTTTTAGCGATGATGGGGCTTGAACCTATGACCTACCGGATATGAGCCGGGTGCTCTACCTGCTGAGCTACATCGCCATACGATGTTTATGATTCTATCGCATAATTCTATTGAATGTCAATATCTAAAGTTCAAAAAAAATTGAAAATCATCTGATTTTTGCGTTTGGAATACGTCTTCGCGCTATTTTTACGAATTCCTCGGATTCTTCGTCTGTGAACGGGGCAATCTTGCAGAAGTCCGGATTAAGGCAGTTTTCATTTGCAAACCGTGAAAAGTTCCATTCCGCATCGGATGGCAAAATGGAAGAGATTTCTTCAATGTCTTTTTTTTCTATGATTGAAGGAACAAGGACTGTCCGGAATTCCCGCTTTTCTGCCGGATATTTTGAGATTATTTTTACAGATTCTGCGATTTTTTCGGAGACAGGGCAGAGGTTTGCTGCCGCTGTGATTTTTTCTTCATATTTTAATGGGGATGTTTTTATATCCATTGCTATAAAATCCGGCTTGGTGTCATTTGAAGAGATTATTTCTTCAAGCTTTTTTGGAAGCGTTCCGTTTGTGTCAAGCTTTATTTTGTAGCCAAAAGCTTTTGCGGTAAGGATTATTTCTTTAAGATGCGGGTTTAGCAAGGCTTCCCCTCCGCTTATGACAAGTCCCGATATGACATTTTTTCTTTTTTTCAGATGTTCGTATAGTTCGTTCAGGGAAACCGCGTTTTCCTCCGGCACGATTCCCTTGGCAAGCTCCGCGTTGTAGCAGTATGGGCATCTAAGGTTGCATCCGGGCAGAAATATTGTGCTTGCGACAAGACCGGGAAATCAATCAGCGTTGTTTTTACAAGAATTCCGACGGCATTTTCGTTTTTTATAAGCATCGCCTTTATGCCCCGACAGGAATATTTAGGAAAATTTCCTCAAGTTCCTCGACATTGTGTCCGCGTGCTGTTTCGTTTCCGTTTTTGTCGTAGAAAATGACTGTGGGCGCGGCGAATACACCTTTTTCCGCGGCTTCTGCAAGTCCTTCCGTTGAGTCCACATCGACGGATTTTCCGGCAAGTTTTGATTTATTCATAAAATTCCATACGGGAGGGCAGTTCGGACAGGTTTTTCTTGTGTAAATTTCGTAATATCCGTTGTTTTTTACTGGAATTCCAAGCGCCGCGTCTTTTTTAGCGTCTGATTCTTTTTTATGTATTCCGACGCCCTGGGGTGCCTGGCATTTTTCAGTTTTTATGTTTTTTTCAGGGGAAAAACCGCCTTCGGCTGAAAACATTTTTCTTAGCTCGAATTCGTCTCGTTTTCCACGGTTCCAATTTCGTACTGCGCGGTAGTAACCTACAATTCTTGAATATACTTCTGTCTCCGTTCCATGGACATCCGCAAGCTCTGCCTTTGTCTCTGCGATTTCAGATTCAATTTCCTCAAGTGTACGCATATATTCCTCCCGAAATTTTTATTTCCCCAAAATATGCTCAAAGTTGAATTTAGCAGCCAGCCCTGCTGGTGTCAATGAATTTTCCGGCCGGCCTGTTTTCAATTTTTTTTGTAAAGTTCCTTTTTTTCATTTTCAAGCGCCGCCAGTTTTTCAAGAAGTTGCTTTTGTCTTTCCTCCCTGCATTTAGGGCATTCAAAATGAGTTCCGCTTAGATATCCGTGGACAGGGCATACTGAGTACACCGGTGAAATAGTAAGGTACGGAATCCTGTAGTTTGTAAAGACTGTTTTTACAAGATTCGCAGTGCTTTTCCAGTCTTTCAGCTGTTCGCCTACAAAAGTGTGAAAAACCGTGCCGCCTGTGTATTTTGTCTGGAGACTTTCCTGATGGTCGAGCGCTTCAAAAATATCTGCGGTAAAATCTACTGGAAGCTGCGTGGAGTTTGTGTAGAACGGTTCCTGCCTGCCGCTGGTGATTATATCCGGATACTGCTCCTTGTCGTGTTTTGCAAGGCGGTATGATGTGCTTTCTGCCGGAGTTGCCTCCAGGTTGAAAAGCTCTCCGGTTTCTTCCTGATATTTCTGAAGCTGGTTTCTCATATAATCAAGGATTTCTTCTGCGAATTCTTTGCCGTCCTTGTCCGCGATGCTGACTTTTAGGAAGTTTAGGCAACATTCGTTCATTCCGCAAAGTCCGATTGTGTTGAAGTGATTGTCCAGGGTTTTCAGGTAACGCTTTGTGTACGGAAAGAGTCCGCCGTCATAAAGCCGTTGTATTACTTTTCTTTTTATGCAAAGGGATTCTTTTGCAAGATCCATAAGATGGTCCAGTCGCGCAAAAAATTCTTCTTTGTTTTTTGAAAGATAACCGATTTGCGGAAGATTTATTGTTACAACGCCAAGAGAGCCTGTGAATTCATCCGATCCGAAAAGTCCTCCGCCGCGCTTTCTGAGCTCGCGCTTGTCGAGCCGCAGCCGGCAGCACATTGAACGGACATCGTCCGGGTTAAGGTCTGATGATATGAAATTTTGAAAATATGGAGTTCCATACTGACCGGTCATTTCAAAAAGCATTTTTGCGTTCCCGCTGTTCCAGTCAAAATCTTTTGTTATGTTGTATGTAGGAATAGGGTAGCCGAAACCGCGGCCGTCCGCATCGCCTTCTTTCATTATTTCAAGGAAATGGCGGTTTATCATATCCATTTCTTTCTGGCATTCGCCGTAGGTGAAATCCTGTTCTTTTCCGCCGACTATGGCTTTTTTGTTTTTTAAATCCTCAGGGCAGGTCCAGTCAAGCGTTATGTTTGTAAAAGGAGCCTGCGAGCCCCATCTGCTCGGCACGTTGATTCCGAAGATGAATGACTGGATGCACTGATGCACCTGTTTTTCCGTAAGACTGTCTTTTTTTACAAAAGGCGCAAGGTACGTGTCGAAGGAGCTGAAAGCCTGCGCTCCCGCCCATTCGTTCTGAAGAACGCCAAGAAAATTCACCATCTGGTTTACAAGCGTTGAAAGGTGCGCCGCTGGTTTTGAGGAGTTTTTGTCTGAAACGCCGCCGAGCCCTTCCTGAATCAGCTGGCGCAGGGACCATCCGGCGCAGTAGCCGCTCAGCATTGAAAGGTCGTGTATGTGGAACGCCGCGTGCCTGTGCGCGTCTGAGATTTCTTTTGTGTATATATTGTTCAGCCAGTAGTTCGCTGTTATAGCCCCGGAATTGTGCAGTATAAGACCGCCCAGGGAAAAGTTTACATTTGCGTTTTCCTGTACGCGCCAGTCGCTTTTCCCAAGATAGCCGCCAATCGTCTTGTTTATGTCCAGAAGGCTTAAGGAGCCGCGCATCGCTTCGTGCCGCGCCCGGTAGATTATATATGCCTTTGCAATTTCGACTTCGCCGTTTTCTATTAATACGGATTCCACAATATCCTGGATTTCTTCTATCGCCGGAATCGAATGGGCCCGGTTTCCTGCCATCTGAACGCGGATTCTTTCTTCCACGAAGTCTGTAAGGTTTTCAGCCCTTTCCGGGTCAAAATGGTTTTCCACTGCGTTGATAGCCTTGTCTATGGCATTCTTTATTTTATTCCGGTCGTATTTTGCTATTTCACCGGAGCGTTTTACTACCGCTTTGATGACATTTTTGGTTTCCTCATCTTCTGAAGAGCCTAAAAATGCGCGCCATTCTGGAAAAACTGACTGTTCGCTCATTGTTTGTTTTCCTCTACGGATTTTATTTCATTTATAAATTCTTCAAGGCTTTCAAAGTGCTTGTATGCGGATGCGAAGCGTATGTATGCGACTTTGTCTGTTTTGTAAAGCCAGCGCATGACTATTTCCCCTATTTTTTGTGTTGAAATTTCGCGTGTTGTCCTTGCGCTCATGATGGCCTCGTCTTCAATTTCAAGGACGATGTTTTCAATTGTTCCTGTGGCTACGGAGCGTTTTTCAAACGAGCGTTCGATTCCCTTCGCAAGCTTGGCTCGTTCAAACGGCTGGCGGCTTCCGTCCTTTTTTATGACCATAAAAGGTTTTTCCTCTATTTTTTCGTATGAGGTGAAACGGTAGCCGCAGGAAATGCATTCCCTGCGCCTTCGTATGCTTTCTCCGTTCGCCATTGTTCTTGATTCTATGACTTTGTCATCGATACTTCCGCAGTATGGGCAGCGCATTTTGTTTTCCTTTTGTTTTTTATTTTATTTTATCAGAATTTTTATTTTTTTTGTTTTTTTTAAATAATTTTCTTTCTGATTTTACTACAAGACTTTGGTCTTTTGTAATAAATGTTTTTGTCATCTCAGCAAGGATTGTTAAAAACGCAAGAACCGGAAGCCAGTTCCCGAATCTCTGGTATATTGTAGTCTGCCTTTTAAATACCGGAATCTGAACAAATTCCGCGTGCTCCTTAAAAAGCGGCATTTTCATAACGATTTTTCCGGCAGGATTTATAACTGCCGAGCAGCCTGCGTTTGTGGAGCGCGCCAGAGTCGTCCTTTGCTCTATCGCCCTGAAATATGAAATTACAAAGTGCTGGTATTCTGCGGATTTCTTTTTTGACCATGAATCATCGGTTATGTTCATAAAAAATTCTGAGCCGTGTTTTACAAGCGGGCGGCACACATCCGGAAAGGCATCGTCGTAGCAGATAGGCGCGCTGAATGTCACAAAAGGCTTTTTTTCTTCAAGTGATTCTTCGTAGCTTTCTTCCAGCGAGATGATGTTTGAGACTTCCGGAAGTCTTTTCTCCGGAAAGCTGCATGGAATTTTGAACATCGTGTACTTGTCGCCGGCGGACCATCCTGCCGAAATGCCTATTGCTTTTTTGAAAAAGTCTGCGACCGGCTTTATGTCTGCGAACGGAATTGCCTCCGCAAGCGGTACAAGGTGGTTTTTTGGGTATGCGCCGCGGAAATTTCCTTCCGCATCAAAAAGTAGCGCTCCGTTAAAGTGCTTTTCTGCATAGGAAGGAGCGTACGAGCCGCCCAGCAGGAAAGGAATTCCTGTCTCTTTTATAAATGGGATAAGCGGTTTTTCAATCGGATGATACTCGTAGTGCGGTATTGAGCGGGGAAACCTGTATTTAAGGCAGCCTTCGCTCCATACGATAAGGTCTACGGATTTTCCGGATTCTTTTGCCTCGTCAAGTTTTTCCTGTGTAAGACGTTCGGAAGAAAGTATTGTCTTGTCATCGGAAGAGACCGACCATGGGTCGGCGTTCTGCTGAACCATTATTGTGTTTACGATTTTTACTGGCTGACGCGGCCTTGCATATTGAAAGATTCCATATAAAAAAGATGCTGCGAAAACTGCGCCCAGGGCAAACGCTGTGCATAGGTAGCTGTATGCCGAACGGAGCTTTGCCTCTTCCGTATATCTTGAAAAATACAGGCAGAATCCTTCCGCAATAAGTGCCGCAAAGCCTGCCATAATGAAAGTTATTCCGTAAACTCCGGTTATATCGGCGATTTGCGCAAAAATCTTCATGTGGTAAGTCGTCTGGTAAAGAGTTCCCCATGGGTATGCAAGAAATCCTGTTGACTTGACCCATTCGTAGGTTACGTAGCAAAGCGCGAACCATAATATTTTGAACGAAGTGAACGCTGTGTCCGTCTTTAAGAAAACGGCTTTCTTGTCTCCCGGTCCGCCGTGCCTGCTGAAGGGAATGAAGAAAAAAAGTCCGCAGAGTCCGCCGACCACGGCAGTTCCCGCGGCAGAAGCTCCAAGCGTCAGCGCCGCAAAATCCTTGAAATACGCAAGCCAGTAGCTTGACATAAGGTGTGTCGCTCCTGCATGAAGGAACATGAATATAAAAGAATCCCTGTAGGATTTTGTGTTTGCAAAAACAATGTACAGCGGAACAAGCGAAAAAAAACCGAGAAACGGCGAGCCAAGAAGGTAAAGTTCGTTTGGAATTCCAAGTGAAAGCGTTGCGGCTGATAAAAAAATACAAAAAACTTGTAAAATACGACTCATTGATTTAATATTAACAGTATATAAATAAAAAAACAATAATTAATGAAAGGTAAGAAGTCAGCTTATATGAGATTATTAAACGAGGCACATAATTCAGAATACGGTGTGAATCCGCAGGTTGTAGCTACTGCGCCTGGACGTTTCCATCTTATTGGCGAGAACACATGGTTCTTTAAGGACAAGACTTTGTCTATGGCGGTGGATCTTCCTGTTTATGTAGGTATTTCAAGAAGGGAAGATTCCTATGCGCATTTTTATTTTGCCCAGCTTGATGACAGGAAAAAAACATCCGTGGCATCGTTGAAATACAAGAAAGAGGACAGGTGGGCGAATGCGCTGAAGGCTGTTATCTATGGATTTACTTCCGGCGGATATGAATTGGGCGGAATGGATATTACAGTTTTCAGCGAGATTCTTCCGTCTGCCGGATTTGGAGTTACTACAGCCATCAAGGTTGCGGCTGCAAAGGCAATTTGGAATCTTTTTAACCTTAACTGTGATGACATAAGCTTATTCAGGTGATTGAGCGCGCTAACAAAATCTTCCTTCAGCAGGTGAACCACAACGCGGATAATTTTTCGGCTCTTTTTGCAAAAAAAGGAAATTTCATCGTGACAAATTATTCAACGAATTCATGGGATTTAGTTCCTTTTGAATTCAGCGGAAAGCATATATTTCTTGTGGATGCAAAAGTTCCGCGCTATGAGCTCTGGAACCGGGAAAACCTTTATGAGCCTCAGAATGCGCTGGTTCTTGGAGACCTTAGGGAGTCAAAACCGAATGTATACGGCGGATGGCAATATATAAACGATGTTACGGACATAAATGAGGAGCTCTCTGTCGTTGGTGAAGATACAAAGCGCAAGCTCCTCTGCGTTATGCGCGAGCATCAGGATGTTCTGGATGCGATAAACGCCTGCAAAAAGGACGATTTTATGCGTTTGCGCGCGCGGTGAACCATAGCCATGAAAGCCTTAGGGATTATTTTAACCTTTCATGTCCGGAAATTGACTGGATTTTAAAAAGGGTTAGTGAGCTTGAGCCGAACCTTGAATTTATCAGAAATCCGGTGACCTGCGGACGTCTTACAGGCAAGGGATTTGGCCGTTGCCTTTACGCGTTTATCCGCGGGCAGGATATTGATCCGTTTAAGCAGAAACTTTCTGAATATGAGCGTATCTTTGGATTCAAGACAGACTGCTATGAAGTTCACTCCAGCGACGGCGCAAGGATTGTAAAAAACTGATATGACTTTTCTTCTTACTAATGATGACGGATATGGAGCTGAAGGCCTTGAAGTCCTAAAGAAACGGCTTTTGAAAGACGGCCATGCGGTTTATGTTATTGCTCCGTCGGGAAACCGTTCTGCCGTTTCGCATGGAATGACGTTCAGTTCTCTGGATTTCGTGAAAATTTCGCAAAATGAATGGACTTGCTCCGGAAGTCCTGTGGACTGTGTTGTGGCTGCGCTCAGCGGATGTATTTTTCCAAAAAAAATAGATGCCGTTATTTCGGGTATAAATGCCGGTGCGAATATTGGCACAGATGTCGTTTATTCCGGTACTTGCGCCGCTGCCCGTCAGGCGGTTATGATGGGAGTTCCGGGAATTGCGCTCAGCATTCAGCCGGTCGGCGAAGGTCATTATCTTGTTTCCGGGGCTGCGGATGAAAATGTTTTTATCTATGAGCCTATGGCGGATTTTGCTGCCAAAAATATTGAAAATCTTATAAAGCTCTGCAGGGTGAATGTTCCGTCTGCCTTTGCAAGTGTGAATGCGCTTTCCCTTCCTAAATATGGGGGCGTGGAATTCTGCCCGCGGCTTTCGCACAGGGTTTATAAAGATGTTGTTGAGATAAAAGAAAAAAATGACGGCGAAAAAGGCTGCTCCTTTGAATCTGTTTTTTACGGCGAAGTTCCGCTTTCTGTATACGCGGAAGGAAATGATTTTCATGCCGTTGTGAACGGAAAGGTTTCTGTTTCCCTTATAAATGCGGAACCTGTGGCCTGTGCTGTGGACGGCATTAAATTTTCGTTATAGAATAGAAGAGTTCTGAAAGGATTTTTTCAGGCGGAAAATGTCATATCTTAGTCAAGGTGGTGGGGACTATGGGCGATACAAATATTTTATTCCAGGGAATAGATTTATATAATCAGAAAAAATATTCTGATGCCTTGGCGTTTTTTCTGGCGCTTCCGGAAGACTCCGGTTTGGATTCCCAGGAAATCGCTTATTATCTTGGCTTGTGCTACACAAAACTTAAGCGGTATGAGGATGCTCTTTTGTATCTGGAGCAGGTTGTGACAGGAGGCGGGCAGCTTGAGCGTGTCTTGCAGTGCCGCTTTATTCTTGCCGTTATTTACACAAAATCAAAACGAAAAAGGCTTGCGTCCTTTGAGCTGAACAAGCTTCTTGAAAGCGGCTATAAGCCTGCTTCCGTATATGCCTCAATGGCTTTTATTGCGTGGGAGCAGCAGGAGATTGATGTCGCCCTTTCTTATTATGAAAAATCTCTTGAGCTTGACGAGAATAATGTTACTTCGCTGAACGGACTCGGCTATGTTCTGGCTACAGAAAACCGGGATTTGACAAAAGCGCTTTCTTGCTGCAAGAAGGCCGTGCAGAATTCTCCGGATTCGGCTGCATGCCTTGACTCGTTGGGTTATGTTTACTACAAGCTCGGTCTTCTAAAAGATGCCAGAAAGTATCTTGAAATGGCGGAACAGATTGATAATGACAACGAGATAATCGCAGAGCATATCCGGGAAGTTCAGCTTGCCGGTGCATGATAGCTGCATCTGGCGTATTCACCGGAGCTTGCGCGGAACTAATGATACGCCTTGCTGCGGAACCTTATAGGAACGGTTTATTCTTCAGAGAACCATAGATTGATTCCGTTCATCAGGAGCGTAAAATGAAAAAAAACAAAAAGATTGTAATTGCCTTTGTATTTTCTGCGTTTTCGTTTTTTTCCGTATTTTCGCAGACGTCCAGCGCGGGACTTTACAGCGGCAATGTAAGGACCGCCGAAGAAGGCTTTGCGGCCCAGGAATTCAGGCGGGGCGTGCAGTCTTATTACAGGGGAACTTTCAACGATGCCGTAATGCAGTTTGAAAGCGTTGGGCTATATGCCGAATGATTCCCTTATTTTGGAGTGGCTCGGTAAATCTTATTACCATTCCGGAATGGAAGGAACTGCTGTAAAGAGCTGGAGCAAGGCTGTTCAGAACGGTTACGGCGGGCTTCTTCTGAAAAATAAAATAGAAATTGTGCAGGACCGGCGCACAGGCGCATTCCGTTCTGATTTCAATGCAAGATACACGGAGGCGGGCGCGTTTTCCGGTTCTTACGGTGAAGGAATGGTCTTTAGCGGACCAGTTTCGGTTCTTCCGGAAAATGACGGAACTGTCTGGGTTTTGGCGTACGGTTCGAATGAGCTTGTGAAGCTGAATATAAACGGAACTGTTGTCTCAAGGGTTACCGGACCAATGAACGGTTTTGACCGTCCTATGGATTTAATCCGGCTGGAAGACGGAACTATGCTTGTTACGGAAAGCGCAGGAAACAGGCTTTGCGTTCTTGATAAAAAAGGAAAATTTATAAAATATATCGGAAAAAAAGGCCGCGCGGTCGGAAATCTTGTCGGTCCGCAGTATGCGGCGCAGGATTCAAGGCAGAACATTTACGTTTCTGATTATGGAAACCGGCGCATTGCGGTTTTTGACAGGGATGGAAAAGGACTTTTTTGTTTTGGAGCAGCCCGGGATGATTTTGCGGGGCTGAAAGGACCTACTGGAATCGCCGTTGCTGGTGAAAACGTTTATGTGGCGGACAACATTTTTGGCGGAATATATGAATTTGACCTGGCAGGAAATTTTCAGCGTGTTCTTGTGCCGGAAAAGACATTTCAGCATCCGGAATCGCTCCGTGTGTGGAATGACTACCTTGTGGTATGTGACTCAAACAGGGTATTTTCTGTGGATTCAGGCTCCGGCTCGGTGTTTGAGAATATCAGCGCAGGAAATGCTCCTGCCCGGCTTACGTGCGCTGTTCCTGACGTGAACGGGAATGTTGTTGTTTCCGATGTCATTTCAAATGAAGTCTATGTTATGTCAAATGCAGGAGCTGGTCGGCGGACTTTTTGTGCAGATTGAAAAAGTGAATGCCTCGAAATTTCCTGAAGTATTCGTTGATGTCCGTGTAGAAAACCGTTACCGCTCGGCTGTCGTAGGTCTCGGCGAAAATAATTTTTATATCACTGAGCAGAAAAGGCCTGTGAACAAGCTGAAGTATCTTGGATCTTCGTCTTATTCGCAGTTTTCCGACATAACCCTGCTTATTGACCGCAGCCGGCGTTCTTCTGAATTCGGCGAGCAGATTAATGCCGCGGTCCGGGAAATCGCCGCATCCATGAAAAACCGCGGAACTTTGAAGATTGTTTCTGCGTCAAAGATTCCTGCGCTTGAATATTCCGGAAAGCCTTCCGGCGCATTGAAGTTTGATGTCGCCGCGCTGAAAAATCCTGTTTCTGACGAAATTCCTCTTGACCTGGCGTTGCGGCTTGCGGCAAACGACCTTGTCAACGCGGAACATAAGCGGGCTGTTGTGATTATTTCCGCAGGAAAGGTTTCCCTTAACGCGTTTGAAAAATACAGCCTTTCTGAAACGGCGGCATTTCTTAATAACAATCATATTTCTGTGGCTTCGGTGCTTTTGACTCAAAATGCCTGCGATGAGGAGCTTGATTACATAGTGTCGAACACACCGGGAAAAGAATATTACATTTTCAGACCGGAGGGGCTTTCTGGCATTGTCGGGGACCTTGTGGATATTCCGAGCGGACTTTATACTTTTTCCTATACATCGGTGCTTTCAACAAATTTCGGGGAAAAATATCTTCCTGTGGAAGTAGAGGCGTACCTTTTGAACCGCAGCGGCCGCGACGAATGCGGATATTTTGCTCCGCTCCAGTGATTTATGCGTAAGAGCGGCTTTTTCCATGAAAAGGCTACAGCCGGACAATGGCGGAAAAATCTAAAAAGTGATTTTTCCCCCTGCTGTGCCGGAAACACCGAAGGCAGTTGTTTCTTTTTTCAAGTCAAGTGAAAAAGAAAATCCGCAGTCAAAAGAAATAAAATCTGATATTTCTGCTGAAATTTTATGCGCAAAATCATAATTCTGGTTTATAAAATCGTCTTCCGAATCGTAGTTCAGGGTAAAATCTATGCTGTCTGTTCTGGAAAGTTTTGGCTTTTTATTCTTTTTTTTGTCCGCGGCCTTTATTATTTCAGACAAAAGGTTTCTTTTGACGCGCCTTTTATAGCGTGCGCTTCCCGTGATTTTCCATTCTGATTCCGGAGAGATTTCTGTCTCAAAGCCAGTCCTTATGATGTCTGCATCGTTTATGTAAAATCCTGCCTGCGCATAAAAATTTAAATTCCACAGCACATCAGAAGGCGAGGTTTCAGGAATTTTTACAGTTCCTGAAACAGAAATTGCATATTCGTCTGTCTTGAACCATCTGAAAAATCCAGATTTGCTTTGCGAGCCGAAAATATTCATCGGTGTATTTAATGCCGAAGCTTTTAAAATGTAAAATCCGCTCAAATCCGAGGCGGCCGTGATTCTGCGTTCCGACGAAAAATCGAATGCGGCGGGAATAAAAAAATCTTTTTCGTCTGCAAAAAGCGGTCTTTTTAAGCTGAATGTGTATTTTCCGCTGTAATAAAGGTTTTCCGCTCCGCTTTTAGAAACGTGGCTAAAGATAGAATCAGAAAAATTTGTGTCGAAAAAATCCTGGAAAGGCGCCGCATTGAAGTACCAGGCGCTGCTTTTCATAGAATCAAAAAGTTCCTCAAAATCTTTTCTGTAGTTTCCGCCGTATTCTGCCGCCTCAGTCTTTGTTCCTGTTTTTGAATATTTAAGAGTGAAGTTTGTTTTTTTTATGCTGAACGGAATCAAAATATCAAGAATCTGGCTGTCCTCGTGTTTTGCGGAATTTGTGCCTGAATATTTTTCGTGCGCTGAAAAAATTATCTCCGGCGAAAGTTTTATAAATGGAACAGAAATCCTTGCGGAAACTTTTGCCCTGACGTTTCTTCGTGTTGCTTCCCCTGAACCTGAATTAAATGAGAAGCACGTCGCGTCCGCATAATTTTCTGCATAATTCTGCGAGTTTATTTTGTCCAGTTCTTCCTGTTTTGCAGGAATTTTCTGCGAGGCTGAAATTTCCGTCTTTAACAGCGCGTTCCATTTTTCCTTGTTCAGGTTGAACGAAATTCCGGATTCCATTTCATTTGACGAATTCCATCTGTTCTTTTCGCCTTTTGATTTTATATTTACCGAAACAGGAATTTTCAGTTTTTTCAAGTCCAGGACTGCTTCCGAAGCTTTTTCAGTTGAAGAGTCTGTCCTGTTGAATACAAATTCATCAGAAGCGTCAAGAATTTTTAGCAAAGGTTCTGTTGTTTTTACAGAATGGCTTGCGGAAGCCAGCAGATTTTCCTCATCAGAAGAAAAATCCGCGTCTGCGTAAAATTTTATTGTCGCAAGTGTGATTTCTGCTGATGAAACGGAATGTATGAATCCGTTTTTGTTAAAATCGTTTTCTTCCGGAATGGAAGTTCCGCATTCAAGTTCAGTCTGAAAGATTGCGTCCTGTACAAGCGGAAAATTTTTTGCGCTTACAAGCGTTCCGCTTCTTTTTGCCTGAAATTTTGAGATATTCTGAAAATTGAACGCCGCCGATGATTTTTCAAGAAAAAATTCGTCCATGCAGAATTCACCCTTGTCTTCCGCCGGTGTAAAAGCGATTTTGAGCCTGGAAGGCATTTTGTTCCACCTTATGGAAATGGAAAAGTTTTCGCCAGGAATTTCAGTTCCGTCAATACTCACGGATTTATCAAGTAGATTTATTTCCAGCGAATGCCATTTTCCGTCTGTTCTGTTAAAATGTTCAAGGCTCTGCCCATTGAATTTTAAATTAAGGGCTTCCGTTCCGTTTTCAGAAAGAATCACCGCATCTTTGTCCATAATAAGGCTGAATTCTTTGAAATTTGCGTTTTTTTGTAGAAAAATTTTAAATATTTGTACGAAGAAATGTCGGTTTCGTTTAAAAATTTTCCAATTATTATGTTTTTTTTCTGCTCATCAACCGGCGGCTCGAAATTCCACGAGATTTTTTGTGAAAAATTGTCATCAGAATTAAAAGTTTTTTTCTCCGGAACAGAATTGTCCTTTATCTGTTCAGTTTTTATGTTCGCTTCGTCCGCCGCTGAAACAGAAAGACCTTCAGGAACTGTTTCGTACGGACCTGCATAGATAATTCCGTGGAAAAGCTCCGGGTTTTCAGAATTTGACTTTACTATAAGCCGGGCATCATGGTAGACAGCAAGGTAACTTTTGTCGTAGTCTGTAATCTTGACTTCCACCGTCTGCCAGCCGTTTGCAATGTTTTTATCCGCGTCTTGCGACCCTGCGTAAATTTCTTTGTTGATATTAAGTTTCCACGTTGGAATTTTTTCAGTTTCTTCTGCATCTGGATTTTCGTCTGCGTGGACTCCAAGCTGAAGGTAGACGTCAACTGCTTTTGGAAGAGGTTGCGCAAGCTGCAGGGCAATTCTGAAAACCGAAGAATTTTTTAAAATATTTCCTGCCGGAAGTTTTATGTTGCAGGCGGCCCAGGCATCTGCAAGGCTGATTTTGGAACTGTCTGAACCTGACGGAAAATTCCATTCAAGCGGAATTTTATATCCAGAGATGTGCGAATCCTTTTCTCCGGTTGAGCATGAGCCGGTAACTGTAAAATTTTGAGCTGGTTTTAGTTTTTCTCCTGATTCAGAAGAGTCCGGACGTGGATTCAGCGCAGGAATTTGTTCATTTTCCAAATCAAGCCCGGAATTTTTTTCAAGATACCAGGTCGCAGGCTGAGCGTCATCAAATCCTTCGATTCTGTATTTGTCAGTAACGTCTTGTTTTTCATAAACCGCCGCCAGCGCAGTTGAAAATTTTAAGTTTTCTGTTGAATAATCGAGCCCTGCGGAAAAAGCCGCATAGCCGCCCGCATTTCTGTTGTATTCTGAAAATTCGGCGAATGGTGAGACTGTCCAGTCGGCGGCAATCGAAATATCTCCTGAAAAATCAGGTGTGAAAAAATATTTAAATGCGGCCTGGCCTGCAAGCGCCCCTGATTTTGCATCGCCGGAAGTTTCGTTCCATGTTATGTAAATTTTGTCCATATCTGAAACTGAAAAAGACAGTTTTACCGCGCCAGATTCAGAATCGTATTCTGCGCCGGAAGTTAAGATTCCGTTCCTGTAAACTTTTACAGAATTTGCTTCGGCGTTTGTTCCTATGTTGAACGTTGAGACCGGATTGTATTTTTGAACGATGATTTTTAAATCCATTCCGGAAGAAGTGTTCAGATACGCTTCTGGAATTTTTTTTGCAAGCGGAAATCTGTTTTCTGCGCTGAATTCGAACTCAGTATTGTCGTTTATAAAAATTTTTGCAAAAGCATGCTTTGTGTTCAAGAATGACGGAGAAATGAAATTTTCAAAATCTTCCGTTATTTCTATAGAAAAGTCATTGTTTTTTTCCTCTGAATGTATGTTTCCGATTTTTACTTTTGCCGAGCCAGAAATTCCCAAGTCATAGTAGTTTGCGCATAAGAAAGGAGAAAAGCCGGTCGCTTCCTGAAGTACAAGGGCTTCTGAATTTTCTATGACGCCGGTAAGCGAATTTGTATATTTTTCAAGTTTTATTTTTTCGCCGAAAACTTCCTGGACTTCTTTTAAAAATGAAATATTTTTTCCGCCTGATGTGTCGCTGTAGCTGCCAAGCGCAGTTTTTAAATCCTGATTATAAAATGTCGCAAGAACAGCCGGTTTCTTTCCGTTCTTTTTTGTTCCGCCTGAATCCGCGGAAATAATCAGCAGTTTTTTTGACTCTACTGTAATAAACTCATCTTCTGAAAGTTTTTTGAACCTTCTTTTTTTTTCATCGGTGTAGTTTCCGGTTTGATTTTCAATATAAATTTCTTTTATGGAGGAAATCAGCTTTTCCGGTAGCGAAAAAAATTGCCCTGTCATGAAATTTGAAAGTTCAATGTAATCGGTTGTTACGCTGTTTTTTCCGTAAAAAGTGGCATCGCGCTGTTCATTCATATCGTATCGGAAAGCAAAATCTGCTGTCCATTTTTTTGAAAAGGGTGATTCAAAGCGGGCTGAAATTCCCGGAGCCTGGTTTTCTCCGCCGCCAATGCTTCTTTGAAAAAGGCTCATCGAATAATAATCTGGAAAAACAATGTTTCTGTTGGAGATTTTAAATTCCTTTAGAGGATTCTGGTCTTTCCCGTAAAAACCAGCGGTGATTGTGTTTTTTGTAAATTCATCGGCAAAATTTGCGCTAAAAAACAACTGCCTGTTCAGCATAAACAGAAATGAAAGGTCCGCCTTTTGCCTGAATACAAAATTCGGCGTAGAGCTGTTGAATCCGTTTTTAGAACTGTAAGTTGCGTTCAGCCGGCCTTCTGTTTCTATGTTCCACCAGCCGTCGGCAAGAAATACAATTTCACTGTCGTTTATGTTAAAATTAAAAAGCGAGCCTGGAGATTCTTTTGGAAACGGAAGCATTTCAGAAGGCGAGTTTATTGAGCCTGCGCTTTCTGAATTATTTTTTGAAATATAATCCTCCGCATCTGCATTTTTTCTTGAAAATAAAAGGAGCGTTGCAAAAATCAAGGGCAGCGCCTTCATTTTGTTGTTTAATGTCCGCGCCTTTTGAATTTTTATTTCAGGATTTTTTGAAGAAAGTTTTAAGATTGCGTTTTCCACAGCCTGCTTTTTCTTTTCTCCGAAATCGAACAGAACTTCCTGAACAGGCGCGTCTTTTCCCTGGATGTTTTCAAGTCCTGCCCCAAGAAGCCTTATACCTCGTCCTTCTTCATATTTTTTTTCAAAAACGGATTTTATTTTTTCAAAAAAGTCATCGCTTGAAGTTACATAATCGCTGAAAGTCTGCTGGAAAGTAAATGTTGAAAAGTCATCGTAGCGGATTTTTAAAAATACGGTTTTGCTGAAAGATTCTTCCCTTAAAAGCCTGAACATTATGCACTGGCAAAGTTCCATCAGAGCGGTTTCTGCCGTATATATATTTGATATGTCTTCGGGAAATGTAATTTCGCTGCTTATTGAATGTGCTGAAGGTCCTTTCGCGGGCGTTTCAATTCCACGGACTGAATTGTAAAGAAACGTTCCGGCGCATTCGCCAAATACGGAAATAAGAAAGCCTTTTGAGCGCAGAAAAATGTCCTTTGTTGTAAAAAATCCGTTTTTGTTCAGTTTTTCCAGAGTTTTTGTCCCGATTCCCCAGACTTTTTTTAGCGGAATGGAAAGCATGAAGTTTTCCTCCTGTCCCATGGGAATCGCAAAAAAACCGTTAGGCTTATTTACTTCGCTTGCCAGTTTGGCAAGGTATGCGTTAGACGCTAAGCCGATAGAAACCGTAAGCTTTGTCTCGTTGAAAATTTCTTTTTGTATTTTAAGTGCAAGCGCATCAGGCTCGCCAAAAAGTAGCTCCGTTCCTGTAAGATCCAGGCTGGCTTCATCGATTGAAACCTGACGCAAATCCGGTGAATATTTTGAAAGAATCTGCATAATCTGCATGGAAATTTCAGCGTAATGCCTGTGGTTTCCGTGCGTAAAAATTCCGTCCGGACAAAGTTTTACTGCCTTGAATACCGGCATTGCCGAATGAACTCCGAATTTTCTGGCCTCGTATGATGCTGTTGACACAACGCTGCGAGGCTCTCCCGGAAGTCCGCCTACAATAACTGGTTTTCCCTTCCATTCCGGGTGGTCGCGCTGTTCTACAGAAGCAAAAAAAGCGTCCATATCTATATGAAGAAAACATTTTGCATATTTCACTGCCGGATTCCTTTTTCTTCATGGGCTGTTTTTGCCGGAATTTTCATTGAATTTTCAAAAACAAGGAATTTGCCGCTGTCTGAAGAATTCGTTTCTGAGACAATTATTTCTGATTCCTGAAAAATGTCCGCTATGTAGCTGAATGTCATTTCTTCGGGCGGCCATACAGGCAGCCGGAAAACTGCATTTTTTTCAGAAGCGTCGTAATAGTACGCCTCATCTGAATAAAGAACAGGATTTCCATTTTTTCCTTTTATTCTGATGAAAACTGTTTCTTCCGGATTTTCCAGCTTGACGGAAAAAGTTCTGATTGTGTCTCCGAAAAAATCCTGGTCGTAGTATGAAATATGGATTCTTTCTGAATTTCCGGATATTTCTGTTTCAGGCGGTTTTTTTTCAGGACGTTTGTATTCATCCGGCATAAAGGCTGTCGCGGAAATAAGGATTACGGCGAAAATCAGGAATGCGGTTGAAATTGCAATAAAATTCTGTTTTATAAAAGTTTTCTTTCCGCTGTCAACGCTCTTCCAGATAAAATTCAGCCGCCCTAAAATTTTAAACCACATAAGCTCAAACGGAATGAACGCAAAGGCAAAAATTGTGTTTATAAGCGGGGAGGCTAGAAGAATTGTTTCAAGAGAATCCTCTGTCGCGCAGGTTAAGAATTCTATCAGATACGGAAGGAACGGTACGGCCATCAGAAAAAACGATGTGATAAGAAAAGGCATCTTCTTGAATTTCTGCGTTACAGCGATTATAAAATATTCTGCGGCGAAAAGATAAAAAAGGGACAAATCAAGGGCGGAAAAAAGGAAAATGTTTAATATTCCGGTTGCATTTATAAGCATGGAAAATAGTTTGTAGCCGGAATTTCTTGTAAGCTTGAAAAATAAAAAATAAGTGCATGAAATTAAAAGGAACGTGAAAATCAGTTTAACCGCATACGCCGAAATTATTGAGCTGCCCAGTATTTTTTGAAAAAAAAGCGCCGCATACTGTCCGAGCCAGAATGAAATCACGGTGAATATCAGGCAGAATATAAGCAGATACCATTTTTTTAAAATTCGCCTTGAAAAAAGTTTTCTTTGCAAAAGCCGTATAAAATAAAATTCGCACAGAAAAAACAGGCATACCGCTGAAACAAAAATAAAAAGGATGACCGTGAATTTTTCAGAAAGAAGGACAGTGTAATTAAAGAAAGTAAACGGCCGGCTGTGACGGTCCCATTTAATCGTATTTTCCGGGTCAAAGTTGTATGATACCGACGAGATAAATTTTGCGGTCCTTTCGTTGTATTCTTCATTTTTCGTTGGAGAGTAAAGTTCAACTCCGCAGGCAGGAATTCCTTTTTTTAAAAAAAATCCAGTCTGTCTGTCGGACTTTAAGATTTCCAGCCGGTGCAGGGTGTTCAGAATTCCGCCTTTTAGGCGGTAAAACATATTGTTTTCGTGGAAACTTCCGGAAATAAGCTGGATCATCCATGCCGGGGAACAGTCTCCGCCTCCGCCGGGAAGAATGCTGTTTTGCGGACTGTTCAGTTTTACGCAGATTACAGCGTGATTGTCTGAGTCTTCAATCTGCTCGGCAAAAACTTCTGTTCCTGAAATAAGGCTTTCTGTTTCGGACGCAGTTCTGTCGCTATAAGTAAAAAGTATTTCGATTTTTCCTTTCCTGGAAAAATTTCTTATGGAATCAAGGATTTTCAGAAGAAAATCATAGTTTTGCTGGACTTCTTCAATTGAAAAAAGAAATACCAGCGTGTCAATTTCTTCTGAATTATCCATGATATTTTTTGAGGTTTTTGAAGCCTCTGGAAAAAAAACGATTTTTATGTTGAATGGGAATTCCGCGGAAGTATTGTTTATAATCGGATTTTTTTCGGCAGGGTAGTCGTTTGCTTGAAGAAAAATCAGAAGATTGTTGCATTCATCCCAGCCTTTTTTCTGTTCTGAATAAGAAAAACTGCGCAAAAAAACGAGAAAGACTACAAATAAAATGAAAAAAAAACTGTTTTTCTTCATATTTTATAGATTATAATAATAATGGTTTACATTGCAAGAACTCTAAGTTATAATTTGCATTGTTATACTTTAGGAGAAAGCAAGAGCTGATGAGTGCATCCGGTAGAAAAATGATGATTGAGCTGCCTTTGAAGGTGGTTCTTACAGAAGATGGAGTGTCAAATTTTATTAGCCACAAAAAGAAGCTGATACGTTTCCGCCTTGCTGATAATATAGAGGAATACGGCATTTCTATGCGCCAGTTCTCACCACAGTCTATACAGACGATGCTGATGCTGGATTATATTTCTAAAATTGAAATTTCAATGCCAGAATTTGTTACTTCACGTCAGGAAGTAATGGATTTGTCAAAAATTATTGTATATTCCCTTCTTTATAAGCAGTTTGACCGGGATATTTATTCTGCAATCATTCAGTGTGACTGCGTTCGTAAATATAACCGCTCGCATGCTTCGCAGCTTATTGATGAAAAAACAAATATGAGCGAAAAGCAGTTGCGTTCAATCCTTATGAGCAAAGACAAAGTGATAGGGCAAACCCGCACTGAAATCCTTGAGCCGGTTTGGGATTCAATCCGCAAAAATAAGGATTATTCAATAGAAGAAAAAAATATTTATATGCTGATGACTGAAAAGTTTATGAACCGCATGAGCCTTCAGAACTGGTATGTCATCACTCTGTTCTATAAAAAAGAAGGCTTTGAGGATATGATTGTTTCAATCAGAAATATCCTTGCCCAATACATGGAAAAATCAAGGGTTGCAGAATACATTTCCGTAATGGTGATGGAGCTCGCGCTCAATAATGAAAATACAAATATCCGCAAAGAAGCTAAGAGCATGTATCCGACTGTCGATGATATAAATGCTCTTGTGGTCGATCCGGATGTCCGTTCAAAAATCGTAAAGGAGCTTCAGAAAAAAAGGGTTCTTGTTTCAGTTTCATGGAAGCTCGGCGGCGGTTCTACTTCTATCGGAAAACAGGGAAGGCTTCAGATTACTTTGTACAACAAAGACGACGAATTCCAGGAAGTAAAGGAAAATATCGAGACAAAGGCAAGCGCTGACACAAATAAAAGAACTCTTATTGATTTCTATAGGGAAACACCTGACGGCGGCGGCACAGACCTTGGCCTTTATTATCTTTCGTACCTTGATGATGCCTGTAAGAAGGTTAATGTAAAGTTTGAGTCAATTGTAAACCAGTTCTCTACCAGTGATCTTACGGTTATCAACCTTATTTTCAATTTTTAGTATGAAAGACTTGCCCTTATCAAGACTTGTTTTATCTCTTTTTACAGCCGGAATTTTACTTTTTTCAGGTTGCTCTGATTCTGAACCTGAGCTTGTGTCTGCAAAAGGCTATGTTGTTTTCGATTTTCAGGATGAGACAAAAACTCCTTCGTCGCGGCTTGCCGCTTTTGCAGAAATTTCAAGCGAAGTTCGCCGTGTAAGCAGCATCCGGGTAAAAAATCTTTCAACTGATTTTGAATGGAACTGCCTTACGCCTGCGATTTTTGCAAACGACAAAAAGCAGTGGTCAGGCTATGCTGAATTCCTTTCGCCGGACGGAATGGAAATTCCTTCTGGAATTTACGATTTTTTCTATGCGGACGCCCAGGGAAAAGAAGTTTCTTCTGCTTTTTTGATTAGCTATGATGAAAAACTTGCCGGTTCAACTGCTGAAAAAGCGGTCCAGCTGGTTCAGGAAAATTCAAAAGAGCTGTATGCCCTTTATACAGAAAAAAATATTCTTCTGTACTTTGGCCCTAAAAAGCAGAACTGGACAGAAGATTCTAAAATTTTTAATTTTGACAAAAAAGCGGATTATTACAGAAAAATTTACACAGGAACAAACAGTTCTGTTGTGTGCATAATGCCGCCTGTCTATAAAAAAACAAATTCTGAAGCAAATAAATAATAAAAAAAGGACTTTATGGGAAACGAAAAATTGCAAAAAGAACAGGAAACTGTGGAAAGCTCTGAGGATGTGTCCTCGAAAAATCCGTTTTATCGTGCGGTAAAAACTTATGTTCTTCGTGCCGGCAGAATGACTGCCGCTCAGGAAAGGGATTACGCTGAACTTTCAAATGTCTGGTGCATTCCGTATGAAAATAAAAAGTTGAATTTTCTTGATATTTTTAGAAACACAAATCCGGTTGTGATTGAAATAGGTTTTGGAATGGGAACTGCCACTGCGATAATCGCGGAGCAGAATCCTGATATAAACTATATAGGAATTGAAGTTCATACACCGGGAGTGGGAAAGCTTCTTGGCGAAATCCGTTCAAGGGATTTGAAGAATCTTTATATAATTGAGCACGATGCGCTCGAAGTTCTTGAAAATATGGTTGTTGACGGTTCTGTAAATGGTTTTCATATATTTTTCCCAGATCCGTGGCAGAAAAAACGTCATCACAAGCGAAGGATGATTCAACGTCCGCGAACAGATCTTTTTGCAAAAAAACTTGCTTCCGGCGGGTATCTTTATTTTGTTACGGACTGGCAGGAATATGCGGATTTTGCGCTGGACCAGCTCAGCTGTACTCCGGGCCTTCACAATAAGTACAGCGGTTTTGCTGAGCATCAGGAATGGCGGCCTAAGACTAAATTTGAAAAAAAGGGTCTTGCAAAAGAGCATATAATAAACGAGCTTTATTTTATAAAAGATGAATGATTTGTTTGATGTAAACGACGCTGCCCTTGAAAGCAAAAAGGCATTGCGGGTAAAAGAATTGGTTTCCCTTATTAAGCGCTATCAAAAAAGTTATTATGATGGCGAGGGGGAAATTTCAGACGCAGAATTTGACCGGCTTTGGGATGAGCTGAAAAGCCTTGACCCCGAAAATGAGATTTTAAAAAAAATCGGCGCTGATTCAGGTAATTTTGCAAAACTGCGCCACGTTATGCCGATGGGCAGTCAGGAAAAAGCCGCTTCGCCGGAACAGTTTTTAGCCTGGGCGGAAAAGCACGTTTACAAAGAATATCTTGTGGAATTCAAACTGGACGGCGCAAGCCTTGAGCTTCAGTATGAGCATGGAACTCTGGTTCATGCGGTTACCCGCGGCGACGGAACTGTTGGCGATGACATTACAGTCAATGCAAAAAAAATGCAGGGAGTCCTTTCTGTTCTTGTCGACTCTGATTTTAATGTGTTGGATTACACAGGCGGCGTACGCGGTGAAGTTATAATGACGCACCAAGTTCATGCCGAACGCTTCTCTGACAAGGCAAACTGCCGTAACGCCGCGAACGGACTTATGAAAAGAAAGATGGCGATGGCTGTGAATATTTAAAGCTGATTACTTACGACGCATGGTCCGCCACTGACACCCAGCCTTTTTCGGACGAAGAAGAAAAAGTCAAATGGCTGAAAAAAATCGGGTTTAACGTCTGTCCTCTTTTTATTGCAAAAAATCCGCAGGAAGTAATTGATTACAGGGCGCGGATTATGGAAGAACGCGCTGGGATTGAATATGATATTGATGGTCTTGTTATAAAGGAACGAAAGATAAACTACGAAGATGCGGCCAGAAACCGCCCTGACCGTCAGATCGCCTTTAAATTCAGTCTTGAAGAGGCCGTTTCAACATTAAGGGATGTGGAATGGAGCATAAATGGCGGAACATACACTCCTGTTGCTGTTTTTGATGAGGTTGCCCTGAACGGAACTGTTGTTCAGAGGGCAAGCCTTGCGAATCCGGATACAATGCGTTCTCTTGGCGTAAAAATTGGATGTAAGGTTGTTGTCGTAAAGCGCGGCGAAATTATTCCGAAGATTGAAAGCGTGATTCACGAGCGGGAAGACTCTGAGTCTTCTGTGAAAATTCCTGAAAAATGCGAATGCTGCGGAACTCCTCTTGTTGATGAGGGAAGCCGGCTGTTCTGTCCGAACAAGTCCTGTGAAAAACGGATTCTTCATCAGATTATGAAATGGAATTCCGTGGTTGATATCCGTGACCTTGGCGAAACTCTGTTGAACCAGTTGTTTAAAAGCGGAAGGGTAAAATCAATTTCAGATTTGTATTCTCTTACCGTTGAAGACTTGACACCGTTCTTTTTGAACGAAGAAAGCATTGCGAATGAAAAAAAATCTCTTGGCGCCCAAAAAGTCATAAAATCAATCCAGTCAAAGCGGGAATTGCCGCTTTCAGTTTTTGTGGCAGGATTTGATATTGAAGGGATAGGGGAAACTACGGTTGAAAAACTGGTTTCGGCAGGCTTCAATACTCTTGAAAAACTTTTTGCCATGACCGAAGATGAATGTGCAAAAATCTACGGTTTTGCAGAGACAATGGCAAAGATTGCGGTCGAAGGGCTTGCTGAAAACAGGGAAGAAATGCTTTTTCTTTCAAAAAATATAATAAAAATCAGGCAGGCGGACGGCGGCATACTTTCCGGAAAATCTTTTTGCTTTACCGGCGAGCTTTTTGCCATGAAACGGGCAGAAGCCGAGGTGTTGGTAAAGGAAAACGGAGGAACTTGCAAGTCGGGCGTCACAAAGGATTTGTCATATCTGGTGACGAATGACACGGAATCCGGCTCTTCTAAAAATGTTAAGGCTGTTAAATTCGGAATTCCGGTTATCGATGAAAAGCAGTTCCTGAAGTTAATTGGAAGATAATATATGACTTTAAGGAAAATCTGCAGACGCAGGGTATTTTTTGGAATTCTCTTTTCGCTGGCAGGAATTATGCTGCTTCTGCAGCTTATCGGTTATCTTCAGTGCTATTATTTTGTCCAGAAAATTCCCCAGGACAACGGTCAAATTCTAAGAATCATGCTTTTCGGTTCAAGCGAAACGCCGGATGGGGAAACTGTCAGCGCAAAAATTTCTATTCTTGACAGAAGCGGTTCTGAGATTGCGGCTGTAGAGCGTTCGTGGCCGCAGCTTTATCTTGCGGTTACTTTTCGGAACGCCTCTTTTTTGAACAAGACATATTTTTTTCCTGAACGGATTTTCGGAACAAATTCTGTGGCGGTCAGCCGGACTTTTTTCAAGAGGAATTCAACCTCCTATATAGTCCGCTATTTTGTAAAAGAACATAAATGCTTTCTTGGCGCTGATGATTTCCAGCGTAAAGGTCTGTTCAGGATTTTCTATTTTGCAGTGAACAAGACAACCGTAAGCCTTTCCGAATGTGAGACTGGAAAAATTTACGGTGTTTTCGCCGAGAACGGCAAGCTTATTGTCCGCTCAGAGTAAAATCTTGCATAAAGAATTCCGGCTTTAATGCCGCCATGTTCAGCCTTACTTCCCAGTGCAAGTGCGGGCCTGTCGCAAGCCCTGTAGAACCGGAAAGCCCTATTTTTCTCCGGCCTTTACATAATCGTTTTCCTTTACGTTCAGGCTTTTTAAGTGGTAATAAAGGCTGTAAAGTCCAGGAAGATGTTCTATTACAACTGACCAGCCTGTGGAAATTCTGTTTTCAGCCATGACAACCCGGCCTTCTGCGCATGCTGATACATCTGTTCCTTCCGGTACACCGTAATCATTTCCGTAGTGCGGCGAGGTCGAGGTTTTTCCATTTGAATATCTGTAGATTCTCTGGTCTCCGAAATGCGCCGTATATCTGTCCGTTTTTACAGGCTGAATGAACGGTTTTATGCTGTATACATCGTTTTCCATGACAGTGCCAAGTATGCCGTTCAGTTTTTCAATCTGTGCAAGGCGTTCCGGTCCCATGTTCTGCTTGATTTCTGAATTTTTTTCATCAAGCGGAATAACTTCTTTTGGCCATTCAACATTCTCAAGGGTGAACGGAAGAATCGCCTCTTTAGGAGTATCTTCTGTTCCTGTTGAAAAATGACTTTCAGGGAATAATCCTGATTTGTGTCAAGCCATAGCGAAAGCGGAACACCTGCGAGCATCTCCGGCATCGTCTGCCTTTTTCCTTTTGAATTTAGGTGGTAGAATTTTGCAGAGTCAATCTTCATGTTGTCTTTCATGAGCTGGAGAACCGCCACAGGTTCGGCTGAATTTTTACGTTTTTTTTCAATCTTCATATTCAGCCTTGCCCAGATTGCTTCTCCGGGTTTTGCTTTTTCGTTGTAAGCTATTGTTCCGCTGCAGTAATTGTTTTGGAACGAAACCGTGCCTGCGTAAATACTTCCGCAGAAGGCGGCAAAAACCGCCAGCGTTGCTATAATTTTTTTCATTTTTTTCATTTTTTTCCCCCTATAAAACACCGCGTCAGTACGTAAAACTGCCAAGTTTTTACAAAACTTGCGGCGAGCCATGGATGGCGAGCCTCCTCGTTTACTTTTTTAATCAGCATTTTTCATGTCGTTTTTTGTTTCTGCGTCAATCAGAATCATTTGCGGCGTCACATTTCCCTTGAATGTGTTTTTTGAAACCGTAAACAGAACGTCCAGGCTATCTCCGGTCTTAAAATCTCTGTTAAGGCGTTCAGCCTGTCCCCAGAACATCGCGGGGAATTTATATTTTCCGCAGTCAAAAATAAGTTTTAAGCTCTGCACCTGTGATTTTCCGATTGGAATTCCATCCTGGAGCCTTAAATTCTTTGAGACAAACACAAGCTCCTTGTTCTGCTCTCCGTAAGGTTCAAATTTGTCTACAAGCTCCAGAAGCTCCGGCGTTATGTATTCGGCGGGAAGTTCCGCATCAACATTCACCGCTTCATCCTCCGCATCAAGATTGAAGCCGCGGGAAATCATCCATGCTTTTTTCATAAACTCGTTGAGCTTGTCCTTAGTAAAACTGAATCCGGCCGCCGCGTCGTGTCCGCCGTGATTTATAAAAAATCCTTCGCCAAACGCGTTAAGAAAATTGGTCGCCACAACAGAGCGGCAGCTCCTCATTGAACCTATCGCGATATTGTCAAGGAATGTTATGGCAATCGCAGGAACGTTGTATTTGTTCATTATTTTAGCGGCAAGGATTCCTGTTACACCCCGGTTTATTTTTTCATCGGTAACAACGCAAAGTTTTTTATTGAATTTATGGAAATTTTCTTCCGCCTGCCTTGCGGTGTACATTTCACCATCGGAAACGTAATGCTTTCTGTCTTCGTTGAGTTCCATTATTTTCGCCGCAAGCCTGTTCCGTTCTGCGGAATCACCGGCGGTAAGAAGCTCAAGACTTACATTTGACTGGCCCATTCTTCCCGAGGCGTTCAGGGCCGGAATTAGTTTCCACGAAAGGTCTGTGGAATTGATTTCCTTTCCGGCCAGATCAAGCCTTGCAATCAGTTCCGCTATTCCTTTTCTTGTTTTTCCGCCGTTTATTGCGCTAAGGGCATTCTTTACAAAGATACGGTTTTCGTTCTGCATCGGCATAATATCGGCAAGCGCCGCTATTCCCACAAGCTGCAGATCCTGCGCGGCGTCCGCCGTATGCTCCGGAAAAATGCGTGAATCGGAAAGCTCGGCAAAACTTACAAAAATATTGTAAAAACCGTCAATTTCATTTATTGAAGTTTCTGAATATTTTGCAAATTTCGACATTTCCTTGATTTGCGCCAGAGATTTTCCCATGACATGGGGAATTGCCTTTGCAATTTCCTGCTGCATGTCAAGCATTTCAAATTCAACGCCGGAACCAAAAATATCTTTTAAATACGAAGAGACAATTTTCTTGTTCCAGCACAAAATCTGTTGTCCGCGAAGAACAGACGGCAGGCATGTGTCTGCGACAGAACCGAATCCCGGCTCAAATATTTTTGAATAGCTCTGCTTTTTCACAAGGTTTCTTGTCTTTAAAATGTCAAGCTTGTATTGTCCGTCTGAAAGTTTCTGCACATCTAAAAGCGCGATGTCCTGGCCGAAAAGCTCCGATTTTCTGAATCTCAGCGCCTCGGCAAGTTTGAATGCGACCGCCGCACCGGAAATATCCTTGAAAGGGTAGCCGGAATCCTCAAGCTTCGGGTCAAGAAAAACTGCCGCGTCTGGAAGCGTTGCAGGCGGATTGTGATGGTCTGTAACAATCACGTCGAGCCCAAGCTCGTTTGCATGCGCAATTTCCTGGACATTGGAAATTCCGCAGTCAACCGTTATTATCAGCGAGCCGTAGTCTTTTGCAAAAGTATCTACAGCTTCCATGGAAAGACCGTAGGAATCATCGCCCACAGGAATCCTGCATGAAACATCCAGTCCCTGGGATTTTAAATATCCGTAAAGAATTGCGGTGCTGGTAATTCCGTCTACGTCCTTGTCTCCAAAGATAAGGACTTTTTCACCCTCGTCAATTGCGTCTGAAATTCTGCTTACAGCGTCCTCCATGCTGTTGAACTCAAACGGAAGATGCATGAAACGCTTGTCGGATTCAAGGAAATACATAAGCGATTCCCCTGACGTGATTCCGCGCCGCGCAAAAATCGAGGCTTCAAGTTGTGAAAGTCCAAATTTTGAGTGAAGTTTTATCACCTCATCGCGGGCGACATTTTTTTTATTAAATTTTTTCAATTTAGAATTATCCTTGAGATATTCTTTTTCGAGGCAATCATTAAAGCCGTCCTTGTATTATTTTATAGACTAACGGCTTTCTTTCAGGCTGCGCGTCGGAATAGGCGACCGCTTCTTCCAGCTGCTTTTTCGCAGGTTCAAGTGAAGCCTCGTCTTTGCCAAAAATTTCCATTATAACATCGCCCTTGTTTACGTAAGAACCGCTTGTTTTGTGCAGGATAATGCCCGCATCTCCACAGACCGGATCAGAAGTCTTGTTTCTTCCGACGCCCAAAGCAACGCCGGCAAGACCAGTTTTATATGCTTCAATAAAAATATATCCCGATTTATCAGCGCGCAGCTCAGTCCTGAACGGACTTCTTCTCTTTCCATACTGAGCTTCGACTTCCTGGGGGTTTCCGCCCTGAGCCCTTATGTTTTTCATAAAAAGCTCATAGGCCTTGCCGGATTCAACGGCGTTTTTTGCCATTTGTGCCGCCTCATCCCTGGTGGCCGCTTTTTTTCCAAGAAGAATCATTTCTGCCGCCAGGGCATAGGTTTCTTCCATAACATCTTCAGGCCCGTTTCCTTTAAGGCAGTCAAGGGTTTCTTCAATTTCCAGAAAATTTCCCGTCTTCAGCCCCAGAGGTGTGCTCATGTCAGTTATTAAGGCGGTTGCGTTTTTACCCATGGCCTGCGCTGTCTTTACAAGAAAAGAAGCCAGCAGCTCTGCGTCTGGAAGTGATTTCATAAACGCGCCGGAACCGCATTTTACATCAAAAACCAGGGCGTCAGAACCTTCTGCGATTTTTTTAGAAAGAATGCTCGAGGTTATAAGCGGAACAGATTCCACAGTGCCGGTAACATCCCTCAGTGCGTAAAGAAGCCTGTCCGCCGGAACAATTTCTTCTGTCTGGCCGGTCATTGCAAAGCCGGTTTCAGCGATTATTTTTCTGAATTCGTCCGCAGAAAGATTTATTCTGTATCCATGTATGGATTCCAGCTTGTCCAGAGTTCCGCCGGTATGACCCAAGGCGCGTCCGCTCATCATTGGAACCTGAATTCCGCAGGCGGCGGCGATCGGGGCAAGCGGAAGGGAAATTTTGTCACCGACACCGCCGGTGGAATGTTTGTCAACAAAAGGGCCTGTCAATCCGGATTTTTCATAGCCATGCAGCTCTATTACATTTCCGGATCTAAGCATACATTCAGTCATTATTCCGGTTTCCTCAAAAGTCATTCCATTAAAATAAACGGCCATCAGAAAAGCCGAAATCTGGTAGTCAGGAATAGTTCCGTTCACATATCCGTCTATTATGAATTTTATTTCCTCTGCAGAAAGAACCGTGTTTCCCTTAAGTTCTTTTCCATCTTTTGTGCGGACAAAAGTTCCGCGTTTTTTCATAATGATGTCTGTTGCCCTCATAAAATCCACCCGTTCCAATAAGTAACTTTACAGAATTTAACTGCCTATATGTTACATTAAATGTTGATTATACGCAAACAAGATTAAAAAAATATTTTCTTTTCCTTATGGGTGGCTTTTTGACCGTTTGCTTAAGGCAAACGCTCAAAAAACGGGCTTTCCGGGGTTTCATTCCTGCGCAAGGCGCAGGAACAGCAGGTGCCCCTCCAATCCCTGCCACAGCTTTGCTCATTTCCGCGCAGGCTGAAAAATTCAGCCTATAAAATTCCTCTGCCGGTTTTTAAAGAAACAAGCTCCGTTTCGCAGGCGTTTTCAATAAGAAAGTAAATAAGCTGCTTTACAGAAGAAACGCTTTCCTTAAAAAAAGGAACTTTCCTTGCGTCTTTTGGGGAAAGGCTGGAAATTCCGGAAAGATATTCTATTCCGTTCTGCGGGATTTCCAGCGGACTTTTGTTCTGGGCGCAATTCCTGCAGAAAAATCCGTTTTCCGCAACGTTAAAAACAGCGCCGTTTTCTATTTTTCTGCCGCAGCAGCAGCAGTTCGCGGCATCCGGCTGAATTCCCAGCAGGGCAAGGTATCTCCATAAAAAACGTATAAGACCAGCCATGCTCTGGTCGTTTTCTGTGCAAAGTTCCAGGCCGTCAAGAAATCCGTTTGTAAGCGCCCAGCATCTTGCAGGGCTTCCTGCGCACTTTGTCTTGATTGCGATTTCTGCCGCAAGCGATGCCGCCCAGAATTTCAGGAGATTTTCCCTGAAAGTAAGCCTGTAGGTTTTTACGTCAAAATCTGAAATCTTGTAATTTCCCAGATTCGTTACAGAAAAATAAACTGTTCCGGTGTTCCATGGCGATACAAGGGATTTCATCTTGCTTTTAGGACCGCCGTAAAGAGTTGCGTAAACAATTCCCTCGTTCTGTGTAAGAAAAGTTACGGAAGAATTGTTTTTTCCGGCAGGTTTTACGGAAATTACTGTAGCCAAGGTAAAAAATGATTCAGGCATAAATCAACTATAAACAAAAAAAAAAGACTGCTCAACCAGTGAACAGTCTTTTTGTGAGCTATGATGGACTCGAACCATCGACAGCCGCCTTAAAAGGGCGGTGCTCTACCACCTGAGCTAATAGCCCCTGCATTTCGTGAATGCTTCACTAATATATAAAATATAAAAAGTGTCAACAGGTGAAATAATAAAATTTAAAAAAAGTGTGTTTTTTTGATTTTTTTATAAAACTGATTTATGACTTTTTCTGAAAAAAATTATTAAAAAAATATTGACCAGTTTTTAATTTGTTGCTATATTATAACCAGCTTGTAAATAAGCTGATAAACTCTCTCCGATGACCGTGAAAATCGGTCGGCGCGGCTTCTGGAAACGTTGTTCTTCGGAAGCCGCGTTTTTTTTTACACAAAGTTTCTTTTGTTTGACCTTGTGCCTTAATTTCTATATAATAAAAATATTGTTTTGATTTTTAATTGAGGTGGTAATAATGGATACGATTTTTCCTTTGGAACAGTTGATTGGTTTTAAAGATAATATTTATATGATAACAGTTGCGGCGAGCCGCCGTGCGTATCAGATGTCAAAAATTGACGACCCGGAAGTTGAGCGTCATGCGGGAAAAGCTGTTTCACTGGCTGCGCGCCAGCTCTTCTGCAATAAAGTAACTTACAGAATCGAAGACACATCTAACAGATAAAAAATATGCGGATACCGGTTGTTGTTATTTTCGCGCCGACTGCATCAGGAAAGACTGCTTTAGCCATAAAACTTTTTGGAAAAAGCAGTCTCTCTTGTTTTAAAGGCAGGGCTGAGCTTATCAGCGCAGATTCAATGCAGGTTTACAAGGGGCTTGACATTGGAACGGCAAAACCGAATCCGGCTGAAAAATCCGAGCTCGCGCATCATCTTGTTGACGTATTTAATCCGGACAGCCAGTTTTCCGTCGCGGATTTTGTTTCAATGGCAGACAGATGCTGCTCCGAAATCTATTCACGCGGAAAAATTCCTCTTGTCGCCGGCGGAACCGGTTTTTATATACGGAATTTTATTCTGGGGCTTCCAGAAACTCCAGTTTCCAATGAAAAAATAAGAAATCAATTAAAAGAAAGGCTTAAAAAGGAAGGGAATGAATCTGTTTACGCGGAACTGTCTGCGGTGGACCCCGAAAGCGCGTTGAAGATAAACGTTAATGACGGGTACAGGATTTGCCGTGCGCTGGAAGTTTTCTATTCAACAGGAAAAAAGCGTTCGTCATTTAAGGTGAGCGCGGAAATGCGTGAGCTGTACGATTTTAAGGTTCTGGTGCTGGAAACGGAAAGGGCGGCTCTGTATGAAAAAATAAATTTGCGCGTTGTGAAGATGTTTGAAAACGGCCTGGAGGAAGAGGTGCGTTCCCTTTACGCTTCTGGTTTTGGAAAATCATCGCCCGGAATGCAGGCGATAGGCTACAGGGAATGGTTTTTCGAGGACGGGACGCTTCGTTCTGATTCTGATAACGTGCTTCGGGAAATTCAGCGCGACAGCAGAAAGTATGCGAAAAAACAGTATACCTTTATGGCTGATATTCCGGGGGCGGTGAAAATAGATGCTTCTGATGAAGAAAAAATGTTTATTGAAGTTCAGAAAAATTTGCGGCCTGTATTTTTTTAGAAAAATTCATTCTGTGTCTATTGACCTAAGCTGTTATTTGTAACATAATAGACCTACTTTACTAGTAGAGGGGTGCCATCGTGCCTTGTGGAAAGAAACGAAAACGCCAGAAGATGGCGACACATAAGCGTAAGAAGATGCTTAGAAAAATAGACATAAGGCAAAGTAGTTTACTTTGATATGTCTTGAGAGACCGGGTCAGATGTTTTTGTCCCGGTCTTTTTTTTTAAAGTGAGAGGTTATTGTGTTGCTTTCATCGATTCATTCGCCGGACGACATAAAGAAATATTCGCAAAGCCAGCTGAAGGAGCTTGCTTCTGAAATCCGCAGGACTATCATAGAAGTTGTCGGAAAAAACGGAGGGCATCTTGCAAGCAACCTTGGGGTTGTGGAGCTTACCATAGCGCTTCACCGGGTTTTTGAAAGCCCGCGGGATGCTATTATCTGGGATGTAAGCCATCAGTGTTATGCGCATAAACTTCTTACCGGACGCTACGCGCAGTTTTCAACGTTAAGAACGGCCGAAGGTCTTTCCGGTTTTACAAAAAAAGAAGAGTCTCCGCATGATTATTTTGACAACGGACATTCTTCAACTTCCATTTCTTCTGCGCTGGGGCTTCTTGTTGCCCGGGATCTTCAGCATCAGGATGGCAAAGTTATTGCGGTTATTGGCGACGGAGCGCTTACCGGCGGAATGGCGTTTGAGGCCCTTTCAAACGCGGGACAGCTTGGAAAAAATCTTATCGTCATTGTTAACGACAACCAGATGTCCATTGACCACAATACAGGCGCTATTTCCAGCTATCTTAGCCGTATAACGATGACTTCTCCGTATCAGTCTTTCAGGCATAATGTGGACCGCTTTATCCAGAAATTCCAGGAATAAATAAGATTCTTACAAAATTCGTTTTCAGGTTCAAGCGCGGCCTTAAGGGGCTTTTGCTTTCAAATAATCTTTTTACGGATTTTGGCTTTGAATACGTAGGTCCTCTTGACGGACATAACGAAAAAGACCTTGAGACGATTTTTAACCGTGTAAAGAATATGAAGCATCCTGTTGTGGTTCATGTCTTGACAAAAAAAGGGAAAGGGCTACAGCCCGGCGGAAGACCATCCTGAAAGATTTCATGGAGTTGGACCTTTTGCAATCAGTGATGGAACTGTTGAAAAGTTCGATACGCTTAGCTTTACTGAAAGTTTCAGCAACGCCCTTATGGATCTTGCCCTGAAAAGAAAGGATATTGTTGCGGTTACTGCGGCGATGGCCAAGGGAACAGGGCTTGATATGTTTGCGCGGCATTATCCTGAGCGTTTTTTTGACGTAGGAATTGCCGAGGAGCATGCCGTGACTTTTGCCGGCGGGCTTTCAAGAGGAGGCTTGCTTCCGTTTGTATGTATATACTCAACGTTTATGCAGCGCGCTGTAGACCAGCTGATTCATGACATTGCGCTTCAAAATCTTAAGGCTGTGATTGTTCTGGACAGAGCCGGCGCCGTGCCGAATGATGGTGAGACACATCAGGGGCTTTTTGACATTTCTCTTTTCCGTCCTGTTCCATACATAAAGATTATGTCTCCGGCATCTGCAAAAGACCTTTCCGTATGCCTGGAATATGCTGTTCAGTCGGACAAGGCTGTGGTAATCAGATACCCTAAGATGTCATGTCCTACGGAAGTTCCTGCGTTCAGCGAAAAGGCCGAGGAGGGAAGGGGCGTTTTTGTTTCTGCGATGGATTTTGAGCCTTCGTTTGCCGTTCAGTTCGAGGAGCAAGGTTCTGCGCGTAGAATTCTTTTTGTAACTACTGGAGGAATGTATTCAGAAGTTCTTACAGCCTCCCGATCCCTTTCTTTTGATGATGTTGTATGCGACATTTATTCTCTTCGCTTTATAAAGCCTTTTGATGAGAAGTATTTTCTTGATTTAGCTAAAAATTATGACGGAATTATATTTGTTGAAGATGGAATAGAAATCGGCGGAGTAAGCGAATATCTTGCCCGCGTGTGCGCTGAAAACGGAATTGAAAAATTCGCGGTAAAGGCGTTTCCTTCTGAATTTTATCATCAGGGAACAAGAAGCCAGGTTCTTGCGGAAGCGGGACTTTCTCCGGAAGACCTGCGCCTTGCGGCCTTAAAATTATTGAAAATTAAAAAGTAAAGGAAAAAAAATGATTGAGCTTAAACTTCGGAACAGGACTGTTTCTACAGAATTACCGGCCTTGGTGATGGGAATTGTGAACGCCACAAAAGATTCCTTTTGGGAAGGAAGCCGCGGCGGCGCGGATGAGGCTCTTCGTATGGCGGATGAAGGCGCGGATATAATTGACGTAGGCGGAGAATCGACCAGACCGGGAAGCGAGTATGTGGAGGAAGACGAGGAGATCCGCAGGATAGTTCCGGTTATAGAAAAATCAGAAAATTTTCCGATATAGCGGTTTCTGTGGACACAAGAAAAAAGAATGTTATGAAAGCGGCTTTTGAGGCTGGCGCGGACATCTTGAATGACATTTCCGCCCTGGAAGATGATTCTGAAATGGCTGCTTTCTGCGCGGAAAAAGAAATTCCTGTGATTTTAATGCACAAGAGGGGAATCCCGTCTGAAATGCAGTCGAATACGGATTATAAAGATATTTTTAACGAGGTTAATAATTACCTTCTTGAACGGTGCGAATTTGCAGAAAAAGCCGGAATTCCTGCTGAAAAAATAATTGTAGATCCGGGAATCTGTTTTGGAAAAAATCTGGATGGAAACGCCGCTCTTATAAAGCATATCGGCGAGCTCTGCGGTAAAAAATATAAAATACTGATGGCGCTTTCCAGAAAATCCTGTATCGGACAGATTACCGGCCGGGAAATTCCTGACCGTCTGGCCGGAACACTTGCGGCGGATTTGATTTCTGTAATGTACGGCGCGCAGCTTGTACGCGTCCATGATGTTAAAGAAACTGTAGATACTTTGAAAGTCTTGGGGTATATTAACAGGTAGGCTGAATTCCGGGCTTTCGGGAAAAGCTCAGACGGTGAAAAATCAGGGGATTTAAAAGTGAAATCAATTGATATTGACAACATACTTGCAGTTTATAATTTTGTGCGGCCGGTGCTTGACATAGGCTTCCTTACATTTGTCCTTTACAAGGCCTATCAGGTTATGGTAAAGACCAACAGCATTCAGATTTAAAGGCTGCGGTAATACTTTTGATTTCATATTTTGTGGCGTATCTTTTAAAGCTTGATACTTTGCTTTGGATTTTTAAGACAGCCGCTCCTGTAATAATAATCGGACTTGCAATCGTTTTTCAGCCTGAAGTACGCAAGCTTTTCCTTCGTCTTGGTCAGAACCAGTGGTTTGCTTTCGGACACCGCTCAAAGCATACTTATGTGGATTCGGTTCTTATCGCGGCGGAAATGCTTTCAAAGCAGAAGAGGGGAATGCTTGCGGTTTTTTTGCGGCACACAAAACTTGATGATATAATTCAGTCAGGAACAAAACTTGACGCGGATCTTTCTTCCAGTCTTCTTGTTACGATTTGGTATGGATACACCGCTGCATGATGGAGCCTGCATTATTCAGGGCGGAAAAGTTGTTGCGGCCGGATGTTTTTTGCCTTTGAGCGAGCAGTACGACATTAAAAAGACGTTCGGAACCCGGCACAGGGCTGCCCTCGGACTTTCTGAGGTTTCTGATGCGGTTGTCCTTGTCGTTTCTGAGGAGACCGGCGCGCTGAGCCTTGCTTATGATTCAAAGCTTCACTACGACCTTTCTGTAAAAGACTTGACAAAAATTCTTGAAAATCTTCTGGAAATCACGCCTGATTCATTTAATATGGAGGACACGATTGATGAACATAAACAAGCTGATTGACCGTATTTCAAACAACTGGGCTGCAAAAGTCATTTGTCTTATCCTTGCGTTTTTTCTTTATATTTATAACAGGACTACTTCCCTGCAAAAAAAAACATTCACAGTTCCGCTCTCTGTCGAGGCGGAAGGGCTGATGATGCCTTCTGCGAATCTTCCGAAATTTATAAAAGTGCAGGTTACGACTACAAAGGAAAATATGGCTTTTGTTCAGGAAAGCGATTTTTCCGCAAAAATTAATTTGAATAATTATAACGAGCCTGGTGAGTATACTGTTCCGGTTTTTGTTTCGGTTTCTGAAAAACTAGAGATGCTTGAAACGTTTGAGTGCCGTTCAAAGACAGATTCCGTAAATGTTCTTCTTGATGAAAAAATCCTTAGATACATTCCTGTTGAAGTCGCTCCGTCAGGAGCTCCTGCGTACGGCTATAAAATTTCCCGGTTTGATGTTTCTCCTGAGACCGTAAAAGTTGTAGGACCTTCACGTATTGTAAAAAAAACAAAACAAATCTACACAAAAAAAGTCATTGTGGATGGAGCGGCAAAAAGTTTCTCTCTGGAAACAAAGCTTGACGCCGGTTCTAACACAAAAATAAAAGTCCTTCCGGAAGGCGATTTTAAAGTTACTGTTATAATCGAACCGCTTGAAGAAACCCGGAAGTTTGAAAAAATCGTTCCGGAGATAATAAATCTTTCAGAAAACCTTGTGATTTCTGATGAAATTCCAAAAATTTCTTTTTCCGCGGCAGGCACCGTTCTTTCGCTTGATTCGTTCAATCCTGAAAGCAACACCGTTTTTGTTGATTTGAAGGATATTTTTGAACCGGGCGAATACGAGCTTCCTGTGGAAATAATAGTTCCGGCCGGTATTTCTGTTGAAAATAAATCAGCGGAAACCCTGTTCCTGAAAGTCGCTCAAAAAACGGAGACTGACACATCCGCAAAACCAGAGACTGACTCATCCGCAAAACCAGAGTCTGACTCATCCGCAAAACCAGAGGAATCTGGCATGGATTCTGAGGATTCTCAGAAAAATGAAGAGACAGAAAACTCTGAAAATAAAAACTCAGAAGAAAAGCAGGAATAGCGAATCGGATGATATACGGAATTGGAATTGATATTGTAAAGGTCGACCGCATAAAAAAATGGATTCAGGACGGAAATATGATCCGGCGTTTTTTTAATCCGGCGGAAATGAATACCTGTGCCTCGCTTCAGGCATCCGCTGAGCATTATGCCGCCCGTTTTGCCGCTAAGGAAGCGTTTGGAAAGGCGCTTGGAACAGGACTTGCTGAGTTCAGGCTTCAGGACGTGTTTGTGAAAAATGATGAATTCGGAAAGCCCGGATTTTTTCTGCAGAAAGATGCCGAGGAATTGTTTAAAAAAAAATGCGGAAATGCGAAAATTCATATATCATTAACACATGAAAAAGAGTATGCGGCTGCATATTTAATCATTGAAAAAATCTAGGAGCGGAACAGTGTCTGTCGTAAAAAAATCAACTGCTGCCGGTGAAAAAAAGAAACCCGCGATTTCGTATTGGTCAAAGGAAAAGTGCACCTGTCCTGTATGCAAAAAAACTTTTGAAAAAGAAGTCATGCTCAGTGGAAACGGACGAATGATTGCGGGAAAGCTTTCTGATGACCTGCACAGGACTTTCGAGCCTTCCATAAAATTCGGCAGAGTTTATCCTCTGATTTATGAAATAGGTGCCTGTCCGTATTGCTGTTCAGCAATGCTCTGGAGCGATTTTAAGGACTTGCGGGACAAAAATACAGCTGATGAGCTTTTTGACTCAAGGGAAGAGCGCCGCGAAAAATGCGGGACAATTTTTCCTCATTTTAATTTGAAAAAAGAACGTTCTTTGTATGACGGTTGCGCCATGTATTATCTTGCTCTGCTTACGTATGCCAAAATGCCTTCTGATAATCTTCCGACTATAAAGAGCGCGATCCTTTCTTTACGGATGGCATGGCTTACGCGTGAGCTTGACATGGCTGTTCCGGGACACAATTTTAAGTATATCTCCGATGTCATGTACAGAAAGGCCCTGTTTTTTTATCAGCAGTCGATTTCTGCGAGACCGCGCGAACAGAAAAGACTTCAACATTGAATAATTTTGGTCCGGATATGGATAAAAACTACGGATGGGACGGAGTTATTTATCTTTGCGGACTTCTTGAGTACAAATACGGCCAGCGGGAAGATTTGCAGCTTAGGCTTAAAAAACTTTCCGAATCAAAAACTGCGATTGCAAGGATTTTTGGTCTTGGAAAATCTTCAAAAAATAAGCCGGGTCCATTGCTCGAAAAGGCAAGAAACTTGTACGACCTTCTTTCAAAAGAGCTTAATGATGATGAATTTTAATTAAAGGATCCGGTATGCGTAATATTCTTCTTACAGTTTCGTATGACGGAACCGATTTTTGCGGCTGGCAGCGACAGGATTCGGCGGATAAAAAAAATGTTTTCAGAACTGTTCAGGGTGAGCTTGAAAATGCTTTGGAAAAACTCCACAAAACTCCAGTGCTTCTTTACGGTTCTGGAAGAACCGACAGCGGCGTTCATGCAGTTGCGCAAAAGGCAAATTTTTTCTCTCCGGTTGATTCTATTCCGGTTGAAAAATACGTATGCGCATTGAACTCGCTTTTACCGCAGGATGTTCGTATTACCGCTTCGTGCGAAGTTCCGGAAAATTTTAACGCAAGGCTGAGTGCGACCAGCAGAGTTTACCGGTATTTTCTGACGCCGCAAAACATTCTTGCCAACAATTGCCGCTATTCGTGGTTTGTAAACTACGAGCCGGATATTGAGCGCCTGAACAGTTACTGCAAGTGTCTTTCCGGAGAAATTGACTGCGCTTCTTTTGCGGCGAGCGGCGATAAGAGCCTTTCAACATTCAGGTATCTGGAAGGCGCGCGTTTTTTCAGGCAGAAATCTTTTCCGGACGGCAAGGATATTGTGGTTTTTGAAATTGAGGCAAACGCTTTCCTGTGGAAAATGGTCCGTTCGATTACAGGAACGCTCGTAAACCTGGACAAGCTGAATGCTCCGGAAGATTCCTTTAGAAAAATTCTTGAGGCGAAAGACCGCTCTAAAGCCGGTGCGACCGCGCCGGCCAGGGGACTTTTTCTTTATGACATAAAATTCGACGGAATACGCCGTCATGTCTGAAAAAATGCGGTCTATAAAAGCGAAACCGGATCTATGTCAAATTCAATGTAAACCGACGCAGGATGAGTGTAGTTGTACATCAAATTTGAGATTGCCTGCTGCATAATGCGGATGTCCATTCCTCTCAGAATCACCTGGTATCTGAAATTCTGGCTTATCTTTAGAATCGGACACTCTGCCGGCCCTATTATATCCGTGTTTTTCCGCATATTTTTTTTAAAATCTCAACTGAATCCGACGCGAATTTTTCCGCGAGGATTTGTTTCGCGCTTCTGAATACCAGCCGCGCCAGCCTGCTGAACGGCGGAAATCCCAGGATTTTTCTTGTTTCAAGCTCATACTTGTAAAAAGCTTCAATTTCTCCGGAACACGCATATTTTATAGGCTCTTTGTAAGGATTGTATGTCTGAACAAAAACCTTTCCGTCCGGAAAGTATCTTCCGGCTCTTCCTGCGACCTGGGTAATAAGGCTGAATGTTCGTTCGCTTGCCCTGAAATCCGGCATATGAAGGCTTGTGTCGGCAAGAACAACTCCGACCAGCTGAAGGTTTGGAAATTCAAGCCCTTTGCAACCATCTGAGTTCCAAGCATTATGTCGTATTCGCCTTTTCTGAATGAGTCAAGTTTTTCCTGCAGCTCGCCTTTTTTTGTAAGGGCATCGGTGTCAATCCTTAAAATTCTTGCGTCTGGAAATTTTACCCGGGTTTCTGTTTCAATATATTCAGTTCCGAATCCGCTGTAGCCTACGTCCAGGCTTGAACATTGCGGGCAGGAACTTGGCGGTTGAATTGACCAGCCGCAGTAATGACATTTTAGTCTGTTTTCTGCTTTGTGGTATGTCATTGGAACAGAGCAGTTCTTGCATTTTATTTCGTATCCGCATGAATTACACCTGAAAAAGTGGGTAAAGCCGCGCCTATTTAAAAATAAAATCACCTGTTTTCTGTTTTCCACGGTTTTTCTTATTTCTTCTGCAAGCTCATCGCTTATGCAGCCGGAATTTTCTATTGTGGAAAGGTCGATTATATGGATTTTTGGCATTGCGCCGCCGGCAAGTCTTTTTGTAAGCGAATGGCGTACAAGCCTTCCTGTCTGCATAAGATGCCATGCTTCTGCGCTGGGAGTCGCGCTTCCCATTAGCAGGGGAATTCCGAGCGCAGTGCATCTGTGCATCGCGGCCTGCCTTGCGTGATACCTTGGGGTTTCACCTGATTTGTATGAGCCGTCGTGCTCCTCGTCAATGATAATCATTCCAAGCTCCGGAACAGGAGCAAAAACCGCGCTTCTTGCACCTATGACAATCCTGGCTTCTTTGTGCATTATTCTGCGCCATTCGCTTAATTTTTGGCTTGGCGTAAGTCCTGAATGAAGAACGGCGGCGGTGTTTCCAAATCTTGCGGTAACGGCTTTTACAACCTGCGGTGTAAGCCCGATTTCCGGCACAAGATAGATTACACCTTTTCCCTGATTTAAAAACCATTCTGCGCACTGTAGAAATACTTCTGTTTTTCCAGTTCCTGTAGGGCCGTAAAGATAATGGTATGAAACGCTTCCCGATTCACCAGCCTTGATTACAGCGTTTACAGCGTTTATCTGTTCATCGCTGAGCTGGTTTGTGTTTTTTGCGGTTATATCGTCTTCAAATGAAAATCCCGGACAGCTTATTTCTCTTTTTGCGCGCGATGGAATTATTGAAAAAATCGCTTCGCCGATTGAGCAGATATAATATCTGGAAATCCATGCGGCAAATTCGTAAATTTCCGGCGTAAACAAAGGCTCTTTGTCTATGATTTTTAAAACAGAGCGGATTTTTTCTGCGGAAACAGGACATTCCTTTGGAATTTCATTTTCTACAGAAACAATGAATCCTGTCATTTTTCTGTTTCCGAACTTTACCTCGGCGCGTTTTCCGGTTTCCGGCGTTTCTCCGGAATTGTTTTCGCTGTCATTCCACGAGTATGTGAATGTCTGGTTCAGGGGAATGTTCAGTACAATCTGCAGATATTTCATTCAGGGCGAAATTCCTTTGCATAGTCCGGATTGATTGCAAGCAGTTTTGCCTTAAAAAATTTCAGGTCTTCCCATGCAGGTTTTTTAAATTCAATGTTCCGAAGCAGCGCGCTGGGATGATATGTCACAACAAGAGGAATGTTTCCGTAGCTGTAAATTTGACCGCGGTAACGGTTCAGTGAAAATTCACCGTCAAGTTTAAGAAGATTCCGTATCGCGACTTTTCCCAGCGCAAGAATCATCTTCGGCTTTAATACGGCAATCTGCGCATCTAAAAAAGAACGGCAGCATTCCGCTTCCTCTTTCTGCGGATCGCGGTTGTAGGGAGGCCGGCATTTTACTGTGTTTGCGATGTAGCAGTTTGAAAATCGGTCTAGCTGGATTGCGTTCAGCATTTTATCCAGAAGTTTTCCGGCAGGACCAACAAAAGGAAGACCCTGTTTATCTTCTTCTTCGCCCGGCGCTTCGCCTATCACAAGAACTTCCGGATTTGAAACTCCCTGGCCGGGAACAATTTTTGTCCTTTTCTGGCTGAGCTGGCATCTTGAGCATTCCATGATTTTTTTATTTAAAGTTTCGATTGTAAGTCCGCCCGGTGCAATCCTGTCCTGGGAAGGTTTTTCTTCGGAATTGATGTTTTCAATTTTTTCCGCCGCGGCAATATTATCTGTCCCTTTGATTTTTTCAGCCTGTTCAAGAGTATCTGAAATGTCCGCATCATCCTTAAAATCCGGGGTTTTGATAAATTCCGGCGAAGTGTAGCCATAAAAATTGTCGCTTGCAGTTTTTAAAAGATTGAATATTAATTTTTTTTCCTGAGCTTTCATAAATTACTTGTATCTTATCACTTATCTTGTAAATCATTCAATAAACAAGTAAAATAGTACGCAGATGTTTTTTTATTGAGTTAAAAAACTGAAAAAGAAAAATTTTCCGGTCAGACATTCCGGATTTTTTTCTAAAAAAATAATCTGGAATTTCTGATGAAAAAAAGTCTTTTTGTTTTTTCAATTCTGTTTCTCTTTGCGCCGGTAATTTTTTCACAGGTTAGTGTAAATCCACAGGAACAATTTTATTCTGATGCCATCGGCTGGTATCAGAAAGGTTATGTGGAACGCCTTCCTCAGTTAAAGCCGTATCCTGTAAATGTTATAAAAAATATGCTTGAAACCGTAATGCAGGACGGAGAGCCTTCCGAACAGAAAAAGGCTTCCGTGTATTACAGCGAGTTTTTTGGCAAGCCGTGGAGAATTTCAGCTTCCGGCGGATTTTATGAAAAAATCTATTCTCTTCAGGATACTGAAAATGAAAATGCCCATAGATTTGATAATTTTCACCAGGCGAGCGCCGATGTGAATTTTTCATCTGACTTTTCTGTGAGCGACCTTTTCGGATTCGGACTTTTTACGGAGCTTCAGGGGCAGGGGGCGTATGTGAACACTCCAGACGCCCTTCCGCGCTATGCGGCAGATTCAGATATTTCTGTTATGGAGCCGTTCCGATTTGATGCCGGTGATATTGATTTGCTTATGAATCTTTCCGGAAAATTTTCTGTTGGAAACCGCGAAGTGTACGGAACTTTTGGATTTAATTCCCTCGGTTACGGACTTTTTCCGCACGATGACCTTATTCTTTCTGGAAATTCAAACCAGATTTTGAATGGAACTTTTAATTATGAAGGAAAATACTTTCAGTATGCGCAGGTTTTTGGCCTTATCGGTGCTTCCGACAAATTAAAAGGAAAGGAAAATGAATTTTCTTTTGACAAATTTTTTGCCTTTCATTCTGTGAACGTTCCATTTTTAGAAGGAAAATTGAACATTTCATATTTTGAAGGCGCGGTTTTTGGGGGACATTTCAATCCTTCGTTTTTAACGCCTGTTCCTTGGTTCATTGTTTCTCTTGCGGATGGAAAGGGTGAGACAGTTTTTGCCGGAACAAAAATCGAAGTCAGACCGATGAAGTGCATTTCATGGAATACGGAGCTTTTGCTCAGCGATTTGCAGCTTAAAAAATTCATCAAGCTGAAATGGAACGACGCCGCGATTCGTACGGCATTCAAGACCGGCATTACCTACACGCCGCTTGATTCTATCGCAAGCCTTATTTCCATAGATTATACGCTTGTAACTCCATACACTTTCAATGTGTATGATTCAAGCGAGACAAAATATAATTACCGCGACTACACTAATTTTGGCTCGCCGATAGGAACAGATTTGCTGCCTAATTCGGACAGAATCTCAATGGCACTGAACTTTAATCCTGTAAAAAATCTGAAAATCTCAACGGTTTCTGCATATTCAAGGCACGGAAATCAGTATGAAGACTGGGATTACGAAGATATTCTGAGACTGGACGGAACTGTGCAGACTGGAACGACATTTTTACAGAATTCTCAGAACCGGGATTCAGCGGAGGATGAGACAGGTTTTCTTATTCAGGATAACCTGATGTATACGATGCAGGCCGGAATAGACATTGAGTATACTTTTTATTCAAAAAAAACATCGTCAGTTTCTCTTGGATTTGGCTACACGTTTGAGTTTATTCAAAACGACGGCGTGGATGATGGAATTTTCACCGGAAATTACACGAATTTAAAATATTCTACGGACGAAGAGAAAAAAAACGCGAAAGAAATAATTGACGCCGACAGGGATAAATGGAAGAAACATCTTCATAATTCATATAATCATTATTTCAGGGCAGGAGTGAAAATCAGTTTTTAATGGCTAGCAGGAAATTTTTGTTTCTATATTTAAATACGGGCGCAGGGCATAAATCGGCCGCTAAAGTGCTTGCAGACTCAATGAAGCGGATGAATCCGGATGTTGAAATCAAAATGGAAACGGGATACAGCCGCCATGGGCTTGGACATCTTATTTTCGAAAGAGGATACAATTATTCTTTGAATTTTATCCACGGACTCTTTCCGCTTGTCTATGACCTTGGCCAGAGGAGATGGTTGCAGAGCCTTTTGAATTATATAATCGGTCCGGAAGCCCGGCATCACCTTAGAAAGATGATTTTAAGGGAGCATCCCACTGATATTGTCAGTTTTCATTTCGGAGTAACGCCATTTGTAAAGGATGTTCTTAAAAATATTCCATGGAACATAAATTTTACAGTTATTGTTACAGATCCGTTCACTGTTCCGCACTGCTGGTTTTATGAAAAAAATCTGAACTATATGGTTTATTCAGAAGAAGCAAAGAAAATCGGCGTTAATGAATGTGGCGTACCCGCGGAAAATATCACGGTGATTCCATTTCTTATGAACGAAAAATTCAGAAGTAAAAAGCATAGCGCTGAAGAAATCCGCCTTTTGAAAATAAAGCACGGTTTTGATCCGGAAAAAAAGGTTCTACTGCTTGTGGGCGGCGGAGAAGGACTCCCCGGGGCAACAGAAATTGTAAATCAGTGTATTCTTCACAAGGCGAATTTTGCAACCGCTATTATCTGCGGAAGGGACATAGTAAAAAAAAGGAATATGACGCTTTTGCGGATTGCACATCCAAAGCTGGATCTGCACGTATTCGGCTTTGTAGACTATTTTGACGAGCTTGTGAAAATCTGCGATTGCGCCGTTATTAAGGCGGGCCCCGCTACTTTGCTTGAAGTTCTTTCGTTCAGAAAGCCTGTTATAATAAGCCGCTATATACACAACCAGGAGCTTGGAAATATGCGTTTTGCGGTTAATAACAACGTAGGTTATTTTATTCAGAGCTCAAGAAAAATCTATAAGAAAATCAATGAAATTCTGAATGATGAGACTTTTTCCGCTGACATGCAGAAGAAATTTGACGCTATCAGGATTGATACTGACGCGTCAAAAGTTGCGGCTAAATTTCTTTCCCCAGTTCGAAACGTTTGATTTCACGCTTTTCAAAAGATTCTTTTATTAAGTCATCTGCTTCCAGCTCGTTAAAGATTCTTTCCGCGTCTTCAATGCGCCCTCTTAAAACCGGATGTTTCGGACTGAACAGGACGCAGCAATCCTCGTACGGAAGAATCGATGTGCTGTAAGTTCCGATAAATTCAGCGGTTTCCACAATTTCTTCTTTATCAAGACCCGCAAGCGGTCTTATCAGCGGAAATTCTGCAAAATGCCCGGTTACATTCATATTTTCTATAGTCTGGCTTGCGACCTGTCCAAGGCTTTCTCCGGTTACAATGCAGTCCGCATCAATGCGTTTTGCAAGCATGTTTGCGACTTTCATCATGCAGACCCGGAGCATAAGTGTAGACCATTCTTCCGGCGCTTTCTGCTTGATTTTCATCTGCACATCTGTAAAAGGAATTATGTTCAGATAAGTTTTTAATCCGAACCATGATAATTTTGCGGCAAGGTCTTCAACCTTTTTTTGCGCCTCAGCGGATGTGTAGGGATAAGAATGGAAATAAACGCATTCAATTTTCATTCCGCGCCGCATCATTCTGTAGCCGGCGACAGGAGAGTCTATTCCACCGGAAAGAAGCAGAAGACCGAGTCCGCTGCATCCGGCAGGAAGCCCTCGGTTTCCTTTTTTTGCATCGCTGTAAACGAACGTTCTTTCCCGCACTTCTACAAAAATCTTTATGTCGGGATTATGCACGTCAACCTCAAGAAAATTGTCATTGCATACAGCTTCACCGCATTCACAGTTTATTTCAAAGGAATTCATCGGAAAACGCTTGTCGCCGCGGCGCGCGTCAATTTTAAACGTCCTGATTTTAGGATTCTGGGCTTTTTCTGATTCCGCGACTTTTCTGACACACTTTTTTATCTCGGTTATGTCGCTTTCGCACGTAAGGGTACGCGCCCAGCCTGTTATTCCAAGAAGATGGCTTAATGTTTCTTCAACGGCGGCGGAATCTTTTTCCTCGCAGTCAATATAAAGCCTGCCGGCGTGGCATTGAACGTTAAGGTCAAGGCCTTTAAGGCAGGTTTTTGTGTTTGTGTAAAGCAGTTTTTCAAAAGTTTTAAGGTTCGAGCCTTTCAGCATAAGCTCGCCGATTTTTGCAAGATATGTAATCATATTCTAAAAAGTTTACTGTTTTTTAAAAGCCGTGAAAAGTGATTTTTGTTTTTTTGAGTTTTTTTGCGTATAAAATAGCATTATAAAAATAAGCAGGCAAAATCTTCCGTGTTTTAGAAAAAAAACTAAATTCTGCGCTGAGCATTGAATCTCTTTCCGTGTTTATTTTTGCAAGTCGCCAGGCCGCGGCCCGAAATTCCGTTGACGCTCTCGGACTTCTTCGATTGTTTTGTTTCCTTTTTCAAGCTGATTTATGAGCTCCCAGTGCCAGTCCAGTTCTTTTTCCGGAAAGAGCGGCGGCGGATCCGGTTTTCTTCTGGAATTTGCCTGACGCACTATTTCCATAAGGTTTTCCGCCGATTGTTTTCCTTCTACTTTTGAAAGATACGGAGTTCCTTCTGCTATTATTTTTCCGTCCGCTGATATTTTGTATCCGTATGGAAAGTCTGAGTATTTTTCAACATTGCGGATGTTGCTTCCTTTTCCGCTTACGCAGGTGAAATTTGTTCCTGCGGAAAAAATGTGCTTTTTTACTGTGTAAATTGAGCCGCTGTCTGAAAAAACTGCATTCAAGTTTTCATGGCTCATTTTTGTAGCCCAAAATCTTATCTGATATGCGCAGTTTTCTGTTATGTACCAAGAAATAATGTTTTCCTTGCTGTGTCTCTGGCTTATCCTTATTGAATCAGCGCTGTTTACTCCTTGCCAATATCCTGTTAAATGATTTTTTTCTGTTGCTTCGTTTCCGCAATATTTTCTGAAATATTTTCTTTGGAAGTTTCACTTTCTAAATCTTCCGGAGCGGTTTTCAACAGAAAATCAAGATAGATTTTTCCGTCAATCAGTGCGAGTGGAACTGTTGATTTTGTCTTTTCATCGATAAGAATCGTCATTTCCCACACACATTCGTGTTTTTTTCTGACTGTTCAAAGCGTACTTTGTAGTCGTGCGCAGTTCTTTGCGTCGCGGCGTTTCTTTTTCGCTCCTGGATTCCTGAAAATTCTCTTGGCTCTACAGCCCTGTCGTAATACCATCCGTAATATTCCTTTAAGATGATTGAAATTTCATCCTTTCCGCCAAAAAATATTATTCTGTCTTTTCCAGTCCATATTCCTTTAAGAGGTTCGGGAATTTCTGAAAAAACAATTCCAGAGGTAAAAAAAAATAACAATAGCGAAAGAATTTTTTTAAACTGCATATTTCTTAAATAATCGGAAAAAAAAACTAGTTAGTTTATGCTAACTAGTTGAATAAAAAAATTAAATTTTATTATATAAAAATAATTAGGTATAACTAACTATAAAAAAGTTATGCTCGTTGAGCAGGTTCTAGTAAAATACGGCGTGTCGACATTCTTCAGGCTGTGAAAAATTATGTGTCGTACAAAAATAACTTAAATAGTCCAAATGTCGAGTTTTTTACTGAATCCGTAAATTGAATGAGCGGGAAGAAAAAGAAAGCGGCAACCGAGCCATTCTGAGCGATAGCAAGCGATTTGAAAAAATCGCGCAGTCTGATATACGATAGCTTCGCTATCTACCGAATTGACGCGCTTTTTCTGGTAGCTCATTCAATTTTTGTGCTGAATTTATAAAACTCGAAATTCGGGCTAAATATTTGAGGTGAAAAAATGAAAAAAGCGATTATTTATTCAACAACAACTGGAAATACAGAGGCGATGGCGAATGCCGTAAAAAAAGGCGCGGAATTGTCAGGTGCGGAAGTATATTTTTCAACCGCGGATTCAGCTGATTCTGCCAAGGTTCTTGCATGCGATGTTATAATCCTTGGAAGTCCAGCGATGGGCGCGGAAGAGCTTGAGGATTCAATGGAAGCTTTTTACAGCTCGATTGAATCTGGTCTTTCTGGAAAAAAAGTCGCCGTTTTTGGCTCTTACGACTGGGGCGACGGAGAATGGCTTCGTTTGTGGCGCGACCGTATTGACTCTGCCGGCGCAAGTGTTGTAAATGCGGATGGACTTGCCGGCCATCTTTTTCCAGATGAGGAAACTGTTGCTGCCTGTGAAAAACTTGGCAAGGAAGCATGATTGATTTGAATTTATTGAACTGCAAGTCATAAATTATAAAAGTAACCCGACTTTTGCACAGGATTTAAGCGAATCGTTCTCCTTAAAAAAAAAGCTTGAATCCTGTGTTTTTTGATTTTTAAGGATTTTGTCTTGGTGAATATTTTTTTTATTTTAATTATCCCTTTTCTTGGCACTTTGCTTGGTTCTGCTGTTGTTTTTTTTATGAAAAATGACCTGAACAAAAAACTGCGGAAACTTTTGCTTGGTTTTGCTTCCGGTGTAATGGTGGCGGCTTCTGTATGGTCACTGATTATTCCCGCGATTTCACAAAGCCGCGGAATGGGGCGGTTTGCCTTTTTTCCTGCGGCGGCTGGAATTTTTATGGGAATGGCTTTTCTTTATTTGCTTGATATGGCTGTTCCTCATCTTCACCTTGAAACCCGCTATGCGGATGGCCCTGCTTCAAGATTGAAAAATACGACAATGCTTTGCCTTGCGGTAACGCTTCACAACATACCGGAAGGAATGGCGGTCGGCGTTGTCGCGGCCGGTTTTCTTTCAAATTCTGTGGAGGTCAGCTTTGCCGCCGCGTTTGCGCTTTCTGCCGGAATCGCGATTCAAAATTTTCCGGAAGGAGCGATTATAAGTCTGCCGTTAAAATCTGAAGGAAACGGAAAATTAAAATCTTTTGTGTACGGAACGCTTTCTGGAATTGTTGAGCCGGTTGCTGCTTTTCTTACGATTCTTCTTTCAAATTTTATTCAGGGAATTTTGCCGTATCTTCTGGCATTTGCGGCAGGTGCGATGCTTTTTGTTGTGGTGGAAGAACTTATTCCAGAGGCGAGTGAAGGTGAGCATTCGAACAATGGAACGATTGGCTTTGGCTTGGGCTTTATTCTTATGATGATTCTGGATGTCGCGCTGGGATAGTTTATTTGGCTGAATAAAGTAGAATAAATGTTTGATTTGCGATATAATTTTTCTATAATATACGATTTTTTTATTCAAGGAATTTATAGGATATGTATAAGCCAGTCAATCCAAAAGCAGATTTTCCAAAGCAGGAAGAAGAAATCCTGAAATTTTGGAAGGAAGATGATACTTTTAAAAAATCAGTTAGCCAGCGGGAAGGGGCAGAGGAATATGTTTTCTACGATGGTCCTCCTTTTGCGACAGGACTTCCGCATTTTGGACATTTTATACCTTCTACAATCAAAGATATTATTCCGCGTTATCAGACAATGAAGGGAAAGAAAGTTGAGCGCCGCTTCGGATGGGATTGCCACGGTCTTCCGGTTGAAAATCTCATTGAAAAAGAACTGGGGATAAATTCCAAGCATGAAATTGAAGCGTACGGAGTTGCGAATTTTAATGAAAAATGCAAGGCTTCAGTCTTAAAATATACTTCAGAATGGCGTCAGACTATTACCCGCATGGGACGCTGGGTTGATTTTGACCACGACTACAAGACTATGAATCCTGATTATATGGAATCAATCTGGTGGGTTGCAAAATCCTTGTGGGACAAGGGGCTTATCTACGAAGGAAAGTACATTCTTCCGTATTGTCCGCGCTGTTCAACTGTGCTTTCTACCCATGAGCTTGCCCAGGGGTACAAGGAAAAACAGGATCCTGCCATTACAATCCGTTTTAAGATTACAAAAGCGCCTGCCGCGATTGATGATTCTGATATGGCAAACGGAAAAACCTATTTTCTTGCATGGACGACAACTCCATGGACATTGCCTTCAAATCTTGGTCTTTGTATGGGACCAAAAATTGAGTATGTGAAAATTCTCGATAAAGAATCCGGCGACTATTATATTATGGCAAAAAGCCGGCTTCATGCGTATTATAAGAACGAATCTGATTACGAAATTATTTACGAAAAACTGGGTTCAGACTTCCTTGACGCGGAGTATGAGCCGCTGTTTCCGTATTTTGCATATCTTAAAGATTCTGCAAGATGTTCTGAAGAAACCCATCAGTCTTGCGAAAAAGGCGCTTTCCGTCTTTTTAATGCGGACTATGTTTCTACCGAGGACGGTACAGGAATCGTTCATATTGCTCCTGCTTTTGGTGAGGAGGATAACAAGGTTTTTGCAGGAACAGGAATTCCAAATGTGGAGCCGATGGATGCGGAATGTAAATTTACAAAAGAAGTTTCTGATTTTGCCGGCCGCTTTGTAAAGGACTGCGATAAAGACCTTATGGACCGCCTTAAAAAAGAAGGAAAGCTAGTCAAGCGCGACACAGTTGTTCACCAGTATCCGCATTGCTGGCGTTGCGGTTCTCCATTGATTTACCGGGGAATCGGTTCGTGGTTTGTAAGGGTCGCTGACCATCACGAGCAGCTTTTAAAGGCGAACAGCCAGATAAAGTGGCAGCCGGCACATATAAAGGAAGGCCGCTTTGGAAAATGGCTTGCTGGTGCACGCGACTGGGCTGTAAGCCGAAACCGGTACTGGGGAAATCCTATTCCAATCTGGAAGTGCGATAATCCTGACTGTAAAAATACTGTCTGCGTAGGAAGCCGTCAGGAGCTTGCGGATCTTAGCGGAACTTACCCGGAAGATTTGCACAAGCAGTTTGTAGACAAGATTTCAATTCCGTGTAAAAAATGCGGCGGAACAATGCACAGAATCCCTGAGGTTTTTGACTGCTGGTTTGAATCTGGAAGCATGCCTTATGCCCAGCAGCACTATCCTTTTGAAAACAAGGAATATTTTGAAAACCATTTTCCTGCGAACTTCATATCTGAAGGTTTGGACCAGACACGCGGATGGTTCTATACTTTGACCGTTCTTGCCTCTCATCTTTTTGATAAGCCTGCGTTCCAGAATTGTATTGTAAATGGGCTTGTTCTTGCTTCAGACGGACGAAAAATGTCAAAATCGCTTCGCAATTACACTGATCCTGTTGAGGCAATCAATAAATTCGGCGCAGACGCTCTCCGGCTGTTTTTGATTCATTCAGCAGTAGTAAGGGCGGATGATCTTCGCTACAGTGACGAAGGCGTTCGTGACGTAATAAAAAATATTATTCTTCCGCTCTGGAACTCTTACAGTTTCTTTGTAACGTATGCAAATATTGATAAAATCCAGCCGACTGGACATTTGTTTGATGAAAAGCTTCCTTCGAATCCGCTTGATGCTTGGCTTTTGTCAATTACGCAGAAACTTGTAAAGGATGTTACAGCAGGACTTGATGATTACGATTTGAGCGGTGCGGTTGACCCGATTGTAAAATTTATTGATGAGATGAATAACTGGTATATCCGCCGTTCCCGAAGACGCTTCTGGAAATCTGAAAATGATTCTGACAAGAAAGAGGCGTATGAAGCCCTTTACATCGCGTTAAAGACATTCAGTCTTGTGGCTTCGCCGTTTATTCCGTTTATTACCGAACAGATATGGCAGAATTTAAAGACTGCTGACGACAAGGAATCTGTTCATCTGTGCGATTATCCACTTTACAACGAAAAATGGCACAATGAAGAGCTTGAGTTCAAGATGGCGACTGTTCAGAAAGCGGTTTCTATGGGCCGTTCGCTGCGAAATACATTCAACTTGAAGAACCGCCAGCCGCTTTCTTCTGTAGCGTTGGTTACTAGAAATGAAGACGAAAAGCGAGTTCTTGCCGAGATGGAAGATTCAATCCGTGAGGAGCTGAATGTGAAGAAAGTTGAATTCCATGACCGCGAGGACGAGCTTGTTGAATACAGGTGCAAGGCGAACTTTAAGGTTCTTGGAAAAGAACTTGGCCCGAAAATGAAAAAAGCGGCTTCTGTAATCCAGGGGCTTTCTTCAGAACAGATTCAGTCAATTCTGGAAGGAACAAATCTTTCTATCGATGTTGATGGAACACCTATAGAACTTAATTCTGAAAAGATTCTTGTAGAACGCCTTGAAAAAGATGGCCTGAAAGTATTGAACGAAGGAACTTTGACAGTCGGCCTTGATTCAAAAATTACAGACGAGCTAAAAAAAGAAGGCTATGTCCGCGATTTGGTTCGAGGAATTCAGAATCTCAGAAAAGAATCCGGTTTTGAAGTTACCGACAGGATCAACCTTTCTGTTTCAGGCGACGATGAGCTTAAAGCCGCTTATGAAATGTTCCGTGATTTTGTTGTTTCAGAAACCCTTGCTTCTTCTTCGGAATTTACTGATTCTATTGCGGATGGCGCAGAAGTTGATGCAGACGATAAAAAATGGAGAATTTCTATTGTTAAGGCTTAATAAAACGTTGCTTTCTGCTGTGCTGGCGGCTTTTGTTCTGATTGCCGCCGGCATTTCTGCGGTTGGCTGCAAGTCGGTGAATATTGCGGTTGAAGAAGTAAATCCTCTGGATTTGATTGATTCCAGGAGTGCTTTTTATATCCGCATTCCAAAGGCTGTTGATTCAAATTTAATTTCCAGAATGATTCAAAATAATATTCATGGACTTTCTGAGAGTGATGCCCGGAAAATTTCTGAAAGAATCGATACTGTGTATCTTGGAATGAAAAAATCTAAAAAATCCGTTGACTTTCAAATTGCGTCGTCTTGCAGTTTTCCTAGAATCGCAGTGTCTTCTGCATTTTCTAAAAAAAACGGCTGGACATCGGACAGGCTTGCCCTGGAAGGTTCGGACAAAAATGATGTTTCATATACGGTATATAATAATTCCGGACTTCTTGCGTCATTCCCTTCTGAAAAAATCGCGTTGATTGGAAGATCTTTTCCTGATATGGTTGAACGCTATCACTATATTTCCCAGAACCTTGAATTTGAGGACAGCTTCAGCCTGGATGATGATATTTATGAATGGCTTTCCTATGAAGAGGGCTTTTATGACGGTCAGATTCGATTCTATGCTACAAAACCGCAGTCTTTTCTTACAACTCTGATTGGCGCAAACCTTAATTTTAAGCTGATGTATGTAAAAGGTTTCCTTGAAAATGATATGGACAACAAGAACCAGTACGTTGCCCAGCTTGAATTTGAATTCCGGGACCCTCGTGTTGTCGGTGCTGCAAAGGCTATGCTGGAAGTTGCTTTCGGGCTTACGGATTCCAGCGTAAAAAGGACTTCTGATACGCATCTGATTGTTTCAGAAATAAAGATAGACAAACGGCAGCTGTATAAAATTCTTGTTCTCTGATTAAAATGAAAAAAAATTTGATTTTTTTGCTTCCAGTTATTTTTGTCTCATGCGCATCGTTCCGCGTTCCAGTTCCGGGCGAGACGGCTGCTCGTAAGAATAATATTTTTGTTGAATATATGAACATCGCGGATTCTTATAATGATTTGGGAAAATACGACAAGGCTATAACTTATTATAAAATGGCAAAGTCCAACAGAAAATTAAAATGGACTGCAAATTATAAGCTGGCCCGCGCCTATGCGATGAACAAAAATTGGGAAGAGGCGCAGAAGCTTTATCTGGAGCTGTACAGGCGCGATCCTGAAAATATTTCCATCCAGATGTCTATTGCGTATATTTATGCAATGAACGGAAAGCTGCCTTCAGCAGAAACTATATATTCTTCGCTTGTTAAAAATAATCCTGAAAATGCAGATGTTCTTGTGAATTATATAAATGTTCTTTTTGCAATGGAAAGGTATGAAGAGGCAGAGGCGAATCTTTCTGTCTTAAAACAAAAATTCCAGGACAACACGAATATTTCTTCATTTGAAAAAAAACTTGAGGAAATAAAATCTGGTGATACAGAAGAAACTCAGGACGGCGAAAACGAAGCCGCTGAAAAAGCGGAAGATTCCGATTCTTCGCCTGATAAAAATCAATAGAACTGGAAAAACAATAGCTTTTTACATCCGTTGCTTTGCTATGCGCGGAAAGCACATTCCTTGCACAATGCAGTGGTGTTTCCGGTCTATTAGTTAGTTTATTTTTCTACCAGCTCGCGGTATTTTTCAATATCTACATGGAAGCCTACAATCCTTGCGTCAGGATCGCTGTTTGCATGGTTTAAAGCTTCTTCCGCTTCGGCAATAAGCCTGTCTGCTGTAATGGTTCTAATCGAGCGGCTTGAAATGCCTATGAAAACATTCGGCTCTTCAAAAACTGTCCTGATGTTGTTTTCAATCAGCGCGGCTTTATCCTCGGCTTCATCAATGTTTGTGTTTTCCTTCAAAAGGGCAAAGACGTTTTCCCTGTAGATATAGACATTTTCTTTTCCATAATTGTCTGTAAGGAATTTTTCAATGCCGGATATTTTTGAAGAATCTTTGATTTCTATTAGCAGAATTGAAAAATCCTGCTCGCTTGAGGCGGCTTTTGTAAGCTCGAAATTGATTCTTTCCTTTAAATCCGGCGGATTTTCAGTATTGCTCTGTGCATTCTGCATGACTTTATGTTCGTTGTAATAGGCATCGCTGTCTGATTCGTCTGTGGAGCCGGTGGCATCAGGCTCTTCGTCAGGTTCAAAATCTTCCGCCTGAAAATCTGAATCTGCCTCGGCTTCTGAATCATTGTTATTTTCCGGAAAAGCCTGGAAATCCGCGGAGCTTTTTTCATCTTCCGCATTTTTGTCTGTTCCTTGCGTTTCATCCTCAAATGAAAAATCATCGCCGAGCGGCTCTTCTGTTTCAATATCTTCTTCGGCCGGTGAAAGTTTTCTTGCTTTTACAGAAATAAAAATCAGTACGGCGATAGTTGCAATCGTCGCTGCCAGTATCGTGATAAAACTGTTTCGGGCCGCGTTATAGATTATATTCGGGCGCAGGATGTAAGAGGCAATCTTTAATTCGTATGTGTCTTCCTGGATGACAATTGTTTTATAAAATACTTTTACCAGTTTTGAGTTTATCACCTGCGATGCGGTCTGTTCATCAGGATAAGCAATCAGCGTTTTATTGTTTTTTGAGTATTTTGCGGAAAGGATTCCTGCCTCATTGGAAAAAAGTTCTGTTTTTATCTTGTCCGGGGAATTTTCTGCCAGCGCTGAAACTTCCCTGAATATTTGTTCGGAGCGGGAAAGTCCGTTTTTGTAATCTGCGCAGATTGTGTGAAAAAAATAAAAAATTGCCGCTGCAAAAACCGTCAGAATAAAAATAGAAAAAAATGTTATACCATTACGCTTCATATCTTATAATTATATCTTAGTATAAAGTTGAGTGCAAGTTTTGAACATTCCTTAAACGAAATGTTTTCATCATTTTTTATGCAGGTTTTAAGCCATGCGATGTACGGTAAAAGCGCCGTTTCTGTTTCTTCGGAATTTTCGGGTTTTGAAATATGCGCTAAAAAACTTTTCAGGTCAAAAGGCCCGTTTTTTATTTCTTCTTTTTGCCCTGAAGAATTTAATATTTTGTATGCGTCATCTTCCTTTGTTATAGTGCAATTGTTGTTTCTGCACCATGAAAAAAGATTCTGCTCATAGAATTTTAACGTTTCTGTTGTTTTTTTATTTTCTGAAAGCTCAAGAAGTTCAGTGCGGAACATCAGCCTTGAAAATTCTTTTTCTGCCGTGGTGAGTTTTGTCTGATTGGAATAATTTATTATATCCAGGTATGTTCCCTTTGCGTAGGGTTTTCCGTTCAGGTATGCAAAATCTGCGCCTATGATTTCTATTTTTGAAAAACCTGCTTTTTTTGCAAAATCCAGCGCGGCTATTGTTACAGTCCCGGACGTGGAGTCGATTTTTAGGAATGAATCTTTTTTTAACAGGTTCAGCAGCTGCTCAAAAGGGTGGGATGACACAGTGAAAAGTATATTTTCTGTATTTTTCGCAATTTTTCTTACAGCGGAATGATTTGCCATAAGTTCAAATATAAACATGGTTTTGGGATTTATTTTCTCCATAAAATGTGAATGAGAAACCATCTGTCCGTCGATTGAAATCACCGCGTCGCAGAAAATATTTTCCGAAGCCAGAGTTTTAAAGGCTGTGTCGGTTGCGATTATGAAAAAAAATCCTCGGTTATTTTTAATGTATTCAATCTTTCCGTCCAGAGAAGGTCCTGCCGCGCAAATCAGGCAAATTTTTCCGGCTGGAATTGCAAAATTTCTTTCTCTGTCTGCAAGTTTCAGATTGTTTAGAATATTTGCCTGCCAGATTTTTCCAAAATGAGCCTGGACAGAAAAGTCCGCCGAAATTTTTGAAATCGCCGAGTTGATTTTTTGCAAAAGAAGGGACTTGTCAATTTCCTGAATCCAGCTGTTTACAGTAAAAACTGAAAAATTTGAATACTTTGCCGGCAGATAATATTTTTGAAGGCTTTCTTCAAGATTGACCAGCGTGCATATTTTTATGTTCTCATTAAAAATGTCACTGATATCCAGATTTTTTGTTAAAAAGTCAATGTCCTCCGCGGAATTTTCTACAGCAAGTATAAATGCGTCCGAAAATTTTTTGTGAAGTTCCCTTATGTGGAACGCGGCTCCAAGACCAGTTACAAGAAAAAAATCATTTTTTTCTGTGTTCTGAGCAAGCTGCTGTGCTTCCCGTTCCGGATTGTATTTTGAATGAAAGGATTTTCCGTCTGTAAAAACTGGAATATCCGCGCCGTTTTTGGCTTTTACAATTTCTTTGTATATCATCTCAGTAAATTTTTCTATTTTTTTTATGAATTTCTTGTTCTTTTTATGAATTTCTTCAAGAAATTCCCGTTTTTTTCGTCTGGATTTGATTTATTTTTAAGGGCGAACTCTTCTGCGGAAAAGAATTCGTCCATCCATTCGTCTGTCTTTGAATTTTCGGTTGAAAAATTATGGATTTTATTTTTTAATGACATTTTTTCAACGTTGATTTTTTTTACCGCTGATTCAGGTTTTAGTTTTTCTGCTTTTTTTTCAATTTTGCAGAAAAAATCAAAATCCACGTCTTTAATGCTGTTAAGACTGTTGTTGAATTTAAAATTTTCCGATAGCCGGAAAACTCTTCCCTGAAAATTTCTTTTTTTGTCGGAAAACCAGTCCTCGTAAATTTTAAGCGCAGATGTGTTCAGCTCGGATTTTACAGAACGGGTCTCGCAGGTTGAAATTTTAGTGTCGTTTCTTGCGTTGTAAAGTTCCAGCCTGTTAGGTCTTGTATGTTGAAAACCTTTTGAACAGTGCAGATCCAGTCCGCAGATATAAATGTTTTTTTCGGTAAGCGTCAAGGCTAGCTCAACGGCTGTTCCTGAAACAGTTCCGTTCCGCTGAGCGTCATTAAGCTTTATACCCGAAAAGTCCAGCATTTTCTTTGTGAATCCGTCGCTGTATTCAAGAAGCGCGACAGGATTTTTTTTCAGCAGGAAAGAAGGGCAGGCGCCTTCCGCGGCAAGAGCCAGCGGAATTTCAGTATGATTTTTCAGCGCCTCAAGATGTTTTTTTGCCCAAAATCCGCCGTCAGTGGAAATAACAAGGTCTGGAATTATTTTATATTTTAATAGAACTGAGGCGGCGGAGGAAACGCACATGAGATAAATTTTTTTTCTTTCTTCCTTTATTTTTGGAAGGCAGTCTTCAAGGCTTCTTCCGCTGGCGGCGATTAAAACAGGAAGGTTTGTTCTGTTCAGGTGGTAAAAATTTTCAGTAAGAACAATATTTTTTATGGAGTTTAAAAACCATCTTTTTGAAAAATAACTGTTCGTAAAAAGACTTGCCCTGGAAAAATTTACAGCATCCTTGATTGAATTCCATACGGCCTCGTCAGTTTCCTTAAAAGCGTTTGCTGCTGGAATCCACCGCAGGAATAAACTTGTCAGAATATTTTTTTCGCCTATTCTGCTTATTATTTCAGAAGAAATATTTTTTGCATCGTTCTTGCCGGAAACATAAATAATACTGTCAAAATATGAATTAAAAGAGTCAAATGCGTGCGTATAGCGGATTGCCGCCAGTTTTGAATTTTTAAATTTTTTTTTGATTTCAGGTGCGATGTAGGAAATGCAGGGTTCTGTTATCAGAATATATGACGCATTCTCCTTGATTTCCATGCTGTTTACATAATTTTCAGCTTCTTTTTCAGGATTGTATTTTGAATGCAGAAATTTTCCATCTGCGGAGCAGGTTAGCGAGCCATTTTTTGCATTTTCAAATATAATTCCGTTCATTTTTGCAAGCATAAAAAAACTGCTATAAATTCCGGATAAACAGAATTTATAGCAGCAGAATTGTTTTTTTATTTAGAAAGACCAAGCTCAGAAAACAGTTTTTTGTAAGTAGAGAACTGTTCTGATTTTGCAAATTCCATTATTTTGTCTTCCGGAAGATTTTCGAGCAGCTGATCCATGTAAAGAAGTACAGACTTCACGTCATTCTTCAAGTCATCCGGGAGCTGCTTTTCTTCTGTCTCTAAGGAAGTCTCGTCTGCGGAAGCTGTTTCTTCCGGAATAACTTCATCTGAAATTTCCGGTTCTTCGCTTTCCGCCGCGACTTCCGGCTCTGGTTCAGAAAGCTCTTCTGCCGGTTCTGTTTCTTCCGCAGAATCTGAACCTGCCTCAGAATTGTCATCTTTCAGGTAATCAATATTTTCGTCAGATATACCTTCTGAAACTTCCGGGTCTTTTGCAATAAAATCTTCGTAGATTTTTGTTTCTTCATCAGAAGGGGAAAGGTTTTTGTCAGAAGTTTCTTCACCGGCATTAATTTCCTGCGCTTCTGAAAGTTCTTCAGCCGGCTCTGCATTTTCTGCGTCATCAAGCGGCATTTCTGGAAGCGTGGTTTCTTTTTCATCTACAGAATTTATCAGGTCGGAATTAGATGATTCAACAAGAATGTCGTCCAGTGGAGTGTCTGAGTCGTCGGCAAGCTCGTCAACCTTTGGAATGGAAATTTCTTCTTCCATGTTTTTCATGTTGATTTCATCAAGGTCTGGCTCTTCAAGTTTTTCCTCGTCGGAATTCATTGAAAGCCCGGAGTCTGGCTCTGTTTCCATTGAATTTGTTTCGTCAATCGTGCCAAACGGAGAATCTTCATTAAAATCGTCTGCGCCTTCATTCTGAATTTCTGTCTCTTCGGAAGTGGTTTCTTCAGGTTCAAAGGAATTTTCCGCTTCTTCTTTCGGCTCTGATTCCAAGGCAGGCTCATCAACGGTTGTGTCCTGCAAAAAATCTGTTTCTTCTGGAATTTCTTCAGCCGGAACATCGTGTTCTTCTGTTTCGTCTGAAAGTTTATCAAAATTTTCTTCTGTTTTTTTAGAAAGATCTTCGTCTTCCGGTTTTACGGCAAATTCCTCTGGAAGCTCCTCTGGAATTTCAATGTCATCCTGCGCGGAAGTGTTCTCTTCAGTTTCCGTTATGTCGGCAGTGTTCATGATGTTTGAAAGCTCATCGCCTGACAGCGCGATTGTGTCATCGCTGTCGTTTTCGTCAAAAAAACCTGAGTTCTCATGTCCTTCGGGTTCTTCTGAACTTTCTTCTTTCTGGGCCTGCGGCTCTTCTGTGTTCTGTTCAGCTTCAGGGCTTTCAGAAACTGCTTTCTCTTCCGGAAGTTCCTGTGCGGCCGGTTTGCTGTCTTTCAGATTCTGGAATTCATCCCTGAGCGAATTTATTTCAGACTTTAAGCCCGAAAGTTCCTTCATAATCATATCAAGCATTGAAGAGTCAACTTTTACGCTGTTTCATTTTCTGCCTGAGATTCCTGCTGTGTTCCGGAAGTTTTTACTTCTTCGGCTCTTGGTGCTTCTGTCACGCTATCGTCCTCTGTTATTGCAATGTCGTAATCAACAACTTTTTTCTTTGAGGCATGAACATCCTGCTTTACCGGAGTTTCTCCGGCATCGCTGTCAATTCCAAAGTCTGAAAGATCCACTTCTTCGCCTTCTGCCTGTGAATTTACGGAAGCTCCCGCTGCAACGGCTGTGGCGTCGTCTGAATTTTCATCTATTCCGAAATCATCAATAGAGATTTCTTCAGTTGCTGAATCCATATTGTTATCTGAAAGACCGGCTGTCTCATCCGGCGCGCTGGAAATTTCCTGGCCGCTGGAAATGCTGTCGAACATATCGTCCTCGGCAAATCCGTTTGAATCATCGTCGGAAGCCTCTTCCTCTTCTGTTGGAACTTTGTCATCAGGATTTTCTGTAAAAGAAAGGTCAATGTCCAGCGGTTCGTCGTTTGAAACATCGTCTTCCTTGTCATTTTTGGAATCGTTATCAAAAAAGTCGTCGAGAGAAATTTCATCAGAACCTGAGCCGCCTGAAGAAGAAGCGCCGGAGTCTGAAAAGTCTCCGTCCATAAAGTCGTCCAGGGAAAGCTCGCCGTCATCAAATGACGGGGCGTCTGCCGCTTCTGCCGCAGGTGTTTCTGCCACAGGTGTTTCTGTGGCATCGGTTTTAGGCTCGAACGCCTTGTTCGGGTCATCGAAACCTTCTTCGCCTATAAAATTGTCCAGAGATATTTCTGAATCTTCGGATTCTTCGTTTTCATGCTTTTCTTCCGCGGAATTCTCTGTGTCGCCGAAATCAGGAAGCTCGTCCTTGAAGAAATCATCCGCGCTTTCTGCTTCCGGTTCGGAAACGCCGCTTGTGATGTCTGAAACTTCTTCATCCGAGAGTGTAGAGTCATTGTCATTCAATGTATCAAAAGAAAGGTCTTCCGGGATTACAGGTTCATCTATAGAAACTTCGTCGGCATTTACCGCTGGCTCGGACATTTCTTCGGTAATTCCTTCTGCGTCCTGCGGAGGCCGTTTGACCCATACGCCGTAGCTGTCAATATTTTTTAAATCTTCTGTTGAATCACTCATACAAGTTCCTCTCTATTTCAGATAATCTTACTGTATTTTATCGGCATGAAGCGGCTGAAAATAAAGCATTATTTTGGAATATCTTTTACCATCTGCCTGAAAAAAAAATAGTTCTTTTTAACGATTTTAACATACTTTTTGCATTCAGAAAATAAAAATATCATCCGAAAAAAATATTATGGGAAAAATAAAAGTTTTGTTTGCGATTTTTGTCGGAACGGTTGCATATACAGTTTTATCTTTTATTGCCGGAAACAATGGAATTCTTGGCTACAATAAACTTGTGGAACAGAAGAAAGCCATTGCGCGCCAGACAGAAATGATTCAGAATATCAACAATGAGCTTACTCTTGAATATTCCGCGCTTCTGCGTGACAGGGATGTTATCGCCGCATACGCCAGAAAGCTTGATTACGTTGGCTACGGAGAAAAGCTGGTCAAGGTGAACGGCTTGAAGCCTGCGCAGACTGAGCTGTATGATATTGGAACTATTCTTCGGAAGAAGAATTTTGCATGCCTTTCGGAGCGAACATGCAAGCTCTGCGGACTGACTTTTTTTCTTCTTACGCTGATTCTTATGTTTCTGATTGATTTGAATAACGGTAAAATCTGTTTTGGTGAAAAAAAAGTGCTTGTAAAGGGAATTCCTGTTTATGATATTAAGCAAATGTGATGAGTCTTCTATAAAAATATGCTCTGATTTTTTAAAAAATCAGAAAATTCTAATTCTTCCGACTGATACGGTCTATGGTTTTTCCGGAATTGCCGGGAAAACTGCTGAAAAAATCCGGAAAATAAAGGGCAGGGCGGAAGATAAGCCTTTTATTCAGCTTATAGGAAAGCCTGAGGATATTTTTCTTATAACCGGAGATTCTGTCCCGGAAAAACTGATGTCGCTATGGCCTGGACCTCTTACAATTATTGTCCGCCGGAAAGAAAATCCTTCTGAGACCGTTGCGGTCCGCTGTCCTGGGGACGAATGGCTAAGAAAAGTCATTGTTGCTGCAGGTTTTCCTATTTATTCAACCAGCGTAAACCGGAGCGGCTCGCCTGTGCTTTCTAAAATTGAAGAAATTAAAAAAGAATTTGAAAAGGACGTTGACCTTATTGTTGATGCCGGCGATTCTGAAAGTTCTGTTCCTTCTACAATAGTCCGCATTGACGGCGATGGTTTTTCTGTTGTAAGAAAAGGCGCTGTCGCGCTTTGACCGGACTTGCTTTCTGACAGTCCTTAGTTTTTTGTCCACTGCGCAAAAACTGATTTTCTTGCGATTTTTCCGCTTTCGCTCTGAACTAAAGTTTCTACTGTGCCGGAAAGAATTCCTGTCTTTTCCATTTTAAAAGTCCAGCGTATCGGCTCTGCTGTCATGGCGAGCTCCAGCGCTTTCTGGCGGTCGATTTCTGGAAAATACGACGCGTTGTTTCCGCTTGTCTGCACGATTTTTACGCTCTGCGCCTGGTTTTCATCCTGCTCGATTTTTACGGAAATGTTCATGGAAGCGCCGTTCTTGAAAATCACAAAACCTCTTCCGCCGCGCATTATCACAATCTTGCTCAGGAATTTTCCGTCGCTCCAGTTTCCTGCAAGATTTTCCAGTGAAAAACTGCCTGCGCCGTTGTTTTCTGTTTTGTTTTCTTCGCCTGAAGTTTTTGCAAGATTTTCTACGATTCCCCTTAGCGAGGTTTTTGATTCCATAAGTATTTTGTAGTAGGAATTATAGATTTTGTTTTCAGTTTCAGGCTCTTTATGACCGTGGGTTTTTAGCACAAGCTCCATTTTCCACTCTGCGGCATCAATTTTTGAAATTACCGCGTAAAAAATGCCTGTGTCCGGTTTTTCCGACTGCGAGAAGTCTGCGTTTCCGCTGAAAAAATCCTCTGAAAAATTTTCGCTCCGCCTGTCGTTTATGGTGTATTCAAGCTCCTTTAGCTGTGCAAAAAAAATGTCTTCCGTCATGGAAAGCATGTTTTTTTCAGTATCCTTGGAGGCGATTCCGTAAAAGTCAATCTGAGCAAGGCTTTTCGGAAAAGCGTTTGAAATAAGAAGAATTTGAAAAACTGCAAGAGCCGGAATTAATCGTCTTTTCACTGACCTGTAAGCCCCTTTCGGAATTCTCGCTGCAGGTCGCGGTTTACATCGCGTTCTTTTATCGTCGCGCGTTTGTCAAACTGCTTTTTTCCTTTGCACACGCCCAGCGTTACTTTTACGCGTCCTTTTTTCAGGTAGAAATTTATAGGAATCAATGTGTATCCTTTCTGCTCTACTTGCCGTTCTATCTTTTTTATTTCTTGTCTGTGCAGAAGCAGTTTTTTAGGTCTGTCCGGGTCGTGGTTAAAAATGGATGAATAAGAATATTCTGAAATATGGAAATTCTTTATAAAAATCTCGCCGTTTACAATCTCTGCAAATGCATCTGGAAATGAAACAGCGCCTGCTTTTACGGATTTTACTTCTGTTCCCTGGAGTTCAATTCCGCATTCGTAGGATTCTTCTATAAAATAGTCAAAACGAGCTTTTCTGTTTTCGGCAATAATTTTTTTATCTTCAGCCATGGCATTAATTATAGACTATACTTAAATCGGTTGCAAGTTTACATTGTTTTTGATAATTTTACCTTATGAACAAAAAACTGTTTGAACTTTCGTATTCTGTCCGCAAAGATTTTGAAAAGAAAATATTCTTTGCGTTCTTTTTTGTGATTTGTATTTTTGCCGCAATAAATATCCTTATCAATTTTGTTGTTTTTCCGGTAAGGACAGTTTCGGCCTCTATGGAGCCGGATTGTCCCGGAAATTCATGCATTCTTTTTTCTCCGTTAAAACGGAATGTCGAGCGCGGCTCGGTCGTGCTTCTTGAGCCTCTCTTGCATTCTGAAAATTCGGCCGCGGTAAAATTGGCTGACTGCCTTGTAAGATTTTTTACCGCGCAGCAGTTTTCCGTGGTTTCCAGCAGAAAAAATATGGGTGCGAACCGGCTTGTGCGCCGTATCATCGCGCTTCCCGGCGACACAGTCTATATGCGCGACTACGTTATGTACATTAAACCGAAAGGTGAGTCCTTTTTTCTTACGGAATTTGAGCTTGTTGAAAAGCCGTACAATGTTTCAATAAATGCTGCTCCATCATTGTGGGATTCTTCGATTGGAGTGTGCGGTTCTTTTGAGCAGTTTACGCTTGGAGAGCACGAATATTTTGTTCTTGGCGATTACAGGAATTCCTGCGTAGATTCCCGTTTTTTTGGAACAGTCACGGAAGAGGATTTTAAGGCAGGCGCGCTGATTTCTTATTTTCCGTTGAACAAAATAAAAGTTTATTTTTAATTTTGAAAACATCTCTTTACATACATATTCCTTTTTGCAGGTCAAAATGCTCGTACTGTGATTTTTTTAGTGTTCCGTGCGGAAATCAGAATGTTCCTGATGAATATATCGCTTCTCTCTGCAACGAAATAAAAATACGCAAGGCTGAACGGAGCGCGGACTCTCTTGAAACCGTCTATATCGGCGGCGGAACTCCGTCCATTTTAACTGAGGGGCAGCTTTTCAGGATAATGAACGAAGTTTTTTCCGGGCTGCGGAAAGAACCGGAGGAAATTACGGTCGAGGCAAATCCTGATGATATTTCAAAGGATTTTCTGGGTGCCTTGGCTTCTTGCGGAGTGACAAGAATTTCATGCGGAATCCAGACGTTTAATGCTTCTGCGTTAAAAAATGTAAAGCGCCGCGGTACGGATAAAGTTTCCCGAAGCGCGGCTGAACTGATAAAAACTTATTGGAAAGGAATCTTTTCCGCGGACTTGATTTCCGGGCTTCCGGGTGAAAGCGAAAAATCTTTTTTAAGAACTCTGGATGAGCTTCTGAAATTCAAGCCGGAGCATATTTCAATGTATTCGCTTACTCTGGAAGAAGAAACTCCGCTGGGAAAGTCGTTCTATGACGGAACTCTTGAATACGATTTTGATATGGCTGATAAAATCTGGATTGCCGGTAGAAATTTTTTAATTGAAAAAGGGTACAGCCATTACGAGGTTTCTAATTTTTGCCTTCCTGGATTTGAATGTCAGCACAACCTTGCTTATTGGAATCAGGATGATTATATTGGCTGCGGCGCTGGCGGAACAGGAACATTTTATGGAAAGAATGCGCTCCGTTTTACAAATACCTCTGAGCTGAAAAAGTATGTTTCGTTTTGGAAAGACTCCGTTTCCACGGAGAACGCGCCGGGAAGTGCGGAAAGGCTTTCCGGGAAAACCCAGGCCTTTGAGTTTTTTATGATGGGCCTAAGAACTTTGCGTGGAATTTCTCGGGAAGAATACAAAAGAAGGTTTTCTGCTGGGATTCCTGAAAAAATCGCCGCGGTTTTTAAACGCTGGTCGGAAAAAGGGCTTTGCCGTGAAAAACTGTCTCCTTCGCCTGTGGCAAGACGCAGCGCGCCTGAGCATTTTTATTCCATGACGGAAGAAGGAATTCTGTTTTTGAACCGCTTTCTGGAAGAAATTTTGTAATTTTTTTTTAAGCTATCTTTTTATTGAATCTTTTGAAAATGAATAGCCCTGTCCGAATATTGTCTTTATAAAAAGCGGCCTGGAAAAATCCTTTTCAATTTTTTTTCTAAGGCGCTGGATGTAGACTGCGACTGCTGTAATATCTCCGAACTTTATTTTCCATACGTTTTCATATATTTGCGCCGGAGACAGAATTTCCCCTGCGTTTTTTACCATGTATGCAAGAACTTCATATTCTTTTTCTGAAAGCGGAATTTTTATTCCGTTTTTTTTCAGTACGCTGCTGCATAAAAAAAGAGAGTATTCTCCGAACCTGATACAGTTTTCAGTATCTGCGGAAAAAAGCTCTGTTATTCTTAGCTGGGCATTCACGTGCGCCATAAGTAGTTTTGAGGAAAAGGGCTCTGAAAGAAAAGCGTTTGCGCCAAGGTCAAGGCATTTTATTATTTCCTCTTCGGCCGCGTTTTTGTGTACGATTATAATCGGAGAAGCGGCTTTGTATTCAGTCCTGAGGGTCTTTATAAAGTCAGTTCCATTTTTCTTTAGAAAATTATTGTGCAGGATAAAAAGCGAAGGGGAAATAGAGTTTTTTAGTTCTTTGAATAATTTGTCAGCATCTGAAAAGGCTTTAGTCTCAAACTTCTCGTTTGAAAGATGAATCTGTATTGGATTTTCATTTTCAAGAGTGTCTTCGCCGATAAAAAAATCATTTGTAAGTTTCCTGATAATTTTTTTCTATAAAAAAAACTTGTGGAATTCGGGTTTTTTTATAAAATGAAAAAGCTCAGGAAGAATTGTTGTTATGATTTATAAAAAAATTGAATTCAAGCCCAAGATTGATTCTATCACGGAAATGAAAAAAAGTGAATTTTTTTCTAAAAAAATCTAAAAAAAACTCAATAAAAAAAGGGAAATTTCATTATTTTTTTCATAAAAAAACATTCAAATCTAAAAAAATTAAAAATTGAATTAAAAAAACGCCGTTAAATATAGTAAAATTAAGCAAATAATCTTGACGATATTTGTTTTGCAAAGGAAAATAGTATTAATGATTGAAGTTATGCGCCTGGATGGGAAAGTTTATTGGGTGAATCCGCACATGATTGAAAGTATGGAAACTAATCCTGATTTAACGCTGACGATGCTGTCTGGAAAAAAGATTGTTGTCAAAAATTCCCCGTCTGAAATAATAAAAAAAATCATTGACTATAGAAAAAAAATCGGTATTGATAACCAAGAGGTTTTGTAAATGGATATAGCAACAATAATTGGTTTTATCGGCGGTGCGGCTTGTATTGTAATGTCCGTATTGACATCTGGTGGTACTCTCGGCGGAATTATTGATATTCCGTCTGTGTTTATGACTATCGGAGGTTCGTGGGCCTCTATTTTTATCATGGCGCCTCTGTCTAAAGCTGTCGGTGTTTTTAAGATTATCGGAAAATGCTTTAAAGTTCCTGATTTTGGAGAAAAAACGCTTATCTCAAAGCTGATGGATCTTTCAAATAAGGCCAGGCGTGAAGGAATCCTTGCGCTTGAAGACGGTCTTGACGACCTTGATGATGCCTTTATGCGCAATGGTCTTCGTCTTGTTGTAGACGGAACCGACGGAAATGTAATCCGCACGATTATGGAAAACGAAATGAGCCAGTGCGAGGCCCGCCACATGGAATGGATAAACGTAATGAACCAGTGGGCCGGATTTGCGCCAGGCTTCGGTATGATGGGTACCGTTCTTGGTCTTATCGGTATGTTGAACAACCTTGAAGATAAGTCATCGCTTGGTCCTAACATGGCTGTCGCCCTTATTACGACACTTTACGGTTCTATGCTTGCAAACTGGATTCTTGTTCCTCTCGCACAGAACCTTATCAATCAGAACTCAATGGAAATGCGCGCCAAAGAAATGGTTATTGAAGGGGTTCTTGCCATTCAGGCTGGTGAAAACCCAAGAATTATGGGACAGAAGCTTCTTACGTATCTTGATCCGGTTTCGCGGAAGTCTATTGAAGCGGATATTCTAAAGACTAAGGGATAAAAATGGCAAGGGAAAAGAAAGAACCTGAAAAACCGTCAACCGCCTGGCAAGGCACTTATGGTGACATGATTACGCTTATGCTCTGCTTCTTTGTTATGCTTTACAATCCATCCGAAGTGGACGTTACTCAGCTTGCTACGATTACGCAGGCATTGCAGATGAATGAAACAGAGTCTGTGAACGGCGGCCTGTCCCTGTCCACTGGAAAACTTTCTGATCTGGGAAATACAATAAATTCGCTTCCTGCGATTGAAAAAGGAAAATCGCTCGGTCTTGCAAAGAAAAAGGCGGTTTCTTTATTTGCTCCTGATGTAAAGTCTAACAGGATAACGATTACGAGCGACGAGCGGGGACTCGTTATTTCTCTTGCCGCGGATAATTTTTTTGAGGAAGGCAGCGCAGACTTAAATATAGAGGAAACCAGGGATTCTCTGTTAAGGCTTTCTGATTTTTTTAAGGATCCTGCGCTAAAAAACAGAAAATTCAGGATAGAAGGCCATACGGACAACACCCAGGTTCCTGAGAATTCAAAATTTTTAAGCAACTGGGAGCTTTCTGCGGCCCGCTCCATGAACGTTCTTCATTATCTTGCTGATTATGGAGTTGATGAGAATCGTTTTTCTGTGGCAGGCTATGCCGATACTCAGCCTAAATTTTCAAATGACACCCCGGAAGGAAGGGCTTATAATCGCCGTGTGGATATAATTATCCTAGACGAGGGGCATTTTTAAGTGTATACTTTTTAAGTATACTCTTTATTTTTTTTATAAAAGTATTTTTTTGGAGGAAAGATGGCAGACGACGGACTTGATGGATTGGATGAAGGCACAGACTCATCTGCTCCGGCTAAAGGCAATAAAGCCGGCGGTCTTCTTAATTCGCTTTTAAAATGGATTGCCATTGCTTTGGGCGCGATAATTTTAATCGTTGTAATTGTTGTTGTGACTGTAAAAATTGTGGGAAACAATAAGCCGTCCGGTCCTGTTATTGCGATTTCTGAAGAATATCAGGCGCAGCGCGAAATTCTTGACTGGTATACGTCCCTTGGCGCTATAAGAACTAAAACCAGCGATGATATTCCGGCTAGCGTTGTTGTTGACATTGCCCTTGGCTATAAAAAGGACGACAAGGCCTGTTCAACTGAAATTACGCAAAGAAATATTGAATTAAAGACTTTTTGCGCCGATACTTTACACAGAAGACAATCTCTGAGCTAAGACCCCAGAATGAGCAGAAACTTAAGATTGAATTAAGGAATGAAATAAACGATGAGATTTTGAGCTCCTCAAAAATCAAGGATATTTCATTCCTTCAGCTGGATGTTCTGGAGCAGTAGCTGCTGACTTTTTTTTAAGGTGGAAGGTAGATGACAGAAGTTTTGTCACAGGATGAAATTGACCAGCTCTTGACTGCCATCAGTTCAGGCGATTCTGAGGCTGATGACTTTAAGCCGGTTAGTGATACCCGCAAAATAAAAATATATGACTTCAAGCGTCCTGACAAATTCTCAAAGGAACAGTTGCGTACGGTTTCCAATATGCACGAAACCTTTGCGCGTTTAACGACTACGTCACTTTCTGCTCAGCTGCGCTCACTGGTCCATGTTCATGTTGCCTCTGTAGACCAGCTTACATACGAGGAATTTATCCGTTCTATTCCAACGCCTACGACTCTGGCTGTTGTGAATATGGATCCGCTAAAGGAAATGCCGTTCTTGAAATTGACCCGGCAATCACTTTTTGTATGATAGACCGTCTGTTCGGCGGCCGGGGTATTACTGCGACAAATAAAAACCGTGACCTTACGGATATTGAGCAGTCTGTAATGGAAGGTATTATCGTAAGGATTCTTGCGAATATGCGTGAAGCATGGACGCAGGTAATCGACCTTAGGCCAAGGCTCGGTCAGATTGAGACAAATCCTCAGTTTGCGCAGATTGTACCGCCGTCAGAGATGGTTGTTCTTATTACGCTTGAAACAAAAGTAGGCGATGAGGAAGGCATGATGAACTTCTGTATTCCTTACTTGACTATAGAACCTATAATTTCAAAGCTTTCCTCTCAGTTCTGGTTTTCTTCTGTAAGAAGAAGTTCAACTACTCAGTATCTGGGTACTTTAAAGGAAACTCGCTTCTGTTGATATGGAAGTAGTTGCGGAAGTCGGTTCAATAAACCTGCCGGTCCGGGATGTTCTGGCGTTAAAGGTTGGAGATGTAGTTCGTCTTTCCAATACAAAAGTCGGAGAGCCTTTTTCTCTGAGTGTTGGAAATAAAAAGAAATTTTATTGTCAGCCTGGAATTGTTGGAAAAAAAATGGCAGTTCAAGTAACAGGTAAAATTGAAGATGTTGCTGCAGAGGATTTTGAAGAACTTTCTGTAGAAGGAGATGATACATTATGAGTGATGGTGCTATTTCCCAGGATGAAATTGATGCTTTGCTTTCAGGAGTTTCTGTTGACGGGTTGAATTCATCCGGTCATGTAAGCGGAGGCCCTGCTGTTCATATTGATGCGCAAACTTTGACAACCTTTGCCGGTACTCTGGATGCTCCTTTTATAGAAAAGCTGAATTCAATGACCGGCGCGAATTTTACAGGTGGAACGCCATCTGTGGAAATTCTTGACAGGGATGGACTTTTGTCAAAAATTCCGGAGGTTGTTGTTTCTGTTACATCTGATTATTCTTCCGGAATGGCAGGTGAGCACCTTTATCTGCTTGCTCCTGAGCTTGCGCAGAAAATTGTAAATCTCATTACAAAAGAAGAAAACGCTGACTTTGATGATATGGCCTTGAACTGCATTTCAGAAGTTATTGCAATGCATTCAGGAACAGAAATCCAGGAACTTGATAAGACTGGAAAATTCCCGGGACTTGCGGCGAATCCTCCGGAAGCGGCGAACAGCCCTAAGGCTATGCTTAGAATTCCGCAGAATAAATTTCCGTTGATTAGTTATCCGGTTTCTTTGGACGGACAGTCCTACACATTATGGGAATGTCTTGGCGGCGAAATTGCCGAGCAGATTTGCAAGGCTTATGGCGGAAATGATACCGCCGAGCTTGAATCTGTTGCTTCTCCGGATAAGTCTGCCCCGCAGCCTGGAATGAACCAGATGAACGGAATGCAGCCTCAGATGGGGATGGGCATGAATCAAATGGGAATGCAGCCTCAGATGATGGGAATGAACCAGATGGGCATGCAGCAGCAGATGATGGGAATGCCGCAGATGGCGATGCCTCAGATGCCTTCGGGACAAACTATGGGAATGAATATGCCTAATGTTCAGACCCTTCAGTATCCGAACCTTCAGGGAGCTAATGTTCCTGGCGAGCAGGGAAATATCGGTCTGATCATGGATGTGTACATGGAGATGACTGTAGAGCTTGGCCGCACAAAAAAGCAGATTAAGGAAATCCTTGGAATGGGCGAAGGTACGATTATCGAGCTTGACAAGCTTGCCGGTGAGCCTGTGGATATTCTTGTAAACCATAAGCCGATTGCAAAAGGAGAAGTTGTAGTTATCGATGAAAACTTTGGTGTCCGCGTAACTGAAATTCTTTCTCCTTTGGAGCGCGTTTCTGATTTGCATTAAAATTTGATATTATTCGATTTTTCAGGGTGGGGAAAATTGACTAAAAAAAACTTCGTTTTATTTTTATGTATAGTGTTTCTTTCTGTTTTTTCTGTCTCGGCGCAGAATAATTTTCCGGATGAGAAAAATCAGTTGATTGAGAACACGGAAAAATCTTTTGATGAGTCTTCTGTTCTTCTTGAGGAGGACGGACAGATTTCGGGACAGCCGAAAAGTTCTTCAACCTTTTTTCTTCTTTTAAGAATGGTTTTGTTCCTTGCTGTTGTTGTCGCGTGCATTTTTTTTGTGTTCCGTTTTATGAAAAAAACAATGGCGGTTCCTGATAACGATGATATGTTTATGAGGATTGTCTCTACACTGAACCTGTCGCCGTCGAAATCTGTGCAGATTGTAACCCTTACGGACAAATACGCCTTTTTAATCGGCGTTTCTGATGATTCGGTTAATCTTATAAGCCAGATAGATGACCAGGAGCTTATTCAAGCGATGAATCTTTATTCCGACAAGCAGAAAAAAACGAAAAAGCCTAAAAATTTCGCAGACATTCTTGATATTTTTATGCCTAACGGTCCAAGGGACGGAGAAAATGTCATGTCCGGATCAAAAACGAAAATTACAGATATGCTTGAAAAACAGCGCAATAAATTTAATAACGGCGGAAGATAGTATGAGAGCTTTTTTTAAAAAAATTCTGCTTTTCTCTGCTGTTTTTTTGTTCCTTGGAAAATTTTCATTTGCTCAAAGCGCTTTTCCTCAGGGGGCCGCGCGCGGAACTACAGAAATGAACCGGAATGTGCGTCCTGCTGAAATCCCCAATGTTTCAATCAACGTCACAGAACCAAGGACCGGGCGTGAGGTTGCCTTTTCGGTGCGCCTTCTTGTTCTTCTTACAGTCCTGAGCCTTGCGCCGAGCATTCTTATTCTTGTCACCTGTTTCCTTAGGTTTTCAATTGTCCTTGATTTTATAAAACGCGCCCTTTCCCTTCAGCAGGTTCCTCCTACAGCGGTTTTGAACGGAATCGCTTTTTTTATGACGATTTTTGTTATGTGGCCTACATTTACGCAGGTTTATGACAAGGCGTTCAAGCCTCTTTCTGAAGGCAATATCGAGCTTGCGGAAGCGTATCGCGAGGCGGAAGCCCCGATCCGGCAGTTTATGTATACGCAGATGGCTGGCGATACAAGCTATATTTCAGTTTTTATGAATATGGCGAAGCTTGAAAGACCGAATACTCTTGCGGACGTTCCGACTTATGTCCTTGTTCCGTCATACATTCTGCATGAGCTTACCGTTGCGTTTAAAATCGGCGTTATCCTTTATATTCCGTTTATAATTATAGATATGGTTGTGGCGAGTATTCTTATGTCTATGGGTATGATGATGCTTCCTCCGGTTCAGATTTCAATGCCTTTTAAACTTATGCTTTTTGTTCTTGTTGACGGCTGGGGGCTTTTAACGACCCAGTTGTTTAATTCTGTGATACATTAGTTTATCAGGAGGTGAATTTTGTCTATTGGTCAGATTGTCAGCCTTATGCGCGGCGGTGTTATTCAAATTCTTCTGCTGATTGCGCCTCCGCTTGGCGTTGCCCTTGTAATCGGGCTAATTGTGGCTATTTTTCAGGCAGTAACTTCAATTCAGGAGCAGACTTTAACTTTTCTTCCTAAACTTATAGGAATTCTTCTTGTAATATCGCTTTTGAGCGGCTGGATGTTTTCTGATTTAAGAAATTACACCATTTCACTGTTCCAGATGATTCCGCAGATTGCAAGATAGGTCTTATGAATATGCTAGATGAGATTGTGAATTCAGCGCCGGTTTTTCTTCTTGTGGCAGCAAGGTGCGCCGGTCTGATTTTTACGCTGCCTCTTTTTTCCATGAGAACTGTTTCCCGGACTGCGAAAGTCGCCTTGATTGGATATATGGCTTACCTTATGATGGGCTTTGTGGATTTTTCCGCTTATTCAGCATGGCTTAAGGAGGACGGAGCGTTCAGCCTGGAATTTGCGCTTATCGCGGCAGGCGAGGTTTTAACAGGAATTATCATTGGTTTTTATGTCTCGATAATTTTTGCGGCATTCAGTACTGCGGCTCAGTTTTTTGCGTTTCAGATGGGGTTCTCTGCGGCGGCGGTCTATGATTCCCTTAGCCAGGTTGAAAATCCGCTCCTTGGACAGTTTTTTAATTTTGCGGCAATCCTTATTTTTCTTCAGGACCATTGGTTCCAGAAGCTCTTTTTGAACGGATTAAAACAGACTTTTGTTTCCATGAATGTCTTTACGCTTATTGAAAGCCGTGAGTCGGTGGTTAATTTTCTGCTGAAGGGACTTTCAAATCTTTTTGCAGACGCCTTTGTCATTGCGCTTCCGATTATGGGAACTCTTGTCCTTATTTCAGTATGCACCGGGCTTCTTGCCAAGGCAGCGCCTCAGATGAACCTTATGAGCGAAGGTTTTCCGGTTATGATTTTGCTGTCATTCTTTTTGATTGTAATGATTTTTCAGCCTTTGTGCGATTTCTTTCTGCGTTCGTTTTATACAGGGTTTAATGAGCTTTTTAGCATTCTGAATTTTGCCGGAGGCCGGAAATGAGTTTTGACCAGATTGACCTTCAGTGGTTTGCGGCGGAAGACGAAGGACGTACAGAAGAAGCCTCTGAATATAAGCTCCGGAAAGCCCGGGAGGAAGGCCGGATTGCAAAAAGTTCTGACTTGAACAGTTCGGTTGTTTTCTTTTTTTCGCTGATGACACTTTTTGTCATTGCCAGGCGAATTTTTCTTGAATGCGCGGAGGTGATGCGGTTTTTTTTTAATAGCATAAACGGTGATGTAAAAAGCGCGGCGTATTTTTATGTTTTCGCTGAAAAATTTGCAAAAATTGTGCTTCCTGTCGCGCTTGCAGGTGTTCTTTTTGGAATTCTTTCGAATATCGCGCAGAATAAAGGCTTTGTTTTTTCTACAAAGACTATAGCTCCTAAATTTTCAAAGATAGTTCCGAACTTTGCCCAATATTTTAAAAATACTCTTTTTTCGTTCAAGGGAATTTTCAATGTTCTGAAATCTGTTGGAAAAGTCTTTTTGATTATTGCAATTTCTTTTTTTCTGATAAGAAGCGACATTCCGGTTCTTGCTATGGAAATTCAGAATAAAAGCCTTGTCCAGGCGGTTTTTTCTATTTGCCGGATGATAGGAACTCTTCTTGTTGTTGTTTCTGTGCTTTTTATAATAATCGCCATTCCTGATTATTTTGTTCAGAAGCGGGAATTCATGGAATCCCTGAAGATGACAAAATATGAAGTCAAGCAGGAATACAAAGAAATGGAAGGCGACCCGGAGATAAAGGCAAGAATCAGGCAGCGTGCGATGCAGATGGCGAGGCAGAATATTCCTAAGGCGGTAAGCGAATCTGATGTTGTGATTACAAACCCTACGCATTTCGCGGTGTCCTTGAAATATGATGTGGACGCGGCTCCTGCTCCGCAGGTTACGGCAAAGGGAGAGGATGAGATTGCGCTTTTGATGAGGCGTATTGCCTCGGAGAATTCCGTTCCGATTGTGGAAATAAACCTATGGCGCGTGAACTATATACAAAAATGAATGTTGGTGATATAATTCCAGATGATTATTTTACTATAATAGCACAAATTTACACGCAGGTTGTAAAATTTGCTCCTAAAAAATAATGAGTAATTTGCTGGGTGGGGACTGATGGCAAACGAAAATAGCAGAGGAAAGGTATTAACTTTTATTAGAACCAATATGATTGGCATTTTTGCGGTTGTTGCGGTTCTTATGCTCATTATTCCGATTCCAAAAGTATTGGTTGATTTTCTCATGATTATAAATCTGGCGCTGGCACTTCTGGTGCTTCTTACGGTTGTGTATACGCCGCGCGCTTCTGATTTATCCTCGTTTCCGCAGATTATTTTGTTTGTTACGCTTTTTGGCCTGGGAATAAATGTTTCTTCAACAAAGCTGATTCTTTCTGCGGACGGAACGAATGTGAATGCCCTTGCAAAAACGCAGAGCGCGATGGTCCAGGCTTTTGCCGATATTGTCGCAGGAAACAGTCTGGTCATCGGTTTTATAATTTTTATCATTCTTATTGTCGTTCAGGTTGTTGTAATCACTAAGGGCGCCGGACGCGTTTCTGAGGTTTCCGCGCGTTTTACTCTTGATTCTATGCAGGTAAAGCAGCTTGATATCGATAATCAGCTTTCCAACGGCTATATCACGGAAGAAGAGGCGAACCGGATGAAGGAGCAGCTCCGCCGGGACATTGACTTTTATTCAAACATGGACGGTTCTTCAAAGTTTGTCTCGGGCAATGTAAAGGTTGGAATTTTCATCACTGTTTTAAACCTTCTGGGCGGTTTTATCGTCGGCATGGTTTACCGCCATCTTTCTTTCATGGAATCGCTTGAGCTGTATACAAGGCTTACGATTGGTGACGGACTTCTTAGCCAGATGCCTTCTATTATGCTTTCTTTGCGACCGGTATTCTTGTTACCGCTGATAAGTCAGCAGATACACTTGGCGAAAAAGTTATAAAAGAATTTTCTATTGACGGAACTATTTATGAGATTATCGGCTGCGTGCTTGCCGCTATGGGAATTGCATTCCGCAGAGGAACTCAATTCCTTTTGATTCCTATTGGAATAGGATTCTTTTATTATGGCTATAAGCTTTCAAAGAAGAAAGAAAACGAAAAGATTCTTGAAGCCCAGAAAAAAGCGGAGGCTGCGAACGGCAAAAAATCGCAGAATTCTCCTGAGCAGGATGCGGTCGCGCCTCTCGACCCTCTGTGCCTTGAGATTGGATTTGCGCTGATTCCTCTTGTTGATAAGGAAAAAGGCGCGGAGCTTGTTGAGCGTATTTCCAGAATCCGAAGGGAATCTGCATTGGATATGGGGCTTCCTGTCCCAAAAATCAGAATTGTTGACAACATGAACCTTGAGCCAAACGAATACTGCTTTAAAATCCGGGGAATTCCGGTTGGAAAAAGCCAGGTTCGTCTTGGATACTATATGTGCATGAACACCGGGGCTGTTACAGAGGAGCTTAAGGGCGAGCCTACCCGCGATCCTGCGTTTGGAATGCCGGCGATCTGGCTTCCTGAGGACCAAAGATCTGATGCGGAGCAGGTCGGATATACAGTTGTCGACTCTCCGACGATTATCGCGACTCACCTTACGGAAATTATTAAAAACAATGCCGCGGATATTCTTGGCCGTCAGGAAGTCAATCTTATTCTTGAGCAGACAAAGAAAGACAACCAGATTATTGTTGACGAGATTCTTTCCGGCGACCGCAAGTTTTCTATCGGCGAAATCGAAAAAATTCTGCGCGGACTTCTTAAGGAAAAGGTTTCAATCCGTAATATAGTTACGATTCTTGAGACTATTTCAAACAGCGGATTGTATACGCGTGTTACCTGGAAGCTTATTGAGGCTGTCCGCGAGGCGCTTGGAAGCCAGATTTGCCTTCAGTATGCGGATAATGACGGAAAGCTTCGCGTTATAAACCTGAGCCAGGGATGGTGCGAGCTTTTATTCAACCATGCCCAGTATCCTGAGGATGGTTCCGGCCCGGTTCTTGCTTTGGATCCGGCGGACAACAGAAAGTGGATTGGCGCGGTAAGCAATACGATAAAAAATGTCAGCGTTATGGGATATATGCCTGTAATCCTTTGCCCGGGCTCGATAAGAATGCTTGTCCACGATTCCATAGATATTGAAATGCCTGGTGTTGTGGTTCTTGCCGCCGAGGAGATAAATGCGGCAAGAGGCCATGTTACCGTGGAAGTTCTTGGCGAAATAGCGTATGAGGAATAAACTGATATGATGGATAGAAATATAAATGAACCTGCGCATACTATTTATGCAAAAAGTATGAAAGAAATCAGGGATAAACTTTACGATAAATATCAGAGCGATTACGAAATTACTAATAAGAAGCAGGTTCTTAAGAGCCGCTTTTTCGGATTGTTTAACGAAGAGGGCGTTGAAGTTACGTATGTGGTGAAGCGTCCTGGTTCACAAGCCTCGTCGTGCGCGCAGGATTCTGATTCGTTTATGCGTAATAAGGACGCTTTTCTGCGCTCGATGGCAATGCAGTCTCTTGACCCGACCCTTAATGCTCCTGTATCTCCGGCGATTACTGCGCCGCAGGTGAACAATGCGCAGCTTAATGAAATTAAAAAATCAATTGAGGAGTTGAAATCTTCGATTGAGCAGTCAAAACCGGCTGCGGTATCTGGAAATGAGATTCATCCTTCTATTGAAATGATTCAGAATCTTCTTTCAGACAATGATTTTTCCATTCATTACTGCAGGTATATTACGGAGAAATTAAAAGGACTTTCGCTTGAGCAGCTTGAAGATTCGGATTATGTGCAGCGCTCTGTGATTGACTGGATTGGAGAGTCGATCAATATCGCCCCTGAAAAAGTCCACAGAACCCCTCATGTTGTTATTATTGTAGGACCTACCGGAGTCGGTAAAACCACTACGCTTGTGAAGCTTGCCGCCCAGTACGTTATGTCCGCAAAAAAACAGGACAGAAAGGTTGAGCTTTGCTTTATAACGACTGACACAATGAGGGTGGGCGCGCAGGAGCAGCTAGCGAAATTCGGCTCACTTTAACCTTCAGGTTCTGAAAGCGGAAAATGCAAGTGATGTGCAGAAAATTTACGAGGATGTAAAAGATCATGTTGACGCTATCTTTATTGATACAAGCGGATACAGCCCGAACGATTCCGCGCATATCGGTTCTATGAAGGAAACTCTTGATGTGCCGGGTATGAATCCTGATGTCTATCTCGCCGTCATGGCTTCCACAAAATCTCGTGATTTAATAAATATTATGCGGAATTATGAACCATTTGGCTATAATTCTGTTATAATTACTAAATGCGATGAGTCAAATCAGTATGGAAATGTGATTTCCGTGGTTTGGAAAAAAATAAAAACATTTCGTATCTTACAACCGGGCAGAAAGCGGCTGGTTGCATAGAAAAAGCGAATGTGTTTTATTTTCTTATAAGGATGATGGGTTTTAAGGTTGATAGAATTCACATTGAAGATAAATTTGGAGTTAACTAAATATGGAAGAACAAGCAGAAGATTTGCGTGAACTTTGAGCGGCGGTTTGGCTGAACCAAAGGGTTCTGAAACAGAGAATTCTACAGAGAAAAATCATAAGACGCGCATAATTGCCATTACAAGTGGCAAGGGTGGTGTTGGAAAAACGAATATTTCCGTAAACATGGCGATAGCGTACGCTCAGCTTGGAAAAAAAGTTATCCTTATAGACGGTGACCTTGGGATGGCGAATGTCAATGTCCTTCTGAATGTGGTTCCTCAGTATAATCTGATGCATGTTATAAATAAGAAAAAAACAATGAAGGAAATAATCCTTGATACTGAATTCGGAATAAAATTCATTGCGGGCGCAAACGGTTTTTCAAAAATAGCGAATCTGAGCAAGGAAGAGCTTGAATATTTTGCGAAGCAGTTCAGTACTCTTGGAAATGCGGATATAATCATAATTGATACAGGCGCCGGCATTGCGAACAATGTCCTTCAGTTTGTTGCCGCCGCGGACGAGGTTTATGTCGTTACAACTCCAGAGCCTACCGCGATTACGGATGCTTACGGAATAATAAAGATAATCACTACGGAAATTGTTGACCGCACAGTGAACCTTAAGCTTCTTGTCAATCGTGTCCATTCTGCGGACGAAGGCAAGAGAATTTCTGACAGAATCATTACCATTGTAGGGCAGTTCCTTGGTTATAAAGTTGACTACATAGGCTATGTGTACGACGATCCTGTTGTGCAGGCTTCTGTTATACGCCAAAAGCCTTTTATTGTTGTAAATCCAACGTGCAAGCCGTCTGTTTGCCTTAAGCATATAGTCGGAAGAATTGAAAAGACAGATGTTTCTGGAAACGAGGGAGTCTCTTCCTTCCTTAAAAAGTTTCTTGGAAAAAAATCAAGGTAAAAAAAACTGGCTTAAAAAAGTTTTTCTGTCTTTTTGTTAATAATTGATATATAATTGAACTGTTATTCATACAGATTTTAATTTTTCTTAAAATGGGAGGTGGAAAATGAAAAATTTAAAATTCATTGCAGGTTTTTCAATTTTTGGTTTTCTGCTTTCTATTTTTTCAAGTTTAAAAAATGTATCAAGATCTTTTGGGGGGCGTTTTTTTATAGCGCTATGTTTTGCCCTTGGATTCGGAATTCTTGCCGCGGCTATAATGTTTGTGACGCAGAAATTTGTTCTTGCGGAAAATACCGCGGATATTTCTGACTCAGGAAATTCTTCTGAAAAAAATTCGCACAATTCTGTTTCCGGCTCCCAGCCTGTGGATATTGTGGTCCAGGATGAGGACCTTCCGTCGGAAGACGGCGGCCCGCAGTTTTATGTCGGGGAAAACCATCAGATGTTGAATGACGAAGATTTGCAGGATATGAAAAAGGTTTCTGAGCCCGAAGAGACGGAATCTTCCGGTTCTTCGGAGCTGCTGCAGAAAAAAGAGGCGGAAAATATTTCGGAAACAGCCGCTCAGATAAAAAAAGAAAATTCTTCTTCTGTGAATGCAGGCTTTGTTCCCCTGAACTTTGCGGAAAATCCATCGAACATTTCCAGCGTGGAGTCAAAGTCGGTTAATGACGTAAAAACCGTAGAAAGCTCCCCGGAATCCGATGATGGTTCCGCCTCGGGTGAAAATAACCCCGAGGCTCTCGATGTTCTTCCGGATTTGGATGCGCTTTCAGAGGCGGTGTCTGCCGCCGGCTCTGAAAGTTCCGGTTTTTCTGAAAATTCTGATTTCTCTGAAAATAAAAATACAGTTTCTGCGTCTTCCGGCGATTCTTCCAAGGAAAAATCAAGCGGACAGGATGCGGAATTAATGGCTAAGGCTATCAGCACTTTGCTTTCAAAAGATAAATAAAAGGTAAGGTTTATATGGACGAAATTACAGCTGAAGAAAAAAAAGATCAGACAACCGCAGTGATATCTGTAAATGATGAAAAAGAAGAGGATTTACTGTGGGCGGAATTCCATAAAACAAAGTCGACAAAGCTCCGTGATAAATTTATACGGCAGTATATGCCGCTTGTAAAATATGTCGCCGGAAAAGTTGCGGTGGGAATGCCTAATAGTGTGGAATTTGATGATCTTGTGGGCTTCGGCCAGTTTGGACTTCTTGATGCGATAAATAAATACGATCCTGAGAAAGGTGTTAAGTTTAAGACTTATGCTGTAACCAGAATTCGCGGAGCAATCTTTGATGAGCTTCGTGAAATAGACTGGGTTCCGCGCTCTGTGCGCCAGAAATCACGCGAGATTGAAGATACAATCGTTGAGCTTGAGGCAAGGCTTGGACGTACCGCGACAGATGCGGAAATCGCAGGCGCATTAAAAATCAGCGAGGATGAATATCATAAAACAGTTATGAAAGTTTCGGGAACAAGCGTGCTTTCTTTGAATGAAATATGGTATTCCGGCGATGATTCGGACAGTATGTCGATCGGGGATTCCATAGAATCTCCTTCTAGCCTGAATCCGGATGTTATAGCAGAGCGTGAGGAAATCAGAAAAGTTATAATTCAGGCTATAAACGAGCTTCCTGAAAAAGAAAAGATGGTCATCGTCCTTTATTATCACGAAGATCTTACGTTTAAGGAAATAGGCGAAGTTCTTGAGGTAAGCGAGTCGCGCATTTCCCAGCTGCATACAAAAGCAAACCTGCGCCTGCGCGCAAAGCTTACAAATCTGCGAAAAGGAATCATGTAGCCGATGTATTCTTTAGAAAAAATCCGTAAAGAAATGGCAAAGCGTCTCGAGCTTGACAATCAGCTGGATTGTGTCGAAGTCAATGCGGACAGCGTTGATGAGGCGCTTGCGGACGCATCGGTTCAGCTTGACACAAAACTTAACGGACTTGAATACGAGGTTGTTGAGCGGGGAAGCAACGGATTTCTTGGAATCGGGAAAAAACCGTGGAAACTTCGTATTTATCAGAACTCTGAGACTGTCGCGGCAAAAAGACGCGCGGCTTCTGATGATTTGTTCGATGAAAATACATTCAAGGAAGAGCAGATTGAAGAAAATCGAGACGGACTTTTTTATGTGCATCGTTTTGGCTCGTCTATCAAGCTTAAAGTTATTCTTCCGGTTGGAAAAGGGCGGCCGGTTGACGTTTCAGAAGTCCTTGATGCTGTAAAAAGGGATGACACAGAGACTTTTGACGAGAAACTTATCAATAAATTCTTAAAAAGCGGAACTGGCGGTGAATACGAAACTGTCGGTTCATACAAGCACATTGCCGCGGGCGATGCCCTTGTTTCGGTCGATGTTTCAAAGGATGAGATGCACGGAACGATTACAGTTGACCCGCCGGCAATGGGCGGAGCGGACTGTACTTTTGAATTGATAGACCGTTCTCTGAAGGCGCAGGGAATCCGTGCCGGCATAAACGAGGATAAAATCAGGGAATTTGTCGACAATCCGGTTTATTCAACTCCCTATGAAGTCGCATCTGCGATTCTTCCTGAGAACGGAAAGGATGCGTATGTTCAGTATAACTTTGAGACAGACAAGTCAAAGATAAGGGCTCAGGAATCTGCGTCAGGAAACATTGATTTAAGGAATTGAACAACATACAGAACGTCGTTACAGGCCAGGCGCTCGCTACAAAAATCGCGGCGACACGCGGAAAAGGCGGAAAAACGTTGTACGGGCATTATCTTGAGGCTCAGAACGGAAAGGATATTCAGGTTCAGCTCGGGCAGAATGTTCACTTTGACTCAGACGGCGTGACAATTCTTGCATCCTGCGACGGACAGGTTATTTTTGAGAATGGAAAAATTTCAGTAGAGCCTATGCTTACGCTGGACGCTGTAAATATAAAGTCCGGAAATATAAAATTTGTGGGTTCTGTTATAATCAAGGGCTCTGTTGACGACGGATTTGACGTTCGTGCTACAGGCGCGATTGATATAGGCGGTTCTGTAGGAAAATGCACTATTGAATCTGAAAACGGTGACATCGTTATTCATCAGGGCGTTTTTGGCAAGAATGAAGGTTGTATCAAGGCTGGAAAATCCCTCTGGTGTAAATTTGTTCAGGAAACAAAAATCGAGGTTGAAGAAAACCTTATCGCGACGGACAGTCTTATGAACTGTGATGTGACAGCGATGAAAAATATTATTCTTTATGGCAAAAAAGCCCAGATTACCGGCGGAAAGCTCTTTGCTACGGAAGAAATATGCGCAAGGACTGTCGGTTCGCCTGGCGGCGGTGCCACCACAACTCTTTCTGTTGGCGTCGACCCAAGGGCTAAAAAGAAACTCGACGAGCTTATTGAGCATCAGGGCGAGCTTGTCAAGGAACTTGAGAATATCGAGCTTGATATTGCGACTTTGGAAAACATGAAAAAAGTCCGGCGCTCGCTCCCTAAGGAAAAAGAAAACAACCTTAAAAAATCTGTAGAGCGGAAAAACGAGATTATAACCGAGTCAAAAGAGATAAACAAGGAAGTCGATGCGCTTCAGGCTCATCTTAGGAATTTGAAAACTGTAGGAAAGGTAAAGGTCGAGGGAATAACTTACCCTGGCACAAAGATTTATGTCCGCGATGTTGTTGATGAGGTTCATACGGAAGTATCCAGCTGTACGTTCTATTATGAAAATTCATTTGCAAAGCGCGGAAAATATGAGCCGCCATCTGTGGATGTTTCTAAAGGACCGGAAGGATATAACTGATATGGGATTGCAGCCGATAGATTTACAGACGATGTATTCTCAGATGTCGAATATGGCAATGCAGGCTTCTGTCTCGGAGCATAGTCTTCAGGCTGTTCAGAACGCGCAGAACAAGGATATTGTGCGTCAAATGGAAGAGCAGAAGAACAAGGTTCTGGAGGCTGAAACAGAACGGCGCCGCATCGGTAAACCAAAACGGACGCAACGCCCAGGGCGGCGCGGATTCTTCAGATAAAAACGGCGGTTCTGATGATTCCCGTGAAGAGGAAAACGATAAAAACAGGCTGAAAGAGTCATATCTCGGTCAGCACGTTGATATTACGAGGTGAAAATTGTCTGTTATTCTGATTTTAATTTGTATTTTCAATGTCGTAATGTGGATTGTTTTTTTGCGCCATTTTAAGAATCTTTTTACTACGGAAGATATTATCTCTGGAACAAAGATGAGGTTAATAAAATTCTGATGGATTTAGACCGCCAGACAGAACGAAATCTTATGCTGATGGATAATTCTATCTCAAAAATGAAGTCTTTGAATGCTGAGATAGACAAGAAGCTTAAACTTCTTGATGACCTTAAGAATTCCGCCGCAGGTGCCGCCGGATTGACTGCAAGGATAAATTCAAAGCCTTCCGCCGGGCGTAAGATTGCCGCGTCAGCGTACGAAAAAAGCCGGTCTCCCAAAAAGACAATAAGCTCGGAAGATACTGTGGTTCTTACCAGAAACGGAGAGCAGCTTTCTGTTGAACCGCTCCAGACTACTCTTTTTAATGAAAAGACTGATTTTTCACCTGAAAAAAGCAGTGAAATTCCGGTTAATACGGATATTCACGTAGATGAACAGGGCGCGGCCTATGCCCAGATTCCTGTTGTGGCGCCGAAAGTTTTTGTTTCAGATACCTTCGCGGATTTAAGCAAGGCGCCTGAAACCCTTAAGGATAAAATTCTAAAGCTCTATGACCAGGGTTACGGCGCTGATGTTATTTCTAAAGAATTAGGCTGCTCTGCCACTGAAGTCCAGTTTGTGCTTGACATAGAACGCTAGCTGAAAAATAAAAAAAAGTTTAAAAAATATTCTATTTTAGGATTAATTTTATTGGTCTTTTGCAATTTTTGGATTATACTTTAAACAAAACATTTTTTTAACAACTTTAGTGGGGTAAAAATGGATTTTCAGTTACAAGAGTTAATTGACAAAATAAAAAAAGACGGAGTTTCCAGCGCCGAAGCGGCTGCTGCGCAGATTACCGCCGATGCGGAAAAAAAAGCCGCATCAATTGTTGAAGAAGCACAGAAAAAATCAGATGACATGATTAAAAATGCCAGAGCTGAAATTGCCCGCCTTGAAAAAGCCAGCGAAGATGCTGTTACTCAGGCTTGCCGAAATATGCTCATAACTTTCCGTGATTCTCTTATTGCTGAGCTCGACAGTCTTATTCAGTCTGAGGCGGCAAAGGCATATTCATCAGATTTAATGAAAACCTTGATTCCTGAAACAGTAAAAGCCTGGAGCAAAAATGCAGATGCTTCCGAGCTTTCTGTTATTTTAAGCGAAAAAGATTTGAAATCTCTTGAAAACGAGTTGAAAGCCGCTCTGAAAGCAGAAATTGCAAAAGGTCTTGAAATCAAGCCGGACAGCGCTCTTTCTGCAGGATTCCGGATTGGAGTAAATAATGGTGCTGCATTCTATGATTATTCAGCAGAATCAGTTGCAGATTTGTTCTCCGCATATTTGAATCCACGTGTCGCAGCTATTATGAAAGAGTCTGCAAAAGGAAATAATTAGTGAAAGAACAATATTATTTGGTTTCGCAGCTGCCTGATATTTCTGCTGCTGGAGAAATCTTCGCTGCCAATTACCGAAAAATATTACAGAGATTTGTGTTCCCGCTTTTTTGATGCAAGACAGAATGAAATTTTGAATAAACTTTCTCTTGAAGCGCCAAAATTGCCAGAATCTACAGGTTCCGTTTTTCTTGACAAATGGTACGGCTTTGAACGGGCTTTGCGTTATGCGCTGGCTCAGGTCCGCGCGCAAAAAATGAAAAAAGAGGCTGGAGTTATTCCGGTTTCTGTTTCTGCTGATTTAGTTCAGGCGGCCCGTACTGCCGTAGGAATGGACAGTCCTCTTTCTGCGGAACAGTTTCTTTATGAATTCAGATTGGGCGTTCTGAACACGCTTCAGCCTATGGATTATTTTTCAGCTGATTATGTTTTTGCTTATGGAATCCGGTTGATGCTGCTTGAGCGGATCAGAAAATTCGATAAGGGGAAGGGAACAGATTCTTATCACAAAATTTACGATACTATACTTGGAGAAACTATATGACAGAAACAAAAGGTAAAGTAGTCGGTATCAATGGAAACATGGTTTCTGTTAAGTTTGACGGAAATATTTCCATGAACGAAGTTGCCTACGTTAATGTTGAAGGCAAAAACTTCGCGGTGAAGTTATCCGTATCCGCGGTGACATTGCCCAGCTACAGATTTTTGAAATGACGCAGGGAATCAAGGCCGGAGATTCTGTTGAATTTGCCGGAAATATGCTTTGCGCCCTGCTTGGTCCAGGACTTCTTGGACAGGTTTATGATGGTCTTCAGAATCCGCTTCCTCTGGTTGCTGAAAAAGCCGGATTCTTCCTGGAAAGAGGTGTTTACGTTGAGCCTCTTGACAAGGAGACTAAATGGGACTGGACACCTTCTGTAAAACCTGGAGACAAGGTTTTGCGCGGTGATTCAATCGGTTCCGTTCCGGAAGGTCCGTTCTCGCACAAAATTCTTGTTCCATTCGGACTTCTTGGAACTTACACAGTAAAAGAAGTTACCCCGGCCGGTTCTTATACAATCACAGACAAGATGGCTGTAATCACAGACGAAAAAGGAAATGACCATACTCTTACAATGTGCTTTGAATGGCCGGTAAAGCGTGCTGTCGACTGTTATGCTGAGCGCCTTGCGCCGACAGAAACAATGGTTACAAAAACTCGTCTTATTGATACATTCTTCCCGGTTGCCAAAGGTGGTACTTATTGTATTCCTGGACCTTTTGGAGCAGGAAAAACAGTTATCCAGCATACAACTTCAAGAAATGCCGATGTTGACATTGTAATCATCGCGGCGTGCGGCGAGCGTGCCGGTGAAGTTGTTGAGACAATCAAGGAATTCCCGGAGCTTATTGACCCGCGTACAGGCGAGTCCCTGATGAAGAGAACTATCATTATTTGTAATACTTCCTCAATGCCGGTTGCATCGCGCGAGGCTTCTGTTTACACATCTGTTACTCTGGCTGAATATTACAGGCAGATGGGGCTTCATGTTTTGCTTCTTGCGGATTCAACCTCACGATGGGCGCAGGCTTTGCGGGAAATGTCCGGCCGTCTGGAAGAGATTCCTGGTGAAGAGGCATTCCCGGCATATCTTGAGTCTTATATCGCGGCGTTCTATGAGCGGGCCGGATACGTTCGGCTCAGAGACGGCTCAAAGGGTTCTGTTACAATCGGCGGTACAGTATCTCCTGCCGGCGGAAACTTTGAAGAGCCTGTAACCCAGGCAACCTTGAAGGTTGTTGGCGGTTTCCACGGACTTACACGCGAGCGTTCAGATGCGCGAAAATTCCCTGCTATCGATCCAATCGGTTCATGGTCAAAATATAAATCCGTTATCCGCGAAGACTGGGTTAATTACGCCAGAAAGATTTATAAAAATGGTGTTGAAGTAAACCAGATGATGAAAGTTGTCGGTGAGGAAGGTACTACGACAGAAGATTTCGTTCTTTATATGAAGAGCGAATATCTTGACAATGTTTATTTTCAGCAGAACTCATTTGACGAGGTTGATGCGGCTGTAAGCGTTGAGCGTCAGACTTACACTTTCAGAAAAGTTCTTAAAGTTCTTGCTTCAGACTTTGAGCTTAAGGACAAGGATGAAGCCCGCGTGTTCTTCAACCAGTTGCGCCAGAAATCTCTGGACTGGAACTATATTGCCTGGGATACGCCTGAGTTCAAGGCGAAAGAAAAGGAAATTGATGAATTGTACGCTTCAAAGAATGGAACAGTAAAAGCTGAGGCTAGTGAAATGCTGAAGGATGGTGAATAATGAGTAAGATTTATAGCCGTATTGAATCTATTGTAGGTTCCGTTATCACAGTAAAAGCTGACAATGTTGCCTATGGCGAACTTGCAGAAATTGAAACCGTATTTGGAAAATCTCTTGCCGAGGTAAACAAGATTGACGGTGATACTGTTTCATTGCAGGTTTTTGCCGGTGGACGAGGTGTTTCAACTGGAGATCACATTCGTTTCCTTGGACACAGAATGGAAGTTTCTTTCAGCGAAAATCTCCTGGGCCGCATTTTTAATGGTTCTGCGGAACCTCGCGACAATGGACCGGCGCTTACGGATAATCTTGTTGCGATTGGCGGACCTTCTGTAAACCCTGCGAAACGAATTATGGCAAAGCGCATGATACGTACCGGAATTCCAATGATTGATATGTTCAATACTCTGGTAATTTCCCAAAAGCTTCCGATTTTCTCTATTTCCGGAGAACCTTACAACCAGCTTTTGGCTCGTATCGCAATGCAGGCGGAAGTTGATGTAATCGTTCTTGGCGGAATGGGCTTAAAATACGATGACTACCTTTATTTTAAGGATACCCTTGAAAATGGCGGTGCGCTTTCTAAGACTGTTATGTTCATGCACACGGCGGCCGACCCTACTGTAGAATGTCAGAAAATTCCTGATCTTTCTCTTGCGGTTGCGGAACAGTTTGCCCTTCAGGGAAAAGATGTTCTTGTTCTTCTTACTGATATGACAAACTTTGCCGATTCAATGAAAGAAATTGCGATTACACAGGAACAGGTTCCTTCAAACCGCGGTTATCCTGGAGATTTGTATTCCCAGCTTGCAAGCCGCTACGAAAAGGCTGTTGACTTTGAAGGCGCTGGTTCTGTTACAGTTCTTGCCGTTACAACTATGCCTGGTGATGATGTAACTCATCCGGTTCCGGATAACACAGGTTATATCACGGAAGGCCAGTATTATCTAAAGGGCGGCAGAATTGAGCCGTTCGGTTCATTGTCGCGTCTTAAGCAGAATGTAAACAGTTCTACCCGTGACGATCACCGTGCCCTTATGGATGGTATGATTCGTCTTTATTCAAATTACAAGGATACCCTTGAAAAGAAATCTATGGGTTTCAATATGTCTGCATGGGATGAAAAGCTTCTTGCATTCGGAAAGGAATTTGAAGACGAAATGATGGATCTTTCAAAAAATATAAAATTGGAAGATGCTTTGGATCTTGGCTGGAAAATTCTTTCAGACTGTTTTGAGCCTTCAGAAACAGGCATTAAAACTGCCCTGGTAGAAAAATACTGGCCGAAAAAGAATTAAATATTCTGATTTGGTAGATTTTTGCATTGCAAAATATAAAAAATACTAAAAGCAGAAGGAACCTGTATGGCTAAAATTAAGCTGACTAAAAATGAGCAGAAAGTACAGAAAGACGCGCTGAAAATGTATCAGCGTTATCTTCCTACGCTTACGCTTAAAAAACAGCAGCTCCAGACAGAAATTCGTACTATTGACGCAAAGGCAAAAGAAGTCCGCGCTAAGCGCAAACAGCTGGAAAAGGAATTTGATGAATGGATTTCCGTTTTCGGCGAGGCGGACGCATTTAAACCTGGAATGGTAACCGTAAAAAACATCAAAAAAGGTGTCGGCAATATTGCCGGTGTTGTTATTCCGGTTTATGAAGGCGCTGACTTTAGCCGTGGCGACTACGATTTGTACGAAACTCCTTTATGGATTGACATGGCTGCTGACAGAATGGAAAAGGCTTTGTCTTTGGATTTGGAGGCGGAAGTTCTTGATGAACAGGTACGTCTGCTTTCTCAGGAATTGCGTACTACGACACAGCGCGTAAATCTTTTTGAAAAAGTAAAAATTCCGGAAACAAAAGCAAATATAAAGAAGATTTCTGTTTATCTTGGTGATGAGCAGGTTGCGGCGGTTGTCCGCAGTAAAATCTCGAAGAAAAAACTTCAGGCTGCATCAGATGCCAGAAAGGAGGCTTTGAAATGATTGTGCAAATGAAAAAAGTCTCTATTGTAGTTCTTAATAAAGAACGAAAGGAAGCATTGAAACAGCTTAAAAAAGTTGGAGTTGTTCATCTTGAGCACCTGGAGGGAAATGGCGGGCAGCTTGCTGCGTTTAAGGAAGCGACCGGAAATTCTGTCAATGCGGTTTCCATTCTTTCAGAAATAAAGCTTCCTAAAAAAATGCCGGAGGCTGAAAAGCTTGGAAGCGCTGATATTGCGGCAAAGTGCAGGGAAGTTATCGGCCTTTCGGAAAACAAGAAAAAACTTCAGGAAGAAATTTCTTCATATTCTGCGGAACTGGAAAGACTTTCCCCTTGGGGCGGAGTTTCTCCGGCAGATTTTGCCTATCTGAAGGAAAAAAATATTTCGCTCAAAATGTACGAAATTCCAGAGGATAAATATAATCTGATTGACGAGAATTCAAAGACAATCTGCGTTAACCGCTATAAAAAGATTGTCCGCTTTGTTCTCCTTGATGCCACTGATGAGCGTCCTGCAGGTTTTCCTGCGGAAGCCTATGAAGTTCCGATGCCGGAATTTTCCACAGATGAAATAAAGTCCAGGCTCAATGCGGATTTTGAATCAATTAAGGATATTGACAAAAAACTTTCTTCTCTGGCGGTGTTTGCCCCTCAAATGAAAGAATTTGAAAAAAGCCTTGAATCCGACATTGAATTTGAAAATATTTATTCAGGAATGGAACAGGAAACTTCTGGAAAGTCAACAGATTTGGCATGGCTTTCAGGTTTTGTACCAGTCGACAGCCTTGAAAAGCTGAATGAAGCCGTAAAGTTGAATGGCTGGGCTATGGCCTGCTCGGATCCGGCGGAAGATGATGAAGTTCCTACAAAACTTAAGAACAATAAGTTAGTAAGCCTGATTTATCCTCTTACTGATTTCTTGGGAACTGTTCCCGGTTATCATGAATATGATATTTCAGGATGGTTCCTGCTGTTCTTTACTGTTTTCTTTGGAATGATTTTCGGTGACGGCGGTTACGGTGCGATTGTAACGCTGGTTTCATTGATTATGATTTTAAGGTCTGTCGCAAAAAAGCAGAAGGTCGCTCCGGTTTTTAGCCTTGTGCTTCTGCTCGGTTTTGCTACTATGGCGTGGGGAACTGTAACATGCACATGGTTTGGCCTTGCTCCGGAACAACTTCCGGCATGGCTTGTAAATCTTTCTGTTCCGCCGATATCTAATGCCTGCTCAGAACCGTGGCTTCCGTTCTGGTCTGATGATCCTTCAAAGGGAACTTTGACCACTGCGCAGAATCTTCAGATTTTCTGCTTTACCCTTGGTTTTTTGCAGCTTTCTGTCGCTCACTTAAAGGGAATTGCGCGTTATAGAAAATCTCTGAAGATGATTGGAGAGCTTGGCTCGCTTTCCAGATTTGGGGAATGTTCTATGTAGTCCTGAATATGGTTGTAAGTTCACAGGTTTTTGGATTTGGCGAAATTATCTGCGGCGTCCCGGTCGGCGAAGTTTCCGTAGGGCTTGTTGCGGTCGGCTTTATTCTGAGCTTTGTGTTCAGCAACTACGATGGAAATATTGGAAAATCAATACTTGAGAGCTGCAAGAATATAATTTCTGTATTGCTCGGTGTTGTCAATGTTTTCTCAGACATTGTTTCTTACATCCGTCTTTGGGCTGTAGGTCTTGCAGGCGCGGCGATTTCAAACACTGTAAATACAATGGCAGGACCGGTCCTTGGACACGCCATCCTGTTTATTGCGGCAATTCTGCTTCTTGTCTTTGGACACGGGCTGAATATGGTTTGAACTTGCTTTCGGTGATTGTTCATGGCGTCCGTTTGAATACGCTTGAATTCTCGAACCACCTGGGAATGTCATGGTCTGGATTCAAATATGCTCCGTTTGCGGAAACGGAAAAAATAAAAAAATAAACTATTCTGCAGAATGATATGTTCTGCCACAGGAGATTAATTATGAATTTTGGTTTGTTAGGTGCTGCTCTTTGTATGGGTATTGCTGCGATTGGTTCAGCTGTTGGAATTGGAATTGCAGGTCAGGGTGCTATTGGCGCATGGAAACGTTGTTATGTAAACAATAAGCCTGCTCCTTTCATTCTTACTGTATTTGCCGGCGCTCCTTTGACTCAGACAATCTACGGTTTTCTTTTAATGCAGTCGATGGTTGGAAAACTGAATGCAGGAGCAATGGATCCTGCTACAGCTCTTGGTCTTGGAATCGCTTCTGGTCTTGGAATGATGTTTTCTGCTGTTGCCCAGGGAAAGCCGGCGCGGCTGGTTCTGACGCTCTTGGTGAAACAGGAAAAGGTTTTGCCCAGTACATCATGGTTGTAGGTCTTTGCGAAACTGTAGCGCTTTTCGCTATGGTATTCTCTATGATTGCCTAGTAGGTTGAATATCGAGTTTTTTTGCAAAAAGAATAAAAGCGCAGGCAGATTTGCAATTTGTGAAGATTTTTGGCGATTGAATTAATTAAAGTGCGGAGCACCCGAATTAATACAAGCGTAGCGCGAGCCAAATCCATCTGAGCAAATTGGAAATATGCCGAAAGCGTTCTTTCGTAATTTATAAAAAAAACTCGAAATTAAGCCTAGTAAATAAAATAAATAGGTTGCGGACTGTCTGAAAAATATTTCAGCCAGTCCTTTTTTTGTTTAACAACATATTGTATAATATTTATATGGAAACAAAATTTTTAAAGCCACGGACTGTGTTTCTGGGCGGTTCTGGAAACGTAAAAAGAATAGGAATCGGCGGAAACGAGCCTGTTTCAATTCAGACAATGTGGAAAACCGGCATTGCTGAAATATGCGAAAACGATGAGAAATTGACTGAGCTTTTAAAGCAAATAAATATTTTAAAATCCCTGGGATGCGATATTCTAAGGTTTGCTGTTCCTGATGTAAAGAGCGCCGAGGCTCTTGTGCGGATTCAAAATAATACGGATATGCCTCTGGTTGCGGATATTCATTTTGACCATCGTCTGGCCCTTGAATGTCTTAAAGGAAACGTTGCGGCAATCAGGATTAATCCTGGAAACATCGGAAACAGAAAAGGTGGAGGAAGTTGTCTATGCCTGCCGCGAAAAGGGAGCGGCTATACGCATTGGCGTTAATTCCGGAAGCCTTCCTAAAGACCTTGCTGAAAAAGTTGAGAACGGACAGATTTCCAGGGCAGATGCTTTGGCCGAGACCGCAGCCCGCGAGGCGGCTGTTTTTGAAGAGCTGAACTTTGACCAGTATGTTGTAAGCATGAAGGCATCTAGTGTCCAGGAGACAATCGAGGCGAACGAGTCTTTCGCGAAAAAATACGATATTCCGCTCCACATCGGCGTAACAGAAGCAGGACCGCTTATAACAGGAATTGTAAAGTCAACGATGGCTTTTACGCGGCTTTTAAATGAGGGAATAGGCAGCACAATCCGGGTCAGCCTTTCTTCTTCGCCAGAAAATGAGGTTATAACAGGACGCGAAATTCTTCATGAAACAGGAAAACGTAAGGGCGGAGTTACTATTGTTTCATGTCCCAGGTGCGGAAGGGAAGGCTTTGACGTCCACGGATTTGTCCAGCGCTGGCAGAATGAGCTTCTTTCAATGAAAAAAGAGATTACCGTTGCGGTCATGGGGTGTGTTGTTAACGGTCCGGGTGAGGGAAAGCATGCGGACTTAGGGATTGCTGGAGCAGGCGGAAAAGCCATTATTTTCAAAAAAGGAAAAATTATACGAACAATAAACGATTCTGATGCCGATAATGCTTTTAGGGAAGAATTGAATTCTCTTTAAAAAAATTAATGGATTTTTTTAAGGACTTGAAATGAAAAAGAACGGATTGTTTTTCTTGTTTTTCTTTTGCGCATTGAATTTATTTTCAAAAAATATAAAAAAGCCGGACTATATTCATAATTATGAGCGGACTTTGGAAGAAGCCCAGATTTTGTTTGATGAAAAGTCCTACGGCGAGGCGTTGAATCTGGCGGAAAAAGCAAAAAATTCTAAAAAAAATCAGTCTGAGTATGAGATTTATGTTCTTGAAAATTCCTTTAAACCTGCGGAAGTAAAACGCAAGGGCGACTCGCTGAATGCGATTCTTGGAATTCTTTCAGAACGGGAAGATTTTGAGGCTATTGAAATAATCAGAAGAAATTTCAGAAAATACGGCGAGGAGACATTCAATGATTCAAAATCAGTTTTGCTTTCTTTTTTAAGAAAAAATGCCGCTTTTCCAGAGTCGGACTTTTTGATTGGAAAAATTTACTGCCTTGAAGGTGAATATTCCATTGCGTATGACTGTTTTTTTTCTGCGTATAAAAATTCAGAACTTCTGGAAATACCAGACGAAAAGTACGATATTCTTTACGAGCTTGCAAATGTCAGCCGCCTTCTTAAAAAAGATGGAAAATACGAGGAATTTTTACTTCTAATCTTGAGCCAGAGCAGGGAATTTAAGGATGAGACTTTTTCTGCGGCATTGAATAAAACTTCAGGAAGCACGCGAAGCGATTGCCTTGAAAAATTTTTCACACTTTACCGTTGCACTGATTTTAGTCTTTTAAAAGCATATTTTGAGCTTTCTGATTTTTATATGGACAATAATCTTAAGGAAAAAGCATTGAAGTCCAGTCAGCTTGGTGTGATTACGGCATACACAAAGATTATCGATGTGATAAAAAAAAGGAATGCGGAATTTGAAGTGACCGGGCTTGCTGATGTATTGAAAGAAGTCCGTTTTTATCCGGATATAATTCAATGGGGTATTGAAAACGATATCTGGAAAGGTTTTTATATGCTTGCGGAGCTTAACTATCTGAACGGCAACCTGATTTTTGCAGTTCAAATGTTCAATATTCTAAAAGACAATGAACCGGAAAACTACTGGAAAGAAAAAGCGGCTGTCCGTTTAAGCGAAATTATTCCAAACTGATAAATTAATAGTGCAGGCCCAAGCCGATTGAAAGTTCATACGCGCTGACGTTATCCCGCCAGTCGTGATTGAAGAATGATTTAAGTTTCGGCATTTTTCTGCTTAAATCGACACCCAGACTTGCGCGGACTTGAATTCCCCGTATTCGGAGAGGATATATGATTCCTTCTATTCCGCCGCACAAAAAACCGTCCTTTGGATTGAATGCAGTTCCGGAAGCTTCGTTATGGAAGAGCGCGAAATCAATGAACGGCGAAATTTGAGCCTCAAGGTTAAAATATTTTGCAAATTTTATTTTCTTGATTACAGGAACCTGGTCCCAGTAAATTCTGCAAATTCTGATTGGAATATCAAGGTTTACAACCAGCGCGCCGGCGGAATCACAGGCTTTTTCCATCATATGACCGGATTCTTCGTTAAAATACTGCTTGTCTCTTACGCCGCGCAGCCGGCTTCCGAATGATTTTGTTCCGTTCATTACGGCAAATCCGTAGATGTCTGTGCAAATTGCAAATCTCTTGAACGCTTTGTATGCCAGAATTTCACCCTCTACGGAAGGCTTGAATGTATATGTCTGGAAATTATATGCAAAAGAATTTGTAACCGAAGCTGAAAGTCCGTTCCTGAAATTTTCTATCCAGTTTACACGTCCTGTTGAAAGAGTCTGTCCAAAAGAAATTTCCGGGCTGGTCAAATCCGTGTTGTTTTCGTTTATTCCGTCAAAATCCCAGTAATATACGCCGGAAAAGAACGGAGTGTAATAGATTTTTCCCCAGTTATCAATTTCCTGTATCGTTATAGGAATTGAAAGACCGATTTTTTCGCCAAAATATGTTCCGTCCCCATAATGGACGTTTGTGCCGTTGACATCCTCGTCTTCGTAATCCAGGTTTCTTGCAAAAATCTGGTTTGCGCTTGTTACTACAGAAAATTTATTGAAATTTTTTGTAAGAGTCACTCCTGAGTCAATTTTCCATTCCGGTGTGGAATTTCCGAACGTATACGAAAACTCCAGGCTGTTGTTCCATGCCGCGTCTATTGCACCTAACTGAAAAGGTGTTTCAAAATCAAGTCCCAAGCCCAGAAGGTAATCTTTTACGCTGTCGTCATCGTTCAGCTCCATGGCAAATTTTCCTTCGCCGGTCATTGTTTCCATTGAGCCTAAAAAATTTGTGTCTTTTACTTTTACGGTAAGATTAAGCGAATCGCCGGAACTGTATTTTGGATACGGAGCTGCTATGAAATGCATTGAATCATGGGTTGAGATTATTAAAAATACGTTGCAGATATCCGATTCGTCCGGTTCTGAAACAGAAAAATCAACGTCGACTTTGTCAAAGTTTCTTGTGTTTTCAATCTGCTGCTTTACATCATGGATGTACTGCATCAATTCTTCTTCGTCTGAAAAAATTCTTTTAAAATCAAGCGGAACTTTTGTCTTTAGCGCATATTCACGCGTAATTCCTGTGAATTCGGAGCGTGAGCCTTCAAGATTGTATTCAGCATCTTTTATTTTATATGATGAGGCTGAAAGAGCAGCGTACGAGAGCAACAGGAACAGATAGATAATTGTTTTTTTCATTTTTTAATATGCGCCTTTTCCGTTTATTACAACCCAGACGGTTTTTATGATAATCCATATATCAAGCCATACAGACCAGTTCTGTATATAGTATGTGTCAAGATTTATTCTTTCTTCATAACCGGTGTCTGAGCGGCCGGAAATCTGCCACATTCCGGAAAGCCCCGGTGTTACAGTAAGAATATAGTCGGCGTATTCTCCATATTTTTCCAGCTCGCTTTCTGTTACAGGACGCGGACCTACAAAACTCATCTCACCTATAAAAATATTCCATAGCTGAGGAAGCTCGTCAAGGCTGGTCTTTCTTAAGAATTTTCCAAAGTTTGTAACGCGCGGATCATCAATGAATTTGCGGTCTTTTTCCCATTCTGCGCGGCGCACCGGATCTTCGGCAAGGATTTTTTCAAGCATTTCCTGGGAATTCTTGTACATCGAGCGGAATTTCCAGCATTTTATATATTTTCCGTTTTTTCCGACACGCTTATGGCCATAAAAAACAGGTCCTGGCGATGTGGCTTTTATTCCGATCGCAATAACAATGGATACAGGAACTACAATAATTGCCGCTATAAGACAAAGAACAATGTCAATAAGGCGTTTTACAAAGAGATTCCATCGCTTGGTAAGGTTGTGCGTCGCGGAAAAACCAAGAATTCCGCCCAAGTCTCTTAGCTGGATGGATGATGTGTAAGTGTCCTGGCGGTTGGAAATGTAAATCGTATACCTGTAAGAGGACATCAGAGGGCGTTTGTCTCCCTGAAAATCACAAATCATTGCGACTTTTATTTTTAGATGTTTTATTATCTCAAGAATTTCTTTTGAATCCGGAAAAACCGGAATTCCGCTGCTCATGTAGCATTCGTTTGCGGAACTGTCGATTATTACGGCTGGCTTGTAGCCCAGGTCAGGACGTTTTAGAAGTCTTTTTATTATTTCATTTGCGCTGTCTCCGGTGCAGTAGATTACTGCGGGAACACCGTAAAAATTGAATTTTCCAAAAAGGTGCCTTGAAATCTCCCTTGCGGTGGGCAATCCTATTGATGAAACTGGAATCGCAAGCAGAAAGGCGCAGACAACTCCCCATGTGTCGCTGTCCTTTATGAGGTTTTCGGCGATTGCACCGGTTATGCTTTCATTGTCATTAACAAAGAAAACCAGCGACAAAGAGATTCCGAAGTAGCAGAAAAACGAGATTGTAGTCATTTTCCTGACTTCCTCTGAAGGAGAAAGAAGAATTCCCGGATAAAGTCCGCTCGCGTAGAAAATAACAAGAATTATCGGAAAGAAAAATTGAATAATAAATAAATGACCTGAAATTTATTGCAGACGGATTTATGAAATTCATTATAAAAAATGCAAGCCCGACGCAGCAGAAAAGCGCCACTGCGTCAGAAAACATAATCATAAGTCCTGAAAGAAAAGAGCTTGTTCTGTTCCTGTAAGTTTTCTGAAAATAATTAATAAATTCATTTGTGGTCATAGGCTTAATATTTTAACTTTTTAACGGTTTCTTGTACAGTATTTAAGAACTCTCTCTGAAATCGCTGCTCTGTGAAAGAACGTGCGTGTGAAACAATTTCTTCCTTTTTGAATGTGCCTTCTGAGTCAAGTTTTTCAAATTCCAGAATTGCATTTGAAAGGGATTCAGTTTCCTGCTTTGGAAAAAATATTCCTGTTTTTCCATCGATTACTGTCTCTAGCGCGCCGCCGCGGCCAAATGCTATTACAGGCGCGCCGCAGGCTTGCGCTTCAAGCGGCACAAATCCAAAGTCTTCCTCCGCGCAGAACAAAAGCGCCTTGCACCGCTGAAGATTGTCCTGAAGAACCTCGTCGCTTGCCCTTCCTAAAAAGGTTATGTTTCTGCTGTTGCCGGCAAGTTTTTTCAGGTTTTCCATTTCTGAGCCGCCGCCGATTACTACAAGCTTTTTTCCTAGTTTTTTGCACGCAGAAACGGCCAGGTCGATTCTCTTGTAAGGAACAAGCCGGCTGAACGCCACGTAAAAATCTTCGCGTGGTTTTTCTACGGGATTAAAGCGGCTTACGTCAACCGGAAGGTATATAACCTTTGCGTCCCGGTTCCAGAATTTTTTGATTCTTCGCGCGATGAATTTTGAATTTGCGATTATTGTGTCAATCCTCTGGCTTGAAACGTAATCCCAAAGCCTGAGAGAAGGAATCCATCTGTTCATGAAGAATTGAGTCAGTTTACCGCTTCTTTTTTTGTAGTCAAAGAACAAATCCCATGCGTAGCGCATAGGCGAGTGGATAAACGCTACATGGGGAACGTACGGCGGAGTTATTACACCTTTTGCGCAGCATGAGGAGGATGAGATTACAAGGTCAAATCCTGTGAAGTCAAAAGATTCAAAGGCGGCCGGCATGAATTTTAAAAGTTTTGTGTAAATTCTGCTTGCCATCGGAAGTTTCTGAATTTTTGAAGTATGGATTTTGTTGTTCAAAAAATGGTTTCCGATTCTTTTTTTATCGTATACCAGTGTGAAAATTTCCGCGTCCGGGTAAATTTTCAGCAGGTATTCAACGAATAGTTCCGCGCCGCCGTAATTTACGAGCCAGTCGTGTACAATTGCAACTTTCATAGGGATTCCTCTAGCGTTTTTTGTATTATTGCCGCAGTTTTTTCAAATGAATAGATTTGCGGAAATTCCTTTATTTCATCAGTCTCGTCCTTTATAGAAAGCAATTTTTCCGCCAAATCGTTACAGTTTCCGGCTTTAAAAAATGTCACCGGAAAATCCCTGTAGATTTCCCTGAAGACCGGAATGTCAGAAATAATCGCTTTTGTTCCAAGGCTCATCGCTTCAAGCGGCGGCATTCCGAAACCTTCGTAAAGAGAAGGCTGGATAAGTCTTTTAGTCTTTCTGTAAAGTTCGTTCAGTTCCTCATCGCTTATTCTTCCGGTGAATTCTACAGAGCCTTCTGGCGCATCTTTAATCTTTTTGAAAACAGTCTCGTCGGCGGTGCGGAAATTCTCGGAATTTCCCACGATTTTCAGCGTTAGGTTGAAACCTTTTTTCTTTGCGATTATCAGCGCGTCGATTAAAACGGAAAGTCCCTTGTGCTTTTTTATGTTTCCTACAAAGAGTATTGAATTTTCTTTTTGTATTTCGTGCGGGTTTTCAGGAGGCACACTGGCGTTTTTGCTGTTTTTTTCTGCGCTTTTTGTGTCCCGGCTGAACCAGTCCGGAACGGCATTGTACGTTACGACTACAGGTTTTCTGCACTTTAAGTGATGGATTATGCGTTCCTTTGAAAATTCTGAGACTGTAAAAATTTTTTCAGATTTAAGAACTGCGTATTTATAGAAAAATTTTCGTGCTAAAGTTCCGGTTTTTGAGGCAAGTCCCGGAACATCAAGAAAAACAACATCGTGGATTGTGGTAAAAACAGGAATTTTTATTCCGCCGGTTATTCTTCCCGGAACATTGAAGTATGGCGAATAGAAAATGTCGCATCCGTTGATTTTTTTTAAGATTTCTTTCGGAAAGGCGAAAAGTTCCTTTAATGAAAATGTTTTTGTGTCAAGGCTGATGACAGTTGTTTTTTCATCCTTGAATTTTTCCAGCTCGTTTTTATCTCCAAGAAGCGTACATTCATTTTTCTTAGTAAGATAGGGAAGAAGCGCATTTAAATATGAACCGACTCCTCCGCTGTTTGTCATTCTGCAGTCTATGGCAAGTTTCATACATATAGAATAGAATAAAGTGTTTATTTTTTCTACAAAAAATGATAGAACTAGAGGATGTATTTTACAAAAAAGATGATAAAAAAAGGTTGTGTTCTTATTCTGGCGGCATTTCTTTTGTCAAGTGTGTTTTTGAATGCGGAAACTTATGGAACCCAGCAGCTTATTCCTGCCGGACACTGGGTTTATGATGCGCTTTTTATGCTTTCAAATGAAACTAAGCGGACTTCTTTTGCGACAAATGCCCCTATTCCTGTCGGCGAGCTTAAAATGTACCTTGAGCTTGTTCCTTACGAAAAATTGAGCGACACTGGAAAAAATCTTTACGACAAAGTTTCCGGCTATCTTGAAAAAAAAGCGTTCAGCATAGACATGGGACCGGTTTACTTTGGCTTTAACCTGAACGCTGCGCCCGGAATCCTTTATAAAAGCAATTCAGAGCTAGACTGGTCTTTTGCGACCGATTATACAGGACACAAAAATTCTGTTAATGGGTATGAGATTTTGTCGAATTATAGAAACAAGTCTGATGGTTCTAATATTGATTGGGATGATTTTAGGGACAAAAATGGGCATCTTCCTGTTATAAAAGACAGCGGTGCTAAATACGGCGCATATTCCGGGTTTATAAATTCCTACGGTTCAAAATCATTCGCGGAGCTGCCGCTTTACCTTGGCTGGGGAGACAGTTTTGTAATTCATACAGGAATAAGCCTTGCGAAAAGTTTCTGGGGAATGGAATCTGATTCAAATGTTACGAATATTTTCTACACTTCTGATGACATGGATTTCATGTGGCCTAAGTATTCGTACGGAAGCGCCGGAAAGACGTTTGAAAAATGGGGTGTTAATGTTAATTTCGGCCGGCAGGGACTTCAGATTGGGAAAACCCTTACAGGTTCTGTGATTTATAACTCGACATTTGAAACGGAAGGATACTTTCAGCTTAATCTTTATTCCCCAAGGCTGAAATATAATCTTGATGCGGTTCAGGTAAGCACAGACAAATATCTTTACATGCACAGCATAGAGGCCCGTCCGTTTTTTAACTGGATTCGTCTTGGAATCCTTGAGGCGACTCTTGTTCAGAGCGGTTTTGAAATCAAGCACTTTAATCCGCTGATGATAATGCATTCTTTCGGCTCATGGGAAGACAGCGACTACGTAAGCGATATTGAAAAAAAATATTATGGCGAAGCGCATATCTGCCAGTACATGGGAATTTCGCTTGAGCTTACACCATTTAAATATTCAAGGCTTTATTTTCTGTATGCGCAGAATGAAATGCAGACTCCTTTTGAGCTGGGCTCTGCAAGTGCTAATTCAATCCCGGACGGAATCGGTTTTCAGGCGGGATTTGAGCTTACAGTTCCAGACAAAAACAGCGGCTGGTGGACAGGAACTCTGGAAGGCGTGTATACAACACCGTTCTGCTACATAAAACAAGGCGCTGACTGGTCGCTTTACAGCACAAGAAATGATATGCAGTCAAATTCGGGTGTGCCGTTGTGCTCGTGGATTGGCTCGCCGTTCGGTCCTGATGCTGTTGGTTTTCAGGCAAGGATTGGCTACAGCCAGATTTCAAAATGGAATGCCGAATTGGATTATCTCTTTTTGGCGCACGGAACAAATTCATTCGGTTTGTTCAACAATACAATAGAAATTGACGGAAAAAAGTATTATGCTTATTATCCGAGCGTATTAAGAAAACTGGGGCTTGTGACGGACGAATATTCCGAGGAAATTGCGCGCACTTATGCTCTTACAGGTTCTGTGCAGTTTACAAACAGAATCATGGCAAAAGCTTCGTATAATATTACGCCGCAGATGACTCTTTCCGGAAGAGCGACCTATTCGTTCATATTTAACAACAGGAACGAAGAAGGAAAATTCGGCCACGGATTTGAATGTTCCCTGATGTTTGAATATACACTTTTTGAATAAGGTTTTTATATGAAAAAAATTATTTTATCAGTTTTAGCGTTGTTTTTGTGCATTGGATTTGCCTTCGCCCAGAAAAATCTTTCCGTAAGGATTGATGATGAAATTTACAGCATTCTTGAAATTGCGGAAATGAAAGGGTTTTGTGGTTTTTTGCCGGGCGCAAAACCGTATACAGTTTCAAGAATTTTCAAGGCGATAGACGAAATCTTGGAGCATGAAGATGAACTGAAGCCTTCCGAATTGGAGATTCTTGAAAATTTCAAGGCGCGATATGAAATAAATCCTGAAAAAAAGAACAATGCAAGACACCTTGCGGTTCAGACAAAAGATGAGAAGTATCATTTTTCTTTTCTGTATGATTTTGGAATTGAAAGCAATGTTTCCGGCGGAATTTATAATGATTCAGAATTTAATTCGGTCGGCTTTGATTTTTGCCCTGAATTCAATTTTCGCGGCGACATTACAAAGTATGTTTCCTACGGTTTCAGTGGAATTTTTGACTTTACCTATATGCCGCTGATGGAGCAGGGGGAATATTTTATCGGCTATTCGTGGTTCGAGCCGGATGTAGAGAAATATTTTAAAGATGAAATGACTGATGAGACAGAACGTGCGGAGTTTGAAAAAAATAAAAAACGTACAGTCACAAAATTTCTGAACAACAGTTATCTTCCGTATTCCTATAAAAAACCGTGGGACGGACAGGTTTATCTTCTTTCAAATCTATCAGCTTCCGGAACAGAAGGCTGGGCTACAGAAATTGGCGTGAGCGGAAGCGTTCTTGCGGAAATCAAAGCGTCTTTCCTTGATGACCATATCACAATCGGAGCCGGACGGCAGTCTCATGAATGGGCTGCAATGGATAACGGAAGCTCCCTTGTCCTGAACAGACAGGCCAGGCCATTCTTTGAATTCAACACAGGCGTTGAAATGTTCAGCTGGCTTAAATTTCAACATTGGCTGGCATTCTTGAATATCCAAATGCAGACTACATGAATTCAAAGTCTTATCCTGGAGATAATATTGAAGGCGTGGATGATTCCTATTTCTGGCAGAACGCATTTTCCTTGAATATGATTGAGCTTGACTTTAAGTATCTTCACCTTGATTTCGGCGGTTCAGTTGTCTATCCGAAGCGTTTTGAAATCGGCTATCTTTTCCCGCTTTTTATATACGTTGAATATCAGAATCATACCGGCGACTGCGACAATCTTGCGCTTTTTGGCGATATAATGCTCCGTAAGCCTGGAGTTGGAAAAATCTGGGCTTCAATTTATTTTGATGAGCTTAACATTCAGAACAACTGGTTCAAGGAAACCCGGGTAATGTTCGCAGGACAGCTTGGAGCAAAGGCTGTTATTCCGTGGCTTCCGTTTGCAAGCGTTTCTACAAGATATACAAAAGTCGAGCCGTACTGCTATACTCATCACGCGATAAACTATGTTTCAACTTACAATCATTACGTAATGGAAAATTATACAAACAATGGAGATAGCCTTGGTTATTATCTTCCTCCGAATGCGGATGAGTTTTTCTTCAGGTTTGAAATGAAGCCAAGAAGCTTTTTAAGCACCGCGCTTCAGTATCAGTTTATACGCCACGGCGCGGATTATGGAAGCCAGCAAGTTCCGGGAAGCTCTTTGTATTCGGAATTGAGCAAATATAACCGTGACGAGCTTGAAAAATATTTTTTGCACGACGGCGCGTACAACTGGATGCACATGATAAAGCTTGAAGCGACTTTTGAACATAAGAATATCCGCAGGGATTTGCAGCTTAGCGTGAATTTAGGATTCCTTTACAGTTATTACACGATGATAGACAGCAACGATTATGACCGGAGCATTTATGGAAACAACGGAAACTGCAACAATGCGGATTTTTCAACGCCATATCATTTTGTGGACAATGAAGAGTATCCGGTTCAGTTCGGTGTTGTCATGGGCTGTGGATTTAAAGTTCTGTTCTAGTTTGTGTTGACATCAGCTTTTAGGAATTTTTTAAAGTTTCTAAAAGTTTTTGCGCAGCCGCACCGTACGTGTATTTTTTTAAGATTTCATCAGGTGCGGCGGTTTTTTCTTCCAGCAGTTTTTTCAGCTGAACATCTGTGTCGTCTGGTGAAATGTAGAGGGCTGTATCCGCATAAATTTCTGGTAAAGACGCGGTGTTTGAGACAATTATTTTTGCGCCTACAGAAAGCGCTTCGAGCGGCGGAATGCCAAAACCTTCATAGTAGCTTGGAAAAACAAAGGCCTTGCAGTTTTTCATCAAAGACTTTACTTCTCCGTCTGAGACATAGCCGAGCAGAGTTACATTTTTCAGCGTTTTTAAGTCATGCAGCTCTTCCGGAACGAGTCCGCTGATTGCTTTTCCGCTTACGGCAAAAGTTTCGTCGGGATGATTTTTAGCATATTTGCATATCCATGCCAGATTCTTGCGTTTGCTCAACGAGCCGAGCGTAAAATAAAATTCACCTTTTTTTAAGGAAGGAAATCTTTTAAGAATACATTCATCCTCTTCTATTGTAATAAAATGATCCCAGCCATTTGGAATTACACATATTTTTTCAGGTGGAATTTTATATATCTCTGCAATCTGTTTTTTGCTGAATTCTGAAACTGTAAAAACAATTTTTGCGTTTTTTGCAATGTTTTTATAGTTCAAAAGGCTGTATGCCCTTACAAGCTTGTCTTTTAGGCTGAAAAAATCGTTTGGAAAAACTTTTGCGTAAATATCGTGCAGAAACGCATATCCGCATCTTTTTCCTAGCGGTGCAGTATTTGAGAAATTTAATCCGATTGCCCCTGTTCGTCTGCAATGTTTCGGAAATTCAATTAAATCCCAAAATGGAAAATTCTTTATGATTTTTTTTGAACGGATAATCTTTATGTTCTTGAAATCTGGAATCATTTTTGGATTTGCGGAAACAAGAATTGAAAAATCATCCTGTTCCGTCAATATTCCGTCAAGCCGCTTGCAGGTTTCCCATGAAAAGCGCTCGATTCCCGTAAGATTTCTGTTCAAAAAGTTTCCGTTTATAAGAATTTTTCTCATTTTGGGCTTTCCGTTTTTAATCGCGAGAATACAAGTCTCTTGTGTAAACTTTATTTTTTACATCTTCAAGCTCTTTGTTCCAGCGGTTGGCAAGAATTATATCAGAGTTTGCCTTAAACCACTGCAAATCTTTTGTGACTTTTGAGTTAAAGAAGTTGTCTCCGCCAGTAAAAGTCGGTTCGTATACGATAACCTGAATTCCTTTTGCCTTGATGCGTTTCATTACGCCTTGAATGGAACTCTGTCTGAAATTATCGCTTCCAGATTTCATTGTAAGACGGTAAACTCCAACCGTTTCCGGTTTTTTTGCAATAATCTGGTCTGCGATAAAATCCTTTCTGGTTCTGTTGGAATCAACAATAGCCCGGATAAGGTTCTGAGGAACATCAGAATAATTTGCCAGAAGCTGCTTTGTGTCTTTCGGAAGACAATATCCGCCGTAGCCAAAGCTTGGGTTGTTGTAAAAATCACCTATTCTTGGATCAAGGCTGATTCCCTCGATAATTTGTTTTGTGTTCAATCCGCGAAGCTCCGCATAAGTGTCAAGTTCGTTAAAATAAGCTACGCGCAAGGCAAGATACGTGTTTGCAAAAAGTTTTATCGCTTCGGCTTCTGTGCAGTGCGGATTTAAAACCTGTACATCTTTTTTAATCGCACCCTCCTTTAAAAGAGATGAAAACTGTCTGGCTTTTGTTAAAAGTGTCTCGTCATCTTTTGGGTAGCTTACGACAATCCGCGAAGGATAAAGATTGTCGTAAAGCGCATGGCCTTCCCGCAAAAATTCCGGGGAAAAAAGCATGTTTTTATAGCCGGAAGATTTTCGCAAGTTTTCTGTATATCCAACTGGAACTGTTGATTTTACGACAATAGTCGCATTTGAACCAGATTTTTTTACAAGCTCAACAACAGTTTCTACGCTTGAAGTGTCAAAATAGTTCTTTTCTTCGTCATAGTTTGTTGGTGTTGAAATAATGATAAAATCCGCATCCCTGTATGCGTTCATCGCATCAGTTGTTGCGGTTAAATTCAAATCTTTTGTTGAAAGATATTCAGAAATCTCCTTGTCAACAATTGGAGATTTCTTGCTGTTAATTAAGTCTACTTTTTCTTGAATGATATCAACGGTTTTTACTTCGTTGTGCTGTGCTAAAAGTATAGCGTTTGAAAGCCCAACGTAGCCTGTTCCTGCAACTGCTATTTTCATTCTTTTATTTTAACACAAATGATTCTTTTTTACAATAATTTTCATCTTTTGCTGAGAAATTTTCCAATTTTTCTGAAAAACGAAAACTGCGCTTCCATGAAATTAAAAAGCCACGGCATTTTTGCTTTTATGTCTGCAACAGTGAATACAATCGGGCTTTGCATTATGCTTACAATTCTTTGGTCATTTATTAGATGGACTTTGTTGAACTGAAATTTAGGGTCATCTATCATTTTTTTTATGTCGTCTGAAATTTTTCCTTCAGTTTTTATCCGGTTTTGAAGTTCCTTGTCCGCAAGCTTGTAATATGGAATGTAGTTTTTTCCTGAAAATTCGCTGGAATAATAATGGATGATTTTTGCATCTTTTAAAAATGCCAATCCGCCGTGGCTTGGCTGGCAGTTCCATTCTCCGTCCAGCAGCCGCATTTTTAAGCCTGTTCTGTAATTGGCTTCATTCAGCGCGCTTTGGTCATGGAAATCATGTTTTTGGTACGCAGAATATTTCCACGCTTCGTTCCATTCCTTAAAAAGATTTTTTGACTCTTCACCTTTTCTGGCAAAAATAACTCCACCATTTATATTGCAGTCTGCGGCTTGTGTTCCGTGGAATCCAAGCTTTTTGTCTCGCTCTAAAAAATACTTTTTATGTATATGCTCATCCAGCATTACGTGTCCATCAAGAATTCCTGCGGTTTTATACGGTGTCTTTTCAATCTCTGAAAGGTCATCTGCAATTATTGTGTCGCAGTCAATGTATAGAAAGTCATCGTCAATATATTTTGGAATTGAAGTTTTTATGAGCCTTGAACGTTCTGCATTTGAGACTTTCTCATCAAACTGGACAGAAATTATTTTTGAAACATATTTTTTGATTTCTGCGCGCTTTAGGGAATCTGAATTTATTGAGTCTTCGGTTTTATTGTCCACAAGAAGAACTACGTTTGCGTCCGGCATAAGATTCCGCAAAGAATAGGTTGACATCAGCGCCTGCTCGTAATATAAGTCATTTTTGCCGGAAACCAGAACATAAACGTAAGTCATAAAAACCTCATGAATTGGAATTTAGAATATTATAGCATAAAAAGAGGGCTGTTCTACATTGATTTTGTGAATAAGCCGAGTTTTTTTTATTTTTTTCTGCCGCAAGAAAAATTATTTCTGTTTTATCATGATTTAAAAACTCTATACTTTTTTAACTGAAAGTTCTATACTCTCCTTATGTCAAATATTTCTTTAGAAAATAAAACGATTTTTGTTACTGGCGCAGCCGGATTTATTGGAAGTTTCTTGTGTAAAAATCTTTTGGAAAATGTTTCCGGCATAAAAATTGTAGGAATTGACTGTATAACTGACTATTATGATGTTTCGTTGAAGCAGGAACGTCTTGATATGCTTTCTTCATTGAAAAAAGATTTTACTTTTGTAAAAGGCGACATAGCGGATAAATCCTTGTTGGATTCCCCTTTTTGAAAAAAAATATAATCCTGCTGTTGTGGTTAACTTGGCGGCTCAGGCTGGCGTCCGCTATTCAATTGATAATCCCGATGCATATATTCATTCAAATATGATTGGTTTTTACAATATTCTTGAATGTTGCCGCCATAATCCGGTTGAACATCTGGTTTTTGCCTCTTCAAGCAGCGTGTACGGTTCAAACAAAAAAGTTCCTTATTCAACAGAAGATAAGGTTGACAATCCGGTTTCGCTATATGCCGCGACAAAGAAAAGTAATGAGCTTTTTGCGCACGCGTATTCAAAACTTTATAAAATTCCATGCACAGGCTTGCGTTTCTTTACTGTTTACGGACCTATGGGACGTCCTGACATGGCATATTTTAAATTCACAAATAAACTTGTAAAAGGCGAGCCTATTCAAATTTACAATAACGGAGATATGTACCGCGATTTTACTTATGTTGATGACATTGTGAAAGGTGTTCGCGCAGTTATGCAGAAAACTCCGGAAGCTACAGATGACGGCGCGTTATATAAAATATACAACATTGGAAACAGCAAGCCGGAAAGTCTTATGCGCTTTGTTGAAATCCTTGAAAATTGCCTTATAAAGGAAAATATAATTTCTGAGCAAGGTAAGAAGGAACTTTTGCCAATGCAGCCGGGTGATGTTTACCAGACGTTCGCTGATGTTTCAGACCTTGAGAAAGACTTTGGCTTTAAACCGGCGACCACCTTGGAACAAGGCCTGGGTGCATTCGCAAAATGGTATAAGGGATATAAAAAATAGGAAAATTACATAAAAAAATTGCAACTTAAAATGAACGGTGCTAAAAAACAAAAAGGCATCGTTCATTTTTTTATTTCTCAATATACTGAAACCAGTTTTTATCATCAAATATATTGTCTTTTACGGCATACCATTCGTCATCTTTTATGTTAAATTTTTTATTTTTTCTTATTCTTGTACTTTCCGCAGGGGCATTCGACATTTTTATAAAGTCGTTTTTAGTTATACCCCCCCCCCATGGAATTTACATCAAGCGGACTTTTTGTGAACGGATTAAGAGCGTTTCCGTCAATATCCTTTAATGCAAGGGCAGGAGTGTCGGCATTTGTCATAAAAGTGTAGTCTTTTTTTAATTTTCCTCTGCTTGAAAAATCTTTTACAAGCAAGGTTGCTGTCATGTTGTCCTTGTTGAATGGAAAATTCTGTGTCTTGTTGTCAAAAGTTCCAGTGTCGCGGCTCATTCCGTGATCAGAGACAATAATAATCTTTGTATTGTCGTAAATCTCATTTTTTTTAAGGAAATCAATGAAATTTGTAAAGCGCAATATAATTCCGACCATGGAAGAATATGTTGCGTCATTTCCGCCCGCACCGAATTGTGTTACATTTTCAACTGGAACATAATCCGGCGCCTGCAAGATAATGGATTCATGGTTTGCCTCGTTATCCAGAAGAAAGAATGCATTTTTTTCGGATGAATCATCGAATAGTTCCGGGAATAAATCTATTTCGGAGTAATTGTCGATAAACTTTGCGGAATTTTCAAATTTATTGTACGAAATCCAGTATTCCTTGTGGTAAATAATCTGCCGCATGAACGGCGGTACAATCTTTAGAACACTGAACCAGATAAAATTGCGCTTGATTCCTTCGCTCATAAACGGCGATTTTTTCATGCCGTGCCTTGCGTACCATATATCTGAATAAGTTCCATGAGTTGTCACACGATTTATAAATTCATATCCTTGTACATGTCTGTAGCAGGCTGTTCAAGATAATTTTCATAAGGAAGATCTGCTACAGTAACGTTCCAGTTGTTATTGTGAAAAACAACCGGCATTGTGAGAATCGCTTCGTTGTGTTTTTGCTGTAACGTTTTATCCGCGCGGCGGTTTATTTCAAACGGCGTATAGTCGTATCCGCCAAAAATTCCGGGCGTTCCAATCATTGTAAGTTTTCCAAAAGAAACTGTGTTCGGATACCAGACAAAACCGTCGAGCTGCTCGTTCAGTTCCAGGTTGTTTTTAAGAATTTCAGGAATCAGAGGAGAAAAATACCTGTCCTGCATCAGTATTATTACGTTTTTTCCTGTCTTTGAAAGATGGAATACCGGTTCAATTTTTTTTGAAAAATCAGGCGCGGGCATTCTCCTGAAAGAATTCTGAACAGAAATAATGTTTTTTCCGGAAATAGCTGCAAGAGAAATCAGAAAAATCGTGCATACAGAGTTAAGAATCTTTGCCTTAAAAGAAAATGCGGCTACAAGCGATGCTAAAATAACTAGCATACACAAAATGTTTACGATGACGGTTTTTATTCCTGGCATAAAATGCTGCGGTGTCATAAATAAAAGATTCGGATTTACAGGGCCGTATTTTCCTGAAAAGGCAAAGCAGTTTAAGACTGCGGAAAAAGCTATGAAACTGAATAAAAATGTCAGAATCTTCTTTGTTTTTGCAGAAAAAAGCGCGTAAAAACAAAATGGCCAGACAACAAAAAATCCAAGGGCCTGAAAAAAAGTGTGCCATACAAAATATAATGGAGAAGTGTATGAATCAACATAGCTGTATTGTTCAGGTTCGGACTGCATTAATATAGAAGGAATTGCAAGTCCTGTAAGAACTGCAAGAATAAATGCTGAGATTAAAAATATTGAAAGCCGCAACTTTGGATTTTCGTCAAGAATTTTAAAATGATTTTCAAAAAGAGAACTAAAAAAACTGACTGCGAATGGAGCGGCCGGAATTACAACTCCTGCAAAAACAAGCCCAATCCGGAAAATTAGTTTTGCATTTTTAAATACAATCGCCGCGCATAAAATCATACAGATGCTTAAAATGCAGGCGATTATGTACAAAACTTTTTTAGGATTTTTTATCTTGTAAAAAATATTTTTAACCAATGAAAGAATATTATTCATTGTCCAGTAAACAACAAGACCTGCCGGAGAATTGTAAAGCAAGAGCAAAAATACTGCCGCGCAACCATAAATCTGTATTTTTTCAGAAAGAGAATGACCCTTTGAGTAAATGAATCCCGCGACGCAATTTATTATTGTCATTGCAATAGGAAGAATGTTTACGGCAAATGAGCCGATATGGAAAGTCGCGTCCGGTTCGCCAAAACTTTTTATGAACAAGAACGAGTAATTTTTTAAAGGTTCAAGATTTGAAAGAAAATTGTATGCCGCAATAAAAAAAGGAATCTGAATCAAAAGACTGAATGATGAGCGCAACGCATAGATTGGATGATAGTGGTTTTCCCTGTAAAAAGCAGTAAGTATCATATACTGCTCATCACCCTTGAATGTTGTTTTTATCCGTTCAACGCCAGGTTTTAATTTTTTCTGAATATTCCGCTCCGTTTCCTGCCACTGTTCGGCAACCATATAAAGCGGAAGTGTAAAAATTGTAACAACAAAACTTAATCCAATTACAGCAATTCCCTGATTGCCAGTTACTTCAAAAAAAAGCGAATAAAAAAACTCCGTTAATTGAATTAACGGCATTATAAAAATCTGATAAAGAGCTGAAAACATAATAGTAATTATAGTGAATTAATAATTTTTTTACTATAAAATTCTGAAAACTGTATTTTTTTTGTGAGTGCAAGAACTGTTCCAAATTCAGGAATATGATATTCGAATCACGAGGCTATTTAACTCTTGCGCGAAGTGTTTTTAAATTTGTTGCGGTTTATATGGAATGTCAATGCTGATTTATTATATGACTATGCTTAATCTTTAAATAAATTTTCAGTCTCTTTTATCCTTGAATCCAGCGTTCTGCATAAGATTTCCGCGCGTTCCGGCTCAATGTATGGATTTTGTGATATTAGTTTTCCGAAGAATTCTGAAATGCCGTCGAGCCTCTCAAAGTCCAGAACCGTGCAGTATTCCTTGAACGGAATTCTTTTCATCTGCTCTTTCTGGTTTGAGGCGAACGGCTTTGCTTTTATTTTTAAAGATTCGCGTATATATGGATTTCGCAATGAAAATACGCTTTCAGTATGGAAAAATGAAGTTCCGCTGTCGAACACTGGAGCAAGTCCAATCCACTCAAGAGTGTCGGGATTCCTTAAAAATCCGAAGTTGTTGTAGTGCCTGTCGGTGTTTGCAATTATAAAGTCAACCGTGAGCATTCGGCTGATTCCCTGCTTTAATTTTTCCGTATCCTTGAATCCGAGTTCCTTGCAGCAGTTTATAAGGTGGTTGAAATTTGAAGTACTGTTGTTCTTTTTTAAAGTATTCACAATGTGCCAGGCCGGAACAAGCTCTGTCTGCGGCGATACAAAGTCGGGGCATGATGAGTAAAAAGTTCCATCGTTTTTTATGATTTTGTATTCAACGTGTTCAATTCCGAGCCTGCCACAGATTTCTGAAGTCAGGACTTCATTGAACGGCTCCTGATAATACGGCGCAGTTCCGGCTTTTAAAAGAATCCGCTCTCCATTGTTTATTATCCATTTTTTCTTGAGCCAGCCGTCGGATGTGTTGTCCGGGGAAACAAGGTTCAATGTGTCGGCGCTGTCTGAATTCAGAATCCCGAAGAGGGCTTTTCCTACGTCATCAGAAAAACTGTTCTGAAAGAAATTCACGTCTTTCCAGGACAGGCTGCTTTTTAAAGGCTTTGCCCAGTAGTGGTCAGAAAGGCTAAGTCCGTAGCTTTTTTCTATAAGATAATCCGTAGTAACATTTCCAAGCTGCTCAAGGGCTGTGTCAAGATTCTGGCGGCTAGCAGGAATTGAGCGGCTTTTCCACCAGGAGCGGAACTGGCTTTTTAAGGTTTTTCCTTTTTCATTTTCCGGCGAGATTCCGATTGGAAGATGCTCCCTGCTGATTATTTCTGAGACTTCGGTGATTTCCTCATCCTCTGTTGAAAATCTTAAAACCGGAATATCTTTGTGGCAAAGAATGTAGTTCATCGCTCCTCCACAATTTTCCATTCAACAAGGTTTCTTTCCTTTGTGGAAAAACTTGCGCCGATTTTTATAATCCGTTTTCCGCTTGACTTGTACGGCCCGGCGTATTTTGCCTCTTCAATCTGATTCAATGCCTCGTCTGCCGTTTTATCCCTCTTGAACTCAAAGATAAATACATTGTTTCCGTTCAAAAGCACGCAGTCCGCCCTGCCGAACGAGGATGTCTCCTCGACAGTTGACCACTGGCCCAGCAGTGTGAACACGAGGTAGAACACGTTCTGGAAATTCTGCTCGATTACATTGTCCTGCTTTTCCTTTCTTGCGGTCGTGTAGGGAAGAGTCGCAAATAGAGACTTGAACCGGCTCATAACGCTTTCTATGTCGCCTTTTTTTATGTCGCGCGCGAAGGAAACAACGTCAAGCCCTGTGGAGCGGTTGTTGTTCAGGATTGCCGGGGCAAGTGAGTTTATGAACGCGTACTTCACCTCGTTGTTCGGGTATTTTAAAAGGTACACGCCGAATTCCCTGTCGTAGCCTTTGATTGTGAGGTAGCCTGTCTGGTAGAAAAGCGGAACCGGGTTGGGGTTGTCGCTCCTGTAGTCCTGTAGCTCCTGCGCGGTTGCCTCCACGCCGTTTGAAAGATCCATGTAGTTCATCGTGCTTTCCTGAAGTTTTTTTATAAGGAAAGTCGGTGTTCCTGTTGCAAACCAGTAAAACGAGAAGTCCTTTGAGTAAAGAGCGTTCAGAAGACTGAACGGATTATAGACACCGTCAGCCTCATGATGGAAGTGGTAGCCGTCATACATCTGTTCAAGCTGGTTTACACATTCTTCTTTTGAAAGCCCGTTATTTTCAGCGAATGCTTCTATCTCAGGGGCGAGATTTTCAAGCATCTCTTTTTCTGTGATTCCGCAGGCTGTTGCATACTGGCTTGTGATTGATATGTCGTTCAGCTGGTTCAGGTCGCTGAATATGCTCACCTTGCTGAATTTTGTAACACCTGTCAAAAATACGAATTTTAGGTCTTCGTCCAATGCTTTTAATGTTACGTAAAGCCCGCGCAGTGTCTCCCTGTTCTCGTTTACAAGACTTTCGTTGTTCTGCGCGTCAAGAAGCGGCTTGTCGTATTCGTCTATAAGAACTGCCGCCTGAAGACCTGTTTTTTTCCGCGCGGTCTGCACAATGTTTATAAAGCGGCCGGCAAAATTTGTCGGGTCCAAAGGGTCTTTGTAGTCAGCTTGTATTTCATATTTTTTTTCATATTCATCCAGCTGAAGATTTATAGTTTTTTCAAGAGAAACCTCTTTTGAAAAGCTGTTCTGCGCAAAATTCAGGTAAATGACTGGATATGTTTTCCACGCGTCCGGATTGTCCTTTTCAAGCTGCTCAATCTTCAGTCCATTAAAAAGTTCCTTCTTGCCCTCAAAATATGCCTTTAAGGTTGAAAGAAAAAGACTTTTTCCAAAGCGGCGCGGGCGGCTAAGAAAATAAACCTTTCCTGAATGCACAAGATTGTACACAAATTCCGTTTTGTCTATGTAAATGTAATTGTTTTTTCGTAAGTCTTCAAAACTCTGGATGCCAATCGGCAGTTTTCTGATATTTTGCATGGAACAATGATAGCATAGAAAAGGGGAAAAATAAATTACTATTTTTGATTGCTCAGAATGCGACTTGAGGTTTTAATTTAAAATTTTTGCTTTAGGTTAAAAAGATATTTATACAAACCTGATGCAGAAAGAAAGAATTTTATAAAAGTTCCGGCGGACGGATTATATTTTAAAATCATTTTCATTTCTTCCTTAGGATTTTTGCCTGTCTTGCAAACAAAAGAGGCTTTCTTTTTGAAAAAACTTTCAACAATAGCTGGATCTGAAAGAATTGCGTCTTTATGTTTTTCAAAAATTTTTTGCATAGCAAGAACTGCTTTTTCAGGATGTGTTGAAATGCTATCTTTTTGAAAAAATGTATTCACTAGTATTTCATTTTGGTAAAATATTCGGTATTTTTGACTCAATCGTAGAACTTCATCCCAATCTTGAAGTCGTGGCATTCTCGTATCGAACATTACATTTCTAAAGCATTCTGATTTTCCAAAAATAGTTTGAGTTGAAGCGCAGTTGTATTTTAAAATTTCTTCGTATGAAATCTGCTTGTTTTGGTCAATGTTTGGAAAGTTATGTATAAATTTATTTTTTTGGAGTACGACATTCCATTTTGCAAATTACAATGTCTGCATTATAATTTTTTTCACAAAAAGCAAAGTTGTTTTTTTCTAATTTTTGTTGTAATCCATAAATCATCACTGTCATTAAAGGCAATGAATTCTCCGGTTGAAAGTTCGATTCCTTTATTTCTTGCAATACAGGCGCCGGAATTCTTTTCTAATTTTACATATTTTATTCTAGAGTCATTTATTGATTTTAGAATTTCTTCAGTATTATCAGTTGAGCAGTCGTCAACAACAATCAGCTCGATATTCTTATAAGTCTGATTTAACACAGAAGTATAGTACATTCGAATACAACTTGCTTTTCTTGGTAAAGAGCAACACCAGCTTTATCTGTTGCCGAAGCTTTTTCGTTTTTTGTCATTTGGTTCCGTGGCATAAGAAATTCCTATCTTTATATCATTTCCTGCTTTGCTGAACATACGTGCAACAAATTCAAAATCTTTAGCAATAGAACTTGATTCAATTTTTTGAATTCTAGGAGAAATCGAATTAATTTGACCAAAAAGATTTTTGTAGAAATATGCCATGACTTTCCTCCTGAATAATATTTTAGCACAAAACTATTTTTTTTGTCAGTTGTAATTTACAACTATAAAACAATAATATAATAAAATGTCTGGGATTAATAGATAATTTAATTGTCAAAGAACGAAAAAAGAAATTTCCACCTATTTTTTATAAATCCCAAAGACCTGTCTTGCAACGCAAATCTAGATTCAAAACCTGAATCACCATAATATTAAAAAAACATAGGTTTTATCTGTGATTTGCGCCGGCTGCAATTTCTTTGCCAACAAGATCTTCCAGCCTGCTATCAAGTTTTTTTTTTAAACTTGCAAAATTCTTGTAAAGCATTTCCGTTTCTGCATTTTTTTTGCGTTAACTATGTAGGAGCAAAAAATGCAGAAAGAATCTAAATACGCTATGAAATCCTACGACGACCTGTTTTTCACGGACGACTTCTTTTTTCCAAGATTATGAGAAATCCTGAAATCGCAAAGGGCGTCGTCCAGAACCTTTTAGGAATCAAGGTCAGGAAGATTGAGTTTGTCACATCTCAATATTCAATTGACGAGCTTTACAACGGCAAGGGCATCCGCCTGGACGCATATCTTGAGGATGAAGATAAAATCATCGACATAGAAATGCAAACAGTAATCAAGAAAGATGAAGGCCTGCGTATGCGCTATTACCAGAGCATGATGGACATTGACCACCTGAACCGCGGCGAAAGCTTCAAGGAACTCAAGGAGTCCTATGTCGTGTTCATCTGCCTTGATGACCCATTCGGGGAGGAAAAGCCGGTCTACAACTTTGCGACAAAAGAAGTCAGAGGCGAACGGATTCTGAATGACAGAATCCACAAAGTAATCTATAATGCAAGCAGCTTTGAGAAGGCCGAAAATCCGAATGTCCGGGCATTCCTTGAATTCCTAAGGAGCCACACCGCGACCGACCCGCTGACAAAGGAAATTCAGACTGCCGTCGACTCATGCAAGAATCACCAGAAATGGAGGGCAGAATATATGCTGTGGAAAGACCAGATCCGTGAATGGAAAGACGAAGCCCGGGAAGATGGACTTCTGGCTGGAGAACGAAACGCAAAAATAGAGGCCACAAAAAATCTCCTAAAAATGAATCTGCTTACAGTTGAGCAAATCGCGGCAGCCGAGCAGCTTTCTGCTGAGGAAGTCATAAAGATAAAAGATTCCTTGAAAATTTAAACGTCAATAATTCCCAGGCATTTCATAGGGGAGATTGTCTAAAAACTAAAGAATTTACAGACTGAGAATAACATAGTAAAATTCTCATATGGGACATAGAAGGGGAAGATAGAAAGCATAATCTGCTTTTTCCGGAAAGTTTAGAAGAGTATGTAGAAAAAGAAAAGTCCGGTCAGGCTGTTTGATGCTTTTGTAGAAAGTCTTGATTTTAAGAATCTTGAGTTTGAGCGTGAAACACCCAATGCGGAAGGAATAAAAGAGCGGACTCATTATGAGTATGAATCAACAGATGCGGGAATCGCAAGGACGGATACAGAGCAGATGATTCTTAAAGCACGCGAGGGATATTTTGTCCGTAATGCAGAAGAAAATCTTGTGTTCTGTCCGCAGGGAAAAATCCTCCGCCAGAAATCAATAAAAAAAAAACGGAGACATCCGTTATTGCAATAAGCTTGCATGTAGGAACTGCAGGAATAAATGCACAAAGTCAGACTGGAAGGAAGTTGAGTTTTTCAAGTTATTATTTAGCAAGTAAATTCAATATAATTTTGGCTTTATTATGTATTCTATAAGTTTTTCTAAGTCCTCATTCTGTTTTTTGGAAACTATCTTAAATTGTTTTTTTGCCAATTCTGAGTATTTATTATAAATATTTTTTTATCTAATAATTGAACAATTCGATTTTTTATTTCTGATATTGAATATGGATCAAAATAAATTGCGGCATTTCCGCAAACTTCAGGAATCGATGTTGTTCCGCTTGCGGCTACAGGAACTCCATATTTGAATGATTCTATAGGAGGATAGCCAAATCCTTCATTTAAACTAGGATAAATAAATGCATATTGTTTTGCCGTCAGGGCTTCAAGAAAGTCTCTGTCTACATAGTTTAAGAAAATAAACTGCTTTGGATTTTTTATATTTTTTTGTAAATAATTTTTTATTTGTAACACCTGTAATAACAACTTTATAATCTAATGCAATTTTATCTGAAAAAAAGTGAATCAAACGCCCATATTGCTCTCAATGCGTTTTTTGTCCATCTTGCTGCACTCGTAATTAAAAAAAACTTATTCTCTTGAATATTATATTCTTTGAAATATTTTTCCACACATTCATCGATGTTGAATTTTTCCATTTGCTTGCAATTTTCAAGCTGATTAAAAGTAGGCGAGGCAAAAACAGGAATTTCTTTGCTTTGAGTTTCTGGATAGAAAGATTTTATCGATGCAAAAGAATGGTCTGATATTGTGATTACATTAATTCTTTTGTCAGTAACTAATCTTCCGTTAATTATTTTCAATTTTTTTAAATAAATTTTTTTAGCTAGTGTCATAAATAATAAGAATTTAACTTTTTCTTTTAATGAAACCGCATAATCTAACATGATTTTATCAAAAGGCATTTCAAGAGTTCTTAAACCATGTACCGTTGTGTAAACTTCAATTTTTCCAAGAGGAATATTTTGATTTAAATTAAGCATGGCTGAATAAATTCTATCAATTTTTTTCTTCTTCGACAATTTCTTCTATGTTTTTTTATTTAAATCATAAATTTCTTTATATTATTTTTCTTTAATAGCAGATAGAATATCAGGATTAAGATATGATTTTTGCATTGTAATAGCATATGAGTTTGAAGTTGTTTAAATATTCAAGAAGTTTAAAAAATACAACTTCTCCATAAACTCCACCACCGTGAAATTTGCTTTCTGGAGATGGTTGTGTTGCTGATAGGTCATATAAAAGATTCATGAATACCTCTGTATTATTTTTTGTTTAATATTTAAGATTTTAATAGTCTTGGAATATTTTTCTTAGTGTTTTTTATGAGATATGGATTTATCCATATTAAAAAAATTATAAGTTTTAATAAAATTAAAAGAAAAGGTCTATGTTCATTTTTACTATAAAATTGAACGTATGAAAGAAAAAGCTGTTGATTTCCACTTGAAGAAAGGTAAAACACTTTGTAAAGTTTTTTTTCAGTCGAGCCGCCTTCAAGATGTATTATTTGCGGACCTTCAATTATTATCGATTTTTGATTTGCTTTTTGCATTTGTAATTGCAAGTCAACTTCTTCATTGTACATGAAGTATCGTTCATCATATTTTGCAAAATCATTATTTTTTACAAACAAATCAGCACCCGTGATATAAGGAACTTCTCCTGTTGTGAAGTTTTGCTGATGTTCTATTTTTTTATAACTTCTTTTTTTATGAGTAAAAAAATATTTGACAGTATCTTTTGAAATTCCTAAAAGAGTATGAAAAAGCGTTTTTAATCTTTTCTTTAATGGAACAATTTGTCCAAATGAATGTATTGTTTCTCCATCCTTGTTTTGTAGATTGCAGCCTAATGCTCCAATGTTCTCATTATTATGTCTTTCAAAGTAGTCAAAAAATATTTTTACCGCATTATTTAACAGAATCGTATCGCTGTTTAGATAAAAAATATATTTTCCAGACGCAACAGCAAGACCTTTGTTGTTTGCGCGTCCAAACCCCAGGTTTTCATTATTTTCTATCAAAACCACGTCTGGAAATGATTCTTTTATCATTTCAACAGAGCCGTCTTTGGAATTGTTGTCAGACACAATTATTTCAAATTCTAAACCTTTTGTTTGCTCATAAATAGAATTTATGCAGTCTTTTGTAAGATTTTTTGTGTTGTAATTTACAATAATTATTGAAACATCCATACAATAAAATTCCTGAAACGTCTCAAAGTATAAATTATATATAAAAAAATGTCATCGTTTCTTCTGCTGTTTGATAATAAAATAATTATTTGATATAATAGATATATGGTTTTTAAATAACAATCAGATTACAGTAACATCTCCATTGCTTCCAGATTTGAATGACTTTATTCCACTTTTAAAAGACATCTGGAATAGAAAATGGATTACAAACAACGGATATTATCATCAGCAATTGGAAGAAAAACTCGCTGAATTTTTAGGAGTTCCATATATTTCTCTTTTTACAAATGGAACAATTCCTCTTTTAGTGGCAATTCAAGCTTTAAAATTAGGAAAAGACGGCAGAAATGAAGTTATCACGACACCATATAGTTTTGTTGCGACAAGCAACATTCTTATGTGGAACAACCTAAAACCTGTGTTTATTGATGTTGAGCCTGAAACAGGCAATTTGGATCCTGAAAGAATTGAAAGGGCAATAACAGATAAAACTTGTGCAATTTTACCAGTACATGTCTATGGAAATCCTTGCGATACAATTGCAATAAAAAAAATAGCTGATAAATATAACTTAAAGATAATATATGATGCTGCCCATGCTTTTAATGTGAAAAGAGATGGAAAATCTATTCTTACAGATGGCGATTTGTCTACTTTATCCTTTCATGCTACAAAGACCTATAATACTGTAGAGGGGGGGGTATTGTCTGTAAAGATAAAAAAACAAAAGATTTTATTGATTCATTAAAGAACTTCGGTTACACATCAGAAATATATATAACAGAAACTGGTATAAACGGAAAACTTGATGAAATTCGTTCTGCCTATGGTATTTTAAATTTAAATAATATAAATAATGCAATTGCACATAGAAAATACGTGGCAGAAAACTATAGAAATGCGCTAAAAAATGTTCCTGGAATTTCTTTTTTCAGTGAGCAAAAAAATGTGACATACAATTATTCTTATTTTCCCATTTTTATTGATTCTTCTAAGTATTGGCTTTCTCGCGATGAGCTTTTTATAAAACTTCGTGATAACGGTATTCTAAGCAGACGTTATTTCTATCCGCTTATCACGAACTTTTGTCCTTATGAAAATATTCCATCTGCAGCTAAAGAAAATCTTCCTATTGCAAACCGGATGGCTGATACCGTTCTTTGCCTTCCAATCCATCATCTTATTTCAGATGAAGATTTGAAACGTATTATCAATCTTATAATAACTAAATAGGAATCAAAAAAATGAACTATGCGCCGATTGTAATTCCAACACTGAATCGCTTTGAGCATTTAAAAAACTGTGTTGAATCGCTGAAAAACAATAAGTATGCAGACAAGACTGATTTGATTGTTGCGCTTGATTATCCGCCTGCAGAGAAATATGAGGAAGGATGGAAGCTAATATCAGGCTATCTTGATTCGCTGTCGGGATTTAAACAGGTTATTGTTGTAAAAAGAGAAAAAAATCTTGGCGCTATAGAAAATATAAAGTCTATTCTTGGATATGTCTGTGAAAAATATGAAACTTTTATTTTTACAGAAGATGATAATATATTTGCAAAGTGTTTTTTAGACTATGCAAATAAAGGTTTGGAAAAATTTAAGGATGACAAATCAATTGAAAGTATTTCAGGATATTCATATCCAATTTCCTATAATAAAAATGAGTTTAATGTTGTAAAGATTCAGCGATATTTTTCTGATTGGGGATTTGCCACATGGAAAGACCGCTATTTAGAAGCAAAAGATACTCTTACAAATGATTTTTTTGAAAAATTGTTCAAAAGTAAAAATTTGTGCAAGAAGTTGCGTAGTGCAAGCAAAAAAAATTATACACGCGCAATTTCATTTATAAAAGATAAAAATGTTAGACCTTATGATTATACAAATTCCATTGGTCAGATTCTGCTCGACCGTTTTTCAATAATGCCAAAAGAAACTCTGGTAAAAAATACGGGCTGGGATAATTCTGGTGTTCATTGTGATTCTGATAATTCTATTGCTAAATTGTTCAATGAACAGCATTTGTCAGAAAATATTGTCTGGAATGATTTCTATTTCGATGAAATTGACTCTTTAAAGGTTGATGGAGAATTAGATAAATCTTTAATTGGAGAATATAACAAGATTGATTATCTGAAAGTTCGGGTTAAAGAATTTTTGTATCGCCACAATCTTTTTGAACCAAAAAACTGATGAAATACTCAATGCTTTTTTTATCTTTTATCATTGATGAAATAGTATAGGATAAAGTTCTTTTATCTTATCTATTTTGGGCAATTCTATTTCCTTTAAATCAATAAAGTGAAACGAAAGTTCTTTTCTTCCGAACACATCCTTGCCATTATCTAAACAAAAATTTATATAGTCATTTTCTGAAGAAAATTGTGGAGGCAGTTTAAAATTATCACCTTCAATTATTGAGCTAAGTTTTAATTTTACTTGTTCAATTCCGCCCATATAAGAAAAGTGCCAGCCTGCATTTTTTACATACGGCATGATTTCTCGCCTGTTTCTTAATTGTTGTGGAATACGAAGGTTTTTATATTTGCATAAAACTGTCCCATACCATTTTTGATTAGCCTTGTTGTTGAAATAGTAATAAAAAAGGTCTTGTTCTAGGGCAACACTCATATACTCTAAAAAATAATCGAGCGTATTCGATTTTAAAAATTTCTTATTTTCACCGAGAAGGGAAAACATCTGTTTTAAGTGTATTTTTTTGTTATTTTTGGATTTATTTATAGGAATAACAGTGCAATCGTGCAGATTTTTTAATATATTTGGATTTGGGATTTCATCGATATCGGAAATCATAATCAAATCTTCTGCATTGCAATTGTATACCCCCCCCATGATGGAATTTCTTTGAAAATATTCAATTGCCCAGTCTTTTGAATTTTCTAAAACAGGACAATTTGTTGCTTTTATATAAATTATTTTATCAGGATATTCATTGTCAAACTCTGCTTTTATTTTTTCAAAATTAAAAGCTTTAGGGACTCCTCGTTGAGTTTTGTCAGCTTCAACAATTACAAATTTATCGACGACATCGTTTAAAATATTCATTCTGATTTTTTTAAGAGTTCTATTTCATTGAAAAAAAGTAAATCAATCGTATATCATCTTATCGTTTCTCTAAAAAAAGCCCTCCATTTTTCATTTATTATATCACTAGAATAATTTTTTGCCTTAAAAAAGCAGGCTTTTCTTATTATTTTTGCTTTCTCTTCTTCTAGAGTCATTATTTCTTTTAATTTTCTGATAAATAAAGTTCTCTTGTGAGGCTTGATAAGAAAACCATTTTGTCCGTTATCAATTAAATCTTTTGCCGCGGAGAAATTATCATATATTATAGGTATTACACCATATTCTCTGCATTCATTTATTACTAATCCAAAACCTTCTTTCGATGTAAGTATGAGAATGGAAGCTTTTTTGTAAAAATTTTCTACATCAGAAGAATTACCACATAGAACTATGTTTTTAATTTTTAATTTTTTTATATCTGATTGTAAACGTATTTCATCAGGTCCTCCACCAATAAAATATAGATAATAATCAGAATCTTTAATTTTTTTCCAAATATTTAGGATTTCAGAAATATTTTTTTGATTTGTAATTTATTCTTCCAACATAAATTACTATTTTTTCTTTTTTTATTAAGGGAAGATTTGATTCGTGGAAATAATGACCGTTTGGAATTGCAAAAATTTTATTTTTATCAATTCCAAATAGACGCAAACGATTAATTAAGTCATTTTTTAATGATTCTGAAAGAACCAAATAGTAATGACACTTCTTTAATGCGCTTAGATAAGTTTGTGGTTGAATAAACAATGCGTAAATAAGAGAATAAATTGGAGCAATTAAAAGCTTAAAAATTTTTTTTAATGAAATTTCTTTAAACTGTAATAAATAGTATTCACAGTATGCGTATTTGAATGAATGTATATAACTATGATGAAAAATAACAATTTTTACAAATTGTTTCAATTGTTCTATGTTGTTTAGTATCTCTCCAGTTCCATCAATATTAAAAACAATCATTTTTATTTCAAATGAAAAAATCATTTTTTTTAGTGATTCAATATAACAAGTCCTGGATATTCTGAATAATTCATTGTGGTTGTCAAAACTTGCTGTGAAAATTCTAAATTCGGAATCATTCCTAAAATTGTTTTCTAAATTATATACAACTCTAGCTACACCACCTTTTGTTGGAATTGGCTCTGTATCTGTTATAAATAAAATATTAGTCATTTAAGGAACCTTTTTTTTAAAGAATTTAAGAGATATAAAAAAATAGTTATCTCTAAGAATAAATAATAAAAGTGCATAAGTTATAGCTCCGCATAAAATACACAAAAATAAATTTACTAAGTCAGAAATTGTTGTAAACAGTGTCTTTGTGAAATAAACGATTATTCCCATAACAAAACTTGCTGTCAGGTAATTAAAATGATTTCTAAAAAAAAGTTTTATCTTAAAATTTTTTGAAACATATATCATATATGCTATTGCTAAAAACATTTCTGCTATTACAGTGGTTAGAGCCGCTCCATAAGCTGCATAATGTGAAATTAATATAAAATTCAAAAATACATCAATAAGTGCTGAAATAATAGTTAATCTAAAAAGTAATATTTTTCTTTATTGAAAGCAATTAGGATGCATCCCAAGAAATAAGAAAAATGAGTTAATAAAAATTATTGGTATCATTATCAGTGCGATTGGTATTGCATTTATATATTGATTGCCACATAGTATAAAAATAAATGGTTTCATAAGAACAAACAGTCCTGCCATAATGGGAAAAGAAAAACCTGTTAATATATTCATTGCCTGAAACGCTATGTCTTGTATTTTTTTGTTGTCGGTGTTTTCTCTGTAATAAGATATTCTAGGATATAAAACCATAAAAAATGCAGGGAAAAGATTTCCTAGTAATCGAATTAATTTTATGCCAGCGGCATAAAGGCCTACAGATTCATTATTTGATAAAAAACCTAACATGGAATTATCTATATTTGTAAATATTGTTGAAACAATTGCAGAGGCGAATAAAACAAATATTGGTTTTAAATGAATTTTAATTCTTATTGGGGATAGATTTTTTAATATCAAAAATTTTCGACAATGAAAAAAATTGCATATATTTGCACCAACATTTGCGATTATATTAACAGATGCATATTTTTAAATAATCATCTTTCGTTTTTACGATGGCAAATAATAGAAGTATGCTAAAAATTTGAAATATTAGACTTCTTATTGTTATATATGAAAATTCTTCTAATGCTTGATATAACCAATCCATGCCTAAAGTTGTAAAAATAATTAAAGAACTGCATATTATAATTAACATTCTATAGTCATTAAGTTTTTTTACAAATACTAATGCTATTGCAAGAAGAATGTATGAAATAAATGTGGATATTAAATTGATAATTAATATTTCTCTTGCCAAAGAGCTTAACTTTGTTATATCGTTTCTGACTTTTGAAACTTCTCTAGTTGCATATGTGGAAATGCCTAATGATGCTAGAATTGCGAAGTAAGCAACTATTGAATTTGCAAAATTGACCTTGCCCAAGTTTTCTGGACCTAAAATTCTTGATGAATAAGGAAAGGTAATTAACGGAAAGCATAATGATAAAAAAGTTTTAGAAACATTTAATATTGTATTAAACTTTAATGATTTTTGTTTTAAATTTTGCATAATCCTATTATTGAAAATAAAATATATCTAACCTCATGATAAATCGTACTATATATTATACTTCAATTTCAAGCAAAATGTAAAATTATCAATAGATGTGTGATTTCTGTATAAATAATGCCTTATATTATTATAATATATAGCTTCAGATAGTATGATTTTTTTGTTTATAAAATTTAAATTTTCAAGACCAAAAATTTCATAATATCTTATTGGCCATTCGCCGTTTAATATGTTATCAGATGGAATAGAGTTTATAGCTTTTGAATATATATAGTTGCAGTCAATGTTTGCAAATTCATGGAATAGGTGGATATATCCAAAGTTGTGGTATAACTTGAAACCTATAAGGCGACTTTCTCCTCCATATCCCATGCCAGAACCTAGCCACTGACCTTTGTTTGTATATCCCTGTGTTATTTGGTAATGAAATCCAAACTGTATGGCCATTGAAACTGGAAATCATGAGTCATTTCTGTATTGCTCCATTCAAAAAAGATTTCACCAAAAATATTATGTTTTTTATTAACTGTAATAGTTTTTTTTAGTCCAATCATATGGGTGGCAGACCTAAGATAGTTTGAGAATGGAGTTCCATCATCAAGTCCAACTTCTCCATATACTTCAAATCCTATTTTTGGAAAATGCCAGTCAACTGTAATTGACATTTTTTGATCTTCCCCAGCACCTTGTTCTCCTATATGCGTATTTTTTATTTTTGGAATGACATAAGAGATGTTTTTTAAATTCCATTTTACAAGACAGGTTCTGTTTAATCCAAGCGTTAATCCAGGGATAAAAGATGGTGAGTATGAGCAGCTTAATCCATGGAACATATTATGATTATTAGAATTATCATTATCAAAATAATCTGACTCTGAAAGATAGCCTGTCCAAATTCGACCTTCTATGTCTCCTATGTACCAGCCAAGCCATGGTAAATGGACTTTTGTACGGCGTAATCCTATATCAAATTTTGGATATGTGGCCGCATTATTTGAGTGTAACAGAGGATTTAGATACGCAGGTCCAAGCCATATTGCTTGAGTTCCAAAACCGATTGTGAATGTATGCCATGACCAACGAATTTCTGTATCACCCCAATCAAATGTCCAGAAAGACGAGTCTCCAAAACGTTGTGGAGCATCTGCACCAATATTATGTCCATATCCCCAGAAATATCCATATTTACTATCATAGTTTGATTCCATAATCTCAAACCCCAAATTCTGACTGAACGACACCTGAGGTTTTACCGTGACTTCAAATCCGTAGGCTTCTAGCCGTACCCCGGCGGTCAGGCTTGTGTTGTAGCCTTTGCCTTGCCAGAGCGCGCCGTCGTTCTGACCGTACGGAGCTGCTGTGTTGTATGAGTTGAACCATTCCGGGCCGTAGATTTTTAGAGCCACAGAGCGGTTTAGGCCGTTTGTGAACCAGTTTGTATTTTCTGAGCTTGATTTCCAGAGTGTCTTTTTTGTGCCAAGGTTGTTGTTCTGCCACGGATGCGGAGTTTTTTCAGGTCTGTTTATTGTTTCCGCCTTGGAGTCGGCGTTTGCTTCTGCATCTGAATCTTCAGCAGTTGTGTTCCCGGTGTCAGTTTCTTTTATTGCCCATACGGAGTCGCTTAATGTTCTGTAATTCAGGGCAGGGCGCTCGGTGAGTCCCAAAAGGCTCAAGAAGTCAAAATATTCTTCTTCCGTTGATTTTAACGCTTCCTGTGAATATGCCGCGCCGATTGAAAAAAATAAAAGTGCCGCCGCAAAAACTGTAAATGCTGATAGTTTTTTCATAGTATTCATGATTATATAGATTATAAAACGATTTGTCATCAGATTGAATTGAAACAAGGCAATATGAATGGGTTTTGATTTTAATTTACAAATTCGATTTTCCAGACAATTTTCAAATTCAATGGAAAACTTATTCATTCTGTGTTAATATAGAATAAATAAAAAAAACAGTTTTGATTTTCTTTTTTTGGAGTTCGTATGTCTTTTTATCCTGTGATTCTTTCTGGTGGCGCCGGAACAAGGCTTTGGCCGTTGTCGAGCGGAAGTCATCCAAAGCAGTTTTTGCCTCTTGTAAGCGAAAAAACTATGATTCAGGAAACTTTGCTTAGGCTTGAAGGAATAGAACATTCTGAGCCTGTTGTTGTCTGCAATGAGGCGCACCGTTTTGTCGTGGCGGAGCAGCTGAATCAGATTGGAATGAAAGAGCCTGAGATTATGCTTGAGCCGATTGCCAGAAATACCGCTCCTGCGATTGCCGCCGCATGCTGTCAGGTTATGAAAAACGACAAGGATGCGGTTGTTATTATTCTTCCAAGCGACCATGTGATAAAAAACAAGTCTGCCTTTCAGGCCGCTGTAAAAAAAGCCGTTAAGGAGGCGGAACGTGGATTCCTTGTTACTTTTGGAATTGTTCCCACAGAACCGAATACAGGATACGGATATATAAAAACAGGAAAAGAAGAGAATGGCTCATTTGAGCTTGAACGCTTTGTTGAAAAACCGAACCTTGAAAAAGCGAAGGAATACCTTGCGGACGGAAATTACAGCTGGAACAGCGGAATGTTTGTGTTCAAGGCCGCAAGATTTCTTGAAGAATTAAAATTATTTGAACCGGAAATGTATGGGCTTGCCGTAAAAGCATTCGAAAATGCCGCGGTAGACAAGGATTTTATCCGTCTGAACAGAGCTGATTTTGAGGCTATAAAAGGCGACTCTATAGACTACGCTGTCATGGAAAAAACAAAACATGGCCGTGTTGTAAAGCTTGACGCGGGCTGGAACGATGTCGGCTCCTGGTCGGCTTTGTGGGAAATAAAAGAAAAAGATTCTGATGGAAATGTTATAAATGGCGATGTGATTAATCTGAACTGCAAAAATTGCTACATAAATTCAAAGGATATTTTTGTCGGGGCAATCGGGCTGGAAGACATTGTCATAGTAACTTCTGAAAACGGAATCCTTGTCTCAAAAAAAGACAAGGTTCAGGATGTAAAAATTATCGCGGAAGAACTTAAAAAGCGGGCAAAATAATATGAATCCTATTTTCTTAAATCCAGAGGTAAAGAATCTTATCTGGGGTTCGGAGCAGTGGGGAATAAGCGCGCATCCGAACGGCGACGATTTTATATTGAACAAGGAATACAAGGGGCTTCGCTTAAGCGACTTGTGGAAATCTCACCCGGAACTTTTTGGAAACACAAAGGGCGACAGGTTTCCTCTTCTTACAAAAATCATTGACGCAAAAAAAGACCTGAGCATTCAGGTTCATCCGGATGATGAATATGCCGCAAAGAATGAGAACGGTTCTCTTGGAAAAACGGAATGCTGGTACATAATGGACTGCAAGCCGGGAACAAAAATTGTAATCGGACACAATGCAAAAGATTCCACTGAAGTAAAATCAATGATTGAAAACCAGAAATGGAGCGATTTTATCCGCGAAATTCCTGTTCGCAAAGGTGATTTTTTCTTTATTGAGCCGGGAACTGTTCATGCCATAAAAGGCGGAACTGTAATCCTTGAAACCCAGCAGTCCAGCGATATTACTTACCGCGTTTACGATTACGACAGGCTTCAGGACGGAAAAAAACGCCCGTTGCATGTAAAGCAGAGCATCGACGTGATAAAAGCGCCTTTTATCCAGAAAAAGTGCCTCTTGATGAAAGAAAAAAACTTCACTCGTCTTTTGAGCAGCTAGTTTCGTGCGGTTTATTCACAGTGTGGCATGCAAAAATCAGCGGAAAAGTTTCTTTTGAACAGACAATGCCGTTTTTGCTATGCTCTGTGATTTCCGGAAGCGGCGATGTAAACGGACTTTCTATCAAAAAAGAAAGCCACTTTATTTTGCCAGACAATTTTGGCGCGGTCAATTTTAACGGAAACATGGAACTGATTTTAAGTTCAATATAAATATATATAGGAGATTTTATGAAAGGAATAATTCTTGCAGGCGGAAGCGGAACAAGGCTTTACCCGATTACTAAGGCGGTTTCAAAGCAGATTCTACCGCTTTACGACAAGCCAATGATTTATTATCCTTTGAGCGTGCTTATGCTTGCAGGCATCCGCGAAGTTCTGATTATCTCGACTCCGCGTGACATAAAGCTGTTCGAGGAGCTTTTTGGAGACGGTTCGTGGCTTGGAATGCGCTTTGAATATGCAGTTCAGGAAACCGCGCGGTCTTGCGGACGCTTTTATAGTCGGAAAAGATTTTATCGGCGACGATGATGTTGCGCTGGTTTTGGGCGACAATATTTTTTATGGACAAAGTTTTACAAAAACGCTTAAAAATGCGGCGGACAAAATTAAAAACGACAAAGGCGCGGTTATTTTTGGTTATTATGTAAAAGATCCGACAGCCTATGGCGTCGTTGAATTTGACAGCGCCGGAAAAGTCCTTGGAATAGAAGAAAAGCCGTCTGCGCCGAAGTCAAATTATGCGGTTCCCGGACTTTATTTTTATGACAATTCTGTTGTGAATATCGCAGAAAACGTAAAGCCTTCTGCGCGCGGAGAAATTGAAATCACTTCCGTGAACAATGAGTATCTTAAGCAGAACCAGCTTAAAGTCGAGCTTCTTGGCCGCGGAATGGCATGGCTTGATACGGGAACTTACGACGGGCTTCTTGAGGCAAGCAATTTTATCGCCACAATAGAAAAACGCCAGGGAATGTACGTTTCCTGCATCGAAGAAATTGCCTTCAGAAACGGCTGGATTTCAAAGAAATCGCTTTTGAAGATGGCGGCGGAATACAAAACTGAATACGGAAGGTATTTGGAATTTATTTGTTCAGAAGACAATTAGCCGTTGCATCGGCAGAATGCGGAAATATTTCAGGCCGTGCTGCCTTTTTGCTAACGAAGAAAATAAAAAACGAGGAAAATATGTCTTTTGAGTTTAAAAAATGCGGAATCGACGGTCTGTACGAAATTCAGCCAAAGATTTTTGGAGACAACCGCGGTTATTTTTTAGAAACTTACAGCGAAAAAGTTTTTTTTGAAGCCGGACTTAAGATGAAATTTGTCCAGGACAACCAGTCAAGCTCAACAAAGGGTGTTCTGCGCGGGCTTCATTTTCAGAAACGGCATCCGCAGGGAAAGCTTGTGCGTGCGCTTTATGGAAAAGTTTACGATGTCGCGGTTGACCTGCGCCTTGGAAGCGCGACTTTCGGAAAGTATTACGGCGTTGTGCTTGACTGCGAAAGCAGAATATGTTCTATATTCCGGAAGGCTTTGCCCATGGATTCTGTGTCCTTTCTGATCTGGCGGTTTTTGCCTACAAATGCACGGATTTTTATCATCCGGAAGATGAAGGCGGACTTATGTGGAACGATAGGACTGTAGGAATCGACTGGGAAAAAGTTCTTCCCGGAATTACTGAAAATGCGAATCTTAGTGAAAAAGATAAAAAACATCCTGCTTTCAGCCTTGAAAACAGATATTTTGATCTTAACGGAAAATGGATTGGATAGCTCGTCTAATCAAAAGGGGAATTTATGAGAAAACTTAAAAATATTATGATTACCGGCGGCGCTGGTTTTATCGGCTGCAACTTTATTCATTATCTGCTTGGAGAGTCAACTGCCGGCGGCGAGGCTTTTACAGATTCTGGTTTTGACGGAACAATTGTTAATGTTGACTGTCTTACTTATGCAGGAAATGCGGAAAGCCTTGTCGATATTGAAAAAAAATATGGCGGAAAGCGTTACTTTTTTGAAAAAGCCGACATTTGCGACCGTCCGCAGATTGAGCGTATCCTTAAGCAGTACGATATAGATACTATCATTCATTTTGCCGCGGAAAGCCATGTCGACCGTTCCATTTTAGGTCCTGAGGCGTTTATAAAAACCAACGTGATGGGAACTTTCACGCTTTTGGACTGCGCAAGAAATTTCTGGAAAAAAGAAGACGGCTCTATGCGCGATGATGTTCTTTTCCATCATATTTCAACAGATGAGGTTTATGGTTCTCTTGGCAAAACCGGATATTTTACGGAAACCACACCTTATGACCCGCGCTCTCCTTATTCTTCTTCAAAAGCAAGCTCTGACCATATTGTAATGGCCTATTACCACACTTATGGGCTTCCAGTTACTTTGTCTAACTGCACGAACAACTACGGTCCGTTCCAGTTTCCTGAAAAACTTTTGCCGCTTATGATTTCAAACATAAAAGAAGGAAAAAATCTTCCTGTTTACGGCGACGGAAAAAATATCCGCGACTGGATTTATGTTGAAGACCACAACCGGGGCGTATGGCAGATTGTAAAGAATTCTCCGGCAGGTGAAAAATGGAATCTTGGCGGCGAAAACGAATGGGAAAATATAAAGCTCCTGAACACGGTTATTGACTTGACCTCAAAAGAGCTTGGAAAAAATCCGGACGAAGTCCGAAAAACAATCACTTATGTAAAAGACCGTCCTGGCCACGACCGCCGCTATGCGATTGACTGCACAAAAGCAAAGACAAGGCTCGGCTGGGAACGCAAGATGACATTTGAGGAAGGACTTCTTTCCACAATAAGATGGTATCTTTCCCATTCAGAATGGATTGAACATATAAAATCCGGAGCATACAAGGACTGGATAAAAGACAACTACGGAAACCGATAGATTATTTGTAGCTTTCGTAGACTGTATTTTTTGTCATAGTTTCGTTTTCTACAAAAAGGGCGTCGTATTTTTCAACAAGAGTAGGTTCTTCTGAAAAAAGCGACCGCCCAAGGTAGATACCTTTGCCTTCAATCTTATTTCCCAACGCTTCCAGAACGGTCGGCATTACGTCAAATGAGCTGAATTTTCTTATTTGATTGACGCCGTTTAGCTCTGGAACAGGATTTATTATTATATCAAGAAACCTGCGGCTTTCGGAGATTTCTTTTTTGCCAAGGTCTGAATTCCTTGTGATAAAATTATTCAGCAGAGCATCAAGATAGTTGTGATCTCCTGTGATTACGATTGTTGTGTTGTCAAACCAGCTTTGTGTCTTTGCCCATTCAATAAAAGATTCAAGCTGCCTGTCCGCGCATTCAAAAACATTTTCTATTTTTTCAGTGTGATTTTCCTGGCAAAGTCCGCACTTGAATCCATCCGGAAAGTGGGTGTCAACAGTAAGCATTGAATAGAAAAACGGTTTTTCCTGCGAAGAAAGCTCTTCCAGCTCAATTTTTGCAAATTCATAAAGCTTCTGGTCTTCAAATCCCCAGAAAACCTGATAATTTTTGTCAAGAAAATTATTGCTTTTGTACCAGTCTATGTCGTGAACCTCAAAATGCTGCTGCTCAAGCACAATATCTCTTTCCTCAAACTGCTTTTTTGACCCCATGGAAAAAACAAGGTTATAATCCTGCTCGTAAAGAAAATCGCCCAGTTTCTTCAGTTTTGGAAGACATTGTTTTTTTCCGTCTTTTGTGACAAACGGATTAAAATACGGAACAGCCGATGTTTTTGAAAGAAGTCCGGCGACAGTCCATGAAGTTCCCTGAAGGTTTATTCCGCCGCGCATTGTGTCTCTGTCGCCAAAATTGATGTTTTCCTCCGCGAGTTTGCTTATATTCGGAAGAAGATTTTCGCGGATCAGTCCGCCGTTTTCAACGGAAGTAAAACCAGGTTCCATTGATTCCATAAAAATATAAATAAGGTTTCGCTTTTTTTCTGGCGGAACAACCTTGAAGCTTTCAGACGCAATAAAATTTTCATTGTAAAACTGCGAGTCTTCCGGCTTTCCAAGAATAGTTTTTGCTATTTTAAAATATATCCAGAGTTTTGAGGTCGCGACAAGTATTGAGACAGAAATTACAAATGAAACCAGGGTTGTGATTTTATGAATCAGCATGAATTTCTTTTCATCTTTTACAAAAACATAAAGAACAAGCTTCAAAACTGCAAAGACAATTAGAGCAGGAATTACAAATCCAAAAAGAATTGATTTTCCTGTTCCGCTGTCCGCGCCGGAAGTATCTGCCGCCAAAACAAAAAATACGTTCCATTGAAACTGCAGCGGATAATTTTTAAATCCCCATGGAAGCGCAAAAAAGAGGGCAAAGGTGAAAAGCAGTATCGCATCTAAAAAAAGCAGTTGAACAATATTTTTAGTTTTTAGTTTCATTTTATCTCGGTTCAAAATTTTTATTTTTCAGGAATGTTTCCAGGCTTTGCTTCCAGTCGGGAATTTTTATTTTCAATTCTTTTTGAATTTTAGTTTTGTCTAAAACAGAATATGCCGGACGTTTTGCCGGCGCTCCGTATTCTTCTGTCGTGCACGGTGTTATTTCACATTCGGCGGTAGTTATGCCTGACTTTTTTTCCATTTCGTATATGGTTTTTGCGAACGAATACCAGTCTGTCTTGCCTTCGTTAGTAAAATTGTAAATACCGAAGGCCGGTATGCTGTTTTTTCCGAAGAAACTTTTTGCCTTCATTGTGCGCAGAATGATTCTTATGACCGCATCCGCCAAATCCCTGCAAAAAGTCGGAGTTCCGTACTGGTCAGAGACAACTTTTATTTTTTCATGGGAATTGAAAAGTTTTGTCATTGTGTACACAAAATTCTTTCCGTCAAAACCATAAAGCCATGCAGTCCGAAGTATATAATACTGCGTCATTGACTTCATTATCGCATCTTCACCGTCGGATTTTGTTTTTCCGTATATTCCGGTCGGATTTTTTTTTGCAGTCTCAGGAACCGGCGATGTGGCTGTTCCATCAAAAACGTAGTCCGTTGAAATATGAATCAGTTTCGCGTTGTGGGACCTTGCAAGCCTGGCTAAATTTTCCGGTCCGCGTGAATTCAGTTTTTCAGCTTTTTCCGCGTCTTCCTCAGCCTTGTCGACATTTGTATAAGCCGCGCAGTTTATAATCCATTTTATTTTTCCGCCATCGGCATCCAAAGAAGGCTGATTATGATATTTTGGATAAAGCTCTGTTTCTTTTGAAGTGAAGAATTTTTCCAGAGTCTCATAATTTGTTATATCTGTCTCGCTGCCAGTTCCAAGCCAGGCAAGTTTGTTTTTTTCAAGTTGACGGCAAATTTCTGTGCCCAACATTCCTTTGCATCCGGTGACCCAAATCATTTTTGTATCCTTAAATTTTTGTAAAAACGTAGCTGCAGAAAGTTTTTATTCTGTTTATGAATGAAGTTTCTATTCTGCTTTCAAACATTGCGATTCTAGGAGCTCTGCAACCGCCGATTCCGTACAGAATCCAGTTGTCGCCGTCCTTAAGAAGAAGAATCATTGATTTCATATTGTGCGCCTTTACGGCTGTCATTCCTTTTATTTTAAGGGAATTTGAATTGGAGTTTGTGTAGATAAGGTAATCTTCGCCTTTTTCAATTGAAATCGGAGTGTATATGCTTCCGAATGGCTCCATGTAAAGGTCTGTCTCATAAGTGAAACGGCTTTTTGAAATCTGCTCCTGCTTAAGGATTTTTGCGCTGGAATAAAGGTCATAGTAGCGTTCGTGGCGTACAGACCAGTACTGAATTCCTGCATAATGCTCAATATCCGAAAGGACTTCAAAAAGTTTCTGCGGCAAATCCTCATTTCCCTCGTATGGGCGGATCTGTATAAGTTCCGCAAGGTAATTCGGAGACAAATCCTTTATCTGCTCTTTCATTCTTTCTATAAGCGGAGAATCTCCTTCCAGCCCTATATTCTTGAACTTGTCGATATTCCTTGCGACAACTTTGCCTTCCGCAAGAAGCGCCAGATCATCTTCCGACACCTTGCTGTTGAACGGCAATGCAAAAACCATTTTGGAAATTAAACATATTGTAAAAACAGTAAAAATCTTTTTCATATATTTTATAATAATAGAGTTTATTTTATTTCTTTTCAATAAACACTTGTGATATAATAATGTTACTATGATTTCTGAAAATATTAAGTCAATTTTAGAAAGTCCGACTGCGGGCGTTATTAGAAAGATGTTTGAGGAAGGCGCTGTGTTGAAGGCAAAATTCGGCGCTGACAACGTATATGATTTTAGCCTGGGGAATCCTGATCTTGATCCTCCGGAAGAAGTTTTTGAAGCAATAAGCGAAGTTTCAAAGGATAAAAGTCATCTGTGCCACGGATATATGCCGAATGCCGGTTATCCGGAGGCACGCAGGGCTATGGCAGAAAAAACTTCCCTTGAGCAGGGAACTGATGTTCCGCCTGATTCTGTCATTATGTCGGTAGGAGCGGCAGGCGCGATGAATTCAGTTATAAAGGCGCTTGTGAATTCAGGGGATGAGATTATTGTTCCATGTCCGTATTTGCGGAATATGACCATTATATCCATAATCATGGCGCAGAAATTCATCGTGTGCGCACTAAAAATGATTTTAATCTTGATTTGGAAGCGATTAAAAACGCGCTTAGCGAAAAAACCGCCGCGATTATCATCAATTCTCCTAATAATCCTTCCGGAAAAATTTATTCAGAGGATGATATAAAGGAATTATCTTCCATTCTGTCTGATTTTGGAAAGAAAAGCGGCCGTTATCCATATATCATCGCAGATGAACCTTACCGCGCGATTGTCTACGGCGGAAAAAAAGTGTCTCCTGTATTTCCATATTACAATAACACTGTCATCGTAACTTCTTTTGCAAAGAACCTGAGCCTTCCCGGGGAAAGAATCGGCTATATAGCCATAAATCCGGCTGCCTTTGATTTTAAGGAACTGGTCCAGGCGTGTACTGTTACGACCAGAATTCTGGGATATGTAAATGCTCCCGCATTCTTTCAGAAAGTTATTGCCAAAAGCTGGAATTCAAAGTGCGATTATTCACTCTATGAAAAAAGAATGAAAGAAATTACGGAAGTCATGGATTATGCCGGTCTTGAATACGCAGTGCCGGAAGGCGCTTTTTATCTTTTTGTAAAAGTTCCTGACAGCTGGAACGGGGATGATTTAGGTTTTACGAATCATCTGAAGAAATTTAACATTCTTTGCGCGCCGGGCAGCGGTTTTTATGGAAATGGTTGGTTCAGAATTTCTTATTGTGTTTCTGAAAAAACTATTTTAAACTCAAAAGAAGCTTTTAAAAAGGCTGTGGAAAGTAAATAGACGTCAGATGAAGATTCTTATGGTAAGTGCTGAAGCGGCTCCGTTTGCAAAAACCGGCGGGCTTGCTGATGCGGTTTCCGCCCTGTCAAAGGCTCTTGCAGAAGCAGGGCAGGAAGTAAAAATTCTGCTTCCCCGTTATTATTTTATTGACCGCAAAAATCTTATGCTGGAAAAAAAATCAGTCCTGCTGAATATAGGATTTTCTGATATTCTTGTGAATTTTTACAGCGCGGTCTGCGAGAACGTCCAGGTTTATTTTATTGATTACGAAAAGCTTTTCGGGCGTTCCGGAATCTATGGAGACAATGCTCAGAGTTCCTATGCGGACAATCCGCTCCGTTTCAGTGTTCTTGCAAGAGCCGCTTTTGCGCTCTGCCGGGAATTGAACTGGATTCCTGATGTCATGCACGCAAATGACTGGTCCGCCGGACTCGTTCCGGTTCTGCTTAAGTTTTTGAAAAGAATAATTTTAAGAACACAAAATCAGTGCTTACTATCCATAACCTTGCATATCAGGGAACTTTTTCTGACAGGGCTTTTCCATTGCTGGGGCTTCCTGCGGAATACAAATCAAAGGCGTGGTTTGACCAGTATGGCTCAATAAATTTCCTGAAATCGGCGATTTTTTGCGCGGATAAAATTACAACTGTAAGCCCTTCGTACGCAAAAGAAATTTCAGGGCAGGAATTCGGTTGCGGCCTGGATGATTTAATCCGGCTTCGTTCAAAGGATTTTGAGGGAATAATAAACGGCGCGGACCTTTCCGAGTGGAATCCGGAAAATGACAGGTACATTCCCGCAAGATATTCAAAAGAAACCCTTGAAAAAAAAGCCGAAAACAAAGAGGCTCTGCAAAGACGCTTCGGATTAAAAGTTGATTCTGAAATTCCTGTGATTGGAATTGTATGCCGGCTGGTAGAGCAGAAGGGAGTAAAAGAGCTTTTCGCTCCGAATTATGGCTCGATGTACAGGATGTGCAGGGATTTAACGTTCAGTTTGTTATTGCAGGCACTGGAGAAGCATGGTGCGAGAACGAGCTGAAAAATCTTTCAAATGTTCTTCCTAATCTTGCAAGATACGCCGGTTATTCAGAAGAGGTCAGTCATCTTATTGAAGCCGGTTCAGATTATTTTTTAATGCCGTCAAAATATGAACCGTGCGGCTTGAATCAGATTTATTCTATGATTTACGGAACTCTTCCCATTGTTCACGACACCGGCGGTTTAAGCGATACTGTAATCCAATTTGATGAGGCGACTGAAACAGGAACAGGCTTTAAATTCACGGACCTTACTCCGGATGCAATTTATGGAACAGTAAAATGGGCTCTTTCTTTTTTTACCGATAAAAAACTGATGAAAAAACTCCGCGTGCAGGCTATGAGCCAGAATTTCAGCTGGAAAAAATCTGCCGAAGAGTATATCAATAAAATCTACAGGGATTAAAATTCAAACCAGTTTCCATCTCTTGTAAGATACCAGTCGGCAAGAACCTGAGCCTTGTCGCTGTTGTACCAGCTTATGCTTCCGTCCTTGTTAAGAACTACAACGCGGGTTGCATTCTGGCAGACTTTTATAGGAAGAGAAGCCGAACGCCTGAATTGAAAATTTGAGTTTGAGCTAAGATTGCAGGACCTGATTGTGTCTTTCCCGATATTCGTGTATAAAAACGGATACCTAAGGTAAGTAAAGGCATCTGAATCTTCATCATTCAGCCTCAAGATTGAAGTTGTCATCTTTGAAATTATATTGAACTTAAATACAATAGTTTTCTTTGTATTGTCCTGACTTTGAATGCTTATTCCATAAATATTATTATCCTGGACAGAAAGGGCAAAGGCAACGTTTCCTTTCAGGTTCATAGGAACTGTTTCTCTTGTTGTAAGGTCTACGCATAAAAGGGAAGAGCGCGGGTTTGTCGCAAAAGATTTTGCGACATAGAGTTTTCCGTCCGAGCAAAGAACAGCATCCTGAAGTCCGGCTCCGGTGTAAACTTCTTTTAAGGAATTGTTTTCCATATCAAAAAGATTGACAGTCGAATTGCTTTCCAATTCAATTATTTTTGTGCCGAACAGCCTTACAGACTGAATGTTGTTCTTCGGCGTAAAAAGATTTTTCAGCTCCGGTTTTGAATAGTCATAAAGCTGAACTGGCTCACGTGTTCCTTTTGACCACAATATGAGTTTATCACCGTAAGTGATTATTTGCGTCTGTCCTGGATTTTCTCCAAGCCTGTTCACAATGCCGGTGTCGTAAGAGGATTTATAGACAGATTTTCTTGTAAGAAAATAAAAATCTTCCCCAATCGGAGACATATCAAGAATTTTGTCATAAGTATTTTCTGTCAGAAGGGAAAAATTCTGCACATCTGTTTCGGCTGTTGATGTTGTTCTGTAAACGTTTCCGCTGTTTGAGCCTAAAAGAATCTCTCCGCCAAGTTTTGTTCCGCAAGTGATTGCCGCCGCGGCTCCTTGCGGTCCTTTAAAGGTTTTTACGATTCTTGGCTGTGTTACTCCCTGATTGCTGTCGTTTTCCAGCATTTTCAGAGAATAAGAACCTTTCATGTCATTTTCAAGATAATAAAGGTTTGAATCCGACTTGCTCTGAAGGATAATCGCGTTCTCGGCATTTACAGTTGATAAAATATTTCCCGAAAGAGCATGGCTTATGTATATCGTGTTGTCCTTTACACCTGCAAGATAAAGGTTGTTGTTAAAAAGAACAGCCTGTTCAAGTCCCTGCATTACCGGAAATTTTTGCTTAAGGCGGCCGGTTGTCATATTATAATAGGAAAGGTTTCCGGCTGGCGAATACATTACCGCGGTTTTTTCTGTTGAACTGGTCGCCGCATAGCTTACAATTCCGGTGCTGTCGTGAATCTTGTCAACAACCGCGCCGTCGTTTGCCCTTATGAACACAGCGCCGTCAACAGTCGCAGTGCCTGCGATAATAAAAGTTCCCTTTGAAGAGTAAGACAGCGATGTTATTGAGTCAGAAAATCTGCGCGCGAATTTACGGCTTAAAGTGTCCCAGTTCCATACGGAAACCCTGTTTATAGAGCCACCGTCCGTTTCGTATACTGCGATTTCCTTTCCGTTCGGTGAGACGGCAGCCATCCTTATTTCCATATCGGAAATCTGATAATGTTCACCCTGGTCATCAGATGTCCATTTTACAAGAAATCCGTCTTTTCCAATTGTAAAAAATGATTTGTCAAAATCGCTTTCCAGAGATGCCGGAACGACCATGTTTATCGCTTCCTGATGAGCCTGCGTTGAAATATGCGACTGTGCATGAATATGAAAATTCATTCCTGTAAAAAAAATGGCGCAAGAGCAAAAGCAGAATTTTGCAAGATTTTTCATTTTATTTTTTTCCTTTAATTATATTTATAAAATAATGAATATCTCCGTTCAGTCCAATTACAAACATGACGGCAATAAATGCAATTCCAACAAATTGAATATAATATAGAATTTTTGGAGATAATTTTCTACGGAAAACAAGTTCAATCAGGGCGAATAAAATAAGACCGCCATCAAGGACTGGAACAGGAAGAAGGTTCATGATTCCAAGGGAAATACTTATCACGGCCAGAAAACTCAATGTGTTTACAATTCCGGTTTTTAAGGAAGCGCCGAATGACTCTTTTACAGTCTGGCCCATCATGTCCGCGATTCTTGCCGGTCCTGAAACAGACTCAGAAAGGTCAACGCCTTTAAATAATGTAAAAAATCCCTTTACAGTAAGATAAGAATATCTGCAGGTTTCTGAAAATCCTTCTGCGGCAGCCGGAAAAAGCCATTTCGGCTTCTTTTCCTTTTCCTCAAGGCTTTCAGGGTTTGCGATGATTCCGATTTTTCCGCCGCCAGTTTTTTTATCCATATCTGTATGCACATTGAATTCCAGCTCTTCGCCGTTTCTTAAAACAGTAACGGTAATGTCCTGGTCAGGGCGTATGCTGATTTGTTCAATTAAATCCGAAAAATCATCTGTGCGCTTTCCGTTTATTTTGATTATCGCATCGCCGCTTTTTATTCCGGCTTCTTTTGCGACGCTTCTGATTTCAGCGTGATTTTTCTCATCCGGAACATCGATTTTATTTGAAAACGAATAATATTTATAACCTGTCAGGCTTACGCAAGTTAAAGCAAAAAAAGCAAAAAACAGATTGAAAAAAGGTCCTGCGAACGCAATTAAAAGCCTTTTGAACGGATGCACTCCGTATAAAGAGTCTTTTTCCGCCTCAATATGGTCCAGTCCGGCATCCAGAGATTTTTGAAAATCTTTTTCGCCTTTCATTGAGCAGTATCCGCCAAAAGGAATCAGAGAAAACCTGTAGTCTGTATCACCTTTTTTTCTGTGGAATAAAACCGGTCCAAAACCAATCGAAAAAGCCTCGACTTTTACGCCAAAAAATTTTGCGGCGATAAAATGCCCCAGCTCATGAAAAAAAATAAGAAAAAAAAGAAAAATCAATCCTATTATTATCCGCATTATTTTCTTTCCTCTGCAATGATTCTTGCCTTTCTGTCCATCTCAAAAACATCGTTAAAATCGCATGGACATTTAGTCCAGTCTTTCTCAAGCACTTTGCATACGATTTCCGGAATCTCTGTGAATTTTATTTTGCCCATAATAAAATCAGCCGCGGCGACCTCGTTTGCGGCGTTATAGGCAATTGTGTAAGAGCCGTCTTTTTTTGCCGCGTCAAAAGCGTACTTCAGCATAGGAAAATCATCGTACCTGGGCTTAAAAAATGTCATCTCGCGGTCAAAAAGGTCGAACGGCGCAAGATAATTTTCTTCGTTTCTTGGAAATGTAAGGGCAGAGTAGATAGGATGCTTCATGTCAGGGTCGCTTATCTGGGCGTAAAGCATTCCGTCTTTTGTCCGTACAAGCGAATGCACAAGGCTCTGCGGATGAACCACAACCTGAACTTTCTCGGCAGGAAAACCAAAGAGCCTGTTTGCCTCGATTACTTCAAGCCCTTTATTTGCAAGGCTTGCTGAGTCAATTGTTATTTTTGTTCCCATGCTCCATGTCGGATGTTTCAATGCATCCTTTACCGTGACATTTGAAAGCTCCTCTTTGTTCAGCGTCCTGAACGGTCCGCCGCTTGCCGTTATGACAAGCTCGCTTATATTTTCTTTGCCAATCTGATTTACAAGATTAAAAATTGCCGAATGTTCTGAATCCACTGGAATTATTTTTGCGCCGTTTTTTTCTGCAAGAGATTTTATAAGAGGCCATGCCATGACCACAGTCTCCTTGTTTGCAAGGGCCAGATCAATTCCTGCTTCAAGGACAAGTCTGGAAGGAATAAGTCCTGCCGAGCCGGCGATTCCATTCACCGCAATATCAGGTCTGGTGCTTTCAATAAGCTTCTTTATTCCGTCCATTCCTTCTTCGGAAGTTAAAGAACATTCGCATCCAAATTCTTTTGAAAGTTTTTCTAGTGATTCTTTTTTTTTGTTGCAGGAAATTCCGCATACAGAAAATTTCTCTGGAAAGGCACGGCAGATGTTCAAAGTATTGCTGCCTATAGAACCTGTGCAACCTAAAACCAATACTTTTTTCATTTTTTTTACCTTAAAATTAAAATTTTAGCGGCTTCCTATGATTTCCGGATGAAAAAGAAAATAAGAAGCGACATAAAAAATCGGGGCGGAAAATACTATTGAATCTATGCAGTCCAGAATTCCACCGCGTCCAGGAATAATATTTCCGCTGTCTTTTATTTCAGAGGAACGCTTGAATACTGATTCTATAAGGTCGCCGGTGATTGCCGCAATTGCGCTCAAAAAAACCAAGAATAACCGCAAAATATACCGGACCGGTAAAAATTTCCGGCCAGATATACCTTGCTGCCACACAAGAGGCGATGGCTCCAAAAATTCCACCTGCAAAACCTGCCATGCTTTTATTCGGACTCGCCGCAAAAACATTTCTGTTGTTTTTTCCGAAAAGAACCCCGAACAGCCACGCAAGAGAATCGTTCATAAATACGGTAAAAAGAAAAAGCCCAAGGAATACTGTTGATTCCTTGAATAGCGTAATCCTTGTTATAAACGTCAAAAGGAATCCGCAGTAAAATACAATAAAAACAGAACCGGCTAAGCGGCTGTTGGAATCTTCAAAAGTTTTATGGCAGAAAGCTTCACAGCCCATAAGAATCATTGCGGCTATAAGAAATGCCCATGTTGAATATTCAATGCCGGAAAAGACATTGTTCAATATAATTGTAAGGTATTCTATTAACGGCATTGCGCAGGAAAGAATTATCACCAGTTTTCTGTTCAATAAAGGTGTTTTCTTTCGGAACATTTTGTAAAGCTCATCCGCCGCAAATGCAGAAACAATGCAGACCAGAGCATTGACAGGAAGATGGTTCCAGTAATCAATAAAAACAATTCCCAGAACAATCGGTATTCCTATAAAAAATGTAAGCAATCTTTGAGCAACCTTAGTCATATTCCACCCATTCTTTAGTTAGAGTTTATGCCGCCAAAACGTCGCGCGCGTTTCTGGAACTCCTCAATATCGGTATAAAACTCTTCCTTATTATAATCCGGCCATAGGGTTTTTGTAAAAACAAATTCTGCATAAGCGGCATGCCACAAAAGAAAATTGCTGAGTCTGAGTTCACCGCCTGTGCGTATCAGTAAATCTACGTCCGGTAAATTTTCTATATCAAATGATTTTGCCACAGATTCTTCTGTAATCTGTGAAATGTCAGGATTTTCAGATACAATTTTTTTTATTCCGCGGACAATTTCATCTCGTCCACCGTAATTTATTGCAAGAACGACTGTAAGTCCTGAAAAATCAGCCGTTTCTTTTTGTACGTTTATTATTTCCTGCTGAATATCTTTTGGAAGTCCGGCAAGGTCTCCCAGATGCTTTACCCGGATTTTGTTTTCTTTATAAAACTGGAATTCCGCCCTAAGATGTCCCCTGATTAAATTCATCAGAAATCCGACCTCTTCCTGGGCGCGCTTCCAGTTCTCTGTTGAAAAAGTGTAGAGCGTTACAAATTTCACACCGATTTCAGCAGCAGCACGGACAATGTTTTTAGCGGCGGTAAGACCTTCTTTATGTCCGCTTGTGCGAGGAAGATTGCGCTGTTTTGCCCAACGACCGTTGCCGTCCATTATTATTCCAATATGAACAGGAACTGCTGCTTTATCAATCATTATTCAAGAATTTCCTTTTCTTTTGTTTCGTAAATCTTGTTGATTTCACCAATGTATTTGTCTGTAAGCTTCTGAAGAGCATCCTCTTCTTTTTTAAGCTCGTCTTCAGTGATTTCAGAAGCCTTCTGCTTTTTCTTCAATTCATCGTTTCCATCGCGACGGATGTTGCGGATTGAAGTTCTTGCCTCTTCTGCATAAGTTTTCGCCTGCTTTACAAGCTCTTTGCGGCGTTCGGCAGTCAGCGGCGGAATTGCAATTCTGATTACCTTTCCGTCATTTGAAGGATTCAAACCGAGATCTGCTGTAAGAATCGCTTTTTCAATTTCTACAATCAAAGACTTGTCAAACGGCTGAATTATAACTGAGCGGGCTTCTGGAATTGAAACTGTAGCCACCTGATTAAGCGGGGATTTTGTACCGTAATAATCTACCCGGACTTTATCAAAAATTGCAGCAGAGGCTCTGCCAGTGCGGATTCCGTTGAATCTGTCTTTTAAAGAAGCGACGGTTTTTTCCATTTTTTCTTCTGACATATAAAAATCTCCTGATATTTTGCTGATATTATAAAACAAAAAAGCGGCCGGCGAAAAACCAGCCGCTTTTTCTTACTTTAGTTATTTACCAAGAACGAAAAGAACAATTTTTTCAAAAGACAAAGTTGCACCAGCTGCTTTTCCAGCTTCTGCAAGAGCCTGCTTAACAGTGATTTTTTCATTGTCAAGGTAAGGCTGATCCATGAAGCAGCTTGAAGCCAAAAGCTTGTTAACTTTTCCTTTAAGGATTCCTTCCTTTACATTCTCAGGTTTGTTCTGCATCGCAGGATCTTCAGCCATCTGAGCCTTGAAAATTTCTGTCTGCTCATCAATATATGACTGAGGAACATCAGACTGGTTGATGTAGTCAGGTTTGCTAGATGCCAGGTGAAGGCAGCAAACGTGAGCAAAGTCCTTTACAGATTCTGCTTCTGAGCCCTTTACAACTACAACAGCGCCGATTTTATGGTCGTGGTGAACATAAGTAGAAGCAACGCAGCCAGCTGGAACTTCAATATATTCAGCGCGCTTTACAGACATATTTTCACGGAACTTTACAAGAATTGTGTCGATAAGTTCCTTGTGTTCTGGAAGAACTCCAGAAGCCTGCTTTGCAAGAGTTGTCTCGGCAGCTTTCTGCGACAGCAATAAAATCTGCGTTGTTGGAAACAAAGTCTGTTTCACAGAGAGTTTCTGCGATAGCAATTTTGTTTCCGTCCTGCTTTACAACGATGCGTCCTTCTGCGGCAGTCCTGTCAGTTCTTTTAGCCATTGCGGCAAGACCTTTTTCCTTTAAAAGTTTTTCCGCTTCAGCTACATCGCCGTTTGTGTCATTAAGAGCTTTTTTACAATCCAGCAATCCTGCGCCAGTGGCATCGCGGAGAGCTTTTACGTCATTAGCTGTATAATTCATTTTTATTCCTTATTTATTCTCGTCGTAAATCTTATCTTCATCTACAAGCTGATTTTCTTCTTCAGCAGGAGCTTCTTCCTTCGCTTCTGTCGGCTGGTAGTTTGTATAATCAGAAATTTCTTCGTCTTCATTCTTGTTTGCGGCGTCAGTCATTACTTCTTCATCGCTATCAAGATTTTCAAGAATCTTAAGACCATTCTCGTTGTCTGATTCAATTACAGCGTTGGCAATGATTGAAGTGAACAATGAAATCGCACGGATAGCATCATCATTGCCAGGAATAGGGTATGTGATTCCATCCGGATTGCAGTTTGTGTCTACTACAGCGATAATAGGGATTCCCATTCTGCGCGCTTCTGCAACTGCAATCTGTTCTTTGTGGGTGTCAATAACAAAGATGATTCCAGGAAGTTCCTTCATTTCCTTGATACCGCCAAGGTTCTTTTCAAGCTTGCCCTTTTCTTTAAGAAGAGCTGAAACTTCCTTTTTTGTAAGCTTTTCAATTGTGCCGTCTACTTCCATCTTTTCGATTTTCTTGAGGCGCAAAAGTGATTTTTTGATTGTCGTAAAGTTAGTGAGCATACCGCCAAGCCAGCGGTTGTTTACATAGAACATTCCGCAGCGTTCAGCTTCCTTCTGGATTGCCTGCTGGGCCTGTTTCTTTGTGCCTACGAAAAGCACTGTTTTTCCTGAAGCGACTGTTTTTCTAACTGCTTCGTAGCTGTCTTTGATTGCAGCGATTGTTTTCTGCAAATCGATGATGTGGATTCCGTTTCTTTCTGCGAAGATATACTTCTTCATCCGTGGATCCCAACGCTTTACCTGATGTCCGAAGTGTACTCCAGATTCAAGCAGGTTTTTCATGGTTACAACTGCCATGATGTTCTCCTTCACTGGCAAGATTTTCTTGCCCCGTACTCTTTTTCTCGCGGCATAAAGCCCGGAAGATTTGATATAAAAATATATCAAGCAGTTAATTCAATATAGAATAATTCTGCTCTTTTAACATATCATAAAGTTCATGGATTGGCAAGCCTGTCACGCAACTTTGAGTGCCTTCGATTTTTTCTATAAAGATTGAGGCCAGGCTCTGGATTCTGTATCCGCCGGCCGCACCGTGCCATTCACCGCTTTCCAGGTACCACTGGATTTCATCATCGGTCATCGGCGCGAACGTAACTTTTGTCCTGGCGACGCGCGAGGTTGTCGACTTCTGCTTTCCGTTGTAAAGCACAACCGCCGTTATCACTGTATGAGTGCTGCCCTGAAATTCTTTCAGGAACTCCGCGGCTTCATCCGCGCTCTGCGGCTTTCCGAAAATTCTGCCGTTTTTTACAATTACGGTATCCGCACCCAAAACCCACTGGATTTCCTGCTGGGAAGGAAGCGAATGTATTACAGCGGAAACTTTTTCACGCGCAAGAAGTTCGGGAATATCCTCGGTGTCAACGCTGCTTGTGAGCGTCTCGTCAATGTTTGGAAGAATGACTTGAAAAGGAATGTCCAGCATCTTTAAGATTTCCTGTCTTCTAGGCGAAGACGAGGCAAGAATTATAGGTTCCATTTGTTTTCTCTTTTTTTTGAAAAAAAATATCTGCCCTTTCAGAAAAAATACAGCAGATATTTCGTTTGTTTTCTTTCTGCCGGTCCGCGCGCAGGGTACAGACTCCGGCTTTCAAGCCTTTGCTGGAAATGTACCCGGCCGCGCGCCTTGGTTTTCAGATTATTTTGCGTCCGCGCTGGATTTTGAGCTTCCGGAAAAGTCAGTACCGCTGATATTTTTAAGAAGCTTAAGCGCCTTTGCCCTTACAGGTGAGGCGTAGTGATAATCGGCCGCGATTTTAGAAAGAGAATCAATGATGATTTTCTTGTTTTCAGTGGTTTCTGAAAGTTTCTCGTATGCGTCAATCACCTCAAATGCCAGCGATGAGGTAGGGTTGAGAATCTGATTTCTTCTGTTTGCAAAAGAAATCGCGTCCACAACCTCGTCATTCGCGTTAATGCCTATTTCTCCAAGGGAATTTACCGCCGCGGAGATAACCATCGGTTCATTTTCTGCGAGCGTCACTTTTACAAGGTAATTCTTTGATTCTTCAGTCTTGATTTTTCCGAGCGCAAGGCAAGCCCTTCTTCTGATGTCCGGAAAGTTGTTTATAAGACGGCCGTTTGTTCTTGACTGGGAAGTTATGCCTTCTCCTGCAAGCTGGTTCAGGGCCTTCATTACGTCCGGCGAAGAATTTCCGTTGTTTACGGCTTCTTCCAGGAACTGCATCGCGACCAGTTTGTTGTCGTATTCGTCTGACTGAGCAAGGCTAAGGATTACAACTCCGTCAACATCGTTTAAATATTCTTCTTCAACCGATGTTTCAGACTTGGCGCTGGCTGACGGCGATTTCTGAACTTTTTGTTCCTGCGCAAAAACCATAGAAGCCATAGCAAGGCATCCTGCCGCAAGAACAATCTTTTTTATCATTTTCATTGAAATTTTTCCTCCTGGAAAATACCTTTTATATACAGAATAAATTATAAATTAACTATTTAATTAAATCAACAAAACAGTTTCTCCGTCCCGTCCTTTTTTAATTCTGGAGCTCGGGGATGTTTACCATCCATTTTCCATTTATCCGGACAAAATTGTAGTACACTATATCCCTGTCGTTTCTTGGCTGGACAGCTTTTACGGAATCTCTTGAAATGTACCTGATCTCCTCCACGGAGCGGCCTTGCCGGGAAGGAACGAACACATACCGGAAATAGTCGTTAAGGTTTGAAAGCCGTATTTTTGAAGGAAGCCTTTTTGAGGCGTTCAGAAGATTTCTCGGGTTTGACCAGTATTTAAGGGAGTCAGGATCTATATAAGACATCCATGAGTTGAAGTCATAGCTTGTAATTATCTCGGAAAGTTCCTTTATAATCTGAAGAATTTCGTTTTTATCGGCGTTGAATTCTTCCCTTGTGATTTTTACGCCCTGGGTGGAACGGCCGAATTCGTCGTCCGGAGCTGTGGATTTTTCTATTTTTTCAGCAGCGATTTTTTCCGGCTGCTGGACTTCCGCCTTTGTGGAGCTGCAGCTGCTGGCCGCCAGGGCAAGAGCCGCTGGAATAATTGCAAAAATTAATTTTCTAACCATATTTTGTATCTTACAACGCTTGTATCTTTTCGTCAAACAAAGTAATTTCTTTTTATATGACAAAGGCTATTTTTCCAGGATCGTTTGATCCGCCGACAAACGGACACATCAATATCATCCAGCGGGCATGCAGGATTTTTGATGAGATCGATGTCGTTATCGCCGTGAACAGCTCGAAAAAATGTCTGTTTACGGCAGAAGAAAGGCTTTCCATGCTAAAAGAGCTCGTGAAGCCGTTTAAAAACGTTACTGTCCACACTTATTCAGGGCTTATAGTCCGTTATGCGGCAGAAAGCAATGCGAAGGTTCTTATCCGAGGAATACGGAATGCGACAGATTTTTCCTATGAATTCGACCTTTCGCTTATGAATCACAACCTGAATCCTGAAATCGAAACGATGTTCATTCCTACAGACCAGAAATACATCCTTCTGAAAGCAGCGCGATAAAAGAGCTTGCCCAGTTCAAGGGCGATATTTCGGGAATGGTCCCGGAGATTGTGCAGAAGGCGCTGGAACAAAAATATTAATTTTGTTGACATTTTATCTTAATCTGTTATACTTTGTTGACATACTGATTCGAACTGTTGTATTATAGACCGCAGTAAATCAGATAATAATCTTATTAGTGAGGTTTATAAATGGCAGTACCTAGATCGAAAACATCTAAAGCCGTTACAAAAAGACGCCAGTCAATCAATATGCGTTTGGCAGCACCTCAGCTTGTTGAGTGCAACAACTGTGGAAATCTGATCCAGTCGCATCGTGTTTGTCCTAAATGCGGATTCTACCGCGGACGTCAGGTTGTCACACCTGAATCAAACGGCTAAATAAGGGGAAAAATATGGACGAATTGTTTGAAAAAATCAAAAAACTTATCGCTGAAAAGCTGGATATTGATGAATCTAAAATCACTCTTGATTCATCATTCCGTGGTGATCTTGGCGCAGACAGCCTTGACACATACGAACTTGTTTATGCCATCGAAGAAGAACTTGGCGTAAGCATTCCTGATGAAAAAGCAAACGAATTTGAAACTGTTCGCGATGCTTATGATTTCATCAAATCACAGCAGTAGACAATTCTTGTTGCTTTAAGAAAAACACAGGCTATAACGCTTGTGTTTTTTTTTTGTTAAAATTATAGTTTCTGTAATGAAAAAAAATATTTCTAATGAAAGAAAAAAAGCCCTTCTGGAATTCTGCAGACCGCTTGGCTTGAAATTTAAAAATCTTGAACTCTTGAATATGGCGTTTCATCACTGCTCATATTCCAATGAGAATCATTCAGAAAAACTTTATAACAACGAAAGGCTGGAATTTCTTGGTGACTCTGTTCTGGGGCTTGCCACCGCGGATTTTCTCTACAGCGATATGAGCCGGACCCATGCGGAAGGCGACCTGGCGAAAATAAAGGCGGTTGTCGTTTCCGAAAAAACGCTTGCCCCGATCGGACTCCGGTTCGGAATTGACAGAATGTTGGTTCTTGGACACGGCGAGGAGCTTAGCGGAGGACGCAAAAAGCCTGCGATTATAGCGGACTGCATGGAAGCGATAATCGGCGCATATTATCTTGATTCAGGATACGAGAACTGCGAGAAATATGTACTTTCCTTTATTGTTCCGGAAGTAAAAAAAGTGCAGGAGTTCGGCGGAAAAGATTTTAAGACTTTGCTACAGGAACTTTATCAGAAAAAGTACAAGCAGGCGCCGCGCTATGAACTCGTTGATGTTTCAGGACCAGACCACGACCAGAAATTCAAGGTGAATGTTCATCTTGGAGAACTTGTCTACGGACCTGCGGAGGGAAAATCAAAAAAAGAAGCGGAACAAAAAGCGGCGGAAATGGCATATAATTGTTTGAAATAACAAGAAAAAATGCTATTATTTTTATGATGAAAAAGTGTTTTTTATGCGGCGCGTTGTTATTCTCCGTTCTTGTTTCGGGGTGTTATATTGCTGAAGACTCTTCAAAAAAGAATATAACGATTGAAACCAACGCTTCTTCCGGCGACAAGGTTTGGTTCATGGCGGCCAGCATGGATTCTGCGGACATTCCTGCCTCTTCTGTTCCGTATTTTCACATTTCAAGAGCAAAAAGTGCCGGGGCGGAAAATATACGTCCGGAAAAAAATAATGATTCCGCAGATGAATTTAATGATTCAAGAAATTTCAACACTTCTTCTGAGTATATTTCAAAGAGCAACACCGCTTTATTGAAAAGTTTATCTTCCAGAAATCTATATAATTATAGTTACAAAGAAAAACTGTTCAATCCAGAAGACAGCATTACAAAGATAAAACTGAATACTGATTCATCAGTTCTGAGGAAAGAAACAGCAACAAGAATGTATCCCGGAGAAAACTGCAATGTTTTTTTTGTGCAAAACGGAAATTGCCCGATAACAAAAGAGAGTCTTTCATCATATAAATTGAACGGCAGGACGGTAGACCTTTTTGAGGTTTTCGGAAAGCTTTTTGACGAAAAGATTTTTCCGAATATAACAGATATTCTGGGAGCTTACGAGTATAAAACAACATACGAAAACGTGATTTCCTGTCCTGAAAAAATAAATATTGTCATATCTGACCTTTTTTACGATTATTCTGATACTTCAGAAACAAAATCAGGAACTTACGGATATTTTTGGGCAGGTGATATGTTCAAAGATTATGAAAATCAGGACTCTATAATTCATCTTGACAGTTTTTTTATATCAGAGAATCCGGAATCCGTCTATTCAACTTTGGCGCATGAATTCAACCATATGCTGAACACCATAAACAAAAGTTTTGTGCATAAAAAAGAATTTTCAACCTGGTACACAGAAATGCTTTCCGCTTTGGCGGACGCAATGTTTGAAAACTATCTTTCTGAAAATTTAAAGGACGATGATTCCATTGTAAACTCTAGAATTCCGTTTTTTAACACATGGTATAATCTTGGGTTTTCCACATGGCGAAGCGACACCACTGATTATTTTCCCAGTGGCGATGTGCTGATTTCTTATGGAAATGTGTTCGCATTCGGCAATTTTATTGCAAAAAATTACGGCGGATTTAAACTGATTAAAGAAATTGCGGAAAATAAATACGTTGATGAGGAGTCTATTGTTCAGGCGGTTAGAGAATGTAATCCTGAAAGATCCGGAATAACATTCAAGGATATCCTGAAAGATTTTTCGTGTGTTCATATTAAGACGTTTGCGAATTACCCCAGCAATGCTTCATTTCCAACTCTAAAAAAAGAAGTGGCCTATGAAAAGAATAGAAGTATATGTCTGAAATCCATAGATAATTCTATATGCCTGACAGATAATAATAATTATTATTATAAAACCAGCGGGCTTTATGCCATTTCTAAAAATACTCCTGTAGTGCTTGGTCAGTATGGATTTTTACTGTACGGTTATTCAGTAGGCGGCGGCTCAGTAACCGCGACAATTGACAAAAATTACAACGCCTTTGCCTATACAGTTTTAGATAAGCAAAAATAAATTTACAGGAAAGGCCTATTTATGAAAAAACTCTTTTGTTGTTTTGTTTTCTTATTTTTATTTGCGCAGGATTTTTTTTCATTTTCCAGACCGGATGATTTTTTTTCTGAGTCCGGCTTCATAGAAAGCTATGGAAATGAGCCTTTCAATTATCCTGTTTTTGTTGTTCATTCAAAAAAATATGCGATTGAAGCCGACGAGAAATGTAAAAAAGAACTGCTGTCATTCCAAGGAAAGAAAATCGCGCTTACAGGAACACTTCTGGATGAAAACACAATTAGACCGGAAAGTTTTAAAAGTATAAAATAGCCTTAATTTAGAATTTTTTTTGCAAATTCTGAAAAAACGCTCTCGGCAGATTTTCAATTTGCTCAGATGGATTTGGCTCGAATTCGGGTGCTCCGCACTTTAATTAATTCAATCGCCAAAAATCTTCACAAATTGCAAATCTGCCTGCGCTTTTATTCTTTTTACAAAAAACTCGACATCCAGGCTATTTAGAACCTACAACGCTATTACAATTATTTTGGCCGCAAGAACAATTGAAACAAGCGCAAACGGGTAGGTTGCCGCATACGCGCTGGAAACCTCATCTGTTCCTGCTGTTGCAATCAATGTTCCAAGGGCAGGTGTTGAAGTCATTCCGCCGGTAATAGAACCAAGGTTGTTCAATATGCTCAGCTTAAATACATATCTTGCGATTATGTAGCCGATAATCATAGGCATTAAGGTAAGCACAACACCGTACAGGAAGAATGAAACCTTAAAGTTTGCCACAAAGTTTACGCCGCCCGGAACTCCGGCTCCGATAAGGAACAGAACAAGTCCAAGCTCGCGCATAAAGTTCAAAGTTTCTTTTTTGATTCTAAGGTCAAGGAATCCAAGGTGCGCAAAATGGGCGATGATAAGACCACCGACAAGGCATCCGCCGGAATTTCCAAGATTAAAATAAGAAATCTGTTTTATAACCTCACCATCAACAACAGTTTCCGCCGTTCCAACAGGAATTTTAATTGCCCCGATTATGCAGCCAAATGCAACCGCCAGTACGAACGGAAAAAAATCAAACGGATCAAGTTTTACAAGTTTGCCTTTAGGTTCCGGAACTTGAACAGAATTCGCCGCCTTGAAATTTTCCACCTCTTTATTCATATCAACTTTCAAGATTTTTGGAATAATCTGCACAAAAAGAACTACGCCCATGACACCAAAAAGATAGGCGATTCCATAGCCTGCGACAGTCTGGTCAGCATTTTCCGCGACCTCTTTCGCGGCGCTTAAGCCCGGCGTGCTGGTCAGTGCTCCGGTAAGAAGTCCAACCGCCATTTCCGGCGAAAGGTTTTTGTCACATTTTACAAAAATTATCGCGGTAATCGTTCCGATTGCGATTACAACAACGCCAAGGATTATGTAAGAAAAAGTGCTTTTGTTAAAACTCCTGAAAAACTTTGGACCCGCGATAAGTCCTACCGCAGTAACAAAAAGCGCTGTTCCGATATTGGAAACAATTCCAAAATTACCCTTGATTTTAGGTTCCCACAAAGTGATTGTCGTTCCATGAACATCAAAATTTGGAACATAGCTTACAAGAACACCGTAAAGAAGCGCTATCAGCAAAACCCCGGCAGTGCCAAGCTCAATGCCTTTTATTTTGATACCGCCAACAAGGTATCCAAGCGCGCCTATCGTAAAAATGATAAACACGAACGAAAGACCTGAAGTAAGAACTCCAGCCAGATAACTAGTCATTTTAACCTCGAAAAATATTAGATTATTCTATTATATAAGTATGTTTTTTTTACGCAAGAGAGAGTTGATGTATGGAACAAGAAATAACTGATTTTTTTAAAATCTAGTTCAGTTTTGTATATTTTTCTATACAATGATTTTTTTGTCTTTTGAAAAAAATCAAAAAAATCTATTTTTATCTTAATAAATTCTTCGTGAATTTTTTTCTTTACAACAGAAGAAGTTATGTTTTGTTCTAATAATGACAAATTTGTTTTTTCTTGATTACTGGCAGCAATATTTTCTTCAAAAAGTTGTTTATAGGAAATGTTAAGCGCGGCTGCAATGTTTTGAACAACTTCCAGAGAGGCGGATTTTCTTCCAAGCTCAATTTGTGTCATGAAAGGTACTGAAATTCCTGTTTTTTCCGCCAAAGCAGCCTGCGTCCAGCCGAATTCTTTTCTTATTTTCCTAATGTTGCTTCCTAAAACCAATAGTATGTCTGTCATTAAAATAATTATGTTGCTATTAGCAATACTTGAAAATTATCCAATAGCAATGTATGATATAGAAAATAGCAATATTAGGAGATTTTGTTTTGCCCCGATACGCCATTCTCTGCGGTTCAGCTCCAAGAGGATTCACGCAGAAAAAAATAAATGAAATGCACGATTTTCTCACAAGCGAGGCGGGCGGCTCTTGGGCGGAAAAAGAGATTGTGTTTTTTCCGAACGGTGTGGACGATGCGATGCTGGCATTTGTGCTGGAGCGGCTAAAAGCGGATAAAGCTGAACAAATTTTTCTATATATATGTACTATGTCACCGGTTGCGGAAGAAGATAAATCTGTTTGGCTTGGCGGATATGAAGTGAGGAAAAGTTTGATAAAGGCGTTCTGTGCGGATGGACGCGGTCAGGTGATTTATGACTGCGGAAGGGAATTGGAGAGAAATGAAGAAATTGGACTGGAAAAAAAGGTTCTTGAAAATAAAATAACTTCTTTTTCATTTGCGAGAGAGGGAGAGTGATATGAAAAAATATATTTTTGAGGAAATCCCGCTCGCAGTTCCTTCTGACCGTGCGGAAATTAAATCTGTTTTCTCCAAGATGCTTGATGATTCTAGTCAGTCTGTAATCTCGTTCATAAATCCTGAAATCTTTTTGGCTCAAGAAAAAAATCCGCTTCTTCATGAATATTTCAGGAGCACGAAATACAATTTTATCGATGGAATAAATCTTCTTTACGCGATTAACAAAAAACTTGGCACTTCATATTCTGCCGCCGACCGCTATCCTGGAACAGATTTTTTTGACTATCTTCCTGACGACAGAAAGTGGGTGTCTATCTTTACGGCTCGAAAATCGAAAACCTTGAGGACGCAAAGCTGCGCATAGAAAGCGCGCATCCGAATGTAAAAATAATCGACTGGACGTTCGGCTACACGAAATTTGACGGCGACTATCTGATTGAAAAAATAAATGCCGCAAAACCCCACATTCTGATTGTATGCAAAGGCTGTCCGCTTCAGGAAAAGTGGATTTGGGAAAACAGGCAAAAACTGAACGCAAAAATAATCTTCGGAAACGGAGGCGCAGTAGATTTCTGGAGCGGAAACACAAAGCGCGCACCAGAATTTATGATCCGGCTCGGCCTTGAATGGCTTTTCCGCCTGTTCGCAAGTTTTTCGTTCAATCGCCTGGCACGACAGATGAAGCTGGTGAAATTTTTGGTGAAGTATAAGCGTGGGGAGTATGATGTGAGGGAAGTTTTCAACTAATTTTCCAATGAAAGGCAAACGTTATCTTGCAAAAAATATAGCATTTCTCACTGTCGGGCAGTTTGGAACTAAGCTGCTGACGTTCTTTCTTGTGCCACTGTATACAAGCGTACTTACTTCTGCGGAATATGGAACTTACGATTTGTACTCCGCAACGGTGGGGCTTTTTGTTCCGGTTCTTACGCTGAACATATCGGACGCGACAACGGTTTTTCTTCTGGACAGGAATGTATCAAAGGAAGGAATTGTTTCCATAAGCCTGAAATATTATTTTTACTCGCTCCTGGTTTTTGCGTCGCTTATTGCTGCAAATGTTTTTCTCAACTTTGCGCCGCTTTTCAATAAGTATCCGTTTTTTCTTTTTCTGATGTTCGCGGTGAACGGACTTAGCCAGCTTCTTTTGAACTATGCGCGCGGTTTTGACAGGGTAAAGGATGTATCGGTTTCCGGCGTGCTCTGCTCGGTTGTGATGATTGCGCTTAACATCATATTCCTAATTCCACTTCATCTTGGGCTGAAAGGCTATTATCTTGCCACGATTGCAGGAACACTTTTTCAGATTATTTATCTTTGTGTCTCGCTGAAGATTTTCCGTTTTATAAAAATCAGAAAGCAGGACAGAACGCTCAAAAAACAGATGCTCTCGTACTCATGCCCGATGACCCTGAACAGCGTCTCCTGGTGGGTGAACAGTGTTTCTGACCGCTATATTGTTACGGCAATGTGCGGAATTGTTGAGAACGGAATCTATTCTGTGGCGTACAAGATTCCTTCCATTCTTTCAATGTTCCAGCTGATTTTTAGCCAGGCGTGGACTCTTTCCGCAGTTCAGGATTTTGACAAGGACGACAGAAACGGATTTTTTTCAAAGATGTACGGATTTTACAATGTTGCGATGTGCATTGTCTGTTCGGTGCTGATTATTCTTGCGAAGCCTATTGCGCACATTCTTTATGCGAAGGACTTTTTTGCCGCCTGGAGATATGTTCCGTTGCTGCTTGTCTCCGTGGTTTTCGGCTCTCTTTCCGGGTACTTGGGTGGAATATTCGCGGCTGTGAAGGACTCAAAAAGTTTTGCGACCTCTACAGTTGCCGGTGCGGTCTTGAATATTGTTCTGAATATCATCCTGATTCATTTTATCGGAACTCTAGGCGCTGCAGTTGCGACCGCCGCGGCTTACATTCTTGTCTGGACAATGAGAATGTACAAGGCAAAAAAGATAATGCGGCTGGAAGTTGCCATTGCAAAGGACTGCGCGGTTTACCTGATTCTTGTTGCTCAATGCGTTGTGGTTCTTTTGGGCGATAGATTGGGTGGCTGGAATTACGCGGTGAATGTTGCGCTGCTTTTTGCAGCTTGTGCTCTGTGCAGAAAGGAATTTGCGCAGATTGTGGAATTCGGAAAAAGAAAATTGATTGCTATGAAAGGGGGATGTGTATGAAATTTATTACATTTGAAGATATTATTAGTATGAATATATCTCCTACGGAGTGTGTTGAATGGGCAAAATATGTTTGTCTTCATAAAAAGGAATATATTCTACCTGAAAAAATAAGCATAAAATTTGGTGAAAATTGTTTTTTTAATACAATGCCTTCATTTCTTCCTAGTCAAAATGTTTTTGGAGTAAAGGAAGTTTCTAGATTTACAAAAAGAGCACCAGCCTTAAAAGCAGATATTTTACTTTATGATTCTAAATCGGGAGAATTAATTTCTTTCATGGATGGTACATGGATAACAACAATGAGAACTGGTGCTGTTGCTGCATTAACTATTTCTTATTTAAAAAAAACTAATGCAAAAAGTATTTCTTTTATAGGGTTAGGAAATACTGCGAGAGCAACATTGCTTTGTTATGATTCTCTAAATAACCATAAAGAACTGAATGTTAATGTGCTTGCCTATAAAACTCAGCATACTGATTTTATGAATAGATTTAAAGACTTTAAAAATATCCATTTCTCAGTTTATGAAAATATTCAAAAAATGGCTGAAGAATCTGATATATTTGTGTCTTGTGTAACAGCAGCGGATTCAGACTTTGTTGATGAAGCTTGCTTTGAAAAGGGGACTCTTGTAGTTCCTGTTCACACACGTGGATTTCAAAAGTGTGATTTATCTTTTGATAAAATTTTTTGTGATGATATTTCTCATATTTCAGGTTTTAAATATTTTAATCAATATAAATTTGTTTCAGAAATCACAGATGTTCTAACAGGAGAAACTGGTAGAAGAAATGATAATGAACGAATTCTTGCTTATAACATAGGAATATCGATTCAAGACATATATTTTGCGTTTGAAATATATAAAAAGTTTATAGACAGAGAATTATTAAAAGAAAATAAATTTTGGGTATGAAAATATGAAACTTGCAGAAAGTGATTTAAGAAAAGCACAGTTGCTTATGTTGAAAATTTTAAAGGCTGTTCATAAGGTTTGTGAAGAAAATAATATAAAATATTTTCTTTCAGATGGTTCATTGATAGGTGCAGTTCGACATGAAGGTTTTATCCCTTGGGACGATGACTTGGATATTGGAATGTTGCGAAATGATTATGAAAAATTTTTAAAAATTGCCCAAGATAAGTTAGGGGAGGAATATTTTGTTCAATCTGAGTTTACTGATAAACATTATGGATTGCCATTTGCAAAGATTATGCTGAAAAATACAAATTGGTTTGAAGAGGCAGCAAAAAAAACTAAAAGACAATATTCAGGTGTTTATATAGATATTTTTCCTTATGATAAAATTCCTTTAGATAAGAATATTCAAACTATACACTATAGAAAAAAATTTAAATTTTTGGAATTCTCTTATAAAACATAAAGATAAATACCTGAATGTAAAAAATTCAAAGGGTTTTATTCATAAAGTTATTTATATTTTTATGGATATTTTGAGCATATTTGTTCCATTGAAAATTTGCATTGCGAAACGAAATTCTTTGTGTAAGAAATATGAATATATGACGGCTGATTTTAATATAACAAAGTATGGCGGCGATTTTTGGAAAAATCAAAATAGTTGTAAATCTTTTTCAGAACTTATTTTTCACAGATTTGAAGATTCAAATTTTTTATATTCCAAAGGATTACAATTCAATTCTTACGAATTTATATGGGAATTATATGCAACTGCCATCTGTTGATGAACAACAAAGTCACGGAATTTACGAGTATGATTTTGGAAATTACTAAAAATTTTGTGTTTATCAAAATTAAAAAAGAGGTTTTATAAAATGAGTGAATATCAGAAATTTCCCAAAATAGTATTTGTTTCTCCTGGATATAAACCTGTTCCTGATGTAAAAGGCGGTGCTGTAGAGCATTTAATGACTCAATTAATAAATGAAAATGAAAAAAATCCGCATTTTAATTTTGAACTGTATACAATTGCAGATGATAAATTATCTAAACTTCAGGAATATTATAAGTATACAGCAATTCATCAAGTAAAGGATTTTTAGAGAAAAACATTTTTTTAAGGGCATATAGTTTTTCTTATAAATATTTTTTTATAGTTTATTTAAAAACTGATAAGAGATTTAATTATTTAGGATTAAAAAAATTGCAAAGAAATTAAAAAAATGATGTAACTTTTTATTCTTGTAGAAAACGATGTTAACATTTTTTTAAGCAAATAAAAAAATGAAATAAAAAAATATTCCAATTGTTTTTTTCATATGCATAATGATTTTGATACTTTTTGTGAAATGCAAAAAAATAAAAATTCCATGCGATTTGTTGTAGATAATGCAACTGAAATTTGGACTGTAAGTAAATATTTAAAGAGGCATTTGAAGGATAATTTTAATACTTCAAAAATAAAGGTTTTTGAAAATTGTATAGATAAAGAAAGGTTTTCAATATTCAGTACATCAAATGAAAAAATTGTTGATTACCGAAATCAGCATAGGATTTCATCAAATACTTTTGAGATTTTATATTCTGGCAGATTGCTTCCTCAAAAAGGTGTACTCGAATTGTTGAATGCAGTGGCTATACTTCCATTTGACATGGATTTTAAAGTTGTAATTGCAGGCGAGATTTGCAATAAAAAATATGCAAAAAAACTTATGAATGCTACGGATAAAATAAAAGATAAGGTTATTTTTATAGGATATGTTCCTCAGTATGAAATTCAAACTGTTTATGCTTCTGCAGATTTGGTTGTCATTCCGTCACAATGCCAAGAAGCATTCTGTCTTGTTGCTATGGAAGCCGCTTCTTTGGGTAAACCATGTATTGTTTCAAAATCCGGTGCTCTTACTGATGTTTTGAATGAAAAAAATTCTATTTTTATAGAATTAGGAAAAGATTTTGAAAAAAAACTTGCAAAGGCAATATTTTCTGTATTTACAGATTCAAAGTTAAGAGATTCTATGTCAAAAGAATCTTTGATTCTGTCTCAAAAATTTAATGATGAGAAAGATTATTTTAAAAATTTTTGTAATTTAGCAAATGGAATCATAAAGGAAAATTAAAATGTTTGCGGTGATTTGGATTTTTCTTTTAGGAATAAGAGAATGTTTGAATATATTTAATTTGTCAACAGATTTTTTTACCATAGCAATTACAAGCATGCAATTTTTGAATTTGCTTTTTTTATTAAAAAAAACAAAATGGAAATTAACAATCTATCATATTATACTGTTTATTTTGATTTTTGCTTATTTTTTTGTTAATACAGATACTGTTGCAACCGTTAATATTATATTTGCTGTAATTTTACTGAAAGATGAAAATCTGAAAAAAATCTGTTTGACCGTTTGCGTAACATATTTAATAAACATTATTATAATCCTTTTTGGATATAGTTACGGAATTTTAGAGGATTCTATCACTGTCTATCAAAAAGGAATGACACATACATTAGGATTTCAAAATTCTAATACACCAGGGCTATATGCAATGCAATGCTCCTTGGCATTTGCAACCACTTGGTTGTTATTTTCTGATTTTAAATTAGTGTTGCTATTTTTGATTGTTCCGAATTATTTAATATTTAAATACACACTTGGAAGAACTTCTTTTTTTGTGTATATGTTTGTTTTTATTATTTGTTTTCTATTTTTTTCAATGAATAGAAAAATATAGGTTTGTTAGAAAATATTCTTTTTTTAGTTCCATGTTTTTCTTCTTTATACTAATTTTTTTGTAGCAATTTTCTATAAAATTTATGCCTCCATTGTATGCTGTTGGAAATGCTTTTTTCACAGGACGACCAAAAATGATTTATAAGATTCTAAAAAAATGAATCCTATAAATTTTTTTACTAGGATATAAGAATTTTGGTATGCCTTTGGATTGTGCATATCTTGGTATATTAGTAAATGGAGGCGTTTTTTCGTTATTTCTATTCTTTTCATGTTGTTATAAAGGGCTGAAAAATATTCCTTTGGATATAGCAAAAAAAATACTTCCGTTTATTTTTTTGTAATTTTTAATTTCTGGAATAACAGAAGGAACTTTTTTTCATTATTCAGATTATCAACTGTTATATTTTTATAAAATATTAATAGATAGATTTGATTTTAATTATATAAAGTCAAAATATTTCTTTTAAAGTTAGGTAAATTTATGAAAAAAATTTTATAAGCAAAATACTAGAAAGATTGAAATACTTGAAAATATCTGATATTAAGCATGTCTTTTTGTTCTTTTGTGCAGTTCCAATAAGTTTTATATTTCGTTTATTCCATAAAAATCTTTGGCTTATTTGTGAAGATGGTGATTCTGCACGTGACAATGGTTATTGGTTATTTAAGTATATTTGTGAAAATCAGAAAAATATTGATGTGGCTTATGCGATAACAAAGAAATCTCCTGATAGAAATAAAGTTTTAAAATGTGGAAATGTTGTAACCTTTGCAACTTTAAAACATTGGATATATTATATATCTGCTAAATATAATATATTTTCTGCAAAATTGGGAAAACCATCTCCGGCAGTTTGTTTTCCATTGGAACAAATTGGTATATTAAAAAATAAAAAAATTTTTTTACAACATGGCATTATAAAAGATGACATGAAAAGTTTGTATTATGATGTATGTAAATTTTCTTTGTTTGCCACATCAACTTTAAGAGAGTATGAGTTTGTTGAAAATACATTTGGATATAAAGGGAAGAACATTGTAAAACTTCTTGGACTTGCTAGATTTGACAATCTTTATTCAAAAATTGGATATTGTAATAAAAAACTGATATTGATTATGCCTACATGGCGTGACTGGCTTGGAAATGCCTCTTTGCATTTGAGTTTTGAAGAATTTAAAAAATCAGAATATTTTGTACAATATCAAACATTGCTTAATGATTCATTTTTTCAGTCTTTTTTGGTAGAGAATAATCTTAGGCTAATATTTTTTCCACACAAAGGAATGCAAAAATTTAGAGAATGTTTTTCTTCAGGTTGCAAGAATATAATAATTGCTGATTGGAATAAATATGATATTCAACAATTACTTATAGATTCTGCGATTTGTATCACTGATTATTCAAGCATTGCAATGGATTTTGCTTATATGCTAAAACCTTTGATTTATTTTCAATTTGACTATGAAAAATTTAGGGCAAGCCATTATGGAGAAGGATATTTTTCTTATGCAAAAGATGGGTTTGGAGAAATACGCAAAAGAAAAGACGATGTGGTGTGCCTAATAAAAGAGTATTATGAAAATGATTTTAAAGTAAAAAGATAAATATTTAAATAGAATAAAAGATTTTTTTACCTTACATGATGATAAGAATTGTTATAGAACCTTTGAAGCTATAAATAATTTGTCTTTATAGAATTTTATTTTTATCTTTTATATTATAAAATATTGCTACTTTTTATAGTATCTTTGTAACAAATGATATAGAGTTTTTTTGAAAAATTTGCTAATAATACTAACAGATTTTTTTAATATTATTGAATAAAAGGAATTGATAAAAATGGAGAAAAATTCTATTGCATATCATTATACAACTTTGGCTGGTTTGTATGGAATAATCACTTCAAAGTCTCTTCTATTAACGAGTCTTCATGCAATGAATGATCCTACAGAAGGCGGTTATACACCTAAAAACTTCTTGGAAGATTTTAATAAAATTGAATATCCTGATGAAAAAACAAAAAGTTTTTTTGATGTTCTTCTAAATAAAATACATGAGGATAGAAATAAGTTTTTTGAACTTTGTAAGAGAGATTCTGAGGCATACAGCATTTGTTTCTCAAGCAAAGAAGATAGCTTGTCTCATTGGGAAAGATACGCTGATGCTTTGACAGGAGTTTGTATTTCTTTTGATTTAGATGAATTGCAAAAACTGTCCTTTCCTTTGTTTAATGAATTTTCAGTAAGAGAAATTATTTATTCCGATGAAGACAGAAGTAAAACTATTGGTAGTGTTGTTGTAAATATGTACAACGAAATGTCCAATCATTTATCAGAGAAAGATAAAAATAATATTGTTGATATAATAACAAAGAATAGCCGTTCCCATTTGGCGGCAATTTATTTGTCAATGATATTTTTTATCAAGAATGAATGTTGGAATGAAGAAAACGAAATAAGGCTTCTTTATGATGATTTAAATTGGAAAGAAAATTTAAGTCTTATTAAAAAAATAAAAAGAGAAAAAGATGAGATTAATTTATAAGATGAATATATCAAAAATCATGAAGATTTAGGATTAGATAAAAAAAGAGTTCAAAAAATTATCATCTATAAGAACTTGCCGAAGATTATCTTTAGAGAGAATTTGGAGTGAAAAATTAATTCCTGAAATTAAAATAGGCTCAATGTCTTCCCAGTCTATTGCGGATTTGAGAGCTTTTTTTAGATGAAAATAAATTGGAATGGACTAAAAATAACAGAATCTAAAAATATAAAAATACGATAAGAATTGATTCTTTTTTATTTATAATGCTCTCTGCACGAAACTATGTAAATAGTATTTTCTGTGACTTTATAGACAAGCCTATGTTCATCATTGATTCTTCTAGACCAATAGCCAGAAAGTTCGTGTTTCAATGGTTCTGGTTTTCCAATTCCATCGAATGGATTTCTAGAAATGTCTTTTATGAGTTCTTTTATTCTCTTAAAAAGTTTTTTATCTGTTTCTTCCCATTTATTGTAGTCGTCATAAGCGGTTTTATAAAAAGCAAGTATTTCAATCATAAAGCCTCTAGTTTTACTTTTGTTACATCGCCTTTTTCAATTGCCGCGATTCCATCCAGAAGCATCTGTTTATTTACAGGATTGCTCAAAAGATATTCAGTCTCATCCTGCTCGTCAATTTTATTGTCGCTTACGGTGATATTCAATGTTTTTCCGGAAAACATCTGTTTCAAGCCTTTCAAGAAATCCATGTTCAGCTCGTCTTTTCTGAGTGTAAATGTGCTCTGCATAGTTACCTCCGTTCTTCCTTATAAATATACTGGAATTTTTCAGATTTTTCTATATCACTTCTTTCCATTTTTATCTTTTTCCAAAATTTCCATCATTTCTTTTGGAGTAACAATGAATGGTTTTATCGGAAAGTCCTTAATATTGCCGGTTACAAGAAAAGAGTCTTGTGTTTGTCGGGAATCCATTGTGACTTCATAAAAAATCACATCTTTTGGGTCGGATGGTTTTTCTTCTGTTTCAATTCCAGAAAGTTCAATGCCGTTGTCAAGAATCATTTTTATTGTTTTATGAACGTTTTTTGTCGAAAGTTTATTTTTAAATTTTCCTCTGGAAAGAACTTCAGAATATTCAGCAATAATTTCTTTGCTAAAAACAGGGATTATGCTTTTATCAAAAATTTTAAAACAGTTGCAGAATCTTCATTTTTTGAAAGCAGGGCAGAGACAACAACATTTGTGTCAATGACAGCATAATATTTCATATTTTACTTTCTCTCTCTGTATGCACGGATTTCTGCATTAATTTCATCAAGAGTCATATCTTGAAGTCCGTTTTTCTTTGCTTCATTTCTAAGCTGCATAAAAGCTTTTTTTCCTTCTTTAAGAGAAACATTTCTTTCCACTCTCATGCTGAACGGAATTCCTCTTTCTTCAACAGATTTTTTAAGAAATATCCTGAATGCAGTCGGCAAATCAAGTCCGAGCTGCTCGAAAATGCTTGTCGCCTCGTTCTTTAAATCTTCATCAACTCTAATCTGTACCAATGTGCTTGCCATACTGTGCCTCCAAAAATTATAAAAAATATATCTGTAATCTGAATATATGTGAATGTAATGTGTTTGTCAATAAAACTGTCTATGAATAAAAATATTATGATATTTTAAAAATTACCGTCTTTAGAGTATGGGCAACTGCTGCTTATTCAATTTATGGATTCAACTAAAAACTCGATATCTGGGTAAATTAATCAATCAATTTCACATTACCTTAAACGGAGAAATCGCATGGTTGAGAGTTTCTACAGAGGCGTTGTTTTTGCTTACGGTTTCTGTGATTTTGTTTGATGCGGCAAGCAGAGTCGTTGCGGCGTCTTTGCATTCTGTAAGATTTTTCTCTACGCTTGAGTTCAAGTTCACAAGGTCATTGCAGATTGAGGAGGCGGAGGTTGTGACTTCAACAATTTTTTCAGCGTCGGATTTTACGATTTTAGAACTGTTCCTCATGTCGTCAAGCGCAGTAAAAATTTCCTGGGCTTTCTGACCTTGTTCCGCCGCGGAAGACTTCAGGCTGTCTACAGAAGTATTGATATTACCGATTTTTTCAATTGTCTGCTCAAATGCGTGCTCCACATCAATTGATGTATCTGAAATTGCGTCAATTTGAGTTTGTATAAGGTTGAGCGATTCAGAAGAGGTTTTTGCCTGCTCTGATGTTGTCTCCGCAAGCTTGCGGATTTCATTTGCGACAACGGCAAAACCTTTTCCGGCCTCACCGGCGTGTGCCGCCTCAATCGCCGCATTCATGGCAAGGAGATTTGTCTGGCTTGCAACGGATGCGATTACCTTGTTTGTATCAAGAAGGTTCTTGGATTTTTCTTTGACTTCAAGAATCTGCGCAACAGAATTTTTTATCTCTTTTCTATTTTTAACTGCAAATTCCACAAGCTCTGAAACATCCTTTGACGCTTCTGTAATTTTTTCATTTACTATGATAACATTGTTTGCCACGACTTCAATTGAGCTTGATGAATTGTCAATTATTTGGTCTTGGTTTTCAATTTCAGATTTTAGATTGTTGATTTGAGTTACGATTTCTGTGACTGACTGGTCGATTTTGTCAACTGAACGAATCTGCGTTTGAACGCTTTGCGCAACATTTTCAACAGAACAGTTTGTTGTTTCAACGCTTTTTCCAATTACATCTGAGGCTTCTGAAAGATTTTTTGTGATATTGCCGATGTCATTTGCGGAATTTCGTATATTTTTAATGAGCGAAGAAAGATCAACGATAATGTTGTTGAATCCTTCCGCAAGTTCCGCCGCTTCTTTTGTGCTGCCATCTTTGACTTCTTTTGTAAAGTCGCCATGCGCAATTTCATTGCAGTTTTCAGCCATAAGCTTGAATTCTTCGGCGCTTGCTTTCGCGCTGAAAAGAAGAATTATTGTTGCGGTTGTGATTGCCACGATAATTATAAGCAAAACCCTAAAAATTGCTGAATAACTGCTTTTTGTAAAGTCGGAGACCGGACCGTAAACTATGATATACCACGGTGTTGAAGATGATTTGCATACTCCATAAAAAATTCCGTCTTTTATCATTACATTTGCTGAATCTAAAAAATTGTCTTTGTTAAAGTTGTGCTTTTTAAATTCAGGTTTATCAAAAATTGATTTTTTCATCAAAGAAGCTGTGTCTTCATTTGTGATAAACAAGCCGTCTTCATTTACAATGTAGCCTTTAGCGTTTTCTGAAATTTCAATTTCCGCCATTGTCGCAGAAAGATTGTCCAGTATTATATCAATTGCTGCTACTCCAAGCAGTTTGTTGTTTTTGTCTTTTACATCTTTGCTGATTGTTGTGCAGATTGAGCCTGTCATTGAGTCAACGTAAGGATCGGTGATTGCAAATTCCCCGGAATTTTTTACAGCGTCCTTGAACCACGGTCGGTTTGGAGGAAACCAGTCAGCGTCAGGAGTCCAGCCGGAACTGTCAGAGTAAAATCCGCCCGGCTCATAGCGGGAAATCAAAGTTCCGTAGTATAGAGAAAAATCATCAGGCATATCTACAGTAAGTGCCGTTGCCGCAAGGTCTGCGATTTCCTTGTTGTGTCTTTCTTTAAGAATATTTTTTAGATGATCAATCTGAATTTCATATTTTTGAATAATTGCTGATATTTTACTGTCAAGATTTTCAATTGAAATTCCAGTGATTTTTTCAATATCTGTGTTTATTGCTTTATTTAGCGCAATAAGAAAAGAAACAATTATGAATGTTGAAGCAAGAACTAATGGTAGAATGTTTCCTAAAACCATTTTTGTAGAAAGTGAAATATGTTTGTTTTTCATACAACCTCCCATAAAAAGTCAACGAGAAAATTTCAATTTTCGATTTGACTTTTTATGCCCATTCGCAATGAAATGAGAATGGGCAGTTGATAAGAAAGTTTGCAACGCAAACTTGTGAATAAAAACTTTGACGCTATCTTAGGCAAAGTTTTTATTACACTCTCTTTGAAATTTATTAAATAGGTTATTTCTTATTGCAAAAAAAGAGGCTGCCAAGTTTGAACAGCCTCTTTGAAGTAAATCAGTTTGCTTTATTTACTTGCACCAGGAATTATTTTTTCAAATTCCGGGTTTCCGTGGTGGTAAACTGGCAAAAGTTTAGGAGAAACTTCATCTCCCTTGATTCCAGCCGCATCTCGTTCCTTTTCAAATGCCTTTACATGGTCAAGGTTCATTTTAGAAGTTTCAGAAAGCTGGATGTCCTTGAACATTTTTCCGGCTTCAATTCCAGCTTCGCGGCCGAATACAACAACGTCAAGCAAAGAATTTCCCATCAATCGGTTTGTTCCATGGACACCGCCGGAAGCCTCTCCGGCAACGAGCAGATTCTTTACATTTGTGTGGCAAGTCTTGTCGATTTCAACACCGCCGTTCTGGTAGTGAAGCGTAGGGTAAACCAAAATCGGCTCCTTGCGGATGTCGATTCCGTATTTAATGAACATATTGTACATCGCAGGAATAGACTTTAGGATTGTTCCTTCTCCGTGAATCATATCAATCATCGGAGTATCAAGCCAAACAGCGTCCTGAACATCGTTGTGAACGCCACGACCTTCTTTTACTTCGCGGATAATTCCAGAAGCGTTTACGTCGCGTGTTTCAAGAGGATGAATATAAACCTCACCATTCTTATTAATCAGCTTAGCGCCAAGCGAGCGCACTTTTTCTGTTACAAGTTTTCCAAGAATCTGGCTTGGATAAGCAGCTCCTGTAGGATGATACTGCAATGAATCCTGATACAAAAGTTTTGCGCCTGCGCGGTAAGCAAGAACAAGACCGTCAGCTGTAGCACCATAATGGTTTGAAGTAGGGAATCCCTGATAATGCATACGGCCAGCACCGCCGGTTGCAAGAATCACAACTTTTGCCTTTGCGATGTAAAGCTCGTTTGTTTCCATGTTCATAAGAACCGCGCCGCAGACCTCGCCCTTGTCGTTCTTGATAAGCTCAATCGCCGATGTGAAATCAACAACAGTGATGTTGTCCTTGCGGTTGAAAGTCTCATCGCGGAGCGTTCGCATGATTTCTGCTCCGGAATAGTCCTTGCAGGCGTGCATACGTTTTCGGCTTGTTCCGCCGCCATGGGTTGTAACCATTGTTCCGTCCGGCATTTTGTCAAATTCAACGCCAAGGTCGTTCAACCATTTGATTACAGACGGAGCCTTGTTTACAAGCGTATAAACAAGCTCAGGTTTTCCATCAAAGTGTCCGCCGCCAAAGCAGTCAAGGTAATGCTGCGCAGGAGAATCGTTCGGCTTGTCGGCCGCCTGGATTCCACCTTCAGCCATCATTGTGTTTGCGTCACCTACGCGGAGTTTTGTAACAAGAAGAACTTTTGCGCCGGCTTCAGAAGCCATGATTGCGGCAGAAGTTCCTGCTCCACCGCCGCCGATTACAAGAACATCAGTTTCATAGTCAACGTGGTTCAAGTCAATGTGCTCCGGTTCGATTCTTGGCTTAGCCTCAAGCATTTTTGCCAGTTCAATAGGTGCTTTCTGTCCTTTGTTAGGACCGATTTCAGCTCCTCAAACTGGCTCTTGATTCTATCCGGATGAAATTTCAAAAGCAAATCGTCTTTTTCGTCCGCTGTAAGACGAGCGTGTTCAAATTTAAGGTTCTCTTCTCGTTTTTCTGCAACAATCTTAGCTGCATCGTCAAGATAATTTCCGTACATATTTTTATCTCCTGAAGGAGCGCCATGCTTGGGCGCGTCAGTATTTTTCTGAACTACACGGATATGCGGTCCAGATTATTTTTCAATTTCTCGTGTGTTATACAGTTCTTTGATTTCAGCCAAAGGCTTTTTCATCAAATTCTGAATAAGTTCCTCGCACTTTCCTTCGTTGATTTCTTCCACACGGTCAAGAAGATGCTGGCTCTGCGGCTGGATATATTTTCCGTTCAGACGGCGCGCAAGCTCCGCAACCTGAGGATGGCTGATTCCTGCCGGACAACGGGAAGAACAGCAGCCGCACATGATGCAGTCAAAAGAAAGATCCGCGCATTTTGCAAAATCACCGCGCTGCGCGTAGGCAATGTACTGCATTGTCTGAAGATTCTGAGGGCAGGCGCGTGTGCAGGCATTGCATCCTACGCAAGAATAAATTTCCGGGTAAAGCTGCATCATAACAGCCTGTTCCGGCTTAATCTTGTTGATGTCGTAAACCTGTTTAACAAGCGGGAAGAAAGGAAGTGTCGCAATGTACATTCCATCAATAACTTTCTGTGAGCAGGCAAGACAAGTCTTAAGCTGGTTTTCGCCTTTCACGCGGTAAATTGTCGCGCAAGCGCCGCAGAAACCGTTTCGGCAACCGCAGCCTCTTTCAGCTGGTAGCCAGCGTATTCCATCGCATTCATTACTGTAAGTTCTGCCGGTACTTCATATTTTTTTCCAAACAGATATATTGTAGCCATTTGAGTTTTATTTTCTGCCATTTTTATACTCCTAAAAGGGGGCGCCTGCCCCCTCACTTCAAACCTGCGGTTTTCCGCTGCCCCCTCTCCTAAGGGGCTTATGCCCCTTAAAAACCCCGGGGAGACTGAACCGCAGGTCAGCAATATTAGTATTCTGGAGGTAATTCTCCAAGCTGGTCAAAGCTGAATACCGGACCGTCCTTGCATACGAATTTATCGCCGATGTTGCAGCGTCCGCATTTACCGATTCCGCATTTCATCCGCATTTCCATTGTTGTAAACCTGCTCATCCTTAAAGCCAAGTTTTTTCAAGGCATCCAAAGAAAGGTGAATCAAAATCGGAGGTCCGCACATTATAACCGTCATTCCCGGATCCGGATTAAGTTCTGTTACAAACGGAGGAACAAATCCTACGTGGCCTTTCCAGTTTTCTTCCGGACGGTCGATTGTAAGATCTATTGAGCAGTTCGGCTGCTTCATCCACACATTCTGCATCTCATCAAGGCGAACAAGGTCTGCCATTGAGCGTGAACCATAGATTACCTGAATTTTTCCGTAATCCGCGCGGTGGTCCATCATGTAATTTACTACAGAATGAACAGGAGCGATTCCAATACCGCCGGCAATAACAAGAATATCCTTTCCCTTAAGCTTTGTGTCTACTGGGAAACCGTTCCCGATTGGTCCGCGAACGCAGATTTCCTGTCCGATTTCCGCATTGTGAAGGAATTCTGTTACCACACCGCATTTTTAATTGAAAATTCCATGTGTGTTTCAAGAGTTGGCGATGAGGTAATTGAAATCATCGATTCACCAACGCCAGGCACAATCAGCATTGCGCACTGACCCGGAATATGCTCGAACAATTTTTTTCCATCAAGACCAACTACGCTGAATGTCTTTACATCAGGAGTTTCCTGTCTTATATCAATAATTTTTCCTACATAAGGAATAAAGCTTTCGTTGTTTTCCATCGTTTTCTCCTATTCCTTAGATGTCGCTAGATTCCTGAACGGCTTTTATTACTTTCACAACGTTCATGTTTACCGGACAGCTTTCAACGCAGCGGCCGCATCCAACGCACTGGAAAAGACCTTCGTGCGCCATCGGGTAGTACATAAGCTTGTGCATAAACCTCTGGCGGCTTCTCTCAACCTGAGTAAGGCGTGGATTTGCGGCGGCCATCTGTGTAAAATCTGAATACATGCAGGAATCCCAGCAGCGTATCTGCCTGATTCCGTGGCCTGTATTAAAATCCCGCACATCAAACACATACAGGTAGGGCAAACATAAGTACAGGTTCCGCAGCCTACGCAAGGCTCGGCAACTGTTTTCCAGATTTTTGAGTTGAAAATCTTAAGCATATCTTTTCCCTGGAATTTTGAAAGGTCAAGATGCGCAAATGGAAGTTTTTCTGTTTTTTCAAGAATTGACTTCTTTTCATTTTCAACAGGCTTCTCATCGGAATCTGTAAGAACAGAAGAAACTTTTTCAATAAAAGCTTTTCCTTTTTCAGTATTTGCCTTGAAGAAATATTTTCCGTCCGCAAGCCAGCAGCTTGCATCTCCCGCAGAACCGTTCTTGTCGCTTGAAAGCGAGGCATCAATTCCATAAGTGGCGCAGAAGCAGGTTTTCTCCGGCTCATTGCAGGCAAGGGTAACAACAGTTCCATGTTCCCGGTGATTTATAATAAGTATCAACCGGATTCATGTTCAGATATACATTGTCAATTACAGTAAAACCTACAGCATCACAAGGACGAACACCAAAAATCACAAAATCTTCAGAATCTTTTCTTGGATCAATAATTTTGATTTCTTTTCCTTTTAATTCATAGCTTACCATGTGCTCTGTTTTTGGAAAGAAAAAATCCTTCGCAGAACGCACTGTCTTTAAATTAGATGAAAGTTTTACGCCTTTTTCCCATTTTTTGAAATCAGCCTTGCCGTTTTCATTTGTAACAGGAATATATAACGGCGATTTTTCACCAATCAATGCAAATAATGAGTCTATTTTGTCAGATGAAATACTAAGCATTACTGTTCACCTCCATCTTTTGACCTTGACCAAACAATGCTTGTTTCCGCATCACCAGTTGTATAAGTAAGCATAGGAGGTTTAGTTTCCATGTCGCTTCCGGCCTGATATTCTCCGTAAATTTCATTTATATCCTTGATGTATTTACGGTTAAGAAGATAGAGCGGAATTCCCTGCGGACAAACTCTTGAGCATTCTCCGCAGTCTGTACAGCGGCCGGCGACATGCCATGCCCTGATGATGTGGAAAAGGCTTTCCTCAAAGTTTGTTTCCGCGACTTTCTGCGATGTGTAAGCTTGTTGTTGTCAAACACACATTTTTCGCAGGTGCAGGCTGGACATACATTTCGGCACGCGTTGCAGCGGATGCAGCGGCTGAATTCATTTTTCCAGAATTCAGAACGTTCGTCTGCGGTCATATTTTCAAAACGGTCAAGAACTTCAAGACGCTTTGATTCGCCTGCATTTTCAGTTTCCTCAACGCCCAGAAGCTCGTCGCATGAGACGTGTTTTTTTCCGGCGCAGCTTTCGCATTCAGAACCGCCGTCAAGAGAATCCTGGCACGGAATTCCGATAGCGTAAACATCGCCGCGGGCAATTCTGTTTTCCTTTAAAAGCTGGGTAAACGAATATGAATCGTTCGGCTTTAGGAAAACAAGAACAACTTCTGAAGGAATCGGCGCTTCCGCGGCATTCGGGTCGCGCTGTTTTGCCATAGTGTTGTTCATTCTTGTTGTGCTTTTTTTTGTTTCAATTTCTCTTGTTATTTTCACAAGATATTTTGAAAGGTTTGCCGCACAGTTTTTGTCATAAATAAATTCTTTATCAAGTTCTTCTGCTGAAGAAAAAGTTCCCGGTGTAATATCATCGTCAAAAAGACCTTTTTTCCAGCCGACAACGCGCTGAACCTTGCCTTCGGAAAGCAATTCTTTTGCGCGTTGAATCATTTTTGCGCTTAGTTCTTGCATCGTACATCCTCCAGCTTTTTACATTCGCCAAGCTCTTTTATCTGAGCCACAAAATCATTCATAATTCCGGCGAATCTTACGCCTTCCGCCGCAGAACACCATTCAACACGTGTACGTCCCTTTTCAATTCCCAGGAAGTCAAGCTGGCTGAACAAGAGTGTCATTCTTCGGCGCGCGAAATAGTTTCCTGTTGAATAGTGGCAGTCTCCAGGATGGCAGCCGCAAAGGATTACTCCATCAGCTCCACGCTGGAACGCCCGCAGGATGAACAAAGGATTCAGGCGGCAGGAACAGGAATTCTTACGATTTTTACGTTAGCCGGATATTCAAGACGGTTGTTTCCGGCTAAATCCGCTCCGGCATAGGAACACCAGTTGCAGCAGAACGCGATGATTTTTGGTGTCCATTCTGTATTTTTTACAGTGTTTTCATTTTCTAAAGACATGCATCAACCTCCGCTAAAATCTGTTTGTTGCTGAATCCGTTCAAATCCATTGCGCCGGAAGGACAAGCTACTGTACAAGCGCCGCAACCCTGGCACATCGCGCTATTGACCTGCGAAACATGACGGGTGATTGTGGTTCTGTTAGGACCGCGGAAATCCTTGTCAACGTAGCTGATTGCTCCGTAAGGACAAACATTGGCGCACTGGCCGCATCCGTTGCACATATTTCATCAGGATGAGCAGTGCAAGGATTGTTCTTGAGCTTGTCTTTTATAAGAAGACAAATCGCTTTTGCCGCGGCGCCGGAAGACTGTGCTACAGTCTCAGGAATATCTTTCGGACCCTGGCAGCAACCTGCAAGGAAGATACCGGCGGTAGGGCTTTCAACAGGACGAAGTTTTGCATGGGCTTCAAGGAAGAAGTCATTTGTGTCCATAGAGGTTGTAAGCATTGTTGCAAGCGGACGCGCAGACTTGTCTGCTTCAATAGAAGCCGCAAGAACAACCATGTCCGCCTTGATGTGAACCTGTCTGTTCAAAATCAAGTCAGAACCCTGAACATCAAGTGTTCCGTCCGCAAGAGGAGTTACCTTTCCAACCTGACCTTTGATGTAGTCAACACCGTACTGCTCAACGGCACGGCGATAGAATTCATCGAAATTCTTTCCAGGAGTACGCACATCAATATAGAAAACAGTGATGTGGGTGTCCGGATAGTGGTCACGTGTCAAAATCGCGTGCTTTGCAGTGTACATACAGCAAATCTTTGAGCAGTATTCATGGCCTTTTTTAGAATCTGCTGAGCAACGGCTTCCCACGCACTGAATAAATACGATTTCCTTTGGCTCTTTTCCGTCTGAAGGGCGAAGAAGATGACCATTTGTAGGACCTGAAGCATTGCATAGACGTTCAAATTCCAAAGAAGAAACAACATCCGGGCTTTGTGAATATGCGTATTCATCAAATTTTTCAAGGCTGATTGGATTGTAACCAGTGGCGACAATAATCGCGCCGTATTTTTCTGTGATGATTTCTTCCTTCTGGTTGAAATTGATAGCTCCGGCAGCGCATGCCTTTTCGCAGAAGCCGCAGACATTGTCCTTGCCATTTTTAAGGCCTTTCATGTGAAGACAATAGTTTGCGTCAATGTTTGCTACTTTTGGAACAGCCTGCGCAAAAGGAATATCAATCGCCTTTTTGTTGTTCAAGTTCAAGTTAAAAGGATTTGGAACTTTCTTGTTTGGACATTTTTCAATACAAGCGCCGCAACCCGTACATTTTGTTTCATCAACAAAGCGCGGATGACGTTTAATATCAATTGTGAAATTTCCTATATATCCTTTTACTCCGCAAACTTCAGAATAAGAAAGAATTCTGATATTAGGATTCTGGCTTACTTCTGTCATTTTTGGAGTTACGATGCAGGATGCGCAGTCAAGGGTAGGGAATGTCTTGTCGAGCATCGCCATTTTTCCACCGACTGTAACATTTTTTTCTACAATATCAACCGGAAATCCGGCGTCCGCAATATCAAGAGCGGCGGTGATACCTGCGATTCCTCCGCCAATAACCAAGGCTCTCTTTGTCATTGGAGTTTCACCCGGAATCAACGGGGTGTTAAGGATTGTTTTTGCGATTGCGGCCTTACCAAGGGCAACAGCTTTTTCTGTCGCGTCAGACATATCCTTCATAACCCATGAACACTGTTCGCGGATATTTGCAACTTCAACTTTATAAGGGTTCAATCCGGCTCTTTCTGCGCAAGCGCGGAATGTTTTTTCGTGCATTCGCGGCGAGCAGGAGCAAAGAACAACACCAGTCAATTTATCATTTTTGATATGTTCTTCTATCATCTGCTGACCGGCAGAAGAACACATATAAGTATAATGCGTTGAAAAAACAACGCAGTTTTCTTTTCCAAGTTCTTCAGCAACTTTTGCTACGTCAACTGTACCGGCAATATTAGTACCACAGTGACATACAAAAACACCAATTCTTTCCATCTGTCACTTCCTTATTTCTTGTATTTTCTGAATGCGCTCATCAGTGCCTGCTGCGGCATATCGGCATCCAAATGTTCTGGAACCTGTTCCGGGTCAAGGTGGTGAGGACCGCGCTGACCTTCAACATACTGACGTACCGCATCAATGATTTTTGTAGGCTCAACCTGACGCGGACATCGCTCCAGACACGCAAAACATGAAAGGCATGCATAGATTGATTTACTTTTAAGAAGAGGCTCAATCTCTCCTTTTTCAACCATCTGTACAAACTGATGCGGATGATATTCCATAGAGTCATAGTTCGGGCAAGTGCCGGAGCATTTTCCGCATACCATGCATTTCTTTGTGTTTACTCCGCTTATTTCAAGAATCTGGCTTTTTAACTGTTCAATTTCTGACTTAAGCATTTACAGACTCCTTTCCGTTTAAGGAAGCAAGAACTGAATCTTTTATTCCCAGAGCTTCCGCAAGGAGTTCGGAAAAATAAATAACATCAAGATTGCTGTCTTTTCTGTTTTTTATAAGGTTATAACGGCATAGAGGGCAGCTTGTTACAAGCATTTCCGCGCCGAAGTCCTCTGCGTTTCCAAGAATCGCCTGGGCGCGCTTTTCAGGAATTGAAGGATTTTCAAAAACTGTATATGCGCCGCAACATTCGTTTCTCTGCGCGTAAATTACAGGTGTCGCTCCTATGGCTTTTATAAAATCCTCGATAATCTGTGGATTTTCAGGGTCGTCAAACTGCATTACGCTACCCGGACGAAGGAGAAGGCATCCGTAGTAAGCGCCGATTTTCTTTCCTTTTAATGGATTTTTTACAGCGGCTTTTACATTATCCCAGCCAACCACATCGCGGAGAACCTCAAGATAGTGAAGAACCTTTGTTTCTCCGTGATATTCAATTCCATCCTCTTTCAGATAATTGTTTGCCTTAAGAGAAGTGTTCTCATCATTCGCCATGGCATCGTTTGTCTGCTTTAAAACGTTGTAGCAGGCGGAACAGAGAGTCACAAGGTTCTGATTGCTTTTGTACGCATCAGATAAAGCCCTTACTGAAGGAAGTTTTGGGGCAATTTCTTTTGTGGACATAGGATAAACACCGCCACAACATTGCCAGTCCTGGATTTCTTTAAGCTCAAAGCCCAGAACTTCAGCGGAAGCCCTGGCGTATGCGTCAAGCTCAACCGCCTTGTTCTTCAAGGTACATCCAGGAAAATATGAATAAGTTATTTTTTCGCTCATTTTTTTACCCCGGCCATTTCTTCAGGCTTAAATACTTCGTCAAACTTTTCCGCGGTAAGGAATCCAAGGCTTACGCAGGCTTCCTTTAAAGAAATGTTCTTTTCGTATGCAAGGTGGGATGTTTTAGCAGCATTCTCATAGCCGATGTAAGGATTCAATGCGGTCACAAGCATAAGCGAGTTGTAAAGGTTATGGTGCATTTTTTCCCTGTTCGCAGTAATTCCCACGGCACAGTTTTTATCAAAAGATATAATTGATTCCGCAAGAAGCCTGCACGACTGTATAAAGTTGTAGGCAATTACCGGCATGAAGACATTCAGCTCAAAATTTCCCTGAGAAGCGGCGAAACCGATGGCGGCATCATTCCCCATTACCTGCACGGCAACCATTGTAACAGCCTCGCACTGGGTTGGATTAACTTTTCCCGGCATGATTGAAGAGCCAGGTTCGTTTTCAGGAATATGGATTTCACCCAGGCCATCCCTAGGACCGGAAGCAAGCCATCTTACGTCATTTGCAATTTTCATCATATCCGCGGCAAGCGCCTTTACCGCTCCGTGTGCAAAAACAAGCTCGTCCTTTGAAGTAAGGGCATGAAATTTGTTCGGCGCGGTTATAAATTCTTTTCCTGTAAGCTCTGAAACCGAATCCGCAACTTTTACATCGAATCCGGCGGGCGCGTTAAGTCCTGTTCCGACCGCAGTTCCACCAAGAGCAAGCTGTTTAAGATACGGAAGCGAAGATTTAAGCATTTCCGCATCCCGCTCAAGAGATGTGCGCCAGCCTGAAATCTCCTGGCTGAATGAAATAGGAACCGCATCCTGAAGGTGTGTTCTTCCTGATTTACGATTCCCTCATTTTCTTTTTCGAGCCTTTTGAATGTCTCCACAAGCACAGAAACCGCAGGAAGCAGCCTGTCTTCAATTTCGCATACAGCGGAAATGTGAAGCGCCGTTGGGAATGTGTCGTTTGACGACTGGCTCATGTTTATATCATCGTTCGGATGACAGAGTTTTTTTCCGGCAATCTCGTTCGCGCGGTTTGCGATTACCTCATTTGCGTTCATATTGCTCTGAGTTCCGCTTCCGGTCTGCCATACTACAAGAGGGAAGTGTTCATTCAAAGAACCGCTTATAACTTCGTCGCAGGCCTTTTCAATTGCCGCGAGTTTTTCGTCTGTCATTTTTTCCGGTTTCAGGGCGTGATTCGCTCTAGCCGCCGCTTTTTTCAGGTAGCCGAAAGCCTTTGTTATTTCCCGAGGCATAGTTTCTATGCCAACGCCAATATTAAAGTTCTCGTGACTTCGTTCAGTCTGTGCTGCCCAGTATTTGTCGGCTGGAACTTTCACTTCACCCATTGAATCATGCTCAATGCGAAAGTTGTCCATAAATCTGCAAGTCTCCTAAAAATATCCCCGAAAGAAAAAGCAACCCCGTTCTTAAAAGCCGCTTTTTCTTAATTATTTAAAACTGAATCTGCTTGATAACGTCCTTCAGGCAGCCCGCCGAATGACGAAGTGAAGCAATCTCAGAATCTGTAAGCGGCGCCACGGCGTGTCCCTGGATGCCTCTTCCTCCAACAATTGTCGGAGTTGAAAGACATACATCTGAAATTCCGTATTCTCCGTTCATCATTGTAGAAATTGTCAGCAAAGAATTCGTAGAGAAGTTCAATGCCTCGCAGAGAGTCGCCGTTGTTATGCCGATCGCATAGTTCGTGCATTTCTTTGCGGCGATGATAATTCCGCCTGATTTCGTATATATTCCTCAACATCGTTTTTATCGAATGTCGGAATATTTTCCGCGCCTTCAAGAGAAGAAGCGTATTTTTCAACCGGAATAGATCCGATGTTTGCCAATGACCACGGAACAAACGAAGAGTCTCCGTGTTCACCAAAAACGTAGCCGTGGACATTTTCCTGAGCCACTTTGTATGTTTCGGCAATGCGCGCGCGGAAGCGTGCTGTGTCAAGCATCGTTCCTGTTCCGAAAATGTGGTTTTCAGGAATTCCCGATGTTTTTATAAATTGATATGTAAGAATGTCAACTGGATTTGCAACGATTACATAAAGGGCATTTGGCGCGGCTTTTGTAATTTCAGGAATGATTGATTTTGTAATGTTAACGTTTGTCTGTGTAAGATCAAGACGCGACTGACCTGGTTTTCTGGCAACTCCGGAAGTAAGAATGACTATATCAGAGTCTTTAGCGTCTGCATAATCGCCCTCATGAATGGAAACCGGACCAATAAATGGTGTTCCCTGACGAATATCCATAGCCTCGCCCATAGCTCTGTCTTTTGCAATGTCGATTAAAACAATCTCAGAAGCAAGCTGTTTTACAGTCAATGCGAAAGCAATTGTTGAGCCAACCTGACCAGCACCAATAATTGTAATTTTATTTGCCATATATGTGTCTCCTTAACACAATCTTATTGCCGTTGCAAATCTTTGAATGGAACAAAACTTATCCCATATTACAACGATATTATTTTAAGTATAGTATGTTTTTAATTTAATGTTAATAAAGAGTTAGCATTATTTTGCATCAATCGTTGAGCCGGAATCGTTTTTCCTTGAGGAAATTTCCTTTAAATCCTGCTTGTCCAGAAGTTTTACAGCGCCGTCCGCACCGGTGACAATAATATACTGCCCCGCAACCGTAACCGGAGTCGCCGGCTTAAGGCTCGCATTTGACTTCAGCTTCAGATTGAGCTCAGAGTCATATTTTGCAAGCGCGCAGTTTTTTCCATTCTGAATTACGCAGTAATATTCTCCGCCGTCCTGCACAAGAACCGAGCTTTCCGCCACGGTTTCTGCGCTTTCCTTTATAATTTCCATTGTGTCTGACGAAAGCAGGACTAGTTTTACAGTTCCGTTGCCCTTGTTTTCTCCGGCAATCGCCACAAAATTCTGGCCTTCCTGAAACATCGTCCTGTTTCTTATGAATGTCACCGGAGACGACTTTATCACTTCACCTGTAGAGGCGTTTACTTTTATAAGCCCCGAAAGCATTGATGCGTCATTTGTAAGCTCAATTCCGTACACCGAAGGCGCAGCGGCATTTCAATTTCTTTTTTTATCACTTCAGCCTGGTCTTTTGCGATTGTCTTGCGCTCTTCCTGAGCCTCCGCGGTTTTTCTGTCCGCGACAGCCTGCTGTCCCGACGCCTCTTTCGCGGCGTTTTCCGCGACAGCCTGCTGTTCTTCCTGGGCGGTTTTCTGCTCTTCATAAGCAGCCTGCTTTTCTTCCGCTTCTATTTTCTTTTCTTCGGCTTCCTTTGCCGCTTCCTTGTTGTCAGGCTCTTCTTCCGCTTTTTTCTGCGCCTCCTCAGCCTGAGTTACGGCAGTCTCCGCTTCTTTTCTGGCGACTTCAGTCTTCTGCTTTTCCTCGTTCAATTTTTTCTGTTCCTGAACGGCATTTTTCTGGGCTTCCTGCGCTTTTTTCGCCGCGTTCTCAGCCTCGCGCTCCTTTATGTCAACCATTTCCTTTCGGCTTTCAACATTCCTGTCATCATCTTCCTGCATGCTTTTTACAACCTGCGTGTCGCTTATAACAGAAGTGTCAACCGTGCTTAAACCGCCGTTCACGTCGTAAAGAGGAATCACAATCTGTGATTTTCCCGGCCAGTCGCTGTAATTTACAGAAAGACCGCAGTTTGCGGAAGTCAGGTTGTCCAATACGATTTTCTTATATTTTTTCTGGAACGTGTCTAAATCTCCGCGGTAAACCGCATTGTACACTGTCACAAACACGGCGACAGTTTCCGCATCCTTTTCAGAATATCCATAGGCCGCCGCAAGATAAGAAGCGATTATGTGGCGAAGATTATCAATGTGGTCGACAGTCGCATCGGAACCTATTAAAATTATATCTGCGTCAAGCCTGTCTTTTTCAGAAGGATCTATCGCGTGTATGACTGAATATTTTGCAGAATTTCCGGCGGACACCGTTTTTGAAGTGTCTTTCGCCACCACAGCTCCAAGGTCAGTTCCAAGCTGCTTTATGCTCGAAAGAGAATCAATTTTTGAATGCGGACCTGTGTAATTGATAAATACAATCGTGTCATTTCCCGTGCTTTTCAATTCTTCTTCATCAACTTTCTGGGCGTAAAAAGGAATTGCAGCTGCGAATGCAAGCAAAAAAAATAAACTAATCTTATGTTCTTTCATAGAACCTCCAGAAAAACAATTCGTCATAGTATACAACTAAATTTTTAATCTAGCAATTTTTGCAAGTGTATTTCTTGCGTAATCCCGGACATAACTTTCATATTGCGGATAAAGAAAATCCGTAAGAATATCCATTCCGTGGGAATAAAGGGCGGGGCGGCCCATAAAGCGGCATATTTCATAAACCGCATCGCATATAAGGATAAAATTCCTTGTCTTTGAGGCAGGAATACTGTGCGCCCTGATGTCTATTGCGTCCAGGATAAGTCCGTCCGGGTCGTATCCAAAGTGGAAACGCTTTTTAATATCACCTGAAAATTAGCGTCATCTTTTTCAAGCTTTAAAAAAGATGACAGATACGGAACAAACGTGTCTGTGCCAAAAAGCTCCAGCTGCGAAAAAAAATCCTGCAATCCAAGTGTGTCGCGCCGGTAGATCATCTCGCGCTCAACGCGCGCGCCGGAATTGCTCTGAATCAGCTTTCTGTTGTAGTCATCGCAAAGCGAAATCAGCGCGGAAATAAAATCTGTTTCCTTTTCTCCGTAATTTCCTTTTTTTAGGATTTTTATTCTATCCGTTCCTATATAATGAGATGGAATTCTGTCTGAAAAATCTATTGTTTCCAGACTTTTTGAATTGTTCTTGAAAAAATTGCGGTAAGACGGCTTTTGCGGCCTTTCCTTGTTTTTTTTCTGGATTCTGTAAAGTGTCCTGAAGCCAGACATCGCCCAGGAATTGCTGCATATAACAAGATAGTTTTCCTTTGTAAATGTGATGAAATTCCAGCTGCTGAAAATATCCGGTTTTTGTGGGAGAAGCCCTCCCCATAAAACATCGCCTTCGGTTGTATGGACAAAAGCTTTTTTTTCATCGCAAATAAAAATATTTCCGCCGTCCGCCGCCGAGACACAGGTTGAGCCGGAAAAATCGCAGTCGGCGTTAAACCAGTCAGAAACTCTTCCGTCAAAAGTGCTGAAAACCAGAAATCTTGTTTTTACCGCTCCGGAGCCGCAGATCGCAAGCGCCGCCCTATGGCCGGGAAGCCCGATGAATTTTGAGCCGCCGGAAGCATTTGTGTTTGAGAAGGCTCTGTCTGAATAGGGAATTGTCCATTTTGTGGAAGTCTTTCCGTCAATCACGCGGCACATTCCGGCTCCGCCGCCGTTAAATGTTACAAGGACTCCGTCCGGACAGGAAAATGCCGACTGGATTGCTCCTGCAAAAGAGATTTCTTCAATTATGTTTCCAAATGGTGAAAATCTGATTCCCACGGTATTTCCATTTTTCAGGGCGTCCAGAAGCGCGATAATTGTACCGTCGTTAAGCTCAAGCAGTTTTTCGCTGGAAAGGCCGTTTGTTTTTAAAATCCATTTTTGTATTCCGTTTACTCCGTAACAGGCAATCATATTTTTTCCGCGCACTATGATTCTTGAGTCCCGGCCTATAAACGGATCTTCTGTAACTGAAAACGGAACTTCTGCCGTCCATAGCGTAAGTCCGCTGGGATTAATAAGTGAAAGATTCTTTTTGTCGCTTACAGTAAGCAGAAAATCACTTGAAAAAACAGTAAGGAACGGCTCCGGCCGGCCTGGAATTCCGCGCTCCCAAAGTTTTTTTCCTTTATCCGTGCAGGCGGAAATCATTTTTCCGTCCGTAAGTACTGCAAATCCGTAGGAAGTCTTTTTTGGCTCACAAAGAGCCTTTCCGCCTGTGACGGAAGTCCAGCTGGAGTTTTCCGCGCTGAGCCTCTGGAGTTTTTCAATTTTTTGTCCTGAAGCGGAAACTTTTATGACCATGAAAATCAAGCAGATTGAAAAAACTATTAATCTTTTCATTTTTTTATCTCTTTTGTTCGTTTTTGTTGGCGCGCCGTGGGAATTTTATCCTGTTCCCCGTTTATTTTTCCAGGACAGCAAGGCTTTCTATATGGCTTGTGTTCGGATAAAAATCAAGCAGATAAAGTTTTTTCAGCACATAGCCGGATTTTATCAGTGCAGAAAGATCCCTGGCATGAGTCGCGGGGTCGCAGGAAACAGAACGTACCTGAGGAACCTGGGACCTGCACAGCCAATCAAGGACTTCTTTTTCCATGCCGCTTCTTGGCGGATCGATTACAACCGCGTCAAAGAGCGCGTTTTTATTTGATTCAGACCATTTTGCGCCGCTCAGTCCGATTGACTGGTGCTTTATTCCCATAAGATTTTTTTCCGCAAAAACCAGCGCGTCGCGGTTGTGCTCCACAAGAGTCAAATCCTTGAAGTGCTCTGCAAGAAAAACGCTGAAAGTTCCGCAGCCTGCATACATATCAAGCACGGAAGTTCCGGCAAGACCGCCGCAGACTGCTTCTATTGATTTTTCAAGGACTTCAATGTTTGACTGGAAAAATCCCTTTACGTCAAAAGATATTTCTTTATCAAGAATTCTGACTCTTACGGTATTTTCCTCAGAAACTGTTGTTCCTGAATATCTTTTTTTTACGCAGCGGATATTTTTGTTTTTTTTCTTTAACAGCGTGTAGTTGTCAGAAGCTTTTGTTTCCTCCGCAGAAAACAAAACCTTCCCGCATTCAGAACCTTCCGAAGAAAAAACATTATTGGAGCCAAAAATATGGCACCGGCCCTTCGGACGCGCAGAAAACGGTGTCTCTGAAAACCATCTGTTTATTTCAGGCACGGCGCACAAGCAATTTTCAACAGGAATTATGCAGTTTGAGTTTCTTTCGCAAAATCCACCGTCGTTCAGCTGAAACCTGCTTCTGTAGTTAAAACTGCTTCCTGAAATCACTTCCACAGAATCTTCATTCACAGTAATTCCGTTGCGTTCAAGGCAGTCTATTAAGATTTGCTTTCTTAACTTCTTTTGAAATTCAGGCTCTATGTGCATCATGTTGCATCCGCCGCATTTTCCGTACAAAGGGCAGGCTGGTTTTACCCTGAAAGGTGAAGGTTCTATGATTTCTGCGATTTCCGCACAGCTGTAGTCTCTTTTTTCTCTGGTGATTTCGACTTTCAGCGTTTCTCCGGGAATGGCAAACGGTACAAAAATGTTTTTTCCGCCGATTTTTGCCAAACAATTTCCCCCAAATGCAATTTTATCTGTTATAATAGTTTCCATAAGTTAGAAAATAATAACAAATTTTCATATTATAAAAAAGGACGGGACTCTTATGCAGGTAGAGAAATTTATGCAAAAAATGTCTGACGGAACGGAAATATCAGTGAACAGATGGATTCCGGAAAATGAGGATAACATTAAAGCCATAGTTGTTTTTAGCCACGGAATGCAGGAGCATGCCCTAAGATACGACAGGGTCGGAAGCGAATTTGCCGCCCGCGGATATTTATTCAGCGCCCACGACCATAGAGGACACGGAAAAACCGCTTACTATGCTGAAGCCAATAAAACCGGAATGTTTGGAAAAATAGCGGACAAAAACGGATTTGAAAAAGTAACATCCGACCTTGGTGAAATCATTGACGAACTTAACAAGGATTATCCCGGCAAAAAGATAATCCTGTTCGGACATTCATTCGGGTCAATCGTCGCGCAGAATTTCATCGAGCAGCATGGAGACAAAATTTCCGCATGCATTCTGAGCGGAACAAGAGGACCTATGAAAGGTCTGGCCGCAGAAAAATTATTCGCGGACCTTGCCTGCCTTGTCATGGGAAAAAACAGAAAATCCAGGTTGTGCCAGAACATTGCGTTCAGCTCTTATAACGACCGCTTTAAGAATGAAAAAGATTCCTTGTCATGGCTTAGCAAGAATGCCGCAAACAGAATGATGTACAGAAATGATTCATGGTGCGGCGGAATCTCCACGGTAAGTTTTTTCCGCGATGTCGCGGCAGGTCTTGCAAAAGTCCACAAAGCGAAGAATATCAGAAAAATTCCGCTGGAACTGCCGGTCCTTGCTGTTTACGGAAGCGACGACCCGGTCGGAGACTACGGAAAATCAATCGAAAAGCTTCTTGAGGCATACAGAAAAAATGGTGTAAAAAATGTTTCCTCAAAAATTTATGACGGAGACCGCCATGAAATACTGAACGAAGAAAACAGCGATGAAATTCTGTCAGATATTTTCAACTGGATTGAAAAAAATGTTTCTCTGTAATAATATCAGACTATTGTGTTATTTCGTTATGGTACTGATAAGAACGGCAAGCCTGTAAAAAAGGCTGTCGTATATACAAAAGAAGAGCATGGCATTCCTAAAAGCAAGGTTGATTTTGATGCCATACAGATTATTGACAGGTTAAGAGACTCCGGCTTTCACGCATATCTTGTCGGCGGAGCTGTACGCGATTTGATTGTGGGCAGTTCGCCTAAAGATTTTGATATTGTCACAGACGCAACTCCTTCAAAAATAAAAAGGATTTTCAGAAATTCCCGGATAATAGGAAAGCGGTTCCGCATTGTGCATGTGATCTTTGGAACTAAGATTTTTGAAGTCAGCACGTTCCGCTCAATCTGCGAAGGCTCTGTTGGAAACAACTTTGGAACGATAGACGAGGATGTCCAGCGCCGGGACTTTACAATAAACGCGCTTTATTACGATCCGATTCTGGAACAGGTCATTGATTATGTCGGCGGAATGAAAGACATAAAGAAAAAAATCCTAAGGCCTGTAATTCCTTTGGATAGAATCTTTGTGGAAGACCCTGTAAGAATGCTGCGCGCCATAAAATATTCAGCAAACCGGCGCAAAAATGAGTTTTGCATGCAGAAGAAGAATCCGGCAGTGCGCAAGCCTTCTGGCTTCTGTAAGCCCTTCCAGGCTGACTGAAGAGCTTTTAAAAATCCTGAACAGCGGAAGAGCCGCGGAAATTGTCGCGGAAGCCCTGGACACAGACTTGTATATGGCGCTTCAGCCTGCTGTTACGGCAATGATTTACGATGACAAAAATTCGAGGCTTCATATATGAAAAATATGCAGAAACTCGACAACCTTATAAACGAAAATCCGGACGCCCGGCTTGGCGAAAAGCTTGTTTTTCTTATTTCTGATTTTGTAAGAAGCCTTACCGACTGGCAAAAAGAAATTGAAAACAAATCCGCATACGGCGAGCTTTATCTGCGCACATGGCGGGAATGCAGGAACTTTGTGCTTCCGATGAATCCGCAGCGGACAGAGCTTGAATTTGCGGTGAAAGAAGTCCTGGGACAAATCGGAATTTCCGGCAGAAGAAAAAAGCAGAAGTCAAGGCAAAAGCAGACGAAGACCGCAAAGACTACGGACACATTTCAAGAAAATGACTGCTGTTTGAGCTCAGTGCGCTCCAACGCGGCGGAAAGAGCGACTATGAATCCTTGCTGACCGTGTTTTCACCGTTAAAATTGATGCAGTCAATAACAATGCTGACTTCCTCGATAAGAATTCCTGTGTAACTTTCGATTTTGTCAATTATATATTTTTGAAGCTTATGTATTTTTCCGGTAAGCTGGGTTCCGAACGGCACATCGATTGTAATTATTATTTTATATCCACGGGAATTTGTCTTTATTGTCATTTTATTCACGCGTACAGCAGGCTCGCACTCAGAAACGCAGTGCATGACCATCTGCGTAAGGGCGGCCTCTGAAATTTCTATTCTTCCTTTTTTAGAAAATTCCGGCTGGACAATTGACTTTTCAAAAAGTTTTCCATCGTTTTTATTGAAAATATTCTTCCTTTGAAAGAAAACTTTGATTGAATTTGAAAAAATCTGGGAATAATTCCGTTTTATCTCAATCGATGGAACTGGAATCACATGCTTTCCTTCCACCTGTCTGGACTTTATGGCTTTTTCAATTTCCTCGCGGCTTGCAATTTCTTCTATATGGATGATTTTTTGCGGCTGAGGAAGCTGCAGGCGTGTCGCGATTTTCATGACCATTTTTTCAGAAGTTCCAAGAATCAAGAGTTTTTTAATCCTGGCCTTTTTCCAAGCCTTTGCAACCTCGTCGCGATGTTCTTTGTCATCAAAAAGCGCGACCCTTACTGCGCCCATATAAGTTTTTTCCCGCTTCGCCGAATGTCCGGCAAGAATTTTATCATTCTGAATCAAAAGACCATCATCTATGATTGCGTCGATTCCATATTTTTCAGCGATTAGTTTTGCGCGGAAACTTTTTCCTGTTCCGCTTTCTCCTACAAGAGCAAAAACAGCGCATGGTTTAAAAGTGCTGGCGATGTCTTCAAAAATATTTCCCATAGTTTGATTATATATTCAACAGGTAAGTTTTGCAAAATTTTTCAAATGCAAAAGGCGGTTTTGCATCAAGTTTCCGCGGAAGCCCCGGAAGTCTGTTCTCTGGAAAGAAAAGAGTCTTTGCGTGAAGAAAAAAATCCTGCCCGGCCGTTATTTCAGTTCCGCCGTAAGCAGTGTCTCCCAGAAGCGGAAAACCATGAAAGGCGGCCTGAGCGCGTATCTGGTGGGTTCTGCCAGTTTTTATTTCAATATCAGCAATAGTGCAGGGAATTCCCTTGTATTCAAAGTGTCTAAGCGGAAAAATTTCTGTTTCCGCAACGGCATATTTTTCAGACAGCTGAGTTCCGGCGACTTTTACGGTTTGAAAAGAACTTTCTTCAGAATATTCCTTTGAAATAAAATCAGTCCATTTTTGCGCTTCCGTAATTTTCCCCTGAAAAACCGCAGAATAAACTTTTTTTATTGAATGGCTTGCAATATTTTCGGAAAACCATCTGGCTCCCGCAAGGCTCATTGAAAAAGCAAGAAGTCCTGTTGTTTTTCTGTCCAGGCGGTGGAGCGGACCCGGCGCAAACGAAATCGATTTTTTTTCAGGAAATTTTTCCCGGTAGAATTCAACTGCGGATTTTTCAAGTGAATCTGCGCTTCCATGCACAGGAACATCATAAGGTTTGTTTATCACAAGCAAATCTTCGTTCTGAAAAACAACCTGAAAATCCTTTTTTTTTGCACAGACGGAGCAAGACTTCTTATTTTCAGAACTTTCATCCTGAAGCAGGAACTCAGGAACTTTTATTTTGTCACCCTTAAAAACGTGCTCCGAGACATCCGTTCTTTTTCCGTTTAATTTCACAAGTCCTTTTCTGATTGCCTTGTACAGTCCGGAAAGATTTTCCTTTCCTGAAATTTTTCGTATGATTCTGTCAAGCCTGCGGTTGTCGTCATCAGCACCGGCGGTAAATTCCCTGAAATCCATTTTTTAATTATATGAATGAATGAAACATGAGGCAAGCATGGAGCAGTGTTTTAAGAGCGCCGTTCCTTACCGAAAAATGTCTAAGCCGGGGGAAAAAAACAACTGCCTGAAATGCAGAGGTTCAAATTTTTCTGCGCATAAAAATCCGCAAAAAAAATATTTATAAAAACTTTTATCTACTAGTAAAATTAGAATTCTAATGATAAAATGAAAAATATGCTGAATGATTTGAGTGAGGAAATAAAAAACTTATTGACGAATCCGGTCTTGCTTGCAAGCATTTCAAGCTGGTTCTGCGCGCAGTTTTTAAAGACTGTGATTTCAATACTATATGGAAAAATTCACAGCTTATACGAACTTGCGGAAAGCCTTATCTGGAAAACAGGAGGCTTGCCATCCAGTCATTCAGCACTTGTTGCGTCGCTTTGCACAACAATAGGAATAAGAAACGGCATTGCCTCCGATATTTTTATCCTTTCGCTCTGTTTTCTGATGGTGACTGTAAGGGATGCCGTAGGTGTACGGCGTTCAAGCGGAATCCAGGCAAAGAAAATAAATGAAATAGGAAAGCAGCTTGATGAAAAAAAACTGATTGAGTACAAGTCAATCAAGGAAGTAAACGGACACACGCCGCTGGAAGTTACGCTCGGCTGTATTTTGGGTTTCTTCATAGGTCTTGCATATTCATTCCTGTAACAAAATATTATGCCTGTTTTAAAAAAGTATATAATTCCGTTAGCTATAATTTTTTTCTCTGTTTTTTTTATGAAATGCTGCAGGGTTGTTCCTGTTTCAAGTTTTTTCAGCGGCTACGAAGTGGTTTTTGTCTCAAAAGACCTTCCCGAGGAAAATGCTCTGAACATACTTTCAAAAAACGGCTGCACGAATGTAATCTCAAGAGCAAACCAGAAGATTCCATTGAATTTGCCGGAAAATTCTCCCGAAGCCGCGCTTGCAAAATCCAGGCTGGAAAAATCAACTTACCTTAAAGACCGGACAGGCTTCTTTTTTGATAAATCGGAAAAAAATAATGTTTTTTACGTTCCTGAGAAAAACCTCAAGGAAGCCGCCGCGGCCGTAAAAGAAATCTCTGAAAACGGATATTCTGCGGGTATGAATGCGGAAGGCGGATTTCCTTTTATTTCTATTGCTGTTGTAATCATCTTTTCTGTCCTGCTTGCATTTTTTTCAGAAAACAGGATTTTGTGCGGTCTGTCCTTTGCCTATCCGGTTCTTTTTTCATTTTTCATGCCTTTCTGTTCAGTGGCGGCGGGATTGTGCCTTTTCGAGCTTTTTGTTTTCTTTTTTCTAAGATTCTGGGGCAGAAAGAATTCCGCAAAAAGGCTGTTAAAAAGCACGATGCTTACTGCAATTCTTGCCACAAGCTTTATGTGCATGGTTTTTACAAAAATTCAGGCAGGCTTCTTTTTTGTGCTCATGTGCGTTTCTGAACTTTCACTATTTTTTCTTTATAAAAATATCCGCGAAAAAAATGAATCCAGGTATTCATTCAGGCCTGTAAAAATCAGGACGGCGTTTTCTATAAGAATTTTAACAGAAAAAGGCAGAAAGATTTTAGGGTTGTGTCCGCTGGCACTCCTTGTAATTTTCGCAGGAACACTTTTTTCCTCGAACTTAAGCGCGGTCTTTGGCGGCGGAAAATCTTCCGGAGCAATGCTTCCTTCATGCAAGGCGCCGGTTTCAACCCTGCCCGGACTTAACGATTTTTTTGAATGGAAGTGGGAAGCCTTGACATTTCCGTATCGTTCAATCAATGTAAAAAGCAGAAAAAATACAGCCGAGCCGGTTGTTTTTAAGAATTTTCAAAAAAAGGATGGATTTATACAGGAATCTGTGAATTCAATCTCTTTCAATGAAGAATTCAAGAAGAATGCCTTGCGGGATATTGAAGATTTAGATTATCCCGCCCTGGAAAAAATGATTGCCGGGCAGGGAGAAAACGCCAGATTTGGATATGTTTCCTCCGAATTTCAGAATATTTCTTTAGCTATGATGATACTTCTGGCAATTGCATTCTTTGTTCCGCTGAGTTTTTATTTGACTGCAAAAAAATGGGAGCCGAAATGATTTTTCCAAAACTTAATGCCATAAAAAAGAATTCATATAAAAAAACTGTAAACGGATTTATTCCCAAAGAGGTTTATATTCCGCTTAATCAAGATTCTGAGATTGACGGAAAATGCCTTGTAAAGCCAGGCGAACACGTGGAAGAGGGGCAGCTTCTTGCCAAATACGAAGACAAAGAATGTCTTTTTCCCCATCTGGTTTATTCGTCTGTTCCCGGAACTGTAGAAGAAATTCTTCTGAATCCTTCTCCATGCGGAAAAAATATTGAGACTGTAAAGATACGGCTGCAGGGAAGCTTTAAATATCTTGGTAAAAAAAATCCTGAAACAGATGTAAAGAATTTAACACAGAACGAAATAATTCTGGACATCGCTAAAAAAGGAATCCTGAATACTTTTGTAACTGACAAACCAGAATACCTTGCGGAAAACCTTGAAAAAATCCGCGGCCATAAAAACCGCCTTGTTATCGTAAGGCTTTTTGATGACGATCCGTCGCGGATGATAGACGGAATTCTTTCAAACCTGTATCAGGATAAGATAAACGAAGGAATAAGAATTCTTATAAAAGCGCTCGATGCGGACGGCGTAATACTTGTTACGGACAATAATTTTGAAAAGCCGGAAATTTTCAATCCTTTTGATATTCCTACTTTTTTTCTTAAGCTTAATTCAAGGGATTATCCTTCAACCTATAAAAAAAATATATGTACAGAAATACGCAGAAAATCAAAAGGGCAGCCGTTCAATAAAATCACTAAGTACGATCTTTTTGTTGACGCGACTACAGTTCTGGAACTTCAGAACTGCGTAAAATTCAATACACCTGCAATCAGCAGATTTGTTCACGTAAACGGCGCGTGCATTCCTGCCAGCGGAATTCTTAAAGTTCCGGTCGGAACTACGTTCAGAATGCTTGCAGAGCAGTGCGGCGGTTTTTTGAAAAATCCGGAAGGAATTATTGTAAACGGAATGATTTCCGGAGTTTCGGCGGGAACTCTTGATGCTCCGGTAACAAAATATGTAAAGTCTGTGACATTTATTCCAAAGATGCAGTGCCCTGATCAAAGGCAGACTGTGTGCATCCGCTGCGGAAACTGCAGGCGGGTATGTCCGAACAAATTGTCTCCTGACATTATTTACAGGTATATACGCAACGGAATGAATGCTTCCGCAGATTATCTTGCTTCGGCGGATTTGCTCGGACTGCGGACTTTGCAATTCAGTCTGTCCTTCAAGGCTGCCGTTAAGCCAGAGGATACATGAATTCGCACAGGCAAAAAAACAAAAAGGAACTGATGATGAAAAACAATGAAAACACACCAAGAAAGGTTCTTATAAGGCCATTTAAATATGTGACCGACTCAGTCGCCATGGAAGCTACAAAAATGATTGCGCTGCTTATGGCTCAGATTGTCCTGCTTTTTATATCTAAAAGCTACAGTTCCCTTTTGATTGTGGTTGCGGCGGTGGCAGGCTCTTTGTCCGCGGATTTTTTCAGCCATAAATTTTTCCATAATGAGGCAGACGACGAATTTTCATTTATCGTCAGCACCGCGCACGGGATGATTACAGGGCTTCTTATTCCTTCTTCGTATTCTCCTGTAACGGTTCTTATTGCGACTTTTTTTATAATTCTTGTCGTAAAGCACTTTTTCGGCGGATTTTCCTATGCCTGGGTAAATCCCGCTGTCTTTACCGTCGTTGTCCTGTGGATAATCGGAGCAAGGCTCTTTCCGTCATACATTGTGAACATGGATATTCTTTCCATGAGGAATCCTTCCCAGACGCTTATTGAAAACGGCACAATCGTTCAGTACGCATTTGATACTGAAATAACGGATGCGCTGAACGGCTCGATTTTCAGACTTTTTAAAGTTTCAATTCCAAACGGTTACGTATCTTTGTTCTGGGATAACCAGTCGATTATTCCGGCTTTCAGGTTTAATTTTATAACTCTAGTTTCTTCCGTGATTCTTTTTGCCGGAAATCTTATAAAATGTGTTATTCCAGGATTTTTCCTTGTCGTATACCTTGCGCTTGTGCGTTTTGTTTCTCCTGTAATCTGCAACGGAGTCGCCTTTCAGGGAGACATCCTGCTTGCGCTTCTTACCGGCGGAACGATTTTTTTCGCGGTTTTTGTTTTATCCTGGTATGGAACAATTCCAATTTCAACAACTGGAAAAATAATCTACGGAATTTTATCTGGAGTAACAGCGTTTTTTATAGCAGGGCCGGGAACTTCGCCGTGCGGGCTTATATTTACAGTGCTTATTTCAAATATTTTTTCAATTGTAATACAGCAATGGGAAAACAGAAGAAACAGAATCTTCTTAAAGAAAAAACTTGAGAATTTCAGGAAAGTTGAAGCGGAAGAGCTGAAGCAACTTTAAACGGAGCGTTCTATGAATAAAGAAAATCAGAAAAAATTCTGGCGCATTTTCGGCTGTTTTATTGGAATTATTGTCTTTTTTATAGCGGTCCTGACCGGAATGATAAAACTTTCTGAAAAAAAATGGACTTCGGGACTAAAGAATGCGGTTCAGAATGTTCTTGACGAAAACGAGCCAGGCGTATGGAAGGTTGGAGACAGCATTCCGCTTGATTCCGCGTTTTCAACAAGCGCTGGGCTTTTTGAATTAAGAAGCACCGAGTCGGCGGAAAAGAATTGTGTTCTTATAATCAGAATTGCAACTCTGTACGGACACATGCCGGCGGTTTTTATATACAGCAACAGGGGAGTCAGGTTTGAAGGATATGCCGCTGTTCAGGGAAGAGTGAAAAAACTTCTGGAAGAAAAATATGCGGATTCAAGCATTTCCTATTGGATTGAAAGAATTCCTTCCGTGATTGAAACTGCGGAAAAAGCAGGGGGCAGAAAATGACGCGAAAAGCGATTTCAATTTATATGGCGGCGACTTGTGCCATTGTGATAGTTGCGCCTGGAAGATTTGTATGCGGCATAGTGATTGCCATAGAACTGATTTGCCTTATGCTTTTCGGACTTCTGCTGAAAAGCCTGCTCAAAAAAATGAATCTTGAAAAAATTGAGCAGGTTCTTATCCTGTGCTTTGTGATATTCTTTACGGTATTTTTCAAGCAGATTCTGGTTCAGATTATGCCGGTAATCGCGCTGCAGCTTAGCTTCGTTATTTTTCTTCCGTCTATTTCAACATTTACGACAGTTTTTCTGCTGGAAGACAACAATATGACGCTAAAGGAATCTCTTTCCAAAAATATGCCTGTTGCCCTGGGTTTTGCGTCATACATTCTGTTTGTTTCATTGCTGCGGGATATTATTGGCTTTGGCACAATAACTCTTCCGGCTGCCGGCGGACATTTTGAAGCGGTCATTTTTTCAGAGAGCAGAATTTCTTTCGCAACTTTTTTTGCCACGATTCCCGGCTCTCTGGTTTTAAACGCGCTTCTTCTTTCACTTTATCTGTGCATAGAAAAAAAACTTCAAATTGTAAAAAAGGCAGGTAACTAAAGTGTTTTTTACAGCTTTCTATTACATTTTCTTTTCTTCAGCGGTAATCCTTTACGGTGTAGGATTAAATTCCGCGACAATAATCTGCGATTCAATCCATGAGCTGGCTTTGCCGGTCATAAAAATCCTTACAAACATCTTAAGCACTTCTGTCCTTGCATGGCTTGTGCTTAAATATTTTCTTTTGCCTTTGAATCTTGCAGAACTTTATCCGTTTATGGCGCTGCTTATTTTCTTTGTTGTCTCGGTTGTCATAGAGACATTGATTCGTATTGTCACAAAAAAAACAGCTTCGGACTTCAGCCTTTCCTTTCTGATTGTATTGCTTGCCCTAAACGAAAGTCTTAATATTGCAGACGTGGCGCTTATCTCTTGCTGCAGTTTCATTTCTTTTTTAATTCTTATTCCTCTGCTTTATTCCGTAAAAAAAAGAATTGACATAGTCGGAACGTTTCAAGTTCACGGCAACAAAAAAAGCCTTGTGCTCGTTTCAATCGCCATAATCGTTACAGTGCTGGCAGTTGGAAATGTTTCATGGCTAAACCAGAGGATTCTTCCATGATATTAAAAATTCTTTTGCTTTCCGCAATATTGATTTCAGTTTCCCTTATTATTGTGTTCCTTGCGATTTTTTTTGTTCCTGCCGTAAAAAAACAGTCAAACATAAAAAATGAAATGCTTGTTTCCGAGACTGAACATAAATTTAAAAAACTTTATGAGCCTGAGCAGAAATGCGAGATAACCGAGCGGGCAGTGGTCTTATGCAGCTGCAATAAGACATTCCGAAAGAGCATCCCGCTTTCCGCAAAAAAAGCTCAATCCTGCGCAATAATAAATTCTGCCTGCGGTTCATTGAACGACTGCCGTTTTTCCTGCATTGGCTTGGGTGACTGCATGAAAATATGCCCGCAGGAAGCGATTTATATAAAAAATGGAACAGCGGTAATAAACGGACTCTGCAACGGATGCGGAAAGTGCGTTTCTTTCTGTCCTAAAAACCTTATAAAACTTGTTCCTGCGAATAAAACGGAAATTGTAATGTGCAGCAACACAGAACAGCCTCTTACAAGCTGCGGCTCTTTTGGAAAAACAGAAACTTTGTCTTTTTCAGAAAAAAATGAGTTTAAAATATGGAAATCGTGCTATAAAATGTTGAACAAAATTCATTAATAGGCAAAAATATAAAAGTCAATGAGTCAGGTTCACATTTGCTACAGTTTAAAATCCTCACGCATAGGTCCGGAACAAAAAGAAATTTTTGAAAAGGACTATGAAAACGTATATAAACCTGCGGCAAAATTCCTTTACTCTCATCCGGAATTCCGTATGTCTTTTGCATTTAACGGTGTACAGATTGATTTTCTGCAGAAAGAATATCCGGAATTTATTGAAATTCTCAGGGAACTCATTTCAAGAAGGCAGATTGAAATTCTTGGAGGCGGTTACTATGATCCGGCTTTTCCTCTGCTTTTTCCCATGGACAGAACCGGCCAGATTGAATTCCTTACTTCAACGCTGCGTTCGGTAACAGGAAAAAGACCGCGCGGAATAACTCTGTGCGCAAGCATTTGGGATTATTCGCTTGTGTCATGCTTTTACAACTGCGGAATGGACTATGTTCTTCTTGATGACTCTTTAATTCCTGATGAAAAACAGAAATTTGTTCCCCTTATAATGTCTGACAAGGGAAAGACTATTTCTATCCTGCCATTGTACCAGGAATTTAAACCGGAGATTCAGGATGATCCAAGGGATTACCTGAACCTTATTTCTAAAAAAATTGCAAAATCATCAAAAAATTCGCCGAAGCCGCTTAAAGAATGTATAAAAGGTCTGAATATCCAGTTTACGCATGAAGAATTTCAAAGTCTTTTAAGAAGCGGATATCTTGAAAAACTATATAGGGAAATCAGCGAGAAAAAAGATTTTTTTGATTTTGCGACTCCAATTACGCTGGTAAAGGAAGCAAAGCTTAGAATTCCTGTCTACATTGCCTCCGGAATGAGCAGGGAAGTCGGGCAGTGGGGAATCGAGCCATACCGCGCTGTAAAAGCCGACCGGCATTATCCTGTTTCGATTTATGATTTTTTTCAGATTTATCCGCAGAGCCGAGCTCTTTACGACAGGATGCTTTATGTAAGCATGCTCGTAAACCAGAGCCATGGCGACAAACTACGGAAGACTTCTGCGCGCGAAAAACTTTGGGAAGCCCAGAACGGAGACGGCTTTATATGCACTTCAAAAGGCGCGTTTGTAAGCGCGACATATCGTCAGCAGGCATACAAAAAACTTACTGAAGCGGAAAAAATAGCCCGGCAGTGCGGAGAATTCAAGGAAACCTTTGTTTCCTACGATTACACCGGAGATGGACTGAACGAATATATATGCCGCATGAACAAATATTTTGCAGTCATAAGTCTTGGCGGCGGAGCGATCCGTGAACTGGACGTCCTTCAGAATTCCGGCAATTTTGCGGACAACTTGAACTGCGTAAAAGAATTTGAAGGTTATGACGACAACTACGAGCGCGGACTTTTTATCGACCATATTTTCAGCGAAGATGAATTTAACGCATATATTCAGAACAAACCGTCGGGAAACGGAATTTTTTCAAAATATATCTATTCCGAACTGGATTTTTCTTCCCAGCGCAAGGAAGTAAAGCTTGTCGCTGAGGCAAAATTTCAGAACAGGCAGAAAATATCGCTGAAGAAAAAATATGTCTGCTATTCCAGCGGAATGATGATTCAATATATCTTGAAAAATGAAAGCGACGAGCTTTTAAAGGCGAAATTTGCAGTTGAATCAAGCTTTGCGCAGACAAATTTCAATGCGAAAGACTTCAATGCCTTCAGCCTTGACATTGTGACGAACGGAAAAAGGCAGGAAATCAACACAAAGACCTCATCCTATGAGCTGAACGATTCTGGAAAACTTAGCGATGTTGAAGGAATATGGGTAACGGATACAGACAACAACATAACCTTTGTTTTTGAGCCGAACGAATCATGCGGAATGTCCTTTAATCCGATTGTCTTCAAAAGACCTGAATACACAACAGGAGAACTTATTCCGGCGGGAATGACTTTTGCGAACACAATGTTCTGGGATATTGTGCTTACGCCTGGAATGGAGATGGAAAAAACCATAAACTTCAGCATATTCAGCCAGAAGAAAAAATAAACCGCTTGTCCTGAGCCTTTTTGAGCTTCCGGAAATTTTTCTTATATTTGACTAGACTATGCAAAAAACTTTATAATAATCTTTATGAACAGAAGATTAATAACATCCGCTTTACCTTATGTAAACAATATTCCACATCTCGGAAACCTTATTCAGATGCTTTCAGGCGATGTTTTTGCCCGTTTTTGCAGAAACAGGGGCTATGACACACTTTATATCTGCGGCACAGATGAATACGGAACCGCAACAGAAACAAAAGCACTTGAAGAAAAAAAATCTCCGCGCGAACTTTGCGATTATTATTACAACGAGCATACAAAAATTTATGACTGGTTTCATATCAATTTGATAAATTCGGCCGAACTTCAAATGACGAATGCACAGAAATCACTCAGGATTTGTTCAACGACCTTGATAAAAACGGCTTGATTACAGAACACACGAACAACCAGCTTTTCTGCAATCACTGCAATATGTTCCTTGCGGACAGATTCGTGCACGGCATCTGCCCTAAATGCGGCTATGAGGATGCCCGCGGAGACCAGTGCGACAAATGCGGCTCTCTTCTTGACCCGACGGAATTAAAGCAGCCACGATGTTCAACTTGTGCCAGCACTCCGGAAGTAAAAGAAACAAAACATCTTTACATAAACCTTCCTAAAATCAGCGGAAAACTTGATGAATGGATGAAAAAAGTTTCTGTTGAAGGAAAATGGGCTGACAATGCCGTAAATATTACAAAAGCATGGATTCGCGATGGATTGAACGAACGCGCGATAACCCGGGATTTAAAATGGGGAATTCCTGTTCCTAAAAAAGGCTACGAAAACAAAGTCTTTTACGTATGGTTCAATGCGCCTATCGGATACATGTCAATCACAAAGCAGCTTGCAAATGAGCTTATAAAAGCCGGAAAAAAATCTTTTGACTGGAAATCCTGGTGGCTTCCTTCTGAAAGTGAAGAAGGAAAAAACAAGGAACACGTTGACTTGTTCCAGTTTATAGGCAAGGACAATATTCCTTTCCACACAGTAATTTTCCCATGCACATTGCTTGGCTCTGGACACGACTGGACAAAACTTTACCACATGAGCTCCACGGAATACCTTAATTATGAAGACGGAAAATTCAGCAAGTCGCGCGGAATCGGCGTTTTTGGAACGGACGCCATTGAATCAGGAATTCCGGCGGACGCATGGCGTTTCTATATTTTCTACAACCGGCCTGAAAAGCAGGATTTCCAGTTCACGTGGAAGGATTTCCAGGAAAAAATGAACAGCGAGCTTATTGGAAATCTGGGAAATCTTGTGAACCGGACATTGCTTTTTGTAACAAGATATTACGGCGGAAAAATTCCTTCCGCCCCGGTAGATGAAGAGCTTTGGTCAGAAGTAAAAAAACTTGAGGCAAAGGCCACAGAAAACCTTGAGTGGGCGAACCTAAAAGACGCATTCCGCTCGATGTTTGAAATCGCCGACCTTTGCAACAAAAAATTCCAGGCCGCAGAGCCTTGGAAAACAAGGACAACCGAACCGGAAAAAGCGGAAAGCCTTCTGTTCAACCTTTGTTACATCATAAAAGACCTTATGATAATGATGAATCCGTATATGCCGCAGTACACACAGCAAGTCATGGGATATTTTGGAAAATCAATACGGGAATCTCAAATTGGAAAGGAAACAACCGAAGGTCTTGACTGGAGTGATTTGGGAAGCACAACCGGACTTTCTGAAATAGGCGAGACTGCGGTGTACTTTACTCCGATGGATCAAAAGACAATGCTTGCATTCCGCGCTAAATTCGCCGGCTCTCAAACAGAAAGAAAAGAAGGCGGCAAGGCAGAAAAAAAACAGAAGAAACAGGAGAAGAAAACTGAGCCAGAAGTTCTTCCGGCGGAAAAACAGCCTGAATTCTTTGCAAAAAACATACAGCTTAAAGTAGCGAAAATTGTTTCCGTAGAGCGGAATCCAGACTCCGACAAGCTTTATATTGAACACCTTGACGATGGAAGCGGAACAGACCGCGTTATTCAGTCAGGACTTGTTCCTTACCTGAAAGAATCTGAGCTTTTGGGAAAGCACGTTGTAATCGCGGATAATCTTGCTCCAAGAAAAATGCGCGGAATAGAAAGCCGGGGAATGCTTCTTGCCGCCGACTACAAGGATGCGGACGGAAAAGATTGCGTTGAGCCAATAACCGCGCCATGGGCTGCTCCAGGAACAAAAGTTATACTTGAAGGCGACGACGCAAATGCTGAAAAACCTTCTAAGATTTCGGCGGACACTTTCTTCCAGATAGCAATAAATGTCGTTAATAAGAACGTTGAAATCGGCGGAAAGAAGCTTATGGCGGACGGAAAGGTTATTTTTACCGAATTTACTGAAAATGGCGGAGTAAACTAACGTGTTTTCCGTTGCAATAAAAAAAATTGAAAAAACGAATCTTACAAATTCCGGTCATTTTCAGCAGACTCCGTTCTGGGCGGATTTTAAAGCTTCCCACGGCTGGAAGAATGAACGGTACCAGATTGAGCTTTCTCCTGATGAGCCGCTAAAACATGAGCTTTCAGCAAAAACAACGGAAGTTTCTGTTTTGACCAGAGAATTTGGAAAAGGCTTCCTTCGTTTTACAATCGCATATATTCCGCTTTTTCCATCGCTTCCGTTCTGCAATGTTTCCGCGGGCGAACAGACAATTGAATTCTGCAATATGCTTTCCGACATTGCGGATGCATTGAAAAAAATGCTGCCAAAAAACTTGCTCTGCCTGCGCTTTGACCCTTCGGTGGAATTTCTTTCCCCGGAAGAGCGCGACGAGTTTAATCTTGGCGTGCGTGTGGTTTCTTTTGCAGACAGGCTGAAAATTAAAAAAAACAAAGTCGACATTCAGCCGCCGGATTCAACACAGATAAATTTGTTGCCGGAAGAAAACGAAATTCTTTCTGCAATGAAGCCAAAATGGCGCTACAACATAAACCTAAGCGAAAGAAAAGGTGTTGAGATTCTTAAAATAACCGGCGAAAACCCGGAATTTTCAAAATATCTTGATATTTTTTATGATTTGTACAAAATCACGGCGGAACGCGACGGAATCTCGATTCATTCAAAAAAATATTATGAAGATCTTCTGAAAAAAAGTTCGGACGAAATAAACGCCGGAAAAGATGTTCCTTTAATCAGCCTTTACATTGCAAAACATGAAGAAGATTATTTAGGCGCAATCATTACTTTGTTCAGCAAAACAGAAAGCATTTATCTTTACGGATGTTCGTCCAATAAAAAAAGAAATTTAATGCCGAATTTTCTGCTTCAGTGGACTGCGATAAAAGACGCAAAATCTTACGGAAGCGAATATTACGATATGTACGGAATGCCGCCAACCGACGCGCCGAACCATCCGATGCATGGACTTTATATGTTCAAGACCGGTTTCGGCGGAAAAAATATCCACAGGCCTGGAACTTTTGACATTCCGGCAAGCATTTTGTATAAACCGTATTCTGCCGCAGAAAACGCAAGGGCTTTCTGGCACAAAAAAATACTCAAGAAAATTCGCGGAAGATAAGGCATAAAACTGAATCAGGCTCTGCGAAATCCCTTGCTGACAAAAAAAACGCTTTGTATAGAAACAAAAAAGAATTTCCATTAGAATCATTTTACTATGAATATGGAAGCTTTTGTTTTGGGTTGTGGCGGAATGATGCCGTTACCTTATCGACATCTTACATCTGTGCTGCTCAGGCGGGACGGAGACCTTTTTCTTTTTGACGGAGGTGAGGGAACTCAGGTTTCGTTAAGGCGTCTTAATTTAAAATGGAAAAAAATCAGCGCGATTTTTGTTTCTCACACGCACGCAGACCACGTTACCGGACTTCCGGGAATTCTTATGCTTTCAGCGCAGGTAGACAGGACAGAGCCGCTTTATATTTACGGACCGCCGAAAATTGCCGAATATATTGAATCCAGCCGGAAAGTGCTTGATATGTATATAAATTACCCCATCATCGTAAAAGAAATTGCAGCGCCTTGCGAAGTCCACAAAGGCGACGGTTTTTTAATAAGGGCATTTCCGCTTGACCACACAAAAACTTGCGTAGGTTATACTCTTGAAGAAGAAAGCCGCCCTGGAATATTCAATCCGGAAAAAGCCGCCTCCTTTGGAATTCCTGCCGGACCGCTCTGGGGAAAACTTCAGAAAGGCCAGGATGTAATTACTGAAGACGGTAAAACCGTTCATCCGTCTGATGTCATGGGAAAACCGCGGAAAGGCCGTAAATTCAGTTTTGTTACAGACACTCTGTACAAAGAGTCAATCGCTGAAGAAGTAAAAGACTCAGACCTTTTGATTTGCGAAGGAATGTTCGAAGATGAGCTTATAGACCAGGCAAAAGAAAAAAAGCACATGACGGCAAGTCAGGCTGCCAGGATTGCAAGGGATTCAAAATCAAAAAGAATGGCGCTGATTCACTATAGTCCTAGATACACGGACAGGGAGCTTGAAAAACTTCTTGCGCAGGCGCAGGAAATATATCCGCAGGCAGAACTTTCCCGCGACCGCGCGCACTATGAAATTCCTTATGAAGACTAAAGATGATTGAACTAATAAATTTTTCAAAAAGCTATGAAAAAAATCTCTTTGCGGTCAAAAATATATGCCTAAAAGCCGAAAAAGGACAGATTACCGGGCTTTTGGGACTTAATGGAGCTGGAAAAACAACAATCATAAAGGCAATAACCGGAAACCATTTTGCAACTTCCGGGAAAATTCTGATGCAAGATGAAAACGGCGTAAAATTCAACATCGAGGAAGACATTGAAAAGGCAAAAAAGCTTACCGGATATGTTCCGGAACAGATAATTTTTCCTGAAAAGCTAAAAGTTGAAGAATACCTTCGCCTTGTAAAGATGCAGTTTTCAGTTTCGGAAGAAGATTTTGAAAAGACGATTTTTCTTTGCGGACTTTCGGAGGTTCTTTCAAAAAAAATCGGGACGCTTTCAAAAGGATTCCGTGAACGGCTTGGATTTGCGCAGGCGTTGATTCATTCCCCTGAAAACATTGTTCTTGATGAACCTGTGAACGGACTGGATCCGGCGCAAATAATTCAAATGCGAAAACTTATAAAAAAAATCGCAGAGACCAGGACAGTCTTGATTTCCACACACCTTATGCAGGAAGTCGAAGCGCTTTGTACAAAAATCTATATTCTGCATAACGGCGCAATTGCCATGGAAGGAACGGAAAAAGAAATTCTTGAAAAAACCGGCTCTGAAAACATTGAAAAAGCGTTCTTAAAAGCAACAGGAAAAGAATCTGATGAAAAATTATATTAAATATAAACTTTATAATATTTTTACAGGCGTTTTTATATTTCTGCGCTGATTTTTTTAATATTTTTGTTTCGGGACAATTCTTCTTTGTTCAGAAATTTTTCGGCGGAAACGGCACAACGGATTTTCATTATTTTTTTAATGCGATTCCACTGATTTCTGCAATCATAGTTCCGCTTTTAAAATTGAATGAAAACATCTCTTCTTATGATGAAATAATTCCGCTTTGCACAGCAAAAAAAATCCTTGCAGGTTGGATTTCCCTTTTTGTTCAGTTTTCTGTAATCCTTCTTCCTCAATTTTTAGTTCCGTTCTGCGTAAATCTGTTCGGGAATATTGAAATCGGGCAAGTTTTCTCAGGATTTCTGATGACTTTTTTTTACGGCGCGGTTTCTTCAGCCCTGTGCGTTTTCTTTTCCCAGCTATGCAGAGCAAAGGCTGTTTCAGCAATAATTTCAATTTTTGCCCTTTCAGTTTTTAATGGAATAAGTTTATTTTCTGTTTTTGCAGGAAACAGAGTTTTTTTTGCTGAAATAATAAAAATGTTCAGTTTTTACCATCATTTTGATGCGGCGGCAAAAGGAATCATTGACACAAGGGATTTGATTTATTTTTCAGATGTTTCCGCGCTCCTTGTTTTTTTGTCAGTCCTGGTTTCTGAGAAAAACAACGGAAAAATATTTTCAAAAAAAGAAAAAAAACGCGCATTTCTTGTTTTGCTTTGCTCGCTTTTTTTGCTTCTTGACTCGTCACGATTTTACGCGCGGTTCGATTTTACAAAAGGAAATAAATATTCAATTTCAAAATATTCAAAAAAACTCACAGAAGAGGCGGCCGATACTGTTGAAATCTCGCTTTTTCAAAGCAGAAGCCTTTTGAATTATTATCCCGAAGCAAAAAATATCCGGGAGATTCTTAAAGAATATTCTGAGCACAAGAATATTTCCCTTAAAATTTACAATACGGACAAAGCTGAAAATGCAAAAAAAATTGAACAGTATGGAATCTTTCCGCGGCAGATTCCGGTAATCGGAAACAATAAGACTGAATACCTGAATATTTATTCTGCGGTTATTCTTGAATACATGGACAGGACAGAGGCAATTCCTTTTATTCTTGCAACAAACACACTGGAGTACGACATAGACACAAAACTGATAAATCTTTTTTCAGAAAAAAAGCGCGGCGTGAACATTATTGCTGGAAACGGAATGAATCTTTCTGCCGATTACGGATACGTCATTCCATGGCTGAATTCCAACGGAATTGAAGTGAATGCTGTCAATCTTGATGAAAATATCAAGGAGCAGCTTGAAAAAAATCCGGTGCTCGCGGTTTTCGGCTCAGATAAAATAACAGAAACAGTGTGAAGAAATTTATTCATATATTGAAAAAGGCAATTCCGTCTTTTTTGCGGTCTCACCTTACAATGCTGATATTGAAAATTCATGGTACATAACAAAACCTGAAAATCAGAATCTAATAAGAATGCTTGATAATCTAGGCTTCAGTTTTTCAGAAAACCTTATGGCGGATATTTCATGCGCAAGAATTCTTATGCAAAGCAATCAGAATGAAGACGGAACACCCGCGTCATCCGTTTATAGCCAGCAGATAAACTATCCTATGTGGATAAATATTATGCCGCAAAAAAATGCTCCCCAGGGAATTACAGAATACTGGCCGGCAGAACTTGTTCAGACAGAAGACACTGAGCCTCTGCTTTTTACAAGTCCTATTTCCTGGACAATAGAACCGGACAGCCTAAGCAAGGAAAAACTTTTTGAAACAAATCCGTTTGTCATAAAAGAAAAAAAATACGACCAGGAAAAAAGCACCAGGATTGCCGCGCTCAGCTCAAAAGACAGAAAACTGGTTCTTGTACCCGACCAGTATTTTGTAAACAGCCTTATGCTTGGATACACCGGCGGAGAAACCGGCGATTACAGGAACCTTGATTTTCTTGTGAACCAGATTTTAAAACTGAACGGAGAAGAAAATCTTGCTGAAATACACGAACATTCAACGCTGCTAAGCAATACCGGCCTCTTTAAAACATACAGCGCAGAATTATTCCTTTCTGCAAAGAACAAAACTTTGTGCTGTATGTTCATTTTTGTTCCGGCTGTTATTGTCTTGGCAGGAATTTTATTCAATCTGAACAGACTTAAAATGCTGAGGAAACAAGATGAAAGATAAAATACTTATTTTTTTTACAATATTTCTGGTATTTCTTTTTCCGCTAAGTTTTTTAATTGAAAAAAAACAGAATTTCATAAAAAAACCTACGAAACTTCTTTTTTTAAATCCAGAAAATGACAAGGAAATTGAAAAAAATTATCATTGAAACTCCCGAAACGTCGCTGATTTTAAAAAACGAAGGCGGATTCTTTACAGGGAACAGCAATGAAAAGAACTGCGATTTTCCTGCGGACCAGAAAATTGTGGAAAACTTCATACAGATTTTAAAAAAAATAAGGAAAATCACAAAAGCGGAAAGCTCTGGAACAATTTTGAATGAAAAAAACTATGAATTCAAAAATCTCATACCAGCTTAAGAACGGAAAAACAACTTCAATTCTTGTTGGAAAAACCGACATAACAGAAACAAAAAGATTTGTAAAAATTCCTTCATCAAGCGGGACGTTCAAAACAGAAGCGGATTTTTCGCCTTTTCTTACAACAAGCGCAGATTTTTGGGTTTGCCCGGAAATCGTATGGAATTTCGGGAACAGCAAAATTTCTTCAGAACAGATTCAAAAAATCAGTCTAATAAAAAACGGAAAAAGAAAAACGCTTATTCCTTCCTCTAAAGATTTTATCAAAAAAGCAGAGACTGTCATTTCACTCCGTCACGGAAAAATATGCCCCAAACCTGAAATTTCCGAAAACCAGGAATTTCTTGAAGTTGAATTTTCAGACAGCCGGCTTTTATTAAAAATCATTCCTTTTAATGAAGACTACATACTTACATATAAAAACAAGCATTGTGACTTTTCGGCTGAAATAAGCGGATGGACGTACGGACGGCTTATGGAAGTTTTTTCAGAATCCTGAAAACATTTTTTAGCTCAATTTTTTGCCGCAATCATAAAAATAACATTCAGAATATTGTAAAAAAAGTGAACGGAATAATTTAAAACAGGACTGGAAGTTCTGAAAAACATAAGACGAAGGACAATATGAGCAGAAAAAGCGTTTAAAACTGCGAATAGCCCAAGATAACGGTGGCAAAGGGCAAACAAAATGCACGGAAAAAATTCCGGAACCGCTGAAAGAAATCCGCTTAGGTATTTTTGCGGAAAAAGTTTTCTAAAAAATGACGGAAGATAGAGCCTGAATATATTTTCTTCAAGTATCGCTCCTGAAAAAAAAGTCAGAATGCAGAAAATCCAGGTTTTTACATTTTCCGGAGCAGTAAAATTTAAATTCTGAGATTTGCGTCCGTCCTCCAAAACAAAGCCTGCAAGAATCTGGAAAAAAAACGCTAAAGCAGCAAGGGCGGCAAATCCCAGGAAGAAAAAAAACATCCCGCGTTTTAAGTTGGTTTTTGAAAATGGCGGAAACAGAAAATTTTTTAAAGAGGAAAAAGAATAGAGGTTCAGCTCGAATGCTATGAAAAAAAATGAAAAAGCCATAAAAACGAACTGCTGGAACGGAAAATTCCATGCTGAAAAAGCGCCTTCCCTGACGGCTCCCTGTGAAAGAGAAGGGAACAGAAGAAAAACAAAAACTGCCGAAAAAACGGCGATTTCCTTAAAAAAATAATGTATTTTCATCTTTTATATGATAATATATTATAATCAGGAAAATATCCATGTCTTACGTTTTTGTGGCATTTTTTATTTCTGCAGCAATAATTGCAGGACTTTTTAAATTATATTTACTCTTCAAAGAAAAAATTAATTTTTTTCTTCGCGGTATTGATGAAAGATTCAGTCTATCAGACTTGACCACGCTGTGGAATGTTTCTCAGATATGCAATATGGAAGAGCCTGTTTCTCTTTTTTATTCAATGCCATCGCTTACAAAGTGTATTTCCCACATAAAAACCGAAGCGGAAGCCGGAGGAGTAATAAATGCCTCAAAATTCCAGAGGCTTCTGACAAAACTTTATGAATTCAGAAATAAAATTGAAAAAAACGAGGATAAAAAACGAGGACTTGAATCAACCCAGTCACTTTCAAATCATCAGAAACTAAGGATAATTCTTCCGGGAAAAGGAGTTTTTTCCTCTGAAATTGTAAACAACGGGCGAGAGCTTACAATCAAGCTTCCCACTCAGCAAGGTCAGATTACCGTTGACGGAAAAGACTGGGTAGGACAGACAGTCAATGTCTATTTATGGCGGACAGGTGACGCGCGCTACGTTTTTGACACGACAGTAACGCATGAAGACCTTTTTCTTGGAAAGCCGGCTCTCTTCTTGAAGCACACAGCGAACCTTATAAGGACTCAGAAAAGAAATGCCATACGCTCAAAATGCCATATCTTTGCAGATCTTTATATTTTAAAGGAAAAAGTAATTGACTACAACGTAATAGAAACAAAGCCCGGATATAAATGCCTTCTTGAAGATATTTCTGAAAACGGCGCGCTGATTCGGATTGGCGGCAAAGGCATTCCCAATATTCAGATAAGGCTTCAGTTTCAGGTGAACAACCGTCTTGTCGTAATGTTTGGAATAGTGCGTACGGTGGAATACAATGAAGAGCTGAACCAGTCCAGGCTTCACTTTGAATGTATACACATAGAACCGCAGATGAAAAATCAGATTCTTAGCTACGTTTACAATATTATGTCAGACAGCGAAAAAGAAATTTATGATGCCATGTCGCTTACAGACACGGATGAAGAGAACGGGCAGGAGGAAGAAGGAAACGAAAAAGCCCAGGGTGAAATAATGGCGGAAAAAGCCGAGGCGATTTCAGAAAAAATTGCGGACACCGATGATGTTCTTTCAAATGCAAAAAAAATGTCAGATACTGAAAAAAACGAAGAAATAAAAATTCCGGAAGAAGAAACGCTTGAAAACCTGCCGGAACAAGTTTCCAACGGAGAATAATATGAAAAAAAACGCTTTGATTTTAATTTTATCTTTTTTTTGCACAGGAATAATTTTTTCTGAAGCGACGGAAAATATCAGGAATTTTGTAAAGGGAAACCTTGCTGAAAAAACTGCGGCGGTAAAATCCGCGACAAAAGAAGATGTGGAGGAACTTTCTAAGCGGGCAATTGATTTTGCAATAGAAAACAAAGAGATTCTTGGAAAAGACAGGGAGCTTGCCGCCCTCGCAGTCTCAGGAATTCTTGCCGTTCCGCAAAGTTATGCAGATAGACTTTCCGAAGATGAAAAAAACACACTTTCAGAAGAATTTTTAAATCTTTACAATATTTTTGAGGATGAAACTGTAAAAATTGCAGTTCTCAATAAAATTTCAAAGCTCAATATTTCGACTGAAAAATTTAAGGCCGCCCTAAATGAATATTTATCACACTGCAATCCGGAGACAGAAAACAGGGCTGTTTTACTGGCATCACTTCATACTCTTGGAAATATCGGCGATGCTGATTCATTCAGGATTCTTATGGACAATGCAAAAAAAACTGAATGGCAGAAATATCTGAATGAAAATGAAAAAGCAATGGGGCTTCTATGCGTAAAAGCCGAAAAAGAACTTATTGAAATAATAGAAAGAGGAAATGCCTCCGAATGCAGGAAAATTTTTGATTTTGTAATCAGAAACCAGAAAGACAATCAGATTTTCTGCGCAAAAATTTCAGAAAGCGTGCTTTCCCGGACTATATATATATATGAGAATTCTGGTTCGGCAGGTGAAGAACTTATTTCATTGCAAATAGATTCATTCAGCGTTCTGAAAGATTTAAAATGGACTAGGGCATCTGGAACAACTATCAGTTTTTTTGACATAGCCGTCAGGGAATTTGAAAGTTCTCAGATGAATGAAAAGAATTTCTGTCTGGTCATAGAAGGAATTGCGGAAACTTCGCCAATTGAATGTGTTTCTAAACTTTCTTCATATCTTTCAAAACTTAATAAAACTATGGAAGATGAAAAATCGAGCGTTTCCGAGCCGGTAGTTCTCTCATTGATAAAAACTCTTGGAGCTATTGGTGATAAAAACGCTTTTGATTCATTGCTTGCAGTTACATATTACAATTATTCAGACACAGTTATTGCCGAGGCTCGGGAATCCCTGGCAAAACTGAAATGGTAAAAAACAGAAGAATCAAGTTAAAATTATTCCATCCGCTGGTTCTGGCAAGTATTTTTGTCGCGGCATTATTGTATGGAAAAATAATTCCTGTAAAAAATACTGGAAAATACCGCTCTGTCCTTAGTTTTAAAAATCTTTCAGAAATCTCAGGATGTGTTGTTTCAAATCCTGTAAAAACTTCAAAAGGAAAATATTACAGACTTAAAATAAAGCTTTCTGACGCAAAGGACAATAATGGCGCCGCCGGAAGCGCTGAAGGAATAATTCAGGTTCTTGTTCCTTCGGAACAAATCGAGGCGCATTTTCCGGGAAAACTTTATACCGCAATAAAGGACAACAGATACGTTCTTTGCGAGCAGGGAAGTTTTATCCGCGCAAAAGGAAAATCAACGGCAGAAGATTTATTTGTCGCCGGGAATGTGGAAAATCTTAATCCTCGCCACAAAAAAATCGTTCAACTTTTTTTTAAGACACGGGCAGTCCTTAGAATTCAGTTTAGAAGACTTATGTATGCCTGGGGAGCTGCCGGAGGATTGCTTCTGGCTTTGCTTTCAGGAATAAGGGAATACACAGAAAACTCTGTAGGCGAGAATTTTAAAAATGCGGGACTTTCTCACGTTCTTGCGCTTTCCGGAATGCATCTAAATTTGTTTTCAGGAATCGCCGGCAAAACCGCCGGAAAACTTATCTCTGCAAAAAAAACAATGCTATTTCAATTTATTGCCGTAGTGCTTTTTGTCTATTTTGCCGGATTCACGCCATCGCTTTTCAGGGCATTTTTATGCACAATAATTTCTTTTACGGCGGTTATTTTAAAACTAAAAGATTTTTCAATGCTGCACGTTCTTTCAACTTCTTTTTTGCTTCATGTTTCATTAAAGCCGGAAGATATTTTTGAGGCGGCGTTTATTCTAAGTTATTCCGCATTGGCAGGAATCCTTTTAATGTCAGAATTTTTTAAATTTCTGCTGATAATAAAAACTCCTGAAAAACTTACTGATTCAATAAGCGCAAGCACAGGCGCGCAATTTTTCACAGCGCCGATTTCCCTAAAAATGATGGACACTTTTGCGCCGGTCGGAATAATATCAACCGTGGTAATTTCGCCCCTTATTACAATTTTTATTTATTCCGGACTTCTTCTTATAATAATCTGCCTGATTTTTTTCCTTTTTTTGTTCCAGCCGCTGATTTTTTTCTGAAAATAATTTATAATTCTATTGCTTTTTATTGTCATGATATTTGCAAAATTTCCATTATATTCAGCGGGAACGTAATATGCCAAAACTAATTCATCCGGACTACAATTCTCCGTTGGCCTTAAAGACTTTTCTTGAAAAAAACGGAATGGCCATGCAAAAAAAATTCGGACAGAATTTTCTATTAAATCAGAATGCACGGGAAAAACTTGCAGATGCCCTGGAACTTTCTGAAGGAACAAATGTTTGGGAAGTCGGACCGGGCCTTGGAGCGATGACAGAAGAAATCTTAAAAAGAGGCGCAAAGCTTACTGTTTTTGAAATTGACAGGGGTTTTGCAAATTTTATACGGCAGTTTTTTTCTGAATATATTGATAAAGGAAATCTTTCAGTAGTTGAAGGCGATGTTCTAAAAACATGGAAAAAAACACTGGAACAGACAGAATTGCCGGAGCGTTTTTTTGGAAATCTTCCATACAATATCGCCGCGACGCTGATTGCAGATACAATAGAAAATAACATTCGCTTTGAAAGAGCGGTTTTCACTGTTCAAAAGGAAGTCGCGCTCAGGGCTTGCGCAAAACCTTGCTCGCCAGATTATTCATCTTTTTCTATTTTATGCCAATGGGCTTACGATTTGAAGCCTGTAATGGATCTTGCAGGAGGAAACTTCTGGCCGCGTCCGAATGTTGACTCAAGGGCTTTTTCCATGACAAAGAAAATTGATTTTCCGCGCTGTAAAAATCCGGGAAATTTCATGAAACTTCAGCGCGCGCTTTTTTTGTCGCGGAGAAAAAATGTGCGGAACAATCTTTCTATTTTTCTTTCAAACAATGAAAAGGCTTTGGAAGCGCTAAAAAAGGCAGATATTGAGCCATCAAGGCGAGCGGAAACACTAACCGTTGAAAATATACTGTTATTGTCTGATATTCTTAATGTTGATATAATCTAAATGCTTATGAATGAACAAATTAAGATAAACATTGAAAAAATCAGGACACAAATAAAAGAAGCTGAAATAAAAGCAGGAAGAAATGCCGGAAGCGTAAAGCTTCTTGCTGTAAGCAAATTTCATCCTGTTGAAGCAGTGTACGACGCAATTGCCGCCGGGCAGATGGATTTTGGAGAAAACAGAGTTCAGGAAGCCTGTTCAAAATTTCCGGAAGTTTTTCAGAAATTCCCGGAAGTGAAACTTCACATAATAGGGCAGCTCCAGACAAACAAGGTAAAAAAAGCAGTTGAAATCGCATCAATGATTGAATCTGTAGACAGAATTGAACTTGTAAAAGAAATTGAAAAACAATGCGCCCGTCTTGAAAAGAAAATTGAAATCTTGCTTGAATTCCATACCGGAGAAGAGTCAAAATCCGGCTTCAAAACGGAAGATGCACTGGAAGAAACGCTGGAGTACATTTCTTCTGGAAATGCGCCGCACATAATACCAAGAGGTTTTATGACGATGGCGCCTTTTACAGATGATGAAGAAAAAATCAGAAAGTCATTTTCTGTTATGAAGCAGACTGCGGAAAAAATGCAGGCAAGGTTCAAAAATTTTAACCTTGATGAGCTAAGTATGGGAATGACGCATGACTTTGAAATTGCAATTCAGGAAGGCTCTACGGAAGTAAGGGTCGGCACGGCGATTTTTGGACAAAGAATTTGAAAAAAATTATTTTTTTTACAGTTTTAATTTCTCTTTTAAGCTCATCTTTTCCGGTTTTTAGCGAAACGCCTGAACCTTATCAAAAAGACGAATTTCCCGGAATTCTGCATGACATAAGGCGCGCTGAAATTATAACGCTAGGTTCAATGCCTTTTATCACTTTCAGCGCAACCTTGGGCTATTCCTTTGGAAAATACGCTTCCCACAACTTTGATTCAAGTTATTTGTAAATCCATTTTCTTCAACCGATGAAAACAGTTTTTCAACAGACGAGCAAATCGGAATACTTCTTACATCATTAGGAATTTCCGCGGGAATAGGTCTGACAGATTTTATAGTTCACACCATAAAAAGAAACAACAGGCAGAGAAAGTTAAAAAAACAAAAAAATCCTGAGATTCAAATAACTCCCATAAGGGAAGACCCCGACGCGATAAAAATAAACCCGCCGAAAGATATTGAGAACACACAGCCGGAAGAAGGACTTACTGAACCGGAAGCAATTACTGAGCCAGAGCCTTCTGCAGAAAGCAGAAAAAATATAAAAAAAGGCAAAAAACTTAATGTAGTAACGGAAGAATAATCATGAAAACCATGCACATCGAAATTCCTGGAAATTATTCAGAAATCATAAGACTTGACCAGTATGTTGCATCAGTTTCAGATGATATGAACCGTTCAAAATTAAAGTCATGCTGCCAGGAACTCCTTTTGAACGGAAAAAATGCAAAGCTTTCTTCAAAAGTAAAGGCCGGCGACAGTATTGATATTTTTTATGAAGAAAATATTCCCGACAACATAGAACCAGAGAACATTCCGCTAAGAATAGTTTATGAAGACGAAAACGTAACAGTTGTGAATAAATTTCAGGGAATGGTGACTCATCCGGCTGCAGGAAACTGGAACGGAACTTTAGTAAACGCGCTTCTTTATCATTGGGGGCAAAAAGCCATTCCTCAAAAAAAAGATGTCGGAGAAAATCAGATTTTAAAAATACGGCGGCCTGGTATTGTCCATCGTCTGGACAAAGACACTTCAGGCTTGATAATTACCGCGAAAAACAGAAATACAGAAGAATGGCTATGCCTTCAATTCAAGGAGCGCCATGTTCAGAAAGAATATATCTGTATAGTCACAGGAAGGCCTCCTGCCTCAAGCGGCGATGTAAGAACTCAAATCATAAGGGATAAAAAAAATCGGCATAAATTCAAGGCTGTAACCGCAACAACAGAAGGAAAGTACGCGCGTTCCCTGTATCATTGCATTGCCTGCTATGGTCCTTATTCTGTAATCAGAGTAAGAATAAAAACAGGAAGAACACATCAGATAAGGGTTCACATGAAATATCTAGGCTGTCCGATTTTAGGTGATTCAATTTATGGAAAACCCGACAGTTTATTTCCAAATGCAAAACTTATGCTTCATTCAAGGCAAATGATAATAAAAACTGCGCCGGATAAAAAATACAAAAGGTTCTCCGCTGCCGTTCCGTTCAGATTTATGGAAACAATAAGAATTTTGCGGGAAAAATTTCCAAGGGAAGTAATGCCTAAGGTTAAATCAAAATGCAAAAAATAAAAATAATCTCTGAACCTACGCAGGAACGTCCGTTTCTTGTGATTTTTAAGCCGCAGGGAATTCCTTCCGCGCCGCTTGCAGAACACGAAACCTGCAGCGCCCTGAACCAGGCGATTTGTCTTTTTCCCGAAATAAAGAATGTGCGCGGAAGAAAAATTATTGAATATGGGCTTATGCACAGAATTGACACACAAACAGCAGGGCTTCTGCTGATTGCAACCTCTCAATTGTCTTACGATGCCTTGCTCGACCAGCAAAATGCCGGAAAATTCATAAAAACGTACAGGGCTGAATGTATTTCAACAGCCGGAAAGTCCGACGGAAACACAAATCCGGTTGAAAAACAAGGTTATCCCCCGGCGGATAAAAGAAACCGCGGGGAACTGGAAAAAGGAAATCCCGTAAAAATAAAATCATTTTTTAGAAATTACGGCGAGGGCTTGAAAGAAGTGCGTCCTGTCACTGAAAATTCAGGAAAAGCCGCGCTAAAAAAAATAGGAAAGCAAAAAGAATATGAAACAGAGGCCCGGCTTGTTTCAAAAAAATAATTTAAAAATTCTGTTTTTGAATGTAAAATTTCCTCAGGATTCAGACATCAGGTCCGCTGCCACCTTGCATGGCTTGATTTTCCAATTATCGGAGACAAAATATACAATCCCTTTGAAAAAAATAAAGATACACAAATGAAGTTCATGGCGACAGGTTTACAATTTATAAACCCGCTTACAAAACAGGAAGAAAGTTTTTTCTTAAAAAATTACCCGGAAGGGGACTTGAACCCCTAAGAAGTTGCCCTCACTAGGACCTGAACCTAGCGCGTCTGCCAATTCCGCCATCCGGGCGAAAAGAGATAATTAAATCTATCAGAATTTTAAACTTAGGTCAATACGATGGAAATTTTATGCAGCTATAAACACCAATCATCACGCCCACAAGCATTCCAGCTGTAAAAATATAAATCCACAGGGGAAGGGAACTTTCTGTTTTTATTTTTTTTGCCATTCTGCCGTTCTGACCAAAAATATGGCTCAACGCGATATAATTGTTGTATGTTTTTTCAGTTGAAGTAAAATTTGCTTTTCCCACGGCATATCCGCACGAAGGACATCCTTTTTTGAATTCTTTGCCAGTTCCTGTCCGTCCGCACTTTGGACATCGAACCGATATAAAAAATTTCCCGCAGTTCTTGCATAATTTGGCATTTTCCGGAACTTCGGCTCCGCAATTTTCACAGAAAAACTTAGCCTTTTTGTTTTTCATCATTCATCGCCTCTATTCTAGCAAGAAGTGATTTTTTTCTGTTTTTTTCAGGAAGTCCGCAGTCCTTGCCGCCACCGCTATCCTCATTTTTATTATTCAAGTCAGATTTCAACAGAGAAACAAGTTTTTTTATTCCTGTTTCCTCAAGATTTTCAAATGTCCCTGAAATCTCAAGTTTTTTAGCTTTTTCAGCTTCTTCTTCTGAAAGTTCTTCCTTGGAAAATAAAATTATCCTGCACGGATTTCTTAAAAGTCCGCTCTTTACAAATTGGGCAAGAACTTTCCAGTGCCTTGGATAATCAGAAACGCTGATAATGCAAAAATCCGGGCTTATTTCCTGCATGTTGTCCAAAGCTTTAAAAAAACTATGATAAATTATCGTTTCGCAGCCGTTCTCAGAAAGCGTTTTTTCGAGAAATTCCAGATTTTTTTTGTCATCAGAAATCAACAAAACTTTCATTTACTCAGTTCCTAAATTAGTTACAGTGTAATCGTAAATTTGCCATATACCTTCGCGCTGACGAACCTTGTATACATAACTTTTCTTTTCGTGGTAATTAGGATACCTGAACCATTCTGTGACAGTCACAGTTCCTTCCGTCTTTGAATATACAGTCCGTTCAATTTCAAATTTATCAGGGACAGCCACAATGTCGTTGTCAATTCTTGACTGCATTAAATCCGCCCGATAATTTTTCAACATTCTGGCACGTTCCTCAGCAGAAGAAGAGATGTATTTTCTTTTTGCAGGAGCATTTCTCTGAAGCATAGCCTCTATGTCAAGATACAGGAAATACTGATCCCACAAAGACTTCTGGCGGGCGATGATAGTCTGCTCAACAACTTTATCCGGAGAAATTTCTTCCGGTTTTAAAAGTTCCGCCGATTTATTTTTTACAGGCAGAACCGCAGAAGAAGCGGCAGAAGGAGAAGGGCGAATTTCCAAGGACAGACGGTTGGACGTAACGCTTAAATATTTTGACTTATAAAGCTCCGGATAAAATTTCAATTCAACATAGTAAACGGAAGGCTCAGAAATTTCTATGTAATCCTTTAAATTTTCAACAAAAGAATATTCTTCTCCAGTTTCAAGTGAAATTTCCCTGAAATAAACGGTCTGGTTAGTTGTTCTCTTTCTTATAACATTTTCTGTCTGCGGAATTTGCAGGTTTTTTATTGTGTATCCATTAAAATCCACGCTGAACATGCGGTCATCCGCAAGCTTAAAGCGCATTGTCCGGGCAGAATTATTTTTTATCGAAATATGAACAAAAACCGGATTCGTATCAGGATTTCCAGGATAATACATTGTTCTATCGTAATATTTTATCGACACCGACATATCATCATATTTTGAAGATTCTTTTTCTTCCGAGAACATACTCTGTCCAAAAATAAGGAAAATTGTTATAATGGCAAAAAGTCGTTTCAATTTTTACTCCCTAAGCGCAGTTCAATTTGGAACTTCCTTATTTATTTATCGGCAAATATTTATGAATACATTATCAGCAAATTCACTTTATAATTTAATAAAAAACTGGAGTTTAGAAAAGGAAGCGGTCGGCAGCCTTTTTGACGAAAATTTAGCATATCCTGTGAACATCGGAGGAATGCAGGGCTCGTTATACAGTTTTTTCATAAAGAACTACTCTGACATAAAAAGCGGAAAGCTTCTTCAGGCATTGAATTACAGCCAGTCAGGACTTGGCGCAGGAAAAAATGGAAGCGCCGTTTCTGTGTCTTCAGATGCATCAAATATCTTTATCTTTACTCAAAGTGAACGAGAAGCCTTTTCTATAAAATCTGACCTGGAAACCATTTTTGAGGAAGCCGAAACCACTATTATTCCGGCATGGAGTTCAGTTCCATACCGCCCGATACCTTCCGGCGCAAGAATTTTCGGACAAAGGGCAGGGGCATTGGCAAAAATGTCGTATAAAAACCCAAACCTTTCGGATATTTTAAAATTCAAGCCAAGAATTTTTATCATTCCTCTGCGGGTATTGCTTTCTCCGCTTCCTCCACCGGATTATATCAGAAGCCATATTTTCGGGCTTTCAAAAAAGCAGCAGATTGACACAATAAAACTTTCAGACAGGCTTGTAAACAACGGCTACACAAGAGTTCCCCGCGTTACTGTTCCGGGGGAATTCAGCCTGCGCGGAGAAGTGCTTGATATTTTCCTTCCTGAAGAAGAAAATCCGTTCAGAATAATTTTTGATTTTGACCAGATTGAAGAAATAAAAATCTTTGACGCTGACAACCAGACAACAATAAAAAACATTGAGAGCGCGATAATTTATCCGATGAAAGAAGTCATCTGGACTTCAGAATTAATTGAAAAGCTGGAAAACATTTTTTTCAGAATATGATAAAAATTCAATAAAAAGGAAAACGAAGAAAATACAGAAAATCCAAGAATTCCGTTTACAAAAAAAGCAATGGAGTTCAGGCTGAATCTAATTGAAAACCTTAAAAATTCCGGAACAGGCGAGGGAGAGGAGCTTTTTTACCCAATGCTTTGGGATAAGCAGTTTTCAATTTTTGATTATATAAATAAAGATTCCCAGATTTTTTTCCTTGACTTTGACCGTCAGGCCAATGCGATTGAAAGCCTGCATCGGGAACTTTCAGGGCTTTACAGAAAGGCAAGGCTTGAGCTTCCTGTCTTTCCACCGCAGGACCTGCAGTTTGATTTTGAGGAAATAATAAAAAAACACGAAAAAAGAATTTATTTCAGAACTCTTTTTACGTCTTCGGAAGAAAAATCGGCTGAAAATCTGGAAAATGACGCAGAAGCAAAAAAATCTTCATACAAAAGAATAGAATGTGAACAGGCCACAAGCTATTTTGGAAATATAAATTATTTAAAAGAAGAGCTTAAAAACCAGCTTGACGACGGATGGAAAATTTTTATATTTGCCGACAACCAGAATCAGACGCTGCGCATTGAAGAAATATTAAAAGAATTTGCCAGCCGGGAAAAAAATCCGCTTAATATTATCGCAAAATCCATTTCGGAAGGTTTCGTAATTCCTGATGAAAAAATAAAGGTTATTCAAGAAAATGAAATTTTCGGCAGACGAAAATATGTCCCAAAATCCCTGCACAAGGCAAAAAGCAAGGCGATTGATACATTCGTCGAGCTTAATCCGGGTGATTATGTTGTTCATGTAAACTACGGAATAGGCATTTTCCATGGAATCGACCGCATCAAGGCGCTGGGAAATGAGCGGGATTACATAAAACTTCAGTATGCGGATGAAGAATTTGTCTTTGTTCCGATTGAGCAGCTGAATCTTGTTCAAAGATACATCGGAAACGAAGGTGAAAAACCGGCTCTTGACAGAATCGGAAGCAAATCCTGGGAAAATAGAAAAAATAAAGTAAAAAAATCCGTTGAAGACCTTGCGGAAAAACTCATAGGCCTGTATTCCAGAAGACAGGCGGCATACGGATTTCCTTTTCCCAAAGACACAGAATGGCAGACAGCATTTGAAGCGTCATTTCCGTATGAAGACACTCCGGATCAGATTACTGTTACAGAGGAAATAAAAAAAGATATGGAAAAACCGCAGCCCATGGACAGGCTTTTGTGCGGCGATGTAGGCTATGGAAAAACCGAAATAGCAATGCGCGCGGCATTTAAAGCAGTGATGGGCGGAAAACAGGTCGCTTTTTTAGCGCCTACAACAATACTTGCGGAACAGCATTACGAAACCTGCGTTGAGCGTTTTCACAATTTTCCGGTAAAAATCGCGCATCTTTCACGCTTTGTTTCTGCAAAAGAAGCAAAACAGACTCTTGCAAAACTTGCCGCAGGAGAAATCGATATAATCATAGGAACTCACAGAATCATACAAAAGGACGTTGTATTTAAAAACCTTGGACTTATGATTATTGATGAGGAGCAGAGGTTCGGAGTAAAGGACAAGGAAAAACTAAAGGCTATAAAGAACAACATCGACTGCCTTTCAATGTCCGCGACGCCGATTCCAAGAACACTGCACATGAGCCTTCTGAAAATACGCGACATGAGCCTTCTGACAACTCCGCCGCAAATCAGAAAACCAATAGAAACAATAGTGGACGAATATTCAGAAGAAAAAGTAGCAACCGCAATAAGGCGGGAAATAGAGCGGGGCGGACAGGTTTTTTACCTCCACAACCGCGTGGAATCTCTGAATGAAACCAGAATAAAGCTCGAACGCCTGCTTCCAGAAATGCTTATTGACGTTGCGCACGGTCAAATGTCAAGCGATGAGCTTGATGACATTTTCAGACGTTTTAAGCTGGGCGGTTTCCACGTGCTTGTAGCCACGACAATTATTGAAAACGGAATCGACATTCCGAATGTAAACACAATAATCATCGACCGGGCGGATATGTACGGAATTTCCCAGCTTTATCAGCTAAGGGGACGGGTCGGCAGAAGCGATAAAAAAGCCTATGCCTATCTTTTGTACCCGGAAAACAAATCCCTGAGCGAAATCGCAATGAAACGCCTTCAGGTTATAAGCGACTTTACAGAACTTGGCAGCGGATTTAAAATTGCAATGAAAGATATGGAAATCCGCGGAGCAGGAAATCTCCTGGGACGTGACCAGTCAGGAAACGTCTATTCTGTCGGCTTTGACCTTTACGTCAGGCTTTTAAATCAGGCTGTAAACAGGCTTATGTCCCAGGAAGAATACAAAGAAACTCCGGAAGTTCTTATGGAACTTGAATACACAGGCTTCATTCCCGACAGTTATGTTCAAAATCCGCAGACAAAAATGGAAATCTACAAAAAAATCGCATCAATTCAAACAAATGAAGAACTTGACGGCGTTTACCTTGAGCTGGAAGACAGGTTTGGTCCGATACCTGATGAAGCCAGCAGTCTTCTTTCGCTGGCAGACATAAGAATTATCTGCAGAAAGCTTAACATCGCATCCATAAAGGAACACCAGGGAAAAGCCGCGGTTGAATTTGCAAAAGTCTCAGATATTTCCATCGAAAAAGTTCTGAAACTGATACGCTCATCATCCGGTTCAGTCTCGCTAGACTCAAGACGTCCTAACATTCTTATCTTGAATACCGGAAAAATCGCATTAAAGGAAAAAAGCGAATTCATAAGGGAAAAGCTTCAGCAGCTAGCCTGAATCTTATAAAAACGCAAAGCCCGGATGGATGGATAAAAAAAATCCCTAAAAACACTTAACATCCTATAATGCGTATTCTGTCTACCTAAAGTAACAAACAACTTTTTTCCTTTCTGCGCCTTTTTCAATTAACTTAGAGCCTGCTTCTAATCTCCCCATGCGGCTCTAATTTTAATCGGCATCTTCTTTTTTACGCAAAATCATATTTCCGGCTGTTGATGCTCATTAAAATTCCTATTGCTGTCATCGCCGTAAGCAGCGAAGTTCCTCCATAAGAAAGAAACATCAAAGGAATTCCTGTAATAGGCATTATCCCCATTACCATTCCGACATTTACAAAAAAATGCATCATGAACATTCCCAAAAAACCGGCCGCAATGTAAGAACCAAAACGGTTCGAGCAGTTTTTTATAATGATAATAGTCCGCAGCATGATTATAAAATAAAGCACAAAAACTATTATTCCGCCTATAAAACCAAGTTCTTCGGAAAGAATGCTGAATATAAAATCCGTTGACTGCTCAGGCAAAAAACGATAATGACTTTGAGTTCCGTGCAAAAACGAACGGCCAAAGAGTCCGCCTGCGCCAATCGCAATTTTAGACTGAATTATATTCCACCCGGCTCCCAGACGGTCAACATTCGGATCCATAAAGACAATCAGACGTTTTATCTGGTAATCTTTTAAAACCTTTTCCCCGACAGAAGAAAAAATAAGTCCGAGTGAAAGAATTGCAAAAACGTAGGCAATCCAATAAAAATAATGCGCAAAATGAAAATACCTGCGTACAATAAAACAAAGCAGACAAATCAACGTCGTTGCAAAAATAAGAATCAGCTTTAATTTAAAATTTTCAAAGATAGCAACAACACCAAAAGAATTATGAGCGATAAATTCATTCCACACCGGAAGAATCGTAAAAACAATCATTGAAAAACCGGTCGCAAGAAGAAAAATTATATATCGGCTTGGAATTCCGGCGATAAAACACATTATAAAGAAAATCGGAATATATACAGAAGCCGTTCCAAGGTCAGGCTGAATCAGAATCAAACCTGTCGGAGCCATGAAAATCAGTACAGAAATAATCATTCTTTTAAATTGATTTTCATTTATTGAAATATCAAGATATTTTGCAAGCATGAGTATATAGAATATTTTTCCAAATTCCGAAGGCTGAAATCCGACTTCGCCTATGCCAAGCCAGCTTCTTGCGCCGTGTGATTCACGTCCAAAAAAACGCGTAAAAATCAGCAAAGCTAAAAAGCCGGCAAAAAACTGAACAGCATACCGGCTTAATTTTCTATAATCATACATGGCAAAAAAAATCATAAAGACAAGGCCTATGCCAGCCCATATAATCTGCTTTATATGTTCATTAGTAACAAGAATTCCGGAAGAATTTATTCCCGACGAATAAATAAAGGCAACTCCCAGGCCAACAAGAATTAAAACACTTAATATCAATATAAAATCAAAACGTTCAAGAAAATTCTTTTTCATCTTTTATTCCTGCCGAGCCCTGTTCTTTATAAGGTAATTAAATCCAAGCGAATGAACCGCTTCCTCGTACGTCTGTTTTGCAAAAATTCCCTGAAGAATTATATTTGTCGCATACGGTGCCCACCACTCCCATGGATTGCAGGCTTCAACAATGCAGGAAACAACAACCTGATCTTCCGCAGGCCCATCGTAAGGAGCATACGCAACCATCCAAGAATGCCAGCTTGTCTTATATGGAGCGACTTCAGCAGTTCCAGTTTTACCGGCCGCCTTTACAATTTTATTGTGCATAGGATACTGCGGAGTTCCATCAGAAATTGAATACCTCATCGCTTCTTGAACCTGCTTCCAGACTTCCGGAGAAACATCAGATTTCAAAAGGACTTCCGGTTTTACCTCGCGGATAACTTCATTTGAAACAGGATCGCGGACTTCCTTTAAAAGATGCGGTTTATACACCACTCCGCCATTTGCAACCATCGCAGCCATATTAGCAATATGCAGCGGAGTTGCCAAAAGATAGCCCTGTCCGATTGAAGCAGACATTGTGTCTCCTCCCAGCCATTTTTCATGGTATCTGCGTTCCTTCCATTCTGAAGTAGGAACAAACCCCGGCTGCTGGCTAGGCAAATCAATTCCTGTGTTTTGACCAAAACCAAATTCCCTTGAATACGCAGCAATCTTGCTTATTCCAAGATAGTCACGCCCGATTATCCAGTAATAAATATCGCAGGACTGGGCAAAACCATTCTTCATATCAAGCCAGCCATGCCCCGGTTCGTGTATATGACAGTGAAATTTTCTGTTTCCGTAATCAAGCACGCCCTTGCATTCAATTTTTTTTGTAGCAGGAAAAGCATCTTCTGCAAGCATCGCAGTATTCATGACAATTTTAAAAGTCGAAGCCGGCGGATAAACGGCATTAACGGCGCGATTTATAAGGGGCTGATTCTTTATATCTTCCGCAAGAGTCTGATAATATTTTCCGGCGTCATCACCATTGAACTTATTCGCATCAAAAAAAGGATAGGAAACCATAGCCAGAACTTCTCCGGTCGCAGGTTTTAAAACAACAACCGCCCCAACCCGGTTTCCCAAAGTCTTTTCAGCAAGAGTCTGAATCTCAGAATCAATCGTAAGCACAAGGTTTTTTCCCATTTGCGGAGGTTCAACAACAGGAACATCTGAAATAATCCGTCCGCGAACATCAACAGTTTTGCTTTCGCGTCCATCTTTTCCCTGAAGAAGACTGTCGTATTGCCGTTCAATTCCGGTCTTTCCAACAATACTGTTTATTGTATAGCCTTTGTTATACATTACGTTTATTTCTTCACGGGTAATATCACCTACGTATCCAACCACATGGGAAAGAGAACCTGTTTCAACGTAGTTTCTTATCGGACGGGAAACCCATGTTACACCAGGAAGATCTGTTATGTTTTCGGCAATGTTTGAAATAACTGTAAAAGGAACATTTGTCTTTATCTGAAAAGAATTGAACGAACGTCTGGAATTTTTTGGAACTTTTCTGTCGATGTCAAATTTTGAAATTCCAAGCATTCCCGCCAGTTTGGTCGCGACGGTGTCATAGTGACCAAAAGGAATTTCCCCGGGAGTAATCTCGACCGCAAAAGATTCAGTGTTAATAACCATTGGCAAAATCGCATTCCGGTCGAAAATTTCACCGCGCTGCGCTGGAATTGTTGAAACCTGACTTGAAATAGTCTTTGACTGCGTACGATATTCAGAACCGTTTATTATCTGCATAGAAAAAAGTCTGTACACATAAATTAAAAAAGAAATGCAAAGAAACAGCATAAGAACAATAATGCGGGAATTCTTGTCGATAGTTGAATTTCTTGCAAAACGCGTGTGTCTGAATAAAGCCATTTTTTTTCTAAAAGTCTCCCCTGGTTATATCCAGCGCAATATATCTGTTGAAACAACTTGTGATTTTAAAAATCATGGGAGCCAGGACAGAATTTAACAGAAGCTCTGTAAAAAAACTTACGGAAATCATTGAATATGTAACAACTGTATTCGGATAGAACAACGAAATCAGCCATGTTATAAAAACTTTCGCAAAAGTCCCGCATAATCCAATCAAAAAAGGAATAAAAAAACCGGCCAGATTAAGATTTTTATTAAAAAAACCGGCGAAATAACATATAAGTGTCCTTAAAAGACAGTTATAACCGAACGGACATCCCGTAATAAAATCAAGAATTAATCCAGAAACAAACCCTAGTATTACACCTGCGGTTTTTCCGTTCATCATCACTATATAAAGAGAAGCAAGAAGCACTAAATCCGGAACAGCAGGAAGAAAAGATAAATTTGAAAGGATCGCTGTTTCAACCATCGCAAAAATCAAAAGAATCAATGTAGAAACTGAAAAAACTTTTACCATGTCATTTCCTTTTACTTTCTTGCATCATTGATTGCCCGGATATCAACAACAACGACAGTTTCCAGCCTTGAAAAATCAATAATCGGTGCAAGCTCTATATCAAGTGAAGAATTGTAGTCAATTACCGAAATCTTAGAAATTGTGCCGATTGGCAAATCCCGCATATAATTGCTATTTTCACCAGAAGTAACGACCACATCTCCGTAATGCAAATCTTCAAGAACTCGCTTCTTTATATATTTCATAGAAAGCGGAAGATCCTCTTTTCCATTGCCGGAAACAAGTCCTAAATCCCTGGAATTCTGAATTCTTGCAGAAACTGTGCAGTTCAAATTGTATACAGGCATAACGATACTGGTAAAAGCGCCTACCTGCACTACTTTTCCAACAAGCCCAGAATTTCCATTCTGATAAGCAATTACGCTCATATTTTTTTTAATGCCGGAAGAGCTTCCCTTGTTGATTGTAAAATATGCATACAGGTTGTCCGCATCGCGGCTTATAATCTGCGCAGGATAATTTTTTTCTTCAAGGTAAGTTGCAAAATTCAACTGCTCCAGAAGACGTTCGTTTTCCTTGCGTATTTCCGCATTCGAGCGGCGCATCTGCTCATAGTTTTCCAGTTTTTTGGTAAGTTCGGCGTACTCTTTCTTAAGACGGGCAAGTTCCTTTACCGCGCCAAAAGTATTTCCAACCCCATCAACAACTTTATGAACGCCGGATTGGACTGTAGAAAAAAAAGTAAAACCGATTTTTTTAAAATTCAAAACAAAACTTCCGGAACTAAAACCAAGCAGCAATCCCGAAATAAGAACAAACACAATCAGCAGAAGCTCAGGAAGTTTAAATGAAATTTTATTCTTGTTCGCCATAAAATTTAATCGTTAAGGCTGTCATAAACGGAACGGTCTGATGACATGTCTCTAAAGAGTTCAAATGCCTGACCTGCTCCAAGGGCAACACATTCAAGCGGATTTTCAACAAGAATGACAGGAACTCCTGTTTCCTTTGAAATAAGTTTTGGAAGCCCCTTAAGCATCGAGCCGCCGCCTGTCATTACAATTCCACGGTCAATAATGTCAGAGGCAAGCTCAGGCGGAGTCTGGCTTATTACGCTCTTTATTTCCTCGACAATACGCTTTACAGGTTCTTTCAGAGCCTCACGAACTTCCACGCTGTCAATTTCCAGACGCCGCGGCAAGCCTGTAATGGCATCGGCTCCCTTCAATTCCATTTTTTCAATAGTCTTGTCGGCGGAAGCATTTCCAATCTGGATTTTAAGACGCTCCGCAGCCTGTAAAGAAATGATAAGGTTATGGACGCTCTTTACATGCTTTACAAGCGCCTCATTGAATTTATCGCCGCCAACACGGATAGAGCTTGTAATTACCATTCCGCCAAGGGAAATAACAGAAACTTCCGCAGTTCCACCGCCAATATCACAAATCATGTGTCCGGCAGGTTCATAGATAGGAATTTTCGCGCCAATCGCAGCGGCAAGAGACTCGGCTATAACCTCAACTTCCTTAGCGCCTGCCTTCAATGCGGCTTCAATAAGCGCGCGGCGCTCAACATCAGTTACACAGGACGGAATTCCAACCTTCATCCTAAGAGACTTGAAAATCTGATGCTTCGGAATAATTTTCTGAATAAAATATTTAATCATCCGTTCTGTGCTGTCAATATCTGCAATCACACCATCAGCAAGCGGCCGTATCGCAAGAATATTGGACGGAGTTCTTTCAAGCATATTTTTGCTTCCGAACCCACGGCAAGAATACGATTTGTGCCTTTTTCTACTGCAACAACAGTCGGCTCATCAATAACAATACCTTTGCCACGCACATAAATCAAAGTGTTACATGTGCCAAGGTCAATACCTACATCAGTAGAAAATCTATCTAAAAATCCCATGAATCCTCCCGGATTTTACATATTTATTTTAATTTAATTATAATCCGCCATTTTTTTCAAAGCGCCCTGATGATTAACCTGGGCACGCAATGCCTTTCGCCATTCCGCACGGGCTTTTACCAGTTCACCTTTCTTTTCATATATTACACCAAGTCCGTAATAAGCGTCACCTGAATTTTTATTTTTTTGCAAAATACCTTCAAATTCTTTCTGGGCATCATCAAGTTTATTTTCATCAAGATAAATAAGCCCAAGAAGGTTCATGCTTTTAAGCACAAGGCTGTCATCCATGCTGGAGGTCGTAATTCTGTAAAGGTACTGTTTTGCAATGGAAGCCTGCCCCAGCTTATAATACTGCTCCGCAATAGAAAGAAGAAGGGAGTCTGATTCTCTGACAAGAAGTGATTCCGTAAAACACTGGATGCTTTTCTGCGGCAAGCCAAGAGCCGCGTAAGAAAGTCCAAGATATTCAGAAATATCATCAGCCTTATAACCATGCTCCCTGCAGGCAACAAGATATTTTTCAGCAAGGTCTGAATAATAATATGTGGAAACAGTATTTTTATAGAAATAGCATTTTCCCAGCATGTACTCAAGCTGAGGAACTGCTGATTTTTTCGCATAAATAAGCGCGATTCTAATGGAATTTATGGCATCGTCAAGAAAAGTCTGGCCGTCTAAAGAATCAAGCGAAGAAACCGCAAGATAAAAACTTGCAAAACCGTGATATGTAAGCGCAAAATTATTAAAGGGATTTTCATCAAGAATGCGCTGGGAAAGTCCGTAAACCGACTTGTAGTCATATTCTTTCCAGGCTTTTAAAATCGCGTTCCGGCTGGCAGAGCCTGCCTGATTTTTACTGATTTTCAAAACTAAAAAATAAGATAAAAAGACAACGGCAACAACGCCAACGACAATTACAATGAGATTTCTTGCCAGATTACTTTTTCGCCTTGTTATATTTCCGTTATCCATAATACAAATTTATAAAAAAACAGACGGGAAAATAAGCCGGGTTCTGTCAACTGCCTGAGCAGTTCGTAACCATCTATCCGAACCGCCTGTTGCCAGACGGCTTTAGCGACCTACCCGAAGTATACGGCCCGGAAACCAACTTCTATGCGGTCTTGCTTCAAATGAGGTTTGCCAGCTGCATCTGTCGCCAGAATGCACGGTGGTCTCTTACTCCACCTTTTCACCCTTACCCGTTGAGGGGCGGTTTATTTTCTGTTGCACTTTCTGTCCGGCAAGGGATATGTAATAAAATTACATCTACCCTGCCGGCCCGGTTATTATCCGGCATTTTTCCGGTGAAGCCCGGACTTTCCTCACAGCAAGGTTTTATCATCAAAACCTGCAGCGCGATTACTTCCCGTCTGTATTAAAATACTATCTTAAAAAAAACTGAAAATGAACTCCTCTGACTCAAGCCTTGGAACCGCATCCTTAGCCTGAATCAATTTTCAGAAACCGCTATTCGTCAGCCTCTGAATCATTATCATCCAAATCCTCGTCATCATCTTCAATGATGTTTCCTCATCATCAGAAAATTCCAATGAATCAGAATCCTCATCATCCTCAAATTCGTCCTCAAGCTCATCATCTGAATCAGCAAGACTGCCGGTATCATTATAATATGTAATCTGATCGCCTTCTGTTGACGCTTCGTAGAAAAGGATTCGGCTGCAATACGGACAGAAAAGGATATTTTCACCTTCCCTAACTTCATTTGCAAACTGTCCAGGAAGAATCATGTGGCAACCTGTGCATACACCATTTTTTACCGCAACAATGCCCTCTGAATTGCGCTGAATTATTCTCTGGAACTTAAAAAGAATCTCCTGGTCAAGTCCTGGAACAATTTTCTCTTCCTGACTTTTAAGTTCAGCAATCTCAGATTTATATGACGACAACTGAGAATCCAAAGCCTTTTTACTTTCGTTAAGACTTTCTTCCGTTGAATTTATAATAGCTTCATTTGTCTTTAAAATATCATTAAGCTCCGCATAAGACTTTTCCTCTTTCTGAAGCTCCTTGCGTACATCCGCCTCTTTTGCAGATGCTTCAGAAATCTGTTTATCCAAAGCCTCGTATTCGCGGTGAGTCGTAATGTTGTCCATATTTTTTTCACCGTCTTCACGGAGTTTCACAGCTTCATCAAGTTCAATCTTAAGCTGACCGACCCTTTCTTTTACAGCTTCATATTCTTTGTTTTTTTCAATATATTCTTTCTTCATTCGCGCAAGAAGCTCGTCCTGCGAGCCTAACTGTTTCGGCGCTTCATCAATTTTTGATTCAAGCTCGTATTTGCGTCCAAGAATCACCTGAAGGCTTTCAACCGGTCAAAGATTTCTGTTGTTACCATTATAAGTTTCCTTAATTACTGATGTATCTTTTAAATATATAGAAAAAAAGAAAATATGTCTATAAAACAACCTAAAAATAATTTTTTAGCACTTTCAGGGACAGACTTTCTTTTTAACAATGCCTAGTTTTCAATATAATCCCTAAGTCCGTTGGCCCTTCTAGGGTGTCTAAGCCGCCTTAGAGCCTTTGCCTCAATCTGCCGGATTCTCTCGCGGGTTACGTTGAAATAAAGACCGACCTCTTCCAGAGTAAGCGAATACCCGTCGTCAAGTCCAAAACGCATCTTCAGAACTTCCTGCTCACGTGCCGGAAGAGTTCCCAATACCTGACGAAGCTGCTCCTGAAGAAGCTTATACGAAGTCTGGGTAGCCGGATTTTCAACTTCCTTGTCTTCAATAAAATCTCCTAAAGAAGAATCTTCCTCTTCGCCTATCGGAGTTTCCAAAGAAATCGGTTCCCGGGCAACATTCTTAACCTGCTTTACACGTGCGACCGGCCATCCGAGCTGCTGCGCAATCTCTTCGTCTGTAGGCTCGCGTCCAAGCTTCTGAAGAAGCTGCCTTGATTCACGGACAACCTTATTAATCTGTTCTATCATGTGAACAGGAACACGGATTGTCCTTGCCTGATCAGAAATGCTTCTTGTTATAGCCTGACGGATCCACCATGTCGCATAAGTTGAAAATTTAAATCCTTTTCTGTACTCAAATTTTTCAACAGCCTTGATAAGACCGATATTACCTTCCTGGACAAGGTCAAAGAACTGAAGCCCTCGGTTCGTATATTTTTTTGCAATCGAGACAACAAGGCGCAGGTTCGCATTGATAAGACGGTTTTTCGCGTCCTCCATCATCTTGCTTCCGCGCTTAATTTCCTGAGCCTTTTCAAGTATTTCGTCAATTGTGTTTTCGAATTCGTATTCAAATTTGCATAGCTTACGGTCAATTTTCTGAATCTGCGTATAAATATCGCGTATATCATCCGTTGTCATGTTCAACTCAGATTCAATTTTCGCAGATTCAGAACGAATAGAAATCCTTCTTCCCAAAGAACGAAGCTCAATCGCGTTCGAGATGCGAAGCTCCTTCATCTTCTTTTCCTGCTTCTGACGGAATTCTTCAATTTTGTTTTTCGCATCGCGGAATTTCATCGTAAAGCGGTCAAGCTCTTCAGTCTGAATTTCAATCTTCATAAGCTGCGGCTGAATTTTCTCCCGGAGCGCGACCAGCTGGGGATTATTAAAAATACGGCCTGACTGCTCCGTCTTATAAAGATTTTCCTTTATAGCCATATACTGCTTCATTTCCTGAAGCACAGGCTTTATATATTCTCCGTAACAGCTTTTCAGACGGCGCTTTTCCGCCATTTCCTCATTTATTTCTTTTCTTGCTTTTCCCGGTTCATGCTGATCAATACGCGTAAAGGCTTTTACGGCAATGCCGAAAAATTCAGGAATCATAATTCCAGATTTCAGGACGACATCTTTTATGATGTTATTTCCGTCTTCCATTTTTTTTGAAAGAATTACTTCCTGTTCCGCCGTAAGAAGATTTTCCTTGCCGATTTCCCTAAGGTAAAGCCTGATCGGGTCGTCAATGCTTGAATCCTTATCACCGTTCACAAGATGAATCTTATCATCTTTGTCAGACAATTCCGAATCGTCAACCATCGGCTCATCATCAAGTCCGTCATCGCCGTCGACATCCTCATCGTCTTCCACAGAAATATCTTCGTCATCCTCGTCATCGTCAAGACTTAGTCCAGATTCAATAACCTCGACATTTTCTTTTGCAAGAAACTGAAGAGCCTGCTCCATATCCGGGGAATTTATAAAATCCTGACCTGCCAGAGCAGTAATCTCATCGTAAGTAATTACTGTCTTTCCCTTTGAATAGTCAAGGATTTTCTGAATAAAAGGATTTATTTCCTGATCCATTTTGCACCTTTTTTTTAATTCTTTAAAGACTTTATCTTATTATCAAGTTCAATTTTTTTTGTCAGAAGTTTTTGAAATTCAAGTCTGTCGTCCTCGGTCAGGCAAGTGAAACAGCGGATCTGCTCCATAAGTCTTTCCCTCTGACGCTCTGCGCTTCTTGCTTTTAACAACATGACAGAATCCCTTACTGCACATTCGGTGTTATCCCTGAATTCTCCAAGAGAAACCGCCCTGGTTATCAAGTTGGAAAGATTCTCATCATCACAGTGACTCAATAATGTTGTAAAAGACAAGGAATTTTCATTAAAACATTCCTCTAGCATAACAAAAAGCTTTTTGGCGGAAGGATCTTCAAAATCATCCGGAGTCAATTCCTTGCGCACAAGCACATAGTTTTCGAGATCGGCTATTATTGCCAAGAGACTTCTTAATTCTGCATTAAGTTTTATTTTCTGCTGAACTGGATTATTTTTTGGCTGCCGGTTTTCAAGACGCTGACGAGCTTGCTCACGATTTACAAAATCCCTCTTCACGGCCTCCGGCTTTAAGTTGAACGCCTCGCACAACTGTGCAAGACAGGACTCCCTTAATATATCTGACTGAAGGGCATCCAGATAAGGAAAATATTCAAGCGCGGCCCGAGTCTTCCCTTCGGGAGTATCAACAGGATACTCTTTCCCTAGTTTAGATAGTAAAAAGTCGCTATCTATGATAGCACCGGAAACTGCGTTTGTCAATATTTTTTCACCAAAATTTTGCATAAGCTCGGCAGGATCTTTTCCGCCCTCAATCCTGATAACCTTCGCCACAAGCCCGGCCTTTCTTATCATGAGTATCGCGCGCATGGTGGCTTTCTGTCCCGCTCCGTCAGCATCAAAGGAAAGAAGGACTTCATCGGCAAACGGACGCACGATTTTTATCTGCTCATCCGTAAGGGACGTTCCAAGAGGCGCGACGGCGAATTCAATGCCGCACTGGTGGTACGCAATGCAGTCCATGTAACCTTCGCAAAAAATAACTTTTTTATTTTCTTTTATCGCTTTTTTCGCAAAGTTAAAAGCGTACAATGTCTCGCCTTTTTTGTACTGAACAAGATCACCGCTGTTCAGGTATTTCGGGCTGTCAGGATTTTTATCAAGCTGGCGGCCACCAAGGGCAACAACCTGTCCCTGCCTGTTAAAAATCGGAAACATCAGTCTGTTGGAAAAAAAAGCGATATTCGGATATTTTCTGCTGAAAAGACCTGATTTTTCAAGAAATTCATTGCTGAAATTCTTTTTTAGAAGAAAATTTTTAAGCCAGCTCCTGTCAGAAGGAGCATAACCGAGCTTAAATTTTTTTACAGTTTCCATGGAAAGACCGCGTTCCGTTATATATTTTAACGCGAATTTTCCCTGCTCGGTCTCTGTAAGAAGATAATGGAACATTGACGCAGTCCGCTCATAAAGCTCGATATATTCCTCGCGCAGCTTTACAAGAGGATCTGGTCTTGAAGCGCCGCCTGTCTCGTATTTCACAGGAATCCCAAAGCGCTTTGCCAGAAATTCCACAGCTTCCGGAAAAGACAGTTTCTCCTGCTCTTCCACAAACTTCACGACATTGCCGCCGGCTCCGCACCCAAAGCAGTGATAGAATTTTTTTTCGCTGTCAACATGAAAAGAAGCGGTTTTTTCCCCATGGAACGGACAGCAGCCCCAGAAATCGCCGTTTCCCCTTGAGACCAGCTTTGTATATTCACCCACAACGGAAACTATATCCGCAGAATTTACAACCGCATCAACTGTTTCGCTAGAAATAAAACCCGCCATTTCAGTTACCAGATTTCTTTGTGCTGTAAATATACCCTTCATTTACATGAGTGGAAAAATCTTTTGAAAAAACATGGCGCCCTGCCTTAGCATCAACAAGGCGAAAAAAATAATAATCAGTTTTAGGAGAATTTATAGCGGCGTCAAGCGCCACAGCCCCCGGATTTGAAATAGGTCCCGGCGGAAGCCCGGCCCACTTGTAAGTGTTGTAGGGACTGTCAATTGAAAGATCTGCGTACGTTATCACATCGGGATGGGGTTTCCCCTGAACTTCAGTTATTATGTATTCAATCGTGGCGCAGGAATAAAGACCTATGCCATGCTTAAGGCGATTTCTGAACACACTCGCAATAAGAGGCGCCTCGCTGTCGATTCGGTATTCACGCTCGACTATGGAAGCAAGGACTACATTTGTAAAGCTCAGCCTTGTCCAGGGATGACGCTCCGTCCACAGTTTTTAATTTTTCAAAAAAATTGTCAGCCATCTTGCGTACAACCGAACCTCCGGTCATATCCGGAGTAAAGAAATATGTGTCAGGAAACAGGAAACCTTCAAAAGATTCGCCTGAAATTCCATATTCCGCCAGAAGAGCCTTGTCTTTTGCCGCCGACTCAAATTCCTGCGCAGGGCATACACCATAACCCTCTAGTTTTTGTGCGATTTTAGAGACCGTAAGCCCCTCCGGAAAAGAAGCGCGGATATACTCCTGCTGCCCGGAAGAAAGAATCCTGAAAATCTCAGCGTAGCTCATTGAATTTGAAATCTGATAGACACCGCTTTTAAGCGAAAAAGGCTCCGGCGACCCGGAAATCAAGATTCTTGGAATAGAATAGCGCGCGCAGACATAAAAGAACATACTGTTGCGGATGAGTTTTTTCTCTTTAAGCATTAAAGAAATTTTTTTTACCGTTGTTCCGGAAGGAACTTCGACGCGCTCTGTTATTTTGTTTTTTTCCGGGGAAACCGGCATAAACTGCACAAAAGAAAAAGCAGCGCAGGCAAAAAGCGCGATACAGACAGAAGAAATCAACAGACGCCTGTTTTTCATAGTCTTACCTCCTGATTTTCATCAGCAAATGCAAAACGGACTATAAATAAAAAAAAAACGAGCAAGGTTATTCTTGCTCGTTTGACTTGGGAAGTCAGGGAATCGAACCCCATCCGGTTGCCCAAGAGATTTACAGTCTCCCGCAGTCCCACTGTGCCAACTTCCCATGTAGAGCTGCCTGTAGGATTTGGACCCACGACCCCGAGATTACAAATCACGTGCTCTACCAGCTGAGCTAAGGCAGCAAATTACGTTTTTGCGTAACGTGGTATTAGAATATACAAAACATAAAAAAAGGTCAATAGCAAAAATGACAATTTTATAAAAAAAATCACTTTTTACAAAAATCAGGACGAAGAACCTCTGCTCCGCCAAGATACACATTTTCAGGAACAGAACCCTCTTCCATATAGACTGAAAGAAGAAGCCTTATCACCTTTTTCAGACCGCCCCTTATATACGCCTCCTGACTGCAGAACAAAGGAACTTTGGAAACGTCGATTCCCTTGTAATTGCGGCGGAGCATCGCGCAAGGATTCGCCCTGTCCAAGTCTTTTGTAAGAGTAAAATGCATTGAAACAATATCTTCGGAGCGTATTCCGTTCCTGGCGAAAATTTCCGAGCACATACTTACGGTCGCCTCGGAAACAGATTTCTCAGAATTTTTTGCGCACACCGCGCCGCGTATTGCATACAAACGTTTCATTTTCTATTCCTGTTTATCAAAAAAATTTTTCAAGCGGCCGGCAAAATCCTTGTTTTCCCCAGAAAAAGAGATATTCTTCACATTGGAAATGAACGCCGTTCTTATCGTCTTGTAAAGCAGATAATCCGGGTACGAACAGCTGTTCAGCACAACGGACGAAAACTGCAGCCCCTTGAACTTTCCTTCCAAATCAACAAGACCGAGCAAATCCTCCTGCGTAAGAATTTCCGGCTGAAAATCCTGCGAACCTTCCATTTTTTTAATAATCTCGGAAGAAATCATTTTCGCGGCAGAATCGCATGCCTGGTCGATATATCGCTCAAGCCCTTCCTGATCAGAAAAAGCAAGCTGCTTGTAAAGGGAAACAATTGTTTCCGCCGAAATATTCACGGAAAAATCAAAGTCAAACCTGTAGCTAAAATCCACATCCGATTTTAACAGGGTTCCGTAAAGCTCCGCCGACGGAAAACTTCCGGAAATCTTTTTATTGACAGAATACGGCTTTAGCTCAAACACAAGAAGCTTTGTGTTCGTAGGAAGCAGGAACTCCCAGTTCCATGCAAATTTTCCGGGGCATACAGGTTCGTCCTGAACTCCGCTGGTCTTTGATTTCACAATGCCTATAGAATCCGGAGAAACACGGAGCGACGTCCATCCCACAAAAAAAGCCGCTGCGGCGCAGACAACAATAATCAAAAAGCAGGCAAACAAATTCTTAAAAAATTTCTTCATCATTACTCCCATAAAAATTCCACGTTAGCGGCGAGCCACGGATGGCGAGAATCACAGTCTGTGAAAGCAACGCTTGAACAAACTGTAATGATAAAAATTACACGGATGTAATTTTATCATGCCTTGCGAATATTTTTTATTCCGAATCTTTTATGACTTGAAAAAAAACTGTTTTTTAGTATAACTAGGGTTTATGATAACTGCAAGACAGAAAAAATCTGAGAAAATTTCGCTCTCGCTGCTTTTCAAGCTTACAAAACGCTCCATTCTTTTTCTTTTTTTGCTGCTTACAGTGCTTTCCGTTTTCTACGTAATCGGAAACTATCAGCTTTTCCTGGACTCCAACCAGAAAATAATACTCAACGCAGCGGCATTTACAGCAACCGCGCTTTTAGTCCTTAGCGCTACAGGAACAGTCACTTCCATTCTCTGCATCATCAGAAAAAAAAGAAAACGCCTGTATTACGCAATAAACCTCGCGCTGATAATTTTATCCGCGGTTTACGCCGTTTTTTTTCTGTTTTTATTCCGGGCGACAGTCATTCTTTCCTCAGGAATCTGAAATATATGCGGAAAACGGAAAAATCAGCACAAAACCAAAAGCCTTGGGTTTTATAAAAACCGCTCTTCCCCGCCTGAAATTTTCTTCTGAAATTCTGTTGCTTACGCTCGGAACAAAGCCTTTTGAAAAGAGCCCGCTTTCCCACTTAAGGCCATTCGTATAAATTTTCCGCCCTTTTCCAAAAACGTTCACAAACGAAAGATTATCCAAAAGCCTTAGGTTTTTCAAAAAATATCCGCAGTTTTTCCTTAAAAACGCGGCCTGCTGAAAGGCGCACAGCCATGCGTCCGGAGAAAATTCCGTGCGAAAAAAATTAACGTTGTTCAAAAGATGGTCAATCCGTCCGCCGTCTCCGCCGACCAAAGTCACAAAAGGCTTAAGTTTTTTTTCCGCCGCCTTTTTATACGCAAAACGCAGGGCAAGCTCAGTATCCGTAAAATCCTTATCCTTTTCAAAAGTTTCCACCACGTTTTTTTCAAAGGATGCTAAAATTTCTTGTGAAGAAATGCTGTCAAAATCGCCAAGAATTTTCCGCGGTGAAAAATCATACCGGCCGTCAAAATATTTTTTATACTCAAGGCAGGCGTCAAGCCCGGAATCCGCGGCTATGACATAATCGGGCGCGGCCCCTATGAATTCTTCCAGAAATTTTCAGTCGCCCCAGGCTCTGGATAAAGTCCGCCTGTAAAAACTACAATATGTATAGACTTTTGTTTATTTTGCAAAGTATAATTTCTCATTGTAAAAATATACCATGAAAAAGATAAAAATTCCTTTTGTATTGCAAAAATTAAATTCAGTCTTTGAAGAAAACGGCTACGAAGCCTATCTTGTGGGCGGAGCGGTGCGTGACGTCCTTATGGGAAAAAATCCGTCGGATTATGATGTGGCGACAAACGCAGAACCGCAGGAAGTAACAAGGATTTTCAAAAAAGTAATTCCAACAGGAATTGCGCATGGAACAGTAACCGTCCACTTTATGAAAAATGAAATTGAAGTCACTACATTCAGAACAGAAAGCGACTATTCAGACGGAAGACATCCTGACAACGTGGCGTTCACAAGAAACCTGAACGAAGACCTGAGCCGCAGGGACTTTACGATGAACGCGATAGCCGCCTCCCTAAAGGACGGAAAAATAACAGATCCTTACGACGGTCAGAAAGACATAAAGAACAAGATTATCAGGACAGTCGGAAATCCTTACGAACGTTTTCTGGAAGACGGACTAAGGCCAATCAGGGCAATCCGTTTTTCCGCAAAACTGAATTTCAAGATTGAAAGCGAAACTTTAAAATCTATAAGCGCGCCAGAAATTATTGAAAAAACAAAAACCATCTCTCTGGAACGCTTCCGGGATGAGCTTCTAAAGCTGATGCAGGCGGAAAAACCTTCGGAGGGTTTAAAAATCATGGAAAAAACAGGAATTCTCGGTATTTTCATGCCAGAATTAATGCCATGCCGTGGCTGCATCCAGACAGATTTCCGTGGATTCCACGAATTTGATGTTCTTGACCACCTTTTTTATTCATGCGATGGCGCACCGAAAGAAAAAATCAACGTCCGCCTGGCAGCGCTCCTGCACGACACAGGTAAACCGGCGGCAAAAAAAATAGTTCCGACTCCGCAGGGAGAAACCGTAACATTTTACCGCCACGAGCAATATTCAGCAGAAATCGCCAGAAAACTGCTTTTCCGGCTGAAATTTTCAAACGCGGAAATCGACAACATCTGTCATCTTATAGAAAACCACATGTTCAATTATGAACCACAATGGAAAGATTCCGCGGTAAGAAGATTCCTGGTGAAAGTAAAAGCCGAAAACGTCGAGGACCTTTTTGACCTTAGACTTGCGGACATTTACGGAATGCGGAACACTCCGGTAAGACTGCATGACAGCCAGACCGCAAAACTTCTGCTTGAGTTTAAAGAACGAATTGAAAAGGAACAGCAAAAAAAATCGGCCCTCAGCCTGAAATCGCTTGCGGTAAACGGAAATGACCTTATGGAAGCAGGAATTCCCGGCGGCAAGGAACTTGGAATGATTCTTAATGAACTTTTTGAGACTGTCCTTGAAGACCCGGCTCAAAACGAAAAAGACACTCTCATGGCCATTGCAAAAAAAATATATGAAAACCGTAATTTATAGCACAAACACAAACGAATTTGAAAAAAAAGATTTTATCATAGAACAATTACCAAGATGTGCAGAATATTTTAACAAATGTACACAAAAATATACATCGTCAGAAATTATATTAGCACTAAAACAGCCTGGAACATTTCTTTTAGACCTGAATCTTGAAAAAGACTCAAAATATCCCGAAAACCTTAAAATTTATTTTCTAAAGGGAAAAAGCGCGGAAGAAATCGCGGAGGAAATAATCGGGTTAAAACCAGATTTAGCAGTACAGGCAACCCCGTGGATTGAGCCGCTCGACTGGCTTCCCCTGCAGGACTGCCTGATTGCGGAAATTCTTTCGGAAAAAGGAATAAAGACTTCAGGACACTCTGTAAAAACCGCGATGATTTGCTTTGACAAACGGCGTTCAAGGGATTTTCTTTTGGCAAATGGTTTTAATGCGGCTAAATCCGTTTATATTCATCATGAACTTTTCAGAATAGAACGGGGCCGGCCTGAAATAATCAATAATCCGTACCAAGAACTTGTTTTTAGCAGGATAAAAAAAATGCGGTTTCCGCTGATTATCAAGGATACTTTTGGACTAAGCTCTTTCGGAATGGATGTTGTAAAGACATTTCCCATGGCAAAAAACATCCTTACATCAAAAAAAAATTCGGGAGACAGGCTTGCGGAGGAATTTCTTGATGGTCCGCAATTCGGCACGGAAATCCATGGAACTCCAGGAAACTATACAATTTTTCCGCCGTTTATGTTTTCAACAAACCAGTATGGAATCACAAGCCCGAAGCAAAGCGTAAAAATCGGTCCTGTACTGAACGAAAAATATAACCTGAAGGAATTTTACAGGACAATGAACCTGCTTGCGGAAAAACTTGAGCTAAACGGAATCGCGCAGGTTGATCTGGTTTTCCACGAAAAAAAATGGTATGTAATTGAAATAAACCCAAGGCTTTCCGGACTTACACCGGCAATTTCATCAAGCGCTGGAAAATCAATTCCGGAACTGCTTCTTGACGCGGCTTCAGGAAGAAACGAAAAAAATCCCGAAATGAAATATGTTGCCGATATAAAATTTCCTGTGGTTTCTTCTGAAATGCAAAAAAAACTTTACGAGGCAGACGGGGTTCTTTTTGTGCGGCAGATGCTGAACAAAAAAGCAAGGCAGCGCCGGGAAGAAGGTTTTTGCGAGGTTGTTCTCGGCGGAAGAAATTCCATTCAGGAACTCAAAGCCGACCTTGAAAATCTTAATAAAAATTTTCAGGAAATAATAGAGCCTTCTTTTTACAAAAAGGCCCTGGAAATGCTGAAAGAAATAAATTCCGGGGCATAAACGAATTCCTATGCAAGTGCCTGGAGAGCGTTCGTTCTAATAGCCCGAATGTCGAGTTTTTTACTGAATCCGTAAATTGAATGAGCGGGAAGAAAAAGAAAGCGGCAACCGAGCCATTCTGAGCGATAGCAAGCGATTTTGAAAAAAATCGCGCAGTCTGATACATTGTACGCTCAGCATGGCGAATTGACGCGCCTTTTTCTGGTAGCTTATTCAATTTTTGTGATGAATTTATAAAACTCGAAATTCGTTCTAATAATAAATGCCCCTTCCACACTACAAAATCTCAAGCAGCTCACGAAAAAAATGATTTTCAATTTTCGCTTCGTTCATAATTTCTCCGAAAGAATAATAGCGCACAGGCTCATACAGGCGTCCAAGGGCAATATACGCCCCCTTTTCATCTGTGCCGTACGTCATCGTGTAAAGTTTTCCTTTATACGTAAACTCAAATTCTTTCTTTGTTTCAATAAGCAAAATAAAATCATCTTTTGTCATAGTAAGCCGTCCGGGCGATAAATTTAAATTTCCATATTCATCGCGCTGCGGACTTCTTCAAGAGTTTTTTCTGCAATTATACGGGCGCGTTTTACTCCGTCAAACAAAACCTGCTGTATATAGGCAGGGTCTTTTTCAAGCTCGGCTCGTTTTTCCCTTAGAGGACGAAGAGTTTCATTCAACGCAACGGTAAGCTCATTTTTAAGCATTCCGCCGCCGCCTTCACCGATTCTTGCAGCGACTTCTTCAGGAGTTTCTTTTGTACAAAGGGAAATCAGCTGCAAAAGGTTTGCTACTTCAGGACGGTTCGCAGGATCATAAGTAATAAGCCTTTCACCGTCAGTCTTTGCTTTTTTTATAAGCCTTGCAGTCTCATCTTCAGAAGCGCACAGCATAATTGCATTTCCGCGGCTCTTTGACATTTCTGAGTTCCATCAAGCCCCATTATGCTTGGAGTCTTTGAAAGAAGAACTTGCGGAAGAGGAAAAACAGGTTCCCTGTCATGACAGAATTTTTTGTTAAATCTGTTGGCAATCGCACGCGCCATCTCCACATGAGGAAGCTGGTCTTTTCCAGCAGGAACAACGTTTCCCTTGCAGAAAAGAATGTCTACAGCCTGATGAACCGGATAGGTATACATTCCGGCATTGACATTTGTAAGTCCTGCCGCCTGAATTTCTTCCTTTACAGTAGGATTTCTGCTAAGCTCAGCATTAGAAACAAGAGTAAGGAACGGAATCATCAGCTGATTTGCCTCTGGAATATATGAATGAGGATAAATTATGACATCTTCGCCAGGTTCTATTCCTGCCGCAAGATAATCAATCACAAGCTGTTTTGTATTCTGACTTATTTCCTGGTATGCGTCGTGGTCTGTAAGAACCTGATAGTCCGCAATAAGAATCATAGTCGGAACGCCAAGCTTTGAAAGTCTTACGCGGTTCTGCAGAGAACCAAAATAATGCCCGATGTGAAGCCTTCCTGTCGGCCTGTCGCCTGTAAGAACTCTGTATTTTTTTGGATTTTTTACAATGTCTTCCTCAATTTTTCTGCTTGTTGCAAGCGCAGCCTCGTAAGTCGCGCTGTTAATCGCATCTGCCATCATTTCCTCTTTTTATCATTATAGAAGTGCTGGTTTTTCATTAATTCTGAAACAACCGCTTTTTGGGATTCGAATTTACCATCCTAAAAACTCAAAGATTATATTACTGAAAAAATCAGCATTTAACAAGGCGAAAAAAAAACGCTAGAATAATCCTATGGTTTTATCTGATTTCTACAAATGGCTTGACAATTATCTTAATTTTGAAAAATCACAGACAAAGGGAATTTTCTGGCTTGAATCAATGCGTTTTTTATGCGGAAAACTTTCAAATCCCCAGGACAAAATTCCATGTATCCATGTCGCAGGCTCAAAAGGAAAAGGAAGTTGCTCTGCAATGATTTCCAGCATACTGGAGGAAGCCGGCTATAAATGCGGAGTTTACGAATCTCCCCACATTTCAGATTTCAGGGAAAGAATTGGAACTGCGCACAGTTTTTTTGAAGACACAATCTATGAAAAATCGGCGGATGAGCTTACTTCGCTCGTCGACTCCATTCCTGTATCTGAACTTCCGGGACAACGGCCGCTTACATGGTTTGAACTGGTCACCGCGTTCGGTTTTCTCTGCTTTAAAAATGCAGGGTGCGATTTTGTAGTCTACGAAACTGGTCTTGGAGGCAGGCTTGACTCAACGAATATTGTAAAGCCACTTGCAAGCGTTCTTATGCCGATTGAACTTGAGCATACGGAATTTCTTGGAGATACAGTTGAAAAAATCGCCTCAGAAAAAGCCGGAATAATAAAAAATGGAATTCCGGCGGTAATTGCGCCGCAAAACTATACCGAAGCCGACAGAGTTTTTTCCGAAAAATGCGCGGAAACCGGTTCAAAATGTATATTTGTTCAGGAAAAAATAAAAAAACTTTTATACAGATACAACAAGAACGGAACTATGCGGGTGGAATTTACCCTTGCGGGAATAAATTCCGGCGGCTCAAATTCATGCGGAACAGATGCGGAAACGGAATTTTCATCAGATTTGCGTCTTTTGGGAAAAGTCCAGGCCTTCAACGCGGCGACAGCAGCGGCAGCGGTAAAGACAGCGCTTCCTGAAATTTCAGAAAAAACAATTGAAAAAGGGCTTTCCGCGGCATATTTACCAGGAAGGTTTGAAGTTTCAGAAAATATAGTTTTTGACGGCGCGCATACTGTAAAAAGCATTTCCAATACGCTTGAAACACTGGATTCAGTTTTTCCGGATAAAAAAGCGCATCTTGTTTTTGCTTGCGCGGGAGACAAGGATATAAAAGACATTGTTCCTCTTTTTAAGGGAAAATTCAGTTCAATAACATTTACAGAGCCGGAAACAGTAAGGCACTGTAATGCGCTAAAATCTGCGGAAATTGCAGAAGAAAACGGAATTTCTGTAAAAATTGAAAAAGATGTTGGACGCGCTATAAAAAACGCAGAAAAGGCTGCCGAAAATAAAGATATAGTTCTTATAGCAGGTTCATTTTACCTTGTTGCGGAAGCAAAAAAAATTCTATCTGGACCAGTTAATTAACAAGAGGAAAAAATGCGCTGTACAAAAGCAATAATATATTCAGAAAATCTAAGGCACAACATTGCCGAGATTAAAAAAAACTTAAAAAAAGGCGTAAAACTATGCTGCGCCGTAAAGGCAAACGGATACGGAAACGATGCCGTAAACAGCGCAAGAATCGCAGAAGAAATGGGCGCGGAATATCTTGCGGTTGCAACTGTGCCTGAAGGAATTCAGCTGCGCAATGCCGGAATAAAAGCAGAACTTCTTCTGCTTTCGCCATGCTGCCCGGAAGAATTTGAAGAGCTTGTAGACAGCAGGATTACGCCGCTCGTCTTTGACTCTGAAATCATCCGGGAACTGAACACGATTGCAGGAGACATGACGGATGAAAAATACCCTGTTTTTCTTGCAGTCGATACAGGAATGGGAAGAATTGGATGTCTTCCGGAAGAAGCCGGAGAAATCGCCGCAGAAATTGACAAATGCCAGTCGTTAAAGCTTGCGGGAATAATAACCCATTTTGCAGAAAGCGATGGAATTTCCAGGAATGCCATAGAATATACAAAAAGACAGTTTGAACAGTTCAAGTCCGCAATTGAAAAGGTTGAAAAAGCCGGAATAAATCCCGGAATACGGACCTGCTCCGCCAGCGCGGCGGGAATCGCATTTCCAGAATACCAGATGGACATGGTTCGTCCCGGAATAATCCTTTACGGATATTACGCAGATGAAATCACAAAAGCCTACCTTGAATCAAAAAAAATAAAACTTGATCTAAAGCCTGTCATGCAGCTTGAAACAAAGGTCGCGGCGATAAGGCATTTTATTCCGGGGCGCGCGGTTTCTTACGGCTGCACATGGATATGCGAAAATGAAACTGACATCGCGGTTCTGCCGGTTGGCTATGCGGACGGACTTTTACGAAGAAATTCACCGGGCCTGAAAGTTTCAATAAACGGAAAAGCCTATCCTGTAGTGGGAAGGATTTGCATGGATCAGTGCATGGTAGACATAGGAAATGGAAACCGTGAAATAAAACGCTGGGACAAAGCCATAATTTTCGGACCTAAGGACAAGGGCTCTCTGTTCGATGCGGACGACATAGCAAGAGCAACAGGCACAATCAGCTATGAAATAATGACGTCAGTCTCAGACCGGGTGGAAAGGATAATTCTTTAACAGGCCGAATTTCGGATTTGCAGGAAAAAACAGAAATCCGATGAAAGCCCGCGTGATTTTGTTCATTTTTATACAGAAATCGCGCTCCGGGCGCATATTTTATTCTTATGCGCAAGTAAAAAAACTCTTTAATTTCCTTTAATTTATTGTGAAATTGAGCATTTTGCTATATAATTACACACATATTTAAAAAAATGGAGGAGCGCCACTTTTCCGTGGGAAAAAAAAAGATGATAAAAGCAAAAATCACAAAACTAGTATTTATCGGAGCAGGATTTTCAATTCTTGCGTCCTGTGTAACAACAAAAGCAGTTGAAGATACTGAACCTGCGGCAATTATAGAGGAAGAGATTCCAGCCGTAGAAAAAATAAGAAAAGAACCTAAGCAAATCTCTGTGCAGAACACATCAAATCAGAAGGAAATCGCTTTCAAGGAACTTGTAGATTCCCTTGAGCTAAAAGTCGTTTCAAAACCTAAGACAGTCTATTCAAACAAAAATTTTGACACTCCGTATGTTGTTTCCGTAACAGGAAACGACGGACCTGTAAAAGACATCGACATAACGGTCTCATATCCTTCGGCAAGAACAAATGACACCATCACGTACAATAACATCCAGCTTAAGACTGATTCAGATGGAAAAATAACGTTCAAGCCGGAAAAAACCGGTTTTGCAGTAAAAGGAGAGGTAACCTTTTACCCTACACCTGTAAGTTCAAATTCAAATATTGTCCAGGCTTCGTACAATGCGGCCGTAAAAGCTCCATATATCGTAAAATCAAGCTACGTGACATATCCGTATGGAATTCTCTACGTATACGACTTCAATGAAAAAGGCCGGCCTACAACAAACAACTTTACACTTCTGCAAAGCCTAAGGAATGCAGGTGTCAGCGTAGGAAATTCACCTGTAAGCGACACCTCCTATTTCAACAAATCAGTTTCTGAGCTTTATGCGGCAAACCGCAATATTGTCGGAAATATGTACAACTTCCTTGTAATCGGTTCTTTCAAATATGCAGAGCCAGCCGTTGAAGACGCAGAAAAGTCAACCGCAACAGTAAAGCTTGCGGCAGACATCACGTGCGTTGACATGAAAAACGGAAATATCATCTACAAAACAGTTCTTGAAGAATCCGCGACAGACAAGACAAAATGGAACGCCGAACAGAAGTGCAGAAAATTACTGGCGGAAAAAGCAACAGACGCAATCATTTATGGTATGTAAGGATATAAAAATGAAATACACAGACACAAGAGACAAATCGGTTTCTACAGATTTCAGAACAGCAGTAATGAGCGGAATGAACTCTAAAACAGGAGGACTGTACATTCCGACAAACATTCCAAAACTTGACAGTTCGTTCATAAACAAGAATCCAGAGCCAAGTTTCAGGGAAATTGCCTTTAATATGGCAAAACCTTTTGTAGAAGGTGAAATTCCAGATGATGACCTTATGGCGATTATCCAGGATGCTTACCCTTTTACTCCAAAAACAGTTCCTGTAGACAAGTCAGCATATATTCTTGAACTATTTCACGGTCCTACCTGCGCTTTTAAGGATTTTGGAGCGCGCTTTATGGCCAGAGTCATGTCTTACTTCAATAGGACTGAGAACGGAACCCTGCATATTCTGGTCGCTACTTCCGGAGACACGGGTTCTGCCGTCGGCTCTGCATTCCACAACGTTCCCGGCCTTGATGTAACAATTCTTTATCCTGAGGGAAAAATTTCAAAGATTCAGGAAAAACAGCTTTCAACCTTTACTGGAAATGTACGGGCGCTCAAGGTAAAGGGCACTTTTGATGACTGTCAGAAACTTGTAAAAACCGCATTTACAGATGCCGAGCTCCGCAAGGAATTCAGGCTTTCTTCCGCAAACTCTATCAATATCTCAAGGCTTCTGCCGCAAAGTTTCTACTATATGTACTCTTCTTTGGTCGTAAGAAACCGTGCGCCGCTTGACACAAAGCTGGAAAATGCTTCAATCGTGTGCATTGTTCCATCCGGCAACTTTGGAAACCTTACCTCAGGCCTTATTGCAAAAGAAATGGGAGCGCCAATCCGTGGATTTGTTGCTGCCACAAACACAAACAGGACAATTCCTGACTGGATTGCCACCGGAGATTATAATGCCAGGGCATCAGTAGAAACTTATGCAAATGCAATGGATGTTGGAGCACCGTCAAACTACGAAAGAATCAAGGCAATGTATTCTTTAGATGAAGTAAGAAAAATGATGGCTTCCTTCTGGCTTGACAATGCAGGAATAATGGCTTCTATAACTGATTGCAACACACGAACAGGATACACAATTGATCCACACGGAGCAATCGGCTGGAAAGCATGGGATGTAATCAGAAACGGCGGATTCGAAGCTTTGAAGAACGGCGTAAAGAATGATATTTCAAAACCAGGTCTTACTCCAAATCTTCCGGAATGGGCAGATGAAGTAATAAACAAAAATGCCGTGGGAATCATCCTTGAAACAGCACATCCTGCAAAATTCGGTTCAATTGTTACAGAAGCAACCGGACGGGAACCTGCAGTTCCAGAAACGCTCCAGGCTGTGATGAACCTTCCGGATATGGCCATTCCAATTGAAAATAACTATGAGACATTTAAGGAATGGCTAAAAGCCAACCTTTCAAAATAATTTTTACTAATATCAATAAAAAAGGCTGTCCTGAAAAACTTACAGGGACAGCCTTTTTTTGCGGCAAGGATACAATAAACGAACGCTAAGATCCGTTCATCTGACCTTAATGAATCAGAAAGCGTACTCGATTCCAACAGGAATATAAAATCTGTTTTCTGTCTTTTTTACTATGTCTTCAACATCTGTAACTGTCAAAGTGTCTGCAATTCCGACAAAAACAAAGCAGTCGGCGGCAACGTCTTTTTTAACGTAAACTTCCGCGCCGAAACCGTTTACAGCAATATTTTTTACCAGAAGATTGTTGAATGCGCCACCGTAATTAACTGTCGCGCCAAGCGTAAACTTTTCAAGCGCGTATTCTATGCCAGCGTCAACAACAAAGGCCGGGAAATAAGCCAAATCGCCATCTTTATCAGTTCCATTCATAGAACGATAAGCCGCATGGCCTTTGTAAGAAAGATTGTCGTTCTCTCCTGCTATACCTGCGACAGCCTGGAACAGATAGCCATTTTCTTTATCTCTCTTGTCATTATCTGACCAAAGCGGAATTTTTACGCCAACTTCAAGAAGATTGCTTTCGTTGATGTTCCAGTCAAAACCAAGCTCAAGTTTTCCGTTAAAGTCATCGTCCTTAAGCTCGTCCTTGCTGCCATCACGCGGATCTTTTGCACCAAAATATGCCGCCTTAATCTGGAACTTTTCATCAATCGTGTAGCCAAAACCAATATTTATGCTCTTGTAGAAGTTCTCCGCCCAAACAGCAGAATCATCGAGAATTGCATCATTATCATCATAAATCACTGGACCAAAGGCATCAAATGTCGCACCGATAAAAAGACCTTCCAGCGGATAGAAAGAAAGCGCAAGCCCAGCCTGTGGATAACGGTCAAAAATGTCGTCCTCTCCAAGCGAGCCGATATCTCGTCGTCCGTTGCCCCAGTCACCGATTGTTCCGCGAAGGTCATCAACTTCAACCATACCAATCTGCCCAAGGAACCAGTCTGTTGGCATCCACTAGACCTTTGCCTGGTCAGGAAAACTTACGTTTCCAAAACCACCTTCTGAATCAACAGCATATTCCAGGTCAAGGTTCATTCCAAACTTGCCGTCCTCTGTTGAAGCGCTGAAATTAAAATCGTTAAGAAATTCACCGAATACTGTTGCAGGCGAAGAATGAGAACCGTCTTTTCCAAAAGTCCCGGCTGTTTTTGCAGCCTCATTGTCATAGTCGTTATTGTAGCCGCTAAAGTCAAAAACGCGGGCAGCGCCACGACCGCTGATTCCAATAGAAACATCAGCAAATGCAAAGGAAGCAGTAAAAACCCCTCCCAATATAAAAGCGAATAATTTTTTCATGAAAAACCTCCATTTTTCACGCATGAGAATATAACTCTAAAAAAAGTTAGCATAGACTAACAAATTTCAATTAATATGTAAAGGCACTGGAGATTTTTTTTAAACATTTTTTGAAAACAATTTTGATAAAAAATCCCCTGCTTCATATTCTGCAGGGGGACATTTATTTTAAAATCCGGAGTTTAAGTTTAAAAAGTATTGAAGTCAATTAGCCCGAATTTCAAGTTTTAGAAGTTCAGTGTTCAGGCTATTAAAAAAAAATCACATATTCTCATAAGTCTGCACGGAATCTTCCAGATGCTCAATCTGAATACCTGCGTCCTTGAACATTTTAAGGGAATCTTCTTCATCGTGGTAATGTTTTTCACAGACAACACGCTTTATGCCGCAGTTTATTAAAAGCATTGCGCAAGTCCGGCATGGAGTCATCTTGCAATAAACAGTTCCGCCGTCAATAGAAATTCCGCGCTTTGCAGCCTGACAGATTGCATTCTGCTCGGCATGAACAGTTCGTACACAATGGCTGGTTACCGTTCCATCCTCATGAACTGTTTTTTTTAAGAGATGTCCCGCCTCATCACAGTGCGGAAGCCCGGCTGGAGAGCCAACGTAGCCGGTTACAAGAATCTGATGGTCGCGGGCAATGACGCATCCGCTCCGTCCGCGGTCACAGGTAGCGCGCTTCGCAATCGTGCGGCTGACTTCCATAAAATATTCATCCCATGTTGGCCGTGTATATTTCTTTTCAATCATTTCTATATCCTAAAAAAAACAGCTGTCCAAAATATATTCCAGACAACTGTTTTTTGCAATATCAAGATATTTAGTTTTGCTTAAAAATTTTATTCAGCAACTATTTCAACATCTGAAGCAGGAATTTCAACAGGTTCCGCGGAAGCTTCGACTGTCTCAGAAGCGCTTTTCTTTGAACTGGCTTCTTTTGCGCCTTCAAAAATAATGTCACCGATAAAAATTGCCGCAAGAATCATTGTAACCACAGGGATTTCCTTGTATTTTTTAGCGACAAGCTTTACAAAAACATACGTAATCATTCCCCACATAATGCCCTTTGAAATTGAATATGCGAAAGGCATTGTCATAATCGTGATAAACGCCGGGATTCCTTCTGTAGGATCTTCAAAATCAATGCCACAGACATTCTTAAGCATAAGAAAACCTACAAAAACCAATGCAGGCGCTGTAGCGCATGCGGGAATAATTGCAAACACAGGATTAAAGAACAATGCGGCAAGGAACAAAATTCCAGTAACAACAGAGGCCAGACCTGTTCTTGCTCCGGCAGCGACACCTGAAGTTGACTCAACAAAAGAGGTTACTGTGGAAGTTCCAAGACAAGCGCCGACAACAGTTCCAACCGAGTCCGCCATAAGAGCGCCTTTCGCGTTAACAATGTTTCCGTCCTTGTCTTTCAAATCCGCCTGCTCAGCAACTCCCATCAATGTTCCAAGAGTATCGAAAAGATCAGTAAAAAGGAAAGTTAAAAGAACAACCAGGAATTTAATTGACAAAGCGCCCGTCCATTCAAATTTAAACAAATACGGAGCGGCCGGAGTTGCCAGAGGAGACCAGTTTTCACCGATAGTTGTAACACCGAAAGGAATTCCGATAATAGTTGTAATCGCAATGGAAATAAGAACCGCGCCAGGAACTTTAAGAACCCAAAGCACAATTGTAATCAGAAGACCGATAACAAAAACAAGCGCGGTAGGATGAAGAAGATTAATATTTTCAAAACCAATAAGAGTTCCTGTTGATGTGGTACAGATTCCGGCATTTGAAAGTCCAATAATCGTTATGAACAACCCGATGCCGACACTGACCGCTTTTTCAAATTAGCAGGAATTGACTTTATAATCGCTTCGCGGATTCCAAAGATAGAAATAACAATGAAAATTATTCCTTCAACAAAAACAGCAGTCAGTGCAAACTGCCACGTGCATCCCATTCCTAGAACAACGGAATAAGTAAAGAATGCGTTCAGACCAAGACCAGGAGCAAGCGCAACCGGAAGATTCGCGCAAAAAGCCATTACAAGGGTCGCGATACAGGCCGAAACCGCGGTCGCAGTAAATACAGAATTAAACTCCATTCCGGCACCAGAAAGAATTCCCGGATTTACAGCCAAAATATAGGCCATAGCAAGAAAGGTTGTTATACCGCCAATAATTTCCTTACTGACTGTTGAACCTCTTTCCTTAATATGAAAAAGTTTTTCCATCTTTTTCCTCCATTGGGATATTATAATATATAAAATAAGAAATAACTAGAGCACAAATTAAGCCCCACAGGGCAAACGCATTATAAATGTATTCAGCAAAAAACTTGCTCCCAGTCACGGTTTCGTGGTTCAAAATCGCGCAATAATGCGCTACACGCTGATTGTTGCAAAGTAACTATAGAATTGCCCGCTCACGCGGGCTCAACAATCAGAGTGTTTTTGACCACGAAACCGTTCCTTCGCGCAAAGTTTACTTAAATTATTTATAATACGTTTGCCCTGTTAAACCCCACGGTCTCAGGAACGCTGTGAAAAAAATCTCCTGAAAGAATCCTCGCTAGCAGTGCGACTTAGATTTTACAGGACAGAAAGAATGCGAAACAGAGATGAAAAAAACGAAAACTCAGCCTATCTGAAAATTCTCTGAAAGCATAAAAAAAACGCCCACCAGAAAGATGAGCGTTTTTAGAGCGGTAGAAGGGAGTCGAACCCTCGTCATCAGCTTGGAAGGCTGAGATAATAAGCCGTTATATGACTACCGCGTTTTGATGTTTATATATTATAAATTTATTTAATTTTAGTCAAGCACCCGGAAGATTTTTTTTAAACTTTTTAGGATATTTTTTAATCCTCCTCTCCTGCCACCTTGTTTTCAAATTTTGTAATCGAAGGAAAGAACATCATTTCAACTTCGCCGGTAGCACCGTTACGCTGCTTTGCAACAATACAGCACGCTTCCTGTGGAGAATCTTTTTCCATTGGATTTCTGTCGCGGTGAAGAAACAAAACAACATCAGCATCCTGTTCAATAGAACCGGAGCCACGAAGCTGGGCAAGATTAGGTTTTTCTTTTTCAGCGTCCCGGGAAACCTGACACAGCGCAACAACAGGAATTTCAAGCTCACGAGCAAGCGCTTTTAATGACTTTGAAATTTCCGAAACATTTTCCCACGTATTCGGGCTTGGATTATCCAGCGTTATAAGACCGATGTAGTCTATGAAAATTATCCGGACACCGAAATTCGCAACCATACGTCTTGCGCAGGCCCTCAAGTCAAGAAGCCCCATGTTAGGAGTATCACATATATACAAAGGTGAATTATAGCATCGTCCGGCGGCATCCTGAATTCTCTGAAGCTCAGCCATACTTAGCATGCCTCTTTTTATTTTTCCGCTTGAAAATTTTTTTTGAAACCTGAGAAAAAAAGACGCTGGCCGATCGACTGGTAGGACATTTCCAGAGAAAAGAATCCGCACGGAATTTTATTTTTCAACGGCAATTGTCTGCATCATTGAAAGGGCGAAAGCTGTTTTACCGATAGAAGGACGGGCGCCGATTATTATAAGCTCGGAATTCTGAAAAACCGTTTGTCATTGAATCAAGCTGCGCGATTCCTGAAGGAATTCCCTGTAAATTCTCCTTTTTTTCTGTAGCGGCTTGAAATAATATCAATCGTTTCATTTACAATTTGCTGCATATTGTACATTTTTTTGAAGTTTCTGTGTTCTCTGTAAGCGCAAAAAAATCTTCTTTTCCGCCTGCTCCAAAAAGCATAGAAGCCTCTTTTTGTATCATCAAAAAGCAGAAGCCCTTAAATCTGTGGCAAGTTTTTATAAGATCACGCCTTGCGGCGCAACCTAGTATTATGTCAATATAAAAATTTATATTCGCAGCGGTGGCAACTGTATCAGTAAGACCTGCGATATATGCGGCGCCACCAGCCTGCTCCAGCTTGTTCAACTTAGTAAGCTCATTTACAAGAGTTATTGAATCACCACGAACATTCTGCTTTTGAAAAGAGAAATCAAGCCTTCAAAAAAATTATCTGATTCTGAAGCGAATAAAAAAACGATCCGGACGCAGCCTGCTTGAAACATCGCTCATCACATCCCAATCAAAAAAAGTATCGCTCCAAGCGTAGCCTGCTCGGCATCAAGATTGTGCGGCGGAACTTTATCTTTTAATTCAACAGCCATTTTTTTCCCCCAAAAGACAACAAAGGCGATGAGCCTTCAGACCATCGCCTTTAATTTTTTTCAGCAAAATATCCTAAATGAATTACTCAGCCTTTGGTTCTTCTGAAACTTCTTCAGCAGGTTTTTTTCTGCTTTTTTTCAACCTTTGCGGCAGAAGGTTTTGCGCCGGCAACTTCCTGTGCCTTTACAGCAATTTTAATTTCTGCGACAGCAGTTTCATAAAGTTTTACAGTAGCATGATAATTGCCTACAGTCTTGATTGCAAGACCAGGAACTTCAATGCGCTTTCTTTCAATCTCGAAACCAAGTTTTGCCAGAGCATCAGCAATTACTGAAGCCGTAACAGCGCCATAAAGTTTCCGTTTGAACCAGCAGGCATTTCAATTAAAATTTCAGCCGACTCAAGTTTTTCTTTCAAACTCTTTGCGTTCTGACGTTTTACTTCCTTGCGTGCCTCAATCTCAGCTTTTTTAGCTTCAAACATAGCGGCAGTTGTTTCATTGTAAACAACAACAAGATTACGAGGAAGAAGATAGTTGCGGGCATAACCTGTAGCAACGTTCTTTACATCACCTTCTTCACCAAGATGCTTACATCTTCATTAAGAATTACTTTCATTTTTCAAGCTCCTCTTGAATATTTACAAGGAAAACAGCGTCACCAGGAGTCGGATCGCCGTTTCCTTTTTTTAATTATGAATTACTCTGCAACAAACGGAAGCAGGCAGATTGCGCGCGCGCGTTTGATTGCTCCGGCAAGCTCACGCTGGTGCTTTGCACAAGTTCCTGTAATGCGGCGCGGAAGAATCTTACCGCGTTCTGTCGTAAAACGACGGAGAGCATCAGAATCCTTGTAGTCAATCTTAGCTTTGTTTGAACAGAAACGGCAAACCTTCTTGCGGAAGAAAGTCTTTCCTTTTCCACGACCGTTATCACGTGATTCGTCTTCGCGGCCTTCATTTTCCACAGCAGGCTTTTTTTCTGCTACATCTTTGTTTTCTTCATACATATCTTTTGTTTCTTCTGACATAATTTACTCCAAATTAGAAAGGAATATCTTCAGGGAAATCGCTTTCCGTTCCACCAAAGGAATCACCGCCAAAATTAGCGGCAGGTGTCTGCGCCGGCTGACTGAAATCATTGCTTCTCGGCTGGAATCCGTTTGATGCACCCCCGGCAAAACTATTTCCGTTCTGTCCGCCATCACTTCTTCCGCCTAAAAGCTGGACATTATTCGCAACAATTGTCACACGGCTGAAATTCTGTCCGTCTTTCTGCCATCTGTCCTGTTTCAGATAACCGTCCACGGCAATCTGCTTTCCCTTAGTAAGATAAGGCTTTAAATTTTCAGCCTGTTTTCCCCAGAGGGTAACATCAAAGAAATTTGCTTCTTCAACCCAGTTTCCGCTGGCAGAATCTTTTCTGCTTCGGTTCACAGCGATACTCAAATTTGCCCTAGCCTGTCCGTTTGACACATATCCAAAGGAACGCTCATCGCTTCCCACATCTCGAGTCAATCTTCCTACTAAAACAACGTGATTAAGGTCTGTCGCCATTTTTGTTACCCCGGTTTATTTTTTATTTTTCTTCAAGTTTTACGAAAAGGTATTTCAAAAGATTCTTCTGAATCTTGAATGCTTTTCCGATTTCAGTAATTTTGTCTGGATTGAGATTAAGAGTAAAAAGAACAAAATGTCCCTTCTTTTCTTTTTCAATCTCATAAGCAAGGTCGCGGTCACCGAAAAGTTTTTCCTCTTCAATTTCTGCGCCAAAAGATGTAAGTGTGCCGCGCACTTCTTCAACGGCTTTCTTTGACTTTTCTTCATCAATCGGGAAGATAGTCATTAATTCGTACTTTCTCATTTTTGTCTCCTTCTGGACTTATGGAAGCTCTACGAGCCTCAAGGGGTGTTCTTAAAGCATAACATTTTTAACAAAACAAAGTCAATTGAGAAAAAGCCGGGTTGACCGCAATAAAAGTGGACATTATAATTTTGCTATGTCTTTAGCATACAGATTCAAAAAGCACGCTATGATTCTCGCGGCACTTTTAGCGCTCGGCTCCAATGCATTCTGCGCATCTGAAAAAACTGAAAAATATGACTCTCTGATAAAAAGCGGATCTGCAGCGGAAATAAAAAAAGCGATGAAAAAAAATCCGGATATGGTCCGGTATGAATTTGAACCGGAAAACGACACCCTTCTTATGCGCGCAATAATGTACAACCGGGACATCTCTGTAATCGATATGCTTTTAAAGGCCGGAATTTCCGTAAAAAAGGAAAATATCCATGGTCAGAACGCTCTTATGTATGCGTGCATGCATTCAAAAAACACTTCGGTAATCACAAGAATCCTTGAAAAGTCAACTACTGCAAAGACAGCCGTAAAAGAGCTGAATAAAAAGGACGACGCTGAAAAAAGCGCTCTGAAATATGCGAAAGAATTTGAAAACAGAAGAGCGATTGAATGTGTCTCAAAATATGTAGGAAAACCGGAAGGCTACCAGGAAGGACAGGATTATGTTGAATTCCTTGAAAACCTGAATGAAAAGCTTATTCAGGCCGAAAAAGAGGCCGAACTCGCGCGGCAAAGGGAAGCCGAGCTTGAAAGACAGAAAAAAGAGGAGCAGGAAGCCGAGGCGCAGAAACTTGCGATGGAAAAACAGCTCCAGGAGCAGCAGGCCTCAAAAGAACCGGAGGTTGATGTTCCCGCCTCAAAAACAATCGACATAAATAAATACAACAAAGTCTCACTGTTTGACTTTGCGGTTCAGGATGAAATACCAGAACCAGAGCCAAAAGATGACGGAAATGATTTTGAGATAATTGAAAATCCGGACAAAAAGGATAAAAACGGAAGGACAGCCCTTATGCTGGCTGCAAAAAACGGAAACCTTGAGGAAATAAAACTTCTTATAAAATCAAACGCAAACCTGAATCTTTCAGACAAGGACGGCTGGACCGCGCTGATGAACGCGGCAAGATACCAGAACAATTCAGAAATTGTAAGAATTCTGCTGGAAGCCGGCGCAAACCCGAACCAGAAAAATATGTATGGCTCCACGGCGCTTCAGCTGGGAGCGGTATATTCAGAAAACCCGGAAATAGTAAGGCTTCTTGTTGAAGCGGCTGAAACAAACTCTGATGAAATCTTCAAGTCGTTTATAATGGCAATAACCTCAAACCATGCAGGCGAAAATGTCCGCACTGCAAAAATAAAGGTTTTTATAGATGCGAAAGTTCCCGTGAACCGTTTTTACGAAGGAAGGACACCTTTGATGTATGCCGCGGAATATTCTTCATCCACAGAAGTAATAAAATTTCTTCTTGACAGCGGCGCTATAAAAAAAATGCATTCAACGGATGGAAAAACAGCTTTTGATTACGCGGAATCGAACAAACTTTTAAAACACGATAAAATTTTCTGGTCATTGAACCAGCAGTAGGATTTTTATGAGAATTACAGGCGGAAAATTAAAAGGAAGAATAATAAAATGCCCCGACGGAATAATCAGACCCGCCATGGACAGGATGAGGGAGTCCGTTTTTGCAGTACTGGGAGATTTAAGCGGAAAATCGTGGCTTGACCTTTTCAGCGGCTCCGGAACAATCGCGATTGAAGCTGTTTCCCGCGGAGCAGAACACGTTGAGCTATGCGAAAAAGACAAAATAAAAATCAACACAGTCCTAGAAAATGTTTCTGTAACGGAAAAGGAATGCGGCACAAAAATCCAGTGCCATTTTATGCCGGTCGAATATTTTATAAAACGGTGCAAAAATTCTTTTGACTACATATTTTTCGACCCTCCGTTTCCGTACAAATTTCACGAGCAGCTTATTCTTGAGGCAGACAAAAAAGGATTGCTGAAGGAAACAGGAACCATAATGGTCCATCGCCCGGAAGAACACTTTATGCCAGACACAATCGGAAACCTGAAAAGAACAGACCAGAGAACGTACGGTCGTTCTATCGTGGATTTTTACAAATATGAAAAACAGGAAACAATTTCATAAACTATGGAACAAATTATTTTATCCATAATAATTTACAAACTATTTTTTTAGTTTAATATTCAAGGTAAAAGAGTTTTTTTAACATCAAGTTAAAAAAGTCTGATTAAAAGGAATATCTGTCTTTAATGAACGAGTCGCAAAAAGAAGAAATCACAAGAAAACAAGGCTCTGAAGGATTTATTAAAATCACTGACAATCCTGTTTCTTCATTATCTTCAGGGCAAAAAGCAATCCTGAACAGAAAAGGAAACGAACTGTTCAACAAAGGAAGAATAGAAGAAGCCCGGAGAATTTTCATTACAACAGGCTATTCAGACGGATTAACAAGAGTTGGAGACGTTTATCAAAAGAAAAACGAAATATTAAAAGCCTTGAAGTTATATGTTCTGGCTCACAACAGAACAAAAACCGAACCAATCTATGAAAAAATGGCTGAAATAACTTCGGTTTTTCTGAAGGAAAAATAATGCACGAACATTTTGACCAAAATTTTGACAATAACTTAGAGGAAATCGCATTTCCTGTAGTTCAAGATTTAGAAAAAGAAAAAAATTCTGAAAAAGATGAAAAAAGCGCGCTGATTTCTGAGCTTTCCATAAAAGGTTACCAGAAGCTAAAGGCGAACAGCCTGAATGAAGCCAGAGAATTTTTTGAAAAAATTCTTGAGCTTGACACAGACAACAACTACGCTCTTGTAGGACTTGGCGATACAGAAAGGAAGCAGGAAAATTTTCAGGAAGCAATAAAATTTTACAGCAGATGCCTGGAATTTCATCCTGACAACAATTACGCGCTATTCGGGCTTGCCGACTGCTACAAGGCGCTGCGGCAGTTTACAAAAGCGATTGAAATATGGGAAAAATATCTTGTCCACGATGAAAAGAACATAACAGTAATAACAAGAATCGCCGATGCCTACAGAAAAATCCATTCATACAGAAAATCCGCCGAACTTTATCAGCAGATTCTTAAAATGGAAGAAACAAACGCCTATGCCCTTGTTGGCCTAGGCCATCTGAATTTCGACTTGAAAAAATACCACGAAGCGCTCTATTACTGGAAAAAAATGATAGAAATCAATGGGGAGCACGTTGACATAAGAATTCTTACTTCAATCGGGAACTGCCACAGAAAGCTAAAGACTTTTGAAGAAGGGATTTATTATTTTCAAAAAGCGCTGGAAATCGACCCACAGAATTTTTATGCGCTTTTCGGGCTTGCCGACTGCTACCGCGGGCTGAACCAGCAGAACAAATCCGTTGTCTACTGGAATAAGCTTCTTGAAATAGATCCGGGAAACAAGGTCATTCTTACAAGGCTTGGCGATGCCTACAGAAATATGGGCGATTATAAGGCTGCGGAGGATTATTACAATCAGGCGCTCAATATTGATTTTGACATTTATGCGGCTATGGGACTTGCGCTTATATGCAAATGCGAAGGAAAATACAACGAGGCGATTGAAAGATTCAGAAATCTTATAAGGAACGACAGCAAGAACTACCGGCTTTACACAGATATCGCCGACTGCTATGTTAAACTGAACAACAGGAATGAAGCTATAAAGGTGCTGGAATCTTTCAGACACAGGGAATTTACAGTTCCGCAGTGAATGAAATGCTTGAAAATCTAAAAAAGTAAAGACAAAACCAAAATGAAAAAAATTGCGCTGGCAGGGCTTTTGCCCGAACAAATCACAGAAAAACTTGCCCTTGGACAAAACTTCCGGGGTCTGCAAATATTCAAATGGATAGGAAGCGGAACAGACTCCTTTGACGCCATGACAAACCTTTCAAAGGAAATCCGGGAATCGCTTCCGGAAAAAGCCCTTCTCCGCTCGTCAAAGGTTTCAAAAGTTCTAAAAGATCCGGATGGAACTATAAAACTTCAGATTACGCTTTTCGATGGCAATGCGGTTGAGACTGTCCTTCTTACAGACAGGGAAGGAAGAAAAACCGCCTGCGTTTCGTGCCAGGCCGGCTGCGCCATGAAATGCGCTTTCTGCATGACAGGAACTCTTGGACTTTCGCGAAACCTTGAACCGAATGAGATTGTAGAGCAGTTTTTATTTCTTGAAAAAGAATGCGGACGGCTGGACAACATTGTTTTTATGGGAATGGGCGAACCCATGCAGAATCTTTCAGGAATCAGAAAGGCGATAAAAATTCTTACGGACGAACGCGGAAGAAATCTTTCCGGCAGAAGAATAACTCTTTCAACTTCTGGAATTGTGAGCGGAATATATGACCTTGCGGACAACGGTCCGAATATAAGGCTTGCGGTTTCCCTTACGACTGCCGACGAAGAGCTTAGAAGAACCCTGATGCCTGTCGCGAACGGAAATCCGCTTTCCGAGCTAAGAAAGCAATAGCATATTATGCGGAAAAAACAGGAAAAAGAGTTACCCTTGAAGCGGCTCTTCTTAAAAATAAAAATACCGGGCGCGAAAGCGCAGAAAGAATGATTGAGTTTGCAAGAGGAATAAACGTCAATATCAACCTTATTCCGTGGAATCCTGTTCCGGGACTTGATTTTGAAGAGCCTGAACATTCTGAAGTCCAAAATTTTGTCAGAATGCTTGAAAATGCAAATCTAAATGTCACTTTACGCACAAAACGCGGAAGAAAAATCGGCGGCGCATGCGGACAGCTTGGCAAAACACATTCAGAATAATATTTTCCTTGAATTATCCCAATTTGTGTCTTATAATATGGTATAACTACTTAATGGAGTTATTTATGCAGAAAAAAATATATGTGGCTGGTATGTTTGATTCAGATACCGCCGGAAAAGTTGATTCAGCGGTAAAAGGTGTAGCTGGCGTTACAAGCGTTGTCGCAAATCCGGATAAATCACAGGTTCTTGTTGATTTTGACGAAGGAACGGCAGGAATTGAAGATGCTATAAACAAAGCTATCTCTGGCGCAGGTGTTGAAGTTCTTTCATAAAAATGAAGCTTGTAATACTTGATGCCCAAGCACTAAATCCCGGTGATCTTAGCTGGGATTTTTTTACCTCCTATGCTGAAGTCACAGTTTATCAGCAGACTCCTGAAAATCTAGTTGCAGACCGCATTGGCGACGCCGATGCGATATTAATCAATAAAATAAATATCAATGAAAATCTTCTGAAAAAATGCAGGAATCTTAAATACATAGGAGTTCTTGCAACCGGATACAACGTCATCCAGATTGATGCCGTAAAAAAAGCAGGAATCGTTGTTTCAAATATTCCGGCATACAGCACAGCGGCGGTAGCGCAGCACACATTCGCCCTGCTTCTTCATTTTACAAATCAAGTCGCATTTCATAACAGGTCGGTTCTTGACGGTGACTGGAAAAAATCCCCGGTCTTCTGCTATTGGAAAAAACCTTTGACTGAGCTGGAAGGAAAAACCTTCGGAATTTTTGGATACGGAAACATTGGAAAAAAAGTTGAAAAAATCGCAGAATCTTTCGGAATGAAAGTCCTTGTATGTCCGCACAAACCGGATGGAAAAGAAAATTTCGTCACAAAAGAAGAGCTCTTTAAGAGATCAGACATAATTTCTCTCCATGCGCCGCTAACCTCTGAAACTGCTGAAATCATAAATAGAAATTCAATAGAAAACATGAAAGACGGAGTTTACATATTAAACACAGCAAGAGGCGGTCTTGTCTGCGAGGAGGACATGAAATCTGCGCTTGAAAGCGGAAAAATCGCCGGATACGGAGCTGATGTAATAAAAGAAGAGCCTATGACTGATGACTGCGCTCTTTTTGGCGCAAAAAACTGCGTCCTTACGCCTCATCTAGCATGGGCGCCTCTGGAAACAAGAAAACGATGTCTTAAAATCGGAGAAGAAAATTTCGCAGCATGGCTCAACGGCAGACCGCAGAACACAATATATTGAACATAGATTCCGAATTAATTATAATTAAAAATTGATTTTCGGTTCCTGTCCAGAAAGCGAAAATTTAGAGGAGAACAAACTGACATGGGAAAGACCATTGCACAAAAGATTTTTGAAAAACATCTTGTAGACACACCATTTCCAAACACTTACGTTTTAAAGCTTGACAGAGTATTTTGCCATGAAATCACAACGCCAATCGCAATCAATGATTTGATTGAACGCGGAAAAGACAAGGTTTTTGACAACACAAAAATCAAGGCTGTAATTGACCATGTAACACCTGCAAAAGACAGCAAAACCGCAGAACAGGGAAAAATTCTACGCGACTGGTCATTCAGAAACGGAATCAAGGACTTTTTTGACATCGGCCAGAACGGTGTATGCCACGCTATTTTTCCTGAAAAAGGTTTCGTACGCCCGGGATTCACTGTAATCATGGGAGACAGCCACACATGCACACACGGCGCTTTCGGAGCATTTGCCGCGGGCGTTGGAACAACCGACCTTGAAGTAGGAATCCTAAAGGGAGTATGCTCTTTCCGCGAGCCAAATCAATAAAATTCGTTCTGAACGGAACTTTAAAGGAAGGCGTTTACGCAAAAGACGTGATTCTTTATCTTATTTCAAAAATCGGTGTAAACGGAGCGACTAACTGCGTTGTTGAATTCACAGGTCCTGTCATTGACAACTTTGACATGGAAAGCCGCATGACTTTGTGCAACATGGCAATTGAAGCCGGCGGAACTTCCGGAATATGCTATCCGGATGAAAAAACTGTCGATTATCTGTGGGAATTTATAAAAGATGAATACAAGACACGGGAAGCCGCAATAGAAGACTATTCCCAGTGGCGTTCAGACGAAGACGCTGTATACGAAAAAGTCTATACTTATGACCTTTCTGACCTTGAGCCTGTATGCACAGTAGGATACAAACCGGATCAGGTTAAGAAAATTTCCGAGATGGAAGGCACTAAAGTAGACCAGGTATACATCGGTTCCTGCACAAACGGACGCATAAGCGATCTTAGAATCGCGGCAAAAGTTTAAAAGGACACAAACTTGCGCAGGGTGTCCGCGGAATCGTGAGTCCGGCAACGCCGAAAATTTACAAAATGGCTGTAGACGAAGGTCTTATAGACATTTTCCTTGATGCAGGATTCTGCGTTACAAATCCAACTTGCGGAGCATGCCTTGGAATGAGCAACGGTGTCCTTGCGAACGGAGAAGTTTGCGCTTCAACTACAAACCGTAATTTTAACGGACGAATGGGTAAAGGTGGAATGGTACACCTTATGAGTCCGGCCACAGCAGCTGCGACTGCAATCGCCGGAACAATCACCAACTCACCTTTGTATAAATAACTGGAGGAAAAAAATGAAACAATTTGGCGGAAGTGTTCTGTTCCTTGATCGTTCAGACATCAATACAGATGAAATTATCCCAGCTAAATATCTTACTGAAATCTCAAAGCAGGCTTAAAACCTTACCTTCTTGAAGATTTGAAGCTAGAAGGTTTTAATCCAAAAACAGACGTCTTGGGAAAGAAAGTTATTATTACCCGTGAAAATTTTGGTTGCGGTTCAAGCCGTGAACACGCGCCATGGGCTTTGGAAGTAAACGGAATTTATGTTGTTGTCGCAACTAATTTCGCGCGCATTTTCCGTCAGAATATGTACAACTGCGGGATGATGGCAATTGAAATGGACAAAAAATCAATTGAAGATATGTTCCGCACATTTGCAGACAAAGACACCGAATGTAAAATTGTATTCAATGAAGACGGAACAGCAAAAGTAAAACTTATCGCCGGAAGCCTTTCAAAAAGCTATCCTTTCAAACTTGATGACTTTGAAAAAGCCCTTGTTGAAAAAGACGGATGGATTGGTTTTGCAGACAGCAAATATTAATCTTTTATAGAATATAGAAAAAGATAAAAAGAGCGGCTTTCGTATTGAAGGCCGCTTTTTTTGTGATTTATAAAATCCTGCAGAATAAAACCGAATAAGAACAGCAGGTTCTATTCCAAAATTAACGAAGTCCCGGCGCAAGCGTCCTGAAAAGGAATGTCCGCTCAAATAAGATTACGTTTTTTTAATTCCGCAATAATAAGCTCAACAATCTGCTCCGGATTGAATTTCGCCGTATCAATAATCAAGTCAGAAAAAGAATAGTCGTTATTATCAATATTATAGATTTTTTTATAGCGTCTTGTGTCCTCGCTGTCGCGCATCGCGGTAAAGTCTTTTATTTTCTGCAAATCGCCGCCCTCGCGGTTCAAGATTCTTTTTGCGCGTGTTTCATCGCTTGCAAAAAGATAAACCTTTAAATCGGCTTCTTTTAACATCCAGATTGCAAGACGGCTTCCAAGCACACAAGGCTCGGCTCTGGCAAGCTCAACCTGATGATTATCAACAAAAATATCATAGGAATCATCCGTCCTGGCATTTTCAATGACCTGCGCAAGCGTAAGACCTTTTTCCGCGGCAAGCTGCCTGAAAGTGTAATTAATCAGCTTTACTCCAAGTTTTTCCGCAAGCAAGGTGCTTACAGTTGTATTTCCGCAGCCTGATTTTCCACTGATTGCAACACGAACATCTTTGTTTAATTTCATAATTTACTCCACATTTTTTGACTGTTCACGGATATTTTCAAGCGAGTCTTTTGCCTTGATTACCATTGCGCCGACTTCACTGAACTGGTTTTTACTGCCAATAGTGTTTATCTCGCGGTTAGTTTCCTGGCAGATAAAATCAAGTTTTTTTCCAGGAACAGGATTATTGTTAATCTCGTCGCGCATCGCCTTTAAATGGCTATGAAGGCGGACAACTTCTTCATTTATTGTATATTTCACGAGCATAGCGGCAGTTTCAGACATGATGCGGTTTTCATCGGCACTGTCTCCAAGAAGCTCATTGAATTTCTTTACGATTGTTTCCTTAAAAAGAGTTTCCATTTTCGGCTGCCAGTTTTTAAAAAAAGCAGCACATTCGTCCAGAACGTCAAGTTTTTCAAGCAGGTCAACTTTTAAATTCTCACCTTCTCTTTTTCTGTCCTCCACGAATTTTTCGTAAGCTTCAGAAAAAGCAGGCTCAATCATTTTTTTGTATTTTTCAATGTCGTAAACTTTATTTATGTTCAGAACACCAGGCTGGCTTATTATCAGGCTGAGGGGAATTTCATTCACATTGTATCCGCAGGTCTCGCAGACTTTTTTTATAGCATTCTGATAAGACTTTGCAGCGGCGGCATCGGCAATAACTTCCGTATCAGACTCAAGCTCTTTTATCCGTATATTAACGTCAATTTTTCCACGGAGAACTTTCTCACTTATTCTTGCGCGGTAATAACTTTCAAGAGGATTTAAGAATCCAGGAAGATTTATTGCAAGATCCATAAACCTTGAATTTACTGATTTTATTTCAACAGAAACAACTGCATTTTCCGCAGCCAGTTCACAAAAGGCATAGCCTGTCATTGATGTCATTTTAAATGCTCCAAAATTGCTTTTCCTAGTTTCCAGTTATCACCTGCTCCCATTGTAACAAAAAGATAACCGTCGGGATATTTTGATTTATCTAAAGGTTTATTCAGCTCAGAAAGGACAAAATCCTTTGAGTCAAGAATCTCTTCAAAATAATGCACATTTTTGTGGTTCTTTAAAGTTTCTTCGTACAGAGTCTTTCCAGTTATTTTAAAATCGCATGGATTTTCCCGCGCGGAAGAATAAATTTTATGAAGAACAACTTCATCAGCGGAGCTGAAGGCCGCGGCAAAATCTTTAAGCAAAGCCTGGGTCCTTGAGTAAGTATGGCTCATAAAGTCAACGATAATCTTTCTTCCGCCGTAAAATTCCCGGAATCCTTCCAAAGTAGTCTTTATCGCCGTCGGATGATGGCCGTAATCGTCAATAACAACAACAGAATTTCCGTTTTCTGTAATGCCCTTTCCGACAAGTTCGCTCCTTCGCCGGCCGCCGCTGAAATTTTCAAGTCCGCGCTTTATTTTTTCAATAAAGTCATGCGGATTTTTTCCAGAAGTCCGCAAAAGCTCACAGCACAGCGCAACAGCCGCGGCCGCATCACGGACCTCGTGTTTTCCGGGAACTTTTAAGAACAGCGGACCAAGAAGCTTTATGCTGAAATTATTTTTTTCAGAAGAAACCTTTTCAAATTTAAGATTGTAATCTCCTTCAGCATTTTCGCCATAAGGAACAAGAATTATATCAGGACGTTTTTCCTTCGCAAGTCCTGCAGTTTCTGCGGCGCCGGCATCATCCGCGCAATAAATCAGCTGGCCGTTTTTCGGCAACCTGCAAATGTAGTCTACAAAAGCAGAACGGATATCCTCATAAGTCGGGTAATAATCCTGATGATCAGGCTCAACGGAAGTAAGAACAATCTTTTGCGGAAAGAACGACATAAAATGACGCTGATACTCGCAGGTCTCCGCGACAAAATAATGTTTCTCAGAATCAGGACAATTGTCAGAAGTATACGTGCAAGTATTTCCAAAAGAATTTATAACGCTTCCGGCGAGTATCTGCACAGGTAAATCAAGTTCCTTCAAGACAGTTCCGGCAAGTCCGGTTGTAGAAGTTTTTCCGTGGACCCCGCAGATTCCGCAGGAATACGCTTTTTCTGAATATAACCCCAACGCCTGGGTATAAAGCAGACATGGAACGCCTTTTTTTTGCGCCGCAATCAAGTCAGGGTTCTCATTAAGTTTATATGCGGATGAATAGACCACATACTGTACTGAATCTGTAATATTTTTTTCATCAAAAGGAAGCGGCTTTATCCCGAGTTTTTCAAGGATTTCATCTGTGTAAAAACGTTCACTTACATCGCTTCCAGTTATAACCGCTCCGTTCTTAAAGAAAATTTCAACAAGAGCCGCCATGCCGGTTCCTTTAATTCCGACAAAATGAAAATGGACGCCTTTTAAAGTTTCAGGCAAAGATAAATTCTGCATAAAACTATTTTAATACAATTAAACCATTCAAACAAGACTAAGGTAAATCTGGTCAGCCAGACCGAATCCTGCATTTTTTGTCATATTTATGGAATATTCGTCAAAAAGCATATCCTCGTACATTTCTCCAGCCATTCCGTTTCCGCCGTATGCTGATTTTGACACAGTTTTTCGCATAGAAGAAAGAACTTGCTTTACAAAATAGTTTTCAAGTTCCATTGATTTTTCGTAAAGTTTTGAAGTCCTGTCTATTTTCTTTTGCTCAACATGACTGTTTGCCTGATTGGCGGCCGCGCCGATAGGATTTGAATGCGCGTCGTTTGTTGTTTTGAACATTCCTGAAAATCCGCTGGAAATATCGCCGTTCAACTTTCCTTCTGGTAAAATTTGACTTGAAGAAACCGTAGAGTTTTTTTCTTTTTTCTGAATTGACTCAACCAAATCTTGAAATTTTGAAAAATCACCGTTTATTTTTGCAGACTGAACAGCACCATCGCCGTTCGTTATGCTTGAAAAACCATTCACCAGACCCAAATTCATATTTTTTCCTCTTACTTTATTCTCGGAAGTTTTCTTTATGAATTTTAGAGGAAAAGATTAATGCTTATCAGAATAAAATAACTTTTCAACAAGAAGGTCAAAATGAAAGAAGATTCAAAGTTTTTAAAAGATTTTTTACTGTCTGTTTATCAGGTGTTTTTTTTGGACGCAAAGGAAAGATATTCAATAACGGAAGCGTATTTAGAAAAATATGACAGGAATTTTGAAAATGCCTCACAGGGTTCAAAAGGTATTTAACATACATTTTGAACCCTGTGAAAATTACTTACTATCGTTTCAGATTTACAGCCGTAGAAAGCATTGTATCAGATGTCTGAATCGCCTTGCTGTTGAACTCGTATGCCCGCTGAGAAACAATCATCTGAACCATTTCGTTTACAACCGAAACATTTGAAAGTTCAAGGAATTTGTGGCGCGTGTCGCCAAAACCTTCGTATCCAGGACGGCCGCCCAAAGCTTCGCCGGACGCATTTGTCTGAACAAAAAGATTGTCGCCGTCCGCCTGCAAACCGACTGAGTTCGGAAAACGAAACAGCTCAAGCTGGCCGACTTCCACAGGCTCGTTACCGCCATTAACCTTAACGCTTATCCGGCCGGTCTGTGTAATATTCAAGGTTGAAACATCGTAGCCTTCCGGAAGAATTATCTCCGGCTGAACCCTGAGTCCGTTTGAATTTACAAGCTGACCATTTGAATCTATCTTAAAAGAACCGTCCCTTGTGTATGCATAGCTTCCATCATATTTTTGAACGCGGAAAAAACCTTCGCCGACAATAGCGACATCTGTGTCAACACCAGTGTTCTGCAGCGAGCCCTGCTTCATAATTCTCTGAGTGGCGGCCAGTTTTACACCTGACCCCTGCTGAATTCCAACAGGAGTAACCGTATCTTCCGTCGCAGGTGTTCCCGCCAGTTTTACATTCTGATATATCAAATCTTCAAATTCAACGCGCTGCTGTTTATATCCTGTTGTATTTACGTTTGAAAGGTTGTTTGAAATTACATCCATATTAGCCTGCTGGCCGTTCATGCCGGTTGCGGCAGTCCACAAACTTCTTACCATTTCAATTCCTCCACACCTATCTGTTGTAGACGGCAGTCTTTGTCCACAATGTTCCCATCATGCTGTCTTCGCTTGTAATTGTCTTTTGATTCGCTTCGTAAGCACGGTTCACTTCTATCATTTGAACCATTTCATTAACGACATTTACATTTGAAGTCTCCATGTATCCCTGAAGAAATTTCGGACGCTCAGAACCTTCCGCAATATGCGCCAGTCCAGAAATTTCATTTGAAGAATAAAGATTGTTTCCCATTTTTTTCAGGTAACGCTCGTTATCAAAGCGGACAACCTTAAAACGGTCTATAACCTCAGAATCTTCCTGCGAAGAGATTATTCCGTCTTCATTTACGGTAAATCTGTCATTTTCAACGCGGATAAATCCTTTTTCGCCAAGAACCGGATATCCGTCCTTTGTCTCAAGAATGCCTTCTTTTCCAATTATAAAATTTCCATCGCGCGTGTAGCGTTCGCCCAGCGGAGTCTGAACCGCAAAAAAACCTTTTCCGCCGAAAGCCACATCCGTATTCTGATCCGTCTGGCGGAACGACCCCTGCGCAAAATCTGTATAATTCTCGTTTGTTTCTATGCCAAGACCAAGCTTTCCGATTACGGGAGCAGCTTCCGCCGAACCAAAAGGCGTTTCATATACACCATCAAGATTTGTGCGCCTTATAAGAAGCTCAGGAAAAGACTTGCTTACAGTTATGTCCCTTTTGTATCCTGCCGTGTCAACGTTCGCAAGATTATTTGAAATTGCGTCCAGCCGGTTTTGCTGGGCGTTCATTCCGCTTGCTCCTGTGTACCATCCACGAATCATATTTTACCTCCAGACAGCCGGAAATCTTTGCTAAAATAAAAAAAATCAGGCTATTTGCTTTATTATCGGCAGATGAAAATTGCGGTTTAGGGAATTCTGTTTTATAATATCAGTGATGTTGAATGATAAAAACAAACGGCGCGTAGTCGCATTGATTCTAGGCGGCGGAAAAGGAACAAGATTATATCCTCTTACAAAAGAAAGATCAAAACCGGCAGTATCTTTCGGCGGAAAATACAGGCTTGTAGACATACCCCTTTCAAACTGCATTAATTCCGGCTACAAAAAAATCTATCTTTTAACTCAGTTCAACTCAACATCGCTTCACATGCACATAGCAAATTCCTACAATTTTGACAGATTTTCATCCGGATTCGTAGAAATTCTTGCCGCGGAGCAAACTCTTGAAAATGATAAATTTTATGAAGGAACCGCAGATGCCGTAAGAAAAAGCATGTCGCACTTTGAATCCCAAAATCCTACGCACTATATAATTCTTTCCGGCGACCAGCTTTACAGAATGGATCTGCGGGATTTTTTTGACTCGCACATACGCTCGGGAGCTAGCATTTCCGTCGCGACGACACCTGTAAACAGGACGGACGCAAGCCGTTTTGGAATTGTAAAGACTGACGAAACAAACAGAATCACAGAATTCAAAGAAAAACCTGCTCCGGACATAGATATTTCCGCCTGGAAAATTTCTCCGGAACTTATGACTACAACCCCTGACCCTGAAAAAGAATACCTTGCATCCATGGGAATCTACATTTTCAACGCATCCACGCTGAACGCAGTTCTAAATGAAAACGACTCGAAAGACTTTGGAAAAGAAGTTATTCCTAATTCTATCGGAAACTATATTGTAAACGCATACGTTTTTAACAATTACTGGGAAGACATAGGAACTATAAAAAGTTTTTACGACGCAAACATAAAGCTTACGGATATAGACCCGGAATTCAATTTTTACGACGAAGATGAACCGATTTTTACGCACATGAGGAACCTTCCGCCGTCAAAAATCAACAGCGCATCGATTTTCTGCACATTGACATCCGAAGGCTGCGTAATAACAAACTGCAAGCTGAGCCGTTCCATTATCGGTGTGCGCTCGATTATTGAAAACGGATCTGATTTGAGCGGTGTTATAATGATGGGCGCAGACTTTTATCAAAATCCGGAAGAAAAAAAGGATGACATAAAAAAAGGTCTTCCAACAATCGGAATCGGAAAAAACTGCTTTATATCGCGGACGATAATTGATAAAAACGCAAGGATAGGAAACAACGTAAGAATCAACGTTGACGGAAGAAACTACGAAAACGGCGACCACGGCAATTTTTATTCCGCAGACGGAATAATCGTAATCAGAAAAGGCGCTGTAATTCCGGACGGCACAACGATTTAAGGAAAAAATATTGGATTCTCAATACGACAGGCTTGGGGAAATGCTTAAGGACGCAATAAACAGCGGCGGCATACCCAAAAACAGCGAAAAGTCCACAGGCGAAAAGATTTCCGAAGAAAAAGAAAATTCCGCGGAAAAACGGAATGACGAAAAACAAAATTTTTCCCAGAGAACTGCAAAAAAAGAAAAAACTAATAGAAAAAAATAATAAAAAGTCTAATATAATCGGCAGTGATGTACAAAAATATATACATCTTTACAAAGTTTTTAACTTAAACTACGGCTGCTCAAAAGACGAACTGAAAGAATCTTACAGAAAACTGTTAAAAAAATATCACCCTGACAATTTTGCAGGATTTCCTGAGACACAAAAAATTGCGGAACGAAAAACACAGGAACTGATTTCTGCGTTCAATAAATTACTGGAGCTTATTGGTTAATGTCTTGCGCTCGATTCCCAGGATTTCAGCAGTCTTTGACTTGTTCCCTTTGTTCGCGGCAAGATTTTGTTCAATTATTATTTTTTCAGCTTCTTCCAAAGGAATTCCCAGAGGAATTGAAATATCAGTTTTTCCAGACGCCTTTACTATTTCCGGAGGAAGGTTTTCTTCGCGGATAATATTATCGGAACATAGCACGGAGGCGCTTTCCACACAATGCTCCAGCTGACGAATGTTTCCCGGCCAGTCATATTTAAACATGGAGATTTTTGCCTTTTGCTCAATCTCAAGCTTTCCGTTTTCTGAATATTTTTTCATAAAATAATCAATAAGTTCCGGTATATCTTCCTTTCTTTCCCTGAGCGGCGGAATTTCAAGATGAACAACATCCAGGCGGTAATAAAGGTCTTCCCTGAAACGGCCGGCTTTAACTTCTTCCTCAAGATTCCTGTTTGTAGCGGCAATAACCCGGACATCAACTTCTATTGTTTCCTGGCCGCCTACCCGTTCAAATTTCTTTTCCTGAAGCACGCGCAAAAGTTTTACCTGGGTAGAAGCGTTAATTTCGCCTATTTCATCCAGAAAAATCGTGCTTTGATGGGCAAGCTCAAAACGCCCTTTTTTTAAATAATCGGCTCCTGTAAACGCGCCTTTTTCATGGCCGAACAGTTCGGATTCCAGCAGGGACTCACTAAGGGCGGAACAGTTCACAACAATCATTTCCTTGTCCCGCCGCGGACTGTTATTGTGAATTTCACGCGCAACAAGCTCCTTTCCCACGCCGGTTTCGCCAGTCACAAGAACGCTGGCTTTGGATGGAGCAACTTTTTTTATAAGCTCGTACAGTTTTTTCATCTGAAGGCTGTTTCCAATCATTATCTTATTGTGATTGTCCTCAACCTCTTTTTTCAGCATTTTGTGCTGCAAGGAAAGTTCCCTGGATTCAAGCGCGCGCTTTACAATCATGTTAAGCTGGTCAAGATTCAATGGCTTTGTCAGAAAATCGTATGCTCCGTCACGCATGGCTTTTACCGCAGAATCAATGCTTCCATGTCCGGTAAGAACGATAACAGGAATTCCTGGTGTCTCAGTTGCAATATGGCGGACAACCTCCTCGCCTGAAATTCCATCCATTCTAAGGTCGGTTATTACAAGGTCAATATCACCTTTATCAATCAAGGCAATTCCATCTTTTCCGTTGGAAGCAGTTTTTACGCTGTAATCTTCCATTTCAAAATTTGCGGCAAGACCGTTCCGGATATTTTCTTCATCGTCAATTACAAGAATTGTAAATTTCATGCGTCACCCCAAAAGTTTTGTTTCAGTCTGTGGAACAGGAAGCGAGATAAAGAAAACAGAGCCTGTTCCCTTTTCTGATTTTACCTGAATGTCTCCGCCAAATTCTTTTATTATCTTGTATGACATTGTCATGCCAAGACCAGTTCCGTTCGCTTTGGTTGTAAAATACGGCTCAAAAATTCTTCCCACGGTCTCAGAGTCCATGCCTATTCCATTGTCAGAAATTGAAATCACAAAATTGTCTTCTATAATCGTTGTCTTGAATATTACAATGCCCGGCATTTCCTGTGAATTTGTATTTTCTTCTGTACAGCCGGGAAATTTGCCTTGACCGCATAAAAAGCGTTCTGCGCGATATTTATGATAACCTGACGGAAAAGTTTTTCGTCAATCATAATGCGCTTTTTTTCTTTTAAAAGCTCCATCTTCAAAAGGACATGGGATTTATTGAATTCTGGCGAGACAAAATCGCAGATACTAGAAAGAATTTCTTCAGGGTCGCTCAAAGTAAGCTTTGCATTTACAGGACGAACCGCAAAAAGAAAATCCATCACAAGGTCGTTCAGTTTTTCAATCTCGTCGTTCACAATATCAAGGTGTTCTTCAAGGAATTTTTTATCCGGCAAAGTTCCGTCCCCACCGCGCTTTTTGCTGATAGCCTTTTGAACAAGCTGAATATGAATCGAAATAGCGCCAAGCGGATTTTTTATCTCGTGAGCCATTCCAGCCGCAAGGTTCGTCAGCCCTTCCATATTTTCAAGCCTGCGGTCAAGAACCGCCTTCGCCTTCTGCTGAGTTATATCCTCAATTTTTACGATGCTTCCAGAAATCTCAGTTTTTTGAACAAACGAAAAAACCGAGACCGCAAGAAAACGCACTGAGCCATCGGAAGATGATGAGGAGGAAAACTCTTCCCGGACATTAGTCTTATGAGTATCGGCAATGTTTTTCAGCCATTCAGAAATTTCTTCGTTTTCTTCAATCACATTGAAAAGCAGCTCATCTTCATACTTTTCCTCATCCGGGGAAATCCTAAGAATCCGTTTAGCGGCCTTATTAACCTGAAGAATGCGCCATTTTTTATCAACAAGAATCAATCCGGTGGAAAAAGACTCAATAAGAGAATCCAGCATTGAATTTTCGCTTACGACTTCCATAAGAACACGTTTAACTTCCTCAGAAGAAAGTTTTGGAAGCATATCGATAACACGTTCAACATATCTGCTCATTTTAAAATATTCCCGTGAAGTTTATTTATTTTTGACATATCGCGGACAAGAATTTCCAGAGCGGATTTTACAGACTGATTGTATACAGAAACATTATTCCAGCACTGCTGAAGAGAATCTGTTATTTCTTTTGCCGCAACTGTTCCCGCCGGAAATGACAAAAGTTTTTTTGAGCGCCGCTGAATTCCCGAAAGAAAAATCTTAAAAATTATTCTGGGCTCAAAATTTCCGCAGTCCTTTATAATCCTTGCCGAATCAGGAATTTTTGAATCCGCAATAAGAGAATAAAATTCTTCAGAAAAAGAGTGAATTTTGTCCGGCGCGACCGGCAAAAAAGTCAGAAGAAAATCGTCAATTGTTCCGTTGAAATTTTCATTATGGAAAACCCTGGAAATAACTTCCTTTTGCTGCGAAAGATTTCTTTCCATAAAAGCGTAGGTTCTTACGCGTGAAAGAATCGTCGGCATAACGGCGTTCCGGCGCGAAGTCGTAAGGATAAACACAGTGTCTTCCGGCGGTTCTTCAAGAATTTTAAGCAGGGCATTGCGTACGGACTCAAGCATACGGTCCGCATTTTCAATTATTATCGTTTTTTTACCGGAAACACTTTCAGCCTTGCCCATGAAGCAGCATTTCGTATCTGCGCAACAGGAATTGAATCGTAAAGAAAATCAGACTCAAGTTTTTCGCACAGGGGAATTATTTTTTCAACCGACTTCTGAACAGCCTGAAAATCCGGCAGCTCATGCGGAAAATCAATCGGCTCCAGCTCTTCATCAAGAGAATTCATAAGAACAGCAATTTTGCTCAGTTTTTCATCGCCTTCCAGAAGAATGGGGCTAAACCTTAAAGTAAGTTTTCGGACGCTGCGCACAAAGAGGTATCTGGCGGCGGTAAGATGACTGGAAGAATTCATAACGGCATTCAGAAATGCCCGGCTCGCGGCAGAAATTTCCGGAGTGCAGTCCTTTGGACCGGCAAGCAGCAGATTATTGCTGACAAGCGCCTTGTGCTGAAGGCAACTGGGACAAGAACAAAGCCAATGACCTTTTTTTTCACCGGAACATGACAGAATTCTTGCGGTCTCAAGCGCGCAGGTAAGCTTTCCGCTTCCATGCAATCCGCTGAAAAGAAGCGCGCCTGGAAGATTTCCATTTAAAATATCCGAAGATAAAAGAGAAGCAACATTCTGATAAAGCAGGTTGTCATACATTATACTGGCATTCCCTTAAAATCTGAAAAACTAAAAACATTTCCAAGAAACCTGTAAAAAAGGCTGTCCTTAAAAATTTCTGAAAAATCATAGAATTTCTGAATTTTAAGGACGGCTATTACAAATATAACAACTACAAGACCTTCCGCAATTCCAAGAAGAAACCCCAGAGTCTTATCAAGGCCTTTCATGATTTCTCCCTCAAAAACTTTTTTAACAAAATGCCGGATGATTGAAAGCGTCAAGAAAACAACTATAAAAATCAGAAAAAAAGAAAGGGAAATTGACAGCGCTGAATTTGAGATAGTCTGGTTTACGTAGACATCCAGTTTCGGCGCAAAAAAAATCGCAACGGCAAGACCACCGATAACAGAAATCTTAGAAAAAAGTTCCTCTACAAAACCTTTCATAAGCGCCGCAACGGCAAAAACAATAACAATAACAAGAAAACAAATATCTACAGGTGTTATAATCACAGGCTCTCCTTGTAAAGCAATTCTGCAATTTTTTCAGCAGGACGAATTCCGGCAGAAAGGCTTCCATTTTTTTCAGAATATTTTTTCCGAATATTTTCGTCTAAAAGCATTGAAAGCGATGATTTTAGATTTTCAGCATCAGCGCAGTTTCTTCCAAGAACAAGCGCCGCTCCCTGTTTTTCAAAGAACGCGGCATTGTCCTCCTGGTCGCCCCGGGTTCCGGAACCGCACAAAGGAACAAGAACCATCGCTTTTGAAAGCGCAGAACATTCCCAGATTGAATTTGCTCCGGCACGGGAAATAACAACATCTGCGCAGGCAATTACATCCGGCATTTCATTATAAATGAACGCATACGGCTTGTAATTCTGTTTCACTTCATCTGAAAGCCGGAAATTTTCAGAATCTTCAATATTTTTTTCTCCGGTCTGATGCACTACAATAAATCTTTCGCAAAGCCACTGAATATTTTCCTTTACAAGAGTGTTCAGCTGCCTTGCGCCCAGACTTCCGCCCATAACAAGCAGAACCGGCTTTTCCTTATTCCGGATATTCAGAAATTCCAAGCCTTTTTTAGAATCAGCTGAATAAAACACAGGACGCACAGGATTTCCAGTAAACACCGCCTTTGCCCTTGCAGTCTTTCCAAGATAATTTTCAGTTTCCCTGTAAGAAATAAGAATCTTCCTTGCGCTTTTACCGTTAAGCCTTGTGGCAAGTCCCGGCGTAAAATCACATTCATGGGTATATACAGGAATTTTCAGAATTTTTGCGGCAAGACAAGGCGGAACGCTTACAAATCCACCCTTTGAAAAAAGCACATAAGGCTTTATCTTCAACAGGATAAAAAAAGATGCCACAAAGCCTGCGAAAATTTTAAAAACATCAAAGAAATTCTGCACAGAAAAATAACGGCGCAGCTTTCCGCTCGGAATACCGTAAAAAAAATCAGCGGATTTCTGACCGTTTGAATCCACATTCTTTCCTACGATATTTTTATCCATTCCCTTTGAATTGCCAATCCAATAAATTTGAACGTTTTTTCCATTTTTTTTACATAACGCGCGAAATTCATCGGCAACAGCAAGCCCTGGATAAATATGGCCGCCAGTTCCGCCTCCGGCAAAAACTATTTTCAGAACAGTGTTAGAACTCATAAAATTATTTTATTGTTCCTTATGAAATTTTTCAAGAATAGAAAGAATTTCAGTTTTCTTAAAAAGGACCGCATAATCATACGCAGACATTCCCATACCATCTTTTATATCAGGATTCGCTCCATTTTCCGCAAGCATTTTTACGATTTCTGTCTTATCCGCTCCCACAGCAAGAACCAGTATAGTCTGACCGTCCTTGCTTACAGTATTCAAATCCGCTCCTTTTTCTATAAAAAAATGCGTCATTTCAGAATTTCCGCGCCATACGGAATCCATTATCGCGGTGTAGCCCCTGTCCTTAGAAACTGAATCAAGCCTTGCACCGCAGGAAACAAGCCATTTTACCGCCTCAAGATTATCCGCGCGCGCCGCGATATTCAGCATCGGAGTTCCATCCGAATCAGAAATATTAGCATCCATTCCGGCGTCAATATAGCAATGGCAAATATCTTCATTCCATATTTCTATGTTATGCGCAAAATTATCGCCGTCAAAAGGAAAGCCATTTTCAAAAAGATAATCATAGGAATCTTCCTCCAGCTGCTCCTGCAAAATCGATTCGGAAGAATCAGAAACAAAAGAAATCAGTTCCTCTGCTCCGCTAAAAGACTGAATAAGAGCGGATTCCAGCATTTCCGGAGAGATGTCTGTATCTGTAGTATAAATTTTGGAATTCTGCCCCAAAAGAAAACCTACAGCATACAAAAACGAAGCATTTTTATTCAACGGACAAAAAAAAGCGGCATGGGTTATTCCGCACAGAAAGTCAAAGCCGAATTCAAGGGAATCGCGCTCTGACTTTACAAAAATTTCAGAAGCCGGAAATTTTTCCTGCAAAAGCCTGCTCAAAGACGAAACGTAAGAATTATTATCAGATACAAGCAACCATTTCATACACATATTATAGAACACAAATGTTATTCTAACAAGAAAAACAGCGCATTTTGAAGGATAATCGAATTTTGAAAAATAAATCCAATTTCAGAAAATGTTTACAGGATTCTGGGCAGCCGGAATCAGTCCATTCAGGCTAAACCGGGAAATAAACGAAAAAAATGTATTTTTTTTTTTTTAAGTTTTTTTGGTGTTGACATAAAAAAATTATTTTTTTCTATATTATTAAAAAAACATCACGACGCCGCTGTAGCTCAGTTGGTAGAGCAGCAGACTGAAAATCTGCGTGTGGTTGGTTCGATTCCAACCGGTGGCAAAAAGACATTCCAAAACGGAATGTCTTTTTTTTTGCTTTTTTATAAAAATACTGTAGAATATTCAAGGTCAACATCAGGATCCATTCTTTATTAAACGGAGCTCATTATGAAAAAACTAATATTAATGTTTATGGCGGCTTCAATTTTCATTTCATTTTCAGGCGCGCAGTCTATAGAAATTGAAAAAGTAAAAGCGGCAGGAAAAGCGCAAATTTCAGGAGCGCTTGAAAAAACCACGGATTTAATTTCTGAAGTGATTCCAGAAAATTCATCGCTCTTAAGCGCGCAGCCGGATGCATTCATAGGAAAATTTATTCCTTCAATTCCAATGCACTTTTCGGCAGGAACCTCATTTTCTGCAACTTTTATAAAGACAGAAAAACTGAACAGCGCAATGACAGACCTTTCAACTGGAATTTCGGAGACATTGAAAGCAGGAGACGTGACAGACAGCTTCAGCATAAGTTTTAATCTTCCTGAAAACATTCCTGTTCCAACAGCGGCATTTGCGTTCAGGCTTGGCGGAATTTTCCTTCCGTTTGACGCAGGCATCCACGGCGCGACAACCTTTAACGGAGCGATAAAGGATATTTCCTTTGACGATTTTAACGCTGGCCTTGACTACACAACAATCGGCATTGACTTTCGCTACGCAATTTTGGATGGAAGCGGCTTTTTGCCAAAATTCAGCGCAGGCGCAGGCTACATATATTCAAAATTTTCTCTTGATTTTGAAGCCAGTAAAACTTTCACAACAAACGGCACGTACATAAATAACGGAATTCCAGACACATATTCTGCAAACTTAAAGAGCGACGTGAACATTTCATCCACAACGCACACAATTTTTGCGCAGGCACAGCTTTCTAAAAAACTTCTTGTATTTGAACCATACATAGGAACAAAACTTTTTGTAACAAAGACTGTGAACGAATATGACTGGAAATACAATACATACATAGAAAACAACCTGGAAGAGCGCCTGAGCGATGCGGATAAAAAAACAGAAACAACTGATTTTTCTGACGGAAATGTTTCAACCCAATTTTTTGGCGGTCTTGGCATAACCCTTGCCAAATTCCAGATTACTCTGAACGGCGCGTACAACGTAAAAACAAATTACTGGTCCGCCGGATTAGGATTTAATTTCAAGAACTGATTTTATAAAAAAAACGGCTTTTCCGATGTTTTTGGAAAAGCCGTTTTTTTTACCTGTTTTATATTTCAGCAGAGGTTCTAGCCTGCCGCCGGATTACCGGATTAGCGCTTCAGACTGAGCACTGTTTCAAGCAGCGTGTCTGCTGTCTGGATTGTTTTTGCGTTTGACTGGAAACCGCGCTGGGTAACAATCATATCTGTCATCTGCTCTGAAAGATCCACGTTAGACATTTCAAGAGCGCCGGCAAGAAGCGAACCTTTTCCGGCAATGCCAGATTCACCGACATTTGCCTGACCAGAGTTGTTTGTTTCAACGTAAGTGTTGTTTCCGGCTTTTTCAAGACCGCGGTCGTTTGCAAATGTCGCAAGCGCAAGCTGTCCGATCACACGGTTTGTTCCGTTTGAATAAACACCTGTGATTGTTCCGCTTGAATCAATCTTGAAGTTGTCAAGATAACCAAGCGTATATCCATCCTGACTGTAAGCCTTTGTTGAAGACTTTGATGCAGACTGTGTAATTGTATTCTTCATGCTGCCGATTGTTCCAAGGTTAATGCTGAATGTCTGACGGTGTGGATTTCCGTTTTCATCAGCATTTGCTTCTGGAACAGTAAACGAAGTCTGGAGAATAATTTCTCCTTCCTGGTTTGAGATGTTTCCGGAAGAATCTTCTACGCTTGCAAGCTGGCCATAATTATCAAAATTCACGATAAAAGTATTCTGAACGCCATCTGTTGTTCCAAGACCAACACGAGTCTGTGTAAAATCCGCATTGTTTGAATCAACATTTACAGTTGCCTGCCAAGAGTTTGCAACTCCAGGAACTTTTGTAAACGAAACTGAAAGAAGATGCTCGTTTCCAAAACTGTCGTAAATTTTTCTTCAGTTCCCCAAGTTCCTTTAGCAATATCGCTTTCGCTTGCGCCTTCCAGAATTTCAGGAGTATTTTTGTTCAAGTTGCAGGCAAAAAGAACATTTTCTGTAGCTTTCGCAGGATCTTTTGAGCCAACCGGAACAACCAGGTCTGTAGGAGTTGCCGCTGTCTGAACAATCTGCTCACCGTTCAAGTCGCGTGCCATCCAACCTTGAACGCGCTGACCATTTGCAGGATTCACAAGAGTTCCATCGCGGTCAAGACCAAACTGACCATTTCGTGTATAAAAACTTTCCTCACCGTCTTTCAGGATAAAAATCCGTTTCCCTGGATTGCTACATCAGTAGAAACTCCAGTTGTCTGAAGGTTTCCCTGTGTAAAAACCTGCTCGATTGTCGCGATAGTCATACCAAGACCAACATCTTTCGGGTTCACACCGCCAAGTTCTTCTGTCGGTTTTGCTGCTCCGCCAACCTGCTGGCTTATCATGTCCTGGAAATTTACACGTCCGCGTTTGAATCCGGTTGTGTTTACGTTGGAAATGTTGTTGCCGATTACGTCCATTCTTGTCTGATGATTCTGCAAGCCAGAAACACCAGAATAAAGTGATCTCATCATAATTTATGTTCTCCTGCTCTATTACCTGATTAATTGTAAATGGCTTTAATTTTTGCCATATCGTAATACATACCGTTTACCATTACCTGCGGATTGTTTCCAAAAGATGTAGCTTCCACCACACCCTGCGCCGTTGAGTCTCCAATGTCGAGCTCAACAGTTTTTCCCAAAGTAGAAGCCGCCTGCGAGGAACTTATTATTCCTGCCATCTTGTTGAAAGATTCATTCATGTTTGTCATCTGCTCCAGCGATGAAAACTGCGCCATCTGAGAAATGAACTGGGTATCTTCCATTGGACTTGTAGGATCCTGATTAGTAAGCTGGGTAATCAGAAGCTTTAAAAAATCATCTTTACCCAGCTGCTGGGAAGCTTTACGTCCATTCGCAGTGTTAGTTTTGTTGAAATTGTTCACCGCATTGTCAACAGCAAACTTTTCACTTGATGTCATGGTTGTCTTAACTTCATTTACCATATCAGTACCTCGCCAACGGATTTCCGTCATTCTGTTTTGAACATCCAAAAGTTTTTCGGAAGTCTCTTTTTTATAATCGGAATTTATGCAACGATGTTTATAGAATTCATTGCAGAATTTTCAATATTTTCAATTTCCGGAAAATTCTCTTCTGCAAAGCCATTTATTTCGCCGTAAACTTTTCTCATGGCAAATTCCGCCGCAGGATTATTCTGATTTTCTCCGGAATGATTTCCTGCAAAATTCTGATTCGCAAGGGAAAGCTCCAGTCCGGCAGATTCAAATCCGCTCTGAACAAAAGCCTGCCTTAAATTTTCAGCAGTTTCCTTAAACGCATTGAACGCTTCCTGGGTTGCGACAATAATTTTTCCAGAAATATTTTTTTCATTGACCTGCAAATCAATCTTTACGTTTCCAAGACTTTCCGGATGAAGAATAAGCTTTATTGAACCTACATCGTTGTCTTTTAGAACAATGTTTCCGGCCTTTACAATTTCACCGGCATTTTCCTGAATCTGATTCGCAAGCATCGCCTGAAAATTCGAACCGGCCGAGCCTGCCACCTGATTGTTAAGAGAACCGATATTCTGCTGCGCATTTGCGGCAAAATCCATTGTAACCTGCGGATTGTTTTTTTCATTGCGGTAAATTTCTGAAATCTCTGTGGAAGATTTCATGCTTTTTCCGGATTTTTCATCCGGCTTTTGCACGCTATTTTCAGAGCGCAAGTCCTGAACGGAAATTTTTTTGTCTTTATCAAGAAAGAATTTTTTTTCAGACTTAGAATCCAAGCCTTCAAGACTTCCGGTTTCTTCTGATTCCATAAAATCCGAAAGCCTTGGGTTATCCGCGCCGATTTCTTTATTTTCGACTTGATTTACAGCAGAGTTTCCGGAAGCTAAAACCGCTTCAACTAAATTCAAATCGCTATTTTCAATCCGATTCTTAGACTTTTCAGCGGTTTTTTGCTCTTTTTCTTTTGACTGGATTTTTGAACCATCTTTTTCAGGTGTTCTTTTTGAAATTTCCACAGAAATTTCAGGGGAAACTTCCGCATTTTTTTCAATTTTTGCAGAATTTTCCGTCCCGCTTTTTAACTCTTCCTTTAAAACCTGTTTTTCAAGCTTGTTTTCAGCGTCATTTCCAGCGATTTTTACAGATTCCTCAGAGACAGACTCTTTTTCATCTGCAAGCGCAGAATTTTCATCCGAGGTCTTTTTCGCTGTTTCCGCCGCCTGCTCACCATTCTTAAGATTCTCATCTTTTTTTGCAGTTTTTTCATCAGGATTCAGCTGATTTTCAGAATAAGAGGCTTTTTCAGAATTAACTTTTGCCTCATTTACAAAATCTGCAAATGTTTTTGATGAAGACGAACAAGAATCGCTCTTGTTAAATGAATTTTGCTGTGGCGACAACTGCTGCATTTTTGAAAAATCCAGATGATTCTGTACAGTTAATTGCTGCATGGCAATTCCTCCAGTAAAACATGAAAGAATTGCCTTTTTTTCTACTTCAGGGAATCTGGTTTGCTTAACATTTTCCGCTGTATCTCAGCGGCACGCCCGGCAGGCATCAACGAAAGCCAGTACGATCCCATAGAAGAAGTTCCGTTCCGCGCCGCAATCTCCTCCACTTTGCGAAGGACATCTATGACCGTCTGGTCATCCATTGCAACAAGAATATTTACAGCCGCTTCAGGACGCATTCCGTTAAGGTTTGCGGCAATCTGTTCTATGTTTACATTCTTATCATCGTACTTTTTTAGCGTCTGGTTGAATGTTTTTTCTCTTTCTTCCTGAGATTTTTCGCGGTTTGAAAGCTCCGACGCAATCTGCTCGTTCAGTTTTTCTTTCTGGACAATCTCGCTTTCTCTCTTGTCAAGCTCTTCCATCCGCAAATCAATCGCTTCCCGCTGACTGTTAATTCTGTCCTGGTCTAAATCTGCCGCAATCGGTTTAGATGCGGTCGCGGTTACGGAAGTCTGGGGTTCTTTTCCAAGAATTTTGTACAACGGAGAAAAAACCGACTTCATGTGAACTACACCGAGATAGTCGAACCACAAAAGCCCGCCTAGAGCCATTATGATAATCAGCATGATGAGAACTATTGATTTTCCGATTGCTTTCACGATTTTCTCCTGTTAAAACAAAAAACTAGTCAACCAGTCCCGCAATCGCAGTTCCGATTGTAATATCATTATCCAGACAAACAATGTGCCAGTAAAGCCCCTTCTGTATGGTCAATACTTCATCAAGATAGCCCTGTACACGTGAAGAAATCTTGTATGTAAGCCAGAACGTCGAGCCGTCACAGTTTATGCAGACCGGCTTTGAAGCGCATTTTCCTTCTCCGCTCTGAACAACAGCCGCAGTAAGGATTGCGGCCGCACAACGCGCGGAACGTTCAGCCAGAGCATCAAAAAGTTCATAAAGAACATCGTAATCTTCCTGAGTCGCATTGTTTTCCGCGGCAAATTTTCCAAATGAATTTTCTGTGCTGTAAGGCGCATGAAGGAATTCGTTCATTTCGATTGTTGTAAAACTTTCAAGAGCTAAAAGCGAAGATGCGATTTTTTCAGAAAAAAGCTCTTCCTGAGCGGCGGTTTTAAGCATTTCAAGGGCTACTGCGCCAAGATAAGCGCCCGCGCACTGTTTTTCCATATAAAATGTTCCCGGTTTCTGCGATTTCGCATCATAGGCTTTGTCAAAATCAGAAAGAATCACGCTTTTAGTTTTTCCTGATTCGCATACTACAATCTGTTTCTTAAAATCTTTTCTGGAAGAAATTTCCGGCTGTATGTAGGCGGCGTTCATTCCTGTTCCAAGAATAAATCCAACGTATGAAGAATACGGATAACCTTTTGCGGCAGCCTTTCCGGCAAGAAGAGCCGCGACCGTATCATTGAGCATTGTAACTTTCTTCGGTTCTTGCCAGCCGTGCTCAACAAGAGCCGCCTTAAGGCATTTTCCAATCGGGTTTCCGATTACTTCCGGAGCCTTTACTTCTTTGGAAAATCCAAGAAGAATTCCGTCTCCGTCTTTTGTGATTTCCATAGGATAAGAAAAACAAAAACCAATTGTGTCCGACATTCCTTTAAGATGCTCAAGATTTTTTGCAAACTCGTCAAAAAATTCTTTTTTATTCAGTTCTTTTTCAACTCCGGGCATCCGAGTCTTTTTCATGTTTGAAATTTCGGCATTTCCCTTTTCGTCAAAAGTAACAAGGCTTGAACGGAAATTTGTTCCGCCCGCATCAATCACAATCACGCTTTTGTTTGTAATAGATTTTTCCGGCGGCAGGCACCATGTAGGAATCATATCCTCATCAGCTTTTTTTCCGCAGAGACCGCGGTTCATGTCGTCAAGAATTGATTCTGCGACAAAATTAACATCAATGTGCCTTACAAAATTGTGTCTGGAAAGAAATGCGCTTACAGCTGTATTCATATACGAATCCTCGGATTTATTTTATTTTTCCCTTCAAAAAACAGAAAGAAATATATACATTAGATTTTAACAAATATTGATAAAAACGCAATAGAATGTTAATTTTCATTCTATGGCTTTAAACTTGGAAACTCTTAAAAATGAACTTAACCCGGAACAGTACAGGGCTGTAACAACAGTAAACGGCGCAATCCTTATAATCGCCGGCGCAGGCAGCGGAAAAACGCGCGTAATCACATTCAGAATCGCCCACATGCTTGACATGGGAATTCCGCAGAGCCAGATTCTTGCGCTGACTTTCACAAACAAGGCCGCAAAAGAAATGTCAGACAGGGTAAAGGAACTTACGCAAAGAAAGCTTCAGAACCTTACGGTTTCAACATTTCACGCTTTTGGCGTAAAAGTTCTTAGGGCCGATATTGACAAGCTTGGCTACAGGGAAAATTTTTCGATTTATGACGAAACCGACAGAACCGCGCTTATAAAGGAATGCGGCAGGGAACTTAAATTTTCTCCGGATGCGCTTGACATCTACAAAATCAGCCAGCTTTTTTCAAATATAAAAACAGGAAGAAAAAACTGGCAGACCGAAAATGATATGTACCGGCAGCTTTACGACTGCTATCAGGAAGGATTAAAACTTTACAACGCCGTGGATTTTGACGACCTTATCGTTCTGCCCATAAAGCTTTTCCGCGAGAATCCTGATGTTCTTGAGCGGTACAGGGATCGATTTAAATACATAATGGTGGATGAATTCCAGGACACAAGCCATCAGCAGTACGAGCTGATGCACCTGCTTGCGGACGAGAACGTCGCTGTTGTAGGCGATGACGACCAGTCAATATACAGCTGGCGCGGCGCAGACTACCAGAATATCATTAATTTTGAAAAAGATTTCAAGGTGACAGAAATCAGGCTTGAGCAGAACTACCGCTCCACCGGCACTATTCTTGACGCGGCGAACGGTGTTATTTCGCACAACACAAACCGGAAAGACAAAAAATTGTGGTCCGGCAAAGGTGAAGGAAAACCAATTGAAATCTATATGCCTGAAAACGAAACTGAAGAGGCAAATTTCATTGCGGAAAGCATTCAGGGAATCGCAATAGAAGAAAAAAAGACTTATGATGACTTCGGTGTTCTAATCAGGGCAAACACGCAGTCCAGATACATAGAAGAAGCGTTTCTGCAGGCAAATATTCCGTATACAATGAGCGGCGGAACAAGTTTTTTTGAGCGCAAAGAAATAAAAGACATAATAAGCTATTTGCGGGTCATTGCAAACCACGACGACGACATAAACCTTCTGCGGATTATAAATGTTCCAAGAAGAGGAATTGGTCGAGCCGCAATCCAGGTTATAAACGAAGAGGCTGAAAAACTTGGCTCAACCCTATGGACGGCAATCCAGTCGCTTGTCCAGGCAGAAGATAGCGCGGCAAGCGAAAATCTTAAGGAAGACCTGCAGGATTTTGTAAATTTAATTGAATCGAACCGGCAGAAACTTTTAAGCGGCCGCGGACTTTCAAAAAAAGTACGGGAAATGGTCGAGGAGATAAACTACAAGGATTACCTTATCACGGAATATTCAAAAAGTGAAAAAGCCGTCCGTTTTAAGCTTAAAAACATCGAGCTTCTTCTGGAAATGATGGAACGCTGGGAAATTGACCCGGACAATACGAATCCAAGCCTTTTTAATTACCTGAACAGAATAACTCTTATGAGCCGGGATAATGGCGATGATGAGAACGACAAGGGAAAAGTCAACCTGATGACAATCCATGCGTCAAAAGGACTGGAATTTCCTGTGGTTTTTATTGCCGGCGCGGAAGAAGGACTAATTCCGCACCAGCGTTCTGTTGATGAAAACAGCGGCAATGTGGAGGAAGAAAGACGGCTTTTCTACGTTGCAATTACCCGCGCGCGCGAAAAGCTCATCATATCCTCATGCCAGAAAAGGCGGAAAATGCAGGCCATCATTGAATGCGAGCCAAGCCGCTTCCTTGATGAAATTCCCCAGAACCTTGTTGAATACCACGAGCCTCAAAAAGAAGTTCCCCAGGAAATGGCTAAAGACATATTTGAAAATATGCTGAAAAAATTCACTGCAAATTAATAAATCCGCCTACGCTTTTATAGGTTCATCAAAAACTCAGATTCCAACCTAATCAGCGCAAACTAAAATCGGAATTTTATTTTTTTGCCGGTTCCTTCGTAAAGTTTTTTGCGCTGCTCGGTAACAGATTCGTCGGCGATATACGAGTCAAAAGACGTCATCTTGTCGATAGTTCCGTTCGGAGTTATCTCAACAATTCTGTTTGCAACAGACTGAACGAATTCATGGTCGTGGCTTGTAAAAAGCACAACGCCCGGAAAATTTATCAGCGCTTCGTTTAAAGACTGAATCGCCTCCAGGTCAAGATGATTTGTAGGATCATCAAGAATAAGGACATTCGCACCGGAAAGCATAAGTTTTGAAAGCATGCAGCGAACTTTTTCACCGCCGGAAAGAACCTTGACTTTCTTCAATGATTCATCACCGCTAAAAAGCATTCTCCCCAGAAATCCGCGGACATAGGCGTCATCCTGCTCTTTTGAATACTGCTTTAGCCATTCGGTAATGTTGTAGTTGTTGTCAAAATATTTTGAGTTATCGCGTGGAAGATACGTGTGGCTTGTAGTCTGCCCCCACAACACCTCTCCAACCTGCTGTTTTTTTACGCCGTTGATTATGTCAAACAGCGCGGAGATAGAATTGTGCTCAATTCCGACAAAGGCAATCTTATCAGTTCTGCCTACATTAAGACTGAAATTATCCAATAGCTAACGCCATCTTCCTCGTAGTCTATTCCTTTTATGTCAAGGACATTGTTTCCGATTTCGCGGTCTTCCTTAAAATTAACATAAGGGAATTTTCTTGTTGAAACAGGAAGGTCTTCCACTGACTGCGCAAGTTTATCGTAAATTTTCTTGCGGCTTGTAGCCTGCTTGGACTTTGCGGCGTTAGAACTAAAGCGAAGGATAAATTCCTTAAGGTCTTTCATTTTATCCTCGGCTTTTTTCTGCTGTTCCCTTGCCTGCTTCTGAAGAACCTGAGTCATCTGATACCAGAAATCGTAGTTTCCGGCAAACTGGGTGATTTTTCCGTAGTCAATATCGCAGATGAACGTGCAGACTGTGTTCAAAAAGTGGCGGTCGTGGCTTACAACAATAACCGTATTTTCAAAATTCAAGAGCCAGTCTTCCAGCCATGAAATCGATTCAATATCAAGACCGTTTGTAGGCTCGTCAAGAAGCAGAATATCCGGGTTTCCAAAAATAGCCTGGGCCAAAAGGACGCGGACTTTCTGGCTTTCATCCAGCTCGCCCATCATCTTGTCATGAAATTCTTCTTCCAGACCAAGGCCGGAAAGCATCTGCTCTATCTGGTTTTCCGCCTCATATCCGCCGAGCTCGCCGAATTCAGCCTGCATTTCACTTGCCTTTATGCCGTCTTCATCAGAAAAATCTTCTTTTGCATAAATTTCGTTTATCGCATTCGTAAGTTCATAAAGCTTAGGATAACCCATCATAACTGTATCTTTTACGGAATACGCATCATAGGCAAAGTGGTCCTGCTTCAGCACAGCCATCCGTTCACCCGTAGATATAGAAATTGTTCCCGAATCATGGTCTATCTCACCGGAAAGAACTTTCAGAAAGGTTGATTTTCCGGCTCCGTTCGCACCAGTAATTCCATAGCAGTTTCCATTCGTGAACTTCAGGTTTACATCTTTAAACAGCGGTTTTTCGCTGAAACTTACGCTAACATCATTTACAGTAATCAATTTAAAATCCTTTAATTTATTTTTTTCCGAACAAAGACTTTATTTTAGTCCAAAGACCTTTCTTTACTTCCGGCTTTTTCTGTCCAGTCTTTACAGCGGCGTAATTCTTTTTAGCGCTTTCATTCTTTTTAACGCTGTTATTCCTGTAGTTTTTGTCCACTGTTTTTGAATATCCGGATTTTTTTGAATTTTTACGTTCAAAAGAGCGTCCTGATTTTCCAGAGCCATATTTTTCCTTGTAAAGTTTCATGCGGTCTTCATAAGACATTCCAGCAAGCTCTTCCGGATTGATTTTTTTATTGTTGAAAGTCTTCCGGTTATATGGCTTCTTTTCTGAATTCTGGTCAAAACTGCGTTTCTTGACATTGTTTCCGCCGCGCTTTTCACCGTATTTTTCAGAACGTTTGCCGGAATCAGAATATCTTCCCCTGTGTCCGCCATGAAAATCGTCATCATCATGCTGATATTCGGTCTTGATGTAGATTCCTGCGCTTTTGTCTTCCATCATCTGCTCCGGATATGCAACTTTTGCAGGAATCTGCATTTCTATATACCGTTCAATCGCAGGAAGATTATAGACATCCTGCTCTGAGCAGAACGTATATGCCTTGCCGGTTTTTCCAGCGCGCGCTGTCCGTCCGATTCTGTGCACGTAGTTTTCAGATTCGTTCGGAAGGTCGTAGTTTATCACCATCTCAAGGTCGTCAACGTCTATTCCCCGCGCCGCGACATCAGTCGCGACAAGAACCTTAAGTTCTCCGGATTTAAAATCCTTAAGGATTTTAAGACGCTTGTACTGAGGCAAATCCCCGATTATGAATCCGGCTTTTATGCCGTTTATTTCAAGGCGCTTTGCAACAACCTCGCAGCTGCGCTTTGTATTGCAGAATATTATAACGCTTGAAGGATTTTCGTTTTTAAGGATTCCAATCAGGAGTTTCATTTTTTCATCGCTGGAAACATGAAAAAGCTCCTGGTCAATTTCGCTTACGGTTATATTTTCCGCGGCAATTTCTATTTCCTTAGGGTCACGCGTATATTCCCACGCAAGGTTTTTTACGTAAGTATTAAGAGTTGCGCTAAAAAGCATTGTCTGCCGCTGCTCGCTGGCAGGAACAAGCTTAAGAATTTTACGCAAATCAGGATAAAATCCCATGTCGAACATTCTGTCGGCCTCGTCGCAGACAACAAAAGCCGCATTTGCCAGGGAAAGGTTTCCGCCTTCGCACAAATCAATCAATCGTCCCGGCGTTCCGATAATAATATCAGCGCCGCGCTTTATGGCAGAAATCTGCTTTTCATAGCCTACACCGCCATACACACTGACTGTCTTTAATTTTGAGGCGCTGCATAAAGTCTTCGCCTCTTCTTCAACCTGAACAGCAAGTTCCCTGGTAGGAACCATAACCAAAGCTTTCTTTTCTTTGTTTTCTTCTTTTGAAAGCATTTCTTGTATTATAGCAACAAGGTAAGCTGCAGTTTTTCCGGTTCCAGTCTGCGACTGCACATAAAGGTCGGAACCATCCTGCGACATCATCAAAACCTGTTCCTGAACAGGCGTGCAGGTTTCATAGCCGGCAGCCTGAATTCCTTTTAACAAGTCTTCATTTAAATTAAATTCTGTAAAGTTCATAAAGGTAAATATAAACTTTTTTACCTATAGTTACAACCTTATTTGACGCGGAAGTCCATCGTTCATAACAGGATTAAGCTCACCCTGAATAAGCGGGCGTATGTAATCCACAGCCTCGGTGGCAACGTAATCTTCTGTAATCCACTCAGAAGGAACTTTTTTTTCAACGTTTGCTATTTTGTGGACATCCGCCGTTTCGTAGGAAATTTTATAGGGAACATCGCTTTCCCGGCGCATGCAGACAACCCTGCCTGTCTCGTTTTCTTTTACAGCGGAAAGGACTGCTGTCTCGCCGCAGTTGAACGCCTCCTCAATGTCCGTAAGGCTTGCAAAATGGCTTGCGCATCTTTGCAGAGTTGAAATTTCAATCGCGCGGGCTTTTATGCGCATTGTATTTTTTATAAGTGTCTCAAGATATTTTGCGCTTCCGCTCATCATTTTGTGGCCGAACGCATCCACCGCCGCCTGTTCGCTCGCAAGCTCGCAGACAAATCTTCCGTCCGCAAGGCGAACGCCTTCGCTAATGGCGACAACGCAATACTTTTTTTCCCGGACAATTTCCTTTACGCGCCTCATAAAAAAATCAACGTCAAAAACTTTTTCCGGCAGGAAAATCATATCAACGCCCTCGCAGTCCTCGCCGCGTACAAGAGCCGCGCTTGCCGCAAGCCAGCCGGCGTTTCTTCCCATAATCTCAACGATTGTGACTGCCTCGCAGTCGTAGATACGGCAGTCGCACACAAGTTCCTTTAAGGTTGTGGCGATGTATTTCGCCGCGCTCCCGAATCCCGGAGTATGGTCGGTCATAGCAAGGTCGTTGTCTATTGTTTGGAACGCCGACAAAACAGATTTTGCTTCCGGTTTTTGACGCGTAGTCGCTGAGTTTTTTTATTGTATCCATTGAATCGTTTCCGCCGATGTAAAAAAAATACCCGATGGAAAGAGATTCCAGTTTTCTAAAGATTTTTTTGTAGATTTCCTCGTCCTGTTCAATTTCCGGCAATTTAAAACGGCACGAGCCCAAAAAAGACGCAGGAGTTCTTTTCAGAAGGTCAATTTCTATGTTGCTTTTTAATTTTTCGTCAAGGTCAACATATTCATCGTTTAAAAGCCCTTTGATTCCGTGCAGCATTCCGTAGACTTTTTTTACACCAAGATTTTTAGAAGCTTTAAAAACTCCTGCCAAACTTGAATTTATTACACAAGTAGGACCGCCAGACTGCCCGACAATTACATTCAATGCCATAAAAAACCCCTGAAATTTGTTGCTTTTAATGTAACACAAACTTTTTCAGGGGGCAAGCCACAAAACGGGGCGTTGCGGGGTGTCCCCGCACGGTGGATAGCGCAAAACCGAAGGTTTGGAGCGCAAGGCGGTTGTCCGCCTTTTTTATGTTTCTTCTTCCAAACATTTTGCGGGCGTGCTAAAATCTCAAGCATGGAAAACAAGAACAAATATCAGGCTGAGTTATTTTCAAACCGTCTAAAGAAAAAATACAGGGAGCTTAGGAAATGGGCCAGAAAAAACAAGATTTCATGCTACAGGCTTTATGACAAAGATATTCCGGAAATTCCTGTTTCTCTTGATGTATACGAATTTCTTCCGGAAAACATCCACAACGCGAAACAGTGCATTGAATTTACGCTGAAGCAGAACGGACGCATAGCCGCGAACGACGCCACAGTTGAACCGGAAATCGCAGGAAGACGGTTCGCAGTGCTTTACCTTTACGAGCGGCCCTACGAAAAAGAGGAAGATGAGGAAGAGATCTGGCTTTCTGAAATGGCGGAAGCGGCGGCGGAAGTTCTTGGGATTCCGGCTAAACACATTGTAAAAAAAGAACGGAAACCGCAGAAAGGCGCGAATCAGTACGAAAAAAAATACGCAAAAAATATTATAAAGGGAAATGTGCAGGAGCAGAACCAGATTTTTAAAATCGACCTTTCTACGTATCTTGACACAGGGCTTTTTTTTGACCACAGGCCGCTGCGCGCAAAAATACGGGAAAATGCCGGCGGAAAGCGCGTCCTGAATCTTTTTTGCTATACCGGAAGTTTTTCGGTTTACGCGGCGGAAGGCGGCGCGTCATACGTTGAGTCGGTGGATCTTTCAAACACGTATCTTTCGTGGGCAAAAGACAATTTAAGGCTGAACGGTTTTTCAGATGCGGAAAAATACGTTTTTACAAAAGCCGACGTGATTGAATGGCTTGAAAAAAAATCCGCTCATATCGCGGAGGACAAGAAATTCGACATAATAATTCTTGATCCGCCGACATTCAGCAACTCAAAGTCAACGGAAAATATTCTGGACATAAACCGCGACTGGCCGGCTCTTGTTGAAAACTGCGTAAAAATGCTTAATTCCAACGGAACGCTTTATTTTAGCACGAACAGCACAAAACTTTCTTTTGACGAGGCAAAACTGCCGAAAAACACGGAATGTTCGGACGAAACGAAAAATTCGGTTCCAAAAGATTTTGAAGGCACAAAATGCCACCGCCTGTGGAAAATACGGCTTTATTGATTTTTGGAAAATAAGGCGGCGGCGTAAAAATTCCTTCATCAGTAAAAGAAATAAGAAGCGGAACATTCAATGGCTGCGGATTCGGAAAAGAGATTTTTATTCCATCCAGCGTGAAAAAAATCGGCTTCGAAGCCTTTACAAACACAAGCGAATATTTAAAAATAAAATGCGAAGTTCCGCAAAAACCTGCCGGCTGGGCTGAAGACTGGCACACAGGAAAAGCAAAAATTGAATTGGGAGCAAAAAAATGGTAAAACACATAATTCTATGGACTTTAAAACCAGAACTTTCGGACGCAGAAAAAGAAAACATCAAAAAAGAAATCAAAACCGGACTTGAAAACCTAAAAGGAAAAATCCCCGGTCTTGTTGAAATAAAAGTAATCACAGAAGGTCGCCTTGCCTCTTCCACAACAGATTTAATGCTTGACTCAACATTTGAAAACGAAGACGCATTAAAAACTTACTCAAAACACCCAGAACACGTTGCAATTGCAGACGGCAAAGTAAGACCGTTCGCAGTTTCGCGCGCGTGCCTGAATTTTGAAGTATAATTCCGCCTGTTTTTACAGGAACTTCTGACTTTTTGGAAGAGAAAAACGCTCAACGTCTATTCCTTCTAGTTTCAGAAGTGCGATTTTGTTCCTGATTCCGCCGCCGTAGCCTGTAAGACTTTTGTCTGCGCCCACAACGCGGTGGCATGGAACAATTATGCAGATTGGATTCCATCCGACCGCGCCGCCAACAGCCTGCGCCGACATTTTTGAGATTCCGTTCTGCAAGGCTATTTTTTTTGCAATATCGCTGTAGGTTGCAGTTTTTCCGTAAGGAATTTTGCACATTTCCTTGACAACCTGACTTCTAAAAGGCGTAAGATTTTCAATCTTGAACTTTGGAGTAAAAGAAGGATTTTTTCCGGCAAAATATATGTCAAGCCAGCCGCAAGTTTCTTTTATCACAGGAACAGAAGCGGCAGATTTTATGTCAATTTGCTGAACTTCAAAATCTTTCAGTCTTTTTTCGAGCTTTTTTTCGTCAAAAGAATATTCAAACCATAAACCGTTCAGAAATTCCCCGTCGCTTTCAATAAAAATCTTTCCGAGCGGAGAATCGTAAACGCAAATCAGTTTTTTCATGACTAAATTTTAGTTGGTAATCATGGATTTTACAATGGAATTTTTGTGCGGCAAACAGTTATTCGGTTTTCATTCCTATAAAAGTTTTATCTGCCTCTTCACCAAAAACAATTCCGTCATTTTTTAAGTCTTTATCTTTTGAAAGATAAAAAGTCAATAAAACCGAAAGAAGAGCCAATATCAAATACAAAACAAATAATATAACTTTCACAACCTTAAAATATGGAGACACGGAATTTACTGACAATTCTTTTATGGACAACAAGGCATCCTTTACTGATAACTTATTATTGTCCCGTTCCAATACATTTATTGTTTTTAATGTTACAGTATTTCTTTTCAACACTTTCCATTGTTCTAAACAGTCTATCGCCAGTATCGGGCCCTACTCCATTTGACTGTTTTGCAACTTTCTGTCCCTTAAATGAATTTTGAGAAACTCTTACTGTAAACAGTTCATAATCTTTGAATGTCTCAATAGCTTTATCACATAGAACATTTGTTACAATTTTTATTCTGTTTTTAGGAATGTTTGATAATTCGATAGCATTCAATAGACCATTTCCAGAATTAATTACAGCATCTATGAAAATGACATCCTTATTCTGAAGCAGCTCTTTGTTCTTCTCAAAGAAATTTAAGTCATTTTTATCATCATATAATAAGAATGTACAATCAAGTTTATTGGCAAAGCCGTATGCCATTGGAAGACCCGCTCTAAGTAAGGTTATAACTACTGATTCACTGGAAAAATACTGCTTATAGGTATCTGCAATTGTTTCGCCAAAAAACTCATGAATTTTTCTCAATTCAGTGCCAGTGATACCTGAGTCACTTTTGCAAATATTTATTCCTTCTTTTATAAGAAGATTATCAACCTGTTCATTAAGTGTATAAAGCATTAAGCTACCTCCGTTATTCCTTTGTATTTATATGGATTGTTTTTGTATTGCATAATTTTAGTCTCAGAATGAACATCTATATATTTCTGTACTATTGGTCGTACTTTTTCTGGAGCCCAGATTAATCCACCAGTCTTTTCCAGCATGTATATATCACACATACTGTCACCGGTTGAAAAAACTTCGTAACCATCGTTTTGCAATAGTTCTACCACATACCCTTTTACAAAATCTGTTATTATACCTACAGAATCTGCCTGAAGATTATTACCTATAACATTTGTAAAAAAATCTTCTTCGCCATTTATCTGTTTCCAGATATTGTAAATTCCAGCAGTAAGCCCAAAAATGGAATACCCATCATTTTTTAATAATTCTAATTTGTCCAAAACACAATTATTATATGTAAACTGTTTTATTTCAGGATAAACAGAAAAGTTTTTGTATAATTCCTGTTGTCTCCAGAACTGATATTGGGTATAAACATCGCCTCTGAAAATTTCTTTTAAGAGTTTATTATGTCCGTTATTCAATTCGAAGAATGGAATTGTTGTATCTTCTTTTGTAATGGTTCTGTCACAATCAAACAGGGCTATTTTCTTTGAATTACTAGCCTGCTCTTTTATTTGAGATACAATGTGCCTAGCAGTTTCGATTGCAGTCATTTTCGGATAAGAGGATATATACAGATTAAGGAATTGCAAATTTAGGTTGAAATCTTCATCAAGAACTATGAATTCCTTATGGTCTGCGAAACATATATCTCTTAATTCGGAAATTTCCTTGTCCTGCCATTGTGATATTTCTTCTATACACAAATTCTTAAATTTCTTATTTTTGTCAGAAACTGAAATTCGAGTATGAGCATCATCTGGTTTTACTCTCAAATACAGGAATACATCATATAGATTTTTTTGTCTTCATCAGAGAAAAACTGTCTCAAACTCATTATCGCTTTGGGAAAACAATAATGACCATCAACAATAATATTATTCATATTGGTAAGTTCAGAGACAAAAGCTTTTCGAATGTTATTCTGTGTTTCGGCTGGAAGTTTCTGAAAATCAGCCCCATATTTCTCATTAGAAATTTCTGATAATCGTTTAGACCCATGAATATGTTTAAAACATGAATGTTCTGTCAGGAACGTATTTATAAAAGTATCCTTGCCAGAGCATGAAATACCATACAAAACTAATTTCATTACTTTCCTCCTTGAATTTCATCAAAATAGCATTTTCCATCCTTTACAGGAGTGAAACGCAGCATTGATTTATATATTGTTTCCAGAGAATCAGTTTCATTTCCTAATTCATATTCTTTCATTCCGATAAAGCGTCCACATGGGTAAATCTTACCGTTTGCATAAAAGATATTAGTTCTGCCTACACCACATAATTGACCATACATTGTGCAGTCATATTTTGGAGTTTTTCGAAGCTGGCGCAATGAAAGTGTTGTTTTTCCTGCCCTTTCGATAAAAGAATTAAAATCAGACTTACTTATGTATAAATCTGGAGAAGCCTCATCTACCAACCTTGAAAAACAAACTTCAGAGAAAGTCTGCTCAAAATAAGTAAGTAATTCTTCTTCATTTTCAATACTCTTCTTATGTACTGTAGTGTTTACAGACGGAACTACTCCAAATATTTTTTTGTATGAATTAATATTCTTCATTACAAAGAAATATGTACCTTTTCCATTAGGAAATTTTCTGCATGAATCCTGAATAGATTCGTTTCCATCCAGAGAGAATGATAATTTAATTGTATCTTTATGTTCATAGAACCAGAGTAATATCTCTTCATTTACCCCAACTCCATTACTTATTGTATAGAATTGCAGAATATGTTCCGAATCATTTTCCATTGAAAATCCTATTGCGCTTTGAATTAAATCAAATCGCAGCAAAGGTTCTCCTGCTCCTACAAGACCTACTTTGAATGCTTTTAATTCATTATTTCTTGCATACAACAGAATATTCTTAAGAATAACTTCAAGATTTTCTGCCGTGATATCACCACAAGAGGTTTTTGATATATGTTTATCAAAGTGGCAGTAAGTACATCGTAACTGGCACTTACTTGTGATTGAAATACAGGCTCTATCTATCATTTGTTCTCCCAATTTTTTTCTATTTGTTTTTTTGAATCCATTAAAAATTTGCATTTAAGCTCAATTATTTTTCTTCTGGATTCATCATCCTTGGCATTTCTCTCATCGATTTGTATTGCGAATTCTTTTGCAGTTTTATATTCATAACGACAATGAATATTTCTATCCGTCTTATCAAATAAATACAAAGCAACTTCAATGTTTTTTCTTAAACAGGCCTTTATTAATGGTGTATATCCATTAAAATCTTGTTGATTACAACAAGCGCCTTGTTCAACAAGGTATTTTGCAATTTCAAGTCTTCCATGCCATGCAGCAATCATTAGAGCGGTATTCCCATAATTTTCGCCTTGGGAACCTTTATCGATATCTGCACCATTTTTGATCAAAATTTTTATAAAATCTAAATTATTAATCTGCACAGCATGACTTATTGGAGGTAGTCTATATTTAGTTTCATCACATTTATTCATATCAATTTCTGGCAAAGATAAAAGATACTGCAACATTTTTTCATCTTTATTTCTTATTGCCTGAATACAAGGAGTCCAGCCAGTTTTTGGATCTGTATGATTAATATCAGGATTCTTTTGTTTTATTACCTTTGCTTTTTCAACATCCCTGGAATTAACAGCCGAATAGAAGTTTATAGTAGCCTCTCTATCGAAAGCTTCATCAGAAAGAGAAAACTCTTTCTCATAATCACTTAATGTTAACACCTTAAAATTCGGGGTTGATTTTGCTTTTAATGGGAAATATATATCTTCTGCAATTAAATAAACCATTAAAGAATGATCTTCTTTAGCCTTAGTTAATGCAGCATTAATAACTTTATTATCATTTAATTTCTCGTTGTCATTTTCTGATAGGATCAAGAATCTGTTTTCATCTTCCTTTCTATGATCATTAAAAGATTTCATTGCAAGCCAGGCCTGCTGCTGTCTTCTGCCCTTGTCTTTCTGATAATTCATTTCAGAGAGAACTGTATCAGTAATACAGATGTAATTTATTTCCTTAGTTTTCATTTCATCCAGAATTCTTGGGCGTCGGCAGAGAATTGAAGAATCGACAACTACCATTATTCTTTTAGAACTTTTTAATCCAAGAAGTTCATCGATACTTATATGAAATTCTTCAGCGAGTTTTATTAACTGTTCTGTAGTTGGAGGATTCTTTCCTTGTTCCCAATTTGAAACAGTTGGTCTTGAAATTCCCATGATATTAGCAAATTCCTCCTGTCTCATATTTTTTGAATTTCTCAATTTCTCAATATTCTTTCCAATAATCGTATAATCCATACTATTCTCCGTATATCTTTAATTCTAAAGTAGCACCTAAAACACTAGCTGTCAATTTTATTAACATAAACCCTTTAAGATGTCAGAACTTCTTACAATTTGTCAGAAATTATGACATTTAAGAGGTTAAGTTATGTTAAAAAAGTAAGTATTCAAATATAAATATCTGAAAAAGCTATGCATTTCCTACCTGAGCAGCTGAAATTGTAAAATGAGTGCGTAAAACGACACAGAAAAAGGAGCAGATTTAAGGTGCAAACAGCCGATAAATTAAGCAAGGTGGTTAGCACATAGCAAGGAAACGACAGTCATTCAGCAAGGATTTCAAGGCAAAAGTTACACTTGAAGCATTATGAGAAGAATCTACGCTTCAGGAAATTGCAGTAAAGTACTGCGTTCATCCGAATCAGATTTCCCAATGGAAATCACAAGCAATTGCCGGAATAGCTGACATTTGAACGACCGAATAAGAAGTCAGAAGAAACAAGAAAGCAGGAAGAGGAAAAAGACAGCCTTCTGAAAACAATCGGTGAACAGAAAGTCGAAATTGATTTTCTAAAAAAAAGTACAAGCAGATATACGGCTACGATCCAATCTTGTAGAACCTGCTTACAAGGTTTTAAGCATTTCAAGGCAGGGCAAGCTGCTTGGGATTTCACGGAGCCGGTATTATTACGAACCGGGCTCAGGGCATGATGAAAAAGATTTCAATCTGCTTGTGAAAATCAAGGAAGTCCAGATTGAGCATCCGTATTACGGTTACCGCAGAATCCGGAGAGAAATAAACAAAAACGGCGGAGACACTACAGAAACAACTGTACGCCGTGTAATGCGAAGATTCGGGATTACGGCGGTATTTTCGGGCAAGAATCTTTCCAAGGCCTGTAAATATCACAAGAAGTATCCGTATCTTCTGAAAAACAAGGTAATCAGATATCCGAATCAGGTATGGTCAACGGATATCACTTACATAAAGCTGCCGACAGGAAATGTTTACCTGATGGCAATCATAGATTGGTTCTCAAGGAAGGTCTTAAGCTGGCGCGTATTCAACACGATGGATGCGCTGCAGTATGCAAATCTTCCGAGGGAAACAATCGAAGAATACGGCTGTCCTGCCATCTTTAGCACAGACCAGGGAAGCCAGTTTACATCTGATGTTTTTATCAAAGTTCTTGTCGATTACGACATCCAGATCAGCATGGACGGAAAAGACCGGGCTTTGGACAACATCAGAATTGGGCGTCTTTGGAGAAGCCTCAAGTACGAGGACATCTGCCTTAAACGCTATGAGACAATGAAAGAGTTGAAGGCCGGCATAAATGCCTACTTCGACTTCTACAACACAGCGAGGTTTCATCAGTCTCTGGATTACAACGTACCTGATGAAATGTATAAATGCTTCCAGTACAATGAACTGGAAAGAAAACGGGCTGCATAAATTTTTACACCTTAAACCTGTAAAATTTTTGTGTTGAATAAATAGCGCATTTTAAAGAACCGGATCAGCCACATCTGACAATATAACCTTCCGAAAATACTTACTTGCATTTTCATAATCATCTGCATCATAGTATTTATTTGCCAATTCAATATTTGACTCAAGTGCTTCACAAAAAAAACTTTGACAACAGAAAAATGATATTAACAAAAGAAATAATTTCCTAATTTTCATGCCTTTTCCCAATAGCAGTCAAAAAAATAATTGATATTATCAACCAGTTCTTTGTTCGAATAATTTCTTGCGGCTGGATGAGGAGCGGAACAAATCAAAAGATTTTCAAGGCGTTTTGGCTCTTCGTTATATTCAAGGTGCAAATCCGGATAAATTTTGTTCATTAAAGCGCAACCGGTCTGTCCTGTTACAATAAGCATATTCAGTTCAGTCGCTTTTACAAAATTTCTAAAATATTCCTGATAAAAACTGTCGTTATAAAATTCTACAATTTCGTCTGTGCTTTCTTTCGAATGTTTTCCAACTGTCAATCTAAAGTTAAAATACAGCGAAGTTCCTAAATCTTTTTCAACAACCATATCAACATTTTTATTGTCACATTCAGCCAAGTCTTTTTCTGTAACGTATCCGCCTGTTTCAAGTTTTTTTGTGATAAGCTGGAACATTTTCAACGTACGCTGAAATGTTTTTGAACCATACCAATAGTCAATAACTTCGTTGTCAACCTTTTTTAAGCCCATAAGGTTTTCGCCCGAACCATTGTCATAAGGCTCAAGATTGCAGATTCCGATTTTCTCTTTTTGAAGCCAGTAATAGTCAAACAACGGCTCGTAATAAAGGCGTTTTCTATTCCCTTTTCTTTAAAATGCCGCAACAAAGACTGATTTAATTCAGAAAGAACTTCTTTACTCATTCCGCATGCTCCGCAAAAACAACATTTTTCCGTTATCTTTTTCAACTGAAAAGCATTGATTATTTTAATGGTCTACCGTGTTGTTTGTCAACGAAATTCTGTTTATTTTGGTTAGTATGATAGAAGAGGAATTTCAGGAGCAGCTGAATTTTGTGCTTGGCCGCCTAAAGGAAGAGCGGCAAAAAGCGAATATGTCACAGATTGAGCTTTCATTTGCGGCAGGTTTGTCCCAGAATCAGGTTAATTGCATAGAAGGCGGCAAAAACATTCCGAATCTATATACAATCATAAAGCTTTGCAACGCACTAAAAATCCGCCCGGAGATTTTGTTCTCTCCCACCAAAGATGAAAAAGAGGCGGCAAAAAACGAGATTATCGCATTGATAAAAAAGTATATATAATAGAAGAATTGTAAAGCCGCAGAAAACTTTCTTTTCATTTTTATAAGAAATTCAACCTTTCAACCATCATAATTGAAAAAAAACAAAATCCCCTGTAGGATTCTTAAAATCACTTTGGAGCACCGCGATTATGCTTTCTTTAAAAAATCTTTTTCCAAAATTCAATACGTTCGAAAAACTTCTTTGGACAATCTCTGTCGCCGGAGTTACAGTTCTTTTTATGTTTGTGCCGCAAAAAAATCCTCTTACGCTTATAGCAACCATCACCGGCGTAACCTCCCTGATTTTTGTTGCAAAAGGAAATGTAATCGGGCAATTTCTGATTGTTGTTTTCAGCGTGCTTTATTCCATTGTTTCCCTGGAATTCCACTACTACGGCGAAATGATTACCTACCTTTTTATGAGCACGCCCAGCGCAATTTTTACAGCTGTTTTATGGCTGAAAAATCCTGCCGGCACACAAAAAGTTGAAGTAAAAATGGCCCACCTTACGCCAAAAAAATCCGCAGTCGCATTGATTTTAACAGTTTTTGCCACAGTGATTTTTTACTTTGTGCTAAAAGCGCTGAACACGGCAAATCTTGAAATAAGCACAATTTCAATCGCAACAAGCATGTCCGCCGCAGTCCTTATGATGATGAGAGTTCCATATTACGCTGTAGCCTACTCCGCAAACGACATTGTACTGATTCTTATGTGGCTAATGGCCTCCAGCAAAAACCCGGTTTATTTTCCGATGGTATTCAACTTTATGATTTTTTTGGCAAACGATATTTACGGATTCGTAAGCTGGAAAAGAATCCGGGGAAAGCAGGAAAGAGCGTAAAAATAAAGTCCTTATGGCAAAAAAAATATAATAGGATTTTATTTTTACGGATGGAGCACCGTTCCTCTTTTAAAGATTCTCATAATGCGATGAACACTGAATTATCTGCAGAATATCATTTTCTATTCTATAAACAAGCCTGTCTTTTTTGTTGATTTCCCTGCTAAAAAAATCGTTTAATTCGTGCTTTAATCGTTCAGGTTTTCCTAAACCTTTCAGAGGTCCGTTTTTCTGAATATCACCTATTAATTTCACAATCTTTTTACAGTCTTTTATATTTCCAAACAACAGAAGATTTTGAAACTGTTGCCAAGCATCATCATCCCAAGTAATAATCATTTCCCAAACTTAGGCTTTGAGTCTGCAACCATTAATAAAGAATTAATTTCATCCAAATTATGAATTTGATATTTTCCCTCATCCATTCTTTTTTTTGCGGCAAGCAAAGCATTTATATTTTCTTCACTATAAAAAGGGTCAGAAAGCTCAAATGGAATCTTACGCTCGCTCACAACCTTTTTAACAAAAACATTTATTGCCGCAGAAACGGAAAGCCCTATTTTCTCGCAAATCTCGGAAAACTTATTCTTGTCATTTTCGTCAAGCCGAACAGTCAAATTACTAAGTGCCATACAATCACCTCTAATTACAATGTACTGCATTTGCACATAAAATGCAAATTTATTTTAAATATTTTTCAAGTTTTATATTCAATGCAAAGCATTTTTCCAAAATATTATTTAAAAACAAAAAAGCCATCATCCTAAAATGACGGCTTTTTAAATCAATACTATTTATGTCTAAAAAAAATCTACTTTGATTCTTTGATTCCATAACGCTTGTTAAAGCGGTCAATACGACCAGCAGTGTCAACAAGCTTCTGCTTTCCTGTATAGAATGGGTGACAAGCTGAACAAATTTCAACGTTGATGTTTTCTACTGTTGAACGAGTTTCAATTACATTGCCACAAACGCAAGTGATTTTTGTAAGTTTGTATTCCGGGTGGATTCCCTTTTTCATCATTTACTCCCACTGTAGTTGCCCGATAATGCAGAGCCTTACCTCATTCCATTACCACAACATACAATATTTAGATATAAGTATTTCTTAAGTATAATAATTTTAAGAAAACTAATCAATATAGAATTCTTTAATTATCATAAATTCAATGCTATTCAGAAGCCGCAGTTCCAACATTCATGCTGGCAAGGAACGCATCATTTGTCTTGCTCTTCTTCATTCTGTCAAGAATAAGCTCCAGAATCTCCGTATCTTCCATTGGCGCAAAAACTTTTCGCAGAATCCAAAGTTTCTGAAGCTCATTTTCAGAAAGCAAAAGTTCCTCGCGCCTTGTTCCAGACTTTTTGATGTTTATCGCCGGGAACAATCTGCGCTCCGCAAGCTTTCTGTCAAGGTCAATCTCGCTGTTGCCGGTTCCCTTGAACTCTTCAAAAATAACTTCATCCATTCGGCTTCCTGTCTCAACAAGCGCAGTTGAAATTATTGTCAACGAGCCGCCTTCCTCAATGTTTCTTGCCGCGCCGAAATCTTTTCGGTCTGTGCAAAGCGTTCGAATCAACACCGCCGGAAAGAACTTTTCCAGAAGTAGGAACTGTTATATTGTACGCGCGTGCAAGACGTGTGATTGAATCAAGAAGGATAACAACATCGCGTTTATGCTCTACAAGCCGCTTTGCCTTTTCAAGAACCATTTCCGCAACCTGGACATGGCGTGTAGCCTGCTCATCAAATGTAGAAGAAATAACCTCGCCCTTGATTGCGCGTTCCATCTCTGTAACTTCCTCCGGACGCTCATCAATAAGAAGAACAATAAGATAAACTTCCGGATGGTTTGTTGTGATTGAATTTGCAATCTTCTGCATCAATGTAGTTTTTCCGGCTTTTGGAGGAGCGACAATCAAAAGGCGCTGTCCTTTTCCAATCGGCGCAAACAAATCAACAATTCTTGAAGAAACTTCCGTAGAAATTGTTTCCAGGCGGAGCTTTTCCTTAGGATAAAGAGCCGTAAGGTTTTCAAAAGGAATTCTTGTCTGCGCAACGCGCGGCTCATCAAAGTTTACAGTCTCAATTCTTAAAAGGGCAAAAAACCTTTCGCCTTCTTTTGGTGAACGTGTCTGTCCGTAAACTGTATCGCCAGTTTTTAAGTTAAAAAGACGAATCTGGCTTGGAGAAATATAAATATCATCAGGGCCCGGAAGATAGCTGTTCTGCGGCGAGCGCAGGAATCCATACCCGTCAGGAAGAATCTCCAAAGCGCCGGAAGCAAAGATAATTCCGCCGTGCTCCGTATGCGCCTTAAGGATAACAAAAATCAATTCCTGCTTTTTCATCGGCGCAAGATCATCAGGATTAAAGCCATATTTTGTCGCCAAATCCCTAAGCTCGTGCATTCCCATCGCAGTCAGATCATTGATAAGAAGCCGCGGCTTGGAAGAATTTTCGTCCGTTCCGTCTCCGCATGGCTGCATTACAGAAGGATCAATTGCATTTGTAGGAACCGGCATTTCTCCGTGAATCGAGCCAAAACCGCCCCTTCTGCCGTTCTGAGTTCTGTGTCCGTTGTAATTACGGTTATTGTACCTTGTATTCTGATGGGAATAATTTTCAGTCTCAGAATTTGAATTTGCCTCGGAAGTTTCTTCCTGAGCCTGCGCCCGTTCAGCTTTTACAGGAACTTTTCTTCTTGTTCTTACAACTTTTACGGTTCTCTTTCGCACTTCTGCTGATTCAGCATTTTCTTCTGTTCCCGCCTCAGACTCTGATTCTGCTTCCGGTTCCGACGGTTCATAAGACTGCTCATCAGATGAATAATCATCCGCTTCTGATGAAATTGAATCAGAAGCTTCGTAGGATTCCGGCTGCGCTTCAAATTCCAACTGATTCTGAACATTCTCCTGTTCAGTGCCTTTTTCTTCGTTGTTTTTTCGCCGTTTGATAAGGGCCATAAAACACTCCATTTTAAAATATTTTATTTATATGATTTTTAAAAAATGCCTTGTAAGTGATTTACATAAAAAGAAAGGACGTGCTTTGATTATTACAAAAAAAATGAATTATTGTCAATAAGAATGATTTTTATAAAATGAATACTTAAATTATTCAATAATATCAGTTCTAAGAACCATCGCCTGCTTATACTCATTTGAAGCCGAGGCAAACAAATTTTCCTCAGGAACTGAATCCAGCATAGTTATCTCACCTTCAAATTCCACGTTGTTTTCAATTCTTATGCGTGATGTAATAATATCCCCTTTTACCACTCCACCATTACAAATTTCAACCCTTTCCGAAGCTTCAATATCTCCTGTTACGTTTCCTGAAATAACAACTGATTTTGCGGAGATTTTTTCAACAGTACAGATAGCATCGCGCGCAATCTCAAGGTTTCCGGTCGCCTTTATGCGTCCGTTAAACTTGCCTGTAATAACAAGGTCATCGCTAAATTCCAACACTCCGTCAAATTCGGTTTCCGGTCCAAATACTGTGAGTGTCTTTTTTTCATCAAGTTTTTCTGTTGCTTCTGCCATAGTATTATTTATTCTATAACATTATAAGAATGAATGTCAAACCTGCCCGTCTTTATTTTTTATCTCAAGATTCCACAGGGATTTTTTCAAGTCCTGACCAGAACGGAATACAGCAACGTAATGCGGCGCAACCGAAAGTTTTTCCCCTGTCTTCGGATTTCTGGCTGAAGAACGGCCTTTTCTTAACCTCGGCTCAAAAGTTCCAAATCCGCGCAGCTCAATCGTAGAACCTTTTTCAAGAGATTTTTTTACTTCATCAAGAAATTTTTCCACAATATCCTGAACCACATATTTTTCACAATTTGTTTTCTGGTAAATCGCTTCAACAAGATTATATTTTGTAACTTTATCGGAAGACATTCAAACCTTCTCCTGAATAAAAAAGATTTTACAAAAACTGCACGCTGATAAAAAAATCCAGTTGGATTTTTCCAACTGGATTTTTTGACAAAAACAGCTTTATCCAGTTATTTAGCTGCTTCTGAAGCAAAAGTAACATTATAAAGCTTTGTCATGCGTGACTTTTTGCGAGAAACTGCGTTTCTTGTAAGAACGCCTTTGCTACGCGCGCTGTCAAGTTCGCTAACAAGTGTTCTAAGTCTAGACTGAGCAAGCGCCTGGTCTTTAGCGTGAACAGCTTCCACAAACTGTCTTGCGTATGTCTTGCAAGTGCTTTTTATAGCCTTGTTATGAAGTCTTCTAACTTCACTCTGCGCGTGACGTTTCTCTGCAGATGTTTTTTTAGTTGCCAAAGGGAACCCCCAAATTAAGTTAACTTGACAAATATATTAATAAATGGCTTTTATTTGGTCAATAGATAAAAAAAATTTAAGAATCATAAGTAATTGACTAACAGGACAGTTTTCAATAATATATTTTCCAATACGTATTATTTTTTTATGGAGGAACCCCATGGCTGGAGCAAGTAAAAACTCCCGTACTACAGTTGCAACACAGAAATTCATTTGTCCTGATTGCGGTGGCGAAATTGTTATGAAGACTTTGTACGAAGGTGGAAGACTTAAGAATATTGCCGAATGCTCAAAATGCAAACGCACAGAACGTCGTCCTAAGGATTTCAAATAATCCTATTCATACCAATAAAAAGGGGCTGGATTCCAGCCCTTTTTTTTTATCAAAAATGTAAAAACTGTCAATTTTAAATATAAAGCGAACGAACCTTGACCGGCTTACATCCTGTCCGACGGAATTCTGCGCCATTCTTCAAGCTGTTTTTGAATCAGAACGCGGCTTTCTTCAAGAATTTTCACCTCTTCTTCTTTTGTCTTTGGAGAATCAAAAATCTTTAAAACTTTTACGCGGTAGCAACCGTTCTGAAGATTGCTCATAATATTGCGCATATCGCGAATCTGGTAACCGCCATCCAGCGCGCAACAGGCTACAGGAAGACCTGTCGCCTCGTTCAATTTCTAAAGCCGGCTGAATAGAATTTTCCAACATTGCCGTTTTTTGTGCGGGTTCCTTCTGGAAAAAGCACAGGAATCTGGTTATTTTCCAGAACCTGCTTTCCAAAATTGTCAATAACTTTCATAGCGACCATAGGGCTTCCTTTTCTTGGAACCATGCAGTGCTTCTGCGCCCGCAGCATCTCCGAAACCAGCGGAATATGCCTTGAAAGATTATCCTTTGCGACAAAGCGCAATTCCTTGTCCCTTAAAAAATTCATATAGCACGGTATGTCTATCAGGCTCTGGTGGTTTGAAATTATAATATACTGTTCTGGAAGCAGTTTTTTTGAATCGTCATATCCAAAAAAATGAAAGTGCCTGTAAGTGTTCAAGATTGAAAAAACCCGGGGAGCCAATTTTTTCACAATGTAATCGGAAATTTTACGGCTCCATTTTAAACTTACAGGGTAAGCGATGATATTCAAAACTGCGGCTGGAATTACCGCCGTAAGCAGACAGCACAAGGTTAGAAAACTATACAAAATCAGCTCCAAACAATTAGGATTATTTTATTTTATATACAAAAAATTCATCTGTCAATTAAAGATAAAAGAAGAAACCGAATCGCAGATTTTTTCAAGATTTTCGTAAATGCGCCTGCACTGCGGAATACTTGAAAGAAACACCGAACCATATCTTTTTTCGTAAATCCTGCGGTCAAGAACAACTACCGCGCCTTTGTCAGACCCACGGCGCATAAGCCTTCCCGCTCCCTGACGAAATTTTATAACCGCCTCAGGAACACTTAGCTCCATAAACGAATTTCCGCCTTTTTCCTGAATCGCCTCCGCTCTTGCCGTAAAAACAGGGTCATTCGGCACTGTAAACGGAAGCTTTACAATTATAACCTGAGAAAGCGATTCCCCGGGAACATCAACACCCTGCCAGAAAGAATCCGTGGCAAACAAAACGCTCTTGATGTCTTTTTTAAAATTATCCAGAAGCCTGGCATTATCGTCATCGCCTTGCCTGTATATAGTTCCGCCAAACCCCCTTAAATGCCGGACAGCAGAATTACAGCAACTTTTTAGCGATTCATACGATGTGAAAAGGACAAGAGTCCTGCCGTCCGCCGCATTTATAAGCCTTGATACAGCAGCCTCTATCCAGGCTTGAAAATTAATATCATCAGGCAAGGGCGCGTCCTTTGGAACTGCAAAAAGCATATTTTTTTCATACGGAAACGGAGATGGAAAATCCCCGAACACAACCCTTTCCTTTTCAGCAAAAGAAACGCCGGAACGCCGGAGCCAGTAGCCGAAATCCCGTCCGGTTTTTAATGTCGCAGAAGCGCAGATAACTGTTCTCATCGGCTCATAAACGCCTTCATTCATCATGGGCGCTATATCAAGCGGAGTTTCATTCAGAATCACATAATAAGAATTTCCTTCGCCAGCAAAAACATCTTTTGAAAGCGCACGTTTTGTCATCCAGAAGACTTTATCTTTTTTTTCATCCCACTGCGAAAAATCGCGCAGGACAACAGCAGAATCCTCCAGACGGCGCAAAAGAACTTTTGTCTCAAAATATGCCGGAACTATGCGGTCATCCTCTCCAACGCCTTCCAGCACATCGCGGCAAAGCCCAGTAAAATCATCAATACTTTTTGCCAATGTTGAACAAAGCGAAATCAATGCGCCGAACATCCTGGCATTTTTCTCCGACAGGCGCAGCGTAAAATCCTCAGAAAGAAGGTCAAGGGCGGCCGTCTCCATGTTCAGAATGTCAGTTTTTATTTTTTCAACCTTTTCATACGCAAACGCGGCCTTTTCCTCGTTCTGCGAAAGTATTGCGACTGTACATAAAAATCCGGATTCGGAGCTCTTTCTTCTTCTGTAAAGCTGATTCAACTGCTTGAAAAGCTTAAAACGGTTGAAACTTTCACTGAAAAAACTTGTCGCGGCGGCTTCTATTCCGTGGGCCTCGTCAAAAACAACGCGCCTATAAGGCGGAAGAACAGCCGTATCATCGTAACCCGCCCCATGCATCCTGGACTCTATATCTGCAAACAAAAGATGATGATTCACCACGATTATGTTCGCCGCAGCGGCTTCCTTTCGCATTTTCATTACAAAACATTCAGAATGAAACGGACATCTCTGCCCCATACACGCATCGCTTTCAGAATTAATGCGCGACCACAGAGATTCAGGCGGAAGAAAATTTATATCGGTCCTGCTTCCTGTGGAAGTTTTTAAAATCCATTCAGAAAGTCTGTCAAATATTTCCGTGTCATCACCAAAAAGCTCACGCTGCGCGGAAGCCTCCTCAAATCTTCTGCGGCATACAAAATTCTGCCTTCCTTTCATAAGGACAAACTTTATATCAGAGCCAATGATTTTTTGAGCCGCAGGCAAATCTTTTTCACAAAGCTGCTGCTGAAGATTTATTGTTCCTGTGGAAATAACAACCCTTTCATTGTTTTTCAGCGACCATAAAATCGAAGGAATCAGATAGGCATAAGATTTTCCAACGCCAGTTCCCGCTTCAAACACACCGATTGAATTTTTATTGAACGCTTCCGCAATTTTTTTCAAAAGCCTAATCTGAACAGGCCGCTCTTCAAAATTTTCAGAAAAAAGAGAAAGCGGTCCTCCTTCCGAAATATAACTTCCGGCTTTTTCCACATCAATACAGGAAACCGCTTTCTGGGCATCACCATCTTCTATTTGATAATTATTATTCTGTTCCATACAATTACCGGAGAAAAAAAAAGTCCTTGCAACTTTCATTACAAGGACTTACATCTCCTAGCAGAATTGAACTGCTGTTGTCGGGATGAAAACCCGATGTCCTAACCACTAGACGAAGGAGACATACATCAAATGTTTTCATACTCTATCAAAATCTTAATTTTATGTCAAATGAAAACCAGCAGTTTTTTACATTTTCATATCGAATTTTTCAATCAGCTTGGAATGAAGGGTTTCAAGACCAGAATCTTCAAGTCCAAGTTTTTCCGCGGCAACAACATCGTTCATAGATTTTTCAAATTCACCGATTTCAAAATATGAAACTGCGCGGCGGTAAAACGCATGGCTTTGAATTTCATTTATTTCCAGAGATTTTGAAAACCATTTCACGGCTTCTTCGTAATCTTTTTTTATTGAAAGCACAATTCCCACATAATATGCGGAGCGGAAGGAATTTTTGTCAAACTCAAATGACTTTTTAAAATCACAGAGCGCATTTTCAAAATCATTCTGCGCAAAATACGCCATGCCGCGGTGCTTTAAAATAACAGAAAGCACAATATCATTCGGCGCGGGCGATGATTCGATAATCCGTGTGTAAATAATTATCGCATTTTTCAAATCGCCTGTATTGTGCGCGTGTATCGCCTGCAAAAGCATATCGTCTATTGTTCCTGAAACATAAGGATTTATGCGCTCAAGCTTTTCCTCTTTGGCAGATTTTTTTTCACCGGCAACAACTGTAAGATTATCAGCTTTTTCATAAAAACTCTGACGACGCTGGAGCATTTCATTCTGAAGATTTTTCTGATAGTTGCGTATTTCCTGAAAAATTATGTCCGCAAGGCTGAGCGAGGCATTCATAGAAGCAAGTTTTCTTTTTAACGGCATATCAAACGGAGTAAATTCTGTTTTATAAATGAGCTCGTGCTCAACTTCTGCCCACGCATCCTGAAGAATCGTGCGTATTTGAATTTCGCACACAAGCTCTTCCGGAAGCTTAACGTCGCCCGGAAGATCTTCAGGCTTGCAGTCTTCAGGAACTGAAACAAGCACGTGAACCGACTCATACCCGAATTCTTTATAACTTTGAGACGATCCCTTTATCTCTACTTCAGTTACCTGAAACACAGATTTTATCTGATCCAAAACATCAGCGATGTCCTCAAGAAACGTGCATATTATACGGATTCCCATCATATCTGTAAGGCATACAAGTTTATCGGAAACAACAGCCTCCTCAGGATGCTGGCGCAAGACTTTTTTATAATATGAATTAAAACTTTTTATTCTTGCTTTATAGGTCGGCTGGGAAGTAAGCGTTACAGTTTCCTGAAGCCGCCGCTTTATGTTTTCCATAATAGACTGAAAAACCGGCGTATATCTGGAATATATTTCATGGATTTTATTTTTTGCAGGAATTTTTTTATAGAAGTTATCCGTTGTTTTTTCGCTCATACAATAGATTGTAAATCAGAAAGTCGTTTTTTACAAATAAAAACCCCTCCGAAATCCGAAGGGGTTTTTAAACTTTTAATTATCTAAAAGTTATTTTGCTTCAGCAGAAGAACCTGTTCCAGTAGTCTGGGCATTAGAACCAGAATCTTCTGTCAAGCTAGAAGAGAATTTATCCTCTGTAGCCTGCTTAGCTTTTTCAAGGAAGCGGTCAACCTGCTTGTTTCCAAAGCGAGCCATTTCAGCAGCCTGACGAGCAGATTCTTTTTTACCGATAATTCCCCAAAGGTCTTCGTCTGCAATGTCGCGGTCAGAAGTAAGAAGGGCTTTATCATAAATGATAGAAACATCCTTGAAGTAACCGATGAAGTTTCCGCCGATGTGATTAGCATCGCGTGTAATCTGGAAACCTGTAAACTTTACAAATGGAAGTCCACGCGGATAAATCGGGTATACACGGATTTCGCGGTTACGGATTTCAGAAATATACTGAGGATTGTTCCAAGTCAGTTCTTTCCATCCGTCAAATCCTAAATAACCCATAAAATAACGTCGCTCAATGTTATCGTTGTCCTTAAGAAGAACATAAAGTCCTTCAGGATAGTTCATACCCATTGTTGTTACTTTTATAGATTTAAGAGTGCCGACATTTTTTACAAGACCATAGTCACCTTCAAAAAGTGTCTTTCCAGAAGCCTTGTCTTCATCTGTAGGTTCCTGACGAACGCCATTTTCATCAGCTGCCGCATACGGTTCATAAGCCGGAATCTCGAACGGCGGACGAACATACGCATAAGCATTTGAATTTGTCTCTGGGAAAACGACCCGCACACCCATTACTTCGCTTCCAGCGAAAGGAACCTGAGCGCTTTCCTTTACAGGAGCTGCTACTACTGTAGAAAGTCCAAGACTCTGCACTGTGCGCGCTGAAGAATTCAAACTAACTTCCCATTCAGGAAGCGCAAGTGAAGTTTTCATAAGATCTTTCTGATCTTCAGTAAATGTTGCGCCTGCAGAAGTAGAAAAATCCATTACTGTACGGCTGTTCTGTGTCGGGTTTCCATCTTCATCTGAAACACAGTCAGCTGACAATTTTGTAAAATCGATGAGAGTGCTTTCCTCTGCAAAAGCACTGGCACCAGCAAGCAGCATAACAACTGCCAAAATTGAAAAAGTCCTCTTCATAAGAAGCTCCTTTTAATAATTCGATGTAGCCTTGTATGAACAATATTATCTTCCAAGAGATTCATTTTGTCAACGCAAAAAGCAAAATCAAATTATCTATTTTTTTATAATTCAGTCACCGAACGGTGTTGTTCCCTCGATGAAAATTTTCACATTCTTTATATTTGAAAAATTCATAAGAATATTTTTCTTAAACAGTTCTGTCTGGGCTCTAAAATCAGCATTAAAGGCATTGGCCTGAAGCATCTCTTTTGAAAGGTTCACATACAGTGTGTCGTCTTTTTTGGAACAGCCCAATACCCTTGTCCCCTTCTGGAAAATTCCCTGGCAGTGCTCAGAAATAGGTCCTAGAAGAAGCTCGTCTATGTAGTAATGATATTTCCCTGCGGTGGATTTACCGGTTCATACCTTGTCTCAAGCCTTTGTTTTCCTGAGTCTGAAGCCTGAAAAACAAATGTACGCCTGATTCCCGGAAACTTTACAATCCAGACCATAAAGGAAACAAAAAAATACAGAAATAAAAACGCAAGTATAAAATATGAAGATTTTTCTAGCTTTGGAATTTTCATTTTACAGATATAAAACCTCTTGATCTTTCAAAGTGTGTCACGAATGCGCTTATTCCATTATAAATTCCTAACGCGATTTTTTGCAAGTAAGATTCAGTATTTAAATTCAAAGCTTCTTTTTCATTCGTAACAAAACCAACTTCTATAAGAACGCTCGGCATATTTGCATTCCGAACGACAAACCATTCCTCAGCCTTTATTCCGCGCGCCTTTGAAAGATTTCCTATCTGGGCGCCAAGTCCGTCCATTATGAATTTTGCAATAAGAATGCTCTCTGTAGTGTACTCCTCTTCCATCATTGAATTTAAAATCGGAAAAAGAGAGTTATCGCCTCCTGTGGCGGACTTGTCAAGAACCGTGCGCCTGTAACCAGGGGAAAGATACCATACTTCGTAACCGCTGGAAGCCTTGTTCAGGGAAGCGTTCGCATGGATTGAAACATAAAGGATCGCTTCATTAGCGCCGAGCTTTACGTTGTTTGCAATATCCGTGCGCTCGCTGAGCTGCGGAAATGTATCGCCGTAACGGGTCATTATAATCTGTTTTTCAGGATAAGCCGCCTTCAGCCTTGAATAGAGCATTTTTCCAATAGAAAGGACAACATCTTTTTCCTGGACTTTTATTGTCTTGCCGTTAACCTTGAATGTTCCGGAAGCGCCGGGATCCTTTCCGCCGTGCCCCGGATCAATCAGAATGGCGCCGATTTTGAATCCATCCGCGCCGCCGGCCGACTTAAAATATTCTTCCGCAGAAGAAATAAAACCATCCGTAACATACAGCTTTCCATCTTTAAGGACAGGAGCGTCTGTAATTATAAGAGCGGAACTGTCCAGCATGCACAACGGATTTTCCGCCTGAAATGATATCTGATGTCCATTTTTTTCTATTATTCCGGAAGCAGAAAGAGTGTCCCAGTATAGCGTCATTCCTGACTCGGCCGCTTTTTCATTTAAAAGATGCTGACCGGCAAAAAGAGGAACGCAAAAAAATGCAAAAAAAACAAGAAAACATCTGTTTTTTAAAGAAAATTCTTTTTTCATACTTTATTTTCGGAATCTGACCAGGAATCTGAAATATAAATCGCCCCCTGCAGTCCGCCCCTGAACAATGATTTCCAGAACACCAGACGGTCAAGAGCAGGATGCCCTGGACAGATTGAATCAAACCTTTCCGCCGTCTGGAGCGCATTCAAAAAATTCCAGTCTTTTTCTGGAAGTTCAAGCAATTTTTTTAATTCTGGGAAATTTTCCGCATCTTTCAGAACAGAAAAGCCTGCGGGAATTTTTCCGGAAATATCCAGCCCTTCAATTTTCTCAAATGAGCTGAACGCCGACGGTGGAAAACCTTTCTCATCCGGAAGAAATTTTCCCGAAAGAAAAAAATCCGTGGCAGAAACGTTCGGCTCAAGGCGCAAGAATGCGGCGGAAACCGCTTTTTCGGCGGCGGAAACCGCTTTTTCATACGAATCTGATTTTGTAATCACATTTCCGCATTTCTGAACATTGTTGCGCGGAAAATCCACATCGCCGCCTTCTTTTACAGGCCGCGGAAATACATTCTGCACAGGACTTTCTTTTTCAGGAAGATGCAAGGACTTGACTTTTCCCGGAATTGAAATCCATGCGCGCTCGGCGCTGACATTTTTTGAAGGACAGTCAAAAATTTCAAAATTTTTGTTTCCGGTTTTCAAGGGAATCCGTCCGCCTAAAATTCCGGAAGGTTCTTTTCCGGCGGCAACAAGCAAGGCCTGAGCAGTAAGATTGATTCCAGAAGAATACGGATATGTCCAACCTGACATATATCCTCCGGAAAGCCGCGCCGCAATTTCTCCAATCTGCGGACCTTTTTCCGTGTATTTTATATCAGCCTTTGCCGCACCGCAGGTAAGCCCCAGAGCCTTAACTCCGTCCGCAAACGCGGAAATAAGCTCGAGCCTCATTTTTTCGTCAATTTTTGAAGGCATTGTGTGTCCTGTTTCTATAAAATAAGGCTTATAAAAAATATGGCGGTCGGCAAAGCCGGTAATGGTCAGCGTTCCGTTGTACACAATTGCGTCAATCGAAAATTCAGGTCCTTCCATATATTCTTCAAGAATAACCGTGGATGTCCTGGAATTGCCGGCGGCTATTTTCACAGAACGCCACGCCTCGTCCATGGAGCGTATCATGCGGCAACCGCGGGCGCCCATGTTGTCAGCCGGTTTACAACGCACGGAAACGAAAGTTTTTCAACAGCTGAAAGAACGTTTTTCTCTGTTATTTCCGCGCCGGAAAGGCTAAAATATTTTGGAGAGGGAACATCGCAGCGCTCAAAGCACTTTCTCATCCGCGGTTTTATGGTTGCGTTCAGAGCGGCTTCATACGAATGGCATGAAAATCCAAGCTTTTCACCCGCATACGAAACGGAAGCGGAAAAATCTGTTCCGGCTGTAAAAATTCCTTTTAAATTTGAATTTTCCGTCAATTCTTCCGCAAAGTTCAAGATTTCATCTTTTGCCTTTAAATCTATTTCTTTAAATTCATCCGCAAGGAAAACGCTTTCCGCATTTGGATTCGCGTCAACAACAACAGCCATGAATCCCAGCTCCTTCGCTGAAAGAATTGCCGGCCGCTGCATAAGTCCTGCGCCTAAAATCAACACTGAAGGTTTTGTCATACTTTTTCCTATTCCGCTCTAAATTGAATCCTTATATTTTTCTGCAATAAATCTCGCAAGTGTCGCCAAGTTTTAAAATATGGCTGAGTTTTTCACAAGCGCTGAACATTATTCCGCCCTTTTTGCCGGAACTTTTTTTTATGGCAGGAAATCTTTCAGGATGATGACCTGTTGAGACAATTTTTTCAACTGAAAAACCGAACCTTGCAAGAATTTTTCCGGCTTTTGAAGGTTCCCAGACCGTAAAGTGATCCGAAGGACTGTTTTCAAAAAATGACTTTGTGTTTTTTTTGCCTGAAATTCCTTCCGCCGACGGTGTTGAAAAAGCAAAAATTCCGCCTTTTTTTACAAGTGACGAAACTTTTTCAAGGACAGACTTCAAATCTGAAAAATGTTCAATCACAAACCACATTGAAACTGCGTCAAACTGATTGATGCCGAATTCTGAAGCCGCATCAAAATCCGGGAAAGACGAAACGACAGCCGGAAGAAGAAGATTCTTTCGTACATATTCAACCGCATCCTTGGAAATGTCAGCTCCATAGGCCTGCCAGCCGTTTTCCTGCGCGGCGGAAAGGAACGGTCCGTATGCGCATCCTATGTCAAGAATCCGGGGCGACCAGCTTCTTTTCAGCTTTAAAAATCCGTTTATTTCCTGAATGCGCTTTATGCAGTTCTTTTTTATAAAATCAAAATCCTCAAGATATGTCTTTCCGTACTGATTCTTATATTGCTCAGAAAAATATTCTTTTTCATACTTAACCGGAAGAGAGGCGTTCCAGGAAATATAGATTATTCCGCAATCCGCGCATCTTCTGAAGGTGCGTTCGGGCGTTCTGGCGACAACTTCGTCAACATTTTCATTTTTTCCGCACACAGGACAGAAATATCTTTTTCCATGCGAAAGTTTTTTTACAAAATCCGAAAGCGATTCCTGCTTCCGGGTGATTTTTTCTGTAATTTTCGCCGGAAAGAATTTTTCCGTGTCATCAAAGAATTTTCCTGAAGGCCCGGATTTTAATTCTTCCACGGAAAGCATTGCAAATCCATATTTTTTTGAAAGATTCTCGTGAAGCCTTGAAGTCGGAAGCAGAACAACGCCACAGCCTGCGGCAAGAGCTTCAAAAGCAGTAAGTCCATAATGCGTCGCGACAAGGTCAAATTCACAAAGTTTTTCACGCAGACAGGAAACCGGAGGCATAAATGAAACATTTTTAAGTTCCTGGCGATTTTCTGCGTTTGAAGAAATTACCGAAACGTTTTTTCCGGCGTCCGAAAAATATTTCGCGGCAAGGAACGAAAGTCCGGCAGGATCTTCGCCGCCTACAGAGACAAGCACCGACTCAATCTTCTGCGGTCGGCAAGTCTTTTTTGCTTCCGGCTTTAAAATAAAGCCTTCCTCCGTAAAATTCGGCTCGCGGGAAATTCCAAAGGAAGGAATTATATCCAGAAGATAATCGCTGAAAAAATAAAAGTCGCCGCCATCGTCAACATCAACAAGGCTCGCAGCGTCTTTTAATTTTTCTGCAGTTTCCCCGTCCATTTTAAAAAGATCTGCAACAATCAAAGCAAATTCATTATATTCGGGAAAAGTGTGGACTATCTGGTTCGGATTCAGCCCTGATTCTATAAATTCTTTTACAATTTCTTCTGTTTCTTTCAGTCCGGGATTTTCTGGAATATATACAAAACTTTCCGAATTTTTAGCAGCTTCCAGGCATCGTCTAAGATGTCCGGTCCCATGCCCCTTTTCTGTTCCTGGAAAGAATAAGACCGTATCGTGGACGTCCGGGTCTGAGACAGCAGAAATAATTTCTTCCGTTGTATACGGAATTCTCGGAGCTTTTCCGTTTGAAAGTTTTGAGACAACGGAAACCGCCCTTCGGTAATCTGAAGGAGTATCTATCGTTGTTCTGAAATCAGGAAAATAGAACCGCGCCGGAGCTTTGTAAAAAAGGCTTGTATAGCGCGTCTTGTGATTGTAAAGAGCAGGACCTACGTGCTCGCGGTCGTAAGGGTCATCTGTCTCTTCCGCCGCTTTAAGGAGCGACTCTGCGTTAAATATTTCCACACCGCTGCCATGAGGAAGCCCGGTCCATGTCATATAGTCGCATTTTTGAATCTGATCCTGCCTAAAATATTCATCAACCAACGCCTGCGCCGCTTCATAAAAAAGAAAAGGATTGTCCGCGGTTGCGCGCAGCACTGTTTTACAAGAAAATTTTCTAATCGCGATGCAGAACCGTTCAAGAACATCTTCGAGCGGACCTTTTACAATTTTCCATCCGTGAAGAAATGCAAGCGGCTGAAGTTTTGAAAATGAATCTTCGTCCGTAACGACAATGTAATTTCCGGCTTCAACTTTTTTCATTGAATCCATTGTCCATTCAAAGACTGTTTTTCCGCCAATTTTTTTTAACGCCTTGCCAGGAAGCCTTGTAGAGGAAATTCTGCACTGAATAATGACCGCCAGGTCCTGAATATTTTTATTCTTCATTTAGATTCGTCCAGTTTTCTATTAAATATTGCATATCTTTTTTAAATCTGAATTGATTTTTTTTAATCCACTGAGCCGCATCCTTAAACTGAGCAAGCGCTTCAAAAATTCCGCATTTGCTTTTTACATAAAATCCGGGAAATGCAAGACTGCTTACAGAGCCATGGTCATCGCGAAATTTTGGAAGCACATTCTTAAGATAGAAACGGACATAAGAAATGTCAGGGACGCTCTTTTCTACCGGCACATCTTCCGTATAGGAAATCTGAAATTTTGTAGTTATGGAAATTCTTTCGCCCCAGAGCCATGCGCGAAGGGAAAGATCCGCATTCTGCCAGTAAGATGAGGAAATCGTATAGTCAAATCCGCCGAGATTTATGAATTTTTCACGATTATAAATTCCGGCGAAATCAAAAGGATAAAGAGTGGAAATTCCGTCCGCAACCGACTGTTCGGGTTTTATTAGAAATTTTCCCTTGCGCGCTTCCGGAACAAAATTTACAATTATTGAAATTCCGTTCTTATCGATAAGCCTTGGAACAACACAAAAATTATTGTCTTTCAGAATGTTTTCCGCAAGATTTTTTGTAAGAAATCCTTTTGGAATATTAAAGCAGTCGCGTAAAACAATAAAATATTTAGAGTCAAACTCCGAAATGCAGGCATTTATAAGCGCGCCTTCCGAAGCGGCTTCCCTTGGAATAATAAATTTCACAGAAGGATATCGCCGGGAAATTTCTTCTATATTAAAACTTTCCGAGTCCGGCTCTACGGAAACTATAGACCTGAATCCGCATTGAATCAAACTGTCGAAAATTTGAGTTTTCAGATGACTTCCGCTGCGGTTCAGCAGAATCGCCGTAATATCAAGCTGAAAATCAGGATTTTCGCCCCTGCCCCACAGAACCGTCCGGTTTATTTCGTATTCGTTAAAAGTTGAAGGTATAGAATTCATCGCATTTCCCACATTTTCCGGAAAAATCGTGATTTATCTGATTTTTTACCTCAGAATCAGTTTTTTTCCATATTTCTTCAATATTTTCTTTCAGAACATTGCCCAATATTTCTGATTTTAATTTTCCGCGCGAAAAAGGAACATCGCCGTTCAAAAGAATCGTCATGTCGCGGCGCAAATGCCAGCAAACCTGCCGTTCTAAAGGAGCAAGATCCGCCGGTTTTCTGTCAGGCAGCGTTCCGCAACAGCTGTCGTACTTTTGAACCGTAAGATTTCCCTGCGAAGGAGAATCCTTATCGCTCCAGAAACGGTAAAATGCCTCAAGCTCAGGTTCGTTCTCATTCATTCTGGTAAACTGAGGATAAACGTTTCCTGGAAAATATTTTTGAAGCAATGCCACAGAAGCTTTTGATTTTTCAAAATTTCCAGGATTTTCTGACTTGTGGACAACCGGATATATTTTTTCTGAAAAAGCGTCCAGAGTTACAAGCCACATTATCCGTGGTTTTTCCTGCGCTCTGCTTTCCGAAGAGGCAGAATCACAAATGTTTTTTAATTTTACGCACATTTCCTCTGTAAGCTCAGAACAGTCGCCTTCAACAAGAACAGAAAGCCCTGGTTCTGAAAGCGCGGCTTTTACTATTTCAACAAAATCAGGATGAATTGTCGCTTCGCCCATGCGCTCAGGCTTACTACGGCAGTTTCTGAAAAATCCGCTATTTTTCTTATGATTTTTTTAAAATCTTCCAGCGGCATGAATTTCTCACCGCAAAGGGATTCCATTTCATCCGGATGGTAAATCACTTTCGACAGAACCTTATCCGTAATCTGAACTGAATAATATGCGGGCACTGTCTTAAGCACGTCCGCATTTACGCACGCTTCCTCAGAAATCAGCCCGGCGGGTTTTCCATCTACTCCGTTCTTGAACATTGCACCGCAGCCAAGCGCGTTTCCTTTTGTAGCGCAGTTAAGCTCGATTCTTAAAAGGCTTGTGTCATTATCCGCAATCACAGTCTCAACTTCAAAAGAATTTATATCGGTTTTGATTAAATCAAAAACGCTTGTCCGCGAGACATTTTTTTTACCGGCGGAAAAAGCTCCGGAAACAGCGCTGTTTTTTGAAAGCTCAAAAAGGATTGAAGCCGCGCCGGAATCAAGAGCCTCCGGACACAATCCGCCCGGATAACCATCCGCAAATGTGTATTCGGCAAGGGATTCTTTGTGAACAGAAAGAATCTCTTCCGTAACTTCAAGATTTAAAAAAGGACAGTCGGCCCATGCGTACACAACTGTATCAGCCTGTTTTTCCTTTGAAAGACTTGAAAAAGATTCAAAAAGTTCAGAAACTGTCCAGTTTTCACGGAGGACAAGACCGGCATTTATTCCCGAATCCGAAATTTCTTTTTTACAGTTTTCAGCATTTTTTTCAAAACCAAAAACAATAATTTCAGAACTGTCAGAAAAATCCTTAAGAGCGCAGACATTTCCAGCCCATTCAAGGGAGCGGGAAAATGCCGATTTTCCATCGAAAATTTTATCAAAAATATGAAGCGAACCAGAATCCGCAAATAAAATCACAAGAGTTTTCATCACTTTCTTATCGGCTAAGGAATTGAACAAGTTAAACTTAATATATAAAATTAAAGCATGAATTTAACATTATCGCCTTCTGAAAAAATATTTTCCGTAACAGAAATAAACGGTCTTATAAAAGATATGCTGGAAGGTTCGTTTCCGCAGCTTACTATTGAAGGCGAGATTTCAAACTACCGTCCGAATTCCACAGGACATCTTTACTTTACTCTGAAGGACTCTGCAAACCAAATAAGCGCAGTTATGTTCCGTGGCTACGCAAACTATCTGAGCTTTAAAATCCAGGACGGAATGAAAGTTCAATGCACTGGAAAACTCACGGTTTACGGAGCGCAGGGAAAATACCAGATAAATGTAACAAAGATGTCTATAGCCGGAGAAGGCGCAATCCTTAAAATGATAGAGGATAGAAAAAGAAAACTTGCCGCCGAAGGACTTTTTAACCAGGAGAAAAAAAAGCCGCTACCGGTTTTTCCACAGACAATTGGAGTAGTAACAAGTCCTACGGGCGCCGCGCTGCGCGATATTCTTCAGATTACAAAAAGACGCAACAAATGTATTTCTGTCGTTGTGCTACCGGCTTTAGTGCAGGGACCTGATGCGGCGGAAACAATCGAGCGTCAGATCAACACTGCAAACCGCGCAAAACTCTGCGATGTTCTTATTGTCGGACGTGGCGGAGGCTCGCTGGAAGACTTGCTTCCATTCAGCGAGGAAAACGTTGTACGCGCGATAGCCTCAAGCGAGATTCCTGTTGTCTCGGCTGTTGGTCATGAAATAGACTGGGCACTGAGCGACTTTGCGGCGGATGCGCGCGCTCCAACTCCTTCCGCGGCGGCTGAACTTGTTGTGCCGGAGCTTTCAGCCGTAATACAGTTTATACGCCAGAATTCCCAGTCGCTTTGCGACTCGATAAAAGACCGGGTTGAAAAGATAAAGCTCATGGTGAAAAAATTCGACCCGCAGAATCTTGAGCTTCAGTTCCGCTCAATAGAACAGCCTCTTCTTTCAAGGTTTGACAACGCAAAGGACGCGCTTTTTCAGAATATAATCCAGAAAATACGGGACACAAGGCAGATAATCGACAACTGCGTAACAATTCTTGAAAACGCAAGTCCTCAGACAATCCTTAACCGGGGCTATTCCATGGTCATAAACAAGGAAACAAAAAAAATAATCACAAGCAGCCTTGACGTAAAAAGCGGAGAGCAGATAGAAATAATTCCTGCAAAAGGAAAAATCAATGCAAAGGTTGAAAATACAGAACATTCAACAGATTTATGGGAGAAATCATGACACACTTTGAAGAAAATTTATCAAAACTGGAACAGCTTACCCGGGACATAAAGCGCAGCGACATTTCCCTTGAAGATGCTTTAAAAGATTTTGAAGAAGGAATAAATCTCGCGCGCGGAATGGAAAAGGAGATTGACAAAATCGAAGGAAAAATCCAGCAGCTTATGAATCAGCCTGATCCGGAAAAAAACATTCCTCCCCAGATGGATCTGTTTGCAGTTGATTCTACAGGAAGCAGCGGCGCGCCTGTACACGGAACAAGACAGTAATGAGCAAAGAGAATCCTGTAAAAACACTGAATCCTGAAGTCGCAAGAAAAATTGCCGCAGGCGAAGTTATCGACCGTCCCAACGCGATAATCCGTGAACTTATGGACAACGCGATTGATTCCGGCGCAGACAGCATAACCGTTGAAATAAACGAAGGCGGAATTGAAAAGACCCGCATCGTAGACAATGGATGCGGAATGACAAAAGAAGATTTAATCTCATGCGCGCGTCCACACGCAACCAGCAAAATCTCATCAGAAACAGATTTGCTGAATCTAACAACGCTCGGATTTCGCGGCGAGGCGCTTTCTTCAATCGCGGCCGTATGCCGGCTTTCGATTATTTCCGGCGGCTATAAAATGCGGGCCTCAATAACGGAAGACCACATAATCGAACCTGCAACACCGCTGGAAGGAACAATCGTTCAGGCGGAAGGACTGTTTGAAAATTTTCCTGCGCGCCGCCAGTTTTTAAAACGCCCTGCCTCGGAAACACTGATGTGCAAGAACACCTTTGTTGAAAAATCTCTTCCAAACACAGGAATTTCATTCAGATTTATACAGGACGGAGAAATCAGGCTGGATTTACCAAAAGGCCAGACTTTGCCAGAACGTTTTGTAAAAGCCATGGAACTCCGGGAGGACACAAGGCTTTTTAACCTTATTGAAAATTCTTCCGGCGAAAAAAATCCCGACTGGTCATTTAAAATCGTAATCGGTGAGCCGGGCGTCTACAGAAACAACAAAAAAAACATCTATATTTTTGTAAACGGCAGAAGAATCCAGGAATATTCTCTCGCGCAGGCTATTGAATACGGAAGCCAGGGATATTTTCCAAACGGAACTTTTCCTGTCGCAGCGGCTTTTATAACAGTAAATCCATCGCTAGTTGATTTCAACATTCATCCTGCAAAAAAAGAAGCGCGGTTCAAGGATATTTCAAGCCTTCATCATGGAATAAGCACTGCGGTAAAGAAATTTTTCAGCGACTACACAAACCGGACAATGAAAGCCCAGGCTGAAAAAATAAAGAAAATTCCGGAAACTTTTCTTTTTGAACCGGAAAAACTTGCGGCAAAAGCCCTTGAGCAGTCAGAATCAGAAAACAGAGCAGGAATGGAAACGGCCGGCAGAACTCCGTACGAAAGCGAGGCAAGCCATTTCGGAGTGCGATCAAGATTTTTTGGAGGAACTTCAAGCACCCGCTCAATGATGACAAGAGAAACTCCTTTGAATTCATGGACCGGATATGCCTCAAAAAATGCAAGCTATGAAAAAAAATCCCTGTTTGAAGAGCCGGAACAAAAATTCAATGCAGGAAATGAAAACAAAGCCCCGGAAATTTTAGAAAAAAAAGAAAAAATGCAGGAAATCATCGGGTTTATGGACAAGGCGATTTCAGCCTATTCCGGAAACACAAAAAAAACGCCAGAAATTCCTGCGGATGAAATTCAAAATGAAGAAAAACCTTTTACAGAAACGCAGCAGAAAGATGATTTTCATTTTATAGGAAGCGCGCTCGGAACTTTCCTGATTGCGGAAAAAAACAATACGCTTTACATAATCGACAAGCACGCAGCCCACGAACGAATGCTCTTCGACCAGATAATGAAAAATCCGGAATCCGCGCAGACGCTTTTAATTCCTTACGTCATAGAAACCGCCTCTAAAAAAGACGATGAATACCTTGAAAGCATAAAAAACGAACTGAAAAAAGTAGGATTCACTTGCGAAAACAAAGGTAACGGCCGCTGGGAATTTACAACCCTTCATGAACGCTGGAACGGAACAGAAGAAGAACTTTACCACGCCCTTTTAGACATAAAAGCAAATCCAAAAGACCTGATTTATACTGTCGCGGCAAGCACAGCCTGCCGGGCAGCGGTAAAAGACGGAACAATCCTGGAAGATTCCGCAGCCGAAAAAATCGCACGGGGCGCGCTGCGGCTGGATGATCCGCACTGTCCGCACGGCCGCCCATGCTATACGACCATAACAAGGGAAAATCTGTTCCACCTTGTGCGTAGAACAGAATAATCCGGAAACCTTCAGATTCAGTTTGCCTTTATCGAAGCGAGCAGAGAATCAACTTCACTTTTACGGAATGAAGGATTTTTATCTGCGCGACAGTAAGATATTTTTCCGCGCTCTGGTTGTCCGAAAGAGCCATGCAGACTTTCGCAAGCTCAATATACGCGTCCAGATTGTTCGCATCCTGCTGAAGAACCTGTACATAAGTCGTTTTCGCATTGTCAAACTGCTTTGAAGAAGCAAACGCCTGGCCAAGATTGTACCTGACATCATTATTTTTCGGCTGAATTTTCAGCGCATTCTGAAAGTACTTCACCGCGTTGTCGTAGTTTTCAATAGAAAGATACGCGCTTCCCAGATTGTTGTTCACCTCGAAATTATTCTTGTCCTGCGAATATGCCTTGGCAAAAAGCTGCAGCGCCGTTTCAGAATCAGGAGGATTCATATTCATATACATTACGCCAAGATTTATCTGTGTTTTCAGATGGTTCGGATTTACCTGAAGAACTTCCGCATATTTTTTTATCGCCTCATCCGCATTGCCCGATTTTTCGCTCATAAGGGCATAATTGTAGATAACGTTTGCGCGGCTTGCAAGATTTTTTATCTGTCCGCAGGAATCATAGGCTTTTTTTGCGTATGACAAGGCGTCCGCAATCTTTCCTTCCTCAAAAAGAACCGTAGAAAGATTGTAGCATGTCATTGAATCCTCATTTCCCGCTTCAAGCATTGCAAGCGACTGTCTGAACGTATTTTCCGCCTCCGGATATTTTTTTGCCTGATAATAAACCGAGCCAAGCTCATTCAGGGCCGCGCGGTTCGTGCTGTTTATCCTGAGCACATTCTGGTACGCGCTGATTGCGCCCGCATAATCCTTCTGCGAAGAAAGAATTCTTCCCTCTTCAAGATATGAACGCTCGTGCCGCGGATCAATATCATGCGCCCTGCGGAATTCCGCCAGCGCAGACTTCGTGTCATTGAGCCTGTTGTCCGTAAGCCCAAGATTGTATCTTGACGGAGCAAAGTTTCCGTTCTGCTGGCACGCTGTGGTAAAAGAATATTTCGCCTCAGTAAATTTCTTCATCATATACTGAACGCGGCCAAGATTGTAATAATAAAGATAATTTTTTGTAGTATCGTTGGCAGCAGCCTTTGTAAGATGCTCAAGAGCCTTCTGATAGTTCTTGCTTTCAAATGCATCCATTCCAAGTATGTACTGGCTTTCAGCGTTCTTAGGGTCAAGAGCAACCGCCTTTGAAGCATAATCAACTGCGGCCGCCTGGAGTTTTTTCCTATCCTCCGGATTCGCCGCGTTCAGGGACGCATCATAAAGCGCTCCTGCCATTTCGGAATCTTTAGAAGCGGAAAAAGCCGGTTCTCCGCCGGAAACAGGAAGAGCGTTCTGCGCATTTTCAAAACTTTTAAGAGCAGAATTGATATTTCCACCGTTCAAGGCAGATTTTCCCTGCTGAATAAAATCGTTTACGGATGCGATTTCCGCCTTAAGCCTGGCATTTTTTCTGGCAAGCTCATCTTCCTTCGCCTTTCGCGCCGCCTCCTCTTTTTTACGCTGCTCCTCCGCCGCTTTTGCAATCGCCTTCTGCTCTTCCTGCTGGGCTTTTAGCTGCTCCTGACGCTCTTTTTCAAGGGCCGCGTTTTCCTGCTGCTTTCGCATAAGCTCAGCCATCTGTTTTTGCTGACGGGCATTTTCCGCATTAGTCCTTGCAAGCTCCGACTTCATAGAATCAAGAGAAGACTGAAGTCCGTCGGTATCAATATTTACATTTACGCTCTGGCCCGCTCCGCCCTGGGTTGAATCATCTCCTTTCGCCGCAATTATTTTTTTCATCAGCTCCTGAATTTCTGTATCGTCAGGATTTTTCAGAAAAAGCTCCTGAAGCGTATCAAGCGCCCTGCCGTATTCACCGTTGTCATAATAAAAAGAAGCAAGCGAAATCTGCCTGTTCTTTGCGGAAGACGCTCCTCCGCAGCCACGGATACACAGCAGCGCCGCTATAAGCGCAGCCACAGCCGACACTGAACATGCCAAGACAATCTTCTGCTTTTTTGTAAGTTTTGTTTTTTTTCCAAAACCGTTTCCATCAAAATTATACATTTTCTCCACCTTTTATTTTCCGCGAAAAAACGCGGTCATTCAAGCTCACTTTCGTAGTCGTAATCAAGGACATCTTCCGCTCCAGCCGTCATATTCGTAGTGTCAGTCTGCTGAAGCGAATTTGCGACGTCCTCAAGAAGTTTTCTTCTTCTTTCTTCTTCGGCGGCACGACGCTCCGCCTCAAGCGCTTCCTGTTCAGCCTTCCGGCGAATCATCTCCTCCTGAAGCCTTTTGTTTTCTTCCTCAAGCCTTTTCTGCTCTGCCGCAAGACGAAGCGATTCCTGTTCCTGCCGCTGAATTTCCTGCTCAAGATAGCCGATAAGACGCTGAATTTCCGGAGCCTGCGAATCATCAGGCTGCTCAAGAACAAACCGCCTGTAATCATCAAGGGATTCAGGATATTTCTTCATCATAAGACGGGTATTCGCCCTGTTCAAAAGCGCGCTGTAAAAATCCGGAGAGGCAGCCAGAGCGAGGGAATAGCAGCTTTCAGCCTTGGAATAATTTCCGGCGGCATAAGCCACGTTTCCCTCATTAAAAGAAAGAAGCTTTCTGTTTGAAATTCCGGAGCTCATACCGCGCTCAAAAGCATCAATCGCCTTGTCATACTGTCCAAGCTGAAAATAGGCAAGCCCAAGAAAATTGTAAGTGTCGGCGGAAATATTTCCGTCCGAAATATCTTTTTCCAGCAGAGAAACCGCACCGCCGGGATTGTTTGTCTTAAAAAGCCTTTCACCCTCGGATTCCGCGAACAGGAACGAGGCGGCAAAAAAAACTAAAAAATATCTGCAAATTTTCATTATAACTATTTTAACACATTATAGAATAAAAAGTAACCAAAACAAAACCCTATCCAATATTTTATTTTTCAGTTATAATCACAGATTAATACTGGAGTTTTAAAATTATGATGATTGCCATTTCAGTTGCCATTCTGATTATCATCGCAGGACTTCTTGCGCTTGTAATCAGACTTGTCGCAATGCCAAAAAAGCTTGAAACCGTAAAAAAGCTTCTAAAACAGGGAAAAAATCAGGCCGCCGCAAAACTAGCTAAACAGATTTCGGCAAAAGATCCCCAAAACTACAGCGTCCACTATTACCTTGGAAAAGCCTACCTTGCAGACAACCGGGGCGAACTTGCCCTGATAGAATTCAAGACTGTGAACGAACACGCGCTTTTTGACTCCAATCTTCCGGAAATTCCGTTCAGGAAAGAATTCGCCGCCCTTCTTGTAAAATACAGGCAGACTGAAGCCGCCCTTAAAGAATACCTGCTGCTTACAAAACTTGACCCGACCTGCTCGGACAATTATTTCAACGCAGCGAAACTTTATGAAATGACGAACCGAAAGGACCTTGCCCTTTCAATTTATAAAAAATGCATCGCGCTGAATCCAAAAAACGCAAAGGCGCACGCCGCCATCGGCTACATTCTTTTTCAGGCGAAGCAGACAAACGAGGCAAAAAGGGAGCTTGACCTTGCGATCCACCTGAATCCCGAGGAATATTCATGCTACTATTATCTGGGAAAAATCTTAAAGGACGCAAAAGACCTGGGAGGAGCTGTAAAGGCATTTGAAAAAGCGCAGCGGGACAGCGAGTTCAAGCAGAAGGCGTTAATTGAAAGAAGCACCTGCTACATGATGGCAAACCGTCTTGACAATGCGCAGATTGACCTTCAGCGCGCAATAGACCTGGACAAAACCGGAACAAGCAACGATACGCTGTACGCCAGATACTTCCTTGCGGCATGCTATGAAAAGAACAGAAAAATCGACAAGGCGATTGAGCAGTGGGAATCAATCCTTAAAGTAAACCGCTCTTTCCGCGATGTAGGCGCGAAACTTTCCGAATACAAGGCTCTTGAAGCAAACGACAACCTTAAAGACTACCTCACAAGCTCGGATGCCGAATTTATAGAAATCTGCAAAAACACAACAAAAAAAGCGCTTGGATTCAACGCCGTGCAGGCTGACTCAAAGAAATTCGGTGTTCAGATAATTGCGACAGAAGGAAAGGACGGCGACTGGATGAGCGTAAGAAAACAGTCATTCCTTCTGCGTTTTTACCGGGATGTTGAACCGCTGGAAGATGCGCCGGTAAGGGATATACTTGAAACCGCAAAATCTTCCAACTGTACAAAATCATTCATTTTCGCAAGCTCGGGCTTTACACGGACTGCCATCGCATTCGCAGAAAACCGCCCGGTGGAACTTGTAGGCAAAGAAAAGCTGCAGCAGCTTTTGGAAATCGCCGCAAAACCGGACAAATAGAATGAAAATCCTCTGCGTTTCCGATCAGATTGATCCGCTTATATACAACCAGAATGCGCACAAAAATTTCCCGGACATAGACTTGATCTTATGCGCCGGCGACCTTCCCATGGATTATGTCGATTTTATTGTATCAGTATTCAATAAACCGACCTATTTTATTTTTGGAAACCACGATTTAAAGGAATTCAAATATTATCACGGAACAATGTCCGCGCCGCCAAGACCTACAACAAGCGCGCAGTCAACAACTTCAATAGAAATTCACTTTGAATCAATAAAAGAAGACCATCACCACGGCGCAAATTACGCCGGATTTAAAAATATATGCCTTAAGAATTTCAAAATCAGGAACAGAAGAGGAAAAACAACTCCGCTGCTTCTTACCGGAATTTCAGGCTCAATCCGCTACAACAATGGTCTTTGCCAGTACTCAGACGCAGAAATGGCAATGCACCTGCTAGGGCTTGTACCTAGACTCCTGCTGAATAAAATACTGTACGGACGTTTCACCGATATTTTCCTTACGCATTCCGCGCCGTATAAAATTCATGACCACGACGACCCATGCCACAGGGGTTTCAAGTCATTCAACTTATTTTTAAAATTATTCAAGCCGGAATACATGATTCACGGTCATATACATCTTTACGACAACAGAGAGGAAAGAGTTTCAAATATGAAGACACAACCATAATAAATGCATTCGCACATTACATTCTAGAATTCAACACGGACAAAAACGGAGTGCAAAAATAATGTTACCAGAAGCAGAAAGCGATTTCGCAAGGGCAAGAAACAAAGCGCTTTTTAATGAAATCCAGCACCTTCTAACACCGGAAGAAGCGGCTATGATTTCTTTAAAAGCCGTAAGAAAAGTAATAAAAACGCAGTCAGAAACATATATAGGAATGAAAGTCATTCCTATAAACAAAATAGTAGGCAGCGAAGGACGCTACAGGGATTTTGACAACCAGTTCTTTCCAAAGCGCTCAATTATAAAGGAACGATGGGAACATGTTGACGAAGCCGTAATAAAAGACATCGTCCTCCCGCCTATAAAAGTCTACGAACTTGGCGGACTGTATTTTGTGCGCGATGGAAACCACAGGGTTTCCGTCGCAAAATCTAAAGGCGTTGAATTTATCGATGCGGAAGTAGTTTCCCTCCAGACGGAAATAAAGCTTTCCCCGGCCAGAACCCTGAACGGAATGATGAAGCAGATTATCTCCTACGAAAAAAGAAATTTCTATTTTGAGACAAATTTCGGAGACATAACGGACTACTGGGTATTAGATTTTTCAACCGCCGGACAGTACGACGTAATCTACAATCATATCCTTACGCACAAATACTTTATAAACCAGAACCAGACGGAAGAAATTCCTATGGAAGACGCGATTCTTTCGTGGTTCAACAACGTATACCTTCCTGTTGTCACCACAATACAGAAATATAAGATAATGAAGTATTTTAGAAAAAACACGGTAAGCGACCTTTACGTATGGATAATAACGTTCTATGATGAGCTGAAGAAAAAATTCGGCGACGGGCTTCCGCTGGAACAAATTGTCTACGACATAAAGAGGGAGAAAAAATTTTCCCTGCTTTCAAGAGTCAGGAATTTTATCAAGAAATACATTCTGAAAAAAGAAATAAGTAATTTTTCGCATAAGATTGACAGATAATTAAAATAATAAAAAAAAATTGACGGCTGGATATTTCAATGTTAATATAATCTAAAGTCATCAATGTAACAGGAGCTGAATATTGTTGGACTCAATTGATTCATTTGTAAACCTCCCGCTTCTTATCGCAGCAGGTGCCGGTCTGGTTCTTTTTATTTTGCTTTTGATTGCAAAAATAAGGAATGCGGCAAAGATCAGTTTTATATTTTTCCCCTGCATCGGAGTGTTAATAGCCGGTCTGCTTTATACATATTTTGACCACAAGCTTTTTTACATTTCGGCAATAACCATTGTCCTGGAATTTTTATTTATTGCATACGCATTTGTGCTTGCAGTTTCTGATCCTGTAAAACGCGCGGAAAGAAAAGCGAAGAAAGAAAAAAAATCTGAAGAAAATTCAAGTTCCGAGGAAATAAGCAAAGAAGCTCTTGATGCCTTGGAGAACAAATACAAGACTATAATCGAAGAAGACAAAGAGCTTACGGTAAAAGCATCAAGTTATTTCAATGAAGAAAATTCTCTTTCTCAGTTTCTTGAATTTTTCAACAAGCAGATTGTACAAAAAACCGGCGCAGACGGCGGAGCAATCCTTGTGCTTGATGAATTTGACAACGTTCTTGCGGTAAAAACCGTCACAGGTGTATTTCCGCCGCCATATAAAATCCCGGACGATATTCCGCACAAGCAGCTTCGGATTGAAACAAACTTCAAATATGCGCAGTATTCCCTGGAAGGCAATGTTTTCGGCGATTTCTTTACAAATGGTGTCGCGGAAAACATCACGAACCCGACAAAAGACAAGCGCATTTTCCAGAACGGACCGGAAGATTTCCTTCGCGTAGGTCCATATATGTTCATTCCAGTAAAACAAATGGGTGAATCAGTCGCTCTCGCTGTCCTTGCGCGAAAACCGGATTCAGAACCGTTCAGCAAGAAGGACTTTGAAAAAGCATGCAGTCTCTGCGACGGACTTGCGACCGCCCTTGTACCATTAAACAGCTTCCTTTCTTATTCAGAACACACTGAACTGACAAAGGAAGGCGACATCGCGACAAAATTCCAGAAAACACTTGTTCCGGAAAAGATTCCTGTAATCAATAAGCTTTCCATCGGCAAGTATTCTATAACAAATGAAAATGTATGCGGTGACTACTACGACATAATTCCTTCAAGAAAGGACAGAATCACATTTGTAATGGCAGATGTCGCCGGAAAAGGCATGAATTCCCTTACGATAATGATTATGATTCGCGCCATGCTTCGTCTTGTCGCGAACACAAACCAGAGCTCGGCGACGCTTCTTGAATGGGTAAACCGTACAATCTGCTCAGAAAAGAACAGCATGGACCACTTTGCAAGCGTTGCCCTGATAAACTACAACAGCATTGACAACACTGCGCAGATTGCGACATCAGGAATCAATCCTGTTATGCTATACAAGGCAAGCGACAAGACTATAAACAAGATTTCAACAAACTGCGAGCCTATCGGCGTGGAAAAAACCACTGAGTATAAAAACATCGACTTGACTCTTGATGCAGGGGATATTCTTGTAACTTGCACCGATGGTTTACTTGAATGTCTTGATGAAAGAGGTGTACAATACTCTATAGACAACTTACAAAAGGTTATTCAAGCCAACTGCAATTTGAATGGGAAAGATATTGCAGCAAAGGTAAAAGATAATATCAAAAAATTCTGTGGCAATACACAGCAATACGATGACCAGAGCCTTCTGATCATAAAAATACAGGGATAGGAGTACCTTATGGAACTTAAAATACGAAAAAATGGAGATGTCTACATCATTGATGTAAACGGAGAAATGGATCTCTACAATTCTTATAAACTTAAGGAACTTGTTATGAAGATGATTGAAAAAAATGTCAAAGTCTTCATAATCAACCTTGAGCAAGTTGACTATATCGACTCGTCTGGAATTGGTGCATTGATTTACATTTGTTCAACTATTAAAAAGATGAATCTGAAGCTTTCTATTTCAAACATTCACGGTTCTGTAAAAAAAGTAATTGAACTTACAAAACTTATGGGATATTTCCCTATTGCAAACAGTATTGAAGAAGCGCTTTGATGGTAAAAGAATAGCCTTTAAGCTATTGCAGCCGGGTTTTAGTACCTTAGAGCGATATAATTCAGGTATGTAAACCCGCGGCACGAATAAAAAGTATTTCCCAACTTATTCTGTTCTTGTAAAAAGGAGATTTTTATGGAAGAACCAACAGTAAAAGAATTACGTTCTGACGACAATGATCCATTGTTCGACAAAACAAATATGCTTAAGAAGGAATTCCCTTCAGACTTTAGACAGATTCGATATTTTACGCTTTTGATTGTTCAGTCAGCTCCATCTGAAATCAAGGAATTAAACCTTCTTGAACAGCAAATTAGTGAAGTAATCAAAAATGCTGTAAAACATGGAAATCACTGCGACATAAACAAAAAAGTAACGGTATGGTACTCATTCAGCCCTACTCATGCGCATGTTATTGTTCAGGACGAAGGTGAAGGTTTTAAGGATCTTGAAAAATGGAACGAATTCAACAGAAAGAGACTTTCATGCCTTCATGCGAATAATTATGAGGAACTGGCTAACTACGTTTCTTTTAAAACAAAAGAGTCTGATGCGCAGGACGGCGGAAACGCTTTGTTCGCTGCTCTTGAATATTGGAACGGCGGTTTTGTATACAATGGAAAGCGAAATGCTGTTGCCATGCTGAAGAAATTTCAGCAGAAATCGCGCTAATTAAACAATTTCTAAAAAAAAGACTGTCCCTTTTATCAAGCATTGCTTGAAGGACAGTCTTTTTTTATTTCTACAATTCTGAAACCGGAATACGGTACACGCTTCCGCAGTTCCTGCAGGTTATTTCAATCGGATCTGGACCATTTTTCTTTATATCATCAATCTGGTCGGCAGGAAGATGCTTCATATAATCCAAGTACGTTTCTTCCGAGCATGGACAGTCAAAAGTCACATTCCTGCGGACTGCTATGGAAGGTTTAAATTCTCTGAAAAGACCATAGACAAAATCTTCAATAGTACCTTTTTCACTGAACCACTGCCCTATCGATGGCGCAGTCTTAAATGCCATTTCCGCACGCGAAATCAAATCCTGGTCAGCATCCTTATCCGCAGATGTAGATTTTGACGCACCGCTTCCGCGTTTTCCGCCGGTTTCAGGCATAATCTGAAGAAAAAGTCCGCCAGCGCCAACAACACGACCTTTTTTGTCCAACTGAATGCCCGTGTTAAATGCGGAAGAAATCTGCTCCGACTGGTTGTAATACGACGCAATATCCAGAGCGATGTTACCAGAGTCCACAGGCACGGAGCTAGTATATGGATTTTTATCACCTTCATGAATTGTTGAAACCGTCAGAGTCCCTTTTCCCAAAAACGGCTTCAGATTCCAGTTTTCAAGAGGCTTTTCAACCGGTATATGCTCATTAAAAAGATAACCGCGGACCGTTCCCTTTGAATCAACCTCAACAGAAAAGCCCTTCGCAGGACCATCAACTTCGTAGCGCAACGTTGCATGTTCCTTGCCTTTCATCAAAGGAAGCATAAGCGAGCCGCAGAGCACAGCCTGGCCAAAAACCATGGTTTCAAGGATTCCAAGATTGTGCTGAAGGCGCGCCTGGTTTACAAAACGGGTTCCATGAAAAAAAGCACCACGGATTCTTCCATCTGCCATTACAAAAACAGCCATTTCATCCTTAGGAAGAGAACGCAAATGCTCCGCCAATTCCAAATCTTTTATTTCAGCTTTTATCATATATATAATTTAATATTTATAATAAAATGAGTAAATAACCAGAATGCCAAGTTTTTTTCATCACGCGAGTTTTCAAAACAAAGAATTCCAACTGCGCCCTAATTTTAAAAAGAAAAATTCCAGCAGACAGCGAGTTTCCCACCAGAAAATTTTCCTCTGTTAGAAATGCCCCCCCCAGCGCACGCGAGTTTTCGGAACGAAAACTCGTTAAAAAGAAAAGGAACTTCTGATGAAGTTCCTTTTCTTTTTGGAGATGGCGGGAATTGAACCCGCGTCCGGGTATGCAGCTCGAAGGCTTCTACATGTTTAGTTATGCGAGGTAATTGTCGGGAAAAGGTGGCAGCATAACAAGCGTCTTTTCCGTATTCCGGCTAAATGTCTTGCACAATGGCCGAACGCATTGCGCAACAAGTTCCTGTTAGCGTCAGAACATCGCAAAGTTAGGAACAGCACCCTGCAAGTTCCGTGCCCACTGCTTACGCAGCAAGAGCAAACTGTTCTTCAGAAGAATCTTCTTCTTCTTTTCTGTTGAAGATTGCAGTTATTTTTTTTGTCAGCTCAAGGCGCCTTCACACCTACATGCAACCAGCGGACTCTCACATCCGTCGAAACCGGTGCACCCCCAATACACTAGGTACTTAGAATATAACTTAGAAAAATATAAAAGTCAAATTCATTATTACAAAAGAAGAAACACCGAGAGGTTCTTTCCATTCTTGTTTTCTTATTGTAAATAAAACCGCAGAGTGATAATATTAAAGAAACTATCAATTATATAAATAAGGTGAATTAAATGGCTGACGAAAAATTACAGACGATTAGACACAGCTGCGCGCACGTAATGGCAGAAGCTATCTTAAAATTGTTTCCGGGAACTAAAATTGCTATTGGTCCTGCTATCGACAATGGATTTTATTATGATTTCGATTTTCCAACCGACACCAAATTTACAGAAGACGATTTTCAGACAGTAGAAAAAGAAATGCGAAAAATAATCGCAGGAAATCACAATTTTGAACGCAAGGAAGTTTCTAAAGAAGAGGCCCTAAAACTTTTTTCCGGTCAGGATTATAAAATAGAACTAATAAATGACCTTCCAGAAGGCGAAACAATCACAACTTACGAGCAGGATGGATTCCTTGACCTTTGCCGCGGTCCGCACGTAAGCAACACAAAAGAAATAAATGCGCAGGCCTTTAAATTGCACAAGATTGCCGGAGCGTACTGGCGCGGTGATTCAGACCGTCCTATGCTTACACGTATCTACGCGCTCTGCTTTGAAAAGCCAAATGAACTGAAAGAATATCTTACAATGCTTGCCGAAGCAGAAAAACGCGACCACCGCAAGCTTGGCGTTGAAATGGATCTTTTCCATCTTGAGCCGGAAGATCCCGGACAGATTTTCTGGCATCCAAACGGATGGACAATATACACAACAATTCAGGATTATATGCGCAAGCAAGTCCGCCGCGATGGTTACCTTGAAGTAAACACGCCTGCCATCATGCCTCGCTCGCTTTGGGAAAAATCAGGCCACTGGGGACACTACCAGAAAAATATGTTCATAACTGAATCAGAGAAACGGCTTTTTGCAATAAAACCTATGAACTGTCCTGGAGCCCTTGAGATTTTCAAGAGCCGCTTGCGTTCATACAAGGACCTTCCTATCCGTCTTGCAGAATTTGGACACGACGTACGGAACGAGCCATCCGGAACATTGCATGGAATAATGAGGGTCCGCGGATTCGTTCAGGATGATGCCCATATCATCTGTACAGAAGAGCAGGTTGCGCCAGAAGTTGCAAATTCTGCAAGCTTTTGAAAAATGTATACAGAGACTTTGGGTTCAATGACCTGGTTGTAAAATTTTCAACAATGCCGGAAGACCACGTTGGCGACCTTGCCACCTGGGAAAGAGCAGAAAAAGCATTGTCAGACGCTTGTCACGAAGCCGGACTGAACTATGAAATACAGCCTGGAGAAGGCGCATTCTACGGTCCGAAACTTGAATTTAAACTTTACGACTGCCTTGGACGCGAATGGCAGTGCGGAACAATCCAGGCGGATTTCCAGCTTCCTTCTGCCGAGCGGCTTGATGCGACTTATATCGGAAAAGATAATCAGAAACATCACCCTGTTATGCTCCACCGGGCAATCTTAGGTTCTTTGGAACGGTTTATCGGTATTCTTATTGAAAATTTCGCAGGTTTATTTCCTACATGGCTTGCTTTTGAGCAGGCGGCGGTTGTTCCTGTTTCCAATGCTTTTGATGACTATGCAAACGAAGTGAACGATGCCTTGCTGAAAGCTGACATCCGTTCTGCCGCATATACTTCCGATGACAATATGAGACAGAAAATCAAAATAATTACAAAGGAACACAAAACGCCTTACATTCTTGTTGTTGGCGAAAATGAAAAAAATGAAAAAACCGTAACGGTAAGATTCCGTCAATCCAGCGGTCTTGAACAGAAAACCATGAAGCTTGAGGATTTCATCGCTTATGTCCACGAAAAAACCGAAAGCCACTTTATCGGAATCTAACTTTACCGGCATAAAACATGGAAGACAGCGAATATTATAAAATGATGAGGGAGCAATACTCTCATCGTTTTACTGTAAAAAAGAATAAGAATTTTCAATATGCGCAATGGTCATCGCATCAGGGACGAGAGGACGCCCAGATGCTTCAGGAGAAAGAATCAGATTGGAAAGCCGGCAGCAATTTTGACAACTCAGATGAAAACGCCGGCGAAGAATAAGTTTTTTTCAAGCGTTGACTATCGTTATTTTCAAATGTAAAATATATCTATGTTTGACGTAAAAGAATCTGATTTTTTTGATCTTGAAGATGAAGCATTTGATACTGTAATTGAACCGGGAATAAAATTCACTGGAAATATCAAATTTGTAAAGCCATTTATGATTCGTGGAAAAGTAAATGGCAAAATAGATGCGACAAGCGATCTTGTTATTGATAAGAATTCAGAGGTAAATGCTGATATAAATGCCGTAAGAATTCTTGTAAAGGGAAAAGTCCACGGAAATGTTTCCGGAAAAGATTTAATTTTCATTACAGCAACCGGTTCCGTTGACGGCGATATAACTTCCAGACAAATTGTTCTGGAACCCGGAAGCACATTTACCGGCCGTTGCACAATGATAAAATAACAGGTGAAAAAATGAAAAAATACACATCTGCCTTATTATTAGCCATTTTCTCTTTTTCGATATATGCGCAGAATATCAAGCAGGATGCGCTTATTCTTTACAATAACGGACATTACGCAGAATCAATCGCTGTCTGCGAGCAGGAGCTTGCTCAAAATCCGAACAGAGTTGAATCCTACGTTGTAATGTGCTGGGCTCTTGTAAGAAACAAGCAGTACCTTGAAGCTGAACAAAGAGCCTTGCAGGGGCTGAAAGTCAGCCAATACGATTTAAGGCTTACAGAAATTCTTGGAGAAGCCAGATATTTTCTTGGAAAGAACAATGGCGCAATGGAACAGTTCCAGAAATATGTCGCGAATGCTCCGGAAAGCAGCAGCCGCGTTGGAACAGCCTATTACTATATGGGCGAAATTTACATACGGCAGGCACGATACCAGCACGCGGACATCGCTATTTCCGCGGCAGTAAGAAAAGAGCCTCTGATTGCAAACTGGTGGGTTCGTCTTGGATACGCTCGCGAAATGGCAAAAAACTATTACGAAGCTGCAAATGCCTATGATGAAGCGTTAAGATTGAATTCCTCTTCAATAGAAGCTGAAAGAGGAAGAAACAGAGTTGCAGAGAAACTTCAATAAAAATTGAACATACGATTTGAAACGATGGGCTGCCGCTTGAATCAAATTGAAAGCGAGAGCGCTGCCCGTTCTTTTGTGGAAGCAGATTTTAATGTAATAATAAAACCTTTGCAGGCAAAAAATGATTCTGACTTGGAAACAGTTCTTTGCATTGTAAATACGTGCGCCGTTACTCAAAAGGCGGAACAAAAGGACCGCCGCATAATACGGCTTGTCCTGGAAAAATGTCCGAACGCCACTGTTATTGTAACCGGCTGTTATGCCCAGCTTTCTTCAGATAAAATAAAATCTATTGATAAAAGAATCGCTGTTCTGAAAGGTCAGTTAAAAAGCAGGCTCGCAGACGTTCCTGCTCTTTTAAGAAATGAAATCACCTTAAACAAATTCAACCCTTTAAATTTTGCAGAGCTCTTAAACAATGGTCTTTTTAACGCCGAAACTGAAACTCCGGGAACAAGCGAAAATGCATTCCGGCTTGCAACGGATTCTTTTATAGCGCACAGCCGTTCTTCAATAAAAATTCAAGACGGCTGCAATTGCAACTGCAGTTACTGTACAATACATATCGCGCGCGGACGTTCTGTTTCGCTCGATGCGGAAGAGATTATCAGGCGTGTGCAAACTTGAAAAATCCGGACAGGCGGAAGTTGTAATAACATCGGTAAACATTGCACAATACAGGGGAAAATACAAGGACAGCTACATAAATTTCAGTCAATTACTGAAGCTATGTCTTGACCATACTGAAAAAATTTCCTTTAGAATTTCAAGCCTTTACCCGGAAACCGTTGACTCAGAATTTTGTTCCGTAATAAAAGATTCCCGCGTGCGGCCATATTTTCATATTTCAGTACAAAGCGGCAGCAATAAAATTCTAAAAATGATGAGGCGGAGTTATTCCGCAGAAAATGTAATCGCAGCCTGCAATATGTTAAAAAAATCAAAATCAGAACCATTTTTATCATGTGATATAATAACAGGTTTTCCCGGTGAAACAGACGAAGATTTTGAAGAAACAATGAAACTATGCAAGACCTGTGATTTTGCATGGGTTCATGTGTTCCCTTTCAGCGCGCGGCCGGGAACAGAAGCCGCGGAAATGAAGCAAAAAATTCCCCAGGCAATAAGTGGCAAAAGAGCGGCAGAACTTGCCTCGTGGGCCAGACAGAACAAAATCAAATATATAGAGAATTTCCGCGGAAAAACCGTAAACGCAGTCCTTGAAACCGTAAAAAAGCCCTTTGCATTCGCAAATGAAGAAGGAAGGGAAATTTTTCATGCGGTTTCAGAAAATTTCCTTCACTGCGAGATTTCCGCCCCGGCTGGAAAAATTAAAATCAACCCGGGAAGCGCAATCAAGCTTAAAATACTCGGGCCAATCGGAATTGGAGAACGAAAAAACGGAGAAATCGACACTCTTGCAGATTTTGCGGATTTTTCATAAAAATACAGAAAAAAAAAATAATATTTTGAATATTTTGTCTTGATTCTTTTTTTGAAATCATATATAGTTATATTCACTTAGCGGGATGTAGCGCAGCTGGTAGCGCGTCTGGTTTGGGACCAGGATGTCGCAGGTTCAAATCCTGTCATCCCGATTACTTTTTACTTAATTCTTTGTTATGTAAAGAATTGGCTTTCGAGGTAAAAAACTTAATTACATTTATTTTTCCAGGTATTTTTTCACGCTTTGCCTAGATTTTTGTATGGAGTTTTTATGCTTGACCGCCGTTATAAGTATTCTTTACGTCTGACTAGTCCGTTTTATATTTTCCGCAAGTACCGCAGAAGCGATATTTTCTATGTGCGCTTTAAAAGCGGTAAAACAATCTCCACACGAAAAACAAATATCCAGGAAGCCTACGAGTTCGCATTGGGCTACAAGGAGCAGAATTCCGAAAAAACTGAAAAAAAATCAGAGACACCGCAGTCCATAATCCGCTCCTATTACACAAAGGGCAGCAAATGGATTAAATACGACGAAATCCACGGCTCGAAATATTCAGACATTGTGCTGCGGCAGAATAATTTCGCCTGCGAAAAAATGGCGGCTCTTCTGGATGATGCGGAAGATTTTTCAAAGATTACAAAATCACGCCTGCATAAACTCCAGGAACAACTCCTTTCCGGCGGACTTTCGGGAAAAAGTGTAAACAATTACCTTTGCATACTGCACAAGATATTTAAGCAGCTTGTGGACAAAGAGATTATAGAAAATGATCCGTTTACGGGGCTTCGGAACTGCTCCCACCAAAAGCAAAGAAGAATGTGCTTCCCTATTGAAAATTTCAAGGGATATTTCAAGAATCCTGGAAATCTTTATAAATATGATTTGGCCGCATATTGCGCAATCGTTACCGGAGCAAGACGCACAGAGCTTAAAAACCTTAGGCTTTCAGATATTGAGCGGTATAAAGATTTTTACATATTAAGGATTCACGGAACAAAAAGCGAATATTCAGACCGCGCGGTTCCGCTTGGTGAAATCCAGAAAAAAGCAGTTGAGCTGATGATAAAAAAACAGATTCTTGCGCCCAGCACAGTCGGAAACAACTGCGCGGAAGTGATAGGCGGCAGAATCGGTTTTTCACTTGAACAGATAAGGGCGGACGGAATATGTTTCCATTCATTCCGCAAGATGTACAAGACTATACTTACAACCGCAAACCTTAACACAAGCCTTGTGGAAACACTTATGGGACATACAACGAACAACCAAAGCACAAACGACGTTGAGCGGATTTACTTTGTCGCGGACCGCGCGGATATGTCCGAAGTTTACAAAAAGGTCATAAACGCCTTTGGATTTTTGCTACATCCCGATATTTGACTTTTTGCGAATCATCAGCAAGAATTCTGTTAAGGACGGTTTGCTTGATTTGGATTTTTTTTAATGCTATATTCCTTTTGGTCACATAATTCCATAAATGATCCAGGCTTTGCTTCCTTTTACACACTTCCTTGGGAGCAAAGCCGCTTTTTTTTAAATCAGCCTAAATCTTTTTTAAAACTTTCCATATTTATCCTTTCAAAATCGTTCAATAAAACATCTATTGTATGCCTTTGCTCCGGGGTAAGCTCACGGAGCATAGAAAGGCGCTTCTTTTCCTCCGCCGGGATATAGTCCTTTGTTTCTTCCCCGCTTATAAGCCACTCCGCTGAAACTCCTAAATATCTGGCTATTTTTAAGCAAACTGTTCCAGACGGAATTGTTCCCCTTTTTTTCCATGCTGTCATAAGTGAAATATCCACTCCGATATCTTCAAGCATGGCCGCTCTTTTCAAATTCTTTTCTTTTAATTTTTGGTCAATTCTTTCTACAAAATCCATATACACACCTCTATTTTAAAATCGTAAAAAAAATTGACAAATGAAGAAAAAAAACTTGACAGATTCGACATTTGACAATATATTTTAATCGTAATCGACAAATGTCGATTCGGTTTTACTATAGTAAAACCTATTAGGGCTTGACAGCCCTAATAATGAAAGGCTTCCAAATCAATCTCTTGTCTAACTCGGCAGGGATATTACAACTCTGCTGTTTAGAATATTTTTGCCTGCCGGAAGTCCGAAGCCCTTCCGGCAGGCATTTTTTTTTATTGGGGGAATTATGGAAAAAAGACCTGTAAAACTCGGTTCTGTCTGGGCGACAGAAACACTGACAAGCCACGGCATCGTGGTAAAAAAAATGGGCTTCTTGCAAAAAACCGCAAGAAACCTTTATAGCGTCATTTTCGGGGCTTCCGCCCCGGAATCTTCCTTCATGGCGATTTTTATATGCCTGGCAGTCGGGCTGGAGCTTTTGTTTCCGGCTTTCCTTGCGGCATAAGGGGAAGCAATGAACGTTTACATCTTAATCCCCGAAGGAAAGGGCGGGCAGTCTATCCTTGTAAAAGGCGCGGACAACGTAATGGCCACGCTGAAAACAACAAGGTTTTTCTTCCTGAAGTCATATAGCGACGGCACGCCATTGAACGGCTACTTCATAGACGAGGCCTTGACGGATGAGTTCGGATACACAATTCCGAACATAAAAGAAGAAACAGATTCATTGTGCAAATGCCTAAAGCACAAGACAGGGATAAAGCTGTATGAATACTTTAAAAAACAGAAGACCTTTCAGGCCAAAAAATCTGACGCTTCTGCAAGGAATAGCGTATCAGGCGATTGACGACATTTTTTTGTATGAACACAGGAGCAAATATAGGGCCGGAAAACTTATAACATTCCAGGAATATCTAAGCGCCTTATGGTTCTTAAAAAAAATAGATACAGAAGAATTCTGGAATCTTTTGGCAGGGGGAAACAGTGAAAGAACTTAACAATACACAGACACGGGTATTCAACTACATAAAAGATTTTGGCTCCATAACGACCTTGCAGGCGTGCAATGACCTGGGAGAAACAAGGCTTTCGGCCCGCATTTTCGAGCTGAAAGACAAGGGGATTCCGATAGGCTTTGAATGGATAGAAGTAAAGAACCGCTACAAGGAGAAACGAAGGGTAAAAAAATATTTTTTTGAAGAAAGGAGATAAAAATGGGCAGACCGATTGTCATTTACGGCAAAAGCGGGAGCGGAAAAAGCCGCTCCTTGAAGAACTTCGCCCCGGAAGAAATCCAGATCATAAACGTTCTGGATAAGGACCTTCCATTCAGGAACAGGTTCACCCACCTTTTGAGCTACAACGAATATGGAGTAATCCAAAAGGCGATGGGAATGGCGGTGCAAAACGGCATTAGAACGATTTTTATAGACGACTGCGGCTACTTAATGGCGGGAAAGTATCTTGACCAGTGCTCAAGCACTGAAAAGAAAGGCAATGCGGTATTTGCATTCTACAACTCAATCGCCCACGACTTTTGGGCGTTTGTGCAGTTCATAAAAAAACTTCCGCCGGACGTAAACGTGTATCTAGCCATGCACGAGGAAAAGGCGGAGGACGGGGAAATCCGTGTCGGCTGCGTTGGAAAACAGCTGGCGGAAAAGACACGAATCTGGGAATGGGTCACCATTGCAATCAGATGCGAATCCGAAATGGGCGAGCATTTCTTCAGGACAAGGACAACCGGCAACGACATAACAAAGACGCCGGAAGAGATGTTCGCGCTGGAAAAAATCGAGAACGACCTTAAAGTGGTTGACACCACAATAAGGGAATATTACGGCGACAACATCGCAAATCAAAACATCGCAAATCAAGGAGCATAGCACATGGCATTTATGAACAATTACACCCCGGAAGAAAGGAAGACGTTCGATATTCCGGACGGAGATTACAAGGTAAGGATAATGAAAGCGGAAAATGCGCTTTCAAAGACCGGGCTTCAGATGCACTGCATAACACTTCAAGTGGAAGGCAGCGCCGAGAATTACATCCATTTTATCTGCGAAGGGGAATTCTACAACAGGAAAATGACAGAATTCTTTGACGCATTCGGCATCCAGCGTGGGAACTTCAATTTCTCATCGTGGATTGGAAAGGTTACCGCCGCGCGCTTTGAGCACAGACAGAAACAATTCACAGGAACAGACGGCTTGACGCATACGGCGAACAACTGCACTCTTCTATTTTTTCACAAGACACTGAACTCTGTACATAAACCGCAGACGGCGGCAATTCCGCCTCAGGTTCAAAACCTTGCCAACGCGGTTGGCGGAGCTGTCCAGCAGGAATTCCCCGAGGATATACCGTTTTAATTAGTTTTGTATCGCGCCGTTGGCGGTTGATATAAAAAGCCTTGCAAAGGGATGGATTAGTAACTGGCAAAGCGGAAAGACGCTTGACAGCCGGACAGACGGCAATTTTTTCAGGCGGACCACATGAAAAGAGAATCTTTTGTAATACATGCTGAATATATCGACGACTTGCCCGATGAATACAAGGGCGCTTTTCTTATGTACATCTATGACTATGGCATAAACGGAAACGCTCCTGAGCTTACGGGGCTGGAGAATGCAATCTGGCTCAAGATAAAGCGCCGAATCGACGCAGACACTTCAACATACGACAAGAAAATCCGTAACCTCAGACAGTTTAAAACATCGGACACCGATAAAACATTGTCGGACACCGATAACACAGAGTTGCTTGCCGAAAAAGCACTATCGGACACCGAAAAAGCGTTGTCGGACACCGATAACACCGAATCGGACACCGAAAAAGCGTTGTCGGGCGGTGTATATGTATCTGTTAATGATACTGAATTTGTAAATGATGATGTATGTGTATCTGAATTTCCGGGGCTTCCGCCCGAATCCACGCACACGGACACCCGGCAGCCTAAGCCGGTTCAGGATTATGCGGACAAGATATTCAACATTTTCAAAACCGCAAGACTGCCCTGCTGCAACAACAACATAATCTCTTTTATGCAAAGGGATTTTTATCAAGGCTTGCAGCATATTCATAAAAATATTCCGGGGCTTCATTCGGACGAAGTTATAAAGGCGTGTAAGAATTATGCGCTCCTTTCAACAAATCCGCTTTTATACAAAGGCTACAGCCGCCATTTAAGTTTTGACCAGCTCGTGACCAAGAACTGGTTCAAGAAGCTGCTTCCCGGCAATTTCTTTGAATCCGACTTCCTGGAGCATTCCGAGGGGGAAACTCCGCCAGTAGAAAAACAGATGTCGCCAGAAGAAGCCGAGCAACAGCTTTTACTCCAGATGAAAGACAACAACAATTTTATCCCGGAAATCTTCAAGGCTTACAAGGATGACTGGATTGCGGACGGCAGACCGACAGGCAACGCATATATGAACTTTCAAACAAAAAAAGAGCTTGCGCCCTACGGCAAAAAGCTGAAAGAAGATTTTATTAAACAGAAGGTCCGAATATGATCAGACAACAAACAACACAAAACTGCGAGACCAAAAACAAGCTGGTTGCATGGACTTTCTGCAAGATATGCCACTCAACCTACCCTTTTGACCAGCTTATATGCGTATTCTGTTACAACAGGGCAAAAGAAAAGCCCAAGGAAAATCTTCTTGAATCTGCGTTTGCAAAATCGCTTGAAGTAAGAGTTGGAAACGAATATCCGTGTAATATAAAACGGCTGAATATTCCTTATCCAGTTCCGGGGCATCTTACCTGCGTGAACTGTATGCAAACGGAAAAATGCTTCTGCGAGAAATTCGGAAATCCGTATAAAAACTGCTCGCGTGAAGATTTTGACAGCTGCCCATGCCGACAGTGCTGCGCAAAAGAAAAAAAATTCAGGGGGAATCTGGTAGAGAGTTAAGAAGACTATGAAAGGCGTAAAGACAATTTATAATTATTTCCTTGATTTTGGCGATGACAAGGAAATTATTATTCCAGAAGGAAAATCTGACGGAACAGACAATGAAAAATGCCAGTTTTATCAGTGGCAATATCTGAAACAAAACAACATCAACGCCTTTGAAAAATTATGGTGGCTATTCACGGTTTTATGTAAAAAAATAATTATCAAGGAAATGAAAACAAAACGTTTTTTTCTGGTTGATGATGAAATCGAATACAAGGCTGACATAGCTTGTGAATATGTATTGCGTCGCTATGAAAAATACAAACGAGAAAAGGGACAGGTTTATGTGATGACAAACTTTGTTTCATGCGCATACGAAGGCGTTATGCACGCCCTTTATGACAAGAGTGAAAACGATTATTTACTCTCAATGTGCATGGAGTTTAACGGCAAACCGATTCGGGAAATAAAAAGAACAGCCTCAACAAACACCGAAAAAATCATTGAAATTTCAGAAACAAAAAGGAGTGTGGAAAACAAGGAAAATGAAAACCAAAGTCTGTAAAAAAAACGGCTGCGGAAGAACGGCGGAATGCGGAAAAGAATATTGCAAAATTCACCAAAGTTTGGAAGGAAAACGAAAGGTATTCAATTTCCGGGGCAAATCAAAAGAATGGCACAATCTTTATGAGACTGCAAAATGGCGGAAGACATCAAGGGAATTCTTAAAAAAATATCCTTTCTGTTTTATCTGCGGAAAGCCCGCAAGAATTGCGGACCACATAACACCGCACCGTGGAAACCTTGAGCTTTTTTATGACGAGAACAATCTCCAGCCGATGTGCTGGAGCTGCCATTCAAGAAAAACGTTCAAGGAAAACGGCAATTTTAGAAAAAACAAGCAGAGTGTTAAATAATAAAAGGGGAAATTTTGAAAAAATCATGTGTACAAGAGTTGTTTCCTGAACTTGAACTAAAGGCTGGAGACACAATCAACGGCAAGGGCGAAAGGCTATTTTCAAAAGACATTTTTCAAAGAAATCATTAGAGCGTATATGCTTTACTGTAAAGGTGAGACTCATAAATATAAAGAAGCAGAAAAACAGGCAGAGCAATTTTTAAGTGAGCTGGAAAAAAATGAAAGAAGATGAGATATTGAAAGCAAGATGCAATAACTGTGAAAGTTCATACCGACAGTATGGGAAGTTGTGTCCATGGCGGAGCATAAGCGGTGACTACTGCTTTGACGGAATGAGTACGGAAGAAGCACACAGGAAAATCAAAAAGAATTTTGATGATTTTCAGACAAAGATAGCACGAGGGCTCGTGGAAAAATGACACTATTCCATAAGGGTTAAAGAAAATGAAAAAAAGATTTACTTTTGTTTACGACTTTCTACGCGGCGGCTGGTCGTTTCTATGTATATATGCGGATTCCCTAAAAGAGGCGGAAGAAATGTTTTACCGTCAAATAACAGAATTTGTAGAGGTAACAAAAATTGAATATGAGTGAAAAGTTATTACTTAAACAACTCATATAATACGCTATGCATTCAATGCAAGGTCAACAAGAAACCTTGACAATGAAAGCCCGGCTTTTTCCGCTTTTTCGCGGATTATCTTTTCTTCTGACGGCTGGCAGGAAACTTGAAAACGGACACGTCCAGTTTCCGCCATTTTCCGTCCGCCGCCGTGATAGCCGTAACCGCTATACTTCTTTTCTGTCTGTTCTGCCATTTTTCCACCTTATTATATTTCCTATTACAATCATTAAACCGCCAAGCCCCGCAATTGATAGTATTACAATTTGTATAATATCAAGTGTATTCATATTGACACCTCTAAACTGATGTGGTAGTTTAAGGGTGTAGTAAGTTTTCGGCTTACCACACCCGATTGTTATCGACCTGACAGATAGACAACAATCTTAAAAACTACCTCGCAGATAGCGGCAATCCCAAGCAGAAGAGTGCCAATACCTACGAGCCAAGAGCCACCGTCTTTGGGTGGCTTTTTTCGTTTATGCGATTTGCGCATCATCGCAAAACCTCCTGACATTCTTATAATACTAATTGTATTTATTTATGTCAAGACATTTACAAAATAAATTAAAAATATTTTTTATCGCCCCCCCCGGTTCAAAAACTTAAACGGAAACACCTTTCACCAACACCCGCCCTTTTTCATGCGCATTGTCAAAAAAAATGGGGCGGTGGTTGTTTTTTTTGGTGCATATAACTTCAAATGACTATATTTATATGGGCAGACCTATAAAATCAACAGAAGAACATATCAAAGACGGAACTTACAGAAAAGACAGGCATGAAAACAGAGGCGTTAGTCTTGACGCATTAAAAGAAATTTCAATTCCAGAAGAACTGAACAATGCCGCAAAAAAAAAGTGGCTTGAAATCGTTCCGACTTTACAGGAAAACGGACTGATAACAATCGTTGACATCCCGACAATAACAGACGCTTTTATACAGTACGGAGCGGCGCAAGATTGTCTTAATACTGTAATGAAGAGTAATTCCAGCATTGCGGAATATTGGTCAAAACTCAACAAATTCAAAGATGTTGACCTGATTGCAAAATATAACGAATCAATGGATATTTACAAGCGGACAATGGAGAAATACGGAGTAACACCAGCCGGCAGGGCGAAAATAAAGTTACAGCCAAAGAAAGAAGATGAAGGCGACAATTTTATAAAATCCCTAAGAGGAAACGGTTAAGTGCTGAATGTTCGAATTCACTTACCAGCAGTACATTTCTGACATCTCAACAAATAAGATTCCTGCATGCAAAAAAGTAAAGCTCGCAATTCAAAGGCATATTGACGATGTGAGGCAAGCGGAAGCCGGAACATTTCCGTTTTATTTTGATCACAAAAAAGCGCAGAACGCAATTCTTTTTTTTACTCAGCTTACACATACAAAAGGAAAACTTGCCGGCACAAACCTTGTTCCAGAACCATGGCAGCAATTCATAATCGCTTCAATCTACGGCTGGCGAAGAATTGACAACGGATTAAGGCGGTTCAGGCGCGCTTATATTCAGATTGCACGAAAGAACGGCAAAACCTTTCTTTCTTCCGGGGTCGCGCTTTACGACCTTATAACTGAACCTGGAAGCGAAGTTTACAGCGCGGCCACAAAAAGGGACCAGGCCGTAAGATGTTTTGCGGACTGCAAGAACACAGTACGATACTCAAAGACGCTAAGAAAATATATTCAAAGCTATGCGCATTCCCTGAAATGCGGAGACGGCTCAATGCAGGCTCTTTCTTCCGACGCCCACACTTTGGACGGATTGAACCCTTCCTGCGCAATCATAGACGAATACCACGCGCATAAACCGACGAGCTTCTGAACGTAATTGAAACAGGTATGTCCGCAAGAACGCAGCCGCTTCTTTTTATCATCACAACGGCTGGAAATGACCGCAATGTTCCTTGCTTTGAGGAATACGAGCGCTGCTCTAAAATCCTTGAGCGTGCCAGAGGCTACGAAAACGAGCAGTACTTCTGCATGATTTTTGAGCTGGATAAAAAAGACGACTGGAAGAATGAGAAAAACTGGTATAAGGCAAATCCGAATCTAGGCGTAAGCGTAGAAATTGACGACTTGCGGATGAAATACAAAAATGCGCTCCAAAAGTCCACGGACGAGGCAAGTTTCCGCACAAAGAACCTTAACGAATGGCTGAATGTCGCTGACGTATGGATAAAGCAAAGCCAGTGGATAAAATGCCACAAGCGTTTTTCTGAAAAAAATCTTGCAGGATTGAGGTGCTGGGGCGGAATCGACCTTTCAAAACGGCTTGATATAACCGCCTTTACCTGGTATTTTGCGCTGGAGAACGGCAGACGGTACGCAAAGCACTATTTTTTTATTCCGGAAGAACAGATAGAAAACAAAATGCGCGGAGATTCCTACCTTTTCCGCCGCTGGATAAAAGAAGGCTATGTCTTTGCAACTCCAGGCGAAACAGTAGACTACTCTTTTATGTTCCAGAAAATAATTGAAGATGCAAAGATTTACGATGTTCAAGAAATCGCTTATGACCGAAACCTTGCGGCGCACCTTATACAGGATTTAAGCGATGTCTTTACCTGCGTTGAGTTTTCGCAGAGCATAACAGGAATGAGCGAGCCTTCCAAAGCATGGGAGCAGCTTATTGCGGACGGAAAATTGATTGACAACAATCCGGTTATGGACTGGATGGTGAGCTGCGCAACAGTAAAGCCGGACGCAAACGGAAATATAAAGCCGATTAAACCCGATGTGAACAAAAGCACAAAGCGAATTGACGGCGTAATAACTTCAATAATGGCGAACAACCGCCTTGAAGTCGCGCTTGCCGATGAAGAGGCGCAGGGAAATTTCAAGATTGAGGATGCGGTTTTCTAAAAGGAAAGCACTTTAGCCGTCTGCTTTCAGGCGGCTTTTTTATGTAATTACATTAGATAAGAATTTCTTTTGAATTTTTATCAATAAATGAAATTTTTAATTCACAGTTTAATGCAGCCGCAATTTTTTCCAAATCGCTAGTTTTCATATCATTTCTGTAAAGTTTATTGAATAGATTTTGCTTTGTATTGCCTAATTTTACAGAAAGTTCCGCCACTGATGTATTTCTTTTAATACATAAAATTTTTACCATTTCAGAAATGTTCATAAAACAATATTAAACTAAAAAAAATATATAAAAAGACAATAAAAAAATAGATTTTTTTATATAAAAAAGTTTAATAAATACTTGACGAATTAAATTAAATAGTTTAATATATAAACATCAGGAGAGAAAGGAGGTTATAAAATGGAAAATCCAAAGATTACAGATTGGATAGTTGCAATAGCGACCGTTATTTACACTATTGCAACCATTTTAAGTTTGGTTCTTAAATAAGCCAATTCTGCAAGGCTCTCGGAGAGAGTGCCTTGTTTTAATATAAAACATTTTGTGGAGGTTGTCAAAATGAGAATTACAATTTTTATTGCAAGTTTAGGAATGTTGAGCGCATTTATTCCGCAGTTCATAGACGGAATAAAATCTAAAAGCAAAAATATAATTATCTTAAGGTCAATAACTTTGTTCTGTATGAGTTTGACTTCAATTCTTAATCTTGTGCTTTTATTGAAAAACAAATAGTTTTTTTGCCCCGTAATTTCGGGGCTTTTTTATGTTCTGACTATATTTTTATGGACATAAAACGAAAATACTTCTTTATCTTCAAGGGCGAAACTCCGGCAAAAAAGAACTCAAGGCGCACGCTCAGGAACGGAAAAACCATTCCGTCCAGGAGATTTGAAGCCTGGCACGCCGACAGCCTTTAGCCTTCTGCACCAAAAACGCCCCGCAAAACCAATAGACACGCCACTTTGTATAAAAATGGTTTTCTACCACGGAGACAGGACAAGACGCGACAGCGACAACGAGGCGACAAGCATTCTGGACTTGCTTCAGGACGGCCTTGTTATAGCAGACGACAACTGGCAGATTGTCCGCAAAATCTGCATCATAAACCGCTATGAAAAAAATAATCCGCATTGCGAAATTACGCTTTTTGACTATAAAGAAAAGGAATAAAAAAAATGAATGCGACAGCCATAATCACATTTAGTATAACAGTAGCAGGCTTTGTTTTTTCAATGATAACGCTTGTGGCAAAACTTTCCGTTAATTTCGGAAGATTAAGCAACAGGCTTGACCAGAACGAAACAAGGGACAAGGAAGAACGTTCACACACAAGAGAAAAATTCACAGAGCTCTATTCAAAGATAAACCTGCACGAAAGCACACTTGCGGGGCTGAAGAACAACGTTTCAAACCTTACATCGACCTGCCAAAGAATAGAAGCAAAACTTGACAGACTTATAGAAAAGGAGAGCCGCCAATGAAATTCCCACAAACAACCGCGCTTGAGATAGCAGACAACATAAAAGAAATAGGAAAAAACGCCTGTCTTGCAATGTGCTACATTTATTGCGCAGGAATTGACCCTGACAATGAGATTGAATACATCCGCATTGTGAACAACGCAATAAAAGCCGGAATTATCGCAAAGGATTGCACAGTAACGGACGCAGAACGTTTTTACAGCACATCACAGGAAGAAAAACAACAGTTGTAAAAAAAACCGTTACAGACATAAAGGAAATAAAACAGGCTGCGCCAGTAAGATACATTGCAGACGGCTACTCCGGGCATTGGGTGGTGGTTGAAGACGGAAAAATTGTGTTCAACTCCCTTGTAAATTCCATAAATGTAACAAAAGGAAAACCTGCGGAAGCTCGTATTATAAAATGGGGGATTAAAATATGAAATTTGACGAATGGATGAAACAAAGCTTTCCGAACAAAGGAAACAATGATCATTCTGTTTATTCTGTAAAGGATATGCACTCCGCATTTTACGCAGGAATAATGCACGGAACAGGAAAAGAAGCGCAGAAAGAAGAAAGCGAAACTGAAAAAAATGAAACCGAAGAACAGTTAGGCATTTCCGAACAACCACCTAAAAAGAAAACCTACAAGGCAAAGACAACAAGCCTCGTTGCTCAAATTGTAGCAGCCTTATGGGTTGCGATATGGTGCGCAAAAAAATTCATGACATCCGGCGGAGAAACAAACGACATCATTTTAAGCGGTTTTGCAATCGCCGCGTGCTTTTGCCCTGTTTATTTCAATATGATTTTAGACAAAGTAAAATCAATCAGATTTGGAGAATAAAAAATGACAAAGTTTTTTCTTATCATAATCGGGATTCTTTTGACGTTGCTTATATTTGCGATTCTTACAATTTATTTGCAGGGAAAAATCTATAAAGGAAAACTGCGAAAACAAAAGGCAGATTTTTTGGACCAATATAACGACCTTCAATTCCGGCAGCAGGAGATTTTGAACAATGCGAAAAATAAAAAAGATAAGCTTCATTCTGGCAGTGATTCAGACAATTTCAATAACAGCCTTGACATCTTGCAGAACCTTAAAAATGACAGAAGCAAGACCGATTCAGATAAAGGCAGAATTCCCAAATCCTTATGATGACAATGGAAAACCGGTTGTAACACTTGAAAACAACGGCTTTGTGAGAATGCCTTTGTGGTACTGGCTGAAAATAACAGAATTCGCCGTTGACATAGAGACAAACAGAGATTTACAGGAGCAAATGCTAGATGAAAATATTCGGAATTGAAATAAGAAAGGTAAAGAACGACACAACACGTTTTCCAATGTCAAAGTACACATCTGGAAATATTTTTTATTACTCACCCAGAATGTCAACGGCTGAACTTCTTGCAAATGCAACGGTCAATGCCTGTGTAAACATAATCGCAGACGCGGTGGCAAGTCTTTCGCTTAATGTGTACAAAAAAGGCAGGAGCGGAAGGGAAAAAGTAACAGAGCTGCCGCTTGCAAAAGTCCTGAAACAGAACACAAATTATTATGATACAGCCTACACTTTCAAACAGCAGATAATGCTTCACCTTCTGCTGAAAGGCAACGCATTTATTTTTATTGAACGCAATCCGGATTATTCAGTCAGGGCGCTCTACCCTTGCGATCCGGATAAAGTGGAAATCTGCCTGGATGAAAACAAGGACGTTTATTACAAATACTATGTCGACGGAATACCTAAGAAATACAACACAACGGCAATGCTTCATATTCCTGCGATAAGATACAATCAATTGCGGGGCTTGTCGCCAATGGAATATTCAACACATTCAGCAAACAGGGCTTGAACTTGAAGAATACACTCAAAAGTATTTTGACGGCGGAATACATTCAAAACTGCTTGTAAATGTTCCGGTGGAACAAAAGAACTGGTCAAAGGACGATTCCCAGAAACTTACAGAGCAACTCTTATCAAGCTACGGCGGAAAAGAAAACGCGAACAAACCGCTAATCCTTTCAAAGGATTGACCGCAAGTCCAATCAACATAAACGGAAATTCAGACAGCCAGCTTGTTGAAAACAGGTCGTTCAGTGAAAAGGAAATTGCAAAAATCTTCCGTGTCCCGCTTTTTATGCTTGGAAGCGAAAACTCAAAATTCACGAACCAGGAACAGGCGAACACATATTTTTTACAGCACACTCTTACACCGTGGCTCGTAAAGATTCAGGAATATCTAAACCGGCTTCTTCCGGTGGAAATGCAAGACTTCTGCTATGTGGAATTTGACACGGACACAATGCTGCGCGCCGACTACAACACAAGAATGAACAACTACGTGAAAGGCCTGCAGAGCGGAATCTATACGCTGAACCAGGTTCTTGAAATGGAAAACCTGCCGAAAGTAAATGAAGATTATGCGGACAAGCACATTATGCTTGAAAACTACAAGGCGATGGACGGTGCGGACAAAGACGATAACGATGAAGACGGAAAGGACGATAATAAAGACGGCAACAAGGAAGAATAAAAAAAAGGACTGTTCAAAAAAAATAGAACAGCCCTTTAACCTCTATTCAAGGCACTTTTTAACAAAGAAATGCGACGGCTTCAAGCCGCTCTCTGCAATCCTTTGCTTTATCTGCTCGTATTCTTCCGGAGAGCAGGAAAAACTGAAAGTCTTGTATTTTCTGCCTGTTCCGCTGCCTTTTTTTCTTCCGCCTCCGTGATAGCCGTAGCCGACATACTTAGGCTTTTCTGCTGTTTCCTCGCCCATTAGATTACCCCGAATATTTTAAGGCATACAAAAAGCACAACGGCATTCACAATACCCTGAATAACCGCAAGAATAATTTTAGCCCAGAACGGCTCTTTTCCATTTTCTGTTGACATATAAGCCCCCTAGGAAGTAAAATGTGAGTACACAAAGGCGGAAGTCCTAAAACCGCCGCCCTTGTTCCCCGTTAGCGAGCTATCAAATTAATGATGACCGCTACAAGGATTTGGATAAAGCCTGCAATTAGTAGTAATGATACTTCTTGCAGGTATTTTTTTACCCATTTTTTCACATCTTACTCCCTTTAACAAAGATTTTCTCTATGCGGCTCAACGAACCGCCTGAATATAAGATATAACATTTTATTGTATTCTGTCAATAGTTTTTAACAAAAAAAATATTCTTTTTTGACTATATCCGTATGAACTACGGATTGCCATACATGGGAAGCAAGAACAAGATAGCCGAATGGGTGGTCTCGCATTTTCCTGAAAAAAAGCATTTTTACGATTTGTTTGCCGGAGGCTGCGCAGTAACCCACTGCGCAATGCTGAAAAGCAAGTTTGAGACATTCACAATAAATGACATCTCGAAGATGATGGAGTTTTTCACGGACGTAATCAGTGGAAAATATGCCGCTGAAAAACGCTGGATAAGCCGCAAGGATTTTGTTGCGCTAAAAGACAATGACGAGTATGTGCGCATCTGCTGGAGTTTCGGAAACAATGGAAAAGACTATCTTTATTCCAAAGAAATAGAGCCGTGGAAAAAAGCTCTGCACTATGCGCGCGTTTACGGCGACTTTTCCTTTATGGAAGAATTCGGCATAAGGACAGACGGCACAAGGATTGACATAAAAAAGAATGCCGCGGAATACAAGGAAAAATATATCAGATGGTATTTAAAAAATGTTTTGAAAAGTCCGGCGGAGTATGAAAGACTGCGCAGTAACCTTGAGATAAAAATCAAGGACAATTCGGAGAAGCTCCGCGCGTATCTATTGGAGGGATTAAAAAAATCCGGAAAGACAAGGGCGGAAGTTGACCGCTATCTTGGCACTAACGGAATGGAAAGACATTACTTCGGAAGAAGCCAGTGGGAGTTTCCGACACGAGAAGTGTATATAAAATTGCAGTCGCTTTGTATCTTCCAGAAAGCTACGATGAAATTTATGGTCTTCAATTTTTATATGAAAGTCTGGAAAGTCTGCAAAGTCTGGAAAGTCTGGAAAGTCTGCAAAGTCTGCAAAGTCTGCAAAGTCTGGAAAGGCTGGAAAGGCTGCAAAGGCTGCAAAGTCTGGAAAGGCTGCAAAGTCTGCAAAGTCTGCAAAAATTCCGGGGCGACTACAGGAATGTCAAGATTCAGCCGGATTCTTTGATTTATTGTGATATTCCATATAAAAATACGAAGGAATATTCAAACGGCGGATTCGACCATGAAAGTTTCTATGACTGGGCGGAAACGCAAAGCGAGCCTGTAATTATAAGTGAATACGCAATGCCAGAAGAAAGATTTGAAAGAATCGACTTTTTAGAAAAAAGAAGCCTCTTGTGTGGCGGTTCAAAACTTTATCACGAAGAAGGACTTTTTGTTCCGAAGACACAGATTAAAAAAGGCATTTTCAGCGTAACGAAAAAAGAATGGGCGCAACTTGAATTGTTTTAAATAAAAACTCCTGAAAATTCTATAAAACACCTTGAAAAACTATTGACTTAAACAAGATAACAATGTAATATAGAATCATCAGGAGGCAATTATGCAAAAGCGTAAAAAGAAAAAGCCACTGACGAATGGCGAAAAGATAGCCCTAGCAATGCTGATTTTCGACTTCATCAAGTGGCTTGTCGAACTTCTTAGGAAGTAAGACCTTGGGGGCGTTGCCCCCTTGTTTACGCTTATACTAAATAAAATTTTTAGGGATGTCAATTATGGATGAAAACAACGAAAAACAGGAAAACAAACGACTGAATATTATTTTGATTGCAATTCTTATTGTAAGTATTCTGGATTTTATAACAACTTTGATAAAGGGATAAAAAAATGACAGAAGAAACAAAAAACTGGGGTGGAGCCCGCAAAGGCGCTGGAAGAAAGAAACTTTCAGAAGGCGGCCAGGTAAAAATCCAGATCGCTCCACAGAAAAATGAATTGGAACTTATAGACAGCGAAGCCGAAAAAGCCGGACTAAACAGGACGCGCTTTGTTGTGGAATGCGCGAAGTTCTGGAAGGAAAACCACAAATAAAAAAAGCCTCCTGATACCAGGGGATTTCCCACAATGGGAAATCCCCTTTTTTTTAATAAAAGTATTGACAAAAATTTAATGTATAATGTATATTATAAACACAGGGCGTTGCCCTGTAAGAAATCTTTATTAAAAGGAGTGAACTATGGAAAACGGCAATAAAAAAGCCCGCAAAGTGATACAGACACTCTGCAAGGCTCTAGCCGAAATCCTTATAACCGTCATCAGTGCGGTAATTGCAGAAGCGATTATCAGACTGACTTTCAGTTAATGAGGGCTGGCACGGTGGCACTAAAACTGCCGTGCCTTTATTCCGTAGTTTACTTCTTAGGGGGCTTTATGTCAAACACTTTAAAGACTGTCATAAATGTGTTGTGCGTGGAATAATCATTGCAATAGTCATCTTTGTTGCCTGGAAAATCTGGGGGTAACCAATGGAAGAAAAACGCAATAGAGGACATCAGAGAGGCGTTCCAAATCCAAACGGCGGAAGAAAGGCGACAGGATTAAAGCGTGTCAGTTTTTCTGTTTCGTGCCAGCCTGAAGAGCTGAAGGAACTAAAAAAACTTGTAGCCGCTTCAGGAAAAACAACAAGCCGTTTTTTACTGGATTTAGCGTTCAACAGATAATCATTTTTAGAGCTTGCTCAATCGGGCAGGCTCTTTTTTTTCGCCAACGACGGCCAGTTTTTTTATTTACTCCATGTACTCCATTTTACTCCACGCTTAAAAATTCCATTTTGACTATACCTGTAAATTTACAAAATGGAGATTTTGCAGAATGAAACCAAATTTTAAGACAGAAAAGGACGAATTAAGAAGTTTTGATTTTGAGATTCGTGCCTCCAAAGATGAACAGAACGGCACTTTTATCGAAGGCGTTCCAATCGTTTTTGATAAAAAATGCGACATGGGATTTTTTGAGGAATACATTTCACGTGATGCGCTTTCAAAAACTGATATGAAGGACGTACGTTTTCTTGTGAACCACAACACTGAAATGACTCCCCTTGCGCGATCAAGAAACAACAACGCAAATTCCACAATGCAAATGGAAGTCAAGGAGGACGGAATGCACATCCGCGTAAACCTTGACACAGAAAACAACACGGACGCAAAGAACCTTTATTCTGCAATCCAGCGCGGAGATGTAAGCGGAATGAGCTTTATGTTCAAAGTGCGGGGCGAGGACTGGAAAAACCTTGATTCAGAATATCCAAAAAGGACAATCACAGACATTGAAAAAATATTTGAAGTAAGCGCAGTAACTTTTCCTGCATACGAAGATACATCAATAAAAGCCCGTGCCGTTTCCGCGCTGGAGAGCGCAAAGCGGGAGCTGGAGAGCGCAAGGGAAAAAGAAAAGGAAAAAGAACTAAAAAAAGCGCAAATTGACTATGAGATAAGACAAAGGGAACTTAGTATTTTGTCTTATTAAAAAAAAGGAGAAAAAATATGAACGAATTGCAGAAACTTCTTGAAAGAAAAGCAACTCTTATCAACGAAATGCGCGCAATGAACGAAAGCGCAAAAGACAGGGCATTTTCAGACGAAGAAAAAAAATCTTATTCTGAAAAAGAAGCGGAGCTTAAATCGGTTGTGGCAAAAATCGAGGCGGAAGAAAGAAAATCCACTCTTGACGGCTTTACAAATGAACCACCTGCGCCCGCCGCTGACAATCCTGCAAAAACAGCCGGCACGGAAGAAAAGAAAGCTTTCTTCAAAATGGAAAAACGTTCGGGCGATGTGTTCCTTTCAGTCGGAACAAGCGATACGCCAGGCGGAGCGGCTGCCCTTGCCCCGGAAGAATTCTTGCACGAAATCCTTAAAGAAGTGGAAAAAGAAGCCATTCTTTACAGCCGCGTGCGGAAACTTCCTGTCAGCGGCGCAGGCTCTCTGGGCGTTCCGTACGAAAAAACCGACGCGACAGCGGCTGAATGGACGAACGAAATCCCTGCCACAGAAATCGGCTATGACAAGGCGTGGGAGTTCGGCAAACGCTCGCTTTCACCAATTGACCTTGTAAAGCAGATTCTTATAACAAAGAAATTCTTGCGGCAAGCGCATTCCCGATTGACACTCTTGCAAAAGATAAAATCGTTGAAAAACTTACAAGCGCTTTTGAAAACGGAATCATCAACGGTTCTGGCACAAATCAGCCGCTCGGAGTTTTCACCGCCAGCGCGGACGGAATTCCGGCCAGCCGTGATGTTGAAACCGGAGCCTCGGAAATTTCCGCCGATGACCTTATCAACACGAAGATGAGCCTCCGCCCGGAATACAGAAGCAAGGCTGTATGGGTTATGAGCACGGAAGTATTAAAGGATGTCATGAAGCTGAAGGCAACTGACGGCCGCTACTTGTGGCAGCCGGCTATCGCCTTGGGCGAGCCTGCGACAATCCTTGGGCTTCCGGTAATCGAAAGTGAATATGCGCCTACCGCAAAAACTGCCGGCAGTTACGTCGCTGTTCTTGGAGATTTCAGCCACTACTGGTTCGCGTACTGGAAAGGACTTGATGTTACTGTTCTTAATGAAAAGTATGCAGGAACTAATCAGATTGGATTCCTTGGACATACACTCGCAGACGGACAGCCGACACTTCCGGCCGCATTTGCACGACTTAAAATCAAGGCGGCGTAAATTAACCGCTTGAACAAAGCCCTTTTTCTGTAACACACAGAAAGGGGGCTTTATGATTACAGGAGAAACTTATGGCACAGAGAAACACAGCCGTTACAGAAACGCCGGCAGAAAAAAAAACCGTAAAAATAAAAATCAATTCAACTCTACGCGGAAGCTACGGAGCATTTGACCCGGGCGAAACAGTGGAAGTTGAAAAATCGCTTGCGGATGCCTTTATAAAAAACGGCTATGCGCAAAAGGCGGACTAAATGTATATAACAGCAGAAGATGTTGAAGATTTTATTGGAAAATATCCAGAAGACAGCAAGCTGCCGGAACAGTACGCAAAGGCGGCGCAAGAAATGGTCGCAGAATTTCTAGGATATAATCCGGAGCAAAAAGAATACACGACAATCAGCTACGGCGATGACGGTTCACTTTTTGAGCTGGAAGCGTTTCCGCTTGTAGAGCTTAAAAGCGTCAAGATAAACGATATGGATTTTGATGTTTCAAAGTTCAGAATCCGAAGTAAAAATTATCTTGAAAGCAATTTCGGCAAGGGTGTTTTTTATGAAGACTGTCTTTATGAGATTGTATACACGGCGGGTTATTTACCAGAAGAAATTCCGGCAAAAATCCGCACGGTGGCACTACAGCTCGCAAGCCTTATGTGGGAAAGCGCAGGCGGAAATCTTGCAGTATCCTCAACATCTTTTGCTGACACCGGAAGCAGACAATTCAACAATTTCACGGCCGACAGATTTCTAAAAGAAATAGAACCCTTCAAAAAAGGAAAAGGCGGAAATTTCTAGGAGAAACCATGGCAAAATCACAGTGGATTGTAGTAGACGCAGAGATTGAAGAAGTCCAAAGGGCGCTTGCAGAAACTTCAAAAAGTTTTACAAGCATCCAGAAGCAGGCACTGGGAATAATTGCCAGGCAAGGCGTAAAGACGGTTCGGATGAACATCCGAAAAACGATAAAAAACAGAAGCCGCTCCACCGGAGAACTTCAGAAAGCCTATTCATTTCGTGTAAAAAAAGACGGAAGCGAGGCAAATATTTATCCAAAAGGAATCGCCGGTTCTAAAGTATTTCCAAAGGCGTACGTTCAAAACTATGGCTATTCCGGCTCTACAGCAAGGGCTAAGGAGTGGAACATAATGCCGAAAGGATTCATTGAATCCACAGAAAATTTTCTGGATTCAAACAATTTTAAGCCAGAACTTGACAAAATGGTTAATAAAGTCCTTGCCAAATACTGGAGGTAAAAATGGAATGCGCAGACAACCTAAAAAAGTTCATCATAAAAAACTTTGACGGATATACGGAGCATAACGTTCTTGTCGGCAGCCTTGATATTTCAAGATATGAATTAAAAAATTTATGCCTGGTTATACCGGAATCAACAAAAATAACAGACACAGATATTGGACGCGGTTTTGACTGCGAGACAAAAATTACAGTTTCTTTTTTATTCCGGGGCGAAAAGCACCCTGTCCTTGTAAAAAGAATGGAAGAAACGGCGGAAAAATTCCAAAGGGAGATTCTTGGAGATTATTCACTTGGCACAAATGTAACAGATATAGAACCTGGCGAAATAACATATTTCTACGACTGCGGAACTGTGGAAAAACAGGCGACAGGGCTAGAAATAGAACTGACTATAACAGAAACAAAAGACTATTAAAAAAGGAGATTTCAAAATGAAACCGGAACTCATCAAAAAGCACAAGATTGGTGTTTTTTTAAACGGCGGCACAAGCGAAGCGCCTGACTGGGTAAGAATCAAAAAGGCCACAGAGTTCACAAGGAGCATGAATCCGGAGACGGAAGAACGCGACTACATCGCGGATGAACATCCTACAACCGAACTTATGGACTACAAGCCCAGCGAAGACCTCACCGTAACAACCTACAAAGGCGAAAGGACTTTGAGCTTCTGTACAAACTCTACAAAGAGCGCGCAGTTGGAGAAGAAGCAAAAAGGGAGCTTCTGATTGTTTCAATCTTTGATTCAGTGGAAATTGCAGACACAGAAGCCAGCGGCGCAAAAAAAGACTTATTATTACGCCGACAAGACAGAGGCGACTGTCGCGGTAAATGAATTCAACATTTCAAGTTCCACAATTTCTGCAACAGTGTACGAAAATGGAACATCAGTCAAAGGATATGTTGAATTTGGCGAGGACGGAGCAGTCACATTTACAGCCGGAGCAATGCCGGCCGCATGATGATTGACCTTTCAAAAAAGGGCTTGCCATGTTCCATAGAGGTTCATGGCAAGATTTACCCGATTCAAACAGATTTTCAGTATTACATAATCTTCTCAAGAATGACAAAAGAAAAACATCATCTAAAGGATTTTGATTTTTTTTATCTTGAAGACATACCGGCGGACAGGCAGCAGGGAATAAACAGACTTTTCAAGTTCGCATTTCCAAAGCCAGAACTTCCAAAAGATACAGGCGAAGAACCAGACGGCATAATCCTTGATTATGAAAAAGACGCTGATTTTATATATAGCGCGTTTTTTCATTATTACAATATAGACCTTATGGAAGAAAACCTTTCCTTGCACTGGTATAAGTTCAGCTCGCTGTTAAACGGATTAAAAGAAACAAAACTGAACGACATAATGGGATTCAGAAGCTACAAACCGCGAAAAAATGACGGCAACGAATATAAGACGCAAATGCTTAAATTAAAAGAAATGTGGAAAATTGAAGAGCCTCTTACAGAAGAGGAGCAGAAAGAGCTTGAAAAGTTTGAACAGCTATCGAGTGGTCGCAAGGAAAATTAAACATCATCTTCATCTGGCTATATCAAAGTTCTACTGTGTCATCTGGGTGGCTTTTATTCCATGCGTTTATTTCATCAATATCTGTTGACTTTCTAGGGTTGAACGTGTCTGAATCGTCAGCACAGTCATTTTTTAAAAAAGAAAAAATCATATAAAGAGAAAAAATACCAAAACAACCTAATAAAAAATCTAACATATCACGCCTCCTCATAAACAAATTTTAGTCATCATCAGAAATCCGGTCCGCCGCCATTTGCAACGTCTGTTTCATGCGGAGTCATTGGAGGATTGTCTTTATCACGCCATGCAGTTTTTTCTACATATATAAAAAATATTATAAGAAATATTATGAGCAACATATTTCACACCTCTTTAATGACTATACTAATGCTTTATTTTCGACAAAGCAAGGAAAATCTAATGGCGAAAGATAAGAATATTAATATAAAATTAAAAGCGGATTTAAAAGAGTTTGAAAGTAACAGATTTTATACTAGAAGAAAAGATTTTAAAGGCTTACCATATATCAGGATTGTAAGAACAACTAGCATTTGCATCATCAAGTTCTTTTTGTGTTGGTTCTGGTTCGTCTTCAAAAAAAGGAGCAGTTTTTTCTATAAATATAAATATTAAAACTAATAATATAAATGTTAACATAGCAACCCCCTTATATCAAAATAATAAAATGATGTTGAAATAATGTCAAGGAAAATCTAAATGGCAAAAAGATAAGAATGTAAATATAAAAAAATAAAAGCGGATTCAAAAAGAGTTTGAAAGTGGAATTGATAAAGTTTTTAAATAAATTGAAATCTTTTGATAAAAAAAGTTAGTAAAAATTCTATAATAAATTTAGCAAAAAAATTTAAATCCTTTAACTCAAATTTTAGGAACAGTCTCCACAGGCATAAAAAAAGCCGCGGCCGTAATCAAAGACCTGAACGACACCGCCCTTGTTCAAATAAAGGCTGAAAAGCAACTTGAAACCGCCTCAAAGAACAATCCTTTTTTAAATGCACAAAATGTAAAGCAATTAAAAAACTTTGCTTCTGAACTTCAAAAAATAGGAACAGTTGGAGACGAGCAGCTTCTGCCGCTTATGGCACAGCTTGCCGCCGCAGGAAGAACACAGGCGGAAATCCAGGAAATAATGAGCGCCGCCCTTGATATTTCCGCAAGCGGCGCGATGAGCATGGAAAGCGCGGTGAAAAACCTTAACAAGACATTCTCAGGACTTTCCGGCGAGCTTGGCGAATCAGTTCCGCAGATAAAAAGCCTTACAAAGGAACAGCTCAGAAACGGCGAGGCGGTAAGAATAATCGCGCGCCAGTACGAGGGAATGGCTAAGGAAACCGCAAAAGCGACAGGAAGCGGAATCCAGCTTTCAAACGCGGTCGGAGACCTGAAGGAACAGCTGGGAATGGGATTTACCGCCATAATCCGCCCGGTGAACGTGCTTTTCACAAACCTTGTAACAAAAGTGGGAAACGCAATCGGCAAGGTGAACGAGCTTCTGGGCTTCGCGAACACGCAGTCCGAATCGACAATGAAACAGAGCGACATCGCCGCAAGGGAACTTACAGAACTGAAGGACAGGCAGAATTCTGTTGCGGTCGAGCTTCTTAAATTCAGGAGGACTATAACAAGGCGCTTGAAAAAGAGCAGAAAAACGGAGTAAACACAAGGACGGCCGCGCAGGAAAAGGAAAACAAGGCCGTTCTTGAGCGCGTAAAGGAAAACACAGAAGAGCTTCAGGCGGAATACAAGAAGCAGATGGACGAATACTCCAGGATAATTGAATTCCGAAAAAGAAGCGCCGAGGAAGCAAAAACAACGCTTGCGACACCCGGACTTTCAACGGACGAGTACAGGAAGGCGAAGAAAACCATAAAAGAATCCGGGAAAGATATAAAGCAGTATGAAAGCCTTATTGAGGAGCTGAAATTCAAGGCGGAGCGCGCGGGGTTCGAGCTTGCCGCGACAGAATACAACGTAACGGCCACCGTCTCCACATCCTCAGGAATAAAGGAGCAGATGGAAAAACTCCAGGACGAGGCCGACAGCATCGCAAGGCAGATTGAAGAGAAGCAGAAGCAGATGGAGGCAATGCAGAATGCGGAAAGAAACTCCGCAAACCAAACCGACAGCAAGGCCTCCGAGCTAATCAAGGCCAACACAAACGAGCTGAACAGGAACATCAGCGCAATCAATGAAAAAGCCAAGGCAATGCGTTCAATGGGAAAGGACGTTGACGAGGCTGCGACACAGCAGGAAATTGTGAACGCCGTTGAGCAGAGCTACATTGACCTTGTTACAAAAGACACAAGCCTTGTTACCACAAGCAATGTTGCGGCAAAGGAACGGCTGAAAAGGCTGGAGGAAGAAAAGGAGAAGCTGGCTTTAATAGTCGGGCTGAAAAAAGACCCGGCGGCAACAAAGGAGCTTGTCTTAAAATGGGCGGCAGAATCAAAGACAGAGCTTGAAAAAATGCGCGACGAGCTTGCAAGCCTTGAGATTCTTAAAGAACAGATTTCAAGCGGAGCAATCAGCATTGACGTTGACATTTCGCAGGTAGACAGAGCCATTGAAAAACTCCAGGAGTCAATCGCAGGCGGGCAGTTCCAGCAGATTGCCGGAAACATTTCCAATGTGCTGGGAACTCTTTCAACCGGGCTGAACAATATCTCCACATATTTCAACAGCGCAATGGAAAGCCGGCTTTCTGACGTTCAGAAAGAATCAGAAGCCGAAGCGGACTCCCTTAAAATGCAGTACGACGAGGGGCTTATCTCATACGATGAGTACTGTCAGAAAAAAGACGAGCTGGACAAAAAGGCCGCCAAGAGGGAATACAAGATAAAGCTCGCGCAGTGGACTATGGATTTGGCGATGGCGAATGTGTCGGCGGCTCAGGCAGTTGCGAACGCCCTGGCAAGCGGAACGCCTCCGTTAAACATCCTGAACGCGGTGGCGGCGGGAATGTTGGGAGCGGCTCAGATTGCCACAATCATGGGCGCAAAACCTTCTGCTCCGTCATTCTCAACAGGCGGTTTTTTAACAGGAAATTCAACCAGCGGCGACAAAATACCATTCAAAGGAAACGCCGGAGAGGCAATCCTGAATCCTGCTGAGCAAAGGAACTTTATGCGCCTTGCAAATGGCGAGGGAACACAAGCCCCGGTTACCGTCAATATGCCGGTAACGATTGAAAACAACGCCGCGAACGATGTGAGCGTAAGCGCGGAAAATGACTATAACAGGGTGAAGATTACTGTTGACAAGATTGTAAACGCAGGACTTAGAAGCGGCGTCTACAACGAGGGGCTTTCCGCCGCTAACAGCTCAATGAAAGGAGCAAAATATTTATGACATATACTGCGTGGAGCTCATCTGTAAACACAAAGTTTTTCGCACTTACAAACGGTCGCACCGAAAACACAACCACAAGCGAATTCGCAAGCGGAAGAAAAACTGTTTTTCTTAAAAACACAAGGTTCCAGAAGACAACAAAATGCTCCCTTTCGCTCAATATGAAAAACGGCGAATACAACGCTTTCTGGACGTGGTACACGGATGTCCTGGGCGGAACTGCCGGAGTGTTCACCTGCCCTGCCCTCGGAAGCGGCTTTTTCAGGTTCAAGAGCGCGCCTTCTGAATCCGCCGGACTTCTGCAAAGAAAAATTGAAATGGAAATTGAGGAGATTTACTGATGAACGACGCAGAACTTTTCCAGAAGTATCTTTCGGGCGGAGCCTATGCCCTGCCTTATCTTCTGAAATTTTCCTGCGGAAGCCTTGAGCCGGTTTATCTTGCGGGAAACAACGAGGACATAGAATACGGCGGAAACACCTACTCCGCGGCCGGCTTTGAGTACACTCCGCCGGACGTTTACGGAAAAGGCGCGACGCTGAAAATTTCCGGGGCGGACAACCGGCTCATTGAATTCATAGAAAACGCGGATGAAAATTTCCGCCTTGACGTGGTCGCGCTGATTGCCGCAAACGGAGAAATTCAGAAATTAAAGCAATACACGCATTTCTACGGTTCTGTAAGCTACAGCGAAACAATGGAAATCAACTTTGAGCTTTCCAGCGACGACCGCATGGATATGACATTTCCGCCGTACAAATTCGACACTGACATGAACAGGGGCAACGCATGATAAATGTCACAGATTTAATCGGAATTCCGTTTGTAGAATTCGGGCGCGACAAACAAAGGGCTTGACTGCTACGGCCTTGCAATAGAAGTTGAAAGACGCTTCGGAAAAAAACTCAATGATGTTGTCCTGGAAAAGTTTGACAGGGCTAAAGTAAAAAAAACTCTTCCTGAAATAAATGTAAAAAAAACGGAAAAAATAAAGGAAGGCGCAATTCTTGAATTCTACGGAATAAACGACAGCCGGCTTCATATAGGAGTAGCCCTTGGAAGCGATATTTTTATACACTCAACGGAAAACCAGGGCGTCAGAATATCATCAGTCAAGAATACAAAAACCTACATGAAACTTGCAAATGTATACGAGGTATTATAATGGGAACAATAAACGTATATAAAGGAATTGGAAAAGAATACAAGACATTCAGAACAAACGGAAACCTTAAAGACGCATTCTCTGCGTTTATGCCGGAAATAAACACAGCCCACTGCATTTTTCTGAAAGGCGGCGAAAGCGTCGGGCTTGACTACCAAATAAAGGACAACGACATAATATTCGTGCGGGAAACTCCAGGCGCGACTGTCTGCGCAGTTATCGCTATCCTAACAGCCGCGGTCGCAATAGGCTTTTCAATCTACGGTGCGGTGGAGCGGAAGAAAGCGCAGGAAGAGGCGGAAAAAGCGGAGCGCGAAAGCAAGGCTCTTGCGGAATCCCCGGAATCGCTTCCGTTCCTTAAAGGCGCAAAGAACAAGAACGCGCTGGGCTACAACATTCCTTTCATAATGGGTTCAATGTACTCTGCGCCATACAAGATTACAAGCGGCTACTATTCAATCGGCGGAACAAACGGCGACACACAGTACTGGAATATCGCGCTTGTTGTGGGCTACAAGAACTGCGTAATCAATAATCTTTCAATCGGAACACGGATTCTAGCGGGCTACAACACAAGCATTGACGTACCGAAAGCAGACGGAACAAAAGAAAAAGTCTACTACATGAAGCCGAACACAAGCGTTCTGGATAACTTGAACCAGTATTACTACCATTCCGGGGCGTACTACGCGAAAAGGCAACAAGATTCAGATTGTAGACAAGGCCGGCGACATGGAAGTTCTTCAGAATAAAATCACTTCCACAAGCTACGGCGAGGAAATACCGCACAAGCACGGCGACACAAGCCAGTATCTGGAGGGAATCACAAAAGACCTGGAGCAGAACACATACCGCGCGGACATCTGCATTATGTTCAACGGGCTCAGGCGCTATGACGACGGATGGAAAAGCAAGAATGTTGATGTTGAAATCCAGTGGTGCAACAATATGGCGGGTTCTAATCCAGCCTGGAAACCGCGCAGACACTTTCAACCGGCGAAATAAACGCGAACAAAACCGTAAGATTCCAGACTTCAATCATATTTTCAGCGGCTGAATGTTTTGGAAAAGACATTTCCGTGCGCCTTGTCAGAAAAACAGAGGAAGATGAGACAAACAGCCAGGAAACGTGCTACCTTTGCTATATAAACTGCTGGCAGTATGACGCGGTGAAATCAACCGCTTCCAACCTTGTTCCGGCGACACCAATAGAAGACCCGTGGAACGAGCGGACGCTTAGAATCGGGCTTACAGTTCTTTGCAACGACAGCACAAAGGACACGCTGGACGAAATAAACTGCATGGCGTACGGAACAGCCAGAATATGGGACGGCAAACAATGGAGCTCCAGCCGCTACCCTACCCGAAACCCCGCCGCATGGGTGCTTGAAATTCTTACAACGGAAATTCACCCTCATTCAAGATACAGCGACAGCGAAATCGACCTTGAATCACTCGGCGCGCTCTACGAATACTGCGAGAAAGAAAATTTCTTCTGCGACGGAATTGTTTCAAAGGACACAAAGAAAAGCGATCTTCTGAACCAGATTCTTGACGAATGTTTTGCGACGATGTACAGGAACGCGGACGGGCAATGGACGTTCGCAATCGAGCAGAAACAGAAAATTCCGGTGGCTCTTCTGAACGAGCAGAGCATAAAAAGCGTTTCCGTGGCAAAGACATTCGCCCGCGCTTCATACGCGCAGAAAGTAACATACACGGAACGCTCCACATGGAACATCAACACGCTGTACATAAACGAGGCGAACGAAACGAATTCAGCCGCCCTTTACCGCGCCGGAAAAACCATTTCAGAAACCGCGCTGAACTACATAACAACTGGAAATCAGGCAATGAAATACGCACGCCGCGCCAATGCCAGAAAAAAACTACAGCCGCGCGAAGTTATTGTAAACGTCGGACATGAGGGCGACTACTACCCGCTCTACTCAAAAGTTCTTTTGCAGATGAAGCAGATGAAAATCGGACTTTCAGGCGGAACAATCCATAGCGCAATAACAGAAAACGGACTTCTTACCCAGATTAAAGTTTCAGACCTTTGCGACTTTTCCGACAAAACAAAAAAATACGGACTTATCATACAGGCACAAAACGGAACTGACTCACGCCTTTTGTATCTTAAAGTCAAAGGAACAGGAAAAACAAGAATTCTTACTCTTGCAAGCCCTGCGCATTGTGAAATAATTCCTGAATACGGAAACATATATTCATTCGGTTTTCTTGATTCAAACGGAGAATTCACAAGTGTTACGAACCAGATGACAATCTATAGCGCAAAGCAGAACAGTTCCGGCTGGGAGCTCACTCTAAAAGACTACAACGATGCGCTTTTTGATTATGGGGCTATTCCTGAATACAAGACAAACCTTACTACAAGAAAAGAATCCGGAACAAAAATCCCTGCGCTCACATACGGCGATGTGAAAGCGGCGGTTACCGAAGCAAAAGCAGAAATCACAAGCACAATCGACATAAACAAATACACCCTGGACATCTCCCCGGAAGCACAGGGCGTTCCGTCATCAAATGACGGAAAACTCGGCTCGTCGTGGCTATATATATCCGCATATCTTTACTACATGGATAAGCAGATAACCGATAACATCACATACAAGGCATACCTTTCAAGCGGTGATGAGGTCGGACAGTGGGACGGCAACAAAGTAAAAATTTCAACCGGATTTTTAAAAGGCGACGTGCTTTATATCACCATAAAAGTTATCTACAAGATTGACGACCTTAACATAGTTGAACGAGAAGTCCAGGCACAAATCTCACGGCTATACGGAGCGGATTCAACAAAAATCTACAAAATGCTTTTTCCTGACGGCGAAAAAGTAAAGGTCGACAAGACAGGCGAAATCATTGAGCCAGAGCAGTTAAGGGCTGTAAAAAGAGTGGCTAGCGGAAACGCTGAAAATGATACGACTTTCGGAAAAATAACCCTTGAAACTCTTCCGGCAGGAGAAGAAAAAGACTATTCAGGATATTCGCAAGTTGAAACATCAGAAACATTTTCAGAGAAGAAAACATATTATCACGCGACAGTTCCGTTTCTTGTAAAAGCCGGAGACAATGCCGTGATAGGCGACGGCGATAAAAGCGGAGCGTTATTTTTTATGGAGATTACAGAATGAAAAACTACACAAGCCTTGAAAAAATGAAAGCCAGCGATGTGGCACCGACCTTTACAGAAGAAAAAGTAACCGCGGAAACATTCGCCAAGGAAGTCGCAAAAGGAACTCTGTACAAGGGATTCGAGCCGCCCAAAGATGCGACAATGCTGAAATTCCGCTACTACTCCCCGGACGGAACGCTTATCGAGCAGAACAATGTTCCGGTTGTGTATGACGGAACAGGCGTTATGAGCGTGAAACCTACTATCTTCTTACAGACAAGTCCAGCGGAATAACGCTTGATTCAACCGGCTGGGATGAAAAACCACAGACAGTAACCAAAGACAAGCGTTTTTTATGGACGTACATTAAGACAATCTACACAAACAAGGCTTATTCCTGTACAGAGCCGTGCATTTCGGCGGTATTCGGAGAGCAGGGAGAGCGCGGAGCAATGTACCTTGGACACTACAAGGACAATCAGGCGGCTTACGATGCGAACAAGCCGGCGGTCTTTACAGGCGACTACTATCTGAACACAACCACAAAATACATACGAAAATATCTTGGCGACAATAAGTGGAGCGACGATATAGACGATTATACAAACTACCGATACAACCAGGCTATTAATGACATCTTTGCAATAATTGAAAGCCTTCCTGATGATTTCCTACAGAAAAAAATGATATGGGTGAAATCTTGTCGCGATAACCGCAAGAATCCAGCAGGCTATTGTGAACACGCTTGTTCTTTCTGAAGGAACAGACCTTGACGGAAACACAAAAGGCGGAGTTATACAGTCGGATAACTATGTAGCAGGAAAGAAAGGTTGGCAGATAAAGCACGACGGAAGCGCAGAATTTCAGGACGGAATTTTCAGAGGCACATTCAACGGATTGCACATTAAGGCATCAGACATAGCGGCTTATATAGATTTTGACGAACAAGAACTGCCGACAACGAGTATAGACTCTGGTTCTTTTTCAATTGGACGCGGCGCTGTAAGTTCCGGAGGTTCTGTCGTCATAGGAAACAATGTTATTTCCGGCGGAAAAGACAATGTTATTATAGGCAGAGATATAACAGATAATAAAGGTTCATTGCAATGTATCATGATTGGCAAAAATATAAGCTGTTCAACAGGATATGGGATTAATATAGGAAATTCGATAAAAGCAACTAAAGACCTAGCAGTTAATATAGGATATTCAACAGAAAATAAAGGACGCGGCGCAATTTGTATAGGATATAAAACCAAAGTAACGGAAGTGTCAGGTTCTACAGAATCACCGACCGAAGCTATTGCAATCGGAAATGAATCTTATGTTCGCGGAATAGGGAGCATTTGTATCGGAGGAACTTCGGCAACTGAAAATAAGAATTGCATTGCTATCGGAAATGGCGCAGTTGCTTCTGTTTATAATCCTATCGTAATCGGCTCTGCCATAGAATCAAAATTCAGAATTTTCTATTTTCCTGCAAAAACCCCTTTCTCAACCGTATGGGGGAAAATACACAACACAACGATAAGACGCTTCAATATAGGACAGTCAAGCTGGGGCGGATGTATTGGAAGTTATCAGTATGAGCTTTGTAAATTCGGCATCGAAAAAGTTTCTTCCGGTGGTTTTGACCCAATTTGTTTTTTCAACGCTAGCAACAACAAGGTTTTAACAATAACAAATGATTCAACAAAAATTCTTAATTATCCGCTTACATTAGGATGCCTGCCAATTAATTGATTTTTTATATTTCTTTAGAATTTTTATCATTTTAGTATTGACAAAAAAGATAACCTATTATATTATTAAATCATCAGGGAGATGAAAAACTTAATATAAAAGGAGCTTTAAAATGATTGAGTGGATAGAAGAGCTTGCGGCTCAAGTCATAGGCGGAATAATTGTGTACCTAATCTGCAGATGGCTTGAACGCAAACTCTAGCAGAGCCGGAAGTTCGTTGCTCATTACAGCGAACTTCCACCACTCAGTATTTTAAGCAATGGGAAAGTATATGTCAATTATTCTGCACTGTATCATTTCTAGCGTTATTATTGGAATCATTGTCTACATTGTTTTAAAAGGTGGGAGAAATGGAAGAAACTAAAACACGAGCCCCACGCTCAAAAGAACGCGGCAAAGGAAAGAACAACAAAGGCACTCAACGAGTTATGTTTCAAGTAAGCTGTAAGCCAGAAGAAAGAGAGCAGATAAAAAAACTTGCGGCTGAAAGCGGGAAAAATCTAAGCGCCTTTATTCTTGAAAGAATTCTTGAGAACGCCTAACATCCGAGCCTTGTATTTTTTTTCAGAAATGCAAGGCTTTTTTTTATTCCGGCTACATTGTTCCTTACAACAAGATTCGGGAAATATAATTCAATATTTTATTATATTTTTAATTATTTACCATTAATAAAAAATTTAAAAAAATAATATAATATATAAACATCAAAAGAAAAGGAGGAATATATGGCTGATAAAAAAGAAAAGCCGAGTTGGTTATCCATAGTGAATGTACTAATCAACTTCGGCCTGCTCGTAGTAGCAGTTCTGGCTCTGATACTTAAATAGTATGCAGATGTAACCAAAAAAACAGGCAAGGTCAGCCACCTTGCTTGTTTTTAATCTAATTCATTTTATAAGGATTGTCAAATGATTACAGACAGACAGTTGAACATTCTTTCGGATATTTTCAGGATTGCGGCACTTGTGATTCTGATTATTGTACTGGTGGTAAAATAATGGAAAATCAAGGCGGAAAACGCAAGGGAGCAGGAAGACCGAAAGGCACGACAAAGGAAAACAAAAAGATTTACAAGACGTTCAGCGTTTCCTGCCTTGAATCAGAAGAAGCGGAAATAAAGCGGCTTGCTAAATCCAGCGGCAAGACCGTAAGCCGCTATCTTGTTGACCTTGCGCTAGGAAAATAGCAAAAGACCGCCAGCAATGGCGGTTTTTTTTATAAAAAAAAGCATTGAAAATGTGTAAACTATACTATACAATATAAATATGTATGAAATATTACAAACTGAAAAATATCTGAAGTGGTTCAAAAAATTGCGCGACAATGCGGCAAAATATGCAATCACATTAAGAATTAGCCGCTTGAAAAACGGCAGTTTCGGAGATTCAAAAAGTGTCGGCGACAAAGTATTTGAGCTAAGAATAGACATCGGAAAGGGCTACAGAGTTTATTTCACCAACAAGGAAATAAAATCATTCTTCTTTTGATTGGCGGAAATAAAGCCACACAGGAAAAAGACATAAAAAAAGCCAAGGAATTGGCAAGCGAGGTTTAATATGGCAAATATAACACCTTACGATCCGGCGGAATTCCTGAATACTAAAAAGCTGCAAAAAGGTTATCTTGAATACGTAGCAAAAGAAGGAACGCCGGAAGAACTTATCGAGGCTATAAAAACAGTTGCAAGGGCGCAGGGAATGTCAAAGACTGCAAAAAAATCAGGAATAACACGAGCCGGACTGTACAATGCCCTTTCTCCGGAGGGAAACCCAACTCTTGAGACATTAAGAAAAATTGCAAACGCTGTAGGCTATTCGTTGAATATAACATTCACGCCACTTAAAAACTAGCTTGCAACAAAATCAGACCTGGATGAACTTAAAAAGGCGGCGTAAAATAGTCATCCCATTTTAAATAAAATATCTTGCTATAATATAGCGTATATGCTATCTCAAAACTAAAAGCCGGAGCGCAGAAAAATACGTTCCGGCTTTTTGTATTTAACAGCGTTTTTTTTATAAGCGAAAATGACTATAAATGAAAGAGGACACAATGGCAAACGAGCTTGAAGTAAAGGAAATATCGGAGCTGAACGATTTATCGTTCAATGATGAATCGCTGGTGCTTGCATACACTGAAAACGAGGGCGTGGGCAAGGCGACATTTGCGCAGGCAAAAAAAATAATCGGCTGCGATGTAAACCTTGAGCAGACAAAGACAGGAACAGCACCGAGTGCGGAGAACGAGCTTACAGCCACCATAAGGAACGGCAAGACCACAGCAACAAAGACATTCACAATCAAAAACGGAACAGGGCTTTCAGCCGCGACGCAGACCGAATCAACAGACGCAAACGGACTAAGAAGCAACGCGGTAACGCTTAAATCCAGCGACACAACGCTTGTTCAGGACGTGAGTTTCACCGTGAAGGACGGCGTGGGAATAAAATCACATAACCAGACCGAAACGACAGACGCAAACGGATTAAGAAAAAACACCCTTGCCGTTGCGTACACAGACGGAAAAAAGGATTCTATAACCGTAAAGGATGGAGTCGGCATTAAATCTCATTCACTTGAAAAGACCACAGACGCAAACGGACTTTCAAAGACCACCCTTAATGTCGCATATACAGACGGAAAGACAGATACCGCCGCAATTTCAGACGGAGTTGGAATCAAGTCTGCAAGCCAGACAAAAGCCTCCACCCTTTCGGGCGAACTGAACGAGTACACTGTAAGGCTCACGGACGGAACGGAAAGCAAAATCAATGTTTACAACGGACGAGCCGGAAAAGACTTTAGAATCAAGAAAACGTACACTTCCATTGCGGCGATGAATGCGGACTTTTCAAACATAGATGTAGACACATTTGAGTTCGCAATGATTGACACCGGAAGCGTCGAGGACGCTGATACCGGAAAGCTCTACTGCAAGGGCGAAACCGAATGGAAATACATCGGCGACCTTTCGGGAGCACAGGGAATCAAGGGCGACACAGGAAACGGAATCGCCTCCGTTGAAACTCGCTCACAGAAGAAGGAAAAATAAAAGTTGCTATAAAAATGACGGACGGCACATCCAATGAATTTCTGATAAACAACGGCTTGCAGTACACCGCCGGAAACAACGTGAACATTTCAGGCAGCAACGAAATCAGCGTTGATTTATCCAGCAAAGCAAATGTATCTGATTTATCCACAAAAGCAAATACGAAAGATGTTTACACCAAGGAAGAAACTTACACACAGACAGAGATAGATACAAAAATCGATAAAAAATATACAAAACCATCTGCCGGAATTCCAAAATCCGATTTAGAAAAGTCTGTTCAAACGTCATTAGGTAAGGCAGACACCGCACTTCAATCACATCAGAATATAAGCGGAAAGCTAAGTCTTTCAGGAGGAACGATGACGGGAGCATTAGTAGCACAAAAAGGGCTTAGAATTCCCACATCAGCACCTTCATCACCACAGAACGGAGATATTTGGATAGTATGAGTAGAGTTTATATAAAAAATCTTATAAATACCAGTTCTATTCCTACTATAAACTGGAATGGTGCTTATAATAAACTAACCTCTCCAGGTTTAGCGTACAAAGGAGACGGAGCAGTTCAATATCTGCCCCTAATAACAAAGACAGGCTCTTTTTCAAATGGTTCAAAAAAATGGACTTTTGACGCATCCGCCATGTCAACTATCCATGTAAGATATAACAACACAGAGTACGTTGTGCCGAACAAGGTTATTTATATTGTGCAGGTTAAAATAACCGCCGTAACAACTTCAAGTGATAAGATTGGCGGTGGTTCAAGCGGGTATTACAAGAAAACTGTAAAAGTTACATACAAGGCGATAGGAAACAGCGGTTATGCAAAATTAACTTGCATGGTAACAAATTCACAGGGTCTTGCTTATTCTACAGCAACAAGCGGACAGACACAAATCAATGCCGGAAGTTCTGGAACAGTATATTTCGAGATTACAGCGCACGGCGGAAACACAGGTGCAACAGTTACAGTTATGATAGAGGCGACAAGTTCCAGCGGTAATACAGCAATATCTTCAACACAGCTGTCTTCACCGTGGAGCTGGAGCAATGGCTCATCTTCAGGAGGTAGCAGTGAATCATAATCTTTTAGAATCCCAACACCCTAGAATATTTATGAAGCCTGAACTGTACATTCAGCAAGCGGCAACAACATTCAATACAACCTGCAATTCTCATTGTCTTTGGTGCTCAGGTGCAGTTACCGGGGGAAAAGAAATGTCTATTGAAAAGGCAAAGGAAGTAATGAACATGATTCTTTATGAAATGCGTATAAAAGACGTGTTCATCGCCTGCTCCGCCGAACTTACATTGTATTCAGGACTGCTTGAACTTGTGAAATTTTCAGACTTGAAGAAAATTCCATATCTAAGGATAACACAAGACACAAACGCAAGGTATATTCCAGATGGCTTTATCGAATCCTTGAATTCAATGAAAAACAATTATTGGACTATAAGCATAAGTCTGTGGGGCGGCAACTCTGATGAATGGCAGAAATACCAGGGAAGAGGCGACTGGAATCAGCAGGTCAAGAATATTGAAAGATACCTATCTGAACTCAAAATTCCGCCAGCTTTTTCAATGCCGGCAATAACCGACAAACAAAAAGAAAGCACACTGAACTTTATAATCTCTGAAATTGAAAAATCCGGCTATAAGTATGTTATAAACTCAAATGCAAATTCAGACATTTACAAATCATATAAAGAACAGGGAATAGTTCCTATCAACGTGCGAAAATTCCGCGGATATGTAGACCAAAAGGAGGAAGAGGAAAACGGCGGACTTGCAGGATACTTTATACACAATAGAAATAACACGTCCTTGATTGAAGAAAATCCTTATAAAAACAAGAACAACTGTCATTTTCCGTACAACTCATTTTTTGTTGACGCCGCCGGCTACGTATATCCCTGCATAAACGAAAATAATCATATAGAAAGTGCAATCGGCAACGTCAATGACTATTCCCCTTTCAATATGAAGGCTTATTACGAGATGATACATTCAGAAAAAGGAATGGAATTCTGGCGCAACAATTTTATAAAGGGAAGATTTCCTTGCGATGACTGCAAGAACTGCCCAAGCAGAGACGCATATTAAAAAACAGGAGTAAAAAAAATGAAATATCTAATCGACGGAGTAACAAAAAGCGTTCTTTCATTAGCAAATCAGTACAAACATTTGCGGCAAGAAGATGAATATAAGGTATTTGATGACACATTTTCCAATATCGAAAACCTAGATTTGGCACAGATAAATAATTTTTACATAGATGAAAACGGAGAGCGAATCGAGCTTGATCAGGCAGACAACGACAGCAGAAGAATGAAGATGACAAATGATTTTGATTCTGCCCTTGAATGGTGCGACTGCTACGTAACATTCCGCTCTATTCCTTATGAGCTCACAAACATTAATGACCTAGGGCTTGCGGAGGAACAACTGGATTCACTTCTTGAAAGAATCCAGAAAGCACAAAACCTTGGAAAAAAAATCTATCTTGGAAACAGATTCTCAAGTGAATTTGCGAAAATCACAACGAACTACGAAAAGTGCATAAATCCTCATATCACAAAAAAAGAGTTGAATGAAATAAAGGATTATTCATTTTTTCACGCAGGTACTTTTCCATTTGCCGGTTTCAACACAACAATGATAGTTGGAACAAATTCATCCAGCGGAAAATTCAGTTGCGCATTAAAGGCAAAGAAATATTATGAGGATTTGGGCGAAAAAGTTGTTCTTATACATACGGAAGAAACTTATCCTTTTCTTGATGACCAAGGCGGAACTATTTACGGTTTCTGCCGAAATTTCTCTGATTTGACAACCGATGAGGATTTAATGTATTTTCAAAGTCTTGTGGCAAAAATCTACAACGAGCAACGCCCAGAAAGAATTATTTTTGTAACACAGGCAGGATTTGGAATTGACGGCATCATAAATTCATATCAGGACACAGACAACGGCCGCAAAATGAAAGGCTTGTGGGACGTATTCATAACAAGATCATTCGGAGTGAATCAGGTTATTATTTCCGCAAACTGTAACAGGCTTGAAATCGTAAAGAAACTGATTGAATATTTCAGAATACAGAATTCTATTGTTGACGTGCCGTTGATTTTTATAAATCCACGCGAATACAGCAAAGAAGATACAATAATCTACAAAAAAGATGATAAATCAGAGTTTTTTAAGACAGTTCCAAAATGTAGCAATAAGGAACTTGAATTATCACTTAATGGAATCGCACTTGAATATCCAGAGATTGATATTCAATGTGACTACAATAATCTTACTGAAAAAATAAAGGAATTCAAAAACAATGATGATTTTAGATATTGCTGCGCCGGCTCTTATGCCTCAAAGGTAATGGGCGGATTAAAACAACGCCTTTCAGCCGAGGGGTTCGCAGACATAAGCGAGGAGATAAAAAAGAAGATTAAGGAACAATACTCAAACTACAGTATTCCTAAAAGCGATTTACAGAAAATCGAGGATAAGTCTAACGGCTGTATAGATTTTTAAATTACAGGAATAAAAAATAGCATTTTTAGAACGGCGATAACTCTTGCCGTTCTTTTTTTTATATTTCAATCTATAAATAGTATTTATTTTTTTATACTAGTTTTTTTGTATCAAAAGCCACGCTTGTCATTTTTTTCAGACATTTTTTTTCATTCAGAATTCTTCTTATTTTATTATCGCTTTTTTTTATCTTCTTATTTTATTATCGCGTTTTTTTGTTTTCTTATTTTATTACGGCTTTGACATAATAACTTTTTGCTTTATAATTGTTTCTAGTTTTTAGGTTTTTTGAAATTCTGCCGATAAATCGGGACAAACCCTGTAAAACGCTAGGTTAGGTTCAAATCCTGTCATCCCGATTACTTTTTACTTAATTCTTTGTTATGTAAAGAATTGGCTTTCGAGGTAAAAAACTTAATTACATTTATTTTTCCAGGTATTTTTTCACATTTTACCTAGATTTTTGTATGGAGTTTTTATGCTTAACCGCCGTTATAAGTATTCTTTACGTCTGACTAGTCCCTTTTATATTTTCCGCAAGTACCGCAGAAGCGATATTTTATAAGCCGTGGTAAATGTATTCTCAGAAATCTTAGAGGTTTTTAGCGGTATCGGACGGGCGATTCTCGGTTTCTTGCAGAGTCCAGATGACGCAACGAATGAAACGCAAATCCTGTCATCCCGAAAACTATCATTCACATATTATCGTTATTTCTTTTGAAATTCCAATTCCATTGCACTCTGCAGAAACGTTCAAGGTGTATTCACCAGAAATCCATGCGGTGTCTGCAAAAATGTATATGGAAGAAGATTTTTCAGACGAATAAGAATCTGTCTTGTTTTCTGATTTTAGCAATACACAGTCTTCGGCGATTGCGCCTAAATAGTTTCTTGTAACTTTCCAGTTTGAAAGCTCAACTAAAGCACCGTCTATGACTGCTTTAATTTTTATATAACTTCCCTTTGTAATTTTTGAATTACCTGAATCCAGCACAAACTCAATCTTTTTTGCATTTTCAATTGGATTTGAAGCCACACCGGAAGAATCGTGTCCGACTTTTTCCCATTGCGCATACAGAGTTACGACCGCATTATTTTCTACGGCGAGATTTTTTATTTTTTCGTTTGCGGCATAAGAAGTTCCGCTTCCATCTTTTTCTGTATTCCAGGCGCCTGCTCTAAAACCAAAAAGTGAAACAAAAGTATTTTCCGGCAATGTGAATTCAACGCCATATTTTGCAGAAATATCCGGAATATTTCCAGAAGCGCCGTTTCCATCAAATTTTACTGTATATTTGTTCCTGTCATATTTTATTTTAACAACAGTAGAGCCATCCTCGGAAATAACCTTTTGTATAAGGGGCTGAGCAGTAAAACCTTCATAATCTTTTAATGCAGCCTCTGTCTGAGCGCCAACCACACCTTCAAGAGGCTCTGAATCCATGAGCGTATATTCATCATCATTTTCATTTTGAACAAAATGATAGACTTTGTATTTCGCCATTTTTCCCCACTCTGCCAAAAAATCAAAAGAAGATGAAGAAACGTAAATTTCGGAAACATAACCTGTTTTTTCATCAATTTTTATATAATCAGGAATTTCCGTGCTCTTGCTAACAGTATTGCGGTAAAATTTCCATCCGACAAGAACATTTCCATCCGCGAATTTCAAAACCTCCGGGTCATTAGCTTTAGGAAGATCCTCAGAGGCCAGAGTCGTTCCAATCATATATCGGCGTGTAAAAAACGAAGAATCTTCAGCTTTATAAAAATTGAAAGTTACGGAAAATTCTTCATCGCGGATTTCATCAAAATCGCTGAACCAGTTTACGGAACACGAGGAAACAAACAGAAGAGATAAAAGAATCAGCAGGAACAAGGACTTGTTTACCATCTTACCCCCAATGAAATATAAGGTGATAAAAAATCTGTCGGCATTCCGTCAATAAATACAAAAATATAATCCGCTCCGGCTTCCATCAAAAAATTTCCGGCAGTAAAGACAAGAGAACTTCCACCTTGAACGCCAAGATATCCGTATGCGGCATCTTTTTTCAGGTTGTCAGAATCTTTGTAGTCCATAAAATTCTGAATGAAAATCAAATTTCCGCCGGCGCGAACATTCAGTTTCAAGGCATTTCTGAAAATTTTTCGCTGATACAAAAGATTCATTCTTAAAAAGGCAAATTTGTCGCTGTAATCATAATTTGAAGTGTTCAGCTCATATTTTGAAACCAAGGAATCTATCTCTATTCCAATTCTGTTTGATTTTTTTATCTCCGGGACAAAGCCTAACTTTAATCCTAAAAAAGGCATGGCTTTTCCGTCGGAAAATTCGTCAAAAAACGGGCTAAAAAGAAGACCTCCGTCCGCAGCCGCATAGAATCCCAAAATCCGCTTTTCTTTTTTTCCGCTTTTTTTAGTCTCTGGTTCTGCAGCGATTTTTTCTTCCTCAGAAATTTCCGCTTCTGCGACAGTTTCTGTGTTCTCAGAAAGTTTTTTTTCTTCCTCGGCCTTTGCAAGACGCTCACGCTCCGCTTTTTCCGCCGCTATACGCGCCTCTTCTTTTTTCCTGAGCTCTTCGTCCTGCTTCTGCGCCAGCTGTCTTTCTTCCTCTGCCCTTGCAAGTTCCAAAGCCCTGGCCGCCTCGGCTTCTTCCGCAAGACGTTTTTCCTCGGCAATTCTTGCCTCTTCTGCAAGCCGTTTTTCTTCCTCTGCCTTTGCAAGACGCTCCTGTTCCGCTTTTTCCGCCGCTATACGCGCCTCTTCTTTTTTCCTGCGCTCTTCTTCCTGCTTCTGCGCCAGCTGTCTTTCTTCCTCTGCCCTTGCAAGTTCCAAAGCTCTGGCCGCCTCGGCTTCTTCCGCAAGACGTTTTTCCTCGGCAATTCTTGCCTCTTCTGCAAGCCGCTTTTCTTCCTCAGCCTTTGCAAGACGCTCCCGCTCCGCTTTTTCCGCCGCTATACGCGCTTCTTCCGTTTTTTGGTCTACAACCTGAATTGAAGCAGACTCTGTTTTCTGCCCAAGAGGATTTTCAACTATAAGTTTCCATTCACCGTTTTCAACCTTTGGAAATTTCACTTTTGTCGCAGTTTTTTCGTTTTTGCCCGCGGATTTTTGCATAACCAGAGAACCTTTTATTGTTTTTCCAGTTTTTTCGTTTACAAGAGAAACCGCAGAATCTTCGTTTACGTTCTTTATATCAGTTTCAATAAAAAAATCATCGTCTTTTGAAGGAACAACAGATTTTTTCTGGACTTTCACTATTTCCGGAAGCTCGGCCTTAAAAATTTCAAAAGAATTCCAGCCGCTCGCAGTTTGAACCCGCCCGAATGAGTTTTAAAACAGTAACCTGGTATTCATACCGGCTGGCAGGAAGATTTAGATTTACAAAATTTTCTTCAGTTTCAAAATAATATTTTTTTCCGCTTTTTTTACATCCCGGATTTCAACTTTATATTCAGAAGCGTTTTCATCCTGTTCCCATTGAATTTTTTGCTCAAACGAGTTATTTTCAATTTTTGTTTTGTTTTTTTCAGCTTGCGGAAAGGCATTGAATCCATGAAGCAAAATAACGCAAAAAAGCACGAGGAAATTTATTTTTTTCAAAAAACAAGAATCATTTTGCATACATTTTTCCCGGCTTTATCAGACGAATTTTTCCAGGGAGTTCCACTCTGATTTTAAATGTCCCGTTAGAAACCTTGCTTTTCTGTTCCTCATAGCCATCCCGTGCATGTGCAAAGGCTATGACTGACCATTCAAAGTCGCCTATATCGAAATTCTGTTTCTTTATTTTAATTTCATTTTTTTCCGTGGCGGCAGAATAAATTAATTTTGAGCTTCCATCCGCAAATTTCTGCCGCAAAATAAAATTATAATCAGTCGCGCCATCAACTTTCTTCCATGTGAATGATATAAATTTATTTTTTTCTTTAAGTATGGATTTCCGATTACAAAATTATTTTCAGGCAATACCAGCGAAGGCGCAGAAAGCAAAGGTATCTCTGAAACAGAAAATTCATTTTTAGAAGAATCCAGCGGAATTCCGTCAGAAGTGCTTGCTATAATCTGCCAGCGGTAATTTCCTTCTGTAAGCCGTTCTATTTTTACTCCGCCCTGAGGATTTAAGACAGAATGAACTTTTCTGGCAGTTCCATCTGATGAAATTTTATAAAGGACAAATTCAGATTTTGAAGGAACATCAATCTCATTCTTCCACGCAAAAACCGTAGGATTTCTTACTGCGGAAAGACCTTCAATCTTTGCAGAATCAGCCGGAAATTCAAGAGAAACAGGAACCGGATTCCTTAAAGAAAATGGCACAGCAGAAACAGAGCTTGCCCTGAGCGGACTTGCCGCCGTTTCCTCTGAAAAAGCCTGGATTAAAACTTTGTATTTTTCCGGCGGAAGAACAAAATTTGCAAAATTTTCCGTTATTCCAGATTTTTCAGCGATGATTTTTCCATTTTTGCCGCAAATTTTTATATTATAGTAATCAGCGCCGTAAGTTTTTTTCCATACAAGGCGTGTGGATTTTTCAGAGTAAGTAAGATATGTTGAATTTTCCTTCGGAAGAATAAATTCCGGCGCGGAAAGTTTTTTCAAAATATTCAGAACGCGAAAGTCTGAAAAGCCGCTTTTTTCTCCGTTTTCCGACTCTATGCCGACACGCCAAAAATAAGTTCCAGAAGGCAGATTCAAGCCCGCAAGATTTTCAATTTTTTCCTGGTTTACAAATTTTTTTTCAAATTTTATTTTTGAAAAATCTTTCCCGGTTGAAATCTGAAGCACGCTTGCTGAAGAATCTGTTTTAAAATCATCCGCAATTTTCCAGGCAAACCTGGTTTTTACAAACTGTTCCGGTTCGACTGAAAAAAATTTTTCCGGCGGATAAACAAGACGGTTTTTATCTTTTGCAATTTTTTGCACCGAAAAACTCCGGATGTCCGACTGTGGAGTAAAGTCATCAGGTTCTGAAGCCTTTCGAATGACACGCCAAAAATAAGTTCCGTCAGGAATTGACCAGGAAGAAAGCGCTCCTATATTTTTTTCTTAAAAAAAGTAGAATTTTTTCAATTTTTTTCGGAATAGAAAATATCTGAGAATTCTTTATTTTTTGAAATTTCAAAAATCATATTCCGCATTTTTTATCTCAGATTTCCATGCGAACTGCAGGGCATAAGAATTTGAAGAAGAAACAGAATCCGTATATGTAATTTTTGCGCCGTCTGCCGGAAGAAAAAGCACAGGCGGTTTTATACGGTCGTTTTTTATGACCGAAAAATGTTTTATTTCCGACGGAAAAACGTAGCCGGTTTCATTCAGTGAATAAAACGGAGTTACCCGCCAATAATATTCCCCGGCGGAAAGTTTTTTTACCGCAAAAGAATTTCCTTTTACTGACTCAGAAAAAATTATATTTTTCATATCGCGCGAGTCAGAAATTTCAAGTTTATAATGCCCGGCAAAATCATTTCCGTTCCAGCTGAACAGAATCTTGGGAACTTCCGTTCTGTAAAAAAATTCCGAGGCAGAAACCGGCGACAGTGCAACAACAGGGTCAACATTCGTTACAGATATTTTTCCAGACGAAGGCTTGTCTTTTTCATTTTCCACAAAGACACGCCAGTACAAAACTCCGGCATCAACAGGAATTTCAATGCTGTTTCCGGAAGGAACATAGGTTTCTTTTATTTTTGAAAAATCTTTAGAAAAGGAAGTCTGTACAATAACTTTTTGATTTTTCTCAGGTTCACGGACTTTCCACTGAAGCCTTACAGGAAGCGAGTTTTCATCAAATTTAAGAAGATTCAAATTTTTTGAGACAGATGTAACGGTCACCGGATTTTTTGTAACCGCGCCAGACTCTTCTATATTAACGCTTTCTCCTGAAGAAATTTTTTCAGTTCCGCCGTTTTTCGTTTCAATTTCCGCAGTTCCGCCATGAAGCTCTATGCTGTTCATTCCGCCGGAAGAACCAGATTTTACAGCAAGGTTACTTCCAGAATCCATCTTTACTGTCGTTCCATCATTCGTTGAGACAGTTATTCCTTTTCCGCTTTTGGATTCTGAACCGTCAACTTGAATGTCTCCGCCAGAAACTTTTATTTCAACACCTTTTTCTGAATAAGAAATTTTAAGCATTGTATTTTCATAAAGCTCAAGTTTTGTTCCGTCATTAAACTTTACTATTGCCTGGGAAAAATCCGATGTATAAATTGTGTCCTTATCATAAAGCGGAGAATTTTGAGAAAGCCGTTCCCATACTACGCTGTCATCGAACTGGCGCTGAGCAACTTTTTGCTTAAAATAGATTGTCGCAACCTTTTCCTTGTCAGTTCTTACGGTAGAACGGTTAAGTTCCTGAGTGAAAAAATATAAGCTTACGCCGCAAACAGAAAGACAAACTAAAACTATAAGAAAATCAATCAGATGCGACTTGAATTTTGCTTTCCGTTTCATTTAAGTTCACCTTTTCAAAATCCGGCGTCGCAATTCCCAGCAGGGAACGAACCTCGGCAATAGTCCTAGGACCTTTCGGACCAAGAACTTTCTCACATTCAGAATCTACAGTAAATCCAGGCCGAATCTCTTCAAAAAATTCGGCAATATCAAAATTCGGCATATTCACTACGCCGTAAAAATGTTGAATTCCCTTTCCTTTTACTTCAAAACCAACAGGAATTCTTTCAACTATGATTTCATTTTTAAGGTTTTCCGGCTTGATTGAAAAATTGTTTTCCCTGCACCTTATGCAATCTTTCTTCAGAATATCGTAAGTATCTTCTGTAATAAGCATATCAGTTCCGCAGGGCTTGTTGGAAGCTTCTGTTCTGCTCGCAAAATTAACCGCATCGCCAATCGAAGTAAATTCCATCTTGTCGTAAGAACCCATAAAGCCAACAGTCGCGCGTCCCGAATTCATTCCGCTTCCATTTTTTATATGTGGTTTATAGACAGAATCCTTATCTTTTGCATGCTCCTTTGTAAATTGTTCCGCTTCTTTGTTGTATTCCATAAGGGAATATCGCATCGCAAGCGCGGACCGTATAGCGGCAAGGGCATCTTCCTTTACATACAGGTCATGCTTAGCCTTCATTTCAATTTTTTCAGGGTCGTCGTCTGGAAGGCTTTCCCAGTCAAGCGGCTCCTGGCGCAATACGCCCCAGCACGCCATAATCGCATCGCCTTCAAATTTGTCTACCGTTCCGCCGGTGCGCTTTATGCAGCTTACCATGCGGCTCATATAATCGTTCAGAAAATTTATTATTTCAGCCGCGCTGCGCTCACCAAACCTGTTCTTGAAGCCATCTGAAATTTCGGTAAATCCGCGTATATCGCTAAAAAAAATCGTTATATCTTTTAGATGAGGCTCAAAATCAATTTCTTTTCTGATGATAGCCTGCGTTACACCTTTGTTGGTAAGCTTTGTGAAAGTGTTTAAAATTTCGCGCTCGTTTTTAGTACTGTTTATAAGAACGCCTATTTCATCATTTCCATGGGTTTTCAAATCGCCAAAAAGCTCCGTGTTAAAATCGCCCTTGTTAATCTGGTTCACAACAGCCGTCAACTGCTTAAGAGGAACGCTCATCGTCTTTGAAAAAAACCAGATTACAATAATTACAACGGCAAGAATAGCAACCGCAAGAAAAGCAATAAGGGTTGTGATTTTTCTGGTTTCCTCAAGAATTTTATAAGTGGGAACAACCGTTACAACACCGGCATTTCCTTTTTTCAGTTTATTGAACGCACCGATGTACTGAACTTCTTTTCCCGCATTTCTGAATGTCTCCCTGTCTGAAAATTCGCTCTGCTTGTTTACAGAAGACAAGCTTTCTTCCCCGCCTTTCAGCATTTCCTGGACAACCTGACTTTTTCCAAAGTCCTCGGCGCGCATCATTTCCTGGACATCCGAAGAAACAAGGACAATTCCGTCTTCATTGACAAAGATGGATTTATTTATACTTTCTGATGAAAAATTTTCAACAATTTTTTCCGTAGAAAACAAAACCGCCACAGGCTCTTCATCCGTACTGTCTGAAACCGGATAGAATAAAGAAAGAACCGGAACACTGAAAAAAGGAGAAGCATTTTGAATTACAAAATTTCCCTGCTGAGCGCGAAGGAAACTTTCGTCTTCAGAAGCGATGTAAGAATCAACAGAAGTCTCGTCCAGCTCGTTTTCGCCCAAAAATTGAAAATTCAAAAACTTGGATTCTGAGGAAGGAAGGAAAACCGCCACAATTTCCGGATTTTTACTGAAAAAACTGAATGAAAATTCTTTTGCGGCCGTAGGATTTTCGTCATATTCCGCATTTTTCACAAGCTCGGTAAATGTAGAGACATTCGAGACTACGTTGTCTATGCGGTTCTGCAAATCAGAAGCCATGCGCGAATTGATTACAAAATTGTTCTGCCTTGCAGTCTGAATTGTATTTTTGCTGACAAACGCAGAAACAAGCCACGCAAGTCCGGTTAAAGAAACTATAACAATTGTGGAAATAATGCTTATCAGCTTTACGCCAATCGGATGTTTTACCCTGGAAGCCGCCTGCTCCTGTCTTTTCCGCTGTTTTTCGGCTGCGACGGCATTTCGCAGCGCCTGCCTTTTTTCGGCACGTTCTTTTTTCTGATTAAGTCTTTGAACTTTTAAGGCAAATTTTTTAAAGTTTTTCTTCTGTTTTTCCGTAAAAACGACAGGCTTAAATTCCCCTGGAAATTCAAGCATAGCTCTCTCTCTAAAAACCGTTTTATTAACTACAGAAAATGTACCATAATCAAACGCAGAATTTTCCATCAACAATATTTTATCAGATAATTACTGTAAAAACAACAAGATATATAGAAAAGAAATATGCGCTCCGCAGTAAAAATTAAGATTTCCATGCCGCCGGCATAATGCGCAAGCTTATTGAATTAATAAAAACAAAGGCGGCAAGCCCGACGCAATTGCGCTGAAATATTCATCTAAAAGACTTTTATAATAATTGAAAATTCTGTATAGTTTTATTGAACAATTTTTTTTAACTGATTTCTTACAGGAGATTAAAATAATGGATAAGGCAGAAATCCTTAAAAGAGCAAAAGAATATATCGCGGCGGAAAAAGACGAGCGGTTCAGAAAAGAAGTTGAAGATCTGATTGCAAAAGAAGATTTTACAGAACTGGAAGACCGTTTCTACCGCACTCTTGAATTTGGAACGGGAGGTCTCCGCGGAATAATGGGCGGCGGAACAAACCGCATGAACACCCTTGAAATCAATCTGGCGACCCAGGGACTTGCAAATTACGTTATAAAGGCATTCCCGGAAAAGGCAAAGGCAGGAACGCTCAGCGCTGTAGTTGCCTACGACAGCCGGAAGAATTCTGACGTATTCGCTGAAGCGACTGCTCTTATTTGCCGCAAACGGAATAAAAGCATATCTGTTTACAGGACTTCGCCCTACTCCGGAGCTTTCCTATGCTATCCGCTATTTCAAGGCTGACACAGGAGTTGTTGTAACAGCTTCACACAATCCGAAAATCTACAACGGATACAAAGCATACTGGAACGACGGCGCGCAGGTCATAGAGCCTCATGACGTCGGAATTGTTGATGAAGTAAATAAAGTAACAGACGTAAAGACAATATCAAAGAAGATGCTATAAAATCAGGAAAGCTTGTCCTGATTGACTCAGAAGTTGACGAAAAATACTGGGCAATGTGCAAAGAACAGCTTTTCCGTCCTGAGCTGATTAAAGAATATGCAAAAAACGTAAATGTTGTATACACTCCGCTTCACGGAACAGGCGCGATGCACGTTGAAAAAGTCCTTGGAGACCTTGGTCTTACTGTAAAGACAGTTCCAGAGCAGCGAAACCCGGACGGAAATTTCCCAACTGTAGAAAAACCGAACCCGGAAGAAAAACCAGCTATGAAAATGGCGGTAGAACTTGGAACTGCCACAAAAGCCGACTGTGTAATGGCGACAGACCCTGACTCAGACCGTTTTGGAACCGCATTCCCTGACAAAAACGGAAATTTCGTACTTCTTTCAGGAAACCAGATGGGCGGTCTTTTAATGGAATATATTTTCCTTACAAGAAAGGAACTTGGAAAACTTCCGGCAGATTCATACTGCATCCGCTCAATCGTAACTTCACCATTCGGAGACTACATCTGTAAAAAATATGGCGTTGAAATGACTGAATGTCTTACAGGATTCAAGTGGATTGCCGCAATCGAAGCTGAACGTGAAGCAAAAGGAATAGGACACTATGTATTCGGTCTTGAAGAATCATACGGATACAAAGTTGAAACAGAGGTCATGGACAAGGACGGAGTTTCTGCCGCAGCAATGTGCGCAGAGATGACAATGTACTGGCGTTCAAAGGGAAAGAGCATTCTTGAGCATCTGGATGACATGTACAAAGAATTCGGATACTTTGAAGACCGCGCGATTTCAAAGAATTTTCCGGGTTCTGCCGGCGTTGAGACAATGGCAGGAATCATGTCAAAACTCAGAAACGAAGGACTCAAAACCCTTGCCGGAAAAACAGTCCTTAAAATTCGGGATATACAGACTTCAACGGAATATAATCCTGCGAATCCTTCAGAAAAAACTGAGCTTACATTCCCAAAAAGCAATGTGCTCCAGTTCTTCCTTGAAGGCGGCACAATAGTTTCTGCGCGTCCGTCCGGAACAGAACCAAAAATAAAATTCTACATAAACACAAGAACGGATGTGAACGGTTCAACAGACGAAGCGCTTGAAGAAGCAAAAAAAGAAGCCTCGGTTCTTTGCGATAAAATAACTTCAGACATAAACGAACTTCTTGATGCCGCTGGTAAATAAAATCCTAAAGGATTACAGGCAAATGTTTCATCTTGTAAAATCAGGTGAAACATTTGTCGCCTTTGACACAGAAACTACAGGCCTCGACTGTCATGAATGCCGGATAATTGAAATCGGGGCTGTCAAGTTCGATTGCAACGGATGCATCGCAACGTTCAACACATTGCTTAACCCTGAAAAACCTATTCCGGAAGAATGCATAAAAATCAATCACATCACCGACGAAATGGTAAAGAACCAGCCTTTGATAAAGGACATTCTGCCGTCTTTTTGCGACTTTATAAAAGATTCAATAATAATAGGTCATAACGTGCATTTTGACATGAGATTCCTGCAAGCAGAACTTGAAAGGGCCGGATTTGAAGAAAATAAAAACAATGTAATAGACACGCTGGGGTTTGCCCGCTGGGCTTTGCCGGAACTTGAAAAATTCAACCAGCCGTTTCTGGCGGATTACTTTAATATAAGCATAAAAGCCGCACACCGGGCATACGATGACGCAAAAATATGCGGAAACATATTTCTTGAACTTATAAAAGCCAGCGCAGACAGACAGAAATTATTTTAGCCGCGCGGAGCAGTCGCCGGATTAACAGGCATTCCGTTCTGAAAAACCATAAACTTTATGCTGGAATCATTGCCGCGCCCAGTTTTTCCAAGTTCTGCGCCGAAGACAACGTAATCGCCTTTTTTTACCGAAACTTTGTTCAGACCTGAATATGAATAAATCAAGCCTGTCTTTGACTGGATGAAAATAACCTCTCCAAAACCGCGGTAAATGCCTGTATACATTACAGTTCCCTCCCGGACAGCCACAACAGACTCATTGTCTTTTCCTGTAAGCTGAACGCCGCCGACTTTTCCGCTTATATTCTTTACAACAGGATTTGAAAGCGGCCATGAAACGCCTTTAGAAGGAATATTCGTAGAAGAAGCGTTATTTTTTCCGGGCGAGTCAGGCTTTTTATCTGAAGAAGTATTTGATGAAGAACCAGCAGGCTTTGCAGTTCCGCCAGATTTGGAAACTGACGCTCCTGATTTATTTGAACCTGAAATTTCCGCAGGAACAAGAATTTTCTGCCCTATTTTTATCGTCGAAGAATTATCAAGATTATTAAGCGAAAGAAGCTCGTTCAGCTTTATATTGTATTTGCGGGCAATTCCATACAGAGTATCGCCCTTTTGAACAACATAGGCCGCTGTTGCAGAAGCCCTTGAAGAATCCTTTTTATAATCAGAAGTTTTAGACGCGGACAAGGCCGCCGCATTTTCTATATCAGCAGCAGGAATCACAAGCTTTGCGCCGGCTTTAAGCACATCATTTTCAGAAAGATTATTCGCCGCCCTGAGCTCCGGAACGGTAATCTGATATTTTCTGCTTATTGAATAAAGCGTATCACCTTTTTTTACGATATAAGATGAATCAGCATACATACTGAAACAACACAACGAAAAAAGAATTAATGCAATATTGACTGATTTTAACATCCTTGAAATTTTCATAGTCTTATTATCGGCAGAAAACCATAAAATATTCTGTTAATTTCCGGCAATTTCGTGAAAAATTTTTCCAGCGTCAATTCCGTTTATCACTTTTCCAGCAGGATAATTTTCAAGCATATTTTTTCTCCCGAATTTCAAGTGATCTGAAGTAATTCCATGTTTTATTGAAATATCGGCTTCCATTAGAGCCGAAATATGATCAGCAATGCGGACGATTTTTCCATCAACCGGAGAGAATTCCTCTGAATTATATTTTTCGTTCAATTTTTCCCAGGAAACCTCTTCTGTCTGACCTTCCTGATTTTTTATCCGGTTTGCAAATTCATTGCTCGTAAAATATATAAGCTCATCCTTAAAAAAGGGCTCCATCAACGGAACAAGCTCCTTGTTTACAATCTCGTCTTCAATTTTCTTTACAATATTAGGAAGCTCATCTGTCGCTTGTTTTACCGGGGAAATAATATCACGCGTTACGGCTTCAGGCAAATCGTGAAAAAGACCTGTAAAAAAATTATTGATAATACGTTTTTCCGACATTTGCGCGCCGCTTTCCCGGCAAAGAAGAAGAGTCAAAACCGCGACAAAAAAGCAATGTCCAAGAACAGATGTTTTTGGAACGCGCGGCGTCTGATTCCAGCGTATCTGAAAACGAAGCTGCTCAATTTTTAAAAGCAGGGAATAGGAACGCTGGTGCGTCACAAGATTCTGCATTCCGGCAAGGTCCAGATAATGCTGAATTTGCTCCTGAAGCTCATGGTTAATCTGGGCAAGCCGCTCCGGCTCGTTCACATTTTTTAGCATCTGAAGCTCACGCAGTGTGGCGAACTTATTTGCGGCAGAAAAAACCCTTGCCGCAAGCTTTGATTTTTCCGGAATGGGAATTTGGCCTGCCTTTTGACCGGTATAAATCGTAAATTTTGAAAAAAGTTCCCTGTCGCAAAGCAAAGGTCTGTAAGTTTTTAAAACCCATTCATTCAGATGAAGATATTCCTGCGTGTATTCCCTTTTCAGCATATCAAGAACGGGTGCTTTTATGTCGCAGAGCGCTATTTTTGAAAGCAAATCAAACAGAGAGGCATAAATCATCCAGTTCCAGTCTATGAAATTTCCCTTGTTTTCCTCGTATTTTCCAATGATGTACCCAAGAACCATTTTTTCAGCAGCCTTATCCATTTCAACAATATCAAAAGGGCGGACCAAATCAGTCCATCTCTGTATTGAAAAACCTTCAAAAAGCTTTAGCGCAAATTTTTGACTGAACATCATCTTTCCTGTTTTTAGGGTTATCGGCTTAAACCGGACTTCTGGTCCGAATCCATCTTTTCTTTCCAGACAATCGCCTTCTTCTTTACTTCTTCCGCATAATTTTTGTCGCCGATTGCAAGAGCCAACTTATGGCGCGCAAGAAGAAATTTTATCGCGTTCCGCATATCATCAATCCGGCGCGTTGAAAGTTCGTACTTATCACGGTAACCGGCAGAAGATGCATCAAGAAGTTTTCCAATCAGCCTTATATAAAGCACAGTTGTCTCATAATTTTCATCATTCGGGTTTAAATATGATTTTACCGCGCTGCGCATATCAATAAGATTTTTTGCGACAACCGCGAATCTTCCCTTCAATTCAACAAAAGACCATTTCCATTTTGAATTGTCGCCAAATGCGTCTTCAAGGAGCGTTATCGCAAGCCCAAGTTTCCTGATAAGATAGTAGCGTTCCTGAATTGGCATGTCTTTTATATTCTCATGATATTTTGCAAGCTCTGAATACGGAACATCAATAAAATTAGTCACGAGCTCCTCAAGATAGATAATCGCCTTGTAAAGAATTTTTCTTGCTTCATTGAGCGCATCATTATTCTTAACTTCCAGAATTTTTAAGGAAAGGCTGTTCTGCGCCATGTAAAGTGAGGAAACATAAATCATGTCATCACAGAGCATAAGTTTTTTGTAGCATGAATCCGGCGCATTTCCATTTATGCTGTTCAATGTTGTCTTTTCTTTAGCAAGAATCGCCAATATTTTGCTCTGATACGGTTTTATCGTTTCAGCAAATTCAAGCCGCGTTGATTCTGAAATCTTTGCCATTAAAATCCCCCTGAGTATTTTTCCAGCATTGCCCTTGCGTGTTCAATGGAAGCCGCTGAATCAGCATCGCCCGAAAGCATTCTTGCAATCTCAGAAACACGCTCCTCGCCTTGAATCGGATGGACATTGGAAACAGTTTTTCCTTCCGCGACACCCTTTTCAATCTTAATCTGATTATCGGCATATACTGCGATACTGGCAAGATGTGTAATGCAGAAAATCTGACGATTTTTTGCAAGCGCCTTCATGTGTGAACCAACGGCAACGGCAACTTCTCCGCCGATTCCGGTATCAATCTCATCAAAAACAAGGGTTTGAACAGGATCGTTCTGCGCAAAAATTGTTTTCAGGGCAAGCATTACCCGGGAAATTTCTCCGCCGGAAGCAATTTTTGCAAGAGGCAAAAGGGGCGAGCCAGGATTTGCGCTTATAAGAAATTCTATGTTGTCAAATCCATAAGGGCCGCATTTCTGCTCTATCTGATCGCCAGGTTTTGCAGTAATGCTGACCGCAAAGCGAGTTCCGTTCATTCCAAGGTTTTTCAGAAGAGCCTCGACCTCTGAAGCAAGCTTGTCTCCGGTGGCACGGCGTTTTTCCGAAAGATTTTTTCCGGCAAGATAAACTTTCTTTTCAAGCTCAGAAACTGACTTCATCAGCTCTTCCCTGTTTTCAGAGCCTGCTCCAAGCTGTTCAAGGGATTTCTGAGCGTTCTCATAATAATCAAAAACTTCTTTTAAAGGCGCGCTCTGGCTCGAAGCATATTTTTTCTTCAGACTGTAAATCAACGAAAGCCTGTCCTGAACTTCCTGAAGATGGGACGGATCATAAACCAGCTTATTCGCATAGGAAGCGAACTCCTCGGAAATATCGTTCAACTCATAAAAAGCAGACTCAATACGCGTGTCAAGACTTGAAAGAGTTTTATCCAGAATGGAAATATTCTGGCTTTCGCGTCGTATTTTTTTCAGCAGAGAAACGACAGACTCGTCTCCGCCGTCCAGCATATTGCGTATAGAATCAACGCCTGCGAAAAGTTTTTCGTACGAAGAAAGGCGGTTCTCCTCTTCCTCCAGCTGAATATCTTCTTCCGGCTTAAGTTTTGCGTCTTCAATTTCTTTTACCGCAAAATTATACATATCAATCTTTCTGGTTCTGTCCGCATCGGAAGAATCAAGCTGGGCAAGCAGCCTGCGTTTTTCAACAAGCTCCATATACAGCGCGGTAAAAGCACTTACTTCCGGCAAGATTCCTGCGCGCGCGTCAAGAAATTTTCTGTGCTCGGGAACTCGCATCAAGGACTGGTGCTCGTGCTGGCCGTGAATATCAACAAGAAATGACGAAAATTCCGCCAAATCCGTTCTGTTTACAGGCGTTGAGCCGATCCATGCTCCAGCCCGGCCGTTATCCCGGATATATCTGCGCAAAAGAATTCTATTGTTCTCTGTCTCAATTCCATGGTCGTTAAGCCATTCCAGCGCAGGATTCTGATTTTCTTTTGAATCAAGATAAAAAGTTCCAGAAACCTGAGCCTCGTGCGCTCCAGAACGAATTTGATTTACATCAGCTTTTCCGCCAAGAAGAAATGACATCGCTCCAATCAAAATTGATTTACCGGCGCCGGTTTCTCCTGAAAGAACTGTAAATCCATTTGAAAATTCTATATGCTCACTTTCAATAATTGCAAAATCTTTGATTGAAAGATCTTCAAGCATGAGGACCTCCTGCCCAGTTTAGTTTTGACTGAAGGGCTTCGTAAAATCTTTCAGCCGTACAACCTACAAGCTTTACTTTTTTTGAAATCTGGCGGATTTTTATGCAATCACCTTCGTGAATATCGAAAGGTTTTTGTCCGTCCAGCGTAATTATAATATCAGATTCACGCGAAGGAAGAATTGTAATCTCAAGCTCACCATGCGGATTTAAAACCAAAGGCCTGCTCGAAAGTGAAAATGAATTTTTAGGAGTAAGGATAATCGCATCCATTGTAGGGTCGACAATCGGACCGCCTGCAGAAGAAGAATATGCCGTAGAACCGGTCGCAGTGCAGATAATTATTCCGTCAGCCTTAAACTTTCCAAGACTAACATAATTATAGTCCACGCCCATAAGGATTGTCCGGCTAGCCATTTTTGCGCTTATTACAATATCATTCAATCCTGTTCCAAAATAGACATCTTTTCCTGTTTTTCCGTCTATAACAACAGCCTGAAGCATATTTCTTTCAGCGATTTTTGCCTTCCCTTCCAAAAACAAATCCAGCTCACGTTTCCATTCATCTTTCTGTATGCTTGCTATAAAACCGAACTCTCCGAAATTTACCGGAAAGACCGGAATTTCATGCTCCACACAACCCCGTGCGGCAAAAAGAACCGTTCCGTCACCTCCAAGCGTAACAACAAAATCAACCGACTCAAAGGGATTTTTTTTTGCGCCGCATGGCATACCGTCCGTTAATCCGTCAAAAGAAAAAAAACGGGAATCAATATTCTTTCTTTTTAAGTATTCAGAAATAAACTGACCCATTTCCTGAGATTCTTTTTTGTGCGTGTTTACGATTATAAGGCAATTTTTCATTGTTTACGGCAAAGTTCCCAAGACTTTTACTATTTTTGCAACCTGCGAATGCGTAAGCCGCGGATAAAGCGGAAAAAGCACGCAACGCAGATACAGCGACTTCGCTTTTATACATTCAGACGAAATTTCATCCTGTTTTAACGCCATAACAGAATCTTCGTACGCCTGTGAAATCTCAATGTCTTTTTTTGCGGCATACTGTTTTATATCTTTAAATGAAGTTGTAAGTATCAGAGGAAAACAGCACATCGTCGATGTATAGTCGTAAGTTTCTCCTTCTGAATTTTCGCCATCGTTTTTTGGGACAGCGGCAACACCTTTTGCGGCAGGCACAACCGCGCCAGATCCCCTGATAAACATCCTGTGCCGTCCGCTCATGCAAGCCCTTTGGAACAGACCGAATATTTTTTTACGCAAAAGCTCGTTATGTTTAAATTCCTTCAACTGGACCCAGCCCAAAGCGCAATTCAGATCCGGCAGAAGCTCTGTTCCTGGCATTGAGTCAACAAATTTTTTAAGCACAATCCATTCCCGGCGGTTCGGAGCCATAAGAACAGCACCTCCACCAGCAGTAACCACGTCGTGCTCCTCCAGTCCAAGGATTGAAAATACTCCCATCGAACCGGCTTTTCTGCCTTCTATAGGATTATTATTTTCATCATAAGTCGGAAAATATGCGCCTGCGCTCTTAGAAACATCTTCTATAACCGGAATTCCAAGCGCGTTTATCTCATCAATTTCAGGAAGAATTCCCATAGATTCGTGAAGCAAAAGAAGACGTCCGCCGCTTTCGATTCCTTTTTTTACGATTTCTGCGTTTACAAGCCCGGAATTTTCATCAACGTCAAGAACAAGCGGCTTGTAGCCTAAATCCGCGGCAGCCTGATAATGCCATGCCGGAGCAAGCGCTGAAATCATTATTGTTTCACCCGGGTTAAACCTATCGAACGCAAGGCATATTTCAACGCAGAAGCAGGATTCCTTAACGCAACCGCGCCATCGCATCCAAAAAACTCTTTTACTGTCTGAATAAACCTGCCGTTAAGCTCCCCGGGTCCGATCCGCTCATCGACCATACAGGTAAGCACGGCATCCATTTCTTTTCGTCGAATTGTTGTACTATAAGTCTGAATCATTTAAGTATTTTAAAAATTTCCTACGATTTTTTGAAGTTCTTTCGGATCAAAAAGCCTGACAATATCCAGAATAATCAAGTAGCCATCGTCATTTCGAACAACGCCCCTGATATATTCACTTCCAATTCCGCCGGACATCCGCGGCGCCGCCTGAATATCTGAAGAATTGACGGTTGCAACCCTGGAAACGCGGTCGATTATTATTCCAAGCTGTTTGCCATTGATATTTAGAATTATAAATCCGCTTTCAAGCTCATCAAGCTCGTCTTCTTCATTTGCAAAGGGAATATTAAAACGACGATGAAGATCTATTATAGGAATTATTTCTCCCCTAAGATTTAAAATTCCAACCATATAATTCGGTGCATTTGGAATCGGACGGATTGGCTGAATCCTTACAATTTCCTTTACAGACATAATATCAACACCATATAACTCGTTTCCAAGACGGAAAGTAACTAACTGAATCTGAAAATCTTCTGTATCCATAAAATCCTCTTCAATAAGCATACTATGAAAAACCGGTTTTTGCAATTAATTACATTCCGTCCGCCGCCTCAGCGGTCCACGGAAAACAAAGTTACAGCGAACACTTTTTTGCAGCCTGAACCTTTCAGTTTTTCAGCGCAAGACTCAATTGTGCTTCCGGTAGTAAGAACATCATCCATAAGACATACAGTCTCCGGCGCAACCTTAACGTCTGCGGCCAAAGAATACGCTTTCCCGATCATTTCCATTCTTTGACTGCGTTCGAGGGTTTTCTGCTGGATATTGTTGTGCCGCTTCAGAATCCTCATCACCTTCCATCCGTACCTGAATTCAAGAATCCGGCTTATCTCATCAACCTGATCCCAGCCTTTTTTCCTGATTTTTCCAGGCCTGGGCGGAACAGGAACCACAACAAATTTTCCCATCATCTTACAAACCTGACTCAACCTTTCATTCATCAGTTCTGCAAAAAAATCCGAAAAAATCCGTTCATCCTCAAGTTTCCACCTGCACAGCAAGCTTGTATTCCAAAGGCGGTACGAAAACAACGGAAAAGCCCCGTCCAAATTTTTCAAAAGAAGGTTTTTCCTGCATTCCATACAGACATCATCTTCGGAAATAAGCTCCTTGCCGCAGTTTTTGCAAACTCCAAGACCGGCAGGCTTTACCGCAAAAAATTTCTTCCTGCAATCATCGCAGACAGGCAGCAGACCAGTATCATCCCCGCAGACAGCGCACTCAGTTCCTCCTGCAAGGAATAAAAACACAAATCGCCCGACCGCCATCACCGCGGACTGAATCCAGAAAAAGAATTTGTTCACATTTATATATTGCAAAAAAAAGTTAAAAACTGAAATAAACGGACAAAAAACTGCGAAAATTCAAATCACACAAGTTGCCGCAAGAAACACAGAATCATCTTCCGGAAAGAGCTTTTTTCCATCTGGAAATCATCTGCAAAGCCGCAAGAGGTGTCATATTATCCGGATCTGCGGAAAGAATTTCGTCAAGCACAATCTCTTCATCGCTAAAAAGACCAGGAGCGACAGGCTCTTGCCTTATAGATTCATTTTCATGATATTCAGGAATTTCGTCCAGAACAGGTTTGTTTTCAGCGACATTCTGAATATGACAGAGAATCTCATTGGCGCGCTTTATTACCGCTTCCGGAATACCGGCAAGTTTTGCAACATGAATTCCATAGGAATTCTCGCTGGCTCCAACCTTGACCTTTCTTAAAAAGGTGACGGATTCGCCCTGCTCGGCTACTTCCATGCAGAGAAGCTCCAGCTTTTTATGCTCAATTCTGGTCAATTCGTGGTAATGAGTGGCAAACAGTGTCCTGCATTTTATATTATTCAGAAGGAATTCGCTAACTGCCCATGCGATGGAAAGTCCGTCTTCCGTACTTGTTCCGCGCCCTACCTCATCCATTATGACAAGAGATTTTTCTGTCGCAGAGCGTAAAATATTTGCAGTTTCCGTCATCTCCACAAGAAAAGTAGATTCACCACGCGCAAGGTTGTCACTAGCACCAACACGGCAGAAAATCCTGTCGACAACGCCGATTTCAGCATATTCAGCCGGAACAAACGAGCCTGTCTGAGCAAGAAGAGAAATCAGAGCGTTTTGACGAAGAAACGTGCTTTTTCCGGCCATATTCGGTCCGGTTATAAGGCAGAAAGTCTTCCCATCATAGCTATCTGCTGAGATATTCAAGTCGTTAGGAACGAATTCTCCGGAAGGCAAATGTTTTTCAACAACAGGATGGCGTCCTTTTTTTACATTAAAAACCCCGGAATTCACAACCTCAGGGCGGATCCAGTTGTTCAGGACAGCAGCCTTTGCAAATGAGGACGCCGCATCCGTGTAGGCAATTTCAGAAGCCGTCTGCATAAGATAAGAAACGTAATCGTGGAGTTTCGAGCGGATTTCAACAAACAAATCTCTTTCAAGCTCCAGAATTTTTGTACCGGCTTCGTTAAGCTCGTGTTCCAGCTCCTGAAGCCTTGGAGTTGTATAGCGGTCGCCGTTCACAAGAGCCCGGCGCATAATAAAATCAGCCGGCACGGAAGAAAGTTTCCTTTGCTGATTTCAATAAAATAGCCGAAAGCATTTGTGCATTTTATTTTCAAGGTTGAAATTCCGGTCCGCTCACGTTCCTCAGCTTCGTAGTCGGAAAGAATCTGTCCAAAGTTGTCGCGAACGTTTCTCCAGTGATCCAGCTCATCCGACCATCCGGCCTTTATAATTCTTCCTTCTGTTAGAGAAGTCGCAGGGTCTTCGCAAATAGCATTTTGAATCAAATCAATTATTTCAACCGCCGGCGCATCATCAATTGAGGCAAAATCGAAATCTGAAAGTTCATTTCTTGCTTTTAACCACGCGACAAGACTCGCTTTTAATGCCTGCAAATCCTTCGCATGAGCCCTGTCCATCGCGATTCTTCCAGCCAGGCGCTCAATATCAAGGATCGGATTAATTTTCTCGCGCACAGAATCCATAAGGTTTCGGTTTTCATAAAAAAGCTGCACGTGCGACTGCCTTGCATTGATTTTCTGAACATCAGTAAGCGGATACAAAAGCCACTGGCGAATCATCCTGCTTCCCATCGCTGTCCGGGTAAAATTAAGACATTCAAGAAGACTGAACTGAACAGAGCCATCGCGCAAATTTGCAACAACTTCAAGATTCCGGCGGCTTGAATCATCAATAATAAGATAATTCGTGTCCTTGTAAACTTTTATTGACTTTACGTGGGGAACAACTGTATTCGTAGTCTTTGCAAGATAATCAAGAAGAAACCGGCCGGCGCAACCTCCGCAGAAGTTTTTTCCAGCCCGAAGGACAAAAGGCTCGCCGTTTTAAACTGCTCAACAAGCTTTTTATAGGATAATTCAGCATTAAAATCCCAGTCCGGATAATATGAAATTGACATAGCCGGATACTGGGCAATGGAATCCTGAATAACTTTGTTCTGCCTTAACGATTGCGGAAGAAGAATTTCACGCGGAGAACAACGCCCCAGCTCCTTAGGAAACTGTTCCGCCATTTCAGAGGAACGCCAGCTGGTAGCCGAAAAAGCCGCTGTTGTAACATCGATGAACGCAAAGCCTGCGCAACCATGAGTTACAGACAAGGCTGCAAGAAAATTGTTTGAATTTCCCTCAAGATATTCAGATTCAAGCGCAGTTCCAGGAGTAATTATTTCTACAACTTTTCGTTCCGTAAGACCTTTGCCTTTGGATCTCCAACCTGCTCACAAATCACAACTTTTCTTCCGGCCCTAAGAAGCCGTGCGATGTATATTTTTGCGGCATGATATGGAATTCCGCACATTGGAGCCGCGCCCTTATGAGTCAGCGTTAAATTAAGAAGTCTGGAAACCTCCACAGCATCATCAAAGAACATTTCATAAAAATCGCCTACCCTGAAAAATAGAATCTCATTTTTATGTTCGCCTTTGATTTTTAAATACTGCTCTAATACCGGAGTAAGCGCTACATCTGAATCCACAAGATTATCTTCCTAACTCGGCGATTACCTGTTCTGTAATATCAACAGAATTTGAATACCACAGAATGGCGTTTGACTGCTGAAGGCTTAAAATCATGCTGTAACCGCCAGACTCAGCAATTCTTGAAAGCGTGCTGTACAGATTATTATAAAATGTGTCAGATCCCTGGAGGGTTTTCTGCATTGACTCAAGCTCCACATTTAGCGTTTGTGTATTCAACTACAAAATCAGTTTTTTTTGTTATTTCAGCCTGGGTTTTTTGAGCCATCGCATCGTTTCCGGCTTTTTCGTAGTCAACTTTTTTTGCCTGAAGTTTCTGAAGTTCGTCTGTGTATTTATTTATTTCCTGCTGAAAATCCGCCTTCTTTTTTTCGTAGTTGCGTACTGAAGTAGAATTTCTGAAATATGCGTTGTAAACTTTCGCAGTATCAACAACACCAAACTTTGTAATCTGCTGCGCACAAAGCGATGAGCCAGCAGTTAAAATAAAAGCAAAAAGAACTGATTTTGCGCCTTTAAATTTCATATAATCCACCTTTTTATTTATTTGTCATATTAAACGAAAGGACGAACTGCCATGTGCTGTCCCATTTTACTTCTCCGTCTATTACGCGGAATTTGTTTGCAAAAAGCAAGTGCAATGGGAACTGCGGAACAAGAAACCTTAATCCAGGACCGAAACTAAAATAAAAATCATCAAGCTTAAGATTATTAAGCAAATCTTCAGGCTCGTCCTTTACAGCGACAGCATCAAAGAATCCGTCCACGCCAAGAATTCCCTGGAACAATGGAAGCCTGAGCTCCACCCGGTTAGAAAGCATCGCTTTTCCGCGCGTTTCATTATAGATATTAGTCCAGCCTCGTCCGTTAAACATACCGTCAATGTATACTTTGCTGGAATCACCGAACAAAGTTCCTGGAACAGGATAAACAAGGGAAATTCCAGTGTAGGCCGCAAGAACCATCTTAAAATTCCAGAATCCGTTGAACAACGGAACATCAAAAAGTTTCAAGTAAGACTCAAGCTTTGTGTCTGAACGCAGATAGAATTCTTTTTCGACCCCCGGAATCAGTCCGTACCAGGCAAGACGCTCGCTTACAAACCATCCTTTTGTAGGGTCGTAATTAATATCGCGGTTGTCAAGCGAGGCATTCATAAACAGCGAATTCTTTATACCGAAACGGTTTGCAAATTTGTTTACGCCAGAATCCAGAGGTATATAAAGAGATTCATCGTAAAGATTGTCTGTGATTGAATTTGTCATACCGCCCGAAAGCGTAAAGATTGCAAACCTTGGAAGCCAGCGGCGTCCAAAACTTGTAGCGAGCGAAGCCCCGAAAGACTCGTAGTTCATGTAATAATAATCGTCGTCAAACACCGTTTGGAAGCATTCGCAACGCCAGCGCATAGGAATTTGAATGATAAACGGAAAGCGATTCTGAAAAAGAAATCGGCTGGTTAAAAAGCCAGTTTTCCCTGAAACCAAAGTCAACCGACTGCTCGTTAGAAGCGATTGTCACACCAGAAGAAATTGATTTTCCAGTTCCGCGGAAATTGGAATTTTCAACTTTTGCATAAAGAGAAATCGGCAGGTCATCGGCATCTTCAATTCCTGAAAAAGTCATTCCGAACTGCAGGGATGTCGTACTCTGCTCTTCGACCGTAATGACAAGGTCGACAAGATTTTCTTCCGAGCCGGAAACAGGCTCAGGCACGATGCTTGAAAAATACTGGGTATTGTAAAGGTTTCTAAGCCCCGCCATGATTTTGTCGCGGCTAAAAACATCGCCCGGTTCAATAGGAAGCTCGCGGAGGATTACGTGATCCTTTGTCTTTGTATTTCCCTTGATAATTATATTTTCAACATGGGCGCGGGAACGCTCTTTTATAGAAAGCGCATAGCTTACGGTGCGTTTTTCAGGGTCCTTGTTAACCGTCGGATAGAATTCGTTTGACATATAGCCGTTTTCGTAATACAGGTTTGTTATGCCGGCGATTCCTTCCTGAAACTTTGTCTGATTAAAGACATCTCCGTTTTTAAGCTTTACATACGAAAGAAGTTTTTCTGTTCTGAAAATCTCGTTTCCAGAAACCGTAAGGCCGCCGTAAGTATACTGAGCGCCCTCTGAAAGAACAAAAGTAAGCTCAATTTCCTCGCGTTCCTTTTTTTCGTTGTAAGAAGAATTTTCAACAACATCAATAACGCGGGCATCTATATAGCCTTTTGTGGCATAATAGGCGACAAGCGACTGTTTGTCCGCCTCCACAGACGAACGCTGGAACGCTCCGTCCTTCAGGAAGCCCTTTTCCTTCGATGAAATTTTACTCTTCAATGTGCGCGCGGAAAAAACTGTGTTTCCCGAAAAATTCACCTGGCTTACAACAGTTGAATTTCCTTCGTTTATTACAAATGTCACATCAACTCCTTCCTGGGAGTCGCTTGTGGAAACAGAAATCTTCGCGTCTATATAGCCTTTTTTTATGTAAAGGTCGCGAAGGGCGCGCTCATCAACAAGAGCGTTCGACTCAATATAAACATCGCCGGGTTTCATTGAAACTGTATCGCGGAGCTCATTATTGCGGATTTTTTTATTTCCCTTAAAATTAAGCGATGCGACAACAGCGTGCTCCTTTACCGTAAACACAAGGTTTACTTTCCGGATTTTTTGCGTCATGTTTTGCAAAAGGCTCTATATCCTCAAAGTAACCAAGCGCATAAAGACGGTCAAGAATATCACTGTAAAATTTCTCATCAAAGACTTTTCCGATAAAACTATTGGTTACGCCAGATACTTCAGATTTCTTTACGCTTCTGAGACCTTCAAAAGAAATCTCGGAAACGGTTTTTCCCCAGAACCAGTCGGAATCTTCCGAAGTCTGCGCAAAAACAGCAGCAACAGAAAAAAACAAAAACACTGAAAGCAAAAGTTTAAATCTTTTCAACATCAAGGACATGAGTGTACCCACCACCTTTTTTTTAAAATGAAAATTTCCATGAAAGCGTTACAGAAGTCGAAGATACAAATCTATCATTTCTAATTCCGTTTATATCAGGCGCCATATTCCATCGGATATTTCCGAAAGGCGCTTCTATTTCCAGACCAAATTCCGGACGGAATACAAGACCGCCTGCCGTAAACTTATCATCCACCCTGGTTCTGTCGTAAGACCAGTGCATAAGGGCATCCATATATAAAGAACTTCCAAAGTACTTACCTATATAAACAGTTGAGTTATCAAAAAAGTTACCGAATCCGAAACCAGAATTTTCTGAATCCTCCGTTCTGTCTAGCAGACCATAGTTAAGCGCATTCTGCAGAACATTTGTTCTGACGCTCAATATATCAAAATTAAGGAAATCACGCAACTTGTTCTCTATAGAACGCCCGATTGTAGACTGAATGGCATAGTCGCCTGTAGCAAAGATAAGCGAGCTTACCCTTTCAGAATCGCCTATCGCAATCTGACCTAGCAGAGAACGGATTTCTGCCTCTGATTTTGCAGGAATGGAAGAAAACTGCGCATTAAAATTCAAAAGGTACTGGTTGTTCGCCGTAAGGATAATACGCACGTCATTTCCGTAATCATCGCGTTCACGGGTTTCCGCCTGAACGCTTATAAGAGGATTAAAAGTCGGGTCATTGCTGTTAAAGCGCATTGAACCGTTCTTAAGGTAAAAGTTCCGGCTAAGGTACGAAATGTCCCCCGAGCGGAACGCAAGCTCTCCGTCAAGCTCCATATCTCCATTCGACATATCGTACTTAAAACCAAACACTGTATTCGGTACAAGAACCGCGCGCAAAAGCGGATCAAATATAAAAGTAACGTGCTGGCCAAAATGCAGATTTATCTGCGAACGTGCGAACCAGTTACGCTTCGGCGGAGAAAGTGCAAGCTCCTTTGTCTTGACGCTTCCTGTAACTTTTTTAAGGAAAACATCGCCCTGGACGTCAAGATAATGATCCTCAAAAGCAATATCCACATCAAGGTTCACGTCTCCCTTAAAATGAGCAAGGCGGATTTCAAAATCACCCGGCATATACGCATTGTCCGGATTCCAGATGTGGCTTTCCAGCCGGCTGAATGACCAGCGGTCAAAGAAAACGCGCAGGTCGGCGCAAATGACATTGTCCGGCTTTTTTACATAACCGCGGGCTATCGGAATCTGAACTTTATTGTGGTCAAAAATAATCTGGGTTTTAGGAACAATAACATGCTGGGAGACAATCTTTGGAAGCGTAAAATCAGCCTGAGAGAGGGTGAAAGTTCCAAGGAATTCCGGATCTGCCTTTAATCCTGAAATAGAAAGAGAACCGTCAAGTTTTCCGTTGTAAACTTTAAGCCGGGGGATATCTATAAATTCAAAGAGCTTTCCAACATCCGCCTTTACATTTTTTACGGAGACATCCAGCTGGCTGCTCTTTAAATTCCCGGAAAGCGAAAACTGAAGAGGTTTTTCATCCGCAATCTTAAAATCAAGTTTTCCGTCGTTATAAATAGTTCCGGAAATTCCCTGCTCCGCCGAAGAATAAACCGTTGTGACTCCTCCTGAATGAAGGACAGAAATATAGAAAGGAAATTGTTTTTTAAAAAGCGTTCCTGAAAATTTCTCGCATGAAAGCCGGGCGGCAAATTCCGACGGCAAAAAGCTTCCTTTTTTAAGAACCGTATCAGAAACAGAAAATTCCAGAGGCGCGTGAACAGTCTGCTTTGCGACTACAGTATCAAAATCAGCCTTTGCAAGCCCGGTAAAAGTATTAAGGTCAAACTGGGCAGAAATATTGCTCAATGAAAGATTGTTGCAGGAAAGCTTAAAGTTATCTACCGTAAGATTTTTTTCTTCAATAAACGCAGAACCGTTCACATCTATTTCTTTTCCGGCAGACATGACAGAAAGCCTTTCCACATTTAATCCGGCGTATAGATTGGAAGGAATTCCCGAGACAATCAGAGTCGCGGAAAGACGGTTGTTTTCACTTTCTTCCGCGGTAAAACGGCTTAAGCCAAAATTATTGAACACAACCTGGGAATTCACATAAAACGAATTCTTAAGATTTTCCGCAGAAAAAACATCGCCGTTCGGATTTGAAAGTTCCATGGAAACATTTATTCCTTCTGTTGAAACAGGATTTTTCAGGACAGCGGAAAACCTTGCCGAATCAAAAATACTTTCATTCATGTTCCACAGAAGCTCAGAAGAACCTTCAATCGCCGAATATTTGTCCGAATAGGATATTGTATCCAGAAAAACGCCGTATTTAGTAACATTGCCGGAAACATTAAGGACAGGATTAAAAGAATATTTTCCGCTGGCCTCAACAACTTCAAGCCGCGGAATTTTTACGTTTATTCCATCCTCATCAGAATAAGTAAAAGACGCATTGGTTGAAAGCGTAAAAATAGAGCCGTTCGCGTCAAATGGAAATCCGTCCGCGGAAAGGCTTCCGGAAATCCTGCCATTCGCATTTTTTTTAAGGTCAAAGGCCGCTCCATAGTCGCCTGTCACAGAGACAATTCCCGGCATAAAGTTTCCTGAAAAATGGTAGGGAATCGAGCCGGCGTTCAAATCAGCAGAAAGAAACGAATCTTCCTCATCAGGTGATTTTTCATAAATTCCTGAAAGATGGACAAGTTTTCCGCCGTTCACAAAGTCAAAGCGGTTGATATTGATGGAAGAATCGTTTCCGTCAAGAGAAATGTAAAAGAACTGACCTTCCTTTTTTGTATTTGCAACAAAGGCATACGGAACATTGAAGGAAACCTTGCTGAAATCAGTTGAAACAAAAAATTCGCCGTTAAAAATATAGCTGGAAAGAAAACCGAAGGATGATTTTCCGGGATTTTTCCCAAAGCAAGAAACCGTCTGGGCCGCGCTGTCCAGATAAATTCCGCTGGAAGAAATATTTGCCTGCAGGTATCTTGTGCCGCCGATGTAGCTTCCGTTAATCTTTACTGTTCCTGCGTTTTCGGCCTCGGAATGAAAATAATCCGAAACTTCAAAAGAAAAATCCACAGAATCCTTTACGGGAACGGCGGAAAACTGAATCGCGGTAAGCGTTTTCTGGTCAAGCATGAGCTGCGGCGCAAAAGCCATAAAACCTTTTTCAAGAGAATCTATGTAAAGTTCCGTGGAAATGTTCACTCCGTTCGGAAGCTTCAGTGCATTGACGTTCAGCTCGCCGGAAAGCCGGAAGCCTTTGTATTCAAAACTTCCCGAATAATCAACATCGATATTCGGCCCGGAAATTCCATTTTTTGCACAGAAACACTTTTTTTATCGCCGTAAAAAGAATAGTCCGCCGTAAAACCGCCTGAATAGATTGTCTCCGGCACGCTGACTTTTCCCCGGGAAGAATACGAAAAATCCCTTGTCTGAAAATTATATTTTGCCGCGGCATTTACGGAAAGGGAAAGTTTTTTCAGCTTTTTAGCCGAATCAGAATTCTGACGCGAAAAAACAATTCCGGCAGGCTTAAAATCCCTAGTACTCAAGAAAACCGACGCTTCAGAGGAATCCAGACCATAAGCGCCCTGCAGATAAAGCGGATAACCGTTCTGTATTGAGCGCAGTTCAAAAGTGCGGTTCTTATAGCCAAGAAGAAGGTTCAATTTGCTGAGCGAATATTTTCCGTCCGTAAAATCATTTATTCTGAACGTAACCGAGCTTTCCTCAAAATCATTCGGAATTGAACCGGTTGCGGAAAATCCCAGGGAAAAGCGACTGCCTTTATTTGAATAAGCCGCCCCGCCTGAAGTTTTTATCTTAAGTTCCCTGGAGTGCGTAAGATATGCTATGGAAACCTTGCGAAAATTTACAGAAGCGTATTCGTCCGCGCCAGAATAAACAAGCTGGACATTTTTTACGTAGACATTGAAAGGAAGCTCCGAGGCTATTTTTTTTAATTCAAAAAGAATGTTTTTTTCATTCAGTGTTTTATGCCCTTTTTCGCTTTTGCCTGAGTATTCAGAAATCTTTTTCAGGAACAGGTTTTCCTTGTTCACTTCAAGCAGGATACCGTCCGCGGACACATCTTTTACAGAAGAGATTCCCCGTCCGCGAAGAAAATCAAAGATACTGTAACGCACGACAATTTTTTTTATCTGGGCAATCCGCTTGCCGTCATTCACATCTGACAGTATTATATTCTTAATCCGTAAGCCGGTAACAATTGAAGGTGAAAACTTTTCATAAGAAATATTCATCCCGGTTTTTTCAGAAACAATGCTTTCCAGCGTCTGTGTTTTTTTCTTCAGCTCCGCCGACACAAAAGAATACAGAGGACGCACCATAAATGCTGAAAGAACAGAAACGAGAAGAAAAATTGTTAATGCGAGAGTTTCTTTTAAAGACAGCCTTTTCATCTTACGGATATAGTATTGTAACTAATTTTTAAAGAATTTTTATATAGCCCGAATTTCGAGTTTTATAAATTCTGCACAAAAATTGAATGGGCTACCGGAAAAAGCGCGTCAATTTGCCAAGACTTTGCGCGATAAAAAAGATTAAAGTCGCAAAGCAACCCAAACAAAGGAAGGAAACTATGATTTTAAAGAACTTCATCGTTTTTGAAGGAATAGACGGAGCAGGAACTTCAACGCAGATAAAAAAACTTGCCGAGCGATTTGAGGATGGCAAAATTTTTGTCACAGCAGAACCGACTTCCGGCGAGACTGGAAAATTTTTAAGAAAAATGCTCAGGGGCGATTTTAAGGTCGATGAAAAAACCGCAGCCTTTCTTTTTGCCGCCGACCGCTGTGAACATCTGTTTGGAAAGGACGGAATTGCGGAACAGACTGAAAAAGGAAAAATCGCCGTAAGCGACCGTTATTTCTTTTCAAGCCTTGCGTATCAGTCAGTAACCTGCGGAAAAGAGCTTCCGGAGCACTTGAACAGCGTCTTTCCGCTGCCAGAAATTCTTTTTTACTTTAAGATTGATCCGGAAATTTCACTTGCGCGCGTAAACAGCCGCGGCGAAGCAAAAGAAATCTACGAAAAAATCAGTTTTCAGAAAAAAACAGCCGAACTATACGACGCGGTAATAAACGAATACAGGGGAACTAAAGGCGAAGGAATGAAAATAATAGAAGTAGACGCCGCAAAACCGATTGATGAGATAAGCGACTTTATATGGAATGAATGCAACAGGGATTGAAAGGGCGGCGAAGCCGTTGCGGACGCTAGTGCGCAATGAAACCCTGAAAAGCCCGACGGCGGTTTTCCGCCGGGTTGCCCAAAAAAAGAAAGCCCGCGCTTTTACTTTAAAACAAAGATTTCCGGTTAATTTTAAAGTTTTTTTTCCGATAAAAATAATGTGAAGAAGTCTTTTTATAAAACAATAAAATTTTTCGCCGCCGCAATGATTTTTGCCTTTGCGTGCGTTTTTTCCGCAAGCGCGTACATGGTAAAATACAAGGAAGACTGGTACAGGCTTTATCATGTCCATTACCAGCAGTACCCTGACGACTGCATTGAAAACATCTACTGGCTGGAAAAAGCGGCGCAGGCTGACTTTGCGAATCCACTTTACGCGAATGCAAAAATAGACACAGAAAAACAGTGGGAAAAATACCGTTACCTTTTTCAGATGCACATAAATTTAAAGCTGATAGAGCAGCATCTTAGGCTCGGCAGGACTTTTGACAAAAAAACCGCGAAATTTTACGATGCGCCATGGAAAGATGAATACATAAGAAATCTTGAGAAAGCGCTAAGCTTTTACAACGCAGGACTTTATTACTGGCAGGAAGCCCAGCTGTGGGCGGAAAAGGCGAATACAAAGGACTTTAACTTTTTGTTTCTTACAGACTTACAGTACTGGGAAGACGAGCGGGAACGAATAAAAACAGGCGAGCTTGACTACGGAAAAATGCTGAAAAGAGAAATCGCGCGCGTAGAATCCGTAAAAGCCGACTTTGTTGCAATGGATTCCAAAAACTATTAAAATAAGACTATGTCTTGTGAAACTGAAAATTTAGATATTAAATACCTTCCGGTAAATCCCGGCACAGCGGTTACAAAAATAACCTTTTCTTCTGAAATTCCAGACCTTGTTTCTGTCTATGAGCCTGGAAATTCCGGCGGCAGGCGAAGATGCTTTGTAACGGATGCGACGGTGGCAACACTTCCTGTAATGGAACATTTTATTTCAAAATTTGAAGACGGAAGCTGCGGAAACGATATTCTTATAATTCTTGGCTCAGGCGAACCATACAAGACGATTGACAGCGTTCTTGAAATTGTTTCCAACGCAATCGAGGCTGGTTTCCAGAAAAGACCTTTTTGTGGGAATCGGCGGCGGAGTTATCTGCGACATGACCGGTTTTGCGGCGTCGCTTTTTAAGCGTGGAATCGCCTGCCAGTTTGTTCCAACAACGCTTCTTGCCATGGTCGATGCTTCAATCGGCGGAAAGACAGGCTGCGACTTTAAGAATTACAAGAATATGATTGGGGAATTCTGGCCGGCAGAGGAAATCCTTATTTTCCCGGAATTTGTAAAATTCCTTCCTGAATGCCAGTACCGCTCAGGGCTTGGCGAAGCATTAAACAGGACTTTTGTTCGATACTGAACTTTATGATATCTTTAAGAACGACTCAGAAAAACTTCTTCAGGCTGATTCAGAGACAATTTTTAATGTAATAAAAAAATGCGCCTCCGACAAAGCGAAGGTTGTGGAACAGGATCTTACCGAAAGAAATATAAGGATGTTCCTGAACCTGGGGCATACTTTCGGCCATGCGCTGGAAACAGTAGCCGGTCTGGGAAGCATTGCCCACGGCGATGCGGTCGCATGGGGAATCGGAAGAGCCGTCTGCCTGTGCGCAAAGCTTGAATACTGCCGCGAATCGTTCAAAGACGAAGTTCTTGACATTCTGGAAATTCGGCTGGTGCAGGGATTCAGTTCCTTCTTTTATTGCAGGCGGCGGATTCAACGAACGGATTCTGGAAGCGATGAGGAAGGACAAAAAAAATACTTCCTCAAAAATACGCTGCACACTTTTAAGAGGGCTTTGCGAGCCTTTTACAGAAGAGATAGAAGATTCCGCAATCCTTTCAGTTTTAAAATAAAAACGGCGGCAAGACAAAAAAAATGACAGACATTCAAAAAGAACATTATTTTGACTGGGCCGCAACAAGCCCTTCGGACAAAGACATCCTGGTTTCCGCGCTGAATGAAACCCTTGAAAAATGGGGAAATCCTTCGAGCATACATACAGCTGGAAAAGAAGCGCGCGGACTTCTTGAAGAAGCCAGAAAAAACTGCGCAAAAACTCTAGGCGTTCCGGCTGAAACCATATACTTTACTTCCGGCGGAACGGAAAGCGACCACATTGCCCTGCTTTCTGTGCTGAACAGACAGAGCAAGTCCCACGTGCTTTTCAGTTCAATCGAACATCCTGCAGTACGGGAAATGGCAAACGAGCTAAAAAAATGCGGTGTTGAAACCGAGGAAATTCCTTCTGACTCAGATGGAATTATACAGCCGGAGACTGTGGTTTCCATGCTGCGTTCAAATACGGTTTTAGTCTGCGTAATGGCTGTAAACAACGAGACAGGAGCAATCCAGCCTGTCTATAAGATTGCGGATGCAGTTTCCAAGGCAACGGAAGGAAAGCGAAGGCCCAGGCTTCATGTTGACTGCGTTCAGGCAGCCGGAAAAATTCCTTTTAACCTGAATTACAAGGGAATTGACAGCGCCGCGTTCAGCGCGCACAAAATTTGCGGTCCGCGGGGAATCGGAATCTTTTATTCAAAAAACGCGCCTGAAACTTTTTTGCGCGGCGGCGGACAGGAAAAAGGAATCCGTTCAGGAACAGAAAATGTCTATGGCGCGCTGGCATTCAGCAGATGCCTTGAAAAATATTATATTTCCTCGCAGAACAAAAAAATGGAGGAACGCTTTTCCGAGCAGAAAAAATACTGCGGGGAATTCATAAGCGGTCTTACGCAGCTGGAATGCTGCTCAATCATTCCTAAATCGCGCCCGGAAAAAATGGATCTTTACTCCCCATGGATTGTACAGGCTTCATTCAAAAATATTCCAGGACAGGTATTGCTGCGCGCACTGGATGCGGAAGGATTCTATATTTCCACAGGCAGCGCCTGCTCCAGCAGAAAAAACAACCGTCCGGTTCTTAAGGCGATGCACGTAACGCAAGATGAATCTGAAACTGCGGTGCGTTTTAGTTTTGGCTCGGAAACAACAGAAAATGCGATGAATGAACTTTTGGCAAAAGTCCGCGAAATCGCAGGAAAATTTAATTCATAAAAAGTGTGTTGATTATTTTTTATTTCTAAGATATTTTATTAGAAAATAATTACATTTCTAAGGAAGGCAAAATATGGCTGCACGCGGAGAACTTTACACAACAGAAGTTTATCTTGACAACCGTTCTTATTTTTTCAACGTAAAGGAAAATCGTACTGGAGATGTATTTCTTCAGATTGTAGAAAGCAAAAACCGTGACGGTTCAGACGGCGAGCGGCATCAGATTGCAATTTTTGCCGAAGATATGCAGAAAGTCCTTCAGGGGCTGGACCGCTCTTTAAATTTTATTGAAAAAGACAGAAAAAACCGGGCGAAAATCAAGGCGGAAAAGAAAGCCGCAAAAGAAGAAAAAACAAAAAAAATCTATAGAATGAAGATTGAAAATGAGCGGAATCCAAATGACGGAATCAAGAGAACCGGAAGAATTCACGTTGTTTCAAAGCGCGCTAAAACAGAAGAGACAAGCACAGAAGAATAATTTTTAGATTTTTCAATATCTGAACGAAAGCCGCTGAATTGGAGACGGTCCTATTTTATGGCATACTTCCCGGTGGGCTTTTGTCGGATACCCTTTGTGGCTTGCATAGCCATACTCAGGGTACAGCTTATCCATTTCATACATTATCCGGTCACGGCCAACTTTTGCGATTATGCTTGCCGCCATTACGCATGGATATTTGGCATCCGCTTTTGGTTCGCATATTATTCTGCCGCATTTTATTTTTGGCGTTGAAGTTCCGTCCGTTATGCAGTTAATAAGGTACTCTGAAATGCCTTTAGTTTTTGCCCATTCAGGAAGCTTTATAATCATCATTTCATAGGCAAGCTGCATTGCGTACATGCTTGCGTTCAGAATATTAATCCTGTCTATTGTCTCGTGGCTAACAATTCCTATTCCCCAGCAGGCCTTTTCTTTTATAACAAGCTCCGCCTGGTTCCGTTTTTTTTCAGAAAGCTTTTTGGAATCGTTCAATATTTCAACAGGAAAATCTTCTGGCAGTATAACCGCTCCAGCTGTAACAGGACCCGCCAGAGGACCTCTGCCGGCCTCATCCAGTCCGCACAAAAACTCCATAGCCATCAGAAACCTGCTTCCGAATTGTTCATGTATTCAACAGAATGATTCTTTTTATCCATATAAACAGCGCGGCCGTTTCCAGAACTGTTTTTCAAATCTCCTGTAAAAATATTATTTAAGACAGTAGAGTAAGTGTCAAAAAGCTCCGCGACCCGCCCTAAAGACGCGGTAACCTTGCATTCAGAATCTTTAAGCTCAAAAAGTCCGCCCTGCGCAGAAAAATTAACAGCAGTGTCCGCAACGCTTGCAATTCTTGATTTTTTTATATTAAGTTTTGACTGGATCGCAGAAATAACGCAGGAATAAACAGAAGCTGATGAAGTTATTCCAGAGTTTTCAATGTTGATAACGGAATTATCAGAATTTACAACAGTTCCATTTTTTCCAAACAGACAGTTCAATTCAACGTTGCCAAAGAAAAGAACACCACGCTCCACATTGAACACGCATGCTGATTCTTTTGAAAGATTTTCTTCCTTAAACGAAATCAAAACATCTGAAAATGAAAGGCTTGAATTCCTGATGTCAAAAACAGTTCCGGGTGCAAGAACAAGCCGGGCATCTCCAGAGCCCTGCACCGCGCAGTTGGAGTCAATGACTATGCGCCCGTCAGGAACTTGAATATTCCCGGCGACATTTATCCTAAGATAGCGGCTTTCTTTTATAAACGGAACTATATCCGCAAACGAGGCGTACGGCGCATTTTTTGAACCGTTCGCATTTTTTTTCGCCTCCTCCGAGTCAATCGAGCCGTCGATATAGTAATTGCAGGTGTCGATTATAACGGAATATTCTGAAACTCTGCTTTTATTTCCCTCGGAATCCTCGCAGTAAGCAAGGATACGGTAGGCTGTCGCGCCATCCGTTGCAGATGAAAGCGAAAATGTCCTTTTTGAAAGCTGAACAAAATTTTTGTCAGAAAGCTCAAAAAGCGCGGCGCTCGATTCTATTGAACAATCCTCTTTCAGAATAACGGGCCCTGAAAAATTCGCATAAATTTTATTATTTTCAGGCGACTCAATCGTCACCTCTGTATTTTTTCTTATAAAAGCGCCCGGCACAGAGGAAGAGATAACCGGTTGGGCAGGCATTTTTTTATTTATTGCAAAAGGAATTTCTATTTTTCCCTGAAAAACTGAATCATAATAAATTCCGGCTTCAAGAGTTCCCTTGAAACAGTCGCCCTTAAAAGTATCAATCGTAATCCTGTCAAAAAGCTCAGAAGCGTTTCCTTCCGAGTCAAGAATTCCAAACTTAAAATCCTCGTGTCCTTCAAACGAAACCGAGACCGCGCCGCCTTCCAGTTTTTCAGTGCGGAGCATCGGTTTTGGAGGAAGCACATAGAATTTTACGATATTTTCATCAGAGTATGCCACGTCTTGCCATGAAATCATGTGATTTTTGCTTCGGTCAAGAACAAGCGGCTCTTTCGGAAGATGCCACCAGCTGTCGTCAACCTTGTAAATTTTCTTCCTGTCCTTAAAAACAATGTCAGACCAGTCAGAAATTTCAAAAGGAAGGTCTTTTCTTGTGTAAAGCCCGGTTTCAACAGGATGAACATTTATTACAAAACGCCACTTGGCTTTTCCGTCTGTAACAGTACATGGAAGAAGGCGCGTAACCACAGAATTTTTGCTGACAGAAATAGAAGTTCCTGTCTCAAATTCGTAATCACGTGTTCCAAACGAAAATTCCATCGACGCCGGAACTGTAAAAACATCTCCGCAGTTGTAATCAACAATGCCATTAAGGTTTACCGTCTCAACAAATTTACAGGCCTCCGAATCCTCCGGAAGCGATGCGGGAGAAACTTTATAATCGATTTTTTCAAGCCGTTTATTTCCGTCCTTATCAATTATTGCGACAGAAACGGAAACATCACCGTCCAGATCAATCAGAACAGGTCCATCGTAGGCAATTCCTGAAGTTTCCGGATCTTCGCCGCTAAGCGAATAATAAACGCTGTCTGAAGCCGGAAAATCAACGACAAGCACCTGCCTGTTCGCCCATGTTCCTTTCACAGGATTAAGAACCCGCGACTCTGCGGATAAACGGAACATAAGAAAGAGAGGTATGATTGTAAAAAGCTGAAATCCTTTTTTCATTTTCTGTTATTTTTCACCAAATAATGAACCAAGAACCTTTTTAAGTTCCGGATCCTGCCTGTAATAATTTTCCTCCAGTTCCTTTTCAGAAAGTCCGACCAGCTCATGGCTCATATAATGAATCCAGCGGTCGTTTTCCGGGGAATCTATGACAAACTTCCTGCACCAGTAGTCAGGTTTTACAGGAGGCTGCGCCTTGAACTTGAATTCCTTGTAATCATGCACGACAACCTTGATGTTTTCACGGGGAACTCCATAATCATATAGAATATTGACAAGGGCATCGATTGTATTTCCTGAGTCGTAGATGTCGTCTATAAGCATAATCTGGTCGCCCGGACGAAGATTTTTTGGAGGATAAGTCCATCCGTCGACATAGACGCGCGGAGTGTTTTTTCTGATGTCTGAATAAGAGCGTGCAACAACTGCGGCATAAAGAACAGGATGCTTGTCCTTTCTTACAATTTTATAATATTCACTTATGACGTTTGACATATATGCGCCGCCACGAAGCGAACAGTAAATCACGTCAGGAACAAAGTGGTCTTCATTGTAAATTTTGTATGCAAGTTTCAGCGCGTCATTACGCACAGTATCATAGTTTAAGAATTCTTTAATCATAGCAATAATTATAAATCAAACTCAATGATTGACAATTAAATCAGCATAAGCATACAGGGCAAACGCATTATAAATGTATTCAGTAAAAAACTTGCTCCCAGTCACGGTTTCGTGGTTCAAAATCGAAGATGTCCAATAAGTTCTGAATGTCATTGTTGAACAAATTCTAAATGATTGTAATATATGCATTTAGAATTTCGGGTCAAGCCTATAAATGACAAAAAAGATACTTATTGGACATCCCCTACACGCTGATTGTTGCAAAGTAACTATAGAATTGACCGCTCACGCGGTCTCAACAATCAGAGTGTTTTTGACCACGAAACCGTTCCTTCGCGCAAAGTTTACTTAAATTATTTATAATGCGTTTGCCCTGCATAAGCAGAACTGCCACATACGCAAGCAAAGGAAGAAGAATCCGCGGCTCGAGGAATCAATCGAGCGGCATAGTGTAAAAGTTGAATTTTGTGCCGGCAATTGCCTGCGCAGAGATTCTTTTGTTTACACCAAAATCGTTTTTCGCCGCAATTCCTGCAGCCCCACGGGGTTTTCTTGAGGCTCTTTGAACGGAAAATTCAACATCCGACAGAAAATCCTTAAATTCCTTGGGACTGCCTTCGGCCAAATCCCTGCGCACAACAAGCACCGAGCGCGGAAGTTTTTTTCCGTATCCAAAAACAGTTTCGTACTGCTCCTGAATATCTATCGCTACCCTTGCATTTTTAGAACGGTTAAAAATATCTGAAAGCGCCGGCTCTGAAACAAGAACGTAATCAGCATTTTTACTTAAAAATTCCGTAACAAGCTCCGCCTGGCTTTTTTTTACAACAATTTCAACGCCGGCAGAACCTTCCTCCACCGGAACGGAGTTTTTTGCCAAAAGTGCGCGGAAAACAGAATGCGCCAGACCTTCCCCGGCAACATAGACTTTATTTCCAATCAAATCCGAAAACGAAATATTTCCTTTTCTTCTTGTTACAATCTTAAAATCAATGCTGGTAACAGAAGCACATACGCAGACCTGTCCGTTTGACTTTTTCACAAGTTTTTCCGCAGATTCGGAAGAAATTATCGAGGCATCTATATATCCGGCCTTCATTTTTGAAAAAAGCTCCAGAGGAGTCTCAAAAAAAGAAAAAGAATATTTTTCTTCCGGCTGAACGCTCTGGTCTTCTGAAGAATCCTTCACTTCTTCAGAAACATCAGAAAGTTCTGAAACATCAGAAACCTCAGGATTTTCCAGTTTTTTCTGATTTTCCTGCACGTCTGAATACAAAAACGCAAACGGTATTGAATCCATTCCTTTAAGGATTCCAATATTTATCTTTGCGCGCAAATTTTCTGCAAAAAAAACTGAAAAAATAAACAAAAGGCAAAAAGTTTTTCTCATCTTCGGCAGCTTCCCTTTTCGTTTTTTAACGCAGAAACTTTCTGTTCAGTTCCGGAACTTTTTTTTCGCTTTTGCATCTCATCCGGTTTTTGCCCGGACTGTTCTAGCCGGACTGAAATTTTTCCTTTTAATAAATCTACAGAAACATTGCAGAATGAAGAATCTTTTCTTGAAAGAAATTCCATGGAAAGAGGCTCTTCTATTTCTCTCTGAATAAGACGCCGCATCGGTCTGGCTCCCATAGAAGGCTCGTATCCGTTCTCTGCGATATAATCCATCGCCTTTTCTTCTATATTAATTGAAAGCTTCTTTTCCGAAAGCCGTTCCGCAAGCTCTTTTATCTGAATATTCAGGATTTCCCTGATTTCCGTTTTTTCCAGAGCCTTAAAGACAATTATGTCGTCAATTCTGTTCAAAAGCTCAGGGTTAAGAAGTTTTTTAAGCTCCCCTATGGCGTTTGTCTTTATCTGCCCATACGGAAGAACGCCTTCCTCCGCGGAAGAAAAACCAATCTGGCTTTCGGTTGTAATTTGCCGCGCACCCGCGTTGCTCGTCATAATCACAATTGTATTTCGGAAATTAACCGTATGGCCAAGATTGTCGCTAAGCTCTCCTTCTTCCAGAAGTTGAAGAAGAAGATTAAAAACGTCAGGATGCGCCTTTTCAATTTCGTCAAGAAGAAGCACCGAATAAGGATGACGCCGCACCTTCTCCGTAAGGATTCCGCCTTCCTCATATCCGATGTATCCCGGAGGAGCGCCGACAAGACGGCTTACATTATGCTTTTCCATAAAATCCGACATATCGATACGGATAAGCTGCTCTTCCGAGCCAAAAATAAATTTCGCAAGAGCCTTTGCAAGCTGAGTTTTTCCGACGCCCGTAGGCCCAAGAAAAATAAACGATCCGATTGGATGTTCCGGGGAAGAAATTCCAGTCCGGTTGCGGCGAATCGCGCTGCTTATCGCACGGACCGCCTCATTCTGTCCGATTACAGTCCGGTGAATTTCTTTTTCCATGTTCAGAAGCCGCTCCGACTCTGAAGAGTCAAAATGCTCGACAGGAATTCCTGTGATTTCGCCAATTATGCGGCAAACATCATGAGCCGTAACCCGCTTTATCCGGGCGGATTTTTTATGCCTCCAGGCATCTGAAAGAACTTTTAAATTTTTCTGAAGCTCCTGAATCTTGTTTCTTATTTCCGCGGCATTTTCAAAATCCTGCCGGTCTACGGAATTCTGTTTTTCCCGGGTAAGTTTTTTTATCAGGTTTTCAATCGAATCCAGTTCAGCAGGTCTTTTTTCCTTTACGATTTTTTTCTGCGCGCCGGCTTCATCAAGAATATCAATCGCCTTGTCCGGAAGACATCGTTCATGAATATAGCGGCGGCTTAATTTTACAATAAGCGGAATCACATCGCTTTCATACACAACGCCATGAAATTTTTCAAACTGACTTTTTATTCCTTCCAGTATTTTTTCTGTCTCTTTGTCGGATGGCTCCTCAATATTGACTTTCTGAAAGCGACGTTCAAGAGCGGAATCTTTTTCAATGTATTTTGTAAATTCCTTTACAGTTGTCGCGCCGATAATTTGTATTTCGCCCCGGCCCAAGGATGGTTTCAGCATATTTGAAATATCTGTCTGCCCTTCCTGTCCGCCTGCGCCGATAATCGTATGAAGCTCATCTATAAAAAGAATTATGTTTTTAGATTCCTTTACTTCCTTTATAAGCCGCTTCATGCGTTCTTCAAATTCTCCGCGGTATTTTGTGCCGGCAATCAGCGCCGAAACATCAAGTGAAAGAATATGCTTTTTTTGAAGCTCATCCGGAACATCGCCGTTTACAATATGCTGGGCAAGACCTTCTATTATTGCTGTTTTTCCAACGCCAGGCTCGCCTACAAGGCAGGGATTATTTTTTGTACGGCGGCATAAAATCTGAATTATTCTGTTTATTTCTTTATCCCGGCCGATAACCGGATCGATTTTTTCCTCTTTTGCAAGAAGCGTAATATCTCTGGCGCAGGAGTTAAAAAACGAGCTTATTTTCCTGTCGCCATCATCTCCTTCGGAGTCATAGGGAGGCTCTTTCATTAAGTAATCAACATCCACGTTCTTATAATAATCAAATAGCTCGTCTTGTACTTTTTCGTCCAAAGAGCCGCAGCCAATGTCCTTAAAAAAGTTTTGTCTTAACTCTTCATAGTTGTAGCCATTTACTTCCAGGTCGCTTTTTAATTTTTTTTTCGGCTTATTACAGATTTTATCTCTGACAGATTTTGTTTTTATGCGGATTTCATCAAGAACAATTCCTGACTCCTTAAAAAAATCAGAGGCAACGCTGCCCGACTCGCGTACAATCGCTATAAAAAGATGTTCCGTGGCGATAAAATGGTCGCCGAAAGCCGCAACCTCAAGCATCGCAAGGTCGAAAACCGTATGAATTCTGCGGTTAAACGGAAATGTTTCAGAACCGTCAAGCGCTTCGTCACCTGGAAATGACTTTTTTTCCAGAAATTTATAAATCTTTCTTTTTAAAAGTTCTAAATCAATCGGAAGACTGTTTATTACTGAATATGCAATGCAATTTTTTAACTCCATCATCGAAAGAAGAAGATGCTCAGGAAAAATTTCGTCGCAGCCAGTTTTTTTTGCCTGCTTATGGCAGTCTGTGTACAGAATTTTCATTGCATTTTTTGAAAAATCACTCATAAATTCTCCAGACAGATGTTTTGAACCGCTTCCTGCAAAATCAAGGCCCTAAGACGGTCTATCTTGCCCTTTTTGTCATCCAGAAGGTCTTTCTCAAAAGAAAAGTTTCCTTCCTTCAGCAAAGAGGCAATATGATAAGGCTGAATCTTAAAAAGAAGACCGCACAGTTTTTCCTGTTCAATCCCGGAAATAAAGCCTGTATTAAGCCCGGTCATTAAATCCGAAATAATTTCCACGGATTCAGAAAAGCTTTCCATAAGGCTGAATTTCGCAAGTGAATACGAACGTATAACTGAATTAAAAACAACTGTTCTTTTTATATCGGCATAATCAGCTAAAATCTTGCATTCGATTTCAGCAATGTACATACAGGCCGCCTCAAAATTTGCAATCTGATCAATTTCCGAGCCTTTCGCGGAAACCAAGGTCTGAAGCAAATAAAAACTTCCTGCTGAAATTTCAGAAAACGCCGGCTTTATGCAAAAATTTTTATCCTTAAGATATTCCGCGATAAGATTGATTTTTCCGGCGCGCTCAATTCCCGGAATATGAATCCGGGCTGAAAGTTTCATTCCGGTTCCTAAATCCTTGAAAGCGTACGTAAGGTAGCCAAAATCAGAGGCGGCCGCAAACTGAAGGTTTTCCTGCAGCTTGGAATCAATCTTTGCGCATGCGGAAAAAGCATTCTGAAAATCCATGCCGGCGCGGAAAGAAGAAATTTTCAGGTGGTCTCCGAAGTTTATGCGCGCGCTCAGAGAAAGCGCCTGTTTTCTTTGAAAGACAAGTCCTGTTTCAGGCGGAATATTTTCTGAAGCCCTGATTTCCCGGATAACGCCCCATTCCTTAAAAAGATTTCTGCCCTCTTCGTCCATGTTTCTTGCATCGACTGCGCTAAAGGAAAAATTTTCCTCTTCCGAATCTATTTTTGAAAATGCGTCAAAAACAACAGACTGGACACGCTCCGAATCGTCCCCGTGAAAATTTGCAGGAAACGGAAAATTGGCAAGGTTTCTGGAAAGCCTTATCCGAGAGGAAATCACAACATCCTGAAAAGGACCTTTATCCGTGTACCATGGAAGCTCAGCGTCTGACATTATTTTCTCCGCGCGCAACGCAGCCGTGTTCCAGAGCCCTTAAAAAATCCCGGTAGACGGCGGCTTTTTCATAGTTTTCACATTTTACAGCTTCTTCAATTTTTGCCTGAAGGTCAAGGCTGTCTGTAATTGAATTCCTGAAACCGGCAAGGCGCTTCGGCATTGAGCCTGAATATTTTTCATAACCAATGCGTTTTTTCAGTTCTGAAATTATTTCTTCCCTAAAAACTTCGTAACATTCCGGGCAGCCGGCGGTTTCCGTGTTTTTTATCTCAAGCAGGCTTTTTCCGCAGGCAGGACACAATTTTGAAGCATCTTCCTTCTCGTTTTCAGAAACTTTTTTAACCTCCAGAAGAATCGATTCAACGTGCTCCAAGTCCGGCGGATTATTTGTTGAAATTCCATGGGCAACGGCGCAGCTCACGCAAAGGCCGATATTCTTTATCCCGCCTTTTCCGCTTATTTTTAGAAAAACTGCCGCCTCATTTTTTTTACAGATATTACAGAGCATCACGATTTCCTGAATATATCAAGGGGTTTTTCTTTTCCGGCCTTTACGGCAGGAAGAACCGAAACTACAAGAGAAAGAATCAAAACCGAAACACATACCGCAAAAATCTCGGCGAACGGAATTGAGACAGGAATTACAGTCAGGTAATATGCCGGATCCAGAAGATGGATTTTTGAAAAAGAATCCGCATTTCCGCCGGAGAAAATAAAAATCATCCTTGAAAAAAAGTTAACGACTTTTTCCATAAAATAGACAAGCTCATTCGCATTGACTGCAAGCAGAAGCCCAAGCGGAAGTCCGGTTAATATTCCGCAGAAACCGCAGGCAAGTCCGGCAAGCAGAAAAGAAACCGTAATTCCCTGCTCTGTTCCGCCAATGCTTTTAAGTATTGCAATTTCCCGGCGGCGTTCCATCACGAGCATAACAATCGCGGAACTGATATTCACAGCGGCAACAAGAACAATAAGAAACATTATAAATATAAGAAGAACTTTTGTTGATGAAAAATTTTCAAACTGGCTTGAATTAAGTTCCTTCCATGAATAAAAAACTCCGGCTCCGCCGCAGGCGGTTTCGCAGTCAGCCTGAATCTGAGCAAGTTTTTTTGAAAAAGTCTCAGAAGTTTTTATCATAACTGAATAATTTGCCGCCTGGTGCGGAATAACTGAAAAACCTGTTTTAAGCGGAATAAAAATCCAGAGCGCATCCATTTCCTGATAGCCGGAAGAGACAATCGCCGCGACCTTAAAAGACGAAACTTTCGGGGAAACCGCGCCGTTTTCCTTCACATCCGTTGTAATCAGCCGGAAAACGCTTCCTGCCTGTAAATTCAAAAGCTCCGCCATCTTTGTTCCGATTACGGCAGATTTTTCATCAGAAACAAAAGAATTTATGTCGCCGTCAAAAACTTCAAAAAGAGCCGCGAAGTCTTTATTTTCTAAAAAAATCTCCGGGTCTACGGCACGGATTCTTGCTCCGGTCCTGTAGGATTTTCCGGCGGCAAGCCCATCGGTTTCAATCTGCGGAAAAACGCCTTCAACACCGGAAACATTTCTGAACAGGTTTGAAAACCCTGTGATTTTTTCAGGAGATTCAGCAAAAGCACTTTTTCGCGGTATAAAACATTCTAAATCGCTTGAGCTTAACCCTATAATCCGCTGCGTCATTCCGCCAATCATTCCTTCAGAAACAGAAAGAACAACAATAAGAGGAACAAGACTTATCCCGATGCAGACAATCGCGCCAAGAACGCTCCGCCTTGCAGAAGATTTTTGTGCAGTCCTTGGAAAAATTAACCTGAAAGCAAAAAGCGCAGAAGATTTCAACGTCATTTTATATTAGTTTCCTCATAAAACACCGCGTTAGCGGCGAGCCATGGATGGCGAGAATTACAGTTTGCGAAAGCAACGCTTGAGCAAACTGTAATGATAAAAATTACACGGATGTAATTTTTATCATGCCTCCTTAAGATTTCCGCAATTAATTGAATAGCAGACATCGCCGTTTTTAGCAAGATTCTTGTCATGAGTTACAAGAATCAACGTTTTTTTGTATTTTTCAGCCATTGAAAAAAGCAGATTGCCTATAAGAAGCGCATTTTCCGGATCAAGATTTCCAGTCGGTTCATCCGCAAGAATCAGCTCCGGCTCGTTTATCAAAGCCCGCGCAACGGCAACACGCTGCCGCTCTCCGCCGGAAAGCTCTCCGGGAAGATGGTTCAGGCGTTTTTCAAGCCCCACATCGCAAAGAAGGTTTTCCGCCTTTTCCTTTGCCAGCTTTTTTGACATTCCAGCCATAAAGGCCGCCATATAAACATTTTCAAGCGCGGTAAAATCCTTTAAAAGATAATGGAACTGAAATATCAGGCCAAGAAATTTTGAACGGTACAACGCCTGCTCCTTTTCAGAAAGAGAAGTAACGTTCCACGGACCGGCAATTACAGTTCCGGAAGTAGCGGAATCAATGCTTCCGATAATATTCAATAGAGTGCTTTTTCCGCTTCCGCTCTGACCTGTTATTACAGTCTTGCTGCCTTCCTTTACATTCAGGTTCAGGTCCTTAAAAATTGTAAGATTTTCCGTACCGTTTGAATACGTTTTTTCCAGGCTGTTAATTTTTACAATATCACTCATCGTGAAGAACCTCCGCAACTTTTGTATCAAGAACAATTTTGCTTGCCTTCCAGGATGCCAGCAAAGGCGAAATAATTCCAAAAAGAGTAATTAAAAACACTTCCCGGAAGATAATTTTAGCCGGAATCTGCGCAAAAACCGTAAACATATAATTTTTTGTTACAAATCCCATAAATTCAAATACCGGCTTTATATTCACGCAAAGCAAAAGTCCAAGCGCAAGCCCAATGAACGAACCGGCAGCGCCGCTGGTAAATCCGCGCATAACAAAAATCGACTTTATCTCAGACTTTGTGCCGCCAAGCGCCGAAAGCACCGAAATTTCCTGCCGCCTTTCAAAAACAAGCCTGCGCATTCCGTTGTAAATGTTAATTCCTACAACAAGAAAAATAATGCAGACAAGAAGCATAAGGATATTTTTTTCAATCCGCAGAGCGCCAAAAAATGACTTGTTAAATTCACGCCATGACTGAACTTTAACATCCGGAAATTTACGCTCTATCTCGGAAAGAACGGCCGCATCATTTTCATAGTTTTTAAGTTTTATGCTGTAGACTGGAGACGAATCCTTTCCAAAATATTTTTCAGCGGATTTTAAGCTTACAAAACCGTAGCTCTGCTCAATGTCCACAAAATTGCAGTCAAAAAGACCTGTAACCGTAAACTTGCGGTTCCGTGAAAGCAGCGCGACATCTTTTCCGCCGGACAAAGCCATAAGGTTCACGGTAGAGCCGACCGTAACCCCAAGCTGATTTGCAAGAGATTTTCCAAGAACAATTCCATCAGGATAATCAAGATTAAATTTTCCAGAAACAATGCGCACCTGAGAACCGAAACCGCTGTCAATTTCGCGGATTTCCGGGTCAACAGCGCGTATTACAGCCGCCGACTGCCTGTTCCGCGCGCCGACAACAAGTCCCTGCGATTCATAAAACGGCGTAATGCATAAATCCTGGGATTTTCGGCACAAAAATCAAAAAAATCTGTAAACTGGCTTTCAGGGATTTCCGTCGCCCTAAGGTGGGCGGAAGAAATTTCCATAATCGGATTTATTGAAAAAAACTGAAATCCGTTCATAACGCTCACAACTGTAATCAGCGTCATGACGCCGAAACAAATTCCAAGCCCAGACAATAAACTTGTAGCAGCGGAACGGCCTTTTCTGTCAATGCGGGCGAACCGGCGCGAAACTTCAAAAATCCACTTTATTGAAGAAAAAAAACTCTTTTCAGTTTTCATAATTCTGAACGCTCCTGACAAGTCCATTCAAATAAAGCAAATCTTTTTTGCGCCGGCCGTTTTCAAAATAAGACTCAACACTAAAACCGCCGTCAAAAGTCATTGTGGTAACATAAGATTCCGCGGAACTGTGAACAGTGGAAACGCGGAGTTTTCCGTCCTCGTAAAAATAATAATCCGGCGAAGAATCCTGAACCTTATATTCGTAGACTTCCTTTTTTGAAGAAATATTGACTACCTTAGATTTATTTTTGCTGTACGAATATTCCTCGGAATATTTTTCAAGAATTTTGCCGCTCTCTGAATATTTCCATTCCGTCCGGCTTTCCAGAATAAATTTTCCGGGCTTATTTTCATCCTTTTTGAAAAGTCCGTAATTTTTTGCTCCGGAAATCCGGCCTTTTTTATCATAAAAAAGCTCGTGCCTTTCATTTTCAGAATAAATCACGCTGGAAACAGGCTTTGCGCCGGAAGAATACTTAAATTCCTGAGTATCAATTATTTTGGAAGAAGAAATTCCGCCGGAAACATCCCAGTTTTCTTTTTTTACAAGCCGCATTTCTTCATCATAATAGCTGCGGACAGCATTTTTTCCGGCGGCTTTTACAAGCGTGTTTCCAGAATCAGTTTTTTGAACAGAAAGGCTCTCGTCGTCGTACGAATAAAGCGAAAGCGTTCTGTTCTCGTTAAGGTATTTTTTTTCAACGGAAACCTTCTGTTCGCTAGAATTATTTAAAACCGCGGCGGAAATCTGTTCAATATCCATGTTCCCTGAATTTCCAGCCATTTCCAGAATAGCAGAATAATCCTCCGGCGCGCGGACAGAAAAAACATTTCCGGACGCAAAAAGCTGCTGAATCCATTTTCCATCATCAGCAGAAGAATCGTAATCTTCGTACGAAAAAGAAACTTCAGAAAGGTTGAAATTTAAAAATTCGCCCAGCGGAACAGGTCCCTGCTCAAAAGTCCAGACAGGAAACCCCAGCAAATCAGTCCACGCCTTGACTCTTAGCTTCTCCGCGCGCAACAAAAATGCTGAAAAAAACAAAACTATGGCAAAAATTCCGGGATTTTTCTTCAAAATTATAAAATCCTCTCTAAAAACCTAAAAAATCATCAATATATCGGGATGCGGAAAACCGCGAAATATTTTCATATTTTTCGCCGTCGCAGACAAATGCGACAGGAATTCCAAGCTCCTTTCCAATAGAAACGGCGACGCCGCCTTTTGCCGTTGAATCATATTTTGTAAGGATTACCGCATCAAGTTTTACCGCTTCGTTAAAAACTTCCGCCTGGCGCAAAGCGTTCTGTCCGGTCGTAGAATCGATTACAAGAATTTTTTTATAGCAGCCGGCGCTTGCCTTCTGCATACAAATTTTATCAATTTTTTGCAGTTCCTTGACAAGGTTCTCCTTATTGTGAAGCCGTCCCGCTGTATCCGCAAGAACAAGTCCGCTTCCTTTGGCAGAACACGCTTCCGCCGCATCAAAGACAACAGCGGCAGGATCAGAGCCATGCTGATGACTTACCACGCGAACGCCAATCCTCTCTCCGTGAAGGTTAAGCTGCTCAATCGCCGCGGCCCTGAAAGTATCAGCAGAAGCCATGACAATATTTTCAACACCATTTTTTTTGTAAAAATCCGCAAGTTTTGCAACGCTCGTAGTTTTTCCAACTCCGTTTACGCCAAGAATCATCCAGATATTCGTTCCTTCCGGCTCTGGGTTCAGCGAAATCTCCTTTACATACTCAAGAAGCATTTTTTTAAGCTCAAGCTTTATGTCATTTTCATCAGAAATATGCCCCTTCCTGCAGGCCTCTTCAAGACGCTCAGAAAGCTCAAACGCTGTCTTCGCGCCAATATCGCCCTCTATCAGACTGTCCGCAAGGTCATCAAAAAAATCAGAAGAAAACTGTTTTCCCCTAAAAAGTCTTTTTATCTTATCCTTGAACGATTCTTTTTCCATATCAACTTCCTACATTAATTTTCAGATTTTTTTTCAGTTTCGTCCTGCATCTGCCTGGCGTCATCTTCAGGATTTTCTTCAGACACGTTCAGCAGCTCAGATTTTTTCTGATTTTCAAGCTGCTCCCGCATAAGGCTCTGCTTTTCCTTTCTGCTCAATGGCCTTGCCGCTTTTGGAAGAACATTTTCCGCCGCCACAAGATACCGAATCAGCTCATACACAAAAAACGCGCCGGCCGTAGCGGAAACACCAATCATTATGTTGGACGCAGTCTGCCAGTTTCTGGCATCCTCGTAAGAAATATCCACATTATTGTTGTACGCCTGGCTTTTCGCAAAGGAATTTCCATAGATATAAAAAGTCGGAACAAGAGAAACAATAAGCGCGCTGTAGCTTGCATACATCCAGCGTCGGCGTTTTTCTATATAATCGCTCCTGTCAAAAGGCTTTGCGTTCACAGAAAGAAATTCTCCGTCCTTTAATAGTTTTGCCGGAATCAAAAAATCAGCAGAAGTTCCGCCGGAATCCATAAAATGACCAAGGACATTTCTGCCGTCTACTTTTATAGTTCCAAAAGGATTTTCAGGTGTTACTGAACCGGCGAAGATTCCGTTTCCAAAAATATCACCCGAATAAGGTTTTGCAAGCCTGATTTTTACATCACCGATTTTAGTTTCCCTCATTTCAACGTCAACCTTAAATTTCCTGCTTCCGTAAAAACCAAAGTCAGTAGAAATAGTGTCAAAGCCGTCAGAAGCAAAAGTAACCGAATGGACACCGGTCTGCACAATAATAGGACGAGAAATATTTCTGTACACAACACCATCAATCGTAACGGCAAGTTTTTTCAATGCCGCCTCAGGCTCAACAGAAATATTCAGCTCAACAGGCATGCTGTCCGCAATCCTTGGCGTAATCTGCAGGGCAATGGAAACCGCAAGATTCCGCAAATTTTCAATAGAACCTACATCCATCGCGCTTCCAATAAGGCGGCCGCCCGGATACTGGTACAGAGAAACCGCGCATGAAACATAAGAACCGTAAACCGTGACAGTTCCGGTAAGCAGACCGTTTATCTTTGCGTCAACGCAAGCCTTTTCAAACGGATAGGAATCATAGCCAGCCTCCCGCTTTTCAGCTCCAGCATCAAAAAATTTATTAAAATCATTCTGGTAAAGAACAACATTTTCTATAACCGGCACATCGCTGGACTTCTTTGCAAATTCCTTAAAAAGCTCAGCAAACTTGCTTTTTTCCTTGTGCTCATCAACAACAAGGCCTTCGTCAATCCGCCGCCTGCGATTTTCATCCTGCTCAATCTGGAGCGCATACTTGTCGTTTTCCTTTCGCACATCAAGAAGATTCGCATCTATTTTTTTCTGGATTTCCGCAATTTTTCTTTCAGATTCCTTCAGTTTCATCTTCAGTTTTTTTGAAGAATAATCGTTCAAAAGAATTGAATCCCTTGTCTTCACCTCTTTTGAAAGCTGAAGGAACAAATCAATCCGCGACTTCTGAAGCTCGTACAGCGAACGGTCAAGTTTTTCGCGGCCGCGCGGAACGCGCTGAAGATTTTCCGCAAGCTGCTCAAGAATAAGCGCCGGAAGAGTTGAATTTATATAATCCAACGAAACAGAGTCATTTTTTTGCGTTAAAGTAAATTTTTCCGCCGCCAGAGTCCATTTTTTTTCAGAATCCGCCGCAATAGCCGGAAAAACAGAAAAAATAAAAACGGACAGAGCCAAAACAGAGGAAATCAGTTTTCTGCGGAAAAAATTAAACGTCGTCGTCGGTCGCCCCTGAGTCCATCGGAAGCCCCTTCCACTGCGCAAGAAGATAAGCGTCCATAAACTGATCAATATCTCCGTCCATAACGGCCTGAATATTTCCAGACTCGCACTTTGTCCGGTGATCCTTTACCATCGTATAAGGCTGGAAAACGTAAGAACGAATCTGGTTTCCCCATGAAATATCCTTTTTTTCCGCGCCGAATTTGGCATTTTCCTTTTCTTTCTGCTCGCGGTAGTATTCGTAGAGCCGCGCGCGCAGCATATTCATACAAGCCTGACGGTTAAAAATCTGGCTTCGCTCGCTCTGGCAGGCAACAACAATACCAGTAGGCAAATGCGTAAAGCGCACCGCGGAATCAGTCTTGTTCACATGCTGACCGCCCTTTCCGCCCGCGCGGTAAGTGTCAACACGCAAATCTTCCGGCCGTATATCAACCTCAATAGAATCATCCAGAACAGGAAAAACGTAAACGCTCGCAAAAGAAGTGTGGCGGCGCGCATTCGCATCAAACGGAGAAATGCGCACAAGCCTGTGGATTCCAGCCTCGCCCTTCAAATGACCGTACACATAATCACCGTCAATCTGCAAGGTCACGGATTTTATTCCGCCTTCCGCCTCAAGCATATCAACAACTTCAATCTTATATTCATGGCGTTCAGCCCAGCGCGTATACATACGGCAAAGCATTCTTGCCCAGTCCTCAGCCTCTGTTCCGCCAGCTCCGGCATGAATCGTAATAAACGCAGCGGAATCATCAACCTCGCCGGAAAGAAGGTTCAATACATTAAGCTCCTCAAATTTTTTCTGCGCTTTTCCAAGCATCGCGCAGACTTCTTCCTCATCGCCGGCATCACCGCTTTCCTCCGCAAGCTCATACATCGCCTGAATATCGCCAAAATCTGTTAAAAGCTGCTTCCACGGCTCAATGCGGTTTTTAAGCTTTCTGATTTCCGCCATAACTTTCTCAGCTTTCTCGTGGTCATCCCAAAAACCATCCGCTTCAGTGAGCTTATTTTTTTCATCAATTTTTTTCTGAATCGCATCCGGTTCAAGACGGCTCCAAACACCGTCAATATCTTCCTTCAGCTGCGCAATCGGCATCTTAAGTTCTTCGAGCATACATTTCTCTTTTTGTGTAAATATCCTTAATTTTATAGATTATTTTGCCTTTAGTAAACAATAGAATTTATCAATGTAAATCAATGGAATCTAAAAGGGCGAAGTCTCGCCCTGCGCCTCAAACCTGCGGTTTTCGTCTACCCACTCTCCTAAGGGAACACCCCTTAAAAACCCCGGAACGTTCAGCCTGCAAAAAGATTCTTTACCCGGAGCTAAAAAAACAGCGGATTTTCACCGCAAAAAAAAACGCAGCCGGCAGAAAAGATTCAGTTCCGGCTGCGGACAGTTTGTCAATACAATAAACAGGCTGTTTTATTTATTAGTTGCTTACCTTTACAAAAACAGAAGGATCAGAAGCACGAGCCTTTACAACATAGTAAAGAGTTGTAACATTTGATTCTGTAGATTTTGTATCAGGGATCTCTTTTTCGCAGTAGTTAGTTACTCCTGTTGGATATGCAAGCGCTACACCACCAAGGTTTGTTGTAACAACACTTACAGAATTAGAATAATCTTTGTTTGCTGTTGATACAACCTTGTAAAGTGTGTAATTGTAGTTTGCAACAGAATCAAGTTTTGAATCTTTTGCGATATATTCTTGTACAGTAACTTTTGTTCCGTCAGAAGAAACCTTAAGCGAAGAACCGAGTGCTTCTGCAGGACTTACAATTACAGTTTCATATACAGAATTTTCTTTCTTGCCATTTTCAGATGCAGTAAGTTTTACAAGATATGTTCCTGCCGGGGCATCTTTAATGTAGTTGATGTAAGAATCTGCATATCCGTTATTGTTTGCAAGTTCAATCGCAGTAAAGTCAGAAGTAATGTATTTTACAGGCTTTCCATCAGCATCTTCTGCAAGTTTTACATAAGAAAGCGCAAGTGTCTGCTTTTCGTTTCCTTTTGTAGAAGTAATCTTGATTGTGTTTGCAATACCAGCAGTGCTTTCGATAAATGTGCTTACAGTGAGAGTTGGAGCAACTGTTTCTGCAAGTGTAACTTTTGACAACTTTGCACTATTATCGCTTTCACTATAAGTTCCAAAAAGTTTTCCATCCGTGTGAACTACATAATATTTATAACTGATAGAATCGTTTTCTACAGTGTCTATAATGTAATATCCTTCGGAAATATTTGCCGTTCCGCCAGAAACATTATCAGTCTTCTGACCTTCTTTTACTTCCGCAGAAATCGCAGTCCATGTTTCATCTACATCAGATGTTCTGTAAACCTTAAAATTTGCAACTGGAGAATTTTTTCCATCCTTAAGTGTTGCAGGTGCCCAGCTTACAAGAGCAGTCTTTGAAGCAATATATTCCGCTTTGACATTTTTAATCGACTCTGATTCTCCGATACTTTCCGCAGACAAAGAACCAAGAAGAACAACAACAGGCTCATAAAGCTTAGAAACAGATGAAACCTTAAGACGAATTTCATGTTCAGAAAAACCTGTAACAGGTACATTTAATTCAGCCTTATAGTCTTCCTTGTAGTTTTCAAAAGGAGAATAGAAAGGAACATCTCCGCCTAAAGCGTCATACATTCCTTTAACAGAAGCAGAAATCTCGTATTTAAAGCCCGCTGTAGCCGGGTATTCCGCATAGAAATTTCCGTTTTCAATAGAAAGCGTTACATTTTCTGCAGCTTTTGTAACAAGCTTTTCGTAATATTTTTTAATGTAATCTTTGCCAGAAGCAGAAGCCGGTTCCGCAGAAATTGCCTTCGAACCGGCAGTAGGAACTATAGCCTTTACAGAAGCGCTGCCCTGTGAATTTTTTGCATATACCTCACGGCTTGCAGGATCCGACTTGCTTATAGCTTCTACAATGTATTTGTATACTTTTCCATCTGAAAGAATATGGTCGTCAGAAGCGATATCCGCATAGCATGTGACATCAGAAGCGACAGATCTTAACTTAGAAGAATCACCATCCAGAACTCTGTAGATTTTATAGCCCTGTGCGCTTGTTACAGGCTCCCATGAAATGTAGTTTACGCCTGGATATGCCTTTGCCGTTACTCTAGGAGCATCCAAAGAATAGATTGTGTCAGATTTTGCATCATACTCTGTAGAATCTCCACAAGACACAAAACCAAATACAGAAGCGGCAATCAAGCCGGTTCCCAAAAGTTTAAAGATTGTTTTTTTCACAAAAAACCCCAAAATATAGTAAATTTTCAGAGAGCTTTCTCAAATTACAAACCTATGCTTTAAAAACAAAAAACTTGCGCTAAGCTAAAACTCTCTGATGTAAAGAATACTACCCCCCGACTTATTTGTCAAGTACCAGTAAATAAAAAAAACTGAAGAGAAAATCCGGAGGAATACCTTATATTTTTTTCCAGAATTGCAAAGAAAACTATTTTTTTTGACTTACAAAAAAACTGCTGTAAAATTAATGTATAACAACTGAAGGCGGAGCTTTATGAAAGAAGAAAAAAATTAAAGATAACCTTTCCTGACGGAAATACAATAGAAACTGCAAAAAACACAGTCGCGTCGGAACTATTGAAAAATATCAACGGACAAGACAGCCGGGTTCTTGCAATGCGTCTGAACAATAAAATCTATTCCCTTGAAAAAAAAATAAAATATTCAGGAAAAATCGAGCCAGTTTTCATAGACACAAAGGACGGCGCAAATATTTACCGCTGCCCGCAACGCCCGCTTTTCAAGCAAATCACTTTTTATGTAGCGCAAAATTGCAGATTTATTCATTTGAAAAAAGTTACGCCAGCAGGTCTATTGAAAATCAAACAGTATCATTACCACAATGTTTTTACAGGATACTTCGGTATAATCGTATCACGAGTAATGATACAAAAATCATTTTGTAATGCCTGCGAAATAATGATTCTGTCAAAGGGATCATTATGAAATTTAGGCAATTTTTTTATTCCTTCGATTTCTTCCGACAAGATGGAAATCACTTGTATTCCCCTCTCTTTACAAATTTCTTCAATTCTCGGAATATCAGATTCTATCGCAAGTTTTCCAATGCTTTGTTTTATAGCTATTTCCCAAAATGAAACCACACTCACGAACAATTCCCGTTCCAAAGTTATTATTTTCCTTGCAGATTTTGAAAGTTCATTTGGATTGCACAAGCTGAAAATAAGCGCATTCGTGTCAAGCAAATATTTCACATATACTCCTTAAAACACTCTGGAGTATCGTCAAAATCGGAAGCCATATAAAAACCTTTTTCCAAACCGCCAAGCTGTCTCGCAAACGGCTTTTCTGCTTTTTTTTTCTGGGCAAGAAGTTTTTTTACTTTTTCAAAAATCTTTGTCAATGCAGGAACATCAAGATTATCTAATTCTCTATTAAAATATTCAAATGCAAAATCGCTCATTTTTTCACCTCCATACTTCTATAATATAACACAATTTTTAATATCAGAAAACATTACCTTAGCCACTTGTCCAGAACTTCCTGCTTTTTATGCGGACATTCTGCCATAACGCGCTTTGCGGCGGCGATTTTTTCTTCAAGCGCGGAGATTTTACCAACAATTTGCTGCTGTTCAGGGAGATGGGGGAAGTTTTATGCTGATTGCTTCAATTCTGTCTATTGAGGCACGGTAGCTTCGTTTGAAGCCTTATTTCTGCCCCACCTTTTCTAAAACGTAGGCAACAAATTTAGGTTCAAGTTGAATCCTCTTAACAACGAAGAATCAAAATTTTACGCTGCTCCACAGTATATGGAAGAACTGACAATAATGGATCTGGCAAAGGATATTTCCGATGCATGTACATTGAACGTAACAGATGTTGAAGCTGTTCTTTCATCGCTTGTGCGAAAACTTCCGATGTACCTGAAAAAGGATTCAAAATCCAGCTAGGAAACTTCGGACGGGTAAAGCTGTCTTTTTCTTCAAAAGGTTTTGAAAACGCTGAAGACGTGGATTCGTCAGGAATCACAACAAAGAGGATTCTGTTCACGCCAAGCGCGGAACTCAAAAAAGAAATAGAATCAGCTTCATTTTCAAAAGCATAAATGATGTGATATAAAAACAAAATGGATGCCTCCTTCTAAATATAGGGAAGCATCCATTCGTTCATCCTAGTTCAGATTTCCGCTTAATTCAGAAATTAAGAAATTTAGGTTTCCATTATTATCCGGAAAATAATAATCCTCCGGCAATGTCTTCCAATATTTATATCCATCTCTTGGACCCAACCATTGCTTTCCGTTTACAACAAATTTAAATCCTGGCCACATAGAGGAAATTTCAGCTCCACTGTATTCTATGCGGAATAAATTGTCTTTTCCACGATTCATTCTAGATTCTTCTGCACTCCAACCTGTATAAACACAAGCCGCAGTTACATAGTCTACGGAGTCAGGAGAAAGTCCAAAATCATCTGGATTAAATGTAAATTCAAGATGCGGAATTCCTCCTTCATCAGTCCAGTATTTGTATGGCAATTCAACATAATGCGCGTAAACTGTAATATCACTTGCTACAAAATTCACTTCATTTCCGCCTTCTGCAGAATCAAACCAGCCAGCCAAGAACAAACCATCTTTTCTGATTAAACCAGTATCCAAGACATCAAGAATATCTTCAAAGCCTTTGACACTGCGAGGAATTGACTCTTCTTCAGAACCAAAAAGTTTTCCGCCATTCAAATTGAAAGTAACATTATAAATATCTAGATTGCAAAACTTCTTTACAGTTTTTGCCTTAGCTCTGAAGAAATTCGTTGTTTCATCACCAGAAAGCAATTTGTATTTTCCGCTGTTGGAACACCAAGGAGCAACATCATCAATAATTGCATCAGATGTATCTGAATAAGTCAAATCCTTGCTTTTTATAAAACCTTGAACCAACGACTGCAATCTTGCAATTTCATCTTGGCTTCCATCCACAAATGAAGATTCATCGCAAAGCTCCAAAAGATATTTTGCATATTTTTCTTTGTATTCAGGAACAGAAAGAAGTTTTTCAACAAGCGGCGCGTCATATCCGAGTTCACCCCAAACAAGAGGATTTCTTGTAGCTGTATCTGAAGAACAGTTCGTTCCTAAAATATTGTCATAATCATACGGAATGAAATAGCATTTTCCTTTTTTATCAAAATAGAAATAGTAATTGTTTTTGTTGTTCCAATAATCATCGTCCATTCCTAACACAACATTGCAGGCGTAAGTTTTCAGGAACAAATCCACATCCATTTTACTTTCATAGAATTTTTTTATTTCATCGTTGGTAGAAAGCGTATTCAAATCTGTTATAAATTTAATCAGCTCATCACGCGCGGAATAAAAATCATCTTTATTTGTCTTTAAATCGTAGTCGTAACGCATGCTTTGGTTTTCGTCAAGATAAATTTCTTCAACGCCGAACGAACGATATATATCATAATCCCTTGCCATAGACGGACCTTTTGCCGACTGCCAGGTGCATTTCCACAGATTGCCTTTATTTCCATTGAATTTTGTGCCGATTTCTGTAGAAATTTCAGAACGCTCCTTCAAAAACTGCTTGTTGATTTCCTCAATCATTGCATAAATACCGTAATCAAGCGTCTTTTTAGAGCCGTCTTCTTCCTCTAGCGTTATAAAAAGACGAGCATAACCTGCGCGGGGAGCTGTCCAAACACCGTTTCTGCGGAAAAAGTTATATCCAAAAACTTCACGGACGTAGGATGGATCTTCTTTAAAACGCTTCAGATTAAGACCTTTCATACAGCCGGCAAGTTTTCGTTCCTCGCCGGAATCATCGCACCATTCTTCAAAATCAAGCTTAAAATGCGCCTGATAATACTTTTCACCCTCCTGAGGTCTCACTCGGCTTGTGTTGCCGCGCAAACGCATTCCAATATCATTGATTTTCCAAGTGTTGCCGCCTTTTGTCATTTCAAAATCAGCATGAATACAATCTTCATTTTTTGGATTTTTATCAAAATTTTCAAGAAGAGTATTCCACTCAGAACGTTTTATATTCAAAGATATCTCTGCAACTTGCTCAGTTCCGAAAATATAATCAAGACTTTCCGTTCGCGATGCTGCTGCCGGCCCGACAATATTACTGATTGAAATTTCTTCGCTTGTTATTCCATTGCTTTCAATTCCTGTAACGCCAACAGTTTTCACCGTAAATGTATATGAATTTCCAGCCTTTACATCCATTGAATATTCTTTAAAATCCGGACTAACAAATACCGTATTTTTTGGCATTGCCTCTGTCAAAACTGAACGAGCTGTATTCAACGTGCCAATTTCTATTGCTTTTTTTTCATAAGAAATAAAATAGCCAAATATATTTTCAGAAGAAGACTTTTTCCATGAAAGAGTTGCGACCAAATCTTCAACTTTTACTTTAAAATCTGAAACATCTTCCGGAGGATTTTCAGGAGATGAAGGAGTTTCACCCGGATTTTCAGGTTTTTCAGGTGATTCTGGCACTTCAGAAACTGCTGTCGTTATTGAAATTGTTGTTATTTTATCTGTATCCTTAGAATTTGAATCCAGCGATATAAAAGAAAACTTATAATTAGCATCGGATTTTAATCCAGTTGCTGTAAACGTATTTGATTCTTTTTGACAAGTTTTTGGTGTTGTCAGATTGCCTTCCGCCGGCTCCATTGTAATTTTCACACCAAAATAATTTTTTTCAGGATTCTGCCATGCCAATACAATTTTTTCTGTATTTGCGGCAGCCCGTACATTACTTATAGGACTATAAATTTGTGAATTCGAGCTTCCCCCCCCCGGATTCTGAATCATTTGAACTGTCAGAACCATCTGCTGCACAACTAAAAAGTGTTATTCCAAATAGAACAAGATTAACAGCCGCAAATATGCTTAAAACTTTCTTTTTCATAAAGCCTCCAAAAAGAATTTTAATAGGATTTCAGTTTATAGCATATTCCGCATTATAACAAGTTTTCTTTAACCAGGGCCACAGGGCAAACGCATTATAAATAGTCTTAATTTCGAGTTTTTTTGCAAATTATGAAAGAACGCTCCCGGCATATTTCCAATTTGCCCAGATGAATTTGGCTCGCACTACGCTTGTATTAATTCGGGTGCTTCGCACTTTAATTAATTTAATCGCCAAAAATCTTCACAAGTTGAAAATCTGCCTGCGCTTTTATTCTTTTTACAAAAAACTCGACATTCAGGCTAAATAATTTAAGTAAAGTTTGCGCGATTTTGAACCACGAAACCGTGACTGAAAGCCAGTTTCTTTTGCTGAATACATTTATAATGCGTTTGCCCTGTATAATATGTCCTTTGGCATTTTTATTTTTCAAAAATTATGCTTTTACAGTTTGAAACTGTTTATGCAGTTCTAGAACTTGTTGTAAAGGCAGACCTGTCGCTTTTGCAATTTTTTCAGGTTCTAAAGACATCTCAATAAGATTTCGAGCAGTTTCAATTCTGATTTTTTCACTGGCTTTTTTTGCGGCCAAGTCTGCCTGCAATTCAATTTCATCCTGCAAAATCATATATTCATGCCTCCAGCGAGCGTTCATTTTGAGTCGTTCAACGATTGCGGAAAGTTTCTGAAAAATTGGAAGTAGGCTTTTTTCCGCAAAGATACTTAAAAAACGCCTTTAACTCTTCGGATTTCATTGTATCATATTTTTCGGCGTTGAAGAAAATTTTATGAGTTCCGTCGTTCATTTTGATTTTTGAATTTTCCACGCAGGTGTTTTCAAAAGTGTAAACAGGCAGCCCAAAACCGAACGCGTCTCCAAGACACAGGAAGATGACATAAGTTTCGTTCAGATCTTTGTACTTTGTGCCTGCAAAAACGCTGTCAACATCCATCAAGCCCTGATAATAGCGTGTGCGTTTTGGAAGAGAGAGCTCTTTTTCCACCGAAGTTTGAATTTCAATGTCAAAGCAGCGGCCGGTTCCGTCCTTTACATAAACGTCAAGGCGGATTCCCTTGGAATTGAAAACAGCTTTCATTGTCCGTTCTGTTTCTGGCATTTCAATTCTGTCGATTTTGATGTTCAGCAAAAGTTCAAGCATTTCCTTGCAAATGTCAGGATTTGTTTCCATGACCTTGCAGAAGATGTAGTTATCTGCAAAAGTCAGCCTATCCCACTTCTGTGCGGATGTAAGATTTGTTTTTTCATATTCCATAAATGCTCCGTAAATTAATTTGGGGGATTTTTCTTCCTGCTATATTTATTGTAAAAAAATTGCAGAAACAGAAATTAAATGCAGAAAAAAATTTGTAAAAAAGTGATTTTTTTGAATGAAAAAAATTTGTAGAATTATTTTTCTAAAGATAATTTTTCAGAAGAAGAAATCAAAGTTTTTATGAGTCAGGAAAAAAACAACTGTAAATTTAAACGGCACTACACTTCCTATTTATAGAAACGATTCTCAAAAGGCTTTGTAACCAGTTTATTCATTTAATGATTCTGTGCAATACGGAAACCGAATGCGAGTCCAACTAAAGCGCCGCCTTTGTATCCGGAACAGCGTGAACCTACGATTTCATTTAAATGGTCTCCGCCTCTAAGTCCTCGTCCTGTAGAAAATTTATAAACTGAACCGTAAGGAAGATTGTAGTCAAAACACCATTCAGGAACATTTCCGCTCATGTCGAAAAATCCTAAATGATTTGGAAGTTTTCCACCTGAAAGATGCATTCTTCTTCCAGAGATGGATTTTCCTGTTTTTGTTGAAAGCGTTGTGTTTCTATCGTCTTGTTCTGTGTAAGTTTCTGAAGGTCCGTTTGAAGCGCTGTTTTGCCTTTGCCAGCAATAGTCGTTTTGTTTTGAAGACAAAGGAAACGATAATCCGTTCATTTTTTCTGTGGCTGTTGTTTTAATTGCAGAACCAGTTTCATCTCCAGAAACATTTCTTCCAGAAATTGCAGTTCCATCAGGGCGCTTTCGTGCAGCATATTCCCATTCTTTTACATAAGGAAGCCTGAAACCGTTTGCATTTGTGTTTACATACGGATTGTCAACTTCTCCCGGTTCTATCGCATAATTTTCTAAATCATTGAAAGCAACTCCAGTTGAATCTCTTAAAGGTATTTTAAAATCTTTATCTGTGCAGTAAACTGGTTCAAGACCTTTCATTTCGCTTAATGCATTGCACCATACCATTACATCGCGCCAGGTAAGACGGCAAACAGGCATTTCAACAAGTTTTGGCTCTTCTCCTGGTCCTGACATATTATTTTCATGTTCAACTTCGCCAAAAACTCCTTCAACGCCTTTGTTTACAATCGTGTAGCCGTTGTTTTCTGCCCATTCTAAAACTTCATACCAGGTGTTGTAACTTGTTTCGTACATTGCAAGGCGGAACGGTTTTACATCCATCTTGTAGGGAACTTCAAGTAAATCTTCGCCTAAAATAATTGAGTCTGAGGTTCTTCCATCGATGAAAGAAATGTCAATCATCGTGAAATTGGCATTTTTGTTTTTGCTGAAAGTTACGGTTCGCTTTTCTGTTTTGATAATAGGCTCTGGTGTTTTGGAATCTTCTTCAGAACTGCTTCCAGAATCTGAAGAGCCAGATGTGATTTGACCTGATTGAGTAGTATTTGTTTCTACAGAGCAACCTGAAAAAAATTAGAAGAATTGAAATAAATAAAGTTGAAATGAACTTAAATTTCTTCATAAAATCTCCTGAAAAAATGATACTATATCATCCCCCCCCCACATAATTTTGTCAAGAATAGAAATATTCCATGCAAAAACATTTCCTTTTGACTTACAAAAAAACTGCTGTAAAATTAATGTATAACAACTGAAGGCGGAGCTTTATGAAAGAAGAAAAATTAAAGATAACCTTTCCTGACGGAAATACCATAGAAACTGCAAAAAACACAGTCGCGTCGGAACTATTGAAAAATATCAACGGACAAGACAGCCGGGTTCTTGCAATGCGTCTGAACAATAAAATCTATTCCCTTGAAAAAAAAATAAAATATTCAGGAAAAATCGAGCCGGTTTTTATAGACACAAAGGACGGCGCAAATATTTACCGCCGCTCGCTGTGCCTTTTGCTTGCAGCGGCAACGCACAGGCTTTACCCTGAATACCAGCTTCTTGTAGGGCACAGCCTAGGTTACGGATACTATTACACATTCAGAAACGTAAACAAAACCAGCGATGAAACAATCTTTCAGATTGAAAAAGAAATGCGGAGAATGGTTCAGCAAGACATTCCGATTGAAACAGACACTATTTCCTACAACGAGGCGACTGCGCTTTGAAAAGCTTGGACTAAAAAAAACGCGCAAACAGCTTGATTTTATAGCGGCGCCAAGGGTAAAAATCAATGCGATAGAAGATTTCAGCGACCTTTATTTCGGTCCGCTAGTGCATTCCACCGGCGCGCTTAAAACGTTTGCCCTGAAACCGTACGGAGAAGGCTTCCTTTTGCGATTTCCGGCTTCCTCAGACCATTCAAAACTTACAGAATTTGTTGACGAGCCAAAACTTTTTGAAATTTATTCAAAATACAAAAAATGGGGACAAAGAATCGGAATCACGGCAGCCGCAGATCTGAACGAACTTATTGCAAAACGGAAAATCAACGATTTTATAGACATAACAGAAACATTTCAGGAAAAAAATATTGCAGAAATCGCAGACCAGATTGTGCGGAAAAAAACAGTCCGCGTAGTGCTTATGGCAGGACCTTCTTCATCAGGAAAAACAACCACCTCAAAAAAACTTGCGCTGGAGCTTCAGGCGATGGGCTACGCGCCGAAAGTAATCAGCCTTGACAGCTATTACGTTGACCACTCACGCACTCCAAAAGACAAAGACGGAAATTTTGACTTTGAATGCCTTGAAGCGCTGGACATAGAGCTTTTAAATCAGAATCTGGTGGATCTTTTTGCCGGCAAGGAAGTTATCATCCCTTCTTATGACTTCCACAACGGAACACAGACTTTTGATGAAAACAACAAGATGAGGCTTGAGGAAAATGAAATTCTCATAATGGAAGGAATCCATGGTCTAAACCCAAAGCTGACTCCCAAAATTCCTGCCGAATATAAGTTCAAGATTTATCTTTCAGCGCTTACACAGCTGAACCTTGACGACCACAACAGAATTCCAACCAGCAACAACAGGCTTATCAGAAGAATCGTGCGCGACTACCAGTTCCGCGGCAAATCAGCGGCCGGCACAATCGCGATGTGGCCAAGCGTGCAGAAAGGCGAAGAGCTGCATATATTCCCGTTCCAGAACAATGCGGATGCGATTTTAAACACTGCGCTTGACTACGAGCTTAGCGTCCTTAAAGTATACGCTGAACCGCTTTTGCGCTGCGTAACTCCGAATGAACCGGAATATTCAGAAGCGTGCATGCTGCTTTCATTTCTGGACAACTTTGCGACAATTGCGCCTACACAAGTTCCGGTACGCTCTATAATCCGGGAATTTATAGGCGGCTCGGCGTTCCATTACTAATCGTCGTTGTCCTTTGAATGTTCGCGGGCGTATTTCGCGGAAACAATTCCACCGATAATTTTCATCTGCTTTCGTTTTTGGGCGGCTTTAAAGTCTTCTTTTTGAAAATCCCGAAGCCGCTCAAGCGAATCGACGCTCTGCATTATTTTTTTAAGAACCTCCCGTTTTTGTTCCGTAACAATCTTTGCCTCTGCCATTTCCCTAAAAAGATATTCTGACTGGTTCCGGACAAAATCTGAAAAATTGTTCGCCGCCATAATCTGATTAAAATCCTTTGTATTTTTTACGGACTGCTGCATCGATTTTTTCTGTTCAGCAAGCAAATCAAGCTTGTCCTGAATTTCTTTTTCAGCCGCAAGCGCTTTTCCAAGCTCATTTTCTGCCTGAGTCTGCTCAAATTTCTTAGCCTCAAGTATGTCCTGAAGCTCAAACTTAAATTTCGTCATTTTCTACAGATTTTTCAAGATTCGGGGCTTCAACATACTCTTCCTTCGGAATTTCTATGCCGGAAACAGCACCCAGTTTATTCAAAGTGTCTTCCATAGTGCATTTTTCGTATTCATCCTGCTTTAAAAATTCCTCAATCTCGTCGTACTTATCAATCGCCTCATCAATCGCAGCGGAATCGCCTTTTGTATACATTCCCGAATTTATCATAAGGGCATTGTTCTGATAGGTCGCCATAAGTCCGCGGATTCTTGCATACGCTTTTTTTGTAATAGGACCTGTAACCCGGCGCTGCAAACGGCTTATGGAAGGCAAAACGTCCACAGCCGGATAATGGTACGCCGACGCAAGTTTTCTGCTAAGAACTATATGTCCGTCCAGAACACCGCGAACGCAGTCCGCAATCGGGTCATCCATGTCATCGCCATCAACAAGAACGGCATAAAACGCGGTGATAGTTCCTTTGTCGCTTGTTCCGGTACGTTCCATCAAAGCCGGGATCATGCTGTAAACACTTGCAGGATATCCGCTTGCTGTAGGCGGCTCGCCGTTCGCAATTCCAATCTCAAGCTGGGCTTTGCAAATCGGGTAACATTGTCAACCATCATAAAAACGTCTTTTCCCTGGTCGCGGAAATATTCTGCAATCGCAGTACAAACATAAGCCGCCCTAAGACGGCAGATCGCAGGCTGGTCGCCGGTCGCAACAACCACAACAGAACGCTTCATTCCTTCTTTTCCAAGGTCATTGTTTATAAAGTCAAGAACCTCGCGGTTTCGTTCGCCAATAAGACCTACAACATTTATCTCCGCATCTGTGTTACGCGCAATCATTCCAAGCAAAGTTGATTTTCCAACGCCGGAACCCGCAAAAATCCCGATTCGCTGCCCTTTGCCACAGGTAAGCATCGCATCAATCGAGCGAACACCTGTTGTAATGCGCCTGTTTATAGGCTTTTTTTTCATCGGATCAGTCGGAACATTCAGCGCAGGATAATAAGTTTCCGGCAAAAGTTCCCCAAGTCCGTCGCAAGGTTTTCCTGTCGCATCAATCGTTCTTCCCAAGAGCGACATTCCAACCGGAACCTGAAGGGTTTTTCCAGAGCCGACAACCTCGCAGCCGATTTCAATTCCTTCCGTGTCGCCGTAAGGAGTCAGCAGAACTTGTTTTTTGTCAAGCCCTACGACTTCGGCAAAAATCTCTTTTCCATTCTTAAATTTTATTGTGCAGATTTCACCAATCCGGGCAACAGGTCCGTTGCTTACAATTTGTTTTCCGGTTACGGCAGAAACATAGCCGATATATACAATCGGGTCAAAATCCTCAACGGTTTTTATATACTTTGAAAAATTGAATTCCATAATCACTCCGCGGAAGGAATGTCTGCGCCTTTTTTTACCGATTTTATAGGAGAAATTTCCATGATTTTTTCCTCAAGCTCGCTGAGCTGGCTTGAAATACGGGCATCGATCGCTCCAAAATCAGTTTCAACAACGCAGCCGCCTTTTTCAACCGTTGAATCTTCCACAACCGTGATTCCCTGGATATTTTCTACCCTTTTTATAAATTCATCAGCATTTGCAGACGCAAGCTTCAAGTCCTCAAGATTTACATGAAGGATTACGTTTCCGCGCGACTTTACTTTTTTCAGCGCGGCAAGAATATTGCTCATAATAGCCGTTTTTTGCGTCTCCGAAATGATTTTTACTACTTTTCGGGTCATAAGAATCACAAGCTCAACAATCTGCTGCTCGGTTTCCTTAAGAATCTCCTCTCGGCGAAGCATCAAGGCCTCGACCATCTTGCGAAGTCGCTCCACAAGTCTTTCTATCTCAGACTCACCGGCAGAATAGCCATCATCATGTCCCTGCTTGAAACCGTCCTGCTTTGCGTCGTCTTTTATCTTCTGCTCTTCCAGATGCGCATCCTGAATTATTTTCTCTGCCTCGGATTTTGCATTCGCAATTATCTCATCAGCCTGAGCCTGCGCATCGGACTTAATAACCGAAGCCTCGTCTGTTTTTCGCTTTACTTCCTCAAACGCCGCATCTTTCGCGTTTTTTATAATTTCATCAGCCTGAGCATTCGCCTCTTCCAAAAGATGCTGCTTTTCAATTTCCCAGCCCTGCCGGAACGCCTCAGCTTCTTTACGCAAATCTTCTGCGCTTGGCCCCTGATAAATCTCTTCAACAACTTCCGGTTTTTCTTCATGCGGTCTGTAGTCATGCAGAAGCGGAAGAGTGAATTTCTTCTCATTATCCTTGAGTTTAATTTCATTCGGTCTGAATACTTGCTTTGCCATCTTACATTCCCACAATTTTTATAGAATCATTCTGTTACTGAACCAGCTCGTCCTCGCCAGAGCGGGCAATAACGATTTCGCCGGAATCTTCAAGACGCCGGATTGTAGAAACAATCTTCTGCTGGGCTTCCTCAACATCCTTAAGCCGGACAGGTCCCATGAACTCCATATCTTCTTTTAACATGCTTGCGGCACGCTTTGACATATTGCGGAAAATCTTGTCCTGAACCTCGGTATCAACAGACTTGAGCGCTTTTGAAAGCTCCTGCGTATCGACTTCGCGGAGAACCTTCTGAATCGCGCGGTCGTCGAGCATAACAATATCTTCGAAAACGAACATTCGCTTTTTGATTTCTTCCGCCAAATCCGGATCTTCCTCTTCAAGGGATTCAATAATCGCTTTTTCAGAAGAACGGTCAACAAGGTTAAGAATCTCAACAATAGATTCAACACCGCCGGCCGCTGTGTAGTCTTCGCTGGAAAGAGTTGAAAGTTTCTTTTCAAGAACCCTTTCAACTTCGCGCAGAACATCCGGAGAAGTCCGGTCCATTGTGGCAAGTCGCTTTGAAACTTCCGGCTGCATTTCCTCCGGAAGATTCTGCAGGATAATAGCCGCTTTTCCCGGTTCAAGATAAGCCAGAATCAGGGCAATCGTCTGCGGATATTCCTGCTGTATAAAGTTCAGCAAATGAGCAGGGTCAGTGCGGCGAATAAAGTCGAATGGACGAACCTGAAGGCTTGAAGTAAGCCTGTTGATAATATCAATCGCTTTCTGCGAGCCCAGGGACTTTTCAAGAAGCTCACGCGCATAGTCAATACCACCGGTTGTGATAAAGTTCTGAGCGTTCATCATTTCCTGGAATTCTTCAAGAACCGCATCTTTGTATTCAGCGTCTACTGTCTCAAGCCGGGCAATTTCAAAAGTAAGGGTTTCAACCTCGTCTTCACGCAAGTGCTTCATTACTTCTGCAGAAACATCCGAACCAAGCGAAACAAGAAATATCGCGGCTTTCTGACGGCCGGTAAGGCTTTTATAGTCTTTTTTATCTTTTTTAGAAGAGCCGGCAGGCTTCAGGCTGCCAGCCTTAGGAATCGGTTTTGGATTCGATTTTGGTACATCATCTGCCATTTTCTACTCCTCCATAAGCCATGTTCTGATAAGCATAGCAACATCTTCAGGGTGTTCTTTAGCCATATTGATGGCATTTTCCTGAAGTTCCGCACGGCGGCTCTCCTCAACAGACATAGTAACTGTCTGCGCCTCGTCTTTTGCTTCCCACAAAGCCTGTTCGCGCGCAAGCTGCTGCTGACGCAAAAGCTCCTCCTCGCGGGCACGGCGGCGGCGCTCGATTTCCTTGCTGATAATGCGGAAAAGAATAAAACCGATAAGAACCACCGCGACAGCCGCAAGAACAAGAAGAACAGTTCTTCTTGTCTGAAGCTTTTTAAAATACGCTTCATCAAATTCCCGGAATTCCTGGGTATGGTCTATCGGAATGTTTGTAATCGTAACAATATCGTTCCGGCTTTTACTGAATCCTACAGCAGCCTCCACATACTCCTTTATTTTCGCGAGATCTTCCGGCGAAATAGGAGTGTACTCGCGCACAAGGCTTCCGTCCTCTTCATTTATTATATATTCATGGGTCTTAGGATCTTTCTTAAGCTTCCATACGCCGTCTATGTTCGCGGAAATAGTAATCCGGCCAGGCTGAGGGGCAACCTTTCCGTAATATGAGTTGTGTTTATAACATTATTCTGAGAAACGCCTGTTTCCGTAGACTTTCCGATTACATTTGAGACATCGGAATAAACCGGAGGAGTCTGGCCTTCCACGCCGGCAGGTCCTTCCGGATTGTAGCCTGTTCCCTGCCATTCCTTGGTAACTGTCTGCTGGCTGATAGGCAGCGTATCACGGTATTCAGAATCGTCATAGGGCGTATCCGGGTTATCCGGTCTAATCTGAATCGGAGAATAAATCGTGGAATCGCTGTGCTTTTCCGACATATCCATCTCGTAATGGGCAATTACATCTGTAATTCTGTCAGAAGTATAGTTATTCTGAAGGGCGGCAAGAACTTTCGCCTCCAGCTGCGCTTCCATCTTGCGTATAAGTTTCTGCTGCTTTTCGATTATCGAGACGCGGTCGCTTTCCGCCATTCCCTCAAAATCGTTAAGAATATGACCATTCTGATCTATAATCGTAAGGTTTTCCGCGGAAAGTCCTTCAACAGCCTTTAAAATATAATCCTGGATTCCCTTTACTTTTCTTCTGTCTGAAAGAATGTCGCTTGTACGCGACGGTCTGATCGCAATGCTTGCCGTAACAGGATTCTGTTCCGAGGCAAAAAGAGCCTTGTCTGGAAGAACAAGGGTAACAAACGCCACATCAATATCAGAAAGAGATTCAAGATGCTGTTTCAACGCAGCAGAAATGGCATTTTTACGGCGCACATTCTGTTCCGCATCAGTGGTGGACCATGAACGGTTATAAAATTCTGCAAACGGATCATAATTTGAAGGAGCCAGACCTTCCACAGAAAGAAGAGTCCTTATGCGGCGCGCAGTTTTTTCATCATTAACGGAAATAACCCCTTCGTCATTCACGTAAACCTGCACATTTTCCCGGGCAACGCGGTCAAGAATCTGGTTTCTTACAGATTCGTCGGTTACAGCCTGAGGAAAAAGCTTTACAGTGGAATCAGAGCCGCTTACGTTAACAGCAAAGATAACGGCGCCAACAACAGCAAGGGCAATGCCGATAACAATAACTTTTACAATGACTGAACTTGTTTTCCAGAAATTCTGAAACTTTTCAATCATATTTTTAAACCATTCGTTCATCAGTCCCCTCCCGTGAACGAGCAAAAACGATTATTTTAATGAGTTATTTTAACACATAATAAGAATTCTGAAAAGCAAGATTTTATCGGGTTGTTGTAATTTCCGACCATCCGCTTACAATACGGTCAATTATGGAATTTGCAAGGTTCAGAGACATTCTGGCCTTTGACATTGCAATAGTAACATCGTGAAGGTCAACAGAATCCGGATCCGTGATAACCTTTCTGCATGTCGCCCGCCTCAATCTGCTGGTCGTTCATAGCCTGAAAAGCCTGAAGCAGATAATCTCCGAACGAGGCTGAATTTTTTGAAACTTCGGTTCTTGCGTAATTTTCCTGCGAAAGCCCGAAAGAAGCCTTCGCGGCGTGCCCGGTTTCCGTTCTGTTCAACTGAAATGAATTTAACTCTGGTATCTTCATATTTCCTCACCCGCCTAAAATTTTACATCGACTTGGGGATACTGTCAATTGAGGATTGCCCATAAATAGAGCGCATCATTCAATTAAAATCAGCGGGAACCTATTTCCAGAGCCGCCGAGAACATACTTTTCGCGCCCTCGACAACCGTTGAATTCGCCTCGTAAGCGCGGCTTGCAGAAATAAGGTCAACCATTTCATTCACAATGTTTACGTTCGGATATTCAACATAGCCTGCGTTCGGTCCTGATTTTATCGCATGTGGATGCTCCGGATCGTAAACAAGACGGCCTTCAGAAGTATCTTTTACAATTTCAAGAACCTTTACGCCTTTTCCAGGACCGTTATCAAGGTCAGAAGGAGTAAACGGAGTCCGAAACTGCGGACGCCCTGCGCTTACAGGCTCAAAAACCACGCGGGAACGCTTGAATGCGCCGCCTTCCTGAGTTCTTGTTGTAGATGCGTTGGCTATATTGTTTGAAATAACATCTGTTCTAAGTCTTTCAGCGGACATTCCTGTCGACGCGATATTTATTGATGTAAAAAGTCCCATATCAAGCTCCTATAGAATTATTTTTTCATAACGGAATTAATCTGTGAAAATTCAAAATTTGTAAGCTGGGAAAGAAGCCTGTACTGCATCTGAATCTGAAGGATGTTATTCGCTTCTGTTTCGGCATCAACGTTATTTCCGTTTGGCTTTGCCGTTGTAGTATAGTCAAGAACCCTGCGCGGCTCTACATCTCTGTAATCATACGGAGTATTAAAAGAAATATGACGAGAATCTGTGCGTGTGAACTGAAAACCGTCTTTTGCCTTTTCTTCCGACTCAAAGGCGCGCTTCAGCTCGCTTTCAAAATTTACTGTTGAACGTTTAAAACCAGGAACTTCGCTGTTGGCAAGATTGTTTGCGCTCACCTGATAGCGAAGCGATACCGCATCCATTGTGCGCTGAAGCAAATCGACATTTCTTGTAAAAGTATTCATATTCCTTGTCCTTCCTATATAAAATTTTCGGAAAGACAAACAATATGTTTAGTTTTTTTTACAATTTTACAGGATATATCTTGATAAATCCTGATCGCGGGCGATGTCCTTCAGCTTTGAATTGACGTATTCCGCATCAATTTTGAAGGTCTCGCCGGAATGTTCATCGGCAGAAAAATTGATTTCATCAAGAACTTTTTCCATAACCGTATGAAGACGCCGCGCTCCTATATTCTCAGCCTTGTTGTTGACATCCTCTGCGATTACGCTCATACATTCAATCGCGTCCTCTGTAATCTCAAGAACAACATCTTCCGTTGCAAGCAATGACTTGTACTGCATTATAAGGCTGTTCTTAGGTTCTTTAAGAATTTTCTTAAAATCTTCCTTCGTAAGGCTTTCAAGCTCAACGCGGAGCGGAAAACGTCCCTGCAGCTCAGGAATCAAATCGCTTGGAGAAGCCACGCTGAACGCGCCCGCCGCAATAAACAGAATATGCGTAGTATTGATTACGCCGAATTTCGTGCTGACATTGCTTCCTTCAACAATCGGGAGAATATCGCGCTGAACGCCTTCGCGGCTTACATCCTGTCCGTGGCTTTCGCCGTGAACTGCGATTTATCAATTTCGTCTATAAAAATAATTCCGCTGTTTTCAACCCGCTCCTTGGCCCTGTCGATAACCTTGTCGTTGTCGACCATGCCGTCAAGAGTCTCCTGCGTAAGAATCTTCCGCGCCTCCTTTACGGAAACAGTCCGCTTCTTGCGGCGTCCGCCCTGAAGCATTCCGGCAAGGTTCTGCATGCTGCTCTGAAGGTCATCAAGCGAACCGCCCGCAATTATTTCCATTCCGGAAACCCCTGTCTGACGGCTTACAGTAACTTCAACCTCGCGGTCCTCCAGTTCCTTCCCTAAGCATCTGACGGAATTTTTCGCGTGTTGAATCAGCATTTTCAGCAGGAAGCTCCGCCGTACTTTCAGCGGCAGGCTGTTTTTTTCCAGTTCCAGGCAAAAGAAGGTCAAGAAGTTTTTCTTCAACAACAGAAACCGACTTTTCCTTCAGCTCATCTTCCATCTCAGCCTTTACATCGTTTACGCCGACTGCCATAAGATCCCGCACCATAGATTCCACATCGCGGCCGACATATCCTACCTCGGTGTACTTAGTGGCTTCAACTTTAAGGAACGGAGCGTTGCAAAGCTTAGCAAGACGGCGCGCAATCTCGGTTTTTCCACAACCGGTAGGCCCTATCATCAGGATATTCTTAGGAGCGACCTCATCGCGTATAGACTCGTCAAGCTTAAGGCGACGTGTTCTGTTTCTAAGGGCAACAGCAACGGCACGCTTCGCTTTGTCCTGACCGATTATATATTGATCAAGTTTTTCTACAATCTGCTTAGGTGTCAAGTCAATATTTTTTTCCATAAGATTAAAGTTCCTCCACAGTGATATTGCCGTTAGTATAGATACATATATCACCTGCAATTTTCAATGATTTTTCCGCAATTTCGCGGGCCGAATAACTTGAGCTTTCAAGATATGCCAGCGCCGCGGAATACGCGTAGTTTCCGCCTGAGCCGATAGCAAGAACATCGTTTTCCGGCTCAATGACATTTCCGTCTCCGCTTATAAGAAGAATTTTATTCTTATCCGCAACAAGAAGAAGGGCTTCCAGCTTCTGGAGAGATTTTTCCGTGCGCCACATTTTTGCGAGCTCAACTGCGGCGCGGGTCAAATCGCCATTAAATTCCTTTATTTTTGTTTCAAAAAGGTCGAACAGAGTAAACGCGTCCGCAACGCTTCCTGCAAATCCTGTAAGAATTTTTCCATCGTAAATGCGGCGGACTTTATGGGCGTTTCCTTTCATCACTGTATTTCCGGATGTAACCTGACCGTCCCCTGCCATGGCGACATGACCGTCTTTTTTTACGGCGATAACCGTAGTGCTTCTGATTTATTCTTCATATAAATCTCCAAATCTATGAATGCGGATGCGCTTTATTATAGACATCTATAAGTTTTTCTGTTGTTATATGCGTATAGCGCTGCGTTGTAGAAACGCTTGAATGCCCTAAGAGTTCCTGCACAATCCTGACATCCGCGCCGTGCATAAGCATTGCCGTGGCAAAAGTATGGCGAAGGGCATGAGGCGAGACATGATGGTTCGTTCCTTCCATGCCCGTATACCGGGAAAGAATCCAGCGCACGCCATGCGCCGTAAGCGGAGTTCCTTTCTGGTTTACGAAGATTTCCTTTACGTCATCCTTTTTGTTCAGTCCGCGGAACAGCTGCTCGCGATCCCTTATATAATTTTCAAGCGCAATTTTTGCATCACGCTCAAAATAAACAATCCTATCCTTGCGGCCTTTTCCAGTAACAACAGCAGAACCAAAATCTTCCGCCATGTCAGAAAATTTCAGCCCGACAATCTCGCTTACACGGCAGCCGGAAGAATACATCATCTCAAAAAGAGCCCTGTCCCTGTTTGCCCAGAGAAGTTCTTTTTTTTCAGGCTGCTCGCAAAGCTCATCTATTTCCGGGCTTGTAAGAAACCGCGGCATATATTTAGGAAGCTTTACCGAAGCCAGCTTTACAGATGGATTTATTTTAATATAATCAAATTTTCGGCAATAGGCAAAAAAAGTTCTGACCGCCGCAATAAATCTGTTTATGCTGGAAGCCGCCATCTTCTGCTGCGAAAGACGCGCGATGCAAAGGCGCAAATCCTCTGTGGTAATATCATCCACCGGGCAGTCGCCGCCAAGCGCTTTCAAGGTGAGAAAAATCATTTTTGTAGGCAATAATCGAATTTTCTGAAAGCTCGCGGACAGAAGAAAGATAAATAAAAAATTCTTCGCCAGCCTGCTTCAGAGAAAGACTTTTACTCATCTTCTTCACCTGCTGAATGCAGATAGTCGCAGTCAGGATTTATGCAAGATTTATAAGAGCCGTTCTTTTTGTCAAACTTTTCAACCAGAAACCATCCGCACTTAGGACAATACTGGTCAATCGGTTTAAAATGACTTATAAAACTGCAGGCCGGATAATTTGTGCATCCGTAGAATTCTTTTCCGCGGCCTTTTGTTTTTCTGGCGACAATTTCGCCGTTGCATCCCGGCATAGGGCATTTTGCAAGCGGAATAGATTTTGTATTGTGACATTCCGGGAATCCTGAGCAGGCAAGAAAATATCCGAAACGGCCGAGTTTTTTCACCATCGGCTTTCCGCATTTTTCGCATATCTTGTCCGTAGGCTCGTCAAGGCTTCCCTTTATGCTCTGAACTGACTGCATAACCTCGTCAACACGTTTTCTGAACGGCTCAAAAAAATCAGCAATCATATTGTTCCAGACAAGCTTATCTTCCTCAACTTTGTCAAGGTTTGTTTCAACCTCCGCCGTAAAATGCTCGTTTATAACATCCGGGAAAGACTCCACAAGAATCCTGCAAATAATGCGGCCAAGCTGAGTCGGAACAAGCTGCTTGTTAGAGCGGGTAACGTAATACCGGTCAAGAAGAACGGAAATTATCGGAGCATACGTTGAAGGGCGTCCTATTCCCTTTTCCTCAAGCGTGCGGACAATCGAAGCATCCGTATAGCGGGCCGGTCCCTGAGTAAAATGCTGCTCCGGATAAAATTTATCGGATTTCAAGACCTCGCCAACTTTCAAGGCCGGAAGAGTTCCAGTTTTTTCCTCTTTTGAAGAAAGAAGCTTTATTACATTGTAAAAACCTTTTTCCGTAATTCTGGATGCGCTTACGCGGAACAAGGCGTCTCCGGCCGAAATTTCAGCGGATGTAGTAGTTGTCTTCGCATTTTTCATCTGGCTTGAAACAAAACGCTCCCAGATTATCGTATAAAGCCTTAGCTGGTCGCGCGTAAGATAATCCTTTACCGAATCAGGCGTGTATTCAACATAAGTAGGACGGATACCTTCGTGGGCATCCTGGGCGCTTTTTCCAACCGCATAGTGAATCGGCTCTTCAGGAAGCTCATCGGCAAAGTTCTTTGCGAGCCAGCCGCGAACATCGTCAAGAGCTGTCTGGGAAATACGCACGGAATCCGTTCGCATATAAGTTATAAGACCAACGCGGTTCTGCCCGATGTTTATACCTTCGTAAAGCTGCTGCGCAATCTGCATTGTCTTTTTAGAAGTAAACCCAAGGCGGTTCGCCGCTTCCTGCTGCATTTTGGAAGTAGTGAACGGAGCTTTAGGACGCACAGTTTTTTCCGACTGCTTTATATTTTCAACCTTGCATTCAGAATTTTGAATTTCCGCAATAATATCATTTACGGCATTTTCGTTTTTAAGCTCAGGATTTTCACCCTTGTACTTTACAAGGCGCGCAGTAAATTTTGTCTTTCCTTTTACAAAATCCGCATCCAGAGTCCAATATTCTTCCGGAATAAAATCTTCAACTTCTTTTTCGCGCTCGCAGATAAGCCTTAGAGCGACAGACTGCACGCGTCCTGCAGAAAGTCCGTTCTTTACCTTTGCCCAAAGAATAGGACTCAGATTGTAACCCACAAGACGGTCAAGAACCCGCCTGGCTTTCTGGGCATTCACCTTTGACTCGACAATCTCACCAGGGTTCTGAACCGCCTCTGTTATTGCTCCAGGAGTAATTTCGTTAAAGACAATCCTGCTGATTTTTGCGTCAGTCTTGTCCTTAAGGGCGTTGTTCAGGTGCCATGCAATCGCTTCTCCTTCGCGGTCGTTATCGGATGCAAGCAGAACTTCGTCTGATTTTTTTGCATCCCTCTGAAGCTCCTTTAAAAGTTTTGCCCTTCCGCGGACAGTAATATATTCAGGCTGAAAACCATGCTCCACATCAATCGCAAGGCGCGACTTAGGCAAATCAATAAGATGACCCATAGACGCCTTGACCGTATAACCGTAACCAAGATATTTTTCTATTGTATGAGCCTTAGCCGGAGACTCCACAATAACAAGAGTCTGTTTTTTGTTTGCTTTAGATTTTTTTGATGTAGATTTTTTTTCAGCCATAAAATCCTCATAATGATGTTTTTGCGCGGAACTAAATCAGTTCAAGCTGCATATTTTTTTCGTTTATATACCTGCGCATACCCGGCATTTCTGTCATGCATTTGCAGAAATCCTGATAATCTTCTATCACAGGCGCGCCTGCCTCAAGATATTTTTCAGGAGTATTTTCAAGTTTTTTCCTGCCTGCCTTTCCCATGGCAAACTTTGCCTGAAGCTCAGATTCGACCAGGTTTCTTACAGAACAGGCATTTTCCGAAAACGCCGCCTTATGAAACAGAACATCCCGTCCGCATTCCAGCGCAAAATCCGCAGTAATAAGGGAGCCGCTTCCGCACGGAGCCTGAACAACTAATGTCGCAGGCGACAGAGCGGCAATAATTCTGTTTCTCTGGACAAAACGCCACCGTTCGGCAGGAATGCCCGGAACATATTCACTGACAATAGCTCCACCCGACCTTAAAATATTTTCGGCAAGTTTTCTGTTCGCATAAGGAACAATCGTATCAATGCCGCATGGAAGAACCGCGCAGGTTTTTCCGTACGATGAAGAATCCGCCGCATCAAGGCAAGCCTTCACAGCGCCGGAATGCGCCGCGGAATCAACTCCGTAGGCAAGGCCGCTTACAACAGTAACACCGTCAGAAACAGCGTCATAGGCAAACTGAACCGCCGCCTTTCTTGCTTCCGGCGCAATTCTTCTTGTTCCCACAACAGAAACGGTTTTGCCGGAAAGGCACGAAATGTCTCCCATGCAGAACAATGCAAACGGAGCATTTACACATTCCCTAAGCAGCGCCGGATATTCAGAAGCCGCATAAGGTACAATCTGAATATTCTTAGCCCGGACAACGGCTTCTTCCCTCTTTGCCATCCGAAGGTTTTCTTCACCGTTCCAAACCGCCTTTTCCAGAGGCCTTCTGCAAATTTCAGAAAGGTCTGTTAAAGACAGTAATGCAAGGTCGTCGGAACTGTCAAGTTTTTTCAATAAAATTAGTTTTTCCGCCAGAGAAAGAAAGGTGATTCTTGCCAGAGAAATCAATAAAAGCTGCTTTTCGCGCAAAGAACATACCGGCTCGGAACGGGCAGAGGTTTGTTCATTTTTATTAATTTCCATAGATTGCGTCCAGCATCACCTTTTTTTTAGATTCGGCATCCGCTTTTCGTTCGGCAGATTTTGTAATTGAAATGATTTTATCATACATTTCAGCTGCCTTCTCAAACTGCGAAGTCATGTAATAGGCGCTCGCAAGAACCTGCATTCCGTCCGTATCACGCTTTTCTATTTCAACGTAGCGCTCAAGATATTTTACAGCCTGCCCGCCATCGTCAAGGTCATAGACATAAAGAACACCCAGCGAATAAAGAGCCTTTGCATAGCGTCCGTCAATATTCAAGGCCTGCTTAAAAGCGCTTTCAGAAAGCCTCAGATAGTTCATTTTTGCATCATTTCTTCCGGAACCGTTAAAATCAAGGGCGGAATGACTTACAAAAGCCGCCGAAACTCCTACGTAATAATAAAGGTTCGGGTTTTCAGGATAAAATTCAATGGCTTTCTGAAAACTTTCCAGCGCCTTGCCATACATTTTTTTATCAAGATAGCGCGTTCCAAGAATTTTGTACCAGATTCCGATTTTTGCGTTTTTTTCAGCAAGCTCCCTGGCTTCGGCGTCATATTTTTCAATGCCTTTTTTGATTTCTTCAATGTTACCGGGGTTTCCGGAATACTTTTCCATATTCTGAAGCCTTTTCTGGAGCAAAGCCTTGTTTGAATAATTACATCCTGAAAAAACCACTGAAAATGCCAGAACAGAACAGGACAGCAAGAAAATTACGTTTCTTTTCATTTTTCCTCCGTAGATTCTTTATGATGACCGGGAAAGTACTTCTGATGATATGACGAAAGTTCCTTATCGTCAACATGTGTATATATTTGTGTAGTAGCAAGGTCGGAGTGCCCCAGAAGCTCCTGGACGGAACGCAGGTCTGCTCCGCCGGCAAGAAGATGGGTTGCAAAAGAATGTCTTAATGTGTGAACCTTCGCATCTATTCCGGCAAGAATATTAAGCTCCTTGAATTTTTTCCATACGCCTTTTCTTGAAATCGGCTCTCCGCGGTAATTCACAAAAACTTCTGAGACAATTTTATTTCCCACAAGGGCAGGACGGGCTTCAAAAAGATATTTTTCAAGCTTATCCTTTGCGGTTTCTCCAAAAGGAACAATTCTTTCCTTGTCACCTTTTCCGTGGACCAGAATAAGATGCTCCTTAAGATGAAGGTTTTCCATAAGCAGACCGCAGGCTTCGCTTACCCTGAGGCCGCATGAATATATAAGCTCAAACAGGGCGCTGTCCCTCTTTCCTACAGAATTTGAATCATCTATCGCAGAAAGAATTTTCTCAACCTGCTGAACGGAAAGAACGCGAGGCAACGAATGGGAAGCCTTTGGACGTTCAATCAGAAGCGCGTAGTTTTCCGGCCAGATTCCCATTCTTTCAACATAACTGCCGAAAGAACGCAGGGAAGAAATATCCTTGGAAAGAGTAAGAGGAGCATGATTTGTAGTTTTTCGCCACGCAAGAAAATAAACAATATTCTGCACGGTGACATCCGAAAGTTTTATTCTGTTCTGCTGAAGCCAGTGCAGAAAGATTTCAGCCTCATAGCGGTAAGTTTCCGCAGACTCCTTTGACAAGCGTTCCACCAGAAGCAAATCCGTATAGAATCTTGCCAAAAAGCCCTGCAGTTTTTTTTCAGAAGAATCCAAATTACTTTCGTTTAAGGTTTATTGTCCTGTTTCGCAGGTAAGCAGGAACAGAAAGATCATCTGACTTAGCAGCGGTGTGCTGTTCGCCAGGCCGTACAACCGTCTTAAAAGTTCCCACAGCGCTTGCCGGAACAGATTTTTCAGCATCGCTGTTTTCTTCCTCATAAGACTCAAAAAGATTTGGCGAATCAGGATATGCGGAAGGAACAGGATTTCCACCCAAAAGGCTTGCGAACTCATCGGAAGAAACTATATTGGAATCAACAGGCGGAGTCTCCTCGTGTGGTTCGGCAACTTCTTCCGGCTCAGGTCCTGGAACTGCTGAATTGTTGAAGCCTGTGGCAATTACCGTAACGCTGATTGCGTCGCCCATGTCGTCATCCGGGACAATTCCGTCCTTCAGACTGTAGCTCGGGCATGCAGAAGCGCACACGATATTTGAAATCTCGTCAAGCTCTTTCTGGCTGAAATTACTTGAAGCCCTTACCTGAATAACAAAATGCTTTGCGCCGTCAAAACTGAAATCTTCCAGCAAAGGATTATTTATCGCCTTTGAAGCCGCTTCTACCGCACGGTTTTCACCAGACGCCTCGCCTATTCCAAAAATAGCGGCTCCCTGGCCTTGCATCGCAGCGCGAACGTCCGCAAAGTCAATATTTGGATAACTGTAATCCGTGATTATGCGCGACATTCCCTCTATTCCCTGGCGAAGAATATCATCCGCAAGCCTGTATTGTTCAATATAAGAAATGTTTTCACCAAAAACCTTCACGATTTTTTCGTTAGGAATAACAATCACTGAGTCAACAGATTCCCGAAGGCGTTTAATTCCTTCCATGGCAAGCTGCATTCGCTGTTTTCCTTCGCGCGCAAAAGGCGTGGTAACGACACCAATCGTCAGAGCGCCCATTTCCTTTGCAATCGAAGCGACAATCGGAGCTGAACCGGTTCCTGTTCCTCCGCCCATTCCGGCAGTGACAAAAACCATGTTAGCGCCCTTTAAAATATTAGAGATTTTTCCTTGTCTTCCTGCGCGGCTTTTTCCCCGATTTCAGGATCGCCGCCGGCTCCAAGTCCCTGTGTAAGCTTCTGTCCGATTGCAAGCCTGGAAGCGGCTTTTGAACGCCCCAGAGCCTGCTTATCAGTGTTCAAGGCAATGAATTCAACACCCTTTATGTTTGCCTCAATCATGCGGTTTACGGCATTTGAACCGCCTCCGCCACAACCAATAACCTTGATTATAGTTGGAGAAACATCTGATAAATCAGAACCTTCACCATTAACAACTTCCACTTCCATCATAATTCCTCCCGACCCCACTTTCAGAATAAAGATTTTAGCATTTTTATAAATTTATTTTCCGATTTATTTTTTTCTTTATTAAGCCTAAGCATTTTCTTTGTCTTTTTATCCGGATACTGAGAAAGCTGCTCGTTGCAGAATTTTACAAGACCGATTACGGTAGCCCATTCTGGTCCGTCGTAATCCTCTTCAATTCCACCTAGCTTTTCAGGAAACCCGATTCTTACAGCAGAAGTCTCAAAAACTTCCTGCGCGATTTCTATGATTCCATCAAGATTTGCGCCGCCGCCAGTAAGTATGATGTTTCCGCTAAGCTGAACTACGCTGGTCATATCAATTATCTTGTTCAGAACCATGTTAAAGATTTCACGTATGCGCGCGGAAATTATGTCGCAGATTTCAGACTGCTTCACCTCGCGCGGCGGCTGTCCGCCGATTCCGTTTATTATAACAGTTCCCGAAGGATCAACATTTTCCGCCCAGCAGCAGCCGGCCTCCAGCTTAATCCGTTCCGCCTCGGCAACGTTTATTCCCTCAACAATCGCAATGTCGTTCGTTACAAGGTTTCCGCCTACAGGGATTGAAGCCGTGCATACAGGCGCGCCATTCACAAGGACAAAAAAATCAGTTGTGCCGGCGCCAAGGTCAATCAGGATAGAACCAAGCTCCATCTCGTCTTCCGTGGCTACAGTCTGCGCGGCGGCAAGAGTCTTTAAAATAACTCCATCCATTTCGTATCCGGCCCGGTTAATACATTTCTGTATGTTCTGAATGGTAGTTTGAAGCCGTAACAATATGAACAGAAGATTCCAGGCAAACACCGAGCCTGTGCATGGGATCTTTTATTCCGCTTACATGGTCAACCGTATAATCCTGCGTGATTACATGAAGCATCTCTCGGTCTAAAGAAATCTGGACAGCCTGGGCGCAATCCCGGACGCGCTGAATATCATCCTGCGAGATTTCCCGGGAAGATTTTCCTTTTGTTGAAACCGCGACTTTTCCGGTTGAATTGATTCCTTCAATCTGCTCGCCGCCAATAGCCGTAAAACAAGAATTTACGTCAACGCCGGCATTCTGCTCAGCCTCTTCAATCGCATTGCGGATTGCTCCGGAAGCAGCCTCAATATTTACAATGTTTCCGTTCCGTAGACCTGCGGATTTTTCACAGGAAGTTCCTGCTATTTTGAGTTTTTTAGTTTCTTCATCTATTTCACCGATTGCAACCCTTATGCTGCTGGTTCCAATATCAAGACCGACTATCATCTGCTATAACCCACCCGTCCGTCAACGTTTTCTGTATGAAACGGCACCATATCTTAAATCAACTTCAGAAACATTTGAATCTATGGAATTAACAACGTCCAATACCACCATCATATACTTTAACGCGTCTTCATTCAATGTTCGGTCGGTAAGAACTTTGATTTTAGAGCCTTCGGGAATAAGCATAAGCTCGTAATTTCCGTATTCTTTAGGAATTACGCATATTTCAGAAATCGCGGCAAAATATTTTTGTCCCATCTGGCGGATTGCCGAAATCTGCTCAATCAGAGTTCTGTATTTCTGCGGAATCCTCATTCCTTCCGTAAGATGCTCCACAGGAAGCCCTGAAATAATCGGAACAGTGGAAACATCAATTGAATCAAGCGAATGTTCCGGAAAAAAAGGACTCCAGTCTTGTCTATCTGCACGGCAAGGCTTCTTCCATTCTGATTGATAAAAGTCATAGCAACCGGCTGGCGCTCAAAAAAACCTCTATATAAATCTTGTCCGGATAAAAACCTTGCGGACGGAAACAGAATCTATTCCGCTTGCAGAAGAAATTATAGAAGCCGCAGATTCAACGCTAAAGCCGAACCAGTTCCTTGCGTTCATAGGACGAAGCATTTCCACAATCTCTGAAGAAGTGTAGTTCAAGTTGCCGTCAACAGAAACTTTAGGATAGTTAAGACACGGACGTATAAAATTATAGAAACCAAATTCCAGGATTCCGAAAACAATAAGAATTGCCATAATAACTTTTATGGCCTTGACGGTTTTATCTTCCGGCTTTTTTGAATTAACTTTAAAAGTTCCGTCCGAAAAACCGCCGAATTCATTTTCATCAGTTTCTGAATCAAACAAAATGCTAATGTCACTCATACACATCTACTCCGCTTATTGAATCAACCTTTACAAAGCTTTCGTTCATAACCTTTACATATTTATTTTCGGAATTGTAGCGTGAAGCATTAACAACAAATCCGCACATGCACAGGGTTATTATAATGGAAGAACCTCCCGAAGAAAAAAACGGAAGAGGAATTCCTGTGGAAGGCAAGGCTCCGCATACAACGGCGATATTCATCAAAGACTGAAACACAATCATTGAAACAAAACCGAACGACGCATAAGATGCAAAACGGTTTTTACATTCAAAGGCAATTTTTAATCCCCTGAACGCAAAAAATGCAAGAGCCAAAAAGTATCCTGTAACGCCAAGCAGCCCCATCGCCTCGCTCCATGAAGCAAAAATGTAATCAGTCTGCACTTCTGGAATTTTATTGCTCTGAACAAGGCTTGAACCTATTCCCGCGCCCCAAAAACCGCCTGCGCTTATCGCGCGCTTTGAACTCATAGCCTGATAGTTTGTATTTGATATGTCTTCCGTAGGATTTAAGAATGCAATGATTCTGTCCAGACGAAAAGAATTGTTCACTACATAAAACACAAAAAGAAGCGCCATAAGAAAAGAAACAAACCAGAACCAGCGTACTTTTGCACGGCAGCACCAGAACATTCCGCAGGCAAAAACATAAAGGAATACCGAGGTAGAAAAGTCTTTCTGCGTAAGCACAAATCCTACAAGAAGAAGCATTACGCCAACTGCGCCAAGAACAGTTTTTTCCTCGTCATCCGTTTTTTGTGAATACTTATCAAAAAAATTTGCAAGAAAAATCACCAGCGTAAACTTTACAACTTCTGAAGTCTGAAGAGTAAAACCGCCGAAAGGAAGCTTCAGCCAGCGCCGGGCGCCGTTGCGCTCAACAGAAATAGGCTTGATGTATGTGCATATACACAGGACAATCGTAATGAACAGAATGGCAGGAATCGCCTTTCTTATTTTTTCCATTGGAATAAGCGAAATAATAAGAAAACCTGCAATGCCGGCAATAACACAGATAAGCTGGCGGCGCACAAAATAAAATGAATCATGAAAAAATCTTAATCCTGCCGACTGGGAACAAAAATACAAGGTAAAAAGCCCTAGGCCAAGAATAAAAATAACCGCGGCAAGAAAGCCGGAATCGCTTTTGTTATAGCTGTCCGCAGTCTTATCTATGCTAAATTTGTAGTTTCCCATTATTTTTCCTCTCCGTCTATAACAGAAACGATGCGTTCAAGGGCAATTCCCCGGCTCGCCTTTACAAGGACAACATCCCCATCCCCGGCAGCCATAAGAATTTTCTTTCCCGCCGCCGCAATCGCATCATTGTCGTAAGCCGCGATATATTCCGCATTATTAAAACCTTTTTTTTGAATGGCCTCAAATCCATGGCGCATTTCGCTGCCCACGAGCAGAACCAGCTTAGGAGACGATTCTTCCGCTTTTAGCGCAATCCTTTCATGCTCAGAACAAGATTTTTCGCCAAGCTCAAGCATATCGCCAAGAACATAAATTCTGCCGCCTGCATTTTTTAGCGAGGAACAAAAATCCAGCACATTGCACATTGACTCAGGATTCGCATTATAACAGTCCTTTATCAAGGTGATGTCCGCGCCGTTTTTAAGCTTAAGGCTGAGCGTTTCCATCCTTCCGTTTACTGAATCCACATTTTCAAGCCCTTTTTTAATCTGTACGGCAGAAAGTCCAAGAGTTTTTCCAACCGCGCATGCTCCAAGCGCATTCCTGTAATTGTAGATTCCCGGATTTTTAAGGTGGATTTTTATTCCGTCCAACGAAAATTCAGTTCCATCAAGCCCCAAATCAGAGAGATACCTTGCGCCGGATTCCTGCTCAGGAACAGAATCTCCGTAATAAGCAACGGATGAGCGCACATTTTCAGCAAGGAATTCAGAAAAATCATCTTCCGCCGGAATAAACGCAACCCCATCCTGCGGAAGATATTTGAAAATTTTACGTTTTTCAACCGCAATATTTTTTCGGCTGCCCAGAATTCCAATGTGGGCAGTTCCAATATTTGTAATCAGAGCATATTTTGGCTTAAGGACAGCGGCAATTTCGCCAATCTCATCCCTGCGGTTCATTCCAAGCTCAAAAACTCCGACTTCATGCTCAGGGCGTATGTTAAAAACTGAAAGAGGAAGTCCGGTCTCAGAATTAAAATTTCCCTGCGTATACACAACATTGTATTTTTGCTTTAAAACAGAAACAACCATCTCTTTTGTTGTGGTCTTTCCGCTTGAACCTGTAATTCCGACTTTTATAAGTGAAGGAAATTTTTCAACGTAAGCGGCGGCGGCATCCTGAAGCGCCTTTAAAGTATCACGCACCACAATAAATGAAACATTTTCATTCTTTTCAGAAATGGAATTGTATTTTTCAGAATCTGAATTATATTCTTTTTCCGCAACAAAAATCACAGAAGCGCCTTTTTCAATTGCAGAAGGAATATATTTATGCCCATCCTGCACCTGCCCGATAAGCGGAACAAACAGGCTTCCCTTGCAGACACCGCGGCTGTCCGTTGTTACTGAGGAAAACCCGAATTTAGACATATTATTCTTGTTTCCGACAAATTTTCCGTTTACAGAGGACAAAATTTCATTCAAATTCAGCAAAGACATCCGCACTCTCCTATTTCCTTGAAGCATTCATTTCAACGCGGACAATATCTTCAGTTTCCGCCTTGTGCATTCCAAGCTCTTCAGAAGCAATTTTTTCAATTCTGTCCGTATTTGAAAGCAAGCTGATATCGCTTACAAGTTTTTTATTCTGTTCAATAAGGCGTTCCTGCTTCTGCTCAAGACTGGCAATCTCGCGGGAAAGCTCCGCATATCTTCTGGTCTGAGCCGCATAGGCGATCAGGAGCAGAGGAACTGAAACGGCAAGCGCGCATACGCCGATTTTATAAAAAACACTTTTAATATAACTATTCATCAGTAACCTTCCACTCCCCAGAGATGATATTTTGTCGCGTCGCGAAGTTTTCTTACGACACGAAGCTTTGCGCTGCGGGAAGGAGAATTCTCCCTTATCTCATTTTCGTCAGGTCCGACAGGCTTCCGGGTAAGAATCTCCGCGCATGGAAGTCCGCCGCAGCGGCAGGTTGAAACTTCCGGCGGACAGACGCATTTTTTACCTAAATTTCTAAAATAATTCTTTACAATGCGGTCTTCCAGCGAATGGAACGTTATTACACCGAGTTTTCCGCCGGTATTCAGAGCATTGAAAGCATTGTGCAAAGCATCAGGAATATGGCGAAGCTCGCTGTTCACTGCGATTCTTAACGCCTGAAAAGTTCTTGTAGCCGGATGAATCTGCCCATAACGGTAATTCGCCGGCACAGCATTAAAAATCACTTCAGCAAGCACCTTAGAAGATTCAATCTTGCCACCATTCCTTGCTTCCACAACCGCACGAGCAATCCTGCGGCTAAGTTTTTCCTCACCATAAAGATAAATAAGGTTCGCGAGCTCCTCTTCGTTCATGCCGTTTACAATATCCGCCGCCGACTCTTTCTCTGAATCCGGATCAAGGCGCATATCAAGAGGCTCGTCATACCTGAAAGAAAAACCGCGGCCGCTGCGCTCGTAATGAAACACAGAAATTCCCAAGTCAAAAAGGATTAAATCTGGTTTCGGAAATTCAGCCGGATACGACGCATAAAAATCGTTGAACCAGCCATTATAAAAATGCATTCTGTTTCCATATGGCTTAAGCCTTTCTTTGGCGCGTGCCTGGATAACAGAATCTGCATCAATGCCAATAACATTTAAAGAAGGAAAATTTGAAAGAAAAGCATTTGAATGTCCGCCTTCCCCCAAAGTAGAGTCAACCATCCAAGCTGATTTTTCGTAAGGCTCGCCTGCAGGACTAAGATATTCAAGGCAAGGCTTTAACAAAACCGGAGTATGAACGATTTCCACTTTTATCTCCCGAAAAAAAAATTAAAAATCTAGAAGCTTATGTCCTTAAACAGCTCGCTTGCTTCCAGAAGTTTATCTTCAGTTTCTGCCATATATTTTTCATAAGACTGGGCATCCCAAAGCTCAATAAATTTCTGCTCGCCAAGAAAAACACAATCTTTTGAAAGAGAGGCATACTCCCTTAAACTCTGCGGGATAGAAAGACGGCCGGATTTGTCAAACTCAATTTCTTGAGCAGGCGCGATAAAACGCCGCATGATAATCCTGTTCTGCTCACTGAATGGAGAGGCGTTCGCCATAAGCTTTGAAGACATATTCTCCCATTCATCCGTTGTAAAAAGCCACAAACACCGTTCGATTGCCTTTGTAACAATCATGACATCTGAAGAAATTCCGGCACGCAATTTTGAAGGAAACATAATCCGCCCTTTTTCATCAAGCGTATTTCTATATTCACCTGTAAGAAGTTTCATGCCATTTTCTTCCACTTTTTACTACTTTTTCCCACTTAAATACCATTTTAATCAACAAATTCATAAAGTCAATTGAAAAAACAGCCGATAATTGCAAAAAGTTTTAAGTTTAAGTATATTTTTCCACATATTCGTATAGTAAGAACAAAAGAACCAAAAAATGATAAACACTTACAAAGAAAGCAGCCTTCACAGGACCCTAAAGGAACTTTACGCGCTTGAAGAAGGCTCAAGAACAGAAGTTGAAAAAGACGGACACATTTACGACATACTCACAAAAGAAGGAAACGTAATAGAGATTCAGACTCAGAACCTGGGAAAACTCCTTAGGAAAATTCAGGACGCGCTTTCAAAAGGAAGAAAATGCACGGTTATCCATCCGGTGATCGAATCAAAAACAATAGAAACACATTCAAAAGACGGAACTTTATTAAAAAAACACAAAAGTCCCAAAAAACAGAACGAATACACAATGCTAAGGGAACTTACCGGAATATATCCGGTTTTGCTTGAAGAAAATTTTACGCTAAAAGCGGTATTTACAAAAACCACGGAACTAAGGACAGAAACAGAAAATCCCGAGCAGTCAGAAAACGGACGCAGAAGATTTAAAAAAAACTGGCAGAAAGCAGACAAAAAGCTGGAAGAAATAACCGGAACAAAAATTTTCTCAGAAGCAAAGGATTACCTTGCGTTGCTTCCCGAAGGGCTTTCCGAAGAGTTCTGCGCAAAAGATATTTCCGCCCTGCTGAAAACTGACAGCGCAAGACCAAAAAACGCCTATGCCTACGCAAATCTTATGGCATGGCTTTTTGTGCGAATGAATATTTTTGAACAGACAAAAACAGAGGGCCGCACAAAATTTTATAAAATCCCGGAAAAATATAAAAAATAACAGAGCAGGCGCAAGAACCTGAATCACAACAAAAAAAAAGACAGCCTTCAAAACCGAAGGCTGCCGTACATAACAGTTTTTTTTAATTACCAGGCATCAGACATATCATCAATGTCCTGATTTTCCAAATCATAAAGATCTGTTACACATCGAAGGTCATCAAGATACATATAATATGTTCCGCGGGCAAGCATAGGGTTGCAGTCAACGCGGAAACCAATTATGCGAAGACCAGGCTTATTGCCATAGTATGCGCTGCGCTGAACGATTCCATGCTCACTGTCCGGACTAGGAGGAACTACGCAAGTAAGCTTTTTCCAGCCGGAAAAGCCAAGATTACCCATGTAAAGCTCGTAGTTGCGGCCAAAATAATCTTCAACCAGAAGAAACATATCGTGTCCCTGATTGCGTCCGCAAACCCATACAGAAACAGTTTGTAACGCCTTCAATTGCAATCGGCCTCTGCGCATTGACATAGAAAGAATTCACACCGCGGCGGAAAAATTCAACCTTAACGCCAAGAACCTGCGTGTCCTCAACTTCTTCCTCGCCCTTCAAAGGCTCTTTCATCGCAGGAGAACCTTTAAAATTGCGCGCGGAAATAACGCCGTAATCAGGCGACATATGAACAAACCATGAACCGTCGCGTTCAAATTTATCAAGCGAAATTTCGCGCAAAGCCTGCATGGCAGAATCATTGCCTACAGTTTCCGGATTAGGTTCTTCAACAAGACTATTCTGAGCAAACCGCGCACGCAGCGGCTGCAACTAAAACTGACAAAAGAAACTTTTTCATTATTATTTAGCCTCCGAAGAAGAAGTTGATGAAGAGCCGGAATTAGCAGCGTTTGTACCTGTCTCAGCACCGCTGAAATCCTGATCTTTCAATTCATAACCATCATAAATGAATGACAGGGAATTAGACATATACTTTAAGTTGTCGAAATAAATCGTAAAGTCATCAACGTATTCAGCGGCGTCCGACCTGATTCTGAATCCGACAAAAGAAAGATTTCTTGGACCGGAACGAAGCCTTGAACGCTGAGAAATCCAGCCCGGAATCTTTACAATAACGTTTTTCCAGCCATTGAAACGCGTATTGCATGCAGGAAGAATATGAACCCGGCCATCCGCATCACGAATCATAACTTCAAGATAGTAAAGATAATTTGCGCCCCAAACCCAGAAATCAAGATGATCAACATTTCCGACAAACGGCGGTTCATAAGTTTTTCCGTCTTTCATTGGAATAACTTCAAGCCAGTTATCGCCTTTTCTGTTGAAAGCCACATTTATGCCAAAAACCTTTGGCTCAACATCAGCAGGCTGAAATGGTTTCAAAGAATTAGGAATGCCGTTGAAATAACCAAACTTTGGATATCCTTCAGCAACAAAACGGCTGGCATTTACCGTCCAAGACCACTCCTTTTCCGTGTCAAAGTTATCAATAGGAAATGTCTCAACACTTTTTGAGTTTGGCTGACTGAATGCCGGAATGCAAAGCGCAAAAAGCAGTGCAAGATTTACAAAGACTCTAAAGCCCTTTTTCATGTAAAACTCCTTATACCATATTACATTCCGAAAATGGAATGTTTCTTCAATATTATCGGAATAAATATCTTTAATGGTTACAATTTTTACTTCTTCAAAAATTAAGAAATCAATTCTTGATAAGTCATTACAATTATATTTACAGTATTCCTATTTGTCAAATAAACTGCAAGCGTTTTTTAAGTATTTTCAATAATATTGAATTATGATAGTATATGTCTGATTCGGAAGTCTTTCGGGAGTTCCGAAAAATCGTGTAAGGTCATGAGTTATACGATTAACGAAATATTTTTGGAGGTCATAAAATGGCTTTAGTTTCTGCTGTAGAAATGGTAAAAAAGGCACATGCCGGACATTATGCAATTCCTGCATTCAACACAAATAACCTTGAATGGACAAAATCTATTCTTGCCGGTATCCAGGAAGCAAAATCACCTGCAATCATCCAGGTTTCTGAAGGCGCGGCAAAATATATGGGCGGCTACAAGACTGTTGTAAATCTTGTAAAAAATCTTTACGAATCTATGGGAATCACAGTTCCTGTAGCGCTTCACCTTGACCACGGAACTTACGAAGGTGCAAAGAAAGTTATTGAAGCTGGATTCACTTCTGTAATGTTCGACGGTTCACACTTTGGCTTTGACGAAAACGTTGCAAAATCAAAGGAAATCATTGAGCTTGCGCACGCAAAAGGAATGTCTGTTGAATGCGAAGTCGGCGGAATCGGCGGTGTTGAGGATGGCGTTGCTTCTAACGGTGAACTTGCAGATCCAGAAGAATGTAAAAAAATCGCCGCTCTTGGCGTAGATTTCCTTGCCTGCGGAATCGGAAACATCCACGGTGTTTATCCAGCAAACTGGAAAGGCTTGAACTTTGCCCAGCTTGAAAAAATCAATGCCGTGGTAGCAGGAAAACCGCTCGTACTTCATGGCGGCTCAGGAATTCCTTTTGACCAGGTAAAAAGAGCCGTTGAAAACGGAGTTTCTAAAGTAAACATCAACACAGAGCTCCAGCTTGAATTTGCCGCTGCGACACGCAAATACATTGAAGACGGAAAAGACAAGGAAGGAAAAGGATACGATCCTCGCAAACTCCTTAAACCAGGCTTCGATGCAATCACAGCAAAAGTAATCGACCTCTGCAAGGCATTCGGCTCAGCAGGCCAGGCTTAATAGCTTGAAAAACTGACAATTTGCAAAAATCCCGCTGGTTCAAAAGATTTTTTGTTTCCAGCGGGATTTTTTATTTATTTTTATATAGCCTTCAACTTACAAAACATTCCATAGGCAGTTAAAAATACAATAAATGTCAGAAAAGATTATGAATCAACTTATATGCGATTGAGCCGGGCGGCGGGCTGTCGGGGCAGTTTTCGGGGTCGAACCAGGCGGCGTCGGAGATTTCTTCTTTCTGGAGCTTCAGCTCGCCGCTTTCGTATTCGGCGGTAAAGCCCAGCATAAGCTGGTCTGGAAACGGCCAGCTCTGGCTTCCGCGGTAAACCAGATTTTTTATCCTAAGTCCGGTTTCTTCAAATATTTCCCGGCGGCAGGCCTGCTCCGCGGATTCCCCTGCCTCCAAAAAACCTGCGATGCAGGCATGCATTGAAGTGTTTCTGTTTGCATGGCGGGCTAAAAGAACTTTTCCTTCGGGGTTGCGGATTGCGATTATTACACAGGGTTCAATCCGCGGAAAATATATCTTTTTGCAGGAAGGACATTCCAGCGCGGAAAGTTTACTGTGAAACTTCAGTTCTTGTGAACATGAGGAACAATACTTTGTGTTCTTCAGCCATTCCAGAATATTCTTTGCGCGGAACAACGGAGCGCTTTTTAACTCTTCGTTTGCGGCGAAATACTGGCGCAGCGTATGAAATGAATATTCCGCGGTAACCAGTTCTTTTGAAGGAATAGAAATTGCGCAGAATTCAAGCGGGGGCGTTGCGGGGGCTGCCGCCCCCGCACGGTGGATAGACGAAAACGAAACGGATGTTGAGTTTGAGGCGTAAGGCGGTTGTCCGCCTTCCTTATTTATTTCAGTTTCTTCTATAAAATACGCATCTGGATAGCGGCGCTTAAACTCCAGCAAATCGCTAAAATTAAGCTCCGAGCCGTCGGAGTGAAGGATACATTCTTTTTCGATTATTGCAAAACAGCGCGATGATGTTTTTTCCGGATTTTTTATAAAAGGCATATTTCCTCTGTGATTATTTCTGTTATTTTTTTCAGTTCCTGGAACGGAATGAACGGCGGCTGATTTTTTTTGTGGTCGCCGAGCATTTTTTCCATCCAGACCATATTGTACCAGCGGTTGAATTTATAGCCGCAGTCGTGGAATTTTCCGGCCATGCGGTAACCTTGTTTTTCGTGAAAATATATGCTTGCGTTTGTAAGATGCTCGTCCGGCCCGTCTGTCTGGGCGATGCAGGCGTTTGCGTTTAAAACATTTTGTCTTGCGAGCGTTGACTCAAGCCGCTTTAACAGCGCAGAACCGATTCCTGCGCGGCGAAGATTTTTTTTTGACGTAAATTGAAGTTTCTACCGCCCAGTCGTAGGCATTCCGTTCCTTGAAGCGGCCTGCATAAGCATAGCCGGCGATTTTTCCGTCTGATTCCGCAACGTAATACGGATAATTTTTTAAGGTTTCGCGGATTCTGCCGCAGAATTCATCTGCGGTTGGAACTACATACTCAAATGTGATTGCCGTTTCTTCCACGTAAGGCGCGTAGATTTCAAGCAGAGAGTCAGCATCGTTTTCTGTTGCAAGCCTGATATTCATTTTCCAGCTTCCTGTTGATTTATATTTTTTACGTTGCGATTCCAGAACGCTTAATGACAAGCGCAGAGCCTTATGAAAAAATCTTGATTAAAGTTATTGCGCGCGCGGATTATTCATTCCGGCAAAACGCATTCTCAAAATCCTCTGTACGGCTCCAGTATTTTTTGCCCCAGTTTTCAAAGTTCCATTCGTCGGAATACCCGCTGCACTCGTAGTCAATATAAAAGAGTTTTTCATCTTGAACTATAAAATTCGTAGGATAATAGTCAAGGTTCAAGCCTTTTTCGTTGATTTTTTTTGCCATCTCGCGGGCTTGCGAAAGATATTCGTCCTTCATCCGGTTGTTTTTTACAAGGGAGACAATATCCTCGCCGTCTATGAATTCTTTAAGCACAATTTCTTTTTCAAAATCAATTTCGTACAATTTTGGAATGTTTATGCCGGCTTCCAAAAGACGCTGATAATCCCTGGATTCTGCCTCAATCTTGTTTCCAAACTGAAAATAGTCGCATGGCTCGTGATGAATCTGCTTCAGCGTATAATTTTTTCCGTCTTTTTCCGCAAGATATGAATAGCCGCCCTTGCCTTTGCCCAAAAGTTTTTTTATTGAAAAGTTTTTTCCGTTTACTTCAATGTTTTCTGGAATTTTCATAAGATTCTCCCCTATTTTTAAAGCGAGAAACTTTCCGGAAGAAGTTCCGCCAAAGTAAAGATTTTGAATTCGGATACGGATTTTGCAAGAATAATCTTAAAATCCGGCGCGCAGAATTCGCGCAAAACCTGACGGCAGACTCCACACGGCGGACAAAAATCTTTAACCTTGCCGTTTTTTCCGCCGACAATGCAGATTGCCTCAAAATCTTTTACACCTTCGCTTACCGCCTTGAAAATCGCTGTCCGTTCCGCGCAATTGCTAGGTCCATACGCAGCATTTTCAATGTTGCAGCCGCCGTATATTTTTCCACTTTTTGAAAGCAGCGCGGCTCCAACAAAAAAGTTCGAATACGGTGCGTAAGAAAATTTCAGCATTTCCATCGCTTTTTCAATAAGATTTGTCTCTGAGATTTCCATACGCATCCTCGCTTTATTATTTGAATATCAAATTTTTATTAGGCTTAATTTCGAGTTTTTTTTACAAATTACGAAAGAACGCTTTCGGCATATTTCCAATTTGCTCAGATGGATTTGGCTCGCGCTACGCTTGTATTAATTCGGGTGCTCCGCACTTTAATTAATTCAATCGCCAAAAATCTTCACAAATTGCAAATCTGCCTGCGCTTTTATTCTTTTTGCAAAAAAACTCGATATTCAACCTATTAATTGCAAAAATCGCTCCCAGCGGATTTATTCCTTTTCCCAAAATTTGCCATTCATCTTATTAAACTCTTGCGGCCTTGATTATTTCAGCGGCTTTTTCCGCCGTAAGTCCGGATGAAATTTCCCGGGTTAAAAGATTTTTCAGGGAAATCGCGCCGGATTTTATCTCATCCTCGCCAAGCATGATTCCCCATTTCACGCCTTTTGCAGTTGTAACAGCGTACTGCTGCGCCATTTTTTTAGCTTCAGGAAAAACTTCCACATTTATTCCAAAAGAGCGGAGGTTTGACGCAACTTTCTGGTAATAAATTGAATTGTTTTCGTCAAGGCAATAAATTTCCGCGTCAAGATAGCTTCCGGCAGATTTAAAAACGCCAAGCTGCTCAAGTCCGGCAATAAGCCTGTCGATTCCGATTGAAGCGCCGACTCCGGGAACTTTTTCTTTCATATAAAGTCCGGCAAGATTGTCATAGCGTCCGCCCGAACAAACTGAACCGATAGAAGGAAGATCGTTCAGAAAAGTTTCGTAGACAACGCCTGTATAATAGTCGAGTCCGCGCGTAATGCTAGGGTCAAGGACATAAGTTTTCTCTATTCCTGCGGCTTTCATCATCTCATAGATGCCGCGCATACGCTGAGTGTCTGAATCCGCACCGCCTGCAAGAGTTTCTATTTTTGAAAGAATTTCTTCAAACGAGCCTTTGGCGGAAATGTATTCAATTATTTTTTCAGCCTTTTTTTCATCGCCGGTAAATTCATTCAGCTCTTTTAAGACTTCCTCTTCTCCGACTTTCGCAAGCTTATCAACAGAACGAAGAATATCCTCGCTTTTTTCGCTTACGCCAAGACTCGCAAGAAAACGGTTAAAAATTCCGCGGTGGTTCACATGAATCGTAATATTTTCAACGCCAATTCCGTTCAATGCCGCTTTCATCACATTCAGAATCTCAAAATCAGATGCCGCGCTGTCTGAACCGACTGTATCAATATCGCACTGCACAAATTCGCGGTAACGGCCGGCCTGTGGTTTTTCTCCGCGCCATACTTTTGCTATATGGTAACGCTTGAACGGAAAATAAAGCTCATTTTTATGTTCTGCCGTAAAACGCGCAAAAGGAACTGTAAGGTCAAAACGCAGGGCAACGTCGCGTCCGCCATTGTCTTCAAAGCGGAAAACCTGCTTTTCTGTCTCGCCGTTGCTTTTTCTTAAAAGAATTTCTGTGTATTCAAGAACCGGCGTATCAATAGGAACAAATCCAAAAGATCTGTAAACTTGTGTAATTTTTTCTGTAAGGTTTGTTCTTCCAATCTCTGCTTCCGGCAAAAAATCACGGAAGCCTTTTAGAACTCTAGGTTGAATTAAATCGCTCATATTCAGTATATTATCACAAAAAACTTGCAAGATACAATAAAATCAATAAAATATAAGATATTATGATTCTTGCATTTGACATCGGAAACACGAATATAAAAGCCGCGCTTATTGATGGCGAAACAATCACACACCAGTGGCGTCTTTCTACAGATCCAAAACGAACCGGAGATGAATATTTTTCTGCGCTGCGCCCGCTTTTTATTGACGCCGGAATCGATTTTTCCGGAATTGACGATGCTGTAATAAGTTCCGTTGTGCCGGCGCTGATAGGACCATTTATCATAGTAACACAGCATTTCTGCAAAAAAAAGCCGCTTGTAATCGGACCGGAAATTTTTCCTGAGCTTCCTGTTAAAATACCTGAAACCGCAACCCACGAAATCGGGACAGATTTGCTCTGCGACGCCGTTGCCGCCTGGGAAAAATATAAAGTTCCGGCGATTGTAATTGATTTTGGAACCGCCCTTTCCTTTACGGCAGTTGATTGCGAAGGAAACATAGCGGGAATCGCCATTGCGCCAGGACTGGGAACCGCGATAAATTCACTTTCAAGAATACGGCGCAGCTTCCCTGCGTTCCTATGGAAGTTCCGGAATCAAGCCTTGGAAAAAACACTGTATGGGCAATTCAATCCGGGATTTTTCTAGGATACAAGGGTCTTGTTGAATCGATGGTCAGCAGGATGAAAACAGATATTTCAAAAGAAAGCATGACAAAAAAAGAAGACATTAAAGTAATTGCAACCGGCGGACTTAACAGCATGCTCCAGCCGATTACAAAATGCATTAATTTCATAGACAAGGATTTAACTATAACAGGCATGATGCTGATTTTTAAAGCCGTAAGAAAATAATTTTTTCTAAAGCCAAAGGTCAGCGACTTTTTTCTATAAAATCCTCAAACTGAACACCAGCTCCATTCTGAACATCACGCACAAGAACCGAGCCTACGGCAAGATTTAAGAATTCAGGAGAAATTCCGGGCGAGAGAATTTTTTCAGTCCTCAGCACGCCAATATCAGAAAGCAGGACTTTCTCTCCTTTTTTTAATGAGCGCATAAAATGAAGGGAACGGTTTGTTCGTCCGTAATTTTTTTCTTCCGCCGGAGCAAGTTTTTTTATTCCGCTCCCCAGAACTGAAAGAATTTTTTCCCCTTCAAATGATTCTTTCAGCTGCGAAAAAGCAATTTCCCAGCCGCGGTCTTTTCCGTAACGCTTAAAAAGCGCCTCCGTCTGGCGCACGGCATGCACCATAAGAGCGAACTGCTCGCCTTCAAGTGCGACAGGATCGTCAAGTCCGCTTGTTTTCCGGCTTAAAGTTATGTGCTTTTCAATTACAGTTCCGCCGCACGCAACAGAAAGAACCGGAACAAGAACCGGGTCAAGACTGTGATCGCTTACACCGGTTTCAACACCAAAAATACTCTTCAAGTTGGCGACAAGTTTTAAATTATATTCAGACTCCGGAGCGGGATAGCTTGTAATGCAGTGCAAAAGGGAAACATTTTCAGTTCCAAGGATAGAAAGAGCATTCTCAATATCCTTTAATTTTGAGACTCCGCTGGAAACAATTACAGGAACAGGGATTTCTGACTTTTTTTTCTGAGCCGCGCGGTATTTTGCGAGCGCCTCCAGCATAGGAAAATGGTTCAGTTCTGGAGAAGCGATTTTTACATAATCAGGATTTATTTCTAAAAGTTCAGAAAGGCTTTTCAGCCCGAACGGAGAGCACACAAATTTCACATTTTTTGAATGGGCATATCCGAGCATCTCAAGATAAAAAGACGGCGCGCATTCAAGCTGCTTAAAACGGTCATAAAGCCGTATGTTTCCGGAAGGAAGCTGAACAAATCCTGTCTCCGGGTGAAGAATTTCGTCTGCATATACCCACTGGAATTTTACCGCATCCGCGCCGGAATCAACTGCCAGGTCAACAAGAGTCTTTGCTTTTTCCAGAGAACCTTCGTGGCTTGTACCGATTTCTGCAATTATAAACGCCATTATTTTAACAATCCTGCGGCAGACTCCGCCTTGTACCGGTTTGAATAAATATCAAGAACAGAAACCGGAAGCCAGCCTTCATCAAAATAATACCAGTTTTCAGAATTATTAAAAACAGCGTTTCCTTTTATCTGAAGTATATCACCTTTTCTGCAGTGGCCGTTTATTTCGCCCGCCCAGTCAGTTGTTTTTCTAAAAGCCGCATACGGCTCAACAACAACTGCCCACTGGACATCAGGAGCAAGGGCCAGAGGCTCTGAACTGTCAAAAACAATTTGTTTTTTTTCTGAACAGGAAACTGTGGAAAAAAGAACCAAAAATAAAATAAATGAAATTTTTAAAGGAAGCGGTAGAAAACTGCGCATTTATTTTTCCAAAAAATGTAATACTTCAGGATAAATTTTCAAATCTGAATCCACAAAATTCAAACTTTCAATCTCGCGCGGAAAAACCCATTTATACTCTGTATGCTCCGTAAGAACGAACGGTTTTTCAAGCCCGTCGTGCTCCAACTGGACAAAATAGGCGTTCAAAAAACATTCTTTTCCCTTGTGAACGAACGAACATGATGCGATTTTTTCACCCGGAACAGCCTTGACACCGAATTCCTCGTCCATTTCCCGGATAATTGCCGTCTTGTCGTCCTCACCGGCATCAAGCTTACCGCCAGGAAATTCCCAGCGGTTTCCCATATCGCCCTTGGGAATTCGATGGGCAATAAGAATCTTTCCGTTTTTATAGACAATGCACGCAATAGAACTACTCATTTAAAGAAAAAGAACTCCCGGAATTATAAAATGAACAACGGCGGCGACCATACAGGCAACACCAATATATTTTTTATGCTCAACAAACACATTCTGAAAAAAAGCTGGCAGCTCAAGGTTTGCAGAACTGTTTTCAACATAATATTCAAAGAGCATCGCCGCGCCGCCTAAAAGCCCTGCCATAGCAGGCAAAAGGTCTCCTAAAAATGGAATTCCATTCACCGGGGAAAGAATTTTAAGCGCGGCGACAATAACAGAAAGAACTCCCATTACAAGCTGGAACAACCTGTCGTTCAAAACTGAGTTCTTTGAAAACATTCCGTTCACTGTCTTTTTCTGGTGCGGAAGTTTTACACCGCGGTAATCGGTATCAAGAAAAGAAATATCATCATCCGGGTCAAGTTTTACATCTGGAGAAGGGCTCTGCTGTTCCTGTTCCGAAGATTTTCCAAAAAAGAGTATAAATCCAACAAAAAGATTTAAAAAAACTGACAAAAAATAAAACTGTATCATAAATCCCCTTTTAGCGCTTTAATATGCCTGCTGAAAAATTTTTATTCTCGTTGCCAAGCGTAACATCCGCATCAACTGACATTATATCATAATCCTTGAATTGTGTCCGTATAAAAAGCTCGTTGCCGTCATAAGAATCAGAAAGCTCCGAAACATGGACTATCGTTCCTGATGAATCAACAGCCTTAAAGACTACCGTCAATGGAACTGGTGTAAATTTTCCGGATTTCCTTAGTTTTTCAGAAATTTTTTCCGCCTTGAAAGTTACATAAATTTCTTCCGAATAAGAAAACGCCGTAAGGTTTCCGTAGGTTTCCCCGATTCTCAGCTTATTTTTATTAGCCTGATAAGACATAAAATAGGCAAAAGCGCAGAAAAGAAGAAGAAAGATAAGCATTGTGCGGTTAAGCGGATTTTTTAAAAGAATTTTTATGGGATTCCGCGTGAACTGATTTACTTTTCCAGCATAAAAATCCTGAACGATTTTAGGCGCGTTTTTTATGCGTTCTTCGCGGTTGTAATAAAAGTGCAAAGGCTTTTCGCCATCGGCATAACCTTCATCAAATTTATCAAAATCCATAGTCAACCTTCCGGCAGCAAATGCCATGAATTATTTAAACATTGTATCCAGTAGGGAATCCGTGCGCCACCAGACAAGCCTGGCCTTTTCCTTTTCACAAAGAAGGGCTGAAATAATTCCTTCGTCAGAAAGCGACAGCGAATAGTAAAGTGAATTCTTGTGATTTATCTCAATGTTTCGCTTCATGACATTCTGTGTTCCCGGCTGAAGCATCATCACATTAAACCATTTTCCGTAGTAATGATAAAATACATCCAGGTATTTTTTGTAACTCCAAGGAAATCATAAGGCAGCTTGTACGTAAGTTTTGAAAAATCCTCCGTAACAGACTCTTCATACGCCGGAATGTTCAGAGCCTCGCCGAATTTCCCAGTCGCAATGTCAAGCGGATACACAGAACTTTTTACGTAATCAATTCCGGACTGTGTTTTAGACTCTTCGTCAATATGAGAAAAATAATAATCAACTTTGACATAAAGCCGTTCCGCATAGCAGTCGGGAACAACATTTTCAACCGTAACAAAAAGGTCGGACTGCTCGGCATTTACGTTCACAGACTCCGGTGTAATGACTGGAACAACCTTGACACCTACAGGAATCCGATATTTCAAGAATCCGGATGAAGCGAACCAGTATGCCGCAAGTCCGTCGTTGTTTGAAGAAACCACAACGATTTCGTTATTTTCGGTTGTGTAAATATTTTTTATATCAGGAAAAGGCGTTCCGCTAGGCCCCTGCTGGCCAAGATAATCAATTTCTTTTCCATCGCTTGAAATTCTAAGAACAACCTGGCTGTAAAGAAGGCTCTGCGACACATCCTGCTCGTTGCGCTCCCTTGGTACAGTTCCAACGGCATAAATATATTTTCTTGAGTCAACGGCAATTTTTCCGGTAAGAGAAAAAGGATACGAAACAGGTTTCCAGATTCCAGAGTCTGTATTTACAATGGAAGAAAACTTTGCCTGCGCATAAAAATCTTCGCTATAAAAAAGAGAAAGCAAGTCGCCATAAGAATTCAGCGACATAATTTTTCCGGCATCGCCATTCACGATATAGAAAAAACCATCCCTCATATACAATGAAGAAGAAACCTGACCGCTTTCCCTTAATTTAAAAAGATTTATCTGTTCTGCAAAATTGCCATAGTCCAGTGAAAAAAGCTCGTTTTCAGAAACAGAAAGAACCTTGTTCGACCTTCCGCAAGAAGCAAAAAAAATAGAAACAAATGCAAAAAACAGACAGAGATTTTTTTTTCTAAGCATTTCTTCCACAGCAATTTTTATACTTTTTGCCACTTCCGCACGGACACGGATCATTTCGCCCGATTTTTGGAGAAGTTCTCCTTACGGTAACAGACTGACCCTGAGTATGCTGAGCCGTTATGCTGCTTCCAGCCTGACGTCTGGCCAATGCGCCGTTCATTGAAGAAACCGGCCTGGCTTGCTGTGTAATATTTTCCGCCTCGGAATGCTGCGCATTCATATTGCGCTGAGCCTGCATAGCCGCCCTTCTTCTAGCCTCCAGCGCCTCAGGAGAAAGCTGTATGCGCACTTTAAATACCCTTGACATTACAATATTTCTTATGGAATCCAGCATTTCATCGAACATATTAAAACCGTCAAGCTTGTATTCCGTAAGAGGGTTCTTTGAGCCATAAGAACGAAGTCCAACAGCTTCCCTTAATGCCTCCAGCGCCTCCAGCTGATCCAGCCATTTTTGTCAATTATCTGCACATACTGAAAGCGGATAAACATATTAAGGTTTTCTTTTCCGACCAGAGTTTCCTTTTCTGTAATATCATTCTGCAGAGCGGCAATAACCGCTTCCTGAGAAATCTTTTCCCCAAGGGAAATTCCAAAATAATTGGAAACGTCATCAACAAGCTGCTTTCTAACCTCATCCTTTTTGCCATGCGCATGCTCGTAATTGTAGAAAAGGTTTTCAACCATTGCATCGGCATTGTTCAGAACGCGCTGGGCAAGGTCCTTATCCGCAAGGATTGAGTCTCTCTGCTCATAGATAACATTTCTCTGCTCATTAAGCACATCGTCATAATCAAGCAGGTGCTTTCGGATTTCAAAGTTCCTGTCCTCGACTTTCTGCTGGGCCTTTGCGATTCCTTTGTTAGCCATGGATGATTAATCGGTTCTCCAGGTTCCATTCCGATTCTCTGCATCATAACCTTCATCCGGTCTCCACCAAAAAGGCGCATTAAATCATCATCCATTGAAATAAAGAATTTAGAACGTCCAGGATCCCCCTGTCGTCCGGAACGACCGCGAAGCTGATTGTCTATACGGCGCGACTCATGCCTTTCAGAACCAATAACATACAGACCGCCGGCTTTTTTAACTTCTTCGTTTTCTTTAAGCCAGTTTTCCTTTTCAATTTTATATGCAGCCTCATACTGTTCTTCCGAGGCGTTCGTTCCAGCACGCTTTCTTGCGCGGTATTCAGGATTTCCGCCAAGCTTAATATCAGTACCGCGTCCAGCCATGTTTGTCGCAATTGTAACAGCGCCTTTTGCACCGGCTTCGGCAATAATCATTGCTTCGCGCGCATGATTTTTTGCATTTAACACTTCGTGGCGAATACCCTTCTTAGTCAAAAGAGCAGAAAGCAGCTCGGATTTTTCAACAGAAACCGTACCGACAATTACAGGCTGGCCTTTCGCATGAGCCGCCTGCACTTCCCTGCAGATTGCCTCCCATTTATCCTGCTCGTTTAGATAAACCTCATCATTTTCATCAATACGCGCAACAGGACGGTTTGTAGGAATCGCAACAACGTCAAGATGATAAATTTTGTTGAATTCAACGGCTTCGGTCGCAGCCGTACCAGTCATTCCGGAAAGTTTTTCATACATACGGAAGAAATTCTGGAAAGTAATTGTAGCGAGAGTTCTGTTTCTCTGGGCAATCTTAAGATGTTCCTTTGCCTCAATCGCCTGATGAAGCCCGTCACCATAGCGGCGGCCCTCAAGAACGCGGCCGGTAAATTCATCAACAATCTGAACCTGACCATCGCGGACAAGATAGTCCACATCATTGTGATAAAGGACATGCGCCCTTACTGCCTGTGTAAAATAATGAACATATTCAAATATTCCTCGTCAACAACCTTCGCGTCGGCAGGAATGAGATTATGCTTATGAAGAATCTCGTCAATATGGGCAATTCCCTTGTCCGTGAACGAAATTCTCTTTGATTTTTCATCAACCTTATAGTCGCCCTTAATAAGCTTGCGCTGTTCCGGCTCCATATCGACTTCATCAGGGTAATCATCGGTTTTCGGATCTTTTTCAACCTCTGTAAGCTCACCCACGTATTTATCGACCTCATGGTATTTGTAGGTGTCATCCTCGCCGCGCCCGGAAATAATAAGCGGTGTGCGCGCCTCGTCAATGAGGATGGAGTCAATCTCATCGACTACGCAGAAATTAAAGCCGCGCTGAACTTTTCGCTCCAGCTCGACCTGCATATTGTCCCTGAGGTAATCAAAGCCGAATTCATTATTTGTTCCGTAAGTAATATCGCAATTGTATGCAATTTTACGAGCGTCATTGTCCATGTCAGAAAGTATTGAACCTACGGTCTGCCCCAGATAAGCATAAACCGGACGCATCCAGTTGGCGTCACGCTCAGCAAGATAGTCGTTTACCGTAACAACATGAACGCCCTTTCCTGTAAGCGAATTAAGATAAACCGCAGGAACGCACATAAGCGTTTTTCCTTCACCGGTCTTCATTTCTGTAATCCGCCCTGAATGAAGAACCAGCGAACCCATAATCTGAACATCATAGGCTCTTTCTCCAAGAACGCGGAAAGCGGCTTCCCTGGCAAGCGCGAAGGCTTCAGGAAGAATATCGTCAAGAGTCTCGCCTTTTTCAAGACGCTCTTTAAATTCTTTAGTTTGTTTCGGAAAATCTTCAGCAGAAAGAGATTTTGCCCAATCTTCTTTTGCGTTCACCGCGGCAACAAGCGGTCTAAGTTTTTTTACATCCCTTTCATTCTGGGAACCAAACAATACGGTTAATACTTTATCAATAAACATAATGCTTTAAATATAAAGTTTTTTGCGTGTCAAGTAAAGGATTTTTTTTGTTTAGCCCGAATTCCGAATTTTATAAATTCAGCACAAGAGTTGAGTCTGGTCCGCCTTAAAACAGGCAGGTTAAAATCCGGACATCTACCTTGTTTTTATTCCGCCCATGCGGTTTGCCGGCCAGAACCTGTAGACCGCCGAGCCTAGAATTCTTTTTTTGCTCACGTACTGGGGAGAAATATTGGAATAATAAAGAACGGAATACTCATCATTTTTTGTAAGAGGCTTGAACGAAGCCTCGTAAGAATGCCGCATATCCAGAGAATTAAAGCGGTTGTCGCCCATCATAAAGTAGCAGTTTCAGGAATATACTGCGGCGTTCCGTCCTCAAGGCTTTCAGGGAACACAGGCATATTGCGCTGGTCAAGAATCAGCAGGTAAAAATGCAATTTCTGGGCCATAGTAAGATACTCGATGATTTTAGAATCGCCGTTGATGTCATCCGCAGAATATCCTTTGGCAATAAGTTCCGCTGTTCTTAAAAAAGTCCTTCCGGCGGCAAGCTTAACCATTACATTCAGCCTGTAATTTGCCTCTGCATAATAATCTCCGTTAAAAACAGCGCGTGACGCGCCGGGATTTCCATTTTCCTGCCAGCCGCACATAAAACTGTTGAACCAGCTCAAGTTTTCTTTTCCGGAAAGAAGTTTCTTTGTGTTTTCGTAATAATTTGAAAACAAATCGTAAGTTTTCAGCGAGAGCGGAGTTTTTTCCGCATTATACTTTCCGACTGAATTAAAAATTGAATAGAACTCCTTGGAAATCGCCCTGCACTCAAAAGCCGCAGAGCTTAAATCCAAATCCCTGCGCTCTTTTTCAATTTCGAGCATAAGGTCATAACTTTTCTGATTCAACGGAACATCCTGGACCGCGCGTTTTTTCATGGTGTTCATCCGGGCCGCAACCGGCGCAAGATTCCAGCAGGCAAATTTACTGTCAAACTCAACCGGCTTAAATTCATCGTCTGCCGCCGTACGCGCATAAAGCGTTCCATCCTGCATTACAAGCTGTTCACCCGGCTCTCCGCAGATTCGCTTTACAAGTGGATCCGCCTTCGGCTGACCGGATTCATCGACATTAAGGTTAACTGTCGTAAAAGTCATCATGTAAACAATCTGCGAGACAACCGTCCGAACCTCTGACTTCCGGTCAAGGGAATAATGAGGATTTCTGAACACAACCACATCTCCGCGGCTGTATTTTTTAAGACAGGGAAGCCCCACATCGCTAAGCGGAAATTTCGGGCCGCTCGGCGTTTTAAGGACAACCACGCGGTCTCCAATTAAAAATGAAGGAACCATGGATTCAGAAGGAATAACATAAAGCTGAAGAACAAATATCTGAATAAGAAGAACCATAAAAACCGCTTGAACCAGAGCGTCAATCCAGTCCAATGCCTCAAGGAAAATTCTTTTTGGAGTAAGTTTTTTTGCGGCTATAATTCCAGAGCCCTTGTTCTTTTCGGCAATTTTCCTCCACTCCGGATTCAGGTCAAAAATTCTTTTTTCCTTAAAAAAATAAAGAACGGCAAGCGACGAAAGGAAAACGGCGCACCATAAAAACACTGTGACCACATCATACCAGTAGTAAGTGCCGTTTTTTCCGGCGCGGCGCAAGACAAATGAAGCCAGATGAATGAACGGTATATACTGAAGGAATTTAACTGAAGCCGCAACCGAGCCGTACATTTCCAGACGGATGGTTTTATTCAGCAGAAAATAAAAAAGAAAAAAAGTTCCGGCAAAACTTAATGGAAAAGCCAGCAATGAAACATCAAACGAAAAACTTAATGAAAATAAGGTAAATAACAGAGAAGAAACAAATGTGATTACAGCAGGAATACGTATTTTTATTCATATTCCTACTATAATCAAAAAAAACAAATAAAGTAAAAATATATTTTTACTTCAGAAATTAAGCACTTTGCAAACGCACGGATCACACATGAAGGCAGGCTGCAATGCGTTCAAGGACTTTTTTTCTGTCCAGAGGCTTTATGATGTAATTTTTCGCGCCAAGCAAAAGCGATTTTTTCACAAGCTCTTCTTTTCCAAGAGCGCTAACCATTACAACCTTAGCGTTCTTGTCAAACGTCATAATCTGCTCCAGCGCCGTAATTCCGTCCATTCTAGGCATTGTAATATCCATTGTAACAAGGTCCACATTTGGAGCCAGTTCCTTATATTTATCAACACCTTCTTTTCCGTCAGCGGCCGTAGCAATCACCTCATAACCTTCGCTCGTAAGAATCTGTCCAAGCTGCTTTGCAACAAACATTGAATCATCAACAATCATCACACGAAAAGCAGAACCGTCAGTTTTAAGCCCATCCGGGGCACGCTCATTAATAGATGGAAAGTCTTGTAGTGTTTTCATATTTTTCTCCAGGTTTTATGCTCGCTCTCGAATAGCAACATTTACTTCAATTTTACCATACTCGGTAATAAGGGGAACAATCAATGCCTCTACATTTTCTGCTCCACCGCCAAGCGCGGCAATCTCCATCTGCTTTCCGGCAAACAGGGCAGGAGGCGTAAGGTCAAACTTAAATTAAGCTCGTGCAATTTTGTAACCGCCTGAGCAGTAATAAGATTCGCAAGCTCGCTGATTGTAGCCTTCGCAAGCTCGTCAAACGACTCAAGTTTTTCTCCGTTCATTTTTGAAGCGATATTGATTGCCGTTTCTATAGTCATATCAAAAAGAACCCGTCCTTCAACATCACCGGCAAGTCCAACCAGCGCAGCAACTCCCATAACAGGCATAGCTGTAGATTTCAGGTAAAGGGTTCCCCTTTTTACCTCAGCGCCACCAAGAACTTCTTTCAAAACCCTATAAGATGTTTCGACAAACGGATTGATATATTCAACTCTCATCTAAAACCTCCACTGTTTTATTGTTTTGTAAACGCAGTAAGCGTACCTTCCGTATGCTCAAGGAATTCTGATGAATCACTAATAATTTCATTTTCTCCAAGAACAACAGAACCGTTACCTTTTATTTTTTCAGAGAAATCATTCAGCACGATTTTTTGGGAATCCTCATCAAGGAAAGAAACCAAATCACGCGCAAAAACCAGATCAACCATAGGAAGCGCATTTGTGTTCCTGCAGTCATGATATTCAAACATAATGCTGTCTTTTATCTGCTGATTAAAGCTATTTGCCCCGGAAGCAGTCTTTACAAGGAACGGAGAAAGCCATTCCGGCTTAGAATCTTCCGGCACAGTCAGCATAGGCGCATTTGAAACGCTCAAGAGGTCTACATCCTGCGCATAAAGCCGTATTTTTGATTCAGGATATTTTTTCGCAAGTACGCACGCAAGGCAGTATGTCTCAATTCCTCTGCCGCAGCCCGGGTTCCAGACAACAATCTGCTTTGCGGTATTTTCAGGCAAAAGATTAAAAAGATTTTCCGCATATTCATCAGTCCACCATGAATCCGTGCATGAAGACCAGAACGGCTTTAAAAATTCCGCGGCATCCGCGGCATTCTGAATCTGAACGGAAGAACCGCTTTTTTCCTGAACCCATTTTTCATATCGGGTTTTTACCCAGCTTTCATTTAACGGAGAAACAAAGAAATTCCCGAACTGCCTTAAACCTTCCACGACAAACTTGTAGTTTTCGTCAGGCAAATCACTTTTTTCCGCAGAAAGCCCGCCGCTCTGCACAGAATTTTTTGCCGCACAGATTTTTTCAGAACTTTCCGTATTTTCCATACTTTCCGGCCGCGTTTCTGTTTTTTCAGAATTCAAAGGCTCTTCTTTTTTTCCAGAATGGATTTCCGCCTTTTCAGCGCCTTCCGCATCCGGAGCCGCCTGCAAGGAAACTGCCTCCTCAGAAGGAATTCCATTCCGGCGGTTTTCGTATTTTGAATCACCCTCACCGTCCTTTGACTTTGAAAAGATTCTTTCCACATCAAGGAGGATATAAAGATGCTTGTTATTTTCAATTACACCGGCAATATATTTTATGTTTACATCTGCAAAAAGCGGATGCGAAGGCTGGATTGAACTTTTCTGTATTCCCACAACCTTGTCGATATTGTCGACTATAACTCCAAAAGTCTGTTCGTTCACTTTAAGAATAAGCAGATTCTGAAGCTTTGACTCCTCGTCCTTTTTGTCGCTGATATTGAAAAAAATACGCAGGTCAAGAATCGGAATTATTTCGCCCCGAAGGTTGTATACGCCAACCACAAACGGAAGCGTATTAGGAACATAGGTAAACTGACCGGCCTTTGCGATTTCCTTTACGTACATAATGTCAATCGCATAGTCTTTTCCAGAAATTGAAAAAGTCACCATTTTAAAATCAACAGTTTCCTGAGCCTTGCGGTCATCCAGGGTTTCCTGCTGCGCTACCGATGCAAGATTCATATTGTCATCAGAAATTAAAATAGATTCAAGAGTCATACAAACCTCACTTAGCTCCAGATAACTTTAACTGGGAATCCGCATCCATTTTTACACTCAGATCAAGAAGCTGGTTTACATCTATAATCAATGAAACAGAGCCGTCGCCAAGAATGGAAGCGCCTGCAATGCCCGGTGAAGCAGTATACTGGTCTTTCAGCGGCTTTATAACAACATCTTCCTCTCCAATCAGGGAATCAACCATAACACCGACTTTTCTGTCCTTAGAGCCGACAATTACAATATTGCAGTAATCCTTTGCGGCGGAAGTTTCCTTTATTCCAAACAGGCGCGAAAGACGAAGAACGCTGATAACTTCGTTTCTGAGGTTAAGAACCTCGTAATTGTCAATTGTCTTTATATCAGAATGAAGGATTCTCTGGCTTTCAATAACCGACGCAATTGGAATTGAATATATTTCTTTCCTACGCGGACAAGAAGTCCCTGAATAATGGCGAGGGTAAGCGGAAGCCTTATGCTGAATGTAGAGCCCTTTCCTTTTTCGGATGTCACATTAACAGTTCCGTTCAATTTGTCAATCATGGTCTTTACGACATCAAGCCCTACGCCGCGGCCTGAAATTTTTGAGATTTTATCCGCAGTTGAAAATCCCGGCTCAAAAATAAGCTGATGAATCTCGTTTTCAGAAAGAACTTTGTCCGGATGAATAATGCCGCGTTCAATCGCCTTTTTACGGACTTTCTCCGAATCTATTCCGGCACCGTCGTCAGAAATGTCAATTATAATAAGGTTTCCTTCATTAGCGGCCTTTAGAAGAACCGTTCCCGCCTCCGGTTTTCCGGCGGCAAGGCGTGCTTCCGGGCTTTCAATGCCATGGTCGCAGGAATTGCGCACGCAGTGCATGATAGGGTCAAGAAGATCTTCCACAACCGCCTTATCCAGCTCTGTATCCTCACCTTCTATAACGAGATTTATCTTTGTTCAAATCGCGCTGAAGATCGCGGACAACACGCGGAAACCTGCTGAAAATCTGATTAATCTGAACCATTCGGATTTTCATTACGCCTTCCTGAAGCTCGCCCGCAATCCGTCCTAGATTCTGCGTCGAGGAGCGCAATTTTATAGAAAGCGACTTTAGATTTGTATCCTCTTCGTTTGAGTCGTCAACAAAACCGCCTAAGGAGCGGCCTATTTCCGAACGCACCTCTCTCACAGTTTCCGTGCTGCAAATCTTCAAGATATGTAGGCAGCATTTCAAGAAACTGACGCATTTTTTCACGGTGCATTATTTCTTTTGTATGAAAATCAATAAGCGCCTCTGAAAGGTTCGCAGAAAGCTGGTTGAACGATGCTTTTGCTATTACAATCTCGCTGACAAGATTCAAAAGATAATCGACGCGCTTTGAATCAACACGCAGGACAGAATTCTGCTGGTTTGAAGCCGTGTTTTTTACAGACTGCGCATTCTTTTGAGCGGTCGTTTTTTTCTGCTCAGAATGATTTTCCCGGACAGGCTCCGGATTTTTTTCAGTTTTTTTAATCTCTTCACGCTCCGGCTCTGGCTCAGGTTCAATTTTTTCCTGTACAGATTCTGCCGACGCGCCAGAACCGGCTACAGCTCCGGTAATTTCCTGAGCATCCGTCGCAAGGGTCACATCGCCAAGAAAAGCGACGTCTTCTATCTTATCCGCTGTCGCATCAGAAGCCAGATAATAATAAACACATTCATAGAATTCATCTTCATAAAGGGCATCAAATCAGGAACGGTCTTTAAAACACTTCCCAAAGCTTTTAACGCTGCAAAAACTTGAATTCCGCCCACTGAATTCATAGGATTGTTTTCATCAAATTTTACGGCGACGCGCCATACCTTCTGTTTTCCTTCGCACGCAGCCTTAAGCTCCTCAAATTCCTCCACCGAAAGCGGCGGATAATTGAATGGATTTCCAGAAGCAGCAGCCTTTGCCGCGGAAGCAGGCTCAGAAACCGGCTCTGATTTTTCAAGCTTAGGACCAAAACCGGCCGGCGGCGCTGAGTGTTTTTTCTTAGAATCCTTTTTTGGAACGTAGGATTCAAGTTTTTCAACCAGCTCTGAAACATCCTCCTCGTAAACAGAACCGTTCTGCCGCGCTTCAAGCATGGCTTTTATAACATCAATCGATGAAAGGAGAATATCTATTATATCTTCAGTAACCTGCAGCCTGTCTGAACGAATCTCATCAAGAACATCCTCCACCTTATGGGTGAATTCAGAAAGTTCATTCATTTCTACAGTAGCCGAGCCGCCCTTTAATGTGTGGGCCGCGCGGAAAATCTCATCAACAGCCTCGTGGTTTGAAGGATCGCTTTCGATTACCAAAATATTGCTTTCAAGAGTTTCGACCTGCTGCTCAGCCTCAGCAAAAAAATCTTTAAGTAACTCTTCGTTGTCAGGATCTAAATAATCGCTCATACATATAATTATATAACACTTTTTTAAGAATTCAAGTCATTTATATTGAGAGTTATTTAGATTGCACGAGATTAACGGCCCGGACACAAGAATCCGGAGCATACGCCTTAAGCGCAAGCCAGAAAGATTTCAGAAAAACTGCCGGCAAAAATCTTCTAATGATATGAGGAAAAAACACCGATAATCAGAAAGGAAAAATATCTTGGAGTTCATTATGGCAGGCAAAAAAATAAAATTTTTAATTTCAGCGGCAGTTCTATCGCTCTTATGCACATCCTCTTTTGCGGAAGTTTTTTTCAGCGGATTCGCAGGTTTAAAAACGGATTTTGCTTCTTCCAGAAAATCTTCGTTTGACCCTGAACTCAAATTTCAATCTTTTTTTTCCGGGCAGTTCAGCCTTTCCGAAAAATATATTTTTGCGCACGCAGAATTTTTCACTTGCAACAAATGATCTTATAGAAAAATTCTATATTTAATGAAACTCCGGGAACGTTTAAAATAGACGAGCTTTCCGTTATTTTCAGAAGACAGCTGTTTGACGCGACAAATTATCTTAGTTTTTTCTGCGGAACTTACGAACCTATCGGCTCTGATATTTTTCTTCGCAGACAATTCGGAATACAGCCGATCGCCTCAAAAATCACGGAAGGATGGCTTGGACTTTCCGGCTCGGTAATTTATCCGACGTTCGGCGTAGGCGGTTCTGATATAATTCATTTTAATGCGCAGCCAGTAGCCTTTGGAGTCTACATATACATAAACCACGAGCTTGACGACAGCTACTGCTTTAATTCAGACTTACGGTTTGCCGGAGTATACAGATTCTTTACGTTTGACTTTGCCGCGGGAATCGGAATGCCTTTAAAAAGAAACGAAACGCAGAACGCTTTTGTTATAATTGACACGCTCTACTGGCGCGCCGGAATGAATATGCTGATTGGAAACAGCTACACCACCTCACTTTTTATGCAGGCAGGACTTTCAGACATAGAATTTGAAAAAAATGACAGCCACCCTAAAATTGATGAGGACGCCGCCTATCTTCTTTTTGAACCGCGTTTCAGATGCGAAAAATTCCAGCTTCACTTTACAATATTCAGCCTTCCGCAGGACACTGTAGACGACTTTATTTTTATAAAAGATACTTTTGGCGCGAACATAAATGTATTTACGGACAATCTTTACATAAAGAACAAGATGTTTGTTTTTGGAATAAACAGCGCGCTTTCGTTCCCTGAAAAGAACTTTATGGACCTTGTGGACCATCCGGCGAATCTTTTCAAGGATGACTATACAGTTCTGGTCGCTCCATACGTTTCAACCAATTTCTACAACGGAACAATCCATGGAATGCTGCAGGCCAAAATAACCGACATGATGGACGGAAATTTCGGCTCTGCGCTTAAACTGAACATCGGGTACAAAACCCAGTTCTAGTTTAGAATTCCAGTTTAGAAAGGCGTCCGCAGGCTTCGTTCACATCGTCCTGATGTCCGAACGAACTGAAGCGGATAAAACTTTCGCCGCTAGGACCAAAGCCTGAGCCTGGAGTTGTCACAATATGGCACTTGTCCAGAATCGTGTCAAAAACATCCCAGCTTTTCTTTCCAGGAAATTTTGCCCAGACATAAGGACTGTTTCCAGTTGAATAGATTTCAACTCCAATCTTTCTGAAGTTTTCGCCCTTTAAGGTTTCTTCAATTTTTTTTGCGTTCACAAGGTAATAATCGATAACGTCTTTCATCGCCTTAAGTCCTTCCGGCTCAAGACAGGCAAGGCCGCCGGCCTGGGCAACGTTAGAAGCGCCATTGAACAAAGTTGTCATAACGCGGTTCCAGTCCCTGTTCACGCTTGTTCCGTCTGCAAATTTCAGCTCATTCGGCACAATTGACCAGCCAAGACGAACTCCGGTAAATCCAGCCGGCTTTGAGAAAGAGTTTATCTCAATAGCGCAGGTGCGGCTTCCTTCAATTTCAAAATTGTCTTTGGAAGTTTTTCATCGCGGATAAATTCGCGGTAGGCGGCGTCATAGATAATAATGCAGCCGTTTGCATTCGCAAAATCAACAAGTTTTTTCAGGTCTTCCTTTGTCGCGCAAGCGCCTGTAGGATTGTTCGGTGAACAGAAATAAATCAGGCTGTTCTTTTTGATTTTTGAAAGATCCGGGAAAAAATTGTTTTCCGGAACGCATGGCATATAAGTCACGCCCTTGTAGCCTTTTCCTGTATTTTTTCCTGCGGCACCAATAATTACAGAGCCATCAACATAAACAGGATATGATGGATCCTGAACCGCGACTTTTACTTTTGAGCCGAACAAAGTCTGTATTCTGGCAATATCGCATTTTGCGCCGTCAGAAATAAAAACCTCATCCGGGGTTGCCATTCCTTTATACCAGACTTCCGCAATCTTTGCGCGAAGCGCAGAATTTCCCTGCTCATCGCCATAACCGGAATAACCTTCAAGCGTTGAAAGCGACATTGAATAATCCGCCATAGCCTTTGCGATGAATTTAGGAAGCGGTTCTGTTGTGTTTCCTATGCTAAGGCTGATGATTTTCGCATCTTTATTTTTTTCCTGATACTCGCGGCGGCGGCGGGCAACTTCCGGGAACAAATATCCCGCAGTTAAATTTTTAAAACCTGTATTTCTTTTAATCATAATGCAATCATTTTAGTAATTGTGTTTTTTTTTGTAAACAGGATTATCAACTTCTAAAAAAAAACAGCCGCAGCGATGAAAATATTCAAGACTGCGGCTTTTTTTTCGGCTCAAAGAAGTTTCCGGCAGATTTTAAAGTCTGCTTTTTATTTCTGCAATAAATTCCCAGCTGTTAAGGATTTTTTTAGCCGGCGGATTTGCAAGGGAAGCCAAATCTCCGGTCATAAATCCGTCTTCAATTGCTGAAAGGGTTGCGTTTTCAAGTTTTCCGGCGAATTCAACCAAATCTTTTGTTCCGTCAAGCTCGCCGCGTTTCTTCAGCGCGCCAGTCCATGCGAAAATCGTCGCGACTGGATTTGTGGAAGTCTTTTCGCCTTTAAGATAACGGTAGTAATGTTTCTGCACAGTTCCGTGGCTTGCCTCATACTCAAACTGTCCGTTCGGAGAGACAAGAACGCTTGTCATCATCGCAAGGCTTCCGCAGGCAGAAGCAATCATATCGCTCATAACGTCGCCGTCATAGTTCTTGCACGCCCACAGGAATCCGCCCTTTGACTTCATAACCCGGGCAACAGCGTCATCAATCAGTGTATAAAAATATTCAATTCCGGCTTTTTCAAATTTTTCCTTAAATTCTTCGTCATAAATTCTCTGGAAAATCGCCTTGAAATTTCCGTCGTAGATTTTAGAAATCGTATCCTTTGTGCCAAGCCATACGCTGATTTTCTGGTCAAGGCCGTAGTTAAAGCAGCAGCGGGCAAAACTTTCGATAGAAGCATCAAGATTGTGGATTCCCTGGATTATTCCAGGACCTTTCATAACCTGAATCGTCTTTTTGATTTCTGTTCCGTCCTCTCCGCGGAAAACAAGCTCGGCAGTTCCGGCGCAAGGAGTTTTTATCTCGCAGTTTTTATACACATCGCCATAGCCGTGGCGGCCAAGGACAATCGGCTTTTCCCAGGATTTTACGTTGCAGGCAATATTCTTTACAAAAATCGGAGCGCGGAAAATTGTTCCGTCAAGCTCGCCGCGCAAAATTCCGTTAGGAGATGGAGTAAGCTTTTTCAGCTTGTACTCTTCCATTCTTGCGGCATTTGAAGTGATTGTCGCGCATTTTACACCGACACCAAGACGTCGTATCGCATCCGCCGCTTCGTAAGTTATCTTGTCATCTGAATCGTCACGGCTTTTTAGGCCAAGATCAAAATATTCAGTCTTTAAATCGATATAAGGCAAAAGAAGCTCATCTTTTATAACCTTCCACAATACACGTGTCATTTCGTCGCCATCGAGCTCTGCGATGGCATTTTTCATCTGAATTTTAGCCATAAAGAAATTATACAGAAATAACCGGATTTATGCGATATTTATACGATTTTATTCAAAGATTTTTATTCTAAAAGACCGCCGAATTTCATGCCGTTCTGCCGGCAAAAAGAAAGATAGCGCTGACTATCGTTGCATTCCGTAAAGCCGGTGACATAAAGTTCCGAATGAAATCCTCCGCCGGCAGCGATTTTTTCAGCCGGAACAACTTCGAACGCATGGCGCGTAACTCCATCGCGGCTGTCGACAACCTTGATTCCATTCCCGGCGGCTTCCTTAATTTCATCTGCCATGTTCAAAAAATGAGTGCATGCCAGAACAATAACATCGCATCCGTTTTTTCTGAAAAATTCGCACGAATCTTTTGCCGCGGCGACACGCTCCTCGTGAGAGGCGAAATAATATCTGTGCTCAATAAAACTGATAAGCTCCGGCGCGCCAAGTGAAAAAACCTCGCATCCACCGGCAAAGTCTGAAATCAGTTTTTTTGTGTAAGGATGATTTACGGTCGCATTCGTCGCAAGAAGCCCGATTTTTCCTGTCTCCGTAAGTTTTGCGGCAGGCTTTATGGCCGGAACAGTTCCTACGAACGGAGTTCCTGGAAATCTTCTTCTAAGCTCATCCAGCGCGGAAACAGAAATCGTGTTGCACGCAACAACAACCGCATCCGGATTCCATTTTTTAATTATTTTTTCCGCGCATCCGCAGGATTTTTCTATAATCTGCCCCGCTGTTTTTTCACCGTATGGGAAATTTTTTGTATCACCAACGTAAACGCAGGCAGAATCCGGTCTTTCAGCCTTTAAATATTTTAAATAAGGAAGTCCGCCTGTTCCTGAATCAAGAAATGCAAAATTTACGCTCATAGCAAGAATAATAAAGGTTTGACTAAACAATCGCAATGGTTTAACATTTTTTTATGTTTTCATTGAATAAATGCCTTGCAAGAGCCTGCAACAACATCGCGGTTTCTACAATAAACGAAAAAGGCGAAATCACAGAAGATAAGAATTACTGCATAGACCATTCTCCGAATCCGGGAAAACTTCATCAGGATATTATAAATTACATAAACACGCATGATAAGATTGTCGGGCTCTGCGCAAACGGACTGACTTTTTCAAACATGGATTTTTCAGGCAAGAAATTTTACGGCTGCTACTTCCGCCGCTGCACTTTTACAAATGTACATTCAAAAGGAATAAGAAGCCGGATGAGCGTATTTGATTTCGCGGTTTTTACAGACTGCAATATCATTGAAAGCAATATTCATTTTACATCTTTCGCCGGATGCACTTTTTCAAGAACCCTTTTTACCGCCAGCGAACTGCTTCAGAACAACTACAACGGAATCAACGCAGTCCAGTCCTCGTTCGATGATTCTGACTTATACAATTCGCGTTTTATAAACTCAACGCTTGTGAACATTTCATTCAGAAACTGCAATCTGAAAAAAGTTCTTTTCAACGGAATCAAGCAGGAAAACGTTTCATTCAAGATGTCGAACACAAGGGAAGCCGCTTTTGACCAGAACGGAAGCGAGCTTACAAAAGACATTGCAAATTTCAGCGGGCAATCCGAACTTGGAGACGTATTATGAAAATTTACTTTCACCTGAATACCGGCGGATTTTCAAACACTTACATAATAACGAACGAAAAGACAAACGAGGCTATTTTAATCGACCCCGGAAAAGTTACAGAAGAGATAATCGAACGCATAGAAGACAACAACCTTAAGCTTGTCGCGGTTCTTGTTACTCACAACCACAGCAACCACGCGCAAGGACTAAAAACCCTTCTGAAAATTTACACGCCCAAAATCTACGGCGCAGACCTTGAGCTTAACGGAGACAAGACCAACGTAATTACAGGCGACGGAACGCTGCACATCGCGGGACTTTCAGTGCGCTACATGAGCCTTCCGGGACATTCCTCGGACTCCATGGCATACCAGATAGGAAACGCAATCTTTACAGGAGACGCTGTTTCTGCCGGAAGAATCGGAAGAACAAACTCAAGCTATTCAAAGCACCTTTTAAGAAGAAATGTAAACGAAAAAATCATTTCCCAGCAGGAAAACACAATTCTTCTTCCCGGACACGGACCGCCTTCAACAGTCGGCGCGGAGCAACAGTTCAACTCTGACCTGAAATTTTAATTTCAGTAAAAAAATCAGTTTCTTGTAATCATAGCGACACGGCCGGCGGCAAGCCCCCAGTTGTCATACGCATAGGAATCCAGAACCCGGCAGGCATCCTCAAAAGTCGCGGCCTCAGTTCTTTTTACCCATTCGCAAAGCTCCTTCTGATAGGCTGAGACAGAGCCACGGTTTGCAACATTGATAAAATATTTTGACACAAAACGAAGCGGCTGCTGCATAAGATAAGCCATAAATTCATTCTGCATAAGAAATTCATCGTCCTGGTCATAGCCAAGCGTTTCCTGGCTCGCCCAATAGCCCTTCATAAATTTCATAGTATTTTCATCGACTGTATAATATACGGCGGCGACTGCGTTCCTGAAATTTGAATCCGTAAAAAATATTCCGTGCCACGACTCGTGCGCGGTAAACGAAGCCCTTAGATATGCCGGAGATTCTCGTGAAATAGAAATAACCGCGCCTTTTCCTGCCCTGTAAGAATTTGAATCAGGAACAATAACTCCGGTTTTTATAAGGATTTCCTTTAAGTCCGCCTCTTTCTGCGTAATCCTGAAATTCTGCCTTTCACAAGCCGAAAAGAACGCCGCAAGGCTTTCTGCTCCGTAGTCGTGCGCATTATAGCCGTGCTTACCTTCAAGATCAGAATCAGCAAGAAGTTTTCCCCGGAAACCTTTTTTTTCAGAAAAATATGCAAGCCGCCTGAAAAACTGATCCTGCACGGAATAATTCAAAGTATCAAAAAACAGTATTCCCGGAAAAATATTCCATTCATAAATTTCATAGTCCTTTGTGCGCCATGTTGAAGTTTTGCTTGAAAGCACAAGCCCCAGGTCCGTTTTCATCGGCACAAGAACCTTGTCCGGCGAGGAAGGAATCAAAGCCGGATCGTTTGTCGTCATAAGAAGCTTTAGAACGCGCGCAGAACTTCCGGTAATTTCATAATAGCTGAACGGAGCGACCAGCGTTGAAGTCTGGATAAGGTTTTCTTTTGTTCCTGGAAAAATCCTAACCGTCAAAATATCTCCGCCGGCATTTATTTTTACAAAATCCGACTTTTTTTCAGCGCCTTCTGTTTTTTCATCCGAAAAGCCAAGCTCAATCTTCGGCATAATCGAATAACGCGTGTTTTCAACAGGAAAAACCTGCGTGCAGCCGGAAAAATCAAAGGAGGTCAGATTATTTGAAAAACTTCCGCCGTTACTGGAAACTCCAAAAAACGGAATTTCCTTTGAGCAGTCAAAACCGACCCTGGCTTTTTCCACAAGAAAATCCACAATCCGCACAGGATAGTCAGAATAAACCACAAATCCACAGGGAACCGACTCTTCACTCAGATTTTTTTCAATTGCGAAACCGTTGTCAAATATGAATAGCCTTTTGAATTTACTATGAAATTCCTTAAATCGCATCCTGAAAAAATACGCTTTTCCAAAGGCTGAAATTTTCCTTTTTCAGAAAAATCATTTCCGGTCAGATAGCCAAAATAAAACAGTTTTTTGTCTGCCGTCGCAGCCTTGAATTTTCCGCCCTTTACATTCTTTACGCCGATACGGACTGAAACGCAGACCGAGCCGGATTTTCTGTAGTAGTCAGAAAAAATTTCCTGTTCCTCATCGGTGAATTTATAATAAGCATAGCCGGATTTTAAAATCTTCCCGGAAGCGGCGTTTTTGTTCAGAGCGCGAAGTTTTTCAGAAGCGGAAAAATTTCCTTCATACGAAAGAACTGATTTTGAATAGCGGTTTGATGCCAGCTTAAAAAAAAGAACCGCAGCATCAATGACAAGAAATAAAACAATGCATCCTAATATAATTTTATGTTTATGTCCCAAATTAATTTTCATACTTCTGTTACTACAATTTTTTTCCTTAAAAAAATACTATATTTTATCTATGACAAAGGTTATCCGCCTGCACAAAGACGATGAAATTTTATTAATAAGAAAACAGAAACAAATTCTGCAGGAATTAAATTTCCCCGAAGAAAAAAACATCGCTTTTCCGTTTTTTCCGCTCCTTATTGAACTGAAAGACAGTTACTTCAGCGGAAAATCCATTCAGGAACTAAAAAAATCCTTTGAAAAAATCTATATTGAAGAGGCAGTTGTTTTCCGCGGCGAAATATTCTGCCCTGTTCAGATAAAAATGAACAGCGGAAAATCTTTTTCTGAAAAACTCTTGCTTGGAACCTGCAAAAAAGAGCCGGAACACAAACTTTTTCCCGGCGCAGAAAAAATAATTTTTAAGGAACTAAGGATTTTTCAGCTCGCCGAAGAAAAAAAATCAGGAATCCAGACAGAATTATGGAATTCCACCTGGGTAAAATGCAGATAGCCGGCTCCGCGATATTATTTCATTACCTCTTCGCCGCGGTCCATCGCTGCTGTGGCAATATTTTTTTACCGTCTAGTTCTTTTAGCCACAGCATAATTGCCACTTTGTGGCAATTACAAGTTTTATTTATCACAAACTGCAATGGACAGTTTTTTTTTACCGCATTATTTCTTCGCTGTTGTGGCGATATTATTTCATTACCTCTTCACCCCTGTCCAGTGCAGTTAGGCCGGTTTTTACATATTCAAGGATTCCGAAGGGTTCAAGGAGTTTTATAAGGCTTTCTATTTTTTCCTCGCTTCCAGTCGCTTCCACAACAACGCTTTCCGGCGCAACATCAATAATATGGGCGCGGTAAATATCGCATGTACCGATTATAATCGCGCGCTTTTCGCCGGGCGCCTTTACTTTTATCAAAGCCATCTCACGCTGGGCAGTAGATTTTTTTTCGCATTTTTTTATTGAAATGACTTCAACAAGTTTAGAAAGCTGCTTTTCAATCTGATCCAGAATGTAATAATCTCCGTTTACAACAATTGTCATGCGAGACTGACCTGGATTTCCTGTTTCGCAGACCGTCAAAGAATCAATGTTGTAACCGCGGCGGCTGAACAGCCCAGAAACACGGCTCAATACGCCGGCATGATTTTCCACAAGTACACTCAACACGAATTTTTCCATTTTTGTCCCCCATAAAAAGTCAAGATTAAAACTTCAGTTTTAGGATTGACTTTTAAGTTGTTTCACAACGAAGTGAGAAACAACAGCTCATTATATACTGTTTCCAGCTTCGGAATAAACACCCAGAAGGCGAACTTCTTCCGCGGATTTTTTCAATTCAGCCATAAAATCCTGAACAGATTCTTCATTTTGCAAAATTTCTTCTTTTATTTCAATATCGGCATAGAACCAGTAATGCCACGGCTGCCCCACAATCGGGCGGCTTTCAAGGCGCGTAAGGTTCAAGTCGTGTTTCTGAAAAATCCCAAGAACCTTATACAGAGCGCCGGTTTCATTCGGTGTGCAGAAAACGAACGAAGCGACATTCGGAACTTTTCCGTTCGCCTTGATTTTTCTGTCAATGTGATTCGCCGCAATCACAACAAATCTTGTATAGTCCCGGGGATCATCCTGAATGTCCTCGCAAAGAATTTCAAGGTTATAATACTTTGCCGTTATTGAACTTGCAATCGCCGCGCAGTCATTCGTGCCGGACTCGGAAACCATTTTGGCCGCATTCGCAGTTGAAGAGGCAGTAATTTTTTCCCATTTCCTGCTTTCAATCAATTTTGAACACTGCGCAAATCCCTGTGGATGAGAATACACGCGCTTTATTGAATCTATTTCCGTTCCTTTTCTGGCTAAAAGCGCATGCTGAATGCGCAGGTGCAATGCTCCGACAATGGAAACGTCCTCAAAAGAAACAAGGTTGTCATAATTGTCATAAACCGAACCGCCCAGGGAATTTTCTATCGGAATCATTCCGTAATCCGCCTGACCGTTCACAACAGCCTTAAAAACTTCCCGGAACGAAGGCAGAGGCATCGCGTCAGTCGCGCCGTCAAAATACCGTTCCACAGCCTGTTCTGCATAAGTTCCACGTATTCCGTTGTAGGCGCAGACAAGCCTTTCTTTTTTCAAAGTCTTATTTTTGCCGCAGGAAAAATAGTTTTCAGAACCATCATTTCCCCGTATATGAACGACGGATTTTTCAATCACCGGAGAAAACGCTTCTATATCGTGCATCAACTTGTCAAACATAGAAGGAAGCAGAGCCTGCTGTCCATCGCTGAAGGCTTTTTCAGGATTGTCGTGAACTTCCACGCTGATTCCGTCCGCACCGGAAGCAACCGCCGCAAGCGCCATCGGAGCAATCTTGTCGCATATTCCCACGGCATTCGCAGGGTCTACGATAATCGGAAGGTGAGTCATTCCGCGCAGCACAGGAACGGCAGAAAGATCCAGAGTATTTCTTGTGTCCTTTTCATAAGTCCTTATTCCGCACTCGCATAAAATCACATCAGAAGAACCTTCTGAAAGAAGATATTCCGCCGACATAAGCAGTTCTTCCAAGGAAGCGCATTTTCCGCGTTCCAGAATCACAGGAAGCTTTGATTTTCCGGCAGACTTAAGCAGGTCGTAATTCTGCATATTCACAGAACCGATAAGAAGGCAGTCGACACCGTGCTTTTTCATTATCTTTATCTGTCCGGCAGACATTATTTCAGAAACAACAGGCAGTCCGAATTTTTCTCCGGCGGATTTTAAGATTTTCACACCTTCCTCGGCAAGACCTTGAAAAGCATACGGACTTGTACGCGGCTTGAACGTTCCGCCCTTTAAAATACAAGCCCCGCTCTGCTGGACAGATTCTGCAATCGCAAACATCCGCTCCGGACTTTCGACCATCGAAGGCCCTGCGACGGCAACAATCCGTTGTCCGCCAATCCGAATCTTCTGTCCGCGGTTGCTGTTCAGCTCAACAACAGTATTTTCCGGCTTGAATTCGCGGCTCGCCAGCTTATACGGCTTAGAAATCGGAATAACCTTTTCAACACCGGGAAGAAGGCTTACATCTTCCGGCGCGATAACAAGCCGACCGACAGCCGCAATGATTGATTGTTCTTCGCCATCAACTTCATTTATTTTAAAATCTTTTCCGCACAAAAACGACTTTATGCGTTTTTTATCTTCGTCTGAAATATCGTGCCTAAGAACAATAACCACAGCAAGCCTCTGAAAAAAAATTATTCTTCGCTAGACAGATTGAAAGAAACAGTGCGCATAATATCGCCAAAGACACCTGCGGCAGTTACGCCGGCGCCGGCGCCGTATCCGCGCACAGTAAGCGGAATCGGCCTATATCGTTCTGTATAGAAAACAAAGGCATTTTCGCCGCCCTTTACGCTGTACAAAGGATTATCCGGTCCAACCTCCATCATTCCAACGGAAACTTTTCCGTCTTTTATGGTCGCGCCCATTCGCAGAACCTTGTTTTCTTTTTTCAGGCTTGCAATTTTTTCCGCAAAATATCCGTCAACTTCCGGAAGTTTTTTCAAAAATTCATCAACTGTTCCAGAAGGGTCAAAAGAATCCGGGAAAACCTTGTACATTGTAATATCTTCAAGCTCAATCTCATAGCCAGATTCACGCGCAATAATAAGTCCCTTTCTTGCAACATCCATTCCGTTCAAGTCATCGCGCGGATCAGGCTCGGTGTAACGCAGTTCCTTGGCTTCCATAACAGCCTTGCTGAACGGAACTCCTTCGTCAAGTTTTCCAAAAATGTAAGAAAGAGAACCGGACATAATTCCGTTAAAACTTTCAAGCTTGTCGCCTGACTTATAAAGATTCTGCAATGTATCAATAATCGGAAGTCCTGCTCCTACGTTTGTTTCGTACAAGAAACGGCGGTGCCGCTTGTTAGCGACTTTTCGCAAATCCTTGTAGAACTGCATATTCATAGAGTTTGCGCGCTTGTTCGGAGTGGCAATGGACATTCCTGCGTCAAGAATATCAAGATAGCGTTCCGGCAAATCATAAGAAGCCGTGCAGTCGACAAAAACAGGATTCAAAGGTTTTGTTTCCTTTACGAATTTTATAATATCATCAACATTTGAAGGTCCGAACTTATACATTGGATTTTTCATGTCATTGCGCCAGTCAGAAAGATCAAGTCCGTTCTCGTTCAGGTTCATTCCGTCAATTGTTGTGATTGCAATGACTTTTATGTCGATTTTCTGCTTCAAAAGTTTTTCGTGCTGCTGATAAATCTGGTCAATCATTGTACCGCCGATAGTTCCTGCGCCAAACGCAAAAACTTCTATTGTCTGGCAAGTGTTGAAGAAGAACTGATGAACCGCCTTTACAGCCTTGTCCGCAAATTTTCCGTTTATTACCGCAGAAATGCAGCGTTCAGAAGAACCTTGAGCCAAAGCCTTGATGTTTATGTCCTGCGAGGCAAGCGCATTTGTAAAGTTCGAGGCAACTCCGCGGTTGCGAATCATTCCGTCTCCAACAACGGAAATAATTGAACATTCAGTTTTCACGCCGATTTCGTCAATTATTTTTTCGCGGATTTCAAGCTCAAATTCCCTTGAAAGCGCATCCCGGACTGTATCAGCCTCAGAATCGCGGACGCAGAAAGAAATTGTATATTCAGAAGAAGACTGTGTAATAAGAAGAATTGAAATTCCAGCCGCAGAAACAGTATTGAAGATTCTTCCAGCCATTCCAGAACGGCCGCGCATTCCCGAACCGCTCACAGAAATCATTGAAACTTTTTTTAGCGCGGAAATACCGCAGATAGAAGATTTTGTGCGGCTTTCAAAAGGACCTTTTCCAATTCTTGTTCCGCGCGCGGCAGGATTTAGACTGTTCAGGCTCCACGCCTCAATGCCTTTTGCCTGAAGCGGCGCCAGCGTCTTTGGATGAAGAACCTTTGAGCCGAAGAAAGAAAGCTCCATCGCCTCCTCATAAGACATATCGTCAACAAGAATCGCATCGTGGACAACGCGCGGATCCGCGGTGAACACACCGTCAACGTCAGTCCAGAATTCAACGCGCTTAACGCCAAGGGACGCTCCAAGAATCGCGGCGGAAATCAGAGCCGTTTCTTCCAAGAAGTCCCATTACAGGAGCTGAACCGGTTCCCTTTGTCCAAGAGCACACAAATCCAGGAAAAAGCAAAATCCGGGTCTGGCTTTTGTTTTCACCATCGCGGTAAGGAATGCAAGCCTCGGAAGTTTTTACATAATCAGCCTCGCCTTCCTTTTGATTTCCTGTTGTATAGATAAATTTTCTTGAGTCAAGGAAAATAACACTCTGTTTTTTCGCGCGGAGAACCGCCTCCATAATAGGAGCGGAAAGAAGCTCGCCCATTCCCATAATACGGCAGTAAACCGTGTCAGGACATTCCGCAAAAGATGCTACGCCGGCAAGAAGTTTTTCAAGCTCCTCAAAACGCGGCTCAATAAACTGCATCACTTTTTCCGCATCGAAACCTTCGCATTTTGACTGAAGCTCAAGACAAATTTCACTGTGAGTTTTTTTAAGGTCTGACACAAAAGTGCCCGTGGTGCCCGTTACACTTGAATCAATCGCAGCCTGAAGAGTATTAGAAACCCCGGCAACAGCAGAAACAATAACGCTAAGTCTGTCTTCCTTTGCACGTTCTGTAATAATTTCCGCAGAAGCAAGGATGCGGCCCGCATTACCCATTGAAGTACCGCCAAATTTTAATGTAAGCATAGAAACACCATTCCTTAAATAATCGATTTATACATTATTCTATATAATTGACACATAAATTACAATTAGCAAAAAATCATTCAAAATGTCAAATTGACAGTATAAGCCTAGAGTGTTAAAATGTTTCCTACTATAATATTTATTCTCAAATCAGTTTTAAGGATTTAAAAATGAAAAGAAGTGTTTACACAATCGGCTCTCTCATCATTTTGTTGATTGCAGCATTTATCTTTGTTCTTGTACCTATTTTTCAGGGAGGCAAGACAGGAAACAGGCTTCCGGTTTTTGGAAAATACGATGGAACAGAAATCAGATACGAGCAAAATTCAGATTTTTACAATTACGTTGCCCAGTATGCCGACTATTTTAAAAATCAAGGCATTGAAATAAAAGATTCAAATCAGATTTATCTGTTCAACTATGCTTTTAATGCGACAGTAACAGAGCTTGCATACAAAAAAGCTGTTGCAAAATCTGGATACAAAGTTCCGGAAACAGCAATAAACCGCGCTATAAAACCGTATTTCGCAGACGAAACCGGAAACTTCTCGCAGAAATTTTACAATACTTCATTAAACAGCAATCCAGACCGCATCTCTTCGCTAAGAAAACAAATCGCATCAACCCTTACAACAAGCAGATATGCGGAAGATTCATTCGGCGGACAGACAGCGCTTGGAGACAAAACTCTCTACGGTCTTAAGAATTCTGCCGCGGAAGCAGATTTATCCACAAGATGGGAAACGGACAGCGTTCATTCAACATGGCGGTTTTCAATATGTCCGACTATCCTGACTCTGAAAAAGTCGCATTCGGAAAGGCTAATTCCCAGAAATTCGTTAAATACGATTTTTCTGTAATCACAGTTTCTGACAAGGCAAAAGCGGCCTCGCTGCTTAAAAGGATAAATGAAAATGCAATCACTTTTGAAGATGCCGTAAGCGAATCCCAGAAAATCTATTCAAACGACAGCGGAAAAATAAACAGCAAATATCATTACCAGATTGAAAAATTCCTTAAGCAGGCTGAGGACATGGAAAAACTTGCCGCCCTTGAAGAAGGAGCGGTAAGCGAACCTGTTCAGACTTCGGTAGGATATTCAATATTCAAGGCAAACTCGGCAAAAACAGAGCCTGATTTTTCAAGCGGCGAAACTGTAAGAACCGTATACAATTACCTGACCGCGAACGAATTCAGCCACATCGAAAATTATTACTCTGAAACCGCCAAGGCGTTCTCTTCAGTTGCAAAGACACGCGGATTCAACGCGGCGATAAACCAGTACGGCGCAAAAAAAGTTTCTGTGCCGGCATTCGCACTGAACTACGGCGGACTTTCTGTAATGTCAAAGCTGAACACATCTCTTGACGGACTTTCAAACGCAGACACAAACAAAAAATTCCTTAGCACAGTTTTCGCGCTTAAAGACGGGGAGCTTTCTGAACCTGTAACAAACGGAAACAGTGTTCTTGTCCTGCAGCTTGCAAAGAGCAATATTGCGGCGGAAGAACCTATTCCGGCGGAAGCGCTTAACGATGAACTTACAAATTACGATATTTCATCTGCACAGGCAGCATTGATTTCAAGCCCTAAACTTGAAAACAATGTTGATACAGTGTTCTACAAATATTTTATGCCAAATAACTAACGGAGACTTCTTGCCTTTAGAATTTGAAAGCAAGCCCTGCCTGGTAAAAACAGAGCGGGGCTTTTCTGTTGCATACAGGAACCATTTTCTTTACTCAAAGTACAATCCGGCGCGGAACATCCTTTCCATAATTGAAAAAACAGAGGTTCTTCCCGGCTCAATAATCTTGTGCTTTTCGCCGGTTTTAAACTACGGACTTAAAGAACTTTCTGAAAAACTTCCGGAAGATACCCTTATGCTGGGGATTGAAGCAGATGCGGAACTTTACAGGCTCGCAAAATCTGAATCAGAAAATCTTGAATGCGCAAAAAACAGCACCTACACTCTTATTCCGCCGGAAGAAATTTATTCGCTTCCAGAAAAAATTCAAAAAATGTGCGGCTCCGGAAAATTCCGCCGTGTTCTGTCCATTGAATTTTCAGGCGGCTTTTCGCTTAATCAGGAATTTTACATCCAGCTTTTTGAGGCGTGCAGGAATTCTGTAAGCCAGTTCTGGAAAAACCACATAACACTTGTAAAGTTCGGAAAAAAATATTGCGCAAACCTTATTAAAAACCTAAGGCTTATTCCGTACGGCATAAAAAAAATAGAAACGTCAAAACCGGTTATTGTCGCAGGAGCGGGCGAAAGCGCGGTAGAAACCCTGAAATCAATAAAAAACAGACGAAGTGATTTTTTTATAATCGCAGTTGACGCCGCGTTAAAAACACTGAAGGCTTTAAAAATACGTCCAGATGCGGCAGTCTGCGAGGAATCCCAGGCTGTAATCGCAAAGGCTTTTACCGGATGCAAAAAAGATTTTGACTTTCTTTTTGCAAGCACAACCGCCGCAGCCGCCGTAACAAGAATTTCGCCGGAAAAGAACATCTTCTACACTCCGCTTTTTGCGGACACAGGATTTTTAAAAGAACTCAAAAAGCAGAAAATTTTAAATTCTTTTCAGCCTCCTTTAGGCTCTGTAGGATTAAGCGCAACGCTGATTGCATTGAACATAAGAAAAAATGATGACATTCCGGTTTTTGTAACAGGACTGGATTTTTCGTATTCAGAAGGAAAAACCCACGCAAACAGCTCGTTCCACGATAACGCGCGCCGCTCTTCTTCCTCAAAGATTAAAAGTTTTGAAAATTTTTCCGCCGCTTTTGGAAACGACAGCATAAAAATCCGCGGAAAGGACGGAAAACCCGCAATAACCACAACAGCGCTTTCCGGGTACGCAGAACTGTTCAAATATAAATTTCATGGGGCAAAAAATCTGTTCGACGCCGGAAAAACCGGAATAAACCTTGGACTTGAACAGAATGAACCGGAAAAATATGCAGCAACCACTGAACAAGGCATAACGCCGGAAGAAGAAATTTCCAGCGAAAAGAACGATAAAAACCTCGGCACAGAAATAAAAAACTGGCTTAAAAATGAAAAAAACGCACTGAACGAACTGAAAAACATCTTCACCGGAAAAACGCGGCTTGCCGGAAATGAACAAAAGGAACGAATCAAGGAGCTTTTACAGAACCGCGAATATCTTTTTCTCCATTTTCCAGACAGCCACAAACTGGATTTTTCCCAGAGTTTTTTAAATAGAATCCGGACAGAAACAGATTATTTTTTAAAAATCATTGATCCTCAGATTCTTTAAGAACAGCAAGGAATGCGCTCTGCGGAAGCTCAACATCGCCGAACATCTTCATCCGCTTTTTACCTTCCTTCTGCTTTTCAAGAAGCTTTCGCTTTCTTGTAATATCACCGCCGTAACATTTTGCAAGGACATCCTTTCTGTATGCGCTTACAGTTTCCCGCGCAATAATCTGACCGCCGATCGCACCCTGAATAGCAACCTTAAACTGCTGATGGCTTATTTCTTTTTCAGGCGCTCGCAAACTTTTCTGGCCCTTTCAGCGGCGCTAGGCTTATAACACAAAAAGGAAAGCGCATCCACCGGCTTTGAATTCAGCAGCATATCAACTTTTGCAAGCTCCGTAGGCCTGTAACCAATAACTTCGTAATCAAAGGAAGCATATCCGCGGCTAAAACTTTTCAGCTTGTCATAAAAATCAAAAAGAACTTCAGAAAGAGGCATTTCGTACGTAAGCTCAACGCGCTTTTCGTCAAGATACTGCATATTTGTCTGCTCACCGCGCTTCATCTTGCAAAGCTCCATAAGAGAGCCAAGATACGTAGCAGGAGTAATAATGCTCGCCTTGATGTACGGTTCTTCCGCAGACTGAATTCTTCCCTGCGGATATTCGCTCGGATTGTCAATAAATTTCCTCGCCGTTTGTAAGCGTTACCCTGTAGCGCACAGATGGAGCGGTGAAAATAATCGCCTGGTCGTAGTCGCGCTCAAGGCGCTCCTGAATAATCTCAAGATGAAGAAGCCCCAGAAATCCGCAGCGGAATCCATTTCCCAAGGCAAGGGAATTGTCCTTTCGTAAATAAGGCTTGCGTCGTTCAGCTTAAGTTTTTCAATGCTTCCCTTAAGCTCCTCGTAGTCGTTTGAATCCATAGGATAAATTGAAGAATAAACAACCGGTTTTACTTCCTTAAATCCGGCAAGCGGAGCAGATGCAGGATTCACCGAACCAGTAATTGTATCTCCCACGCTGATATCAGAAACCGTCTTGATTCCTGAAATAATATAACCGACGTCGCCGGCCTCCAGTTTTCCAGTAGGTTCGTAATCAACTTTAAAAATGCCGCACTGCTCTACTTGTATTCAAGCCCGGTGTTCATCATTTTTATTACATCGCCGGTCTTTAGCGTGCCTTCCTTTACGCGCACATGAACTACAACGCCGCGATAAACATCGTAATGGCAGTCAAAAATCAGAGCCTGAAGCGGCGCGGACGGATCTCCCTGCGGCGCAGGAAAATATTTTACAATCGCCTCAAGAAGCCCGTCAATTCCTTCGCCGGTCTTTGCAGAAACCAGCTGGGTCTGCCCGTCGTCAAGGCCAAGCTCTTTGGAAATCTGCTCATGGCAGGCAGGAATGTCCGCGCTAGGAAGATCAATTTTATTTATAACTGGAACAATCGCAAGGTCATGCTCCAGCGCCATATACATATTTGAAACAGTCTGGCTTTCAACCCCCTGGCTGGCATCAATCAAAAGAAGAGCGCCCTCGCAGGAAGCAATCGCCCGGGAAACCTCGTAAGAAAGTCAACGTGGCCCGGCGTATCTACAAAATTAAGCTCGTAATCATTGCCATCTTTTGCGTGGTAAGGAATGGTAACAGCCTGGCTTTTTATTGTAATTCCACGCTCGCGCTCAATGTCCATATTGTCAAGAATCTGGTTGGTCATTTTTCTTTCGTCAATAATATTTGACTTCTGAATAAGCCTGTCCGACAAAGTCGATTTTCCATGATCGATGTGCGCAACAATGCAGAAATTGCGCTTGTACTTCATTTCCATTTTAGTTCCTTTTAAAAATAATAAGGGCTGTCCAATGCTGAACCAATCCTGAATGTTATATCAAGGTACCCTTTCTTCTTTTTTCTTGTATTCATTGTTATAGAAACAGCATCTTTATTTTCACTGAATTCCACATCCGTTATGGAAACCGGGTCAAGGACAGAAAAACCTGATTCATCCGCAAGGCTTCCCTTAAGCACATCCGAAATTGTAAAGCGTCTTGCTGAAGAAGCAGAAACCGGCTGAAGCTCCATTCCCAAAATAGGAACAAGCGCCGTAGAAAGCAAATCAGACCTGTAGATTTCATACCCGGCTGTTCCGGCCGTTCCTCAAGATAAAGATTCACGGAATTTTCCTCGTCATCCCTTGCGTAGGAAAATTTAACAATCGATTTTGCGCCGAAATTTCTTAGAACATCCTGCGCATTGTCTATCGAATAAATCCTGTTTCCGTCAATCGAAGTGATTATGTCGCCTTTCTGCAACCCCGCGCGAAAAGCGACGCCGCCCGGCATTACGTATTGAATCTCAAGCCCGGCATTTTTACCGCCTTTCCGGTACGTGTGTCCGTAAGTTCCAATCCATACGTGGTTTCTTTTTCCGCCGTAAAACAAGAACGGAAGATCCTGGCGCAAATATTCAACAGGAATCGCAAAGTTCAGCCCCTGGTACTGCATTATTCCTGCAAAGACAACCGCCTGAACTTTCATCTGGCTGTCAATCAGCGGACCGCCCGAATTCCCGGAATTAACGGCAGTATCAATCTGAAGGACATTTCCGGTCGTAAAAAGTTTACGGTCCACAGCAGAAACAATTCCCCCGGTCAAAGTTCCATGAAGCCCCAGCGGAGTTCCAATCGCGCTTACCCTGTCGCCAATCTGCAGCTCGCGGCTTGAACCAAGCTGCAAGACATACGGCGGATCTATCTCCACCTTAAGAAGAGCCAGATCCAGCACGCTGTCGTACCCCACAACCTTCGCAGGAATCCTTGTGTCCTGGTCAGAAGCAAGCTTTATATAAAGCCGCGAATACCCTTCGTATTTAGGATCGACCATATCGCTTATAACATGATGATTTGTGATAAGGTAGCCGCGCCTGTCAATAAAGAATCCAGAGCCAAGAACCCTGTCCGCATAGCCGATTCCATTGTGAATCGCGATTCCCTGTCAACCCAGATTGTGACAGTCGCATCAATGCAGTTCTGAATACTCTGCGGAAGCAACGATTTTTCCACCACAACGCCGGGAACATTGTAAATATATTCTGAATAAAGCTGCTTTTCAGAAACAGAAAGCTCTTTCAGCCTTTCGCAGCCGACTGTCTTAAGCGTACGATAAATTTGCCAGCTTTCAAAAAGTTTTTTTTCTTCAATGTATTTCTTCAGCTTTTCAAAAAGCAGGTCAGAATATTCAGCGCAAAGCCCGTCATTTTTAATAAGCAAAGAACGCCACAACGCAAGCTCGGGATTCTGCTCGCCGATTTTTCTTATCCGTTTTACCTCATTATTCAAAACATCTTCTTCGGTGTAATCCGGCATGGAAAACACGTCTTTAGGCTGAGTCAAAGTCGTACAGCCTGCAAGAAGAAACACAAAAACTACAGAAACACGTAAAAATCTATTCATCATCCCTGCTTTCATCATAAATTGTTTCATCATAAAAAGGAAGAATTTCGCCGTAAATATTTTTACCTATTTTTACAGCCATCATCCGGGAATTTTTATTCTGCAAGATAACGCTTACCCCCTGCTCAAGGGAAGAGTCAAAATTTTCCAGAAGAAATTTCTCCTCATCGGCATTTCCTTCTTTTCCTATCCAGTAAAATGAATCAGCCGCGCCTTGAGTTACAGGAAAAAAATGATTTTCATATTCAACCTTTACAGGAATTTCGTTCCAAAGCGTAAGCGTAACAAGCTTTCTGTCCGGGCTGGTGTAAAACTGAGCGTCCTCAATAACCGGAGAAGAAGAGTCCAGACGCGGATAGCGCTTATAGCGCAGCTCCCAGCGCGAATCGCCGTCAAAATCCCAGCTTGAAATTTTTCCGTTGTCAGCAAGATATTCCTCTGAAAAATCAGGAACAGTGTCGCCGTTTGAATCAATCTGAATCATCTTCAGATAAATTCCAGAACCGGCGATTTCATGGCCGAACAGATTTGCCATCAGCTGTTTCTGCTCGGCATCCGGAACATGAAGAAGATTTTCAGGGTCGTAGCCAAAGGTTTCCACAGTTTCAAAAATTCCATCGCCGTCATTGTCTACGGAACGCACGGAAGGAAGACCATTGGAAAATTCAGCACGAGCGTAAATCTTTCCATCGGCAGTGTATTCCGCCGTCTGAAATTCTCCGTTCAGAACATTAAATTTTATGCGGGCGCCGCTTCGTTCCCCGGAAGCGATTTCGTAGCTTGAACAGTTTCTAAGAAGGGAATTTTCGTCGAGCGTCTGCGGATATGAAAAAACATAAGGAACGTAAAAATCTATTCCAAGAAGATTTTTCGCAGGCTCAAAAGCCTTTATCTCAAACGGCGACCACAGCAGCGCCTCGTCAACAAGATTGAAGACCGCTTCTCCGCCGGAAATGCGGTCAGATTCAAAAACCGCGCGCACAACAGAAGGATAAGAGCCATAAAAAAGACGGATGTTTCCCTGCGTCAAGAACAGAGATTCCGGCACGCCAAAATCACATTCGGCGGACCATTCTGTAAGTCCGTCATTTTCTTTATCCCAATAAAAACTTGCCGGCCGGCCGCGCATATACTGAACAGTAAGATTCGGCTCAAGATCATAGTCGGTGTCAAAAGTTAAAATTCCGGAAAAAGAATCAAGATGCTCCTTTACAGAAGCAACCGTAATTTTATCCGTAATCATAGAAAGAATGTCCTCAAGCATTTCCGCGGAGGCAGACTCATCCGCAAAAGAACAGAAATAATCCCACGCCTCCTGCTGGTTCATAAGGCCGCAGTTCAAGGCGACAATCGCATACAGCGGATGACGAAGTCCGTGGGAAGCAAAAGCCTCCGCAAGCCTTTTCTGCTTTTCGGCGGAAGCAAAGAAAACTGAATATATTTCAAGCTCCGCGTCGGGATTGTCGTATTCCGGAATTTTTGCAAGAAACGAGTCCGCAATCTTTTGCACCTCAGAATGAGTTTCGCCGTACGGAAAGACGTTTTCCGCCTCCGTATTTTCAGAACCCGCTTTTTTATCCAGATTTCCAGGACGCAGAAAATCATATTCATGCTTAAAAAAAAGCTTAGGAAACCGCTTGTCCGCCGGATAAATTTTCCGCGCGGAATTTATTTTTCCGCGGGCTTTTTCAACCGATTCAGCGGTTCTCTGCCTGTAATATGCCTTTGCCCTGATAAATTCCGCATCAGAAGAATAGATAAACGGGTCGGCATCAAGAATCCCCACAGCCTGAGCGTAATTTCCGGTGTCGCACAAAAGGTCGGCATAAAGAATTCTTGCGCCATCGCGGTTGTAGTCAACCCATTCACCTTCCGTAAGAGCGCGCGTTACAAGAGGAAGCAGCTCCGCCCTTGTAGCGCCAAGCCCGGCTTTTGCGGCGGCCATTACATACCACAGGTCAGAAACGCTTTCGTCATAAGCAAGACCAAGCTCGGCCTGCGCCATGGCGTTAGTGTACTCTTCAGAAGAAAGAAAAGATTCAGACAGTTTAAGGCACCGCACCGCAGTACGCCTGTTTGCCGCGACCAGCGAAGAGCTTGCCGCGAACATAAAAAACTGCGCAAATAATATAAAAAAGACTGAAGAAAATAACTTTTTTTTCATCAAGCAAAACCTCTTTTTCCAGAGTCAGAAATCATCAATCTAAGACTCCGGCTTTACAATCCAGTTTTTAAAGCCCAGCAAAGAACCAAGCACGGCGACGATTTCCTGATTTTTTCCGGAAAGCTCCTGAACAACAGGAACTGAATTTTTTAGCTCAACAGAAACATGCCAGTCGGAAAGAACATCTGAAAGCGATTTTTTTCCGCCGTCCGCGGCGCGTACCCAGTCATCCTGCTGACGGCTGCGCACGCAAAACGGAATTTTCATGTTTTCCAGCAAAACCTCGTCGTTTTCAGAACAAAACCGGATTTTCGCAGTATCACCGGCAGCGTCAAGTTTTACAAAAACCTCAAAGCCGGAAACAGAAAACTGCGTTTCACTGTCAATTATAACAAAAAAAGAAGATTCAGTCGCTAGCAATTCATTCTTTTTGATTTCAATTTTTTTTCCATCAAAAGAAAACAAAAGCCCCGCCGCAATTTTTTTTACGCTTTTCTTACCGCAGGAATTTGAACAGAAAGCATCCACCGCATCCAGAAATTCCTTCACAAACAAAAAAGGAATTCTTCCGCCGGAAATTTTTTCTCCGGACAATTTTTCACCGGGCAGGTCTTTCAGAAAACCGGCGTTCCGCGCAGAATTTTCAGCCAGCAAATCGATTCCTGCAAAAATCTGCCGCCTTTTCAACGCCTCAGGAAGATGTAAAAATTCCTCTGCCAGACATTCCACGCGGTCTTTTTTTAGAATCCATAAGTCTTTTTTAAAAAATGAACACAGGGCTTCCTCATCTTCGGCGGCCTTTACCGCTCCGTTCAAAAGCGCCTTTTCAAAGCCAAAAAAATTTTCATTTAAGAACGGAACAAGATTCCGCCTGATTCTGTTGCGCATATAATTTGTGTCAAAATTAGTGGAATCCGTGCGCCATAGAATTCCCTGCGCCTCAAGGTATTCTTCTATTTCGGCACGGGAGACATCCAGAAGCGGACGCACAAAAATTCCGCGGCGGCCGCCGATTCCGCAAAGACCGGAATTTCCGCTGCCTTGCAAAAAACGCATGAGCAGAGTTTCAACCTGGTCGTTCTTATTGTGGGCAAGGGCAATAAACCCTGGGTTTTCCTGCGCCGCAAATTCTTCAAAAGCGCCATAGCGCAAAGAACGAGCCGCCTCCTCTATGCCGTTTCCGCGCCGTTCCGCCTCAAAAAAAACCTTGCCGCGTTCAAGCTCCTTTACAACGACCTTTACATCAAAGCCTTCGGCGCAAAGTTTTTTTCCAAGCGAAACAACAAAATCAGCGTCGCCGCCGCTTTCCTCGCTGCTTCTTATATTGTGATTTACGGTAACAGCGCGCACAGGAATTTTATATTTTCTGGAGATATGGCACAAAGCGACAAGAAGGGAAACAGAATCCGCGCCGCCAGAAACAGCCGCGCCAATGCAAAACGATTTTTTATCAAAGCAAGACAAATCAAAACCGTTTTTTTTAAGACTGATTTCAATATGATTCTCAAAATTAATGATTCTGTCTTTTTTTTCCATAAATAAAAGAAATAAAAGTTAAACAAAAAGAGCTGCCAGCAATGACAGCCCTTTTAAAGCAACACGGATTAGCCGCGAGCCGGAGCAATACTTACAAGCAGAAGCTCGCCGTCTGTAAGCACTGAAACATCTTTTCCAAGATTCAAATCTTTTACTTTGTAAACGTCACCAATGTTCAAGCCAGAAACATCGATAACAATTCTTTCAGGAAGATTTGCGAGTGTAGCCTGAATTTTTACCTCAGGAACACGCTTTACCATAAAACCACCCTTCAATACACCAGTCGGGTTTCCTGAATACTGAATCTTGTATTTGAAAACAATCTTTTCATCTGGATCTGGCGCAAAAAAGTCAACGTGAAGAACAGAATCATTGCGGATATTGTATTCAACATCCTTGATAAGAACTTGTTCCTTTTTACCGTCAACAACCAGCTCAAGCGGTGTGGAAGCGGTGATTGAGCGCCAAATCTTGTTAAACTCAACAGCATTTACTTCGATTGATGTAGCCTCACCCTTGTGGTTGTAAACAACAGCAGGGATACTACCTACTTTTCGAAGATTTTTGGCAGCTGTTTTTCCTGTAGTAGAACGAACTTTTGCATTCAAAGTCTGCTTAGTCATTTTCTAAAAGCTCCTTATATCCTTAAAAATTAAGTATTAAATATTATCACAATTACAGCATCGATGTAAATAGTCCGAATGGCGGTTTTCAGGGCAAACGCATTATAAATGTATCCAGCAAAAAACTTGCTCCCAGTCACGGTTTCGTGGTTCAAAATCGCGCAATAATGCGCTACACGCTGATTGTTGCAAAGTAACTATAGAATCGACCGCTCACGCGGTCTCAACAATCAGAGTGTTTTTGACCACGAAACCGTTCCTTCGCGCAAAGTTTACTTAAATTATTTATAATGCGTTTGCCCTGATGCCCCCCTTTCACATAATTCTGTTTTGTGATACTTTATTCGTATGCAGATGTAATATAACGGTAGTATACGACCTTCCCAAGGTTGGCGCGCGGGTCCGACTCCCGTCATCTGCTTTTTTCTTTTTAAACAAAAATATTAAAATCAGACAAAAATATTAAAATAGCCTTAACTTCGAGTTTTTTTGCAAATTATGAAAGAACGCTCTCGGCAGATTTCCAATTTGCTAAAGATGGATTTGGCTCGAATTCGGGTGCTCCGCACTTTTATTAATTCAATCGCCAAAAATCTTCACAAATTGTAAATCTGCCTGCGCTTTTATTCTTTTTACAAAAAACTCGACATTCGGGCAAAATAAAAAAATTCTTTTTTCAAGACGGCGCACCAGCAGAAACATAAGCCGGAACAAATAAAAAAGCCGCCCGCCAAACCGCGCGACAGTCTGACAGACGGCATTAACAGCATCCCGGTATTCAAAAGGATGCCGCTTCCGGCTCATCGCCGGATTTTCATTTATTTTTCAGCCAGAATAGCAATTCCAGGAAGAGTTTTTCCTTCAAGGAATTCAAGGGACGCTCCGCCGCCAGTTGAAACATGGCTCATCTTGTCAGCAAGATGGAATTTATTAACAGCGGCAACAGAATCTCCGCCGCCAACAACAGTCATAGCGCCGCGGCCAGTCGCTTCAGCCACAAGGTTTGCGACAGCTTCCGTTCCTTTTGCGAACGCGTCAAATTCAAATACACCTACAGGTCCGTTCCATACAACAGATTTTGCAGTAGAAAGAACATCCTTGTAAAGTTCTATTGTCTTTGGACCAACATCCATAGCCATAAGGTTGTCAGGAATATCAACACCATCCACCGCTACAGGAGTAGCGTTCGCATCAAATTTGTCGGCAGCAACATGGTCAACAGGAAGGACAATCTTAACGCCCTTTTCCGCGGCGTCGGCAAGCAGTTTTTTTGCAGTATCAATAAAATCATCTTCAACCAGGGAAATGCCTACCTGTGTCCCTGTGCCTTAAGGAATGTATAAGCCATTCCTCCGCCGATAACAAGCGCGGAAGCGTTCTTTAAGAGCGACTCAAGAACGGCAATTTTTGAAGAAACCTTTGCGCCGCCGATAATCGCAACCTGCGGTTTAGGAGGATTTTCAACCATAGGCTGAATATATTTTACTTCTTTTTCCATAAGGAATCCGCCTACAGACGGAACCGGCATGAATTTAGCAATTGAGGCAGTAGAAGCCTGATCGCGGTGCGCTGTTCCAAAAGCATCATTTACAAAAATATCACCGTACGAAGCAAGCTCTTTTGCCATAACATCGCGTTCCGCAGAATCTTTAGAAGTTTCTTCCTTGTGGAAGCGAACGTTTTCCAGCATCGCCACAGCGCCTTCAGGAAGAGCGTCAATCGCCGCCTTCTGGCCAAGGGCATCAGGAAGGAATGTTACAGGCTTTCCGAGTTTGAAGCAAAGTATTCAACAACAGGCTTCATGCGGTTCTTGCCGTTGATGAATTTTTCAGAATCAGCTTCTGTCCATGTTTTTCCGGCTTTTTCAGCCTTTTCTTTCGCCTTTTTCACATCCTTGTTCGGGTCGCCAAGGTGGCTCATAAGAACAAGCGAACGTGGATTCTGCTCAAGAATATATTTAATTGTAGGAAGAGCCGCCATAATGCGGGTATCATCCTGAACAACACCATCTTTCATAGGAACGTTAAAATCAACGCGCATGATAATGCGCTTGCCTTTAAGATCAACATCTTTTACAGTCTTAATCATTTATTTCTCCTTATAAAACTCCGCGTTAGCGGCGAGTCATGGATGGCGAGAATTACAGTTTGCGAAAGCAACGCTTGAGCAAACTGTAATGATAAAAATTACACGGATGTAATTTTTATCATGCCTCCTTTTTTTTGGACTAAATAAAAAAATTTTCCTTTTTAAATATAATAACTTCAGGCTGAAATTTCAAGGAATAAAAAAGAAAGGCGCGCCTTGGCCGGAAAATATTCCGCACCTTTTCAACAAAAACTTTTCATTTTCCTGATATTAGTTTATAATGTAGAAAAGCAGCATAATTTTCAGTCTTAGATAAAAATCCACAAACGGAGAAACGCGATGAAAAGAAAACTATTATTGCCAGTCCTGGCGCTCACCGCTTTTTTGGGAACATTGCTGTCCTGCTCATCAGATTCAGGCACCGCTTCAATCCAAATTCCTGTAACTCAGATTTTCCGAAATGTTGAAAAAGATACTTTGCCTTCGGACACAAATAAAATCAAGCTTGAAATAACACTTTCCGGAGATGCCAAGGACAGTCGTACATTCGACTGGGAAGAAAAAGAACAGAACTGCACATTTGAAAACCTTCCGGTTGGCGGCGTAGTTTCTGTGTCCGCAGAAGTAAAAGACGGAAAGTACATAATCTATTCGGGCAAGGCAGACAAAATCAAGCTCAAGAACGAACAGAACGAAACCACAATCACAATGAAAAAACTTATGGCAAGGCTCACCGTAAAGACCGACAATAAGGAAATCGCCGGACTTACGGATACAACAGAAATCATCATAAATGCAGCGGCCGAAGGTTTTCCAAAGTCATTGACGATTACGCCAAAAGAATTTGCCGCCGGATATGAACTAAATACCTTCCTATAAACAAGGAACTTACGGTAACTGTGGAAGCAAAAACAAAGAATACTGCCATTTTCCGGGGCAGCAGTAAAATAACAATAAATGAAACTGAACAGAAACCCGAATGTACAATAGAAATGAAAAGGGTCAATGGAGATACTTCCGTAGAAATACAAGCGCTTCCAACGCCGAAATTAGAGGCAATTTCCGGCAACACATTCTCTCTTAAACAGGACACCGCTCTCTTTACAATTTATTACACAGATTCCAGCAACCCAAATATTCATACGCCCCTTCCGGATTGGGTTACATACAAATGGAAGATGAACGGCAAGGAATTTACTCCAGACGATGCTTCCGGACAGGCAACATTCAGCAAGAATGAGGGGAAACTTACAATATACCTAAACAAGATGAAATCTATTAATCCTCTGGGAGCTAATAACAATGCCTCACAAAACAATCTTTACGTTGAAATAGGAATGGAAAATTCCGAAGAAACCAAGTCTACGGAAATAGAATTTACAATTACACAATAATTAAAATGCCGGCAAAGATTCACCGCTGGCATTCAATATTTTTTCAATATAGCCTTTTCCCCAGTATTCGCACATCAGGGAAAAGGCTTGTTTTTTTACAGGCTCAGCAACAAAATATTTTAAATATCTGAAGCAGTTAAGCACATAGGTATTGCACTGTCTGTGGACAGCCTGACTTTGATTTTGATCCAGAAAAAGCTCCCCGTTGTTTATTTCATCAAAAATAACAGAAAAAACAGAGGACACCGAGCAGATTTTTTCCCATCGCTCGATAGTTTCAATGCGCACGCTGGAAGAAATTCCAGTGTCTACGGAATAAACATAAAGCGGAGTTCTTATGCCTGCATAACTTTTTGCAAAATAAGAAACAAAAAATGAAATAAGATAGTCTTCGCCAAAGACACAAAAAACATTCGGGATTTTTTCAAAAGCCTGCAAAAAAAGACTTTTTTTAATCAGCCTGCCCCACACAAAAAGATTTATGCTGTGGTCAATTATTGCGGCGTTAAAAATTTTTGAGCCAAAGACAGGTTCTTCTAAAAGCAGGTTCGCCTTGTGCCTGACATTTTCAAGGTTTTTCTGTTCCGCCAAAGAATCCCTGGATTTTTCAGAATCGGGATTCACAAAATAAACTTCTGTTCCGCCCTGAACAATATCAAAATCACATTCCAGCGCCTTGCGGACCAGAACTTCAAGAGCGTCCGGCTTTATAGAATCATCGCAGTCAAGGCAAAAAATATATTTTCCGCGCGACGCTAAAATCGCAGTACGGCGAGATTCTATGCAGCCCAAATTTTTTCCGTGACGCACATAATTCACTTTTATTTTTGTCTGTTTTGTAAAAACCTTGCAGATTTTTCTGCAGTCAAAACCGTTTTCATCGCGGCCGCAGGAACAGTCATCAACCACAATAATTTCAAAATCAGTAAAAGTCTGCGCCGCCACACTGTCAAGGCAGCGACGCAAGAACTTTTCCCCATTAAAAACCGGAATGCAGACAGAAACAAGCATTTTTAGTTGGGAGTAAAAGCATTATTTTCAATATCCTTCTTAGAAGGCTCAGTGTAGATTCCCTCAGTTTTAAAAGTATCAGAAAGAATAAGACTAGAAGCAGCATCTCCATAATTATCAAAATAATAACTAGAAACGCTGCCTTTTTCTTCCAGAGAAAGATCGGAAGCAGACAAATCAACATCATAAGTAGAATTTTGTTGACTATCATATTTCTTTTTATTGTCAGAAATTTTCAATTTTTTAGGAAGAACTGCAATAATTTTATAAGGAAGTCCAACCTTTTTATTACTTGAATTCTTATCCAAAACTTTCAAGACATTTCCATTTTCCAATGAAACCTGACGCAAAGAACCCCTGTAACCATAACCATAAGAAGAAGTTCTGTAATATGAATTTTCCAGAACGTAAAGATTTCCGTCCACTATAGCCATATCTGTAATTGCACTATATGCTATTATCCTATCATTATCGGTAATTTCACCAAATTCAAGAATATCAGGATCCCGATCTTTTTCTCCACTACTATCAAACACATCAGATACAAGCTCAGCAGTAGTAACATTCTTAGGATCAGAAAGTTTATAAACACTATAGGTGCAATTATAAAATTTTATTCCTTGCGCTGATTGATCCTGGTTTTCAGAAACGCTTCCAATGTAATCTTTTTTATACCCAGCAACATAAAGTTCATTATTATAATAATAAACAGCAGTAACTTTACCATCCGTAAAGACTTTTGAAAAATCAAGTTCATTTGGAGCTGAAGGATCTTCTACAGAAAAATATTTAACTTTATTGTCACGATATGCCCAATGACCCCACTTATAAAGTTCAAAAGGCTGTCCTCCATACATTGAAATATCAGCATTTGACTGGACATAATAAATATTAGTTCCATCCGTACACATGCTGACAGGAATATTTTTTATATTATTACAGTCTATTTTTGTCTGATTAAATATAAATGAAGTTCCTTTTTTGATTTTTTCAAAATGTCTAATATTGTAAACCGGATTAGCTGGAAGCATTTGTTTATAAGTACCAGGATTCTGAATATCTCTTATTTCAAACACATAAAAACCATTATTCCCATCATCACACCAAGAAGCAAGAGCCGCAGGGTCAGGATTCTCATAATCAGGATATGTTATATCTGCATACACACCATTATTATTTTCCAGTTCAATTTTATACAAAGCACGAGATGAATCATTTGAATAATAAACAACTGATCCATACGCAGGTTCTTCTGCAAAATAATTATACGTATCTGAGCCTGGAACTTCTTTCATATTATATGTAAATACAGCATCCTTATTATATGAGTAAGTTTCAGAAGGAAACTGCGAATCATCACCATAAAAAGAAAATCTATAATATGCCCCCTGAACAGTTCCTAAAGACACGCTCGAAACCATCATCGGATTATTTTTATAATAATCAACATTATTATCATCAATCCAGAATCCTAGAGATAGGGTGCAAAGTTCCTCAGCTGTCAACGAAGTTAAATCAAGATAAACTCCATCTTCAAGGGAAAATAGTGAACCACTAGAGTATTCTTTTATCTTTACACTCTTAGCGTCGCCTGTTGACGTCAAAGTTATTGATTCTGCATGCATATTAAAAAGCACAGAGGAGTCTTTATTCAAAGTAAAACTTGGAATATCATCCACCTGTGGATCTTTATTACATCTTATTTCTACAGTTTTTCCAGAACCTATTTTTGAAACGTCAAACTTTATGCTGTCTTTGTAAGTGTAGTCAACCCTGGCATTTTGAACCATAGGATTATCATAAATAGTGTCCAGAACCGTATAAAGCTCGCCGGGAGCGTCCCGCGAAATTCCGTTGTTATCTTTAGAGCCGGCATCAGAAGCATAATAGTAATAATATGTTGCGGTATCATCTGGGAACGAAAGCGAAGTGCGTGACATAGATGTTGAAAGCTCGTCGCCGATTTCCACAAGGTTGTCCCCTATAGACACCTCTTTCCAGTCAGGGGTTATTTCAGCAGAAGGTTCATTTGGTTTTACCGGAGCAAAATCTGCATAAAAATGGAAGTAATAAAAGCCGGAAGAAATTTTATTTGGCTCACTTTCTGTCTGGGCAGATTCTACAGTAACATAAGAGTCTCCGGTGCCAGCGCTATCAGTGCTGACAACATCAGCAACAAGAAGCTTTTCGCCCGAATGTGTAGAATAAACAATTTCGCCAGTTTTCTTTGAAACCAACTCAGCCTTGAATCTTTTTGATTTTTTATCGGTTGTATCATTTGATGTAAGACCAATTGTTTTATAGTAAGTAGACAACGCCACCTTCTCAAAAGACATTTCGGCGGAAAAACTTCCTTTGCCATTTGTAGTTTTTTTAGGTCCTACAAGAACAGAAACAGGAACAGTATTTTTATTTCCTTCTTCTACAACAATGCCAGAACACGCGCCGCTAAGGTTATAAATAACCCCTTGTTCTGTATAACTTCCTTCTACAAACAAGTCATATTCGCCAACGCCAATGGTAACAGAATTTGAATCACGCGTTATAGTTCTTGTCTCAGCAGGAAATTCATCAAACGGCGAAACAAGCGAAAAAGTCAGCGTCCATTTCTCTACCTTTGAAATATCAACCGAGCTGTAGCCCTTAGGAACAGCACCCCTTTCCGCATTCACAGAAGAAAGATTTATCACAACATTTCCAGAAGATTTTTCCTCGTTATGTTCAAGACGTTCCGTGCAAGAAGAAAAAACAAAAAATCCTGCAACAAGTAAAAAAAGATTAAGCTTTTTCATAAGCCCTCCAAAGTGGGAAAAAGTATCCGTATCAAAAAAAAGCCACAATTACGTAATTATAACATAAGAGTTTTTATTTTTCCAACAAAAGAATGGGATTTTACAAAAAAAAGAATGAACGATTTTTTTACGCAGAAAATCTTTTAATCAGCGCAAATACCGGGTTTATAAATTCAAGAAAGGCAATAAATAAACCCCGATGACGGCATCGGGGCTATTTCATTTTTCAGAAAGAATCAGGCGTTTATTTGTTCTGAGCCAGAACTACAGATGTCATTGGCGGAACTGTAAGTTTTCCGCCCTTTACTTCTGCGCCAGGATTTGCCATGTATACAATCGGCATATCCGTTCCTTCCGGCAGCTGCACTGTTTCTGTTCTTTTTGAAGAAATATTGTGAACAACAAAGGCTTTTTCTGTCTCTGATTCCATTACATAGGATTCAAGAACTGCGCTTCCAGTAGAAACCGCCTTAAGACGGCCTTCAAACAGCGCAGGATGAGCCGTTTTTACGCGGATTACACGCTTGTAATGATTCAGCAGAGAATCCGGGTCTTTCTGCTGCTCTGAAATAGGAACAGTCTTTTTGTTATAAACACTTACGTTTCCATAAGCGCCGCTGTTGCACCATGTAGGAGTCAGCTTGTCTTTTCCTTCCGGTTTCCATACCAGCGGAGTTCTTTTTGTAGGATCATCAGCACCGGATTTCATTCCGATTTCCTCACCGTAATAAATAAACGGAATTCCTTCCGCAAGAATGTACATATCGGCGGCAAGCTTCATTTTTGCAGGCTTGTTTCTAAGTCCCGCGGCGCTTCTTGCCTGGTCATGATTTGAAAGGAACGGAGCATCGATGTAGTTCTTATTGTTTTCGGCATACATAGCGTATTCGCTTTCAAGGCTTCTTGCATAGCCATTGTATGTGGAAGTATCCGGGTCATCAGGAACGTTCTTGTTGTCATTCATCTCCTGGTTGTTGATAATCTGCGTAATCAATGTACCCAAGTCAAAATGAAAGTTAGACTGCATTCCAGCCATGTATTTTGCGCGGACCGCAGTAGGCTCCCAGACTTCGGCGACGCTGTAGGCATCCGGTTTAACAGAAAGAATGTAATCGTTCATTTCCTTCCAGAAAGAAACCGCCTTTGTGATAGTAGGTGTGCCAGGCATTACTTCCACGCTGTTGTAAATATGACCGGCGGCATCAAAACGGAAGCCGGAAACTCCCTTATCAAGCCAGAATTTGAACACTTTCTTAAATTCTTCGCGGACAGCCTGCTCATCCATATTATAGTCAGGCATTGAAGAAGTGAATACACCGGCGTAATAAGAATAATTGTCCGGATCAGACTGGTTTGTAAGGTCGATATTCCATACTTTGTGTCCCCAGATTTTCTGGTTAAGGTTATATTTTCCGCCGCGCTCAATAGAATCGTTGTCTGTAATCCAGCGGTACCAGGTTCTGTAAGGGCTGTCCGGCTTTCTAGACTGAATGAACCAGTCGTTGTAAGAAGATGAATGATTGCACGTCATATCAAGGATAACATCTATTCCGCGTTTTCTTGCTTCCTTTACGAAAGTCTCAAAATCTTCCATTGTTCCGTATTCCGGATTGATTTTATAATAATTGTCAACGTCATATCCGTGGTAGGAAGGCGACTCAAATACAGGCAGAAGCCACAATCCTGTTACGCCAAGATCGGTAGTAGTGCTGTCGTCGCCGTCGTTCAGATAGTCAAGACGCTTTGTAAGCCCCTTGAAATCACCGATTCCATCTCCGTTTCCGTCCGCAAACGAGCGCACAAAAAGACTGTAGTAAACACCAGTTGCAGGCTTATTCGCAAGCCTCTGAACAGGGGCAAGCCTTGTTACGGCAAGCTCCGGATCCAGCTTTGAAGCCTTTTTCTTTGCATAGATTCCTGATGCGCACAAAAACAGCAGGGAAATTGCAAGAATTCTTTTAGAAAGATTTCCTATGTTCTTCATAATAACTCCTGAAAATATCGTAATTAGCCCGAAATTCGAGTTTTTTTTGCAAATTCTGAAAGAACGCTTTCGGCATATTTCCAATTTGCTCAGATGGATTTGGCTCGCGCTTCGCTTGCATTAATTCGGGTGCTTCGCACTTTAATTAATTCAATCGCCAAAAATCTTCACAAACTGTAAATCTGCCTATGCTTTTATTTTTTTTGCAAAAAACTCGACACTAGGGTTAATTATTATTCATTACAGTATACATCATATTTTTAGACTTTTAAATAAAAAAAAGCAGCCTGCAAATAATCACAGACTGCTTTTAGTACGGAATAAGCTATTTTTACTCTTTACCACTAGTTCCGGCAAGAGACATAAGCAATGTCCTCTGTCCTGCCATAAAGAAGATGGTGAACGGAACTGCTACAAGAATAGCGCCTGCAGCGAACATAGTAAAGTTATCGTTTGAACGACCGCTAATCATTTCATAAAGACCTACGGCCAGCGTTTTTTTGTCATCGCTTCGCAAAACCATTCGCGGGAAGATGTAATCCATCCACGGACCGGTAAAACTGGTCAATGTAAGGAATACAATCTGCGGTTTTGCGGCCGGAAGAATTACCTTTAGATATGCAACGAGCGGAGAAGCGCCGTCGATATACGCAGCTTCCGCAATATCACGCGGCATAGTGTCAAAGTAACCTTTCATAAGCTGGGCATTGAACGGAATTGAACCTGAAGCATAAACAAGAACAAGTCCCCACAATGTATTAAGCGCATTGAACTTCCACAGAATTACATAAGTGGCAACCATTCCGATAAAGCTCGGGAACATCTGAAGAACAATCATGCCCGCCATAATCTGTTTTCGTCCGGTAAAACTGAAACGGCTGAAAATATAGCCAGTTGTTGTACAAATGAATACAGTAAGAATTGTGTTCATTATGGCAATCTTCAATGTGTTCAAATACCAGTTCTTATAGTTTGTTCCATGAACTGTTGTCTCGCCCTTTACAATCTGTTCAGAACCTGTAAGCAGGCGTCGGAACTGATAAAGGGAAGGTTTTTAATCTTGAAAGATGTATGCAAGACCGCAACTTCGCCTTCACCGTGGCAAACATCGCAGTCAACAAGTTTCTGTCCAATATATGTCTTTTTCTTGCCGTTTTCTTCATACGATGATTTTATATCGATATACCTGTAGCCCTTGCCTTCACACGCTTCACACATTTCAACGGTTGACTTGTCGGTCTGTTCCGTAAACGGAATTACAGATGTCGCAGCCAGAGAATTAGACTTAGTCAATGAAGAACTGATAGTAAAAAGAACAGGGTAAACAACTATAATAACGTTGATAATCAAAATCAAATTTAGTATAACGCTAATCGGTGTAGCCTTACTAAAATGCTTTTTCATACTTCACCCTCCTTGAATGACTTAGTTCTTGTAAAGTTATACAACGCGAATGGAACAAGAACAACGAATACCAGCAAAGAAAGAACAGAAGCAAGGTTGTATCGTGAAGGTGTGTTCATCGTAAGCTTGTAAATCCAAGAAATCAAGAGATCCGTAGCACCGCAGTTTGTAATAGTTGTCAAACCTGCCTGCGGCATGTTCGGACCACCGCCGGTAAGGAAGAATACCGCGCCGAAGTTGTTGATGTTTCCTGCAAACTGCATAATCAATGTAGGCTTAAGCTGGAACATAACAAGCGGATATGTAATGCTCTTGAACTGCTGCCATTTTGTAGCGCCGTCAATTACAGCCGCCTCATACAATGAATTTGAAATAGCCGTCATAGATGAAGTAGTAAGAATCATAGAATACGGGAATCCAATCCATATATTTACAAAAATCAACGAGCCCTTTGCAACCCACGGATCAGAAAGCCACGGAATAGGTTTCAATAATTCTTAAAAGCTGCAATGTCCTGTTAATCGGTCCGATAGTACCGTTCAGCAAGTTTGCCCAAACGAAGAGCGAAAGCATTGTCGGAATGGCATACGGAAGAATGTAAACAGTCCTGAAGAATTTAGGAATCACAACGCGTTTGTCCTGCAATACGAAGGCATAGAAGAAACCTACGAAGAAACAGGTGAACGTCGCGAAAATCGCCCATACAATTGTCCACAATGCGGAAGCGCCGAATGATTTTGCCCAGGCACCGCCGCCAAGCTCTGAACTAACCTTAAGCGAGAACATCTGCTGGAAATTCTGAAGTCCTACCCAGTCAACAAGGTTGTTCGGCGGAATATGCTCCGGCGAAGAATAGTTTGTGAACGCAACCAATGCCGAGAACAGCAATGGAATAATAGAGAAGATTGCCATTAAACTACAGACGGAGCAATACCGATAGTCGCAAACGAGTTCTGCGAAATATCGTTTTTAGCCTCCAGCATAGTCGGGAATCTTCCGGCTTTTTTAATCTTTGCAACTGCCGCTCTTGCACCATTGATGTTCAAAATGTAAAGCAGCACAAAGAATCCTATGATAATCAAGGCCATAATACCATTAATCATCATAAAGATTGAATGGTCCATATATTTTGTAACAGTTGTATGCTGTTTTGAACCGAGGGTTATAAGTCCGGCAACAGAAGTTACAAGCGGTCCCCTGAACCATGCCCTGTGAGCCACAGCCCTGTGTCCATTTTTAGCAGCGGCACGGCACATGCTACAACCGTCATAATGTTCATCAAAAAGATTTTCTCCAGATTCCTTGAAACTCTTTGCTTCCATTCTTGCCATTACTTTTGCAAGCTGGTGGTCATATTTAGAAGCAATGTTTTCATATTTTCCATATACATCATCATAGTCGATGATTGAATCTGAAGCTTCCATTTCTGCTTCATAAGCAGAAATTTTGTTATCTGCATCATAAGAGAAATCTAATCCGGCGAAAGTTTCCTGCAACTCGCTTACCAAAGCGGCAGAATCTTCCTTAGCCTCGGCAATCGCCTCTTTATAATCTTCTTTATCTGACTTTCTATCTTCTGCATCAATGAGCGCCAGTTCATAAGCGGCTTTCCAGATGCTTTCGCAGCGTTTTTATTAAAGAACTTTTCCATCGCCTTAGCGCGAGCCTTTAAAACACTGTCAAGTTTTGAATATTCTGCGTCTTCAAGATACTCTACAATTTCTTCTGTATCAGGAATACCTTTCAAATAATTGTATTCCTTATTATTTGCAGGGATAATTTTCTTAGAGCCAAATATAATTGCGCAAAGCATTACGATTTCAACAAGGGCAAACAACGCGCCGCGAATGTACTGCTTCAAGAACAAAATTTGACCCAATCCCATAAAACAGGAAGACGCGATTGGCGCTTTTTCAAGTTTCTTTGGGTCTACCTCGTTACTCATTCCATACTCCAATAACATATATATGACAGTTGCAGGATAAAGAATCCTTTACCCTGCAACTGTCCCGACTAAAAACCTAAGCGGCTTTATTATTTAGCAGCTTCCATTGCTGCGGCGGCAGCGTTAAGGTCTTTTCTAACATCATCGCCATCCCAGATTCCTGAGTAAGCCGAATTCATTGATGACCAGTATGTTCCAAGCTGTGGAATTGTAGGCATCGGGCTGGCATAAGCAAGCTGAGCCTTGATTCCCGTAGAAAGTTCACCTGTAGCATTGATGTCCTTTCTTGGTGGAATCTGGTCTGTCATTTCATAGCGTTTCAAGCATTTCCTTTGAAGTGATGAACTTTGCAAAAGCCTTTGCCTGTTCAGGGTTCTCAGAGTAAGAAGAAACGAATGCAAGGCGAACACCAGAGAATGTTTTTCCAGGAGTATTTGAACCTGGGAACGCCGGAATTGTTGTAATACCGAAGTCTACACCAGATTTCTTGAAGTCTGTGATCTTCCATGGTCCTGTGATAATCATCGCAGCTTTTCCTTCAGAGAACTGAGCGTTGCAGAAGTCTCCTGAAACATCCGAAGCAGGAACGTCAAGAATCTGCTTGCGGAGGTTCTGGAAGTATGTAAGACCCTTGATAGCGTTAGGGCTGTTCAAGTTGTGCTGCTTGCGGTCATTGCCGTTTGGTCCGAACAACGGAGCGCCGAAAGAAGCCATGAACATATATCCATAGTATCCGTCGCCAACCGGCCATACCAAAGCGTATTTTCCTTCAGCCTTGTTGTTGTATGTTTTTGCGAAAGAAATCACATCATCCCAAGTCTTTGGAGCTTCTTTTACAAGCGACTTGTTGTAGAACAATGCGTATGTCTCAGCGCCGAGCGGATAACCGTATGCAGCGCCGCCGTAAGTTGCACCAATCTTTGCTACATCTTCAAAGTTTGCAAAATATTCATCGGCATCATCTATAGGAAGAACGTGTCCTCCTTCTACCAACGCGCCGATGTGGTCATGCTGAGCAACAAAGATGTCTGCGCCTACTCCGGCAGGTCCGTCCAGCTCAATCTTTGCGCGAGAGTCTGTTGAACCAACTGGCTCGTAAGTGATTTACGCTTGGATCAACTTTTTTATACTGTCGGGCAGCAAAAGTGATATAAGCCTTCTCAGGACCTTCAGATTCCCATACTTTCAATGCTACTTTTTTTGGAGCAGCGAAAGTAGTCGCAGCGAGAGCCATAGCAGTTGCTGCACAAACTAATTTTTTCATTTTTTCCTCCATATTCAAGCCTACTATTGGCTAAAATAACAAGTTTAATTAAAGCGGATTACAGTCGCCGTCAGCGGAGCAAGCTCAACCTCAGAGCCGTTTACATAAACGCCGGAAGGTTCTTTTATTCCGTCAACATCAACAATATCGCTATCACAATATATTACACTACTTCTTGAAGAAACGCCAACATTTATTTAATATTTTCGCTTTTTGCGTTAACAAGCACAGCCCATGTTGATTTTCCGTCTTTTATAGTGTAGCCAAATGTAAGGTTGTCCTCCAGCCCGAGGTCCTTTGCCGATTTCTGAATCTTCCTTGCATTTCCGATTCTGAACACATTGAAAGAGCTTCTTAGCTGAATCAAGCCTTTTGTGTATTCCAGAAGGTTTTCGTACTCAGGCTCAAGCGTCCATACAAACTGATTTATATTATCAGAAGAATCATAGCTGTTGCGGACAAAATTTCCTACACATTCATTTTTTGCCCCGGAAATGTTCGGCTTTGTCCTTCCGCGCTCCTGTCCGCCGTGAAGGAACGCAAGTCCCTGAGATGTAAGCACAAAGAAATTGCCCATTTTTATGCGCTGGACAATCTCTTTTCTGTCCTTATGCTCGTCAAGGCTAAGGTTGTTCACAATCGCGTCGTGAAGAGTAAGTCCGTCGTGGCACACAAGATAATTCAGATTGTCGCCAGGCTGGTCAGCATGATAATTAACCACAGGATTTCCAAGCACGTTGCGAAGGATTTTTTCGCTGGAAGCGCCTTTTTTAGTGATAAAGCCGCGTCCGGTCTCGTTGAATCCGCCTGCCTTGAAGACATCGCGGAACTCGTCATTGAAACAGAGACAGAATTTGTCTTAAGCATGTAGTTCTGGTCCATTCCAAAAGTTTCCTTCGGTCCGTTGTACATCTTCCAGCCTTCGCCTTCAAAAAGAACGGAAGGATTTATTTTTGCGCAGAGTGCGTAGGAATCTGTTACAGAAGTCGCTTCCATAAGCCCCATAAGGTCAAAGCGGAAGCCGTCAGCCTTGTAGTTCCTTACCCAATGCGACGTTGAGTCCATTACGATTTTTTTCATCATGTAGCGTTCTGTCGCAGTGTCGTTTCCGCAGCCGGAATTGCTTGTATAGCCTCCGTCCGGCTTTGTGCGGAAGTAATAGCCAGGAACAATATCGTCCAGAAAGCGCGTTCCGGCCATGTGGTTGTAGACAACATCAAGAAGCACGCCGATTCCGGCCTTATGACATTCGTTTATAAGTTCACGCAGCTCACGGATGCGGCAGTAAGGATCTGTAGCATCGGTCGCGAACCATCCTTCCGGAGTAAAATAATTGTACGGATCGTAGCCCCAGTTATAGTTGTTTCCATTTACTGTTCCGGAATTTTCATAAGCCTTGTACTGCTCGTTTGTGCTGTAAAAATTAAGGACAGGAAGAAGCTGGACGTGGGTAATTCCGAGCGACTTAAGGTATGGAATTTTTTCTATAAACGCTTTATATGTTCCGGAAATGTTCTTTACATCCGCGTCCGGACTTGAAGTAAAGTCGCGCACTGAAATTTCGTAGATTACCGCATCCTCGCGTTTTGCAAGGCTCACGTACGGAGCATCGACTTTTCCGGCTTTTTCGCTTGAAAAATCAATAACCGCAGCGCGGACAAAATCGCCCTTTCCGTAGTCCACCGCCATTGAAGAAGCGTAAGGATCAAGAACCGTCACAGTTCCCTTGGAATTCTTCAGGGTGTAGTCATAGAACAGTCCGTCCGGATCAATTTTGTCAAAAGAGCAAGACCATACGCCGGTCTTCGGATTCATCTGCATAGCCACAGAATAATCCGGATTTTTCTGTGATGACGTTTTATATATGTTCAGAACAACATCGGAAGAAGTAGGAGCCCAAAGCTTAAACTCCGCCGCACCGTTTGAATAGACGCAGCCAAGAGCCTCGTCCTTTGAAGGAACCATTGTCTCGGCAAGTTTTACGGCGAGTTTTGTAGCGTTAACTTTCGCGTCAGCCAGAAACGACGGATTTTTCACAGCGACTGAATCCGCTATGGAAAGCTTCTGCCTTAATGTCACAAGTATATTCTTCGCCATATTCTGCGAAAGGTCCGAAGGGGAATCCGAATTAACCACGCTTTCAATCTCATATTCTTTTCCGTCTGAGCCCACAACTGAAAAGCCTGAATTTCCGCCGTCAACATCAAGGGCAAATCCGCCTGAAAGCGACACGGAAATCTGGTCAAGGGAAAGAAGCTCCGCGCTTTTTACAGAAGGCTTATAGTCAAGAGCCGCATAAGTCTGCCGGTCGCCTGAAAAAACAGCCACTTTCTTAGATGTGCTGATGTTCCACATACGGTCGTCGCTTCCGTCCTTATTCCATTCGTCCTTCTGGCGAACGATAAGGCCAAGGCCGCCGTTTTCCGCGCAGATTTTTGTTCCGCCGGTAGAAGAGCCGTCGAGATTCAGGCGCATATAGCCGATTCCATCAGAAACTTTCCATTCCTGAGTAAACGGCCAGCTTGCTCCGCCGTCTCCGCCGGGATTTGCCCAAATCCACAGCGCCCATGGAGCATAATTTCCATCTTTTCTGTAATAATAGATGACAAATTCATTATCTTTTGGCGACAGTTTTTTATCCAGCGCAAGAATGTCTTTCATCTTTGCCGGAGCCGCATTTTCAAAAGAACCAGGAACCGCCGCAGGAACAACTTTTGGCTTTGCAAAAAGTCCTGCGGAAACAAGAATAACCGCAACAGCGGCAAGCGTAATTTTTTTCATACAGATATAATATCGTCTAAAAAAAAATAGTCAAATTTATTTTATAAGGGAGTTGAGCTTTTCGTTAAGAACGCGCAGCTCTGAATCCGCCGGATTAAGCGCGACAACCTGCTTAAGATAATACTGGGCTTTTCTGTAGTCGTTTTTTTCAAAATAGATTTCGTAGAGCCTGTAAAGGGCGTCGCTGTTCCTTGGATTTGCAATAAGGCTTGAACGAAGATCCGAAAGGCTCAAGGATTCCGAGTCGCGGAGAAAACTTCTCTGGTAATACAGAAAACTTTTTAACTTCGCGCCGGCGGAATCTATCTGCTGGTTTATAAGCGACAGCGCCTGCGCACTTCTTCCGGAGGCGACCATGACGGAAATATACGACTGCACCACGCTTTCGTCCGAAGGAGACTGGCGGTATGCCTGGGAAACAAGATTCCACGCTTCGTCGTAACGCTTAAGGGCAAGGCAGATTTCAACATGGTTAAAGAATTTCCTTGTCCGAACCGTATTCTGAAACAAGCTTATGGCTTGCCGAATACGCTTTCTGCCATTCCTTTTTACGGATAAATCCTTCGGAAGCGTAGAAAAGCGCGGATTTTTCCTCCGGATCGAGCGCAAGAACCTGATTTGCGTAAAATTCCGCAGTCTGTCCGGCCACAGGAAGTCCGGTCGCGCTGGAAATTCTTGCCGCGTACAAAAGGACATCCTTGTCGCCCGGATAATTTTTCAGCGCATTTTCCACCGTAGCCACCGCCGCAGTATTGTTTTTTGACCATTCAAACTGAATCCGGGAGCGCAGCAGCAGATATTCCCTTGAGGAGCTTTCCTGCCTTGAATACACATCGAGCAGAGACGCCGCGTGGATGTAGTCTTTTTTCTGTATAAGGATTTTAGCGCGGAACAGAACCGACTCAAGGTCGTTAGGCTCCTGCTGGAGCACACGCGAAATATATTCCTCCGCCTTTGAATAGTCTTTTTTTAGGAAGTAAAAGTTTGCCCCCAGCTTAAGGACTCCTGTGTCGGAAGGATACTTTGCAAGAAGAGAATTAACCTGCGCCTCGGACTCCTGCATATTTCCGGCAAGATACAGGGATTCAGCATAGGCATACATAACCTGAAAAACTTCCGGCGCTTTTTTTGCGGCATACCCAAACTGCTCCACAGCCTGCGGATACATGGAATTCTTTTTGTACAGAGTTCCAAGAAGATAGCTAGCTAGAACTGAATCCGGACAAATCTGAAGCCCTTTTTTTAACGCGGCCTCCGATTCAAAAAAAAACGGCGAAACATCCTGGACTTTTGTAACGACCAGCGAAGGAAGCACAATCGTAAGAAAGTCGACATTTCCGGTGCTTGTATCGTAGATTCCGTTTTTCGCGGAATTTATCGCGCCAAGGTAGGAATTCCCGGAAGAAACCTCGGGCGACTCCCAGTCCACACGCTCGTTCGTCCAGACCATGCGCATTATGTTCGCCTCTACGGCAATAAGGACTTTCTCGTTCTCTGAAAGCTCTGAATTCTGTTTTCTTATCGCCTGAACAGCGCGCCGCAGCGAAGACGGAGAACCAATCCTTACATCAGCCATTATTGATTCCGAGACCGTGGAAATATGTGTAGCTTTTGTTTTTCTTTTCTTCAGAAGCCTTGTGGTTTATAGCGGTTTTTTCCTCAGGGTTTCCTGTAAATTTTCCGGAAACAAGAGAGCCGCCTGTTTTTTCAGGAACAGTAGCGCACGAAAAAATCAGCGTTGAAAAAAGCGCGGTAAAAATGAGAAAAACAATATATCTTCCAATGCCGATTTTTTTTAAAGTCACAAAAATTTTTCCAGCTATTCTTCCATATCGGTAAAATTCGGTTCACTCTTCAACGCTTCGGACATATCTTCGGGAAGAATCTCCAGAAGCGATTTTCTATGAAAAAACAGGATGACCAGAAAAGTCCCCGAAAGAATCAAAATCAAAGGACAGATAAGCAGAGCCAGCCTGCTCAAAGGAATTTTTATTATTTTGAAAGAAAAAAGAAAGAACACGATTCCAAGGACAAAAAGCGAGATTGCCGGCAGGTCATAGTTTATGGCGAAAACTTTTCCGGTGGTGCGTGCCGCAATCACCAGGCTCAAGGCTGTAAGCACAACAAAAAACGGCCAGAGCGTCTCAAGTCCGACTGAAAAAAAGTCAAAAACCAGAACCAGCGAAAAAATACCGTAAAGGCTTAAATTCAATCCAAGGAACAGTTTAAAAGGAGACCTCGAGAACGCAATTTCGCTGTACAAGACCGCAAGCCCCGCAAAAAAAATAACTACAGGAATGCTCCAGTTCGCAAAATTAGGGCTTTTTCCTGCAAACGCAAGGGTGAGCATAACGCCTACAAAAATAAGCAGCATTCCAAATGCAAGGATCGCATTCAAAAATTTAACACCAGGCTTCTTCATGTATTCTCCCTGAAAATTTCACTTTTCAATATTTTAAACGTCATAATAGAATACACTAAGAAGCCTTATCTTGCCAACAAGTAATGAACATGGTAAATTTAAAAATATGGTATTGAAAAAAATTGTATCAGTTCCTCTTCTGCTTTGCGCGCTGATTCTGGTTTCCTGCAGGAATGAAAAAAACGAAAAGACAGCGGCGATTGAAAAATCACAGGACGAGCTTTTCGCGCTTCTTGAGCAGGACGGCCTGAAACCTGTAAGCCGATACGCAATTGTAAACCAGATTGCGGCAAATCATGTTTCCCTGAACGACCGGCATGGCCTAATACTTTTTCTTACAAACTGGGTAGAAGAGCATCCTGATGACACCTACAACGCATACTGGCTTTACCTTACGGCCTGCGCCTACCTTGCCGACAGAGCAGAGCCGGTCGCCGAATACTATTTGACAGAATTCTTGTAAACTATCAGGACCTGCTTGTAAAAGGCGTTTCTGTGCATCTTACCTGCCTGCAGAACCTTATTCAGATCTCCACGAATCCGCAGAGCAGGATTCATTATTTCAATGAGCTTATAAACAGGTTTCCAACAAACGTTTCCATTACGGAGCTTTACCTGCGCCTTGCGCTTGAATACGAAAAGGAGAGCGACTGGAACGCGGCGCTAAAATCATATTCAATGTTCCTTGCCCAGCCGGATTCCTCCACAATTCAGATTGCGGGCGAACCGAACGCGTACAAGAGAGCCAGGCAGCTGGTCGGATTCAGCAACTCTCCCAAGGACTGGACTTTGAAAGCCTTACCGCGCTTGAGCAGGCTGTAAAAAAGGCGATACGCAACTACGACTGGCGTTCCCTGGACAAATACAGGGCGCGCGTGAACTTCTTTTCAATGTCGTGGAAGCAGGACGAAATGGATCCGAACGCGCAGGAAGAATTCAGCATGAAAAACTTTATGCGCGGAAACCGGGTACGGTACAATGCGGAGCTGGATGAAATGTCCACCTCAAACGAGGCATATCTAAGAACCTGGGGATGGTCGCAGTATGTTTCCGTATGGTATCTGTACTTTAGAAAAGTAAACTTTCCGCTTGACCCGGACATAAACGGAAACTGGGAATGGGCGGGCATATATATCGGCGAAAAGCTCTGATGCGGCGAAAGACAGTTTTTTTTACCGGGCTTTTTTTAATTTTTCTCCAGTTCCGCATTTTTTCGGCTGAAAAAACATCAGGCAGACCTGCGTACAAGCCGGTTGAATATCCGGGAATGGACAGCGCCGCGGTAAAGGAACTGCGCAAAAAATATTTAACCACGCACAAAAATTACCTGAAGAAAGTTCTTGAAGAAGGCCAGCAGTACAGAATTTTCGTGCGCAACGAACTTGAAAAGCGGAATATGCCTGCCATACTGGAATATCTTCCGCTGGTGGAGTCAGACTACAATCCTTACGCAAAATCAAAATCCGGGGCGACCGGTCTGTGGCAGTTTATGCTGAACAGTATTCCGGGGTTGCTGGAATATAACGACTACGTTGATGAGCGCCTTGACCCCTGGAAATCGACTGAGGCTGCGCTGAAGAAACTTAACGAAAACTACAGGACTTTCGGGGACTGGCTTCTGGCGATAACCGCATACAACTGCGGCGCGGGGGCATTAAAAAAAGCCATAAAAAACGGAAAAAGCCGGGATTTCTGGTATTTAAGGGAAAACGGCTTCCTTAGCGCGCAGGCAAGCGGCTACGTTCCGAAACTTCTTGCAATCGCGGATGTGGTTGAAAATTCAAAGTACTATGGAGCAGACTTTCCGCAGGCGCGGGCATGGAACGGCACAACGCTGGAAACCAGAGCCGGAATGTTTGACTATGTAACAGTATATGATTCAGTATACCTGTCTGCGCTTGCGCACGAACTAAGAATCGACATCAAGGAACTTTACGACCTGAACAGCGCGCTTACAAAGCACGTTACTCCGCCTGACAAAAAATATACGCTAAGGTTTCCGGAAGGAATGAAAGATTCCGCCGCCTATGCCCTGGAACAAATGGGATATTTACTAAAACATCCGGTTAAATGAGCCGAAAATCAATCTGGTAATTAATATGAAAAAAATTCTGTTTGCGTTTGCGGTTTCCGCATTTTTCAGCACTGCCGGCAATTTGTCTTCTGCCTATGCGCAGATTGACAACTCTACCCTGTCGTCAAAAAGCCAGGTCGACTGGACTGAAAAAAAATTCACATCGAAAATTTCTCTTGAGCTTAAAAAAGCGGGAATCGAACTTCCTGCCGGAAGAAATTCCGCGGAAAGCCTTATAAAAATAAAAACTCCGTCGCTTTTGAAGAATCCGATTCTTTCGCTTTACGTTGACTCCGCAAATTACATAGGAGACGTAATCCTTGAGGAAACCATTACACTTGAACAGATAACAGATATTATAGAAAACGCCGGCCAGACGTTCCCGGTTTTTTCGCAGGACGGAGATTCCGCCGAGACCACAAATGTAATCGACATGAACAAGATTGGAAGACTTCTTGTGCGCCACCGCTATCCATACACGCCGGAAGAGCCGATTGACATTGTTTCCAGCCGCGAATACACAGGAATAATAATCGATGCGCGCGGAACAGTTCCGGTTCACGGAGAATTTGTTTCAAGCGAGGTCTTTCCGGCGTTTTTTCCGACTGTCTGGGACGAAGACATGAACATTGTCTATGAAAAAAACATTGCGGACAGCAAAACCGTACAATCAGAAGGTCTTGTTGAATACAACTGGCAGGACAATTTTGAAATTTACGAAAAGAAAGCCGGGGGAAATCCGCTTTACATAAAAGCCTGCAAAGTTTACGGAAGAAACAGAACCGACCCGATTATAAGAAGAAGAGACGCGCTGAAAATCCTTACTGTTGAAGCAAACAGGAAACTTCTGCGCGACGGAAAAGTTGTGATTCTTCTTGATAAGAAAAATCTTGTGTATGATGTGAAAATACCGGAAAAAACGCCGGAATATTACGCCTCATACAAGGAAATAAAAAAATATATATATGAAAACAAGGTGCCGGATATTGACGTTACCGACAGTTTGTCAGGAATCCTTTTCAGCGTTGACCTTAAATTTATTCCAGACTCACCGGAGCTTTTGCCGCAGGAAGCGCCTAGAATCAGAAAAATAGCGGAAATGCTGCATTCAATAATAAAGAACAATGAATTTACGATTCTTGTTGAAGGACATACAGCCGACCTTGGAAAACCGGTCGGTCAGATGAACCTTTCTATAGAAAGAACAAGAACCGTGATGAAGGCGCTTGTAGGCGAAGGAATTCCTGAAAAAATATTCACCTACAAGGGTTACGGCGCCACGCGTCCGGTCGCCCCGAATACTACAGAAGAAGGAAGAGCGCAGAACCGCCGCGTAGACATAACGGCAAGACCGAAAGCGACTTACATCCAGCGCGACTGGTAATCCGAACCAACCCAAGCCCAGGCGGCGCAGGAAAAGTCATCGCAAGGAATTTTTAGTTTTTATAAACGCTTTCAATAAGCTCGGCGCACTTTTCAATTCCTAATTTGCCGGTATCAAGGCTCATGTCGTAGTTGCGCGCCTCGCCCCATTTCATATCAGTATAAAAATGCACATACGAAGAACGCCTGCAGTCGCGGTCTTTTAAGAATTTCTCAGGCTTTTTACCCAGATCAACGCCTTCGGAAACAAGCCGCTTTATGCGATTTTCACAGGATGCGTGAAGGAACACATCAAGAACATCATCCCTTTCCTTTAAGATAAAATCCGCGCATCGCCCGATTATTATGCATGGCTCTTTTTCCGCAAGCTCCCTTATGATTTTTGTCTGAACCGCCCAGATTTCATCTTCCAGGGACGGACCTTTATAATACATTCCGGCTGAAAAATAATTTTCAAACACGGATTTTTTTCCGTACTCACCTTTTTCTTCAATGAATTTTTCGCTTAAGCCGCTTTCCATCGCAACTTTTTTGATTATCTCGCCGTCAAAAACCGGAATTCCAAGATTTCCGGAAAGCTCTTTTCCAACAGTGTGTCCGCCTGCGCCAAATTCCCGGCTGATTGTAATTATTCTGTATTTCATATTGTCCTCCAAAAAAAAACACAAGAAACAAGACTCTTATTAAACCTTAATTTCGAGTTTTTTTTGCAAATTATAAAAGAACGCTCCCGGCAGATTTCCAATTTGCTCAGATGGATTTGGCTCGCGCTACGCTTGTATTAATTCGGGTGCTCCGCACTTTAATTAATTCAATCGCCAAAAATCTTCACAAATTGTAAACCTGCCTGCGCTTTTATTCTTTTTACAACAAACTCGACATTCGGGCTACTTAATTATATCACACAAAAAAAATCGGCATAATAAAAAAAAATCTGTTTTTATGGTAAAATATTTATGAGGTAAAAATGAAAAACATACTTGCGCCTGTAAACCTGATAAAAATCGAAAACAAAAGAGTGCTTCTGAACTCAAACCTTGATGAAATGATGTTCGGAAAGACAAAATTTTCGCTTTTACTTGAAGAGCCTGGAATTATCGCGGAAAAAGATTCCGACGGAAAATGGACCAGATTCTCTGAATGGAAATTTGACGAAATCAGGACAATTGATGAAAAAGTTTTCTTCTGCGGAGATTTTTCAGGAAATTCCCTCCTGCGCATAATCGAAGAAAAAGGAGCAGAATCTTCAGCGGCAGAAAACGCGCTTTTTTCCGTGTGCGAAATCTATGTAAATGCAATAAAGCAAAACGCAAGCCTCCCATGCAACGGAGCCGCCGGAATCATCGTGGATTCAGAAAAAGAAAAAATTCTGTTTGTTCCGGAAAAGACTTTTGACCGCTCAACCGCGAACCTTGGAAAAACCCTTTACAATTATTTTCAGAACGACTGGCGCGACATCATCTTAACAGGAAATTCCGCGCTAAGCTTTGCGCTAGGCACAATGGCGTACTTTTCGGCTTCAAAAATTCTTCCCTATTCAGAAGAAAACGACAAAAAAATCAGCGACCGGAATTTTATTCCGCTGGAATTTCAGGTGAACGGAATAAACCGGAAACTTGCAGATTCAGTAGATTCGCTTCTTAAAGGAAAAATCTTAAAAAATTTTCCGCTGGAAGAGCTTAAAAAGCAGATTTTTGAAAACGAAAACGAAAAGCACAAAATCTCTGAGCCGGAATTTGAAAAAAAATCAGAAAAATTCAAAATTGAACAGGCTTCAAGGCTGAAAAGACAGCGTTTTGTGCGCCGGAACAGCGCGATTGCCGCCGCAATTTTCTGCGCCGCGGTTTTTATCGCTGTAGCCGCCGTTTCAATAGCCGGAGAAAATTCAAAGAAGCCTACGGCAATCGGACTTGACTCAAAACAGGTAACGGAAGTGTTTTACCGGGGAATCCATACAATGGACACAGACCTTATGCTTTGCGCCGCAAAAGACTGCCCGGAGGCACAGCGATACATTTCAAAAGTACCGCAGATTTATGTAACAACACAGATGAAAAGCGCATACAACTTTGACTCCGGGATTTCAACCCCGGAAAACTGGTTTTTCTTTGAGCCGGACTCAACAAAATCCTACTCGCATTACATTTACGGAATCACAAATTTTTCTATTGATGGTGAAAGTTCCGCCCTGGACAAAAAGCCGCCTACAAGAAAAAATCATCCGCCGCGAAAAGTCTATTCAGAAGACGGCTCAAAAACAAAAATCAAAAAAATGCCGGACGCAACGCACAAAGTAAAATATTTTCTTGTTCACAATCAGGACAACCTTATTGAAGTTGAAGAATTCACAACTTATGTGAACCTGCATTTTTCAGGCAAAGCCTGGACTATCACAAAACTGGACCAGACAAGCTCATCCGAATATTTTATGCCGCTTCAGGTTTCCCTGGATTTTAAGCAGGCGCTTCTGGAACACAACAACAACGAGATTGAAGCCGTAGAGTCCTTGAGGGAAAAATATCCGTGGCTTCCTACAGAAAAATCCATGCAGATTGAAAAAGAGCGGCTTGACAAGATTGGATATTAAAACAATTTATAGGCTTAATTTCGAGTTTTTTTTACAAATTACGAAAGAACGCTTTCGGCATATTTCCAATTTGCTCAGATGGATTTGGCTCGCGCTACGCTTGTATTAATTCGGGTGCTCCGCACTTCAATTAATTCAATCGCCAAAAATCTTCACAAATTGCAAATCTGCCTGCGCTTTTATTCTTTTTACAAAAAACTCGATATTCAACCTTATAAAAACTTATTTTGACATTTTTACAAAAAATGTCATTGACACTAAAAGACCGATTATATAAACTAAAACTGATAAGTGACTTTTGGAGGTTACCACTTAAATGGCTTACACATACAATGTTGAAAAACAGCACGAAAAAGGCAAATGGCATGCCATTGAGCGAATCAACAATCTTGTTGACAAAGACTCTTTCATGGAGATTTATTCTGGAGTTCGTCACAACTGCACAAGTTTTGGAATGGAAAAGAAAGACATTCCTTATGATGGCGTAATCACAGGATTCGGAACAATAAACGGAAGAAAAGTGGCGGTTTACGCGCAGGACTTCACAGTTCAGGGCGGCTCGCTTGGCTTAATGCACGGAAAGAAAATCGCTGAGCTTATCGACAAAGCGATTCAGGCGCGATGTCCGGTTATCGGAATCAACGATTCGGGCGGAGCGCGCATCCAGGAAGGTGTTGATGCCCTTTGCGGTTACGGCGACCTTTTCTATCAGAACGTACGCGCATCCGGCTCTGTTCCGCAGATTTCAATTATCGCAGGTCCTTGCGCCGGCGGAGCGGTTTATTCACCGGGAATCACCGACTTTATTTTTGCCGTGGACAAAATTTCCCAGCTTTTTATCACCGGACCAAAAGTTGTAAAATCCGTAATGTTCATGGACATTTCCGCAGAAGACCTTGGCGGCGCTTCAATCCATTCAAAAAAATCCGGAGTTGCCCAGTTCCGCTGTATTTCTGAACCGGAATGTTTTGAAAAAGTACGAAAACTTCTTGATTACATTCCTCACTACTACGGCGATGAGATTGTCCAGGCCGCAAAGTTCAAGTACGATGAACACAAAAAAACAAGGCACATTGGAAAAATCCTTCCGGAAAACACGCACAAAGGCTATGACATCCGCGAAGTTATTGAAGATGTTACGGATGACGGTTCATTCTTTGAAACATCCGAAGAATTCGCGATTAACTGCGTAACAGGATTTGCAAAAGTTGAAGGACGTTCTGTTGGAATCGTTGCAAACAACCCTGCCGGAATGGGAGGTGTCCTTGACTGCGACGCTTCCGACAAAATCGCGCGCCACGTACGTTACTGCGACGCATACAACATTCCTTTGCTTACATTTGTTGATGTTCCGGGATTTATTCCGGGACCGCAGGAAGAGCAGAAAGGAATCATCCGCCACGGAGCAAAAGTCATCTACGCATACAGCGAATCATCTGTTCCTAAAGTTACAGTAATCACAAGAAAGGCTTACGGCGGCGCATATATCGCAATGTGTTCTAAACACATCGGCGCAGATTACGTTTACGCATGGCCGACTTCTGAAATTGCAGTTATGGGCGCAGACGGCGCAATCGGAATTTTGTATGCAAAAGACCTGAAAGACCCGGAAAAAGCAGAATATGTCGCAGAAAAGAAAGCTCAGTACGAACAGGAAATCATGACACCGAAAATCGCGGCAAAACGCGGTTATATTTCAGAAGTAATAGAACCTTCTGAAACCCGCAAATATGTTGCAAACAGCTTCCGCTTCCTTGCCGACAAACAGTCTATGGATAAACCTGCAAAGAAGCACGGAAACATTCCTCTGTAAACAATCTTAATACAGAAAATTTTGCGGCGGCAAGAATTCTTTTAGCCGCCGCAATTTTTTTATCCTGAAAAACGCCCGAACGGGTCTTCAAAAAAAGTTCCATCAGAATAATAAATTTTTTCAGCATAAAAAGATTCTATCTGTAAATCGCTCCCATTAAAATCATCATTGTCGTGCAAGTCAAAGAAATCATGCAGTTCAAGATAATCTTCAACAGATTCGCCGGGCGGAACACAGACTTTGCATGAAACAAAATACCTGCGCGCGGCAAAATCGTCGTCGCCAGAATCAACGGCACAAACCACAAAATCAACTTTTTCAACAGTCTTTGAGTTTTTATTCAAAAAATCGTATTCAAGAACAAGCCCTTCCTGCTGAAAAACCAGTTCCCCGGACGCGAAATAAGGAGCGTTTCCACGCAAGGAAACACACGAGCAAAAGCAAAACTGGGCAGCCAGCAAAGCCGCAAGAATTATTCTACATCTGTTTTTCATACAAATTTATCGCAAGAAAAAATCAAAAATGGAAATGTTTTACAAAATTTTTGCACTGAAGACCAAAGTATTTTGTTAGACCCGGAATACTGCTGCCGGGGATTCATGAAAAAAGATTAGATTTTTTTCATAACTTCCCTAATCCTTGCCCCTCGGCTTTTTTTGTGATAGTATTTTTTAAGTTCAAAAATCTGCGCAATCCGGCAATTCGAGGTAACTTCAATGATTACTTACTGGCAGCAACAGACAGGCGGAAAGCTTGTAAAAGTAAAAGATGAGGAAATTGACGCACACGCCCGGATTTGGGTTGACGCGCGAATCGTAACGCGCGACGACGTTGAGCAGCTTCAGGAAAATTACGGAATCGACCCGGAGCACATCCTGGATATTCTTGACCCGGACGAGCTTTCGCGCCTGGAAGACGGCGACGATTATGTACTTACAATCCTCAGGCTTCCTATTTTTGAACCTTCAGCAGAAACTCCGTACTTTACAATACCGCTCGGAATCATCCTTAAAGACAACGTTATCATCACAATCTGCTGGACGGACTGCGAAGTTCTTAGGGATTTTGCGACCGGCCGCGCAAAAGGAATCGTCCTTGCGGATTTTCCGGCATTTATAATGCGAATCATCGGCCGCTCAAACATAACGTTCCTGCGCTACCTTAAGGAAATCAACCGCCGCTCAACCGCAATCCAGAACGAGCTTCAGCTTTCAATCGAAACAAAGAAATCATCCAGCTCCTCAGCCTGGAAAAATCGCTCGTCTACTTCACAACATCATTAAAAAGCAACCAGCTTCTACTTGAAAAATTCCACAAGACAAAGCTCATAAAGCTTGACTACGACGACATGGACTGGCTGGAAGACGTTGAAATCGACAACAAGCAGGCTATTGAAATGGCCGACACCTACAGAAACGTACTTTTGGGCGTAACAGACGCGTTCGACAGCGTAATCTCAAACAACCTGAACGTCTACATGAAGCGCCTTTCAATCCTGAACATAATAATGATGGTTCCAACGTTCATAACAAGTTTTTTCGGAATGAACGTAGATTTACCGTTTGTAAAATACGGACCTCTTTCAGTGTGGATTATCACCGCAATATGCCTTATCTCGATTTTTATAACAAACGTAATCCTTGGACTTTACGAAACAAAATATCCGCGAAGACCAAAAGAGCAGAAAAAATCACTTGCGCAAAAAAGAAAAGAACGGAAAGCGGCCAGACGCCTCAAGTCAATCGAAGCGGCGCTGGAAGAATAGAAAGGGCGTTCCGTCGCTTCGCGCCGTCGGGCTTTCCGCTGCAATTCGGCAAGCCTCATTTCCGCTGCAATCCCTAACGCAAGAATTCCACTGTCAAGCAGAATAATGGCAGCTAAGAAAATGTTTTTTCCGAATACTCAACATATTATGTAAAGTCTTTTATCAAATTTCGTATTTTTCTTCCGAGTTGTCATTGATTTATGCAGGCTTGAACCAATTCAATTAAAACAAATCTTCCAAGGCAACAACCAAATAATCCGGTTTTTTTTCTATCTGCTTCCTAACGCCGGAAGTAACTCCGTTTTTTGAAAAAATAATGAAAGACTTATTTGGTTGTCTGACGCACAATGCGGAATCCTGTAAATCTTTCAGCTGTTTTTCATCAAAAGGTTCATCTGTATATTTACATTCGCAGATAACGGCATTTTCATTGTCCGTTGCAAGAATGTCTATCTCCTCCTGCTTCTTTAAAACCGGATTATTGCCCCACCAGCGGCCAAGATTTTCTGCAAAAAACGGCATTTTTCCGTTATAAAACTGCTCCTTCAAATATGTTTCGCACACCGCCTCAAACCTGTAGCCTGCAAAAGCGTTAAGCCTCTCCTTGGTAAGCTCTCTTTCAAAATACAGCTCAGGCGAAATCAAGCCGTTCAGCATGTTCCGATGTTTAAAAATAAAGGCAAAATAAAATGCGAAATAATTATCGCAAATTGAATACAAGGTGTTTCTGCTTTTTTCTTTTTCGCCGCAAGGAACTTCTTTTTTTATGAATCCCAGATTTATCAGAACATTGATGTACTTTGCAATTTTACCCGAATCATCGTCAACCTTGTCCTTGATTGTGTTAAATGTCGAGGCGCCCGCATTTATCGCCAGCATGATGTTCTTATAGAAATAAGTTTCTTTCAGTTCCATACGAAGAAGAGTTTCAATTTCGTTAAAAAGGTATCCTGTTGTAGAAAGGCAGTGCCTGATTACATTCTTTTTTATAGAAAACTTGTCATCAAAAAGCGAGAGATAAAGCGGAATTCCGCCCAGTATAGAATAAGCCAAAAGCGCATCAGAATTTGAATAGTTCGGAAAAAAATCCCTTGCCTCTTTATAAGTAAAAGGAAGAAGCTTCAACTCGGCTGTTTTTCTTCCGTAAAGCGGTTTTGTAGAATCATCGATTACCTCTTCGATTACAGAAACTTCAGAACCGCACAATACAAGAAAGATGTTTTTTGATTTCAGGATTTTATCAATCGCATTTTGCAGACCGGAATCAAAAGCCGGATTTGAATTGTAAAGATAAGTGAACTCATCAATTATCAACACAAGCCGTTCTTTTATTTCTGTATTTTTAAGAAAAGAATAAACATCATTCCAAGTTGAAAATGAGCTCAAAAAATCCCCTGCTTTTAGAACTTTATTCAGCTCTTCGCAGAAATTCTGAACATTACTTTTTTCGGAAGATTTATCGCCTGTAAAGTAAACGACATTTTTCTGGTGATTTTTTGCAAAATGGGATAAAAGATATGACTTGCCTACTCTGCGCCTGCCATGAAGAATCAGCATTTCAAATTTACCAGAATTATACAGCGATTCCAGCAAATCAAGCTCCTTTTTCCGCCCGATAAATATTTCCCCATTATTCATATAATTTACTCCACAGTTAGTTACTTTAAAGTAAAGTATATTTTATTCTGGATAAAATTCAAGACCCTCGAATTGACAGAGTTCAAAATGTGTAGGCATTGCAAAAAATGTTCTTTAAATCGTGGAAAGGTGTCTGTATCTTTTAGATTTCTTAATCTTGATTTTTATAACAAACGTAATCCTTGGAGTTTAACCCACAAACAGTTAAAAATTCTTCAAGGCTGTGTTATAATAACCTATGGATTCCAATATTAGAATCAGGCGAAATTCCAAATTGTTTTGAAAAATATCAGCGGGAGTAAAAAAATGTCGCTTCTTTCATTTAAAACATATTGCATAGAAAACTACGCCGAATATAAAAATCTTCCGTCATCCAAGGTTTTTAAGGATTTTGAAAAAACCAAGCTTCTGAATCATCTTGAAAGTGACTATGAAGATTTGCATGGAATGGGAAAAACATATCTGATGAATTATTTTGACAAGTGGCTTTCAGGTGGCGCGGAGAACAGAAAATGATTTTATATCACGGTTCATACACGCAGATTAAAAATCCAAAAATTCTCTTTCAGGAAAAAGGACGCGACTTCGGCTTTGGATTTTACACAACTTCCATAAAAGAACAGGCAGAACGCTGGGCTATCAGAGTTGCAAGGCTATACTCAAAACAGACTGAAAAAGAAGAAATAGCTATTGTTAATATTTATGAATTTGATGATAAACTTGCAAGAAATCTAAAAATAAAGAGATTTGCAAGACCAGATTTGGACTGGCTTGATTTTGTTGTCCGCTGCCGTTCAGACTTGGAGTTTAGGCATGGATTTGATATTGTTTCTGGAAAAATCGCAGATGACAAAGTAGGAGAAACTGTTGAATATGTTCTTGCAGGAATCATGAGAAAAGAAGATGCTGCGGAACATCTGAAATTTGAAAAAATAAATGATCAGACTTGTTTCTGCACCGATGAAGCTTTAAAAGCGCTCCACTTTAAAGAAAGTTATGAGATACAGAAAATCAGTTGGAAATGAGGCAAAAATGGCAGACACACATCATCTTGTAAAAACAATTTTGATTCCTCAAATTGCGGAACTTCTGATGAAAAATAAAAATTTAACAGAAAATGAAGCCCTGCGGAAAATTTACAATTCTCCACTGGCGGAACTTCTTGAAGACGACACCATGGGTCTATACGGTCAAAGCGCATTGTATTTGTATGGACTGATTGAAAATCAGAATTTTGCTTAGAGTCAACTTTTTCGGCTTGTTCTATTGCAACAACTAATGCGGACTAAAAAAACGCAGGCAAAACTCATCCTGTCAGGAGGCATGGGAAAATTTTATGAAAAACAGAATAATATCCAGTATTTTTTTTATGATTGCGGCGGCGGTTTTTGCGCAGAACAGTCCAAGGATTCTTTTCAACGAGCTTGACATGGTGCAGATTCCTTCCGGCTCGTACACAATCGGCGAAGATGTTCAAACCTGCACTGCAAAACGAACCGTAGAATCATTTTTAATAAACAGATACGAAACGCCCTATACCCTCTGGTTTATGGTAAGAAAAGATGCTGAAAAAAACGGATACAGGTTTCAAAATCCCGGACAGGAAGGCTCGCGCGCACGCCGCGGCAAAGCCCCTTCAAAAAAAGGACTCGGGCAGCCGGTTACAATGATAAGCTGGCACGATGCAATCGTCTGGTGCAACGCGTTCAGCGAATACTGTGGACTAAAGCCATGCTACACCTACAACGGTGAAATTCTGAAAAATTCAGCGGACACTGCAAAATGCGACCTTGCGGAATGCAACTTCAGCGCAAACGGATTCAGGCTTCCCACAGAAGCAGAATGGGAATACGCCGCCCGGATTTCAAAAGATAAAATCCAGAAAGGCAACAAAGCCAGCGGAGACTTTTCTGCGGACAATGAGAACGAAACGCTAAAATACGCATGGACAAATGAAAACGCAGACGCATCCATGGCAGTTGGAACGGCAGGAACTCCATTTTCGGAATACGCCGCTCCTGCGCCCGGAACTGGAAACCCCAACGGAGCAGATCTTTTTGATATGTCCGGAAATCTTCTGGAATTCTGCTGGGACTGGTTCGCAGATTACACGGAACAAAAAGAAAACGAAATATGCGCCGGTCCGGAATACGGAAGCCAGAGAATCTGCCGCGGCGGAAGTTTTTCAGAATATACAGTATTTTGCTTTGCCGCAGAACGCTACGGCTACGACGCGAACGAATGCTACGATTATATGGGATTCAGATTCGTGCAGTCGCAGCAAGAATAATTCTTTATACATCCCAAATATTCAGTTTTATAAATTCAGCGCAAAAATTGAATGAGCGGGAAGAAAAAGAAAGCGGCAACCGGGCTATTTATGTATTTTCTTAATTTCAGCGGTTTTTACAGCCCAAATTCCATTATTCTTTTCAACTTCAAGGATTCCGTAAGTTCCGTTCTCGCCAAAGCAGCCTGAATTGATTACAAGGGTATTTCCAATTCTGTCTGTTCCAACGCCTTCGTGTATGTGTCCGGTAACAACCGCAAGCGGCATTTTTCTTCAATAAGTGCGCGGAATTTTTCAGAACCGGCATGAAGCTCCGGAGTAACGGCATCGCATTTTGTGTTTTTCGGCGGATTATGGCTGACAAGAATCACATTTGAATAGTCGGCATTAAATTCATCCTGATTAAGAATGTCAAAATCAGAGACAAGCTCATCCTCCTCGCGTTCATTCGGAGTCTTTCCGGTGAATTTACTGCCGCCGCCAGAACCGACTATTGCAATTCCGCCGGTATAGTTCAAAGTTCTTTCCGCATTTATTCCAGAATCTTCAAGCTCTTCTATAAATTCCGGCTCATCGCAATTTCCAAGGACTGCGTAATCTCATCATGCTTTTTTACAAGCGCATCCAGAACAGGCTTTGAAGTTTCGGTCTTAAAACATTCACAAAAATCGCCTGCAAAAATAACTGCATCCGCCGCCTTGAATTCTGAATCAAGTTTTTCCAAATCTGAAACATTTCCATGAATGTCTGTTAAAATCAAAAATCTCATATAAATTCCTTTCTGGCTTGCTGCCAGACTGCTTTTTTTCGTAGGGAAAGACAAACCCTCTACTTGAGAAGCGTTTTTTTTTTTCTTTCCCTGCAATCCTATCTTTTCCCGGCACGCTTCAGGGGAATTTCTCCCCTAAAATTCAACTGCACCGCAATATCAAATCATTTTCATCGCGTTTTTAAGCGCGTTCATCTGCTCTTCCGTACCGATTGTTATGCGGACGTAATCTTCAATTCCTTTTGTGCTAAAGTGGCGCACAAGAATTCCCTGTCTTTTTATTTCTTCGTAGACTTTTTCGCCGCTTACACCCGTTTTTTTTGCAAGCACAAAATTTGTTTTTGACGGAATAAAATCCCAGCCGTTTTCCTTAAGAAAATCCTGAAATTTTTCACGCTCCGCAACAACCTTTTTTGCACATCCGCAGTAATACGCCGGATTTCTGCAGGCCGCGACACCTGCGCACTGCGCAACGGCATCAATCGGAAAATGGTTCAGGCTGTTTTTTACTGTCGTAACATAATTTACAATTTCAGGGGAAGCTACAATATATCCTAACCTTAAGCCTGCTCCACAAAGACTTTTGCTAAAAGTCCTTACTATAACCAGATTTTTAAATTCTTCCAGAAGAGGAATGCACGACTCTCCGCCGAAATCGCAATAGGCTTCGTCAACAACAAAAATCCTGTCAGAGTCCGCTCTTTTAAGCATTTCACGCACCTGAGCGCGTCCCAACCCGATTCCGCTAGGCGCGTTCGGATTTGCAAAAATCAATCCAGAGCCATTTCTTTTTGCGCGCAGAAGCATTTCATCCGTATCAAGCGACCAGTCTTTTTTCATAGGCACTATATCAGTGGCTATATCGTAAAATCCGGCGTAAACAGGATAAAAACTGTACGTAAATTCAGGAAGCACAAGTTTTTTTCCGCTGTCAAAAAAAGCGTAGAAAACAAAGGAAAGAACCTCATCGCTTCCGTTTCCTGAATAAATCATATCGGAAGTAACCTTAAAAGGAATCCGGTCTTTTTCAGAAGGCCCGGTTTCTTCCCCGGAAACTTCCGCATTGCACAGGACACCGCCGGTCTTATTCAGCATTTCTGCAATCGCCGCATGAAGCCCCAGCGAGTCAGGGTCAGGATAAAGAGCAAGACGCATCGGATTGTTCTTTACAAAATCAGAAACCGCCTGAACAACTTTAGCGTCCGGCGGATACGGATTTTCATTTGCATTAAGTTTATGTAAACCCTGTCCTTTGGCTGCTCACCCGGAACGTAAGGATGCAGGTTTTTCATTCTATTTGAAATCATAAGTTCTTCCTTTATATATCCCGAATTTCGAGTTTTATAAATTCAGCATAAAATCAGTAAAAAACTCGAAATTCAGGCTATATAATAGGTTGAATATCGAGTTTTTTTGCAAAAAGAATAAAAGCGCAGGCAGATTTGCAATTTGTGAAGATTTTTGGCGATTGAATTAATTAAAGTGCGAAGCACCCGAATTAATACAAGCGTAGCGCGAGCCAAATCCATCTGAGCAAATTGGAAATATGCCGAAAGCGTTCTTTCGTAATTTGTAAAAAAAACTCGAAATTAAGCCTAATACACAGTTTATTGCTATAACAGTTTTTGTTCAATAAATCAATTTAATCTTGTTAATAATCTTGTGAATAAAATACTTTATGTTTATAATTACAGTATGTCTGTATCTGCAAATTTAGGAACGATTCTTAGGCAATATTCAAAGAAACAGGGATCGGCTTTCATCAACTTTAGGGAATTTTGTGATTATTTAAAAAAATACGCCTCACGAAATCTGGAAGAACAATCTGAACTGGTCCAATACCTTGAAATTCCTGAGTCTACGCTTCTAAAAGAACTGGAAGACTATCAGAACAAGCATGAAGTTTACCTTATCCAGCACAACAACGGAAAAATCACAATTGCCTGCATAACGGCATACTCAATTTACTATGCAAATAAGTTCAAAGAAATTCTGTCAAATCCGCAGGTTCCGTTTCCATGCATAAACGACCTTCCAAAGCAGCTTCCTTCCGAGGCTCTTGAAAAAAAATCGCTTGAAGATGCCGTAAAAGAATGGCAGACAAGCCAGAATACAAAATCACCAAAACTTTACTGTATCCTTATGCCGCGGGACATTCCAGCCCTGCTTGTCCCTGAATGCGTTCCTATTCATTTTGTTACGCGGGATGCAATGGCAAAAATCCGCGCCATGCTCAAAAAAGATGAATACCACGACTATTTTCAGAAAAAAGTGCGCGTTGCAAACCCCAGCAAAGAGATTGCAGCCCAGGCATTCTTTACAAAATTTCTTCAGCATCCGGACTCTTCTGACCAGACTTTTGATTTTTCCGGCGATGCCTTTTACTTCTGGAACCAGCTCTGCTATTTTATCCGTCTGGACTTTGAAAAGATAAAAGACCGCACAATTGAAGACACCAACGTGCTTCAGGCTGTTGCAATTTCCGAAGTATGGATGATGACATTAAAAGAAAAAGCATCCAGACAGCAGAACAAGGAAAATGCGCTTAATGAGCTAAGGGCCGCGCTGGGCAGAACGCCATATTTCTTTTCAATGGAAACAATATTAAAATTCAAGGACTCAAAAGGCGCCCTGCTTTACGGTCAATACAGCGAGGAAGATTTAAAGGAATTTCTTCAGAAAATTACCACAGAATGCGAAAACAACGAGCTTCCGCAAGTTCTTGTGTTCAAAATTGAAACCGGAACGCGTTATTTTATCTATAAAAACAAGGTTTTCCAGCTTGCAATACGACTTGCGAACGAAGCCCACGACACAATTGAAAAACATCTTACGGAAAAGTGGTTCAAGGTTCTGAGCAACTACGAAAAACTTCCTGAAATGAAGAGCGAGAAAGACTTTGAAAACTGCCTTAAAAAGGAAATTCATGACTATTCACCGGTTCTGCACGCCCTGCTGAACGCAAATTTCCTAACGATGCTGAACTATGAAATTGACCGCGTCTCAGGCGAGCCTTCATTCCACATTTTTTCAGGCGGAAAACTGGTTCCGTATTCTGAGCTTCTTATGCTTAAAAATACGTCTATTCTTGCAAATGCCAAGATGATGCTTCCGTTCTGGTACACAATTCCTGTAATTTCATGGCTGGCAAGCATTTTTTCCAAGAAAAAGCGAAAGCCTGTCCATACAAAATCGTCCCAAAAAGAATTCACCGCTGATGATATTCCTGATGACGACGAGCTTCAGAAACATTCAAAATCCATGAACAAAAAAGATGCGGTTCAGGCGGCCGCAAAAGACATCTCAGAATCGCTTGTTCCTTCCGGCTCGACAATTGACAGGGAACTTGATTCGTATGAAAAAATCTGGAACAAGATGATTACAAAGGAAGCGCACAATAGTCTTTTAGAAGACGTAAACTGCCTTATCCGCGATTACACAAGAAAGATAATGCGGACAATTTCTGCGCAGACATTCGATGAAAGCAGATTGCGCTCGCTTGCAGAAGGTCTTGTAAAAACTCCGAACATGCAGAAAATAAAGGAAGAAGAAGCCCTTACAATCTACGTTGAACTTTATATGCTGCGTCTTCTTTTGAACGGATAAAAATTTCTGCAAAAATCTTAATTTTTTTTGCGATTCATTTCTTATTTTGAAAAGTAATTGCTATAAATAAGTGACGGTAAAAAAACAAGCCGTTGCTTTTTGTTGCCGGCAAAAAAAAAAGCAAACTGCATTCAAAATGAGGTATTTTTATGAATCAACTGAACTCACTTATCATCGAAGGAAATGTAACCCGCGATCCTGAGTTTAAGGAAACTGCGAATGGGCACAAAATTTGCAACATTCCTGTTGCGGTAAACCGCTTTTACAAGAACGCTGACGGCGAAGGCGTAAATGAAGTTTCGTTTTTCAACATCGAGACATTCGGAAAAATGGCTGAAGCCTGCCAGAAAAATTGTGAAAAAGGCAGAGGTCTAAGGGTCGTAGGGCGACTAAAACAAAACCGCTGGACGAACAGCGACGGAAAGACAGCCAGCAGAGTTTCAATCATCGCTGAGCACGTTGAATTTAAAAAACGCCTTAGTTCTGAACCTGCGGCAACCACTCCCGAACAGTCAGGAGCTTCCGAAAAAAATCTAAAAGCAATGCAGGAGGCAAACCTGGCGGCCGCTTCTGAAGAGATTCAGGAGCAGATTCCAGAAGAAGCAATGGTCTTTTAGTTTTTAAACGTTATTTTTTCCTTTTGCCAGCGCGGACAGCTCCACCACGGGATTTAGGTCTGCCCTTTTCTCCTGATTTTCCAAGCTTTTTTGCTGCGGCAGCGCGTTCGCTGCTGGCTTTATATTCTTCAATCTGCTGCGGATCATAAAAACCGTCTTTCCAGTTAAAGCGGTTTACTTCTGGAAAAGGCTGTTTTTTAAACAGGGATGAGCTTACGTTCTTTATCTGGCCTTTTGAAAGTTTTGTCTTTGAAAAGTCCACAAGTATTTTTTTAAATCCTGCCTGAGAAAGGAATTCCGTCTTGTCAAGCAGAGAGAAAGGAAGCTCCGGCATTACAAATGAACCGTCATCGGAAGAGACAACCTTAAACATTCCTTCTTCCTTGTCGGAAAAATAGGTAAAACCGTAATCTTCCGGAAGCTTAAAACGAATTCTGAAAAGCGCAGGATATGCAAATACAGGAACAAGAACCCTTGAACGTACGTTCAGGTCATAAGTCGCCTCAAGATTTTTTCTGGAATCTTCATAAGGCATAACAAAAGCGCCTATATCCTGATTTTCAAAGAAAGAAACCGCCCATCTGTTAAAAGTGTAGAGGTAAGGACCAGCTACCAGATGAACTTTTTTTCCTTTAAGCATCTGAATCTGAGCGATATTATTCACAACAAAGCATGTATAACCTTTTTCTACAAGAGTCTCCAAGTCCGCCTTTAGCTCCTCCTCTTTAGAAGCAGGACAGTACGGATCAAGAAAAATATAAATTGATTTTTTTGAAAACGGCAGAACTGTTTTTCCATTTAGCAGGTCATACCTTGTATCGCAGGTAAATTCAACAATAAGGCGGACAGGATGAAATGCCTGCGCCAGAAAAATATCCTCAATAGTAGAAACCTGCACATACAGTCCGTCCGGAAAATATGAAAGCTCTCTATTTTCAACAGGAGTAACATCAAGGAACGGAAGTTTTTCGTCCGCCGGCTGTTTTCTGAATTTACTTAAGTCCCCCGGCAAAATTTTAGGATAACGCTTTGACATCGATTTTATCTGAAGAAGATAAACGCTGTCTCCAATCCTGTGGCTAAGCGGAATGTCTATCCAGCGGTGTCCATCATCATCAATTTCAACACTGCGGACCTTGTGGCTTGTGCGCCCGGTGTCATCCCTGCGGTGCAAGCGGATTGAATCCCCCGGATCCGGATCGTAATTTCCACCGGCAAGCATTGCCATCTGAATTCTAAGGCTTGACGGATCAGCATCCGGCGAGGCATTGTTCTTAACCTCTTCAATAAGACCGTCCGGCGCTTTTTTTACGCGGGAAACAGTTCCCAGATAAATTCCTGTTCCTCCGGCCTGATTCGGATTCAAAATCTTAGAACCTGCGTTTTCAACGCCATCCTTCACATCCTTAAATCCGTACCAGTATGATGTCTTTGAACGCGCAAAGTCCGAGGCAAGCATTCGCTTTCCTGTGGCAATCGCGCCTTTCCTGTCTTCCTTGTAATGGTCGATGACATAACGGTAAGCCGCGACAACACTTCCTACGTATTCCGCGCTTTTCATCCGTCCTTCGATTTTAAACGATTCAATTCCCAAATCGCAGAGCTCAGGGATGTGCTCAATAAGCTGCAAATCGCATGGAGAAAAATAATACCCCTGCTTTATTCCTTCCGGATATTCAGCTGTATAATAACGCCGGCAGGCCTGCGCGCACATACCACGGTTGGCGGATTTTCCGCCCAGATAGCTTGAAAAAAGGCAAAGACCGGATTCACTTACGCAAAGCGCGCCGTGGACGAACATTTCAATCTCTGCCTTTGTATGTTCCTTTATGTATTTTATTTCATCAAAACCAAGCTCGCGGGCAAGCACGACACGCTTAATACCTTCCTGATACAAAAGGTTTGCGGCGGCAGCGCTTTCAACATTCATCTGGGTTGACGCATGAAGCTCCAGGCCAGGGAAAAATTCCTGACACATACGGACAATCCCCAAGTCCTGAACAATCAATCCATCAGGATGAATTCTATCAAGATATGCCAGAAACCTGTAGAGCCTTTCAGTTTCTTTTTCCTCGCAGACTGTATTCACAGTCACATAAATTTTTTTTCCAAGACGATGAACCGCTCCGACAGCCGCCTCAAACTGATTCCACGCAAAATTAGAAGTTCTAAGCCTGGCATTAAAAGATTTTAATCCAAGATAAACAGCGTCCGCGCCTTCGCCGATAGCGGCGTCCAATGATTCAATATTACCCGCAGGTGCCAATAATTCACACATTGCGAATAATTTAACACAGAAAGACAACTAGTCCATATTCTGAACGATATAAAACTGAAGCGGAATACAACTTTACATATTTACGGTATAATTAAAAAGCAGTAATATGTCTTGTAACCAGAAAAAATTCAACTTTTTATTGTCCAGATGTAGAGTCTTATAAATTCAAAGACTTGAACAACCGGGCCACATATTTTAAAAGGCGGCGTTATTTTTATGTTTGATCCTACAGAAATCATCTTTGCTTCCACAACATTATGCAATCTCCGGTGTCCGCACTGTTTTGTAGACCGCAAGCCTTTTTCGCTTTCGCCGGTGGATGCGGTCAATTTTCTGGCCTCTTGCCGCGCTTCCATAGACTGCAAGATTGACAAGGTGGGTTTTTCCGGCGGCGAACCTTTTCTTTCCATGGATTTTTTATGCGAAGTCATAAGTTTTGCCAGAAAGAACGACTTTATGTTCGACCAGATTATGACGAACGGAGTATGGTGGAAAAACGAATGCGAGCTGAACGAAGCCTTACAAAAAATCCAGGACTGCGGATATGATGGAAAGATAGGAATAAGCTACGACAACTTTCACGGACAGAACTACAAAGAGATACGGAGTTTTTGCGCGGCAGTCAACGCGATTTTTGGCGAAGAAAACATAAATATACAGGCTGTAGCAGATCCGCTGCTGGATGATAAAAAAACTGAACAGCTCGAAGCGGAACTTAACGCCCTGGGCGAGGATTTCGCAGCAGAGATTTTTATTCTTCCGCAGACTTTTAAAGGTGATGACGAGCGCGCCTGGAAAAGCAAAAAATGGTTCAAGGAAGATTTTTGCCAGGGTCCCGGCAACATACTGTTCGTTCATCCTTCCGGAGACATCGCTCCGTGCTGCGGATTTGCAAATGAAAACAAGGAACTTTTTATTGGAAAAATAACGGATAGTTTTGAAAAAATAATGCAGAATGCAGGCAGAAACGCAATGACCGGACTTTGCTTTGAAAAAGGACTTTCGTCTTTAATTCCATCCCTTAAGGACAGGCTTCCGGGAAAGACAGATGATATATGCAGTTTCTGCGACTTTATCTGCAAAGCGGGCGTTGCGGGCGGCGTTTGAGCCCGCACGGTGGGTAGACGAAAACGAAACGTATGTTGAGTTTGAGGCGCAGGGCGGTTGCCCGCCCTTAATAACTTTAATTTGACGGAGCGGAAAGCGCCATTACCGGACGGTCAAGGTTTTGCCGTTTTTTCTCTGGCGTTTTTTTAACAGGACCGCGTGCATCCGGTGAAGGCGCAGAAGGTTATAGCGCAAAATCATAAGCGGAAAAATATTCATAAAGGCGTTTATCATCGCCGCGGGAAAACTCATCCGCCACAAAAGATTTTTCGGATAAAAGCAGAGCAGCAAAAATCCGATAAAAACGCCGGCAAGATGAATGAGCACGCCGTAATTTGACTCAAGGATAAAGCGCTCTATGTACTCAGGACTTTCAGGGTTTGCGACATGCTTTTTGCTGAACGCCGTAAACATTCCAAGCTCAAGGATGTGGTCTTTCCAGAGTTTTATTCCGAGCCTTTCGTAAATTTTGCATTCTTTCTTTCCGGGCTTATGAATTTTTACATTGTATGAGAACCATTTTTCAGGCAGACGACGGATTAAGAAGGCGGAAATTCCGTCAAGGGCGATGCAGAACACAACAAGAAGAAGCCCCGCGATTATAAGGAATTTGTCTGAGAAGGCTGAATTTTCGGAAACTGAATTTTTGAAAAAAAGATTGAAAAAGATAATCGCAGCATCGCCGCCAAGAATGCAAATTATATAAAACCACATATTTCCTCCCATAAAAAGTCAATGAGAAAATTTCAATTTTCGATTTGACTTTTTATGCCCATTCGCAATGAAATGAGAATGGGCCGTTGATAAGAAAGTTTGCAACGCAAACTTGTGAATAAAAACTTTGACGCTATCTTAGGCAAAGTTTTTATTACAGCCTCCGTTTTTTTGGCTCTTCGCTTTATAAATCCGCTGTTCCAGCTTTCAGATACGTCAACGGCATTCCGTAAAAATCTTCGTAAGTTTTTTTCCAGAGCGAATAATTTTTTTCCTTCATCTCGGCAGAGTTTTCACGCGCGGATTTTTTTTCATCCGGAAATATCGCCGGAAGTATGTGGACTGTATATTCCTGAACAGGAAATCCATCCTGCCCGGTAAGCTCAGAGTCTTCCATTGTAATAAACACAGGAATCACCGGAACGTTATTTTCCGCGGCAAACCTGAATGCGCCGGGCGTAAGCGGCCTTGGTTTTCTGTAGTTCCACCACATCGCCTGCTCTGCATAGACAAGAATTTTTTCACCGCGGTTTAAATAATAGGAAACCGCCTTCATCATCTCCTTCATGCAGGTAAAATTGCCGCTCAACGGAATTGTGTTCGCGTAATGGAACAGAAATCCAAAAAATCCGGGAAAATTCGTGTAGTTTCCTTCGCGGATAATTTTATAAAGCTCGTTTTTTTTAATATGACCTTCGAGCGCTTTGTAAACGGCAAAATTATCAAACTGATTAAAGTGATTGCACGTTATAATCGCGCCCTGTTTTTCAAGCGGAAGATAATTTTCTTTAAGTCCGCGGACTTCTTTTATTATCAGCGCCCTGTGCCTTATAAGGGAATTGATGAATATTCTGCCAAGAAAATTCGCGAACTTTATAAGAAATCTTGTTGAAATCTTTTTATGAAAATAATCTGCCTTATCCAGCGTCAGCGGAATAGTTTCCGGGTCATCTTCAACATCTCGTGTCCACCATTCGTTACGCTCGTACTCATCGATTTTAGAAAGGATTTCAAGTCGTTCAGAAGATTTTTCCATATATCATATCTCTTTACATAAGTATTGTAATAATTTGTTTCGCTTGCCGCTTCCTGGGTACACAGATTTATAAGGCCCTCAAGACATTCATCGTCTTTTGCGCGGTCCGCCTCCGAGTAGCCTGAAAGTTTTTCATGAATCATTCCGGCAAATTCTGTTTTTTCCGCATATTTCCAGAAATATTCCTCATACTTTACGCCTGTCTTTTGCCACGGCTTGCGGTTCAGATTGTAATGCACAAGTTTTAATGTCGACTCGTCAAAACCTGGAGTCAGGACAGCGCCCTTGTTCCAGCCGGTTTCTATAAATTTCACTTTGTTTTTGCAGATTACATTCAGATAATCCTGGTCCTGGGCAACACGGAATTTATATTTTTTCATCAGCTCTATAAACTGGGAAAGAATGTCGTATTTTCGGAATGCCGCAAGATTCATAACCATAATTCCGGCATTGAAATATTCAGCAGGCTGAATGCCAAGCGCATTTTCCACGTAATCGGAAAACGGCAGATATTTAAAAAGTGACTCATCCGGAATCGCGCCAAGATAAAAATCCCTTACATTCGTATTGAACAGCTCGCTTATATCTCCTAAAACGGCGATGTCGCAGTCAAGGTAAAGAGCCTTGTTGTACTGAGGAAACAGATCCGCAATAAAAAAGCGGTAATAGGTAGCCATTGAATAATAATCGCGGATGGCGAATTTTTCTTTTACAGATTCTATTGTTTCAGAAAGAAAGACAAATTCAACAGAAACATTTTCTGAATTATACTTTTCGATTGCGGTTTTATATTCGTCGCTGATGCTTGTTGTAAGAATATAAAATTTGTACTGAAACTCTTTGCTTGCATTGTCAAGAATTGACTCAAGCGTTACGGCAACAAACGGAGCGTAATTATCGTCCGTTGCAAAAAAAACAGGAATAACTTTTTTCATGTCTAAATCTCCCATAGCCTTTACGGCTGTCTGAAGATATAGACACAAGAAGAAAAAAAAAGTTGCAATAAATCCGTTTGCCCAGATTTCAACTTTTAGGTTGAATATCGAGTTTTTTTGCAAAAAGAATAAAAGCGCAGGCAGATTTGCAATTTGTGAAGATTTTTGGCGATTGAATTAATTAAAGTGCGGAGCACCCGAATTAATACAAGCGTAGCGCGAGCCAAATCCATCTGAGCAAATTGGAAATATGCCGAAAGCGTTCTTTCGTAATTTGTAAAAAAAACTCGAAATTAAGCCTTTTATAAATTGAGCATAAAATTAAATGACCCGCCAGAAAAGCGCGTAAATACGAAAGAACAATCAAATACGCCAAAACAAAAAAGGCACTCCTACGCGGAATGCCCTTTTTTTCAGAAACTAACTAAAACTAGCAGTTTTCGCTGAAGTATTTGATTCGTGCGGAGGGTACATTCCCCGACGCTCGCGGAGGAATAAGGAATGTACCCGACTGCGATACCTTATGAGAACGAACGATACCCTGACGCTCCGCGTCGGGGGTCGTTCATTGTGATTACCCAAAATGCGAGCAGTGCGCAGCATTTTGCGGGAGCATAACTCACAGAGTTTGCGACCGGTCCAATACGAAAGAACAATCAAATACGCTAAAACAAAAAAGGCACTCCTACGCGGAATGCCTTTTTTTTTCAGAAACTAACTAAAACTAGCAGTTTTCGCTGAAGTATTTGATTGTGATTACCCAAAATGCGAGCAGTGGCGCAGCATTTTGCGGGAGCATAACTCGCAGAGTTTGCGACCAGTCCAATATGAAAGAACAATCAAATACGCCAAAACAAAAAAGGCACTCCTACGCGGAATGCCCTTTTTTTTCAGAAACTAACTAAAACTAGCAGTTTTCGCTGAAGTATTTGATTGTCCTTACCATCTGAGATGTGTAGCTGTTCTCATTGTCATACCATGAAACAACTTCTACCTGATATGTATCGTCGTCAATCTTAGATACCATTGTCTGAGTAGCATCGAACAATGAACCGAACTTCATTCCGATTACATCAGAAGAAACGATTTCATCTTCGTTGTATCCGAAAGATTCTGTCGCAGCGGCTTTCATTGCAGCGTTGATAGATTCCTTTGTGATATTCTTGCCCTTTACAACAGCAAACAACAATGTTGTAGAACCTGTTGGTGTTGGAACACGCTGAGCTGAACCAATCAATTTTCCGTTCAATTCAGGAATTACAAGACCAATAGCCTTTGCAGCACCTGTTGAGTTTGGAACGATGTTCTGAGCGCCTGCGCGTGAACGGCGGAGGTCGCCTTTGCGCTGTGGACCATCAAGAATCATCTGGTCGCCAGTGTAAGCGTGGATTGTAGACATGATTCCGCTCTGGATTGGAGCATAGTCATTCAAAGCCTTAGCCATTGGAGCCAAGCAGTTTGTTGTACAAGAAGCAGCAGAGATGATGTTGTCGTTCTTTGTAAGAGTTTTATGGTTTACATTGTAAACGATTGTTGGAAGGTCATTTCCAGCAGGAGCTGAAATTACAACTTTGCGTGCGCCGGCCTTGATATGAGCCTCTGCCTTTTCCTTTGATGTATAGAAACCTGTACATTCAAGAACTACGTCAACTTTGTTAGCTGCCCATGGACAGTTAGCCGCATCTTTTTCAGCAGAAATCTTGATTTCTTTTCCATCAACGATGATAGAATCTGTAGATGACACAGTGTGCTTGTTTTCACCGATTCTTCCGGCAAAACCGCCCTGTGCTGTATCATACTTCAAGAGGTGAGCAAGCATTTTTGGGCTTGTCAAATCGTTGATAGCAACAACTTCATAACCTTCAGCGTCAAACATCTGACGGAAAGCCAAACGGCCGATACGACCGAAACCATTAATAGCAACTCTAACTGCCATGATTAATCTCCTAAAAAAATATTTTATGTCTATTTAGAATTTAATGAATTCAGCGAAATAATGCAATAAGGCTATCTTCAAAATGCCAGATAATCTGACATTTTGAAGCCTTTATTCCATTTGCACGGAAAATCCATATACAGCCCGAAATGTCGAGTTTTATAGATTCAACATCCGGGCCAGACAATGCATTGCCTATTCAAACAGAAGTTTTGTTCCATCCGAAGAAACCTTGATTTTAGCGCCTTCAGCGAACTTTCCGGCAAGAAGCTCCTTGCTTAAAGGATTTTCCACCCAGGTCTGAACGGCACGTTTTACAGGACGGGCACCGAACGCAGGATCATAACCTTTATCACAGAGGAAATCAATCGCCTTGGAATCAAAATCAATTCCAATCCTTCTGTCCTCAAGTCTCTTAGAGACTCTTGCAAGCTGAATCTTAACGATTCCGCCGATACAGTCTTTTCCGAGCTTCTGAAACATTACAATCTCATCAATTCGGTTCAGGAATTCAGGTCGGAAATGAGCCTTCAGAAGCTCATCAATCTTCGCGCGGACTTCCGGCGGAACATTTTCTGATTTTTCAGAAGACTTGTCCTCAGCCGCATCAAGAATCAGCTCGCTGCCCAAGTTGCTTGTCATTATGATGATTGTATTCTTAAAATCAACAACCCTTCCCTGTCCATCCGTAAGCCTTCCGTCATCCAGAACCTGAAGCAGGACGTTGAACACATCAGGATGCGCTTTTTCAACCTCATCAAACAAGACAACGCTGTACGGTCTTCGTCGCACCGCTTCCGTAAGCTGACCGCCCTCATCATATCCTACATATCCCGGAGGCGCGCCAATAAGACGGCTGACGCTGAATTTTTCCATATATTCGGACATATCGATTCTGGTCAAAGCCTTCTCATCATTAAACAGGAAGTCCGCAAGCGTTTTTGCAAGCTCTGTCTTACCTACACCTGTAGGTCCGATGAACATAAATGAGCCAAGCGGCCTGTTCGGATCGCTCAAGCCTGAACGGTTTCGTCGAATCGCATCGCTTACAACCTGAACCGCCTCATTCTGACCGATAACGCGCTTGTGAAGAACTTCCTCAAGCTGAAGGTATTTCTGTTTTTCACTTGTCATCATCTTTGCGACAGGAATTCCAGTCCAGCTGCTTACAACTCGGGCAATGTCCTCTTCGGTTACAGACTGCCTTAACAAGGATTCCCGCTCAGGATTTTCTTCCTTTTCTTTTTCAGTCTTGGTCGCCTCATCAAGCTGCTTTTTTAATGAAGGAATTGTGCTGTATTTCAACTCCGCGGCTTTTTCAAGGTTTCCTTCCCTGGTGAATTTTTCCTCATTAAACCGCGCGGTCTCAAGCTGCTCCTTCAGCTCACGGCTTTTGTTAATGCTGTTTTTTTCGTTCTGCCAGCGAAGCTTCATTACGTCACGCTTTGAATTGAGCTCAGAAAGCTCCTTTTCAAGTTTTTCAAGGCGTTCCTTTGAAGCAGGATCGTCTTCCTTGCTGAGCGACTGTTTTTCAATCTGAAGCTGCAGGATTTTTCGCTCAACCTGGTCAAGCTCAACTGGCTGGCTTTCTATTTCCATTTTAAGACGGCTGGCCGCCTCATCAACCAAATCAATCGCCTTGTCCGGCAAAAAACGGTTTGTGATGTAACGATTTGAAAGAACCGCCGCGCTTACAAGCGCCTCGTCTTCAATTGTTACCCCATGATGAATTTCGTACTTGTCGCGAAGTCCCCTTAATATGGCTATTGTATCCTCAACAGTCGGTTCTGCGCAGTATACCTGCTGAAACCTTCGTTCAAGGGCGGCATCCTTTTCAATGTACTTTCTATATTCGTTTAGGGTTGTCGCACCGATAACGTGAATCTCGCCACGGCTCAAAGCCGGTTTAAGCAAGTTTGAAGCGTCCATTGAACCTTCGCTTGCTCCGGCTCCTACAATCGTGTGGAGCTCATCGATAAACAGAATTATCTGTCCCTCTGACTTTGTAATTTCTGTAATTACAGCCTTAAGCCTTTCTTCAAATTCACCGCGGAATTTCGCGCCGGCAACAAGGCTTCCCATATCAAGGGAAAGAACCCTTTTGTTTTTAAGGCTTTCCGGAACATCTCCACCGGCAATTCGTCTGGCAAGTCCTTCAACAATTGCTGTCTTACCAACACCAGGCTCACCGATAAGAACCGGATTGTTCTTTGTACGGCGGCAAAGCACCTGCATTACACGGCGGATTTCCTCATCACGTCCGATTACAGGGTCAATCTTGTCCTGCCGGGCACGCGCAGTTAAATCCGTGCAATATTTCAAGCGAGCGCATCTTGCTCTCCGGATCCTGGGAATCAACCGTCTGGTTTCCGCGGACAGATTTTATCGCTTCAAGCACCGCATCGTAAGTCAAGCCGTTCCGGTTCAAGAGCTCGCCGACCCTTGAATCAGATTTTGTCATTGAAAGAAGAATATGCTCGCACGAAAGATACTGGTCTTTCAGCTTTGACATTTCGTTTTCGGCTTTTGCAAGAACTTTCTGCGCTTCGTTTGAAAGAGTCATCTGGGCATTGCCGGTAACTTTCGGATATGTATCGAGAAGGTCATCGACCTGTTTCTGCAAGCTCTGAACATCAACACCAACACGTTCAATAACAGGAACAACTATTCCATCCTGCTGACTTAAAAGGGCAGAAAGAAGGTGTTCCAGTCCGATTTCGCTGTGGTCATTTTTTTGCGCCAAAGCGCTGGCGTTCTGCAAAGCATCTTGAGTTTTTAGAGTAAAATGTTCGTAATCCATAAAACGCCTCCATTTTTCTTACTTTGAAAATACGTAAAAAAAGATGAAAAGGCAATAAATTTTTATTCCGGTTTTTCCAGCTGGCCGTATTCGCACAGGGCGCCGGCAATTTTAGCGTGCTCAATAAGCTCAAGATTTTTTCCGAACTGTCTATAAAGCCTTATCTCGCCAGTACCGGTTCCTCCGCAGAGCATTTTCAGAACGTTTCTTTTTCCTTCTGGAATTTCAACTGATTTCACATACATCTGCGGCGCAGGACAAAAGACATCAATATCGACAACGTAGGATTTATTATTCAGGCTTACGCTCCAGTGAAGGTTCTCTTCGCCATTGTTCTCAGGCATTTCAGAAAAGTTCCAGACTGATTCATTTGAAAATTTGGATTTTCCGGCCTCAAAGGAAATAGCATTGCCTTCCAGCTCCACAACCGCCGAGACCTGGTTTTCAAAAGCCCCTTGAACTGCAAAAGTTGAATCCGAAAGGTTTTTTCCAGAAATAATGCTTGTAAGGGCGTTTGAAGAAATATGAACCCACGGGAAAACCACGTCCTTTCCAAAAAAACGGTCCAGATAACCGGCTGATTTTTTAGGAACGACTTCATAGACTTTTCCGTCCAAGATAAAATTTCCAGTAAAGACAGTTTTTGCGCCGGTTGGCACCCATACGCAGTTTTTTCCTGAATAGCCTTCTGAAAAAGCGCAGCGGATTTCATAGCGCAAATCCCAGCTTAAAGAGCCGGAATCGCACAAATATTCAGGATGCTCATGAATGTCGTCCGGAGAACAGTCTATGCGGCCGGAAAGTTTTTCGCCATCAAAAGAAAAATTGTCGCCCTTTATGCAAAAATTTTTAGAGCTTACAGAAACCTGTTTTTCCGAGCAGTAAGAACAGAGCTGTTTTGCTTCCGGGCCAAGAACGCCAGCCCTAAGAACAATATAGGAAGGAACGACATAGGACTCGCTCTGAATATTTTTAGCAGAAACAGAACCGGCAAGAACATTCTGCAAGTCTTCCGCAGAAATATTCACGCGCGCTTTAAAGCCCAGAACCGCTTCGTCCGGAGAAAGTCCTGAATTCAGCATGGAAAGTTCAATAAAAAATTTCCGCTCCCGACCAGTAATTTTTTCAGTTCCGTTGAATACAAAGCGCCAGATATTCAAGCCATTTTTTTTCTGAGATCCAGCCAATTGATAACGGTTTATTTTTGAACTTTTTTTTGAAACATTCATATTTATTTAAAAAGTTTGTCAAACTTTTTTGAAACTTCCTTAGATTCTTCCGGGAAATTTTCATCAAGATATTCAAAGCAGGCTACCGCCGCAGACTGGGCATGCTCGTACCAGATTGAATAAAGTTCTTTATTAATATCTTCTCCAGGATAAGGCGCACCCTGAACGTCAGAAACCAGCTGACGCAACATTTCTATACATTGCTTAACTTTCTTGTCCATAATATAACCTCGACTTGTAGCTGATAGAACAATAAAATTATAAAGGTAATTTCACATTCACGCTAGCATTTTTTTCTGTTTTATTTTCAATTACAACAGTTCTTGAAGAATTTATGCCTTTCAGAAGATTTTCCGCCGCTTTCTTTACATCCTTCGGTTTTACAGCAAGAAGATTAACGAGCTTTTCGTGCCTGTCATCCTCGCTGATGCAGTAAATCGTCCTGTAAAAACCGGCAGTTCCGCGTCCATAAGGTGAATGCGGCTGTATTTCATCTCCGTATGTTCCTGTCACAGCCCGCTCACATTCTTTCTCTGAAATCCGCGCCAGCCGCATCTTCCAGACATTTTTTAAAAGTCTGGACAGATTTTTCCGGAGAAGGATCCCTGAACGTAGAAAGATTGAACAGTCCGCTAAGATTCAGGCATGAGGCATAAGCTCCGTATGCTCCTCCGGTAGTGCGAATCTGTTCCCACAAGAATGTTCCCGAAAGCCAGTGCGCCAGAACAAAGTCGGCGGCATTTTCCTTTTCGCCAAAATATGTTCCGGGAAGCGCAGTGGCGGCAAAACCAACCTGAGAATCAACAGAAAAAACTTCAGTATCCGGGATGCCTGATTTTTCACCAGGAAGAGCAAGAAGTTTTTCAAATTCCTTATCATCCTGATTTTTTTTAGCTTCAACAGGCGTTATTTTTGCATTTTTTATAAATTCCGGCATTTTTTTCATTGAAATATTCAATGTGTTTTCGTCAGCCACAAGATGAAGAACCGCGCCGGCCTTCAACAGCTTCTGTTTTATGGAAGCGAATTTTTCACTGATTTCTTCAGGCGATTTTTTTGAAATTTTATTAAGAAAGAAAAGCTGCGAGATTCCAAACCACATCTCCTCAACAGAAGTAGTGTGGTTTTTCAGGCAGCGCGCGCGGCGGGCGGCATAACGGTTTCCCTGCGGAACAACAGAAGCTTTCAGAGACCCCAGGCTTTCGCCAAGAAGGTTTTTAAGGCGTTTCAAGTCGCTGAATTCGTATCCCGACAGACATTCCGCAAACAAATCCAGCGCATCATTGAGTTTTTCATCAAGATAACGGACTGAAAAAACAATCCAGTCGCGGTTTACCACATTAAGTTCCTTTAATTTTTCCGCCATTTCATTTGCTTTTTCTGTTTTAGAAGCGGCGGAAGTCAAAAGCCGGGTATATATTCCTCCGGTCTGAAGCGCAGTTTCCTCCGCGCACTGAACCCAGTCCTTTCCGTTCCAGCCGATATTAGATGCGCAGTACGAAAAAAACGGAAGATAGAAATATTCTTCCGGCGACAGACTGTCAAGCGGAAAAAGAACTTCAAAATATCCGATTCCGTTAGTTCCTTCCTTGTTTGCAAAAACAGGAATTTCTGCGCCGGATGATTCTACTTTTACAATTTTTGTTTCAATCCGCTCAAAATCCGTTGAAAGCTCAGCAAGATTCAGATGAGGAATGCAGGAAACCTCGTCTTCAGTCTCCCTGTGGTTCTGATATGCGTGAAGAAGCTCCAGATCCTTTTTTATCTGGGTCAAATCTTCTTTTTCCAGCAGTTTCTTAAGAAGTTTACGCTCCTTTTTTTCTCTTTTTAAAAGATACGATTTAGAAGGACGCACCGCAACAAACGAAACCCTGTCGTTTTCAAGCATAAAGCGGCGGATTAAATTTTCAACGTACGCGGAATCGTTTTCAAGATTCTTCCGGATTTTTTCAAATTCCGCGCGATACAAAAGCATTTCCGCAGGATTTCTTCCATAATTCCAGCCGTTCAGCGCGCGGTCAAGAAGAACAAGCGAATACGGGCCTGAAACGCGGACAACCTCGCGGTTTGCAAATTCAGCGCTCATCAGCGCCGAGTCAACATCATTTCTGTCTATTCCGTTTACAGATTTTTTTAAGAGTATCAAAAATCAGCCTGTAAACTTTTTTTTCGTTACAGCGTTTTACTCCGTGAAGTCCAAAAGAAATCATAAAATTTCTTGTTTCGTTGCTTACGCCGCATACAGGAGCCAGGTCATCGCCAAGCTCTGATTCAACAAGGACTTTTGCAAGCGGAGAGCCGTCGTGTCCGGCAAGAACTTCCGACATAAAACTTGCTTCAATATAGCTTGTAATATTCTTTGTAAGGCCGCAAAGCCAGTTCACGGTGACAGTAGAACCGGTCGCCCCGGACGCAGGCGCTTTTTCCACAATTTTAATCGGCGCAAACTGAGGCTCTGGCGTTTCAATATCCTCAAATTCTTTTGGAACGTGCGGATAGTATTCTGATTCATGCGCCTCCGGGAATTTTTCTTCAAGTCGGTTTAAAAAATGTTCCTGAAGAAAATCGAGCTGCTCCTTTGTTGAAATGTTTCCGTACAGAAAAACAAGGCAATTGTCAGGACGGTAATATTTTTTATGGAAAGCCCGGAACGCCTCATAAGAAAATCCCGGAATATCCATCGGGTCGCCGCCGGAATCAAACGCATAGTTTGTATCCGGGAAAAGGCTTCTAAGCTGGACATCGTTCGCCACAGACTCAAAAGACGAATAAGAGCCTTTCATCTCGTTATAGACAACACCTTGAACGGATGGCTTTCCGTTCTCATCAAGCTCTATTCTGTGCGCTTCCTGCAGAAACGCTTCTTTTTTTAAAAGCGGAAAAAAAACCGCGTCGCCGTAGACATCCATAAGGTTGAAATAATCAGACTTTACAGTTGAGGAAGCCGGATAAACGGTCTTATCTGAATACGTGAGCGCGTTCAAAAATGTATTGACGCTCTGGTTCATCATATTTGTAAACGGTTCTTTTAAAGGAAATTTTTCAGAACCGCAGAAGACAGAATGTTCCATGATATGGGCTGCGCCGGTTGAATCTTTTACAGGTGTCCTGAACGCAAACGCAAAAAGATTTTCCTCGTCATCATTTAAAAGATGAAAAACCTCAAGACCAGTTTTTTTGTGGCGCAGATATATTCCTGTTGAAGAACAGTCTGGAATCTCAGTTTCAGAAATCAGTTCAAACCCTTTGTAATTTTTTTCAATTTTATTTTCAGACATAATCTTCTTCATTCCTTCCTTTGATTATAAGCTCGCCGTTTTCAAAAGCGCGGCGCATAACGCTGAAGAATCCAGAAGTAATCCGCTCGCAGTCTGATTTTCTGTAAGGAGAATTAATCTCAAGCTCTTCAAGCACATTTTTTTGCCTTCCTGCTGAAATGCAGCCGAGAATTTTGTCCTTAAAATCCTCAGGCTTTGCCGCTACAAGCATGGCGATTTCAGAATCGGACATACCGCGCAGTTTCCTGAATAAATTTTCCGTCCGCATTAAGAATATCTTCTGTTGTAAAAAGACGGCTTCTTAAATCTTCGCCCAGCGCAGGGTCATCTTCCGCAAGGCCGGCAAGAATTTCATCTTCAGCGGCAGGACTCATTTTTTTAAGAATTGCGGCAAGAGCATTTCTTCCGTCTATTTTTTCGGCTTTTTCGGATGTCTGCGCAAGCGACTTTTCGCGCATCGCCTTGTCAATCCGCTTCAGGATTTCAGGACTTACAGGCTCCATTTTTGCAAGCCGCCTTACAACCTCAGCCTTTGCGGCCGGTTTCATAAGATTTATTACGCTCGCCGCTTTTTTAGGGTCTATCCTGCTTAAAACCAGAGCCTGAATCTGCTCCGTTTCATCAGAGACAAGATAAAAAATGCGCTCGCTGTCCGCATCGTTCAAGTAATCAAAAGGTTTTGCTCCGCCAAAAGGCGCGGATTTTTCAAGCATTTCATTCGCTTTTTCAGGGCCGTACGCTTTTTCAAGAATTTCGCGCGCAGTTTCAACGCCGCCGGATTTTCTGGATTTTTCAAGAAGTCCGTTAAATTCCGCAAGAATGACGCCCGCCTCTTCCGGGGAAACGCTGCGGATTGAGGCAATTTCTGGAATAATCTTTTCCGTCTGCTCCGCAGTAAGGTGCGGAAGAATTTTTGCCGCCTCGTCAATTCCAACAAGAAGCAAAAATTTTGCAACGCGGCGATAGACAGAATCGCTTCCGTCCGGCTCATTCGGAGAAACAGGAACTTTTAAAAGCCCGCCGGACTTTAAATAGTCAGAAGAAGTGGCGGCGCTTTTTTTTTGCGGCACGATTTTCAGGCTTGCGGTTTTCAAAAATTTTTCCGATTTCCCTGTTTACATCCTTAAAAACCGGTTTTTCGTATGGAGTTTTTTCAGCAAGACCAGCCTTACCGCCTTCGCCTTCTGAAACAAGTTTTTTAATCCGGGGCGGAACAAAAGGCTTTACGCCGGAAATTTTTGAAGAATCTGTTTTTTCAGAGTTTTTTTCACCGGAACTTTTTCCCATGCCGTTCGCATAGGCAGAAGCCCTCAAGTCATTCATATTCATTTTTTATATGATAGCAAAAATATAGAGGTCTTGCAATTTTTCGTGAAGACAATTGCGTAAAGAACCAAGGGCTTCCCAAGCACATTATGACAAATTGACAAAAAATGAAAATATGTCTAATATAAAAATTATGACACTTTGACAAAATTTGTCAAAATAAAACAAGGAACATAAAATGAAAAAAATCATTCTTTCTTCTATTATTTCTTTATCAGCGCTCGCCATTTTTGCAGGCGGAGTTGAAAACAAAACAAACATGAGCGCAGGCTACCTTAGAAACCCTAGCCGCAACACAGAAAACGAGCGTCCGGAAGCGGCGTTTTACAATATCGCCGGAACAGGCTTTTTAAAGAACGGACTCTACATCGAAGCTGGAAACCAGTTTGTATTCAAAGAATATGCAAACGAGCTTAAAACCGGCGACAAATTCAAAAACAACGGAGTTTCAGACTATTATTCAAACGACGAGACAAATGTTTTCTTCTATCCGAACTTTGATGTGGTTTACAAGAAAAACCGCTGGTCTATGTTCCTTACATTCGGTGTTTATGCAGGAGGCGGCGCTCTGTCATACTCAGAAGGAACAAGCGCGACAAGCCTGATGTTTCTGAACGGCGCTAGCCAGCAAGGTGAAGAAGCTACAAAAAGTTATTTAGCATATTCTGCTGCAAAATCAGAGTGGGACAAAGCAGTAACTAATAATTTCAGAGGCTCTACAGAAGCAGCTGAAGCATATGTAAAAAGTGATGCTGGAAAAAATTCAGAATTAGCAAAGCTATACAATAATATGAATTTATATAACAGTTCATTCAGCAATAATTCACAAGCCGCAAACGCTTCTTTAAAAATGGCTAAAAATCATTCCCTTGATGTAACATCGCTTACCCTTGGCGGTCAGATTGGCGCGGCATATCTTGTTACAGACTGGCTTTCACTTTCTGCGGCATACAGATACACTTATGGAACGCAGGAAATGATTCTTAAGTGCAATGACACGACGTTCAACACAATAAACGGCGGAAACAAAATCAGCTACGAGGCAAAAGGCTTCGGTCAATCATGCGTATTCGGAATCCATGCGAAACCTCCGGTAATTCCAGGTCTTGACCTTTCAGTACAGTACCAGTCACTAAGCAGGATTGAATACAACGTGGACAACGTAAAAGGCGATATAGCAAAATACTACGGAATCACTGACGACTCTAACTTCAGAACCGACCTTCCTGCCGTACTGAACATTGGAACCGGCTACAGAATTTTTGAACCGCTCTACATTTCAACAAGTTTTAACTACTACTTTAACGATTTTGCCTCTCAGGACAACATCCTTGGAGAAACAGACTACGAAAATTCGTGGGAAATCGCTTTTGGCATGGACTACAAAATATGCAGCTTCCTTGGAGCAAGCGCAGGAATCGCATACAGCAACCAGGGCATTACAGATACTTCAAACAGCACATTCAATCCGGTTCTGGACAGCCTTACAGTTGGCGGCGGTGTTGAAGTCTCGGCAATCAAAAACCTGACAATCACAACTTCTGCGGTTTACGTAAAATATTTTGACGCAGACTATTACCTTTCCGGCAACAAGACTGAATTGTCAAAAAATCTGTGGATGCTAAGCCTTGGCGTAACTTACAAGCCTTTCTAGGAAAGAGGCGTCCGGGAATGAACCCCGCGCTTCAATATCCTACAGGCCAAACAACGCAAAAAAATTATCTTTGATGATTTCGGGCGAAAGTCCATTGCGGACATCAAACGCCGCCTGATACACACGCTTTATTTCCGAACAGGAAGTAAAGCGTTCTTTTTTTTTAAATGCTGGAACGGCGCGTCAGTTTCCGGAAGAATATTTTTAAGAGGAAGTTCCTTTATGCACGACAGGACTTTTTTGTTTCCGTTCAGAATTTGCTTTCCGTAGCTAAAAAAGGCATCCGGCAGCTTGCGGAGAATGGAAAAAGCCTCCTCCGCAGGTCCTGGAAAAGAATGGAAAAGCACCGCGGGAATTTTTTTAAGCGCGTCAATTTCCTGAAAAATATACTGCGTTCCCTTGCGGCAATGGACAACCAGCGGCTTATTGTATCTTGCGGCAAGCTCAGCCTGAATAAACCAAACCTCTTTCTGACGGTCAAGATTTTTCTTAAATTCGTCTGTAAAAAGGTCAAAACCAGCCTCGCCGACCGCATCAAGCCCGTTGTTCTCTAAAAGATTTTCCAAAAATTCTGCGTTTTCCACAGCCGGATTCTGCGGATGAAGCCCGAACGACTTTAAAATATGGATTTTCCCGGCATAAGACAGCGGAACACCGGCAGAAACTTCCGGAATTTTTGATTTTTCAAGGGATTCCAGCGCGGTTTTCTGGGCAAACCACTCTTCAACAGAATGAGCGCACGAACAGCCGTAATATTCAGTAAAATTTTCCAAAGCGGAAAAAGGGTTTTCATATTTCAGACATTCAGAAAAATGAAAATGAGCGTCGAAAAACTGAGAAATCTCTAACATACTAAAAAATAATACCGATTATATAAATGTAACTCAATAAAATGTAAAACCCAACCGGGAGGTTATCTTATGAAAAGTTATTCACTAAAAAGCCTTGGAAACAAAAATGACTACATTACTATCCTTAGCGAACAGGAAAACGGTTTTGTAATCCGCATTGTACGTGACCAGGACGGCTACGAAGATATTAAAACTGATTTTTTGAGCAAAGAACTTTTTGAAAGCTGCATCCGCACAGGCTATCTTACAGAAATCGAAGCGGTCGCGGTAGCAATCTCTGCATAAGATTTTTCCGGGCGGACACGCTGTTCAGGCATCCGGCTCAAAGCCCGTATTCGCCCGCGATGAATCAGGCAAAATTCATTTCTTTTTGAACAAGCTCAACGGCCGCGTTTATCCTTGTTTCTTTGTCCGGAACAGAAGGAAGCCAGTTTATTTTCACTCCGTTTTTTTCCATAAATCTGAACCAGGTTTCCTGACGCTTTGCGAACTGCCTGATTGCAATAAAAAGCTGCTCAAACAGCTCTTCCCTGGAAATTTTTCCCTGAAGAAAAAGCGCGCAAAACCGGTATTCAAGACCAAGCTTTTCAAGGCGTTCCCAGCTGAATCCCCGGGCGTGAAGTCCGTCAACCTCCTCAATCATTCCTGCGTCTATACGTTCCTGAAGGCGTTTTTTTATGTTTTCCCGAATTTTTTCGCGTTCAAGGGTTGTGCCAATAACAAGAGGATTAATTTCCGGGCGCCTGTACATTGATTTTTTCAGTTTTTCGGCAAGTTCACCGTGCGTTCCGTAATAAATTTCAATTCCGCGGATAATACGCTCGCGTTCAAGCAAATCATTTTTTGTATGCAAATCGGGCTTAAGCTCAAGATATATTTTTCCAAGCTCCTCAAGAGTCTTTGACTCAAGTTTTTTTCTGATTTCAGGAATTTCCGGAACATCGACTAAATCATAGTTTCGGATTACCGCATCAAGATACATTCCTGTTCCGCCGACCACAATGGGCAGAACCTTGCGGGAAACAACTTCGTCGAAGACGCGGTAAAAATCCTGCTGATAATGAAAAACATTGTACTCTACGCTCAAGTCGGCAATATCAATAAGATGATACGGAATTTTTTTACCGCAGACTGTATATTCATCCAAATCTTTTCCAGACCCAAGATCCAGTCCGCGGTAAGTTTGCCTTGAATCCGCAGAAATAATTTCTCCGCCGAAACGGTAGGCAAGCTGCACGCCAATCGAAGTTTTTCCGGCGGCCGTAGGACCAAGAACGACAACGCAATTATATTTTTGCATCAAAAATCCTTTTTTACATAACGCGACAAATAGCGCATTTCAAATATTCAGATTTAGGATACCCAAGAAGAACCGGATGATCCTGACCGGCGCCGCGCTTTTCAAGAACCTGGACCTTTTTGTGGCTGTCCATCGCGGCGTGCATAAGCATATCGTAAAAATAATGGGAATCAAAAAAATACGAGCAGGAACAGGTCACAAGAATTCCACCCTCATTTAGAAGACGCATCGCGCGCAGGTTTATTTCTTTGTAGCCGCCATACGCTTTTCGGATAGTCTTTGCGCTTTTTGTGAACGCAGGCGGATCAAGAATAATCACGTCAAATTTTTCACCATCGGCCTCGTATTTTTTAAGCAAATCAAAAACATCCGCGCATACGGCTGTCATCTTTTTTTCCGCGCCGTTAAGCTGGATATTTTTTCTTACCATCTCAACTGCATCTTCTGAAATATCAACAGAAACAACTTCCTTTGCGCCGGCCTTAAAAGCGTTCAAGCCGAATGCGCCTGTATGCGTAAAAGTGTCCAGGACTTTTTTTCCGCGGCAGAAAGCGGCGGCGGCGGAACGATTGTCCTTCTGGTCAAGAAAATAACCGGTTTTCTGACCGTTTGCAATATCAACTTTAATGCGTATGCCGTTCTCAACAATAACAATCTCGGTGTCGCCGGCTCTTCCAATCCAGCCGGATGACGCAGGAAGCCCTTCCTTTTCGCGGACACCTTCATCATCGCGCTCGTAAACCGCATACGGATTGCAGGCTTTTTTAAGCGCGTCAATAATCTCCCCGCGGTAAATATCGGTCGCCATCGAAAGGAACTGGACCACAAGATAAATTTTCCCATTTTCATCGCAATAACGCTCGCACACAAGACCCGGGAAGAAATCCGCATCGCTGAAAATCAGCCGGTAAGAATCTTTTTCAGAATAATGAATCCGGCGTATATTAACCGCGTCAAAAACGCGCTTTTCCCAGAATGATTTTGTGTCGGCAAAAACTTTATCCGCGTGCTCAGAAGAAATCAGCCTTACCGTGATTTTTGAATTCCTGTTTATAATTCCTGTTCCAAGAAAACCGCCGGCTTTTGTAAAGACCTCCGCGCCGCTTCCGTTCGGAACTGAAGTTTCTTCCAGCGAAGTCTGCTGCCATTCATCCCTGTCTGATTTTCTATATTTAACATAAGAAATTTCGTTGTCAAATACCCAGGGAAAACCCTGTTGAATTTCCCTCTCTTCCTTTGCTTTTAAAAATACTCGAACATTATTCATGTTGAGAATTATACAAAATCGGAATAAAATAATAAATATGAAAAGACTTTTTACCTTAATTGCTGTCTTTTTTTTGGCAGCGGGAATCTTTGCAAAAGAAAGACCTATAATCACCAACCTTGAAGCAAGCGGAACTATCGGAAACAGAATAAATCTTGCCTGGAAAGTTCCTTCTGTTTCTGAGCCGAAAATCCAGAAACTCTTTATATACCGGAATTTAAAGCCGATTGGTTCTTATTACGATATTTCAGACTCAACACTCATTGCCACAGTCGAACCGGATACGGAAAAGTTCAGCGACACGGTAAAAAACTACAGCGATTATTATTACGCGGTAATCGCGCAAGTCAACAACGGAAAATACGACATAATCCTGCCGAGCGTAAATGCAACTGTGAACGGAACGCATTTAATGCTTCCTCCAAGAAAAAATGACTCAGAAAAAACTGAATCCGCAAAAGAAAAACTTGTGCCGGCTGACGGAAAGCGCGAAACTCCGCTTCCATTTCTTGACATAACCGAGCAGTTTTCAAAAAAGCCGCTAAAGCTGGAAGAAAAAACAAAAAAAATCGCAGGCACGCTTGCCGGGGAAACAAAACCCGCAAAAAGAAACAGAATTGAGCCTTATATTTTTGAAGAAGACATAATTTCACCTGACGGAGGCGACGATTTTCTTCTCTTTGAAATTTTGAGGACAACTTTTATTCAGAAAAAATACAGTGAATCCGCGGAACAGTTAAAAAAACTGCTGGGTACAAACCGATCCAAGGAAGTTACAAAACGTGCGATTTTTTACCTTGGAGAATCGGAGTATTACACAAAGGAATACAGCGCGGCAGTGCGCACATTCCTCTTAGTTTACGATGAATATCCAGTTCAGGCAAAAAAATGGATTGACGCCACTTTAGACGAAATGAAGCTTGAAACTAAAAACAATGTATTTTGCCCGGCAGGCCGGTTTTTTCCTAATAGATTGAACGGATTAAATCAATAAATGCAGGCGTACGTCGGACTCCTAAATCTTCTGCCGTAAGCCCCGGATTTTTGCGTTCAACAGCAGGCTCGCCGGCCGCATTTCCCTGCGGAGCGACATTTGCATTTACCCTGCCTGTCTGACGTTCAGCCGGATTTTCATCCGCGGCGTTCACTTCATCAGGATTCGGTCTGCTAAGCAGAACAAGCTCATCGCCTGTATTTACCCGGTCATAAAATCCCCGGTATTCCAGAATTCCTTCGCTTATTTCCTCGCCGGCGGTTGTAACCGTAAAAGAGCCTAAAATATCGGAATCCTTGTAGACAACTCCGCTGCCGGAACTTGCCGTCTGAATGGAATTTTTCCTTACCACATCAAAAACTGAACCTTCTGTAACATTTTCAGAACGTCCCAAATCCGCAAGAAGAATTTTTCCGTCACGGTCAATAATTTTTCCGCGGATTGAAAGATGATTCAAAACATCCGCCCTGAAGCGGCGGAAAACTCCTGAATAGCGGTTGTTTCCGGTTCCGTACAGAGAGCCTTCCGTAACCTTTGAGCCAGTGCGGGCCGAGTACATTGTGTAATCCAAAGTTATGTCGCGCGCGCCTTCATCAACTGAAATCAGAATAAAGTAATCTTTCTTTGAATTTCTTGCCTTCTGGTATGCGCCGCCAAAGCCAGACACACCGGAAGTTTCCGAAGAGATTGACGCGGCCGCAATCCCTGAAAAAATATCAGAGGCGAATTCCGCCGCAATCCTGTTGCTTTCTATATGGCGCTGATTTATTGTTCCAGGAATAAAATAAATTCCTATGCTCCACCTGGCCTTATCAAGATAGAAAGGCTCGACTTTCCATTTTTTTGCCAGAGAATCCTGCAAAAGATTTTCGTAAGCCTCAATTTTGTCGTCAAGTTCGGCAGAAGGATTTTTTTCAGCGTTCCTGTCTTTCATGTTCTTTATAAAAAGAAGCTGCTCCAGATAAAGCTCGTGCATGCCGTTCAGCTCCATAATCTCTGCAAAAGCCGTCCTTGCCTCTTTGTTTGAAGGGTCGATTTTCAGCGCGCGCTGATACTCGTAAACAGCCCCCTGGCTTTCATAGCGTCTTGAATATTCCCTTGCCGCCTGGACATGGTATTCAGCCCATCCTGCACGGCGTTCGTCTTCCAGCGCGATATTCTTGCCGACAGTTATTTCAAGAGCGGCCCGCATGATTTCATCCTGCGGAGAGATTTCAATCCGTTCGTCCATACAGAAATCGCCTCAAGAGGTTTTTGCATGGAATTCAACGCCGCTCCCTTTAAATACCAGGCATAGGAATTGTTTCTGTCCCTGCCTATGATAAAATCGCACAGTGAAATGACATCGCTATATTTTTTCTGGGCGTAACGTATTTTTGCAAGAAGCTCGTAGGCCTTCTCGTAATTTCCATCAATCTGGACCGCGATGCGGCAGTGCTGTTCCGCGGATTTTACATCATCGTTCATCGCGGCCACAACAGCAGAAATGTAATGGACTTCCGGCTCGCTTGAATACAAAACCAGTGCCTGCTTCAAGTAGTTCTGCGCATTTTCTTTTTTTCCAAGCTGCGCTGAAACAACCGCAAGGCTAAGAAGCGCCTTTCTGTTTTCTGTCTGACGTTTCAGGGCTTCCGAATACTGCCGCTCCGCTCCGGAAATTCTTCCGTCAAAAAGGTCAAGCTCCGCAAGCCCGAAACGGGCATCGATGTCGTTCGGCGTTTTTTTAAGGATTTTTTCAAATATCTTACGGGCTTCGTCAAACTGCTGAATTGCGATGCAGGTCATTCCCCGGAGGTTATTGATCGCAGTGTCGTCCTTTGCGTATTTTTCCGCCTCATCCAGCTGCGAAAGAACCAGATCAAATTCGCCAAGCTGATACGAACACTGCGCTATATGAAACCATGCATCTGAATAAACTGGATTTTTCTGAATCGCTTCCATATAGTGCTGACTCGCTTCGTACCAGTTTTCGTTGTTCTGAGAGGCAAGACCTTCGTTGTAATAGTCAGAAGCAGTTTTTTCAGCCGCCGCCAGAATTTGTCCTGAAACAAATGCAGCCGCCAGCGCAATAGAAATTTTTTTATTCAGATTTTTCATCGGCAATAACCTTTTCATCTTTCCGGATTACTTTTATTGAATTGATTCTGTGGCCTTCCATATCCTGAACTATAAAATCGTAACCGTTCCACGAAGTCTTTTCAAATTTCACCGGAATCTTTCCGAACAAATCGAACACAAATCCGCCCAGAGAATCAAATTCTTCGGCAGGAAAATCCGCTCCAATAGTTTCGTTCAAATCATCCAAATCCACGCGCGCATCACATAGCCAGATATTATTTCCGATTGTAAGTATATCCTCGCGCTCATTGTCAAATTCATCCTGAATGTCGCCCACAATCTCTTCAATAATATCTTCCATTGTGATAATTCCGGCAATTCCGCCGTATTCATCAATCGCAATCGCAATATGACAGTGCCGGCGCTTAAATTCCCTTAAAAGAGTGTCAATGCGCTTGCTTTCCGGCACAAAGAACGCCTTGCGGATAATGTTCTGAAGCTCAACCGGAGTTTTTCTGCCGTAACAATAAATCAAGTCCTTTACGTAAAGAACGCCCACGACATTATCGATAGACTCGCTGTAAACAGGAAACCTTGAATGTCCGCTTTCAACGATTTTTTCAATAAGCTCGTCCGCAGGCGTGTCAACAGAAATAAAATCAACGTCAATCCGCGGAACCATTACTTCCTTTACGGTCGTTTCGCTCAGGTCTTCAATTCCCTGAATCATGTCCTGCTTTTCTTCGTTTATAACTTCCTGCTCCTCGGCAGAAAGCTCGTCGCCTTGGGAAAAGGTCTTTGTCTCTTTTTCTTGAACAACTGAAAATTCATATCTTTACTCTCTTTATTTCACAAGAATTTCGTCTGCAAGCTCAGAAAGAACTTTTTCCTGCAGAACAAGCATTTCGCATGACGGAGCAACACCTTTTTCAATATGCTCCTCGCCGTGATCCATTCCGTTCAGATGAAGCAGTCCGTGAACCAAAAGGCGCTTCAGCTCCGCGTTTTTATCAACTTCAAAATATTCCGCATTTTCAGGGAGTGTATCAAGGCTGATTACAATATCACCGGCAGAAAACCACTCGCCTTCTTCATCACTGTATTCCTCTCCGTTTTCAAAAGAAAGAACATCCGTAGGCGCATCGATTTTGCGGTAGTTCCTGTTTAATTCCTGAATAAATCCGTCTGTGCAGAACATGACCGAAATTTCTTCCTGGTCATATCCGGTCTTTTCCATAATTTTCTGCATAAACGGCTCGATTTTTTCAAGCCACTCCGGCTCGGGAAGCCCTTCTTCAACTGAAACAAATATTCTGTTAGCCATTTATTTTTTCTTCTCCATTAGTTGCATCCGTTTTTTTTGCCGCAGTCTTTTCTGGTTTTATTTCTTTTTCCGTTTTTTCAGGAACCGGCTCATTTTTTTCCTGTCCGTCAGGATCTTTCTGGTTCGGATATTTTATGCGTCCGTGATAATACGCCGCAAGAATTTTTACAAAGACTGACTTTATCTTTTTCAAGTCGCCAAATGTAAGCGAGCAATAATCAAGCTGTCCGTGCTTCATTTTAGAAGTAATCAACGTGTCTATAAATTTTTCAAGGCGGGCTTCTGTCGGGTTATCCAGACTTTTACAGGCGGCTTCAACCGTGTCGGCAAGCATTACGACTCCGGCTTCCTTTGAAACAGGAGGATTTCCAAGATACATAAAGTCATCTACATTGGCATTGGGATCCAAGGCCTTTGCTTTTTCATAAAAATAGGAAATAACGCTGTTTCCGTGGTGCTGCTCAATAATATCGATAACCTGCTGCGGAAAATGAAGCTGCCGGGCTTTTTCAATCCCTTTGCGGACGTGGCTTCGGACAAGAATCGCCGCAAGGTTCGGTTTCATCTCGTTAAGCTTATGCTGGCCGTCCATGTCATTTTCCGTAAAATATTCGCTCTGGTCCATTTTTCCAATGTCATGATAATATGCCGCGACGCGCGCAAGAAGGGAATTTGCTCCGATTTCACGGCAGGCGCTTTCAGAAAGCTGCGCGACCATCTGAGAATGCTGATAAGTTCCGGAAGCAGTCAGGAAAAGTTTCCTCATCAAAGTATTGTTTGAATCGCTCAAATCCATCAGCCTGAATACAGACGCAGTGTTCAGAAGAAGCTCTATCGGCGTTATAAGACCAAGCGAAAGGACTCCCGAAAGAAATCCGTTCAGGGCTACAAGTCCGATTACAACCGCAAGCTCCCTTATGCTGAAGTTAAAGATAACCGCAAAGAGGATAATCATAACCGCATTTATAAGTCCCAGCATTAGCGAGACAAACATCATATCAATACGACGCTCAATTTTGCGCACAATTGTCGCGCTTGCAAGGCAGGATGCCAGAGTAAAAAGAAAAGGAACAATCTGGTACGAGCTCGCGTCAAAAACCGCAAACGCAAAAATAAATGAACAGAAAATCGCGCTGAGCTGACCGTAAAGAACCGCGACAATCAGTATAAAAAGAGAAGCCGGTATAATCGTGGTGATGTCGAACGGCGAGGCGAAAAAAGATATTTTTGAGCAGAACGCAACCGCCGCATAGACCAGAAGAAAACAAATCAACTGGAAAACAATTTCCCGCAGCTGGATTTCCCGCCCGAAAGGAGCAAATGTAAACAGAAGAAACCACATCGCGGCAAGCAGCGCTAGAAAAAGCTCCGAATCAGCGAATGCCCGGAAATCAACGTAATGCGGAGACTCGGACATTTTCTGAAGCTTGGAGTAAGCCTCGTCCGTAATCGGGAATCCCTTTCTGATGATTTTTTCGCCTTCCTCAACAAAAACAGGATTCATCTCATCGGCAGGAATTGAGTTCGGCGCATAGATTGTCCTGTCCGCAATCTGACCGACCTCAAAATCATCCATTGAATAGGAAAAAACCGTCTGCGACATTGCGACCTTAAAGAAATTTTCAACGGAAACAGCGCAAAATCCGACAAGTATAAGAATAAGAACCTGCCAGTGATGTTTTACGTAATCGTTTAACTGCAGAAAAACATTTTTTATTGATTCTGCAAAAGAATTAGTCTTCGTTTTGTTCATTTTCGTATGCCTTCACAATTTTCTGTACCAGGGGATTCCTTACAACATCTTCAGCGGCAAGGCGATTTATCCCGATTTCTTCAATTCCTTCCAGCAGGGAAACTGCGTGCTTTAAGCCGGAAGGAACTTTTTTCGGCAAATCGATTTGAGTTTCATCCCCAGTTACAAATACTTTAGAATTCTCTCCCATCCTTGTAAGGAACATTTTCATCTGTTCCCTTGTTGTATTTTGAGCCTCGTCCAGAATAACCACGCTGTTGTTCAAAGTTCTTCCGCGCATATACGCAAGCGGCGCAATTTCAATAAGCTCAGACTCCAAAAGACGCTTCATAGTTTCCTTAGGAAGAATCAGTTCCATTGAATCGTACAAAGGCCTTAAATACGGAGTAATTTGTCTTTAAGGTCGCCGGGAAGAAAACCAAGGCTTTCACCTGCCTCTACAACAGGACGCGTTATAACAATCCGGGAAACTTTATGCGTAAGAAGAAGACGAAGCGCTTCCGCCACGGCAAGAAACGTTTTTCCCGAACCAGCCGCTCCAATGCAAAAAACCATATTTTTTTCGCGCATTGACTGAATATATTCAGCCTGATGCTGCGTATGCGGATAAACCTTGCGGACTGCGCCGGGAACTGCTATTGAAACGGAATTTATGTCTGCCTTTCTGTCAATATTCAGGACGGAAGCAATAATATCCGTTCCGTTTTTGAGCCTTCGCCGAGCTCATCCACAACCCTGTCTATTATGTAACGGAATTTTTCGCGCAGCGAATCGTTATCTGTGTTTACGGAAAGTTCATTTCCGCGCGTAAAAACGGGAATTCCCAGATAGTCTTCTATGAGCTTTAAATTATTATCATTCGTGCCGCAGACGCAGGAAAGAATTTCAACATCGGGCACAACAACAGTATATTCAGTATCCACTTGCCTATATTGTAAAACATCACTTGCAAATTGACAATACAATTTCCAGAATGTCTATTTCAGCTCCCATTCGCCGTAGTTGTCAACAATTTCTGTCTTCATCGCGCCCATTGGCCGCCACGTGATGCTTATCGTCATATACGGATTGTAGCTGTAGCTTTTTTTGTGCGTAACTTCATCAGTCAGAAGGCGCGGCTCAATTTTGAAAGTCGCGTTGAAATCCCAGTCGTGAAGCTCGTGCGTAATAGAAAAATTCAGGCTTTTCAGCTTGAAACCGGAATTTTCCCTCAACCTGTCATCGTCAAACCGGAATGAATTGAACAAATCAACAAACAGATTTTCCTCGCCGTTAAGCCCGATATCGTTTCCAAAATAACGGTAGATAACAGAATTCCTTGAAGAGGCAGAAAATGTGAAATTAACAAATTCGCTTATTTTAAACGAAATGGACGGAGCAAACGTGAAGTAACTGCTCGTTGGCTTCAGCAAATCCGCAACAATGCTTGTTGTAAGTCCCAGCCCCATGCTTACGCGGTTTTTCCAGCGGAAAATCGTCTTTGTCTTCGGCGAATAAGTGAACGAAAAATTATACGGAAGGAATTCCTTTTCAGCTCGCTGCTCCCATCCGGTCGGCTCACCGCTTTCAGGATCATATTTCATATCGTAGCCGTATGTGTATGACATCTGGTACGCGGCGGTTAAATTCATCCAGCTGAACGAAAATTTCATTGAATCGTGGTGGTATTCTTCCATATTATAATTATAATTTTCAGAAAAACTCATTGAGCTGCCTAAAACTTTGCCGGAAACAGTAATACTTTGCTTAAGCGGCTGTTTTACCCATTCAGCGTTTTCGTCCGTGCTGGATTTTTTTACACCGGTTTCAAAAGCAAGAGTTGTAAGCGGAAAACCAAGCTTTAAAGTTGAATAGTAACTTTCAGCCAAAGGCTTTAATGTTGTAGAAAGCGTAAGGCTCTGCGAAAATTTGGAATCCATCTGGTTTGTGGCAAAAGTAAAATCCAGGGCGTTTGTTGTTATGCTGTCCTCGTCCGTCCAGTCCGCAAAATGGTAATCCCATTCAGCCTCGCCTGTTTTTTCATATTCGTCTGAAAGAAATTCCGTGCGCACAAGTTTTATAGAAGAACGCCACGTGATTCCAGTGTCCTTAATAAATTTTATGTAGCTGAACGGCTTAAGCGAAACCGAATTCGTCTGTGTCAAATCAAGCTTATCTGTACTGTAATCGGCTTTTTTTATTGATTTTGCAGAACGATCGCTGTACCACTCATCTTCAATTTCTTTTCCGTTCTCATCTTTTTCATTCATGTGAAGATAAGGGTGTCGCTGCCTTACAGGGTTGAATGTGTTTGAATTGCTTACAGAAAAAAAGTTTCCCGAATAGGAAAAATTATTGTCAAGCGTAACCGGAACAGAAATTTTATACATAGAAGATTTCAGAACGCTCCAGTCAAAGTCATCCGGAGCGCTAAGGTTTGAAGAATTATAGGAAATCTGCGTTGAAAGGCTCGGCTTTATGGAATACTTCATGGAATAGGAGATTCCTGAAAAATCTGCAACTGACGAAGAAGCGCCTGTTAAAAGCGGCAAGGAATCGGCCGGGAGCAGAGGTTCGTCCTCAGTCTCCTCATTTTCTGCATTTTCCTGTCCGTCCTGCGCAAGAAGATTTTCTCCGGCGCTTTCCTCATTTTCCGAGGCTTTTGACTCCTGCTCCTCTTTGCTTTTCCGCTCGTTAAGAGGAAGAATGTCATCAGGCGCAATCATAGGAACAGCAAAAGCCGCGTCCTTTTTATTTTTTGAAGAAGAGCTCCTTGAAGTAGAAATGTCTATCAATGTTCCGCTTATAGTTCCGCTAAAAGTCAGAGGAATAACCTGCGAAGGATAGAAAAACGTCCGTTCAGGCGTACTGCTCTTCCATTTTCCCAGAGAAATATCATTGTCAATATTTGAATTTTTAAGATTTTCTGATTTTACAGAAATTGAAGAAAAAGCCACAGAAGAGTTCAGACTCAACGACACGGAGTTCAAGAACGGTTTTATAACCTGCGGAAGGGGAACAGAATAAGAGCCCGACAAAGTCCAGTTAAAGGAAGAATCTGTTGTTGTGCTAGTATCATCGTCGTCCTTGTTCTGGGAATCTATAAGAAAACTGATCCAGTCCATAGTTTCGGAACGTTCTTTTGTAAAGTCATTTGAAAAATACGGATCCGAAAAAACAGGAAAAGAAATATTAAGCGAAAACGGAGAACTCATTGACATTTTAAACTTGCCTGAATAGCGGAACGGAAGCTCAAAGCCCAAAAGGTTCGACTTGTCGTAAATTTTTTCACCATCCGGAGAAAACGGACTATAGTTTCCTGATGAATCCTTAAAAATAGTATTGGAAAATCCAAGGTTCGCGCTCATTTCCAGGCTTGAAATATATTTTTTCGGCTTAAAAACTCCGTCAAATCCCACAAGAAAACCAAGATTGGAATAATAATCGCCAAGAATCTTAAAGTAGTTTGTAGTATTGCCCTTGTAGTCATCGTCAAGGTTTCGCATCATAAGACCTTCGATGCGCTGCTCTTTCAATGACGACGGCTTTACAAAGTTAAACAGGGCCTTTAGTTTTTCAGAACTGTCGCTGTCTGTTGAAGAAGCGGTGCTTGAAGTATCAAGAGGTTTTCTTCCATAAATATAGGAAGTTGTTTCTATAAAGTAACCGCGGCGTTTTTCGTATCCAAAAACAGGATTGAAGATAAGCTCGTCTTTCGGGTAATAAAACGCAGGAAGATAAAAAATCGGAACAGGACCTACAAAGAGCCTTGCGTTCAAAAAAGCAAATTCTCCGCCGGGCAAAAGCCATATTCTGCTGGCCTTAATCCTCCAGTGCGGGTCTTCATCATCGCAGAAAGTAAGCTCGCCGTTTTTAAAAGTTATTGTATTTGACTCGCTGCGGCCAAAAATATCGCTTGCAACAATCAAAGTAGAACCGGCAGGAAGGTTTATGGCGTCTGATTTTACCTGAACAACCCGGCCGTCGTCAAAAACGCCTTCAAGCGTCGATGTATTGAACATAAGGGAGCTTGCCGAGACATTCTGGCTTCCGGCATTGGCAGTCGTCTGTTCAAGGGAAACATTTCCCTGCGCATACATCATTTCGCTGGTCCGGTCATAACGGATTGAATCCGCGCTTATCGCATTTTTTGTAGAGCCCCGGCTTACGCTCACCTTTACGTTCCCGGTCAGGATTATAATGTCATTTCCTGTGTCTTTGTCTTTTTCATATTTGTGCTGCGCGCATTTTCAATGTTGATTACAGTTTTTTCAGTTTCCTGCGGAAAAACTGCGCTGCCCGCAAAAAGCATAATGAGAAAAACAAATTTTGCAAGCAAATGATTTTTTTTCATCGGTCAAGCATCTCTTTTATAAACTGGCCTGTATAACTTTCTTTTACAGAAGAAACTTCTTCCGGAGTTCCCTTTGCTATGATGTTTCCGCCGCGGAAACCGCCTTCCGGCCCCAAATCAATCAGATAATCAGCCTGGCATATCACATCAAGGTTGTGCTCAATCATAAGGACTGTATTTCCCTGCTCAACAAGACGCTGGATTACCGCCATAAGCTGCTTTACGTCCGCAAAATGAAGTCCGGTTGTAGGCTCATCCATTATGTACAGTGTTTTTCCAGTTGAAACACGCGCAAGCTCGTTGGCAAGTTTTACGCGCTGAGCCTCGCCGCCGGACAAAGTGAGCGCGCTCTGTCCAAGCTGAATATAGCCAAGTCCAACGGATCTTAAAGTCTCAAGCTTACGCGAAATATGCGGAATTGAGACAAAAAAGCCGCAGGCTTCCTCTATCGTCATGTTCAGGACGTCGTTTATATTCTTACCTTTGTATGTAACATCAAGAGTTTCTTTATTAAAACGCTTTCCGCCGCACACATCGCAAGTTATAAAGACATCAGGCAAGAAATTCATTTCTATAGTAATTGTTCCGCTTCCCTGGCAGTTCTCGCACCTTCCGCCCTTTACGTTAAAGCTGAACCGACCTTTCTGGTATCCGTTCGCCTTTGCTTCCGGAGTCGCCGCAAACAAGTCGCGTATGGCATCAAAAACACCTACATAAGTCGCAGGATTGCTACGCGGAGTTCTTCCAATCGGGCTCTGGTCAATATTTATTACTTTGTCGATGTTTTCTATTCCCGAAATTTCCTTGTACGCCCCGGCCGGATACGACGTGCGCATTATTTTATTTGAAAGGACAGGATAAAGCACGTCGCTCATCAAAGTCGATTTTCCTGAACCGGAGACACCAGTAATACACGTAAATGTCCCAAGAGGAATTTCTATTGAGACATTTTTAAGGTTATGCTCTGTTACGCCTGAAAGAACGATTTTTTGTCCGTTCCCCTTGCGCCGTTCAGAAGGAATTTCCATCCGCAAAGTTCCGGCAAGATACTGTCCGGTCTTGCTTTCCGCTACCTTCATAACCTCTTCCGGTGTTCCCGCCGCCACAACACGGCCGCCGTGGATTCCCGCGCCCGGCCCGATGTCAACAAGAAAATCCGCCGTACGCAGCGTCTGCTCGTCGTGCTCAACAACAATTACTGTATTTCCCTGGTCGCGAAGATATGTCAATGTGTCTATAAGACGCTGATTGTCACGCTGATGAAGCCCGATCGACGGCTCATCAAGAATATACATAACCCCTGTAAGCGCAGAGCCAATCTGTGTCGCAAGACGGATTCGCTGCGCCTCGCCGCCGGACAAAGTTTCAGCAGCGCGCTCCAGAGTAAGGTAGTCAAGACCTACATCCTTTAAAAATTTAAGGCGCGCGCGGATTTCCTTTAAAACCTGCGCCGCAATTTTAGATTCACTTTCAGAAAGCTCAAGGCCAGAAAAAAAATCAATTGACTCGCTTACCGAAAGACAGCAAAGCTCCCAGATATTTTTTCCGCCGACAGTAACGCCAAGGGCTTCCGGACGCAGCCGCTGGCCGTGGCAGCTTGAACAATGCGAAACAGACATGAATTTTTCTTCGATTCTTACGCGCTGGGCATCGCCCCAGGCTTCCGCATAACGCCTTTTCATATCCGAAATAATTCCCGGCCACGCCCTGTTGTATTCGCTGTAGCCTTCGCCGCTCTGCTTTTTATAAATCCAGTGGATTTTTCGGTTTTCGCCGCCGCCGTTCCACAAAAAATCACTCTGTTCTTTTGAAAGATTTTCAACAGGTGTGTCAAGAGAAAATCCGCCTTCCTCTGCAACAGCCTGAAACATTGAATGGTTCCATTCGCTTTCCGGATTGTAAAATGCCAGAGCGCCTTCGTTAAAACTTTTTGAAGAATCCGGAATTATTTTTTTTACATCCCATTCCATCTTCTGGCCGAGCCCCGTACATTCCGGGCAAGCCCCAAACGGATTATTGAACGAAAAAAGCCGCGGCTGAAGCTCCGGAACAGAAATTCCACAGTCAGGACACGCGTTCTTCTGGCTGAAAAAAACTTCAACCTCTTTATCCTCAACGCGTTTTGTAACAACGATTATTCCGTTTGCGCTTTGCAGCGCGGTTTCCACAGAATCCGCAAGACGCTTCCGCACATCCGGCCCCAGAACTATTCTGTCTACAACAATTTCAATTGTATGCTTTTTCTGCTTGTCAAGCTTTATCGAGTCGTCAAGGCTTGTCATCACTCCGTCAATTCTTGCGCGTATAAAGCCCGACTTTTGGGCATCTTCAATAATCTTTGCGTGCTCGCCTTTTTTTCCGCGGATTACAGGAGCCAAAACCTGAATTTTAGTTCCTTCCGGCCATGACATGATTGAATCAATTATCTGATCCACGGGCTGCTCTTTTATCTCGCGGCCGCATTTTGGACAATGGGCATGACCTGCGCGCGCATACAAAAGGCGGTAATAATCATATATTTCTGTAATTGTTCCGACTGTTGAACGCGGATTTTTATTTGTAGATTTCTGTTCAATAGAAATCGCCGGTGAAAGTCCTTCAATTAAATCAACATCAGGCTTGTCCATGCTTCCCAAAAACTGACGCGCATACGAGGAAAGGCTTTCCATATAGCGCCTTTGCCCTTCTGCAAAAAGCGTATCAAAAGCGAGAGAACTTTTTCCTGAGCCGGAAAGCCCCGAAATCACAACAAGCTTGTTGCGAGGAATATCCAAATCAATATTTTTAAGGTTATGCTCACGGGCACCGCGGATTACAATTTTTTCATTATTAAAAATATTCGCCACAATAGACCAATTATAGCGTTATGCAAAAATTTTTTCTACAAACAATGAACCGTTGTCAAGCGCGTTGAAAACAGTTTTTACAATGCGTGAATAAATTCCAGTGCGGTCAAGAACTTCCAGCAGGACAAGCATGACTATAAAAAGAACTGTGCTGTAGCGCGAATAATTAAAGTACGAGTCATCGTCCATAAAATAGTAGAGAATTCTTGAACCGTCCAGCGGCGGAACAGGAATCAGATTGAACAGCATAAGCGAAATGTTTATAAAAATGCTGTAGTACAAAAAAAGCTGAATAAACTGATGTCCCGGCAAAAAAATGTAGAAAAGCTTAAACACGATTATCGAAACATACGCCAGAAACAGATTGGAAAGAGGACCTGCCAAAGCAGTAACCGCAATCCCCGATTTTTTTCGCTTAAAATTGTCGGGATTTATAGGAACCGGTTTTCCCCAGCCAAAACCTACGAGCATAAGAAGAACAAAACCCAGCAAATCAAAATGACGGAACGGATTCATGCTGATTCTATGGGAATTTTTTGCAGTTTTATCGCCAAGAGCAAGCGCCGCAAGTCCATGCGCCGATTCATGGAACGGAAATGCGACCGCCAGAGCAAGAACTCTGGCAGCCATTAAAATTATTGTGTTAAAGTTCAAATTCATACGAGGAATAATAAACTTATGCAGAAAATTATTCCATACGTACGGAACTTGCGTTCCTAAAGATTTGTGTAGCCCATCAGATATTCATCTATCTGGCGCGCGCATTCCCGGCCTTCTGCAATCGCCCACACAACAAGCGACTGGCCGCGGCGCATATCACCGGCCGCAAAAACTTTTTCAACAGAAGTCTTGTAGCCGTTCGGGCTTGCCAAGTCCGGAGTTTGCCCGCCGACAGACTCAACGGTATTTCTTGCGGTAAGCGCGGCTCCAAACGCATTTGCCGTATAATCCTCGCAGCCGACAAATCCCGCCGCGATAAGAATCAAGTCCGCAGGAAGTTCCTTTTCCGTTCCGGGAATTTCGCAAAGCTGGCGTTTTCCGTCAATCATTTTAAATTCAACCTGAACTGTCTTCACACCGCGAACTTTTCCGTCTTCGGTATGGATTTCTTTTATCGTTGTCTTGTAGACACGCGGATCGTGGCCGAATTTCGCGATTGACTCTTCCGCGCCGTAATCGGTCTTTAAGACCTTAGGCCACTGCGGCCACGGATTGTTTTTCTGGCGTTCCACAGGAGGGCACGGCATCATCTCCAGCTGGACAACAGATTTGCAGCCAAGCCGGATGCTTGTTCCAGTGCAGTCGTTTCCTGTGTCGCCGCCGCCGACTACAATCACATTCTTATCTTTCGGGTCAAAAAATGTTCCGTCCTTTAACTCCGAGTTCAAAAGGCTTTTTGTAACCGACTTTAAAAAATCAACCGCAAACATAACGCCTTCCGCATCGGCGCCAGGAACTGAAAGCGGGCGGGCTTTTTTTGCGCCGCAGCACAATGCGACCGCATCATAGTTTTCAAGAATTTCCTTCGCATCAACTGTGCGTCCAATATCTGCGCCGGTAACAAATCTTACGCCTTCGGCTTCCATCAGTTTTACGCGGCGGTCAATCACGTGCTTTTCAAGCTTCATGTTAGGAATACCGTACATCAAAAGTCCGCCGATTCTGTCCTCGCGCTCATAAACCGTAACGTTGTGTCCGCGCCTGTTAAGCAAATCTGCGGCGGCAAGTCCCGCCGGACCAGCGCCTATTACGGCAATCTTTTTTTCCGAGCGGACTTTAGGAATCTGCGGCTTCATATAGCCTGTCTCAAAAGCTTTTTCAATTATAAAGAGCTCGTTGTCGTGAATCGTAACCGCTTCCTTTATATCACCGCCGTTTCCGCAGTTGCAGGCCTTTTCGCACAATGCAGGGCAAACACGGCCCGTAAATTCTGGAAAACTTGAAGTTTTCAAAAGACGCCAGGCCGCCATATCGTACTGGCCTTTGTAAAGCGCGTCGTTCCATTCCGGAATCAGATTGTGCAAAGGACAGCCTGTAACCATTCCTGCAAGCTTTATCGCTGACTGGCACATTGGAACACCGCAGTTCATGCAGCGCGCCGCCTGAGTCCTTCGTTCCTCTTCCGGAAGAAGATTATGAAATTCTTGAAATTCGCAGTCCTTAAAAGCGGAGCGATACTGCTGTTGTCTTTTCTGTTATATTCTAAAAATCCTGTTGGCTTTCCCATATTACATTCCTTTTTTTCCACATTGTATGTGGAGTCTGCTTTCCTGGAGAGAACAAACCACTCTACTAAGAAGCGGTGGCTTTTCCTCTCCAAACCACACCTTTTCCCCGGCACTTCTTAGGGGTTTCACCCTAAGAGCCCAAGTTACTATCCTACCCGTTTCTGACCTGTCGCCGCATAAAACGCTTCAAGGACAGCCTCGTCATGCTTTAAGCCGCGTTCTTCCGCCCTGCTTATTTCAACAAGCATCTTGTGGTAATCGTTAGGAATAATCTTCTTAAAATGAGGAAGATATTCTTTTTCAAAATCTTTAAGGATTTTCGCGCCAAGCGCAGAACCTGTTTCCTTAACGTGCTTTTCAACAAGCGATTTTATAATCTGAACATCGTGCTCGTCAGAAACCTCGCTCATTGTTACAAGCTGCTTGTTAAGGCGCTTGTACAGACTGTGATTCATATCAAGGACATAAGCTGTTCCGCCGGACATTCCGGCCGCAAGATTTCGCCCGGTCGCTCCAAGAATCACTACAGTTCCGCCTGTCATGTATTCAAGACCGTGGTCGCCGCAGCCTTCGACAACCGCAGTCGCCCCGGAATTTCTAACGCAGAAACGCTCGCCGGCAATTCCGTTTATAAACGCCTCGCCGCTGGTCGCTCCAAACAGAGCGACATTTCCTATGATGATATTTCTTCCGGTTTGAACGTAACATTTTTTGGCGCGCGCACAACAATTTTTCCGCCGGAAAGCCCTTTTCCAAGGTAATCGTTCGCGTCGCCGGCAAGACTCATTGTAAGTCCCTTAGGAATGAACGCCCCGAAAGACTGTCCGCCGCCGCCTTCCGCGTTTACAACAAACGAATCTTCCGGCAGGGAATTTCCAAACTTTTTCTGGATTTCCGAACCGAGAATCGTTCCCAAAGTCCTGTCCGTGGAAGTGATTTTTACATTGAAAACGCCTTTTTTTGTTTTTGAGGCCTTTTCAAAAGATTTCAGCAGCTCTTTTTCATCAACAGTCTTTTCAAGCTCAAAATTAAAGACATCTTCCGGATAAAAATGCGTTCTTGAACCTTCCGGTGCGCGGTAACCGATAATCCGGCTTAAATCAACAAGATTTGCGCGCTTAAAGCCCTGCTTTTCCTTCAGTTTAAGCAAATCTGTTCTTCCGCACATTTCGTCAAGAGTCCGTACGCCAAGTCTCGCCATGTATTCGCGAAGCTCCTCGGCAATGAACTTCATGAAATTCTCAACGTATTCAGGTTTTCCTGTGAATCGTTTTCTAAGTTCGCTGTTCTGGGTCGCAACGCCGAACGGACAGGTGTCAAGGTTGCACACGCGCATCATCGCGCAGCCCATTGTAATCAGAGGCGCTGTGGCAAAACCGAATTCCTCCGCGCCCAAAAGACAGGCAATCGCGACATCGCGGCCGCTCATAAGCTTTCCGTCCGTCTCAATCACAACGCGCGAGCGGAGTCCGTTCTGAATCAGCGTCTGGTGGGTTTCCGCAAGCCCTAATTCCCACGGAAGCCCCGCATGGTGGATTGAAGAAATCGGAGCGGCTCCAGTTCCGCCGTCGTGTCCGGAAATCAGAATTACCTGAGCGCCGGCCTTCGCAACGCCGGCCGCAATCGTTCCAACGCCTGCCTCTGAGACAAGCTTGACTGAAATGCGGGCGGCACGGTTAGCGTTCTTCAAGTCGTAAATCAGCTGTGCCAAATCTTCTATTGAATAAATGTCGTGGTGCGGCGGCGGCGAAATCAAAGATACACCCGGAGTCGCGTAACGTGTCTGCGCAATCCAAGGATAGACTTTTTTTTCCAGGAAGATGTCCGCCTTCTCCAGGTTTTGCTCCCTGCGCCATTTTAATCTGAATTTCCTTTGCGCTCAGCAAATATTCTTCCGTAACGCCGAAACGTCCGGACGCAACCTGCTTGATTGCGGAATTCGCCTCAGTTCCAAGGCGCTCAGGTTTTTCTCCGCCCTCGCCGGAATTTGATTTTCCGTGCAGGTGGTTCATCGCCAGAGCCATACAGCGGTGCGCTTCCTCGGAAATTGAGCCGTAGCTCATAGCGCCTGTCTTGAACCGCTTTACAATTTCAGAAACCGGCTCAACTTCATCAATCGGAACAGATTTTCCTTCATCATAATTAAAATCAAGCATCGCGCGCAAAGTATGCGGATGGGAATTGTCGTCAACCAGCGAGGTATATTCCTTAAAGCGCGCATAATCGCTGTTTCTTGTGGATTCCTGAAGCGCAATAATCGTTTCCGGGCTGTAAAGATGGTCTTCCGCATTTGGTCCGCGGCGAAGCTTGTGCATTCCCACAGAATCAAGATGCGTATTAACTGTCAATCCAAGCGGGTCAAAGCCTTGTTGTGATGAAAGTTAACGTCTTCCTCAATTTCCTTGATTCCAATTCCGCCGACGCGGCTTACTGTATTTGTAAAATATTTGTCGATTACTTCTTTTGAAATGCCGACCGCCTCAAAAATCTGCGCCGACTGATAAGACTGGACTGTTGAAATTCCCATTTTTGCGGCGATTTTTACAATTCCATCTATAATCGCCTTGTTGTAATCGTCTATGGCAGTGTGATAATCCTTATCCAGAAGTTTCTGGTCAATAAGCTCTGCAATACATTCATGAGCAAGATAAGGATTTATCGCGCGCGCTCCATAGCCCAGGCACATCGCAGACTGATGAACATCGCGGATTTCCGCCGACTCAAGAATAATAGAGATTGCAGTGCGCTTTTTTGTGCGCACAAGATGCTGCTCAACCGCAGAAACCGCAAGAAGGCTTGGAACGGCAACGTGGTTTTCGTCGACTCCGCGGTCTGAAAGAACAATGACATTCGCGCCGTTCTTATATTCCCTGTCGACAGAAATCAAAAGCTCATCCAGAGCCTGCTGCAAAGAACCGCCCTTGTAATACAGAAGGGAAATTGTAACAACCTTGAATCCAGGCTTTTTCATGTTCTTTATTTTCAGCATGTCAACGCCGGTAAGAATCGGGTTGTTGATTTCAAGTACCGTGCAGTTTTTTCCTTCCGGCTTCAAAAGATTTCCGTCCGAACCAACATAAACCGTTGTGTCCGTCACAATTTTTTCGCGAAGAGAATCGAACGGAGGATTTGTAACCTGCGCAAAAAGCTGCTTAAAATATGAATAGAGAGAAGGATGCTTGTCGCTCATGCACGCAAGCGGAGTGTCAACGCCCATAGCGCCTGTAGGCTCTGCTCCAGTTTTCGCCATCGGCAGAACCATTTCGTTCACATCCTCGTAGTTCCAGCCGAACGCCCTGTACATACGGTCGCGCTCTTCCTGCGTATAGACAGGAATTTTCTTGTTTGGAATCGCAAGGTCAGAAAGATGCACAAGATTTGTGTCAAGCCATTCACCAAACGGATGCTCAGAAGCGTAAAGTCTCTTCGCCTCCTCATCAGAAATTATTTTCTTCAGCCTTGTGTCAACCAGAAGAATTCTTCCCGGCTGAAGGCGCGATTTTTTTTCAATATTTTCCTCCGGAATATCAAGACATCCAACTTCTGATGAAAGAATAAGCATTCCGTCCTTTGTAATGTAATAACGTGAAGGCCTGAGTCCGTTTCTGTCAAGAGTCGCGCCCAACACATCGCCGTCGCTAAAAAGAACTGCGGCAGGTCCATCCCACGGCTCCATCATTGTAGCATAATAATGGTAAAAATCGCGTTTTTCAGAATCCATTGTCGTGTCATTTTTCCACGGCTCAGGAATGCAGACCATAACAGCAAGCGGAAGCGGCATTCCGTTCATAACAAGAAATTCCAGGGTATTGTCAAGGCGCGCAGAATCAGAACCGTCAGGATTTATCGCCGGAAGGATTTTCTTCATATCATCATCAGAAAGAACTTCCGACTTCAAAGTCTCTTCCCTGGCAAGCATTCTGTCCGCATTTCCACGGATTGTGTTGATTTCACCGTTGTGCGCAATAAACCTGTTCGGATGCGCGCGTTCCCAGCTTGGATTTGTGTTCGTGCTGAACCTTGAATGGACAATCGCCATAGCCGAAAGATAATCCTCGCTCTGCAGATCCTTGTAAAAAGTCCTGAGCTGCTTTACAAGGAACATTCCCTTGTACACAATCGTGCGGCTGGAAAGAGAAGCAACGTAAGTCTCACCTGCAGAATGTTCATACTGGCGGCGAAGAATATAGAGTTTTCTGTCAAAATCAAGGCCCTTTTCAATATTTTCAGGACGGCCGATAAAGCACTGGGTAATAACCGGCATGCAATCTTTTGCGCGCTGGCCAAGAACATCCGGATTTACAGGAACTGCTCTCCATCCAAGGAACGGCAATCCTTCCTTTTCGCAGAGATTTTCAAACATTTTTTTAGTCTGGGCCCGGACAATCGGATCTGAAGGAAAAAAGAACATTCCCACGGCGTAATCGCGCTCTCCGCCCAATTTTATACCAAGCCCGTCAGCGGCCTTCTTAAAAAACTGGTGTGAAATCTGCACAAGAATTCCTACTCCGTCACCAGTTTCTCCAGTCGCATCCTTGCCTGCGCGATGCTCAAGCTTTTCAACAATGCAAAGAGCGTTGTCAACAATCTGCCTTGAAGCATGTCCGTCAATATTTACCACAGCTCCGATACCACAGTTGTCATGCTCAAAGGACGGTTCATACAAAGTCTTATTCATAAAGCAACCCCTTACGCCCGGAATCCGGACAAAAAAAAGACGCGGCCATCAGGGCGTAAAAACCCTAATAACCGCGTCATTGCGTAGTTTCAATATATAAAATCAGAAAAAAAATGTCAATATTGATGATTTATACGCGCCGGTTTTACACAAAAAGCCCCCTCAAGGGATTAATCAGGAAGGAAAAAACAGGAATTTATGCCAACACAAATCATCCGGTTAAACAAAAAAGCCTTCCTAATTTCTTAGAAAGGCTTTTTTATGGGCAGTGAGAGGATCGAACTCCCGACATTCTGGGTGTAAACCAGACGCTCGTACCAGCTGAGCTAACTGCCCGTTTATCTCGTTGAGATGTTTATAATATATCAAAAACGATTTTTTGTGTCAACAGCCAAAATCATTTTTTTTAAAAAAAATTTAAAAAAAATCGGGTTTTGTGCAGATTCTGAAAAAACCGCTTACGCCATCTTTCAGCCGCAAAAAACCCGAAAATCAACATGCCAGTTATTTATTTATGGCAAATCTTTTTTCACATTCCTTGTAGATTGCGCTTGTCTTTGCAACAACATCGGCAGGGATTTCCTTGATGTTCGGGTCGCCGGCAAGGTTGTTTTCTTTCAGCCAGTCGCGCACAAACTGCTTGTCGTAGGAAGCAGGACTTCCGCCTACCTTGTATTTGCTCAAATCCCAGAAGCGGCTTGAGTCCGGAGTCAGAACTTCGTCGCCAAGCACAAGCTCGCCGTTTTCGTCCAATCCGAATTCAAATTTTGTGTCTGCGATTATGATTCCGTTCTTGTATGCGTGCTCGTAGCATTTTTTGTAAATCGCAAGGGCGGCTTTTTCAATCTTTGTTCCAAGCTCCTCGCCAAGGTCTTTTTTCATGTAGTCAAGAGTTACGTTTATGTCGTGTCCTTCCGCCGCTTTTGTAGAAGGAGTTACAATCGGCTCGTCAAGTTTTTCCGCCTGCTGATATTCTTTTTCAAACTTGTGGCCAAGGAACGGCTCACCTTTTTTGTACGCTTCGTACATTGAACCGAACATATATCCGCGGACAATCACTTCGTACGGAATCATCTTAAGTTTTTTTACAAGGATTGTTCTTCCTTCAAATTCAGGCTTCTGGAATTCAGCCGGCATATCCTTTAAATCTGAAGAAATCATGTGGTTTTTCACAATGTCTTTTGTGTAGTCAAACCAGAAATTCGCAAGAGCGTTCAAAACCTTGCCTTTGTCTGTAATCATAGTTGGAAGAATAACGTCAAACGCGCTGATCCGGTCAGTTGTAACAATGACCATTCTTCCATCTTCCAAATCGTAAACTTCGCGGACTTTTCCGCTGATAATCTTTTTCATTAAAAACCTCTTTGAAATTTTTAAAATATCCAAAAACTTTATAAATTTATACTACTGAATTCTTTTAAAACTTTCTACAAGGACACAAGGAGAAGACAAGGGCTTTTATAAATTGCAAAAACGCTTTCAGCGGCTTTCAGCCTTCCGCAGATGTATGCATCCGAAATTCAAAACGCTAAACAGTTAAAGTAAATAGCCCGAATTTCAAGTTTTATAAATTCAGCACAAAAATTGAATAAGCTACCAGAAAAAGCGCGTCAATTCGCCATGCTGAGCGTACAATGTATCAGACTGCGCGATTTTTTCAAAATCGCTTGCTATCGCTCAGAATGGCTCGGTTGCCGCTTTCTTTTTCTTCACGCTCATTCAATTTACGGATTCAGTAAAAAACTCAATATTTGGACTAAACAGTTAAAACAAGAATTTCGCGTCCTGCCGCGAATTTACAAAAAACAGAACCAGCGCAAAAAGAGCAAAAATCACAGCGGCAATGTAGACAACCGGAAGCGCGATGCACATAAGGTACATTGTTTCCAGAAATGAAGGAATAAAAAAATTCACAAGAAGCAGGACTGAAAGAATTACGATTCCAGCAACATTTTTTTCCGAAACCGCGCAATAAATTTTATAGACAAACAGACTTGCAATAAAAACTTCCGAGAGCATCAGGACAGGCTTTACAAAAAGCTGAAAAAACGAGAAAGCCGCGTTGGACGAAGCAATCACGCAGTACGGCATGTAAATCGCGTAAAATGCTGTAATCAGCGGAAAAAACGCTTTTACCCGGAATTCAACAGAATCTTTTGTTGTAAAAAAATACAAAGCGTATACAAGAATCATTGGAAACGCATATTCTTTCAGAAAATAATAAAAGAAATTTGAAGAAACTGAATATTCCGGAATTCTGTGCATATAGGCAAAAAGCGCAGTTCCCGCGCTGGCAATAATTCCAGCAAACGCGCCGACAGCGACAATAAATCCATATATTTTTTTAGCTGAATGAGCGCAGCAAAAAGTCAGAACCGTAGGAAACAATAGAATCAAAAATAAAAACATAAGTTAAAATAACATAAATACGCATACTTTGAAAAGACAAAAAAAGGCAAGCCTGGAAACCCTAAACTTGCCTTTAAAAATTTCTATCAGCGTAAAATTGAAATTTTAAACAAAAATGCTCAAGGCAGATTTACTTTATTTCAACAACCCATCCTTCCGGAGCATTGATTTCGCCCATCTGGATTCCTGTAAGCGTATCGCGAAGCTTGCCAAGAACAGGTCCGATTTTTTCCATTCCTGCAGGAACATTGATTTCGCTGCCGTGATCAACGATTTTTCCAATCGGGCTGATTACCGCCGCTGTTCCGCAAAGACCGACTTCCGCAAAATCCGCAAGCTCATTCTTGTTTACAGCGCGCTCTTCAACCTCGATATTAAGATAATCTTTTGCAACCTGAACCAGAGAACGTCTTGTAATAGAAGGAAGAATTGAATTTGATTTTGGAGTAACGAGTTTTCCGTCCTTTGTTACAAAAAGAATATTTGCTCCGCCGGTTTCTTCAATATAAGTATGAGTAGCAGGATCAGTGTAAATATTTTCCGCAAAACCGTTCTTGTGGGCGTCAACAATATTGTACAGGCTCATCGCATAGTTAAGTCCGGCCTTGATGTCGCCAGTACCGTGCGGCGCGGCTCTGTCCAGATCAGAAATTCTGACAATAATCGGCTTTACACCGCCTTTAAAGTAAGGTCCAACAGGAGTCACAAGAATTCTGAACTGATATTCATCCGCCGGTTTTACACCGATTACCGCGTTTGAGCCGAACATATAAGGACGGATATAAAGCGTCGCTCCTGAGCCAAATGGCGGAACCCAGCTGATGTTCGCCTTTACAGTATCTTTTACAGCCTGGACAAATCTGTCTTCCGGAAAAACAGGCATTTCAAGTCGCTCGCAGGAACTTTTCATTCTTGCCGCGTTCAAATCAGGACGGAAACAAACAACCCTTCCGTCTTTTGTTGTATATGCCTTAAGCCCTTCAAAACAAGTCTGCGCATACTGAAGGACACCTGCACATTCATTGATTTTTACGATATTGTCTTTTGTAAGTTTACCGCTATCCCAGGCGCCATCTTTAAAATTTGAAACAAACCGCCTGTCTGTCTTCATGTAGCCAAACGGCAAATTACTCCAGTCAAGATTCTTCTTTCCCATTGCATAACCTCACTATTGTTCGCGCTCAGAGGTGCGACTTTTATTTTTACATTTAACCTTACCACTAGAAAAATGATTTTTCAATGTTTGCGCCGAAGTTATTTTTTCATTTTTATATTGCATAAAACGCAACAAAAATAATAAAAAAACGCCCCCGAAAGAGCGTTTTTTGCAACATAAAATCAATTTAGCCTTAATTTCGAGTTTTTTCTGCAAATTATGAAAGAACGCTCTCGGCATATTTCCAATTTGCTCAGATGGATTTGGCTCGCGCTACGCTTGTATTAATCCGGGTGCTCCGCACTTTAATTAATTCAATCGCCAAAAATCTTCACAAATTGCAAATCTGCCTGCGCTTTTATTCTTTTTACAAAAAACTCGACATTCAGGCTATTTATTTTATTTTACGAAGGAACGCGTCCTTATAGCCAGACTTCTTAAATCTGTTCAAAACCGCGCCGTATTCATCCATGCCTAAAGGACCAATCATAACCTGAGTCGCCTTTCCGCTTGCAAGAGGAACCAAGGTTACAGGATACTGCTTTTCAAACTTGGAAACTGTATTCTTCAGGTTGTTCTCATCAGCAAGAACCGCAATCTGAATGTAATACTTGCCGCTTTCAAGCTCTTTCAGGCTTGAAACCTTGTATTTTTCAAGAGATTTTTTTGAAGCGCCAGGCTTTTTGCCTTCCGCGGCTCTTTCTTCTGCTTTATTTTCAGCAGGTTTTGCGGAAACTTCATTTTTATAAACCTCAGCAGGCTTTCCGGCAGATTCCGGCGGATTTGATTCCGCAGGAACAAGCACAATCGGCTCATAACTTTCTTCTGAATTTTCTTCAGAAAGCGGTCCGGCCTCTACATTTTCAGAGTCAACGTAAGGAACTGCCTCCGGTCTTTCATTTTCAACCGGCTCTGAGTTTTCAGCATTCATTTCCGGCAATTCATCAGCGCTGACAGATTCTTCCTCAAACGGAGCTTCTGAAACCACATCGCCATCAACAGAAACCGACTCTTTCTCAGGCTCTGGCTCTTCTGCGGCCGGCTCGTCGGTCGCTTCAATTTTTTCCACAGATTCTGAAAGCTCATCGCCTTCCGCCGGCTCAAGTTTTTCATCCGGCTCAACTTCTTCAGGACATTCTTCAACAGGAACAGGAATTTCATCGGAATTTTCAGAAAGCCCGTCTTCTTCCGGCGCATCTGTCGCATCTATTTTTTCAGGTTCTACGGAATCTTCCTTTGAAGGAATTTTGTCCTCAGGAATTTCTTCCGAAGATTCCAATGGTTCAGAAGGAACCGCCTCCTCAGAAGATTCGGCGGCGGAATTTTCAAGGTCTTCAGAATCATGCGGCACTGACTCGTCAATAACTTCCGGTTCAATTTCTGTTTCCGGAGCAGGATTTTCCTCGGCTTCAACAGATTCCACCGGTTCAGGCTCGACAGTCTCTTCCGCATAATCGTCTTTTTCTCCGCTTTCCGCTTTTTCTGCGGAAATTTCTTCAACAGAATCAGAATCTTCTTCCGTTCCAGCGGTGTTCTCAGATTCGGAGACGATTTCTTCCGGCTCAAAATCGGACTCATCATTTTCAACCTTGCCGCCAATAACTGCTGTTCCGGCGACCGCCTCGTCAAGCTGTCCGGAGCGTTTTGTGATTTTCACAACATTGTTCGCATCCTTGGAAAGCCCCAAAAGTTCCGCAGCCTCAGGGGAAAGCAAAATCGCCACACCTTCAGAAGAATCAATTGAGCCGATTACAAGTATATCCACCGTTTTTTTTGCAGAAAGACTTGTAACGCTGATTGAATCACCTGGCAGATAACCAACGGTTTTTGCAAAAACCCCTTTCGGCATAGAGCCTTCGGGAGCAACTACAGCGCGACCATCCAAAGACGGACTGAAAGATGTAAAAATCGTTCCGGATAAAAGCACGCTTAAAATCACAACAAATAATTTTTTCATATTTTCCTGCCTTATGACTTCTGTTTGATAACTTTTTGAATGTGAAGCGCAAATTCCGACGCAAAATTACGCACGTTCGCAGCCTCATTCTGACTGATTCCAGCTTTTATTTCTGAAGAAGACTCTTCCAGAATATTTCCAGTTTTTACGGCAACAAGCTTCCAGCTTATTTTTTTCATGTTTCCTAAAGAAACCTCGCCGTTCGCCTTTTCGTCTCCGATAAAATAAAGTTTTATAAAGCAAAACTCATCAACTGTTCCGCTCACGGCTTCATTATAAGCATCGTTATAAAGTTTCAAGTCCTGCGCATCATTTTTAGAAACCACGGCCGGAATATTTGAAACAATATATCCGTTCTCAAAAAAATAATTCAAAATTTCGTCTTCAACCGCAAGAGCGGATTCGCAGACATTGTTCAAACTGTCATTTTTTTGAAGAATCTGAAAAGACAGGCTTTTTGCAAAGCTTGCGGCAACAGCGGCAGTCATAACACACGCGGCCATCAGATTTTTTTTCCCCATAGAACACCCCACTCTGTTTTCGTTTCTCTTTTAAAATATCGTCTAAATAGAAATCCAAGTTTAGCACAATCATATCTTTTTACTTTGATTTAGTTGTGATAGAATTATTTTTAGTGGGAATTAAACTATGTCTTTGAAGAATGAAAAAAATCTTTACATAATCGGCGCAGGTTTTGCCGGACAGACAATTGCCGATGATATAAAAAGAAAAAAGATTTTCGGAAAAGTAAGCGCGTTTCTTGACGATGACCCGAAACTGACTGGAACTCAGATAGAAGGAATTCCTGTCCTTGGACCGATAGAAAACATCGCCGCTGTCCTTCGCTGCAAATCGCAGGATGAAGCAATTATCGCGATTCCCTCTGCGCCTGTTGAAAAAATCCGCGGAATCTATGAAATTCTTAAAAACTGCGGTTTCAAAAACATAAGGATTCTTCCGGGAATAAGCCAGGTTGTAACAGGCTCTGCGCATCTTGTCCAGACGCGCGAAATAGACCCGCTTGATATTTTGGGAAGAACGCCGGTAACAATTTCCCTAAAGGAAAGCCTTGAATATCTCCGCGGAAAAAGAGTTCTTATAACCGGTGCAGGCGGCTCAATCGGTTCTGAAATATGCCGGCAGCTTTTAAGCGGCGGAGCGGAACGCCTTTATCTTTTCGGACACGGTGAAAATTCAATTTATCAGATTGACCGCGAGCTGCGCCTTCTTCAGTCGGAAGGAGTCGGCGAAAAAGCGTCCATCGTGCCAATCATCGGCGACATGACAGACAGAAACTACACTGATTACATAATAAACCAGACAAAATGCGATGTTGTGTTTCATTGCGCGGCGTACAAGCACGTTCCGCTTATGGAAGAAAATCCTGTAGCGGCAATTGCAAACAACGTTTTCGGCACAAAAAATCTTCTGGACGCATCCTTGAAATATAACGTGCAACGTTTTGTGCTTATTTCCACAGACAAGGCGGTTGAACCCGTAAGCGTTTACGGAGTTTCAAAAATGATTTGCGAAAAACTTGTCCTTGATGCGGCAAAAAAGGCTTCTGAAACATCTTTTTGCACAGGCGAAGGCTGCCCAGGCAGCAAAAACAATGAAAAAAGCGAAAAAAAATTTATGTTCGTGCGCTTCGGAAATGTCCTTGGAAGCCGCGGATCAATTCTTCCGCTTTTTATGGAGCAAATAAAAAACGGCGGACCTGTAACCGTTACCTCAGAAGATATGGAACGATATTTTATGACAATTCCCGAAGCCTGCTCCCTTGTTCTTAAAACAGGCGGCGTAGGAAAAAACAGCGAATCGTACCTTCTGGATATGGGCGAACCAATAAAGATAATCGACCTTGCCAGGCAAATAATAAAATTCAGCGGACTAGAACCGGAAAAAGACATTGAAATAAAAATAATAGGAAAACGCAGGGGAGAACGCGCGGTCGAACCGCTCTGGCTAAAAGAGGAAGAACCTGCAAAAACTGAATACGCGAAAATCCTAAAACTTAAAAATCTTGAATTTGAACCTGAACGCCTTGCAAGTCTTTTGAAAAAACTGCTGCCAGTCTGCCTGCTGCAGGAAAATTCACCAGAAAATGCAGCATTATATAGAAACAAAAAAATATCTTTTATCTGTCTTATGCTCCGAATTTCCATCATTAAAAGAATTCTATGACGGCTGTTCAGAAAAAAACAGAAATGAAGAAACAGCGGCCGTCTGATTTTTATAGGAGGCATCCGTGGCTCGCCGCAAGTTTTGTAAAAACTTGGCAGTTTTACGTACCAACTCAAGATTTTTATGGGAGAAAATATGTCTGATGCAAATTCACTGAAAGTTCCTTTTTCGCGTCCTTCAATTTCAGAAGAAGAAAAAAAAGCCGTTCTGGAAGTTCTAAATTCCGGCTGGCTTACAACAGGAAAATACGCGCTTGAATTTGAAAAAAAGTTTTCTGAAATAATGAATTCCAAGCCTGAAATGCTTGACGGGCGAAAAGAGCTTGGGCTTTCGGCAGAACCTGTGCAAAGCCTTGCCGTGAACAGCAATACAAGCGGAATGATTCTTGCAATGGAAGCGTGCGGTGTCGGTCCGGGAACTGCGGTCATAACAACTCCGTACACGTTCGTTTCAACGGCGGCGTGCGCAAGACATCTTGGCGCGGACGTATATTTTGCTGACATAGAAAAAGAATCATACAACATAGACCCGGAAAAAGTTGAAAAAATCCTTATTTCTCCGGAAGGAAAAAACGTAAAGGCTATTGTTCCGGTTCATATCGCAGGAAACCTTTGCAATATGAAAGAAATATGCCGGATTGCAAAAAAATATGGAGTAAAAGTCATAGAAGATGCGGCGCATGCTTTTCCAAGCCCTACAAAAATCGGCTACGCAGGCACAATCGGCGATGCAGGAGTTTTTTCATTTTACGTTACAAAGACAATAACAACCGCGGAAGGCGGAATGGTCTGCACACGCGACAAGAAAATTGCAGAAAGAATGACGGTAATGCGCCTGCACGGAATGGACAGGACAACATGGGACCGCTACACTTCTCCGCGCGCGAGCTGGGAATACGACATTATTGCACCGGGATTCAAATTCAACCTGCCGGACATTCTTGCGGCTATCGGAGTACAACAGCTGAAACGGGCGGAAGATTTCTACGAAAGACGAATAAAAATCGTAAAAAAATACAACGAAGCGTTCAGCCGGCTTGATTTTATCCAGACTCCGCCGGACGGCCAGGGAAACGCATGGCATCTTTACCTTATAAGGATTGTTCCGGAAAAACTAAAAATAAACCGCAATGAATTTGCAAAAAAACTTCAGGAGGCAGGAATCGGAATTTCCGTTCATTTTATTCCTTTATTCTACTTTACTTACTGGAAAACTCTCTGCCCGGATTTTACGGCGGAAAATTTTCCGGAAGCGGCAAAACGCTACAGCCAGACAATTTCAATTCCTCTGTGGCCCGATATGACAGAAGAAATGGCTGATTTAGTGATTTCTGAAATTACAAGAACAGGTCAGGAAAATCATGTCTGAAGAAACAAAAGCAACCGCAAAAGCAAAAACTGCGGAAAAAACTGAAAAAACAAAGAAAACCTCAAAAAAAAGAAGCAGAAGACATTCTTACCTCTCAAAGAATTTTTTCATAGACTGCATAAAAGACGACATGCTTTATGCGGCGCTGGTAAGAAGCCCTGAAGCAGGCGGGAAAATCACAAACATAAATTTTTCATACCTGCCGGAAGGATATTGTTTTTTTTCAGCGCGCGATATACCCGGAGAAAATTTTATCTCGACAATGGGAACAGACACAAGAATTTTCTGCAACGAAAAAGTCCACTACAAAGGCCAGCCGGTAGGAATCGTTACAGGGCCGAACCTTTTTGAAGTAAGAAAAATCGCAGAGGAAATTCAAATCACCTTTGACGTCACAACTGTAGAATCCCCGGAAATAAAGGAAGTCGCGCAGCAGCTCAACCACTCAGAATTTATAAAAAATTCCGCTTCCGAAAAGGATTCCGGGCAGGACACAAAACTTCCTGATGATTCAGAAATTGCCGATGTTGTCGACATGGTCAACGTGCTGCCTTCCCTTGACGCAATGCCAAAGCCAACAAAAAAATCAAGCTATACTAAGCCTGAACAAATTGAGGACGCAGTTGAAAACATAAATCCCGGAAAACACACGCAGCGGATAATCGCAGAACGGACCGTAACCTCAGGATTTTTTTCTTTTACTGAAGACCCCCAGATTCTGGACGAAGAGTTTGCCCTGAGTCCGTTCGACATAAGCTCTACATGGTCAATGGACGAAGTCTGCCCGGAATGGATTGAGCCGAACGGCGTTTTTTGCTACAAGGAAGGTCAGAAACTTAATGTAATGACAACAACCCAATGGCCTTCATATCTTTCCAAAAATTTAAGCCAGGTTCTGAACCTTGAGGAAGACAAAATTGTAGTGCAAAAGACAATATCCCAGACCGAAAACACCTGCGGCATCTGGAGAACGACAACGCTTGCCGCCCAGGCGGCTCTTGCCGCACTTCTGACGGGAAAACCTGTAAAGCTTTTGCTTACAAAACAGGAGCAGAAAACGTATTTTCACCCCGGACTGGACACAAAAATAAAAATCCGCTCGGCAGTGGAAGCGGACGGAACAATAAAGGCTATTATAATCGACATCGACTGCGACGCCGGCTATTCAAACCCTTTTGCCCAGGAAATCGCGGACAGGCTGGCGGTCGCGGCATGCAGTTTTTACAACCCGAAAAACGTAATAATCAAGGTGGAAGTACATTCTTCGGACAATCCGCCTACTTCAGTCTATTCCCAGCTAATGGACTCACAGGCTTTTTTTGCGATGGAAAACCATCTTCAGCTTATCGCGGAAAAAACAAACATTCTGCCGGAAGAATTAAGGACAAAAAACCTGTGCCTTTCAGAACGCGGCTGCCTGTCGCCATTTAAATTCCATTTCAACCGGCCGCAGGATGCTGTTTCTGCAATTGTAAAACAGAGCGACTTTGACAGGAAATATTCTTCCTACAGGCTGAATGCAATTCAAAACCAAAAGGAAGGCGGACACACATTTTTTGCGCTTCCAAGGCGCGGAATCGGACTTTCCTGCGCTTATGACGGAGCGTGCTTTTACGGAACAAATTTTTCACTTGCCCAGCAGAAGATTGAAGTAACTTTAGATGAAGAAAATAAACTGAAAATCGACGCAATAACGCCATCAAACTCTGTGATTGCAATCTGGAAGCAAATCGCTTCAAGCATTCTTGACATACAGGAAAGCCAAATCTTTATAAACACCGAATACGCCGCCGACTCCGAGACGTTCATGCCGGAAAGTTTTTGCAACGACATAAGCATAATGGCCGTACTGCTTAAACGCGCCTGCGAGGACATAAAAAAGAAACGCGAAAAGGAAAAACTTCCAATCAACGTAAAAAAAGTCCTTTCGCCCGCAATGAAAAAGCAATGGAATCCAAAAAAGTTTTCCGGGCATCCATATCAGGCGTCTTCCTTTGGAACTGCGATTGTAGAAGTAGAACTGAATGCCGACACATACCAGGAAAAAATAAAAGGAATATGGATTGCAATCGACTGCGGAAAAATTTATTCAATAAAATCTGCGGAAAGCACAATAAAACTGGCAATTCAGCAGGAAATGGAAAAACTCGTTCAGGACACAATCGTTTCATGCGACCAGATAAAGATTTCGTTCCTAAGCTCAAGCGAAACTCCGTGCCAGATTGGGAAACTTGTGCATAACCTTATTCCTGCCGCATTTTCTTCCGCGCTTTCAATGGCGCTTCAAAAAGAAGTCACGCACATTCCTTGCACAGAACAGGAACTCTACGAACTTACAAAAACTCCAAAGAAGACTGATGAAGAACAAATTGAAGAGCCGCTAGAAAAAACAGAAGACACCATGGATGAAGCCGCAGAAGAAGCCGAAGCGGCGGAAAGCGACATCGCCGGCAAAAGCGAAGACAGCGCAGAAACAGAAACACCAGAGAACAACGAAAAGGAGGCCGATAAAAAAGAATGAATATTCCAATGATAATCAACGGCGAAAGAATTATGGTCCAGGCAAATCCTGAGGAAAAGCTGATTGACGTTCTTCGCTCAATGAAATTATTTTCCGTAAAACTTGGCTGCGCATCTGGAATATGCGGCTCTTGCACAGTACTGCTTAATGGAAAACCGGTTCCAGCCTGCCGCCTTGCAATCTCCCTTGCGATGAATCAGGAAATTGAAACCCTGGAATATTTTGAAAAATCGGAAGAATACACATGGATTTCCAAAGGCTTTGCCAAGGCAGAAATAAAATTCTGCGGATATTGCAATGCCGGAAAAATTTTTGCCGCGGCATCAATCCTAAGAAACAAGCAGAAACCAACAAGGGCAATCATCCGCGAACAGGTAAAGCATCTTTCGCCGTGCTGCACAGACATTGACACTTTAATAAACGGAATAATTTACGCAGCCGACATAAAAGACCATTCAAAATAAAGGAAAAAAAATTGAACGAAAAGCACAGCAATATTTTTTATGCAAAAAACCTTTCAGATCTCTTTTATCAGATGAAAACAATCAGCGGACTCCAGATTGTCGGCGCCTGCACGGGAATTCCCGCAATGCCGGAAAAATGCATTTCAACAACGCTCATAAAAGACTTCAGGCAGATTCAAAAGCACGAGCGCTACATTGAATTCGGTCCCGGAACTTCACTTTCTTCAATTCTTGAGCTCGGCGAGCGGAACCTTCCAAAGCTTCTGCCGGAAGCAATTGAATCCGTCGCGAACCCGTTCGTAAGAAACATTGCGACACTCGCCGGAAACCTGCTCAGTCCGCAAAAATGCACGCTCTTCGGACCGCTTCTTGCCTTGGACGCATACCTTGAAATTAAATCACCAAACGAAACCAAATACATTCCGCTTATAAATTTTACAGAAATTCCCAAAGGATTTGCCGTTACAAACATCAGGATTCCTATAAACGACTGGGATGTAAGCATATTTAAAAGGCTCGGGCCGGAGCATAAACTTTCAGAAGATTCGGCGACTTTCTCATTTCTTGCGGACTCAGAAAAAGCGTGATAACAAACCTAAAAATCGCGTTCTCAGGCAAAATCACATTCCGCTGCCAGAAACTTGAAAACAAAATGCTTGGGGAGCGGCTTCCATTAGAAACATCAGAAATCGGAAGCTACGTTGAAGAAGCGATGGAACAGTTTGACCGCAGCGCAGGCAAAACCGAATACAACCCAGTGCTTCGTCAGCAGTTCAAAAATCTCGTGCTCTATTCCTTTGAACAGCTAATTTAGGTATACTAAAAATATGTTCAACAGTCTTACCGGAACGATAACCGGAAAATTTTCAAAGCAACTTCTCATACAGACAAACGGAATTGAATGGAACGTTTGCGTTCCGGATTCATGCCTTTCAGAATTTGGCCCGCCCGGCAGCGAGGGAAAAGTCTTTACTTATCTGAACCATTATGAAAACGGAATGGATCTTTACGGATTTGCAACGCAGGAAGAACGCAGTCTTTTTTTCGACCTTTTAAAGGTTGACGGAATAGGCCCAAAAGCCGCAATCAAGATAATGAGCAGCGTAAACATACACGAACTTACAGCGGTCCTGGAAGCCGGAGAAGTTTCTGTCCTTGAAAAAATTCCAGGCGTAGGCAAAAAGACCGCGGCAAAAATGATTCTTGCCCTCAAAGGAAAATTGACAATTCCAGAGACTGAAACAATCACCGTAAAAAAACAGAGCGAATTTTCAGTCGTCATCACCTCGCTGTGCGAAATGGGATACGACCGCGCCGAGACAGAAAAAACAGTCGCAAGAATTGCGGCGGATTTTTCAAAAGAAGCGGCTTTTTCTTCAAAAACACAGGCTGAAAAAGAAGACTCAGTATTCAAAAAAGCGATTCTGGAGATGGCAAGATGAGCTCGAAGGAAAATATAAATGTCAGCGACGACCAGTTTCTTCACATAGTGCGCTCCGACCAGCATTTTGACGGATTTGACGATGACATCGAAAAAGGAATAAATCTACGCCCGCAGCTTCTGGATGATTTTATAGGACAAAAAAAAGTCCGTGAAAATCTGGATATTTTTATAAACGCGGCAAAAGAACGCAAAGAACCTCTTGACCACCTTTTTCTGATAGGACCGCCGGGACTAGGCAAAACCACAATTGCGCAAATCACCGCGCGCGAGCTCGGCACAGATTTTAAAATCACCAGCGCACCTGCCCTTGAAAAACCGAAAGACCTTGTAGGCATTCTTTCTACAATCACAGAGGGAACAGTTTTCTTTATAGACGAAATTCACCGCCTTAAACACACAATTGAAGAAATGCTTTACATCGCAATGGAAGACTACGAACTTGACTGGATTATCGGGCAAGGAGCCGCGGCAAGAACAGTCCGAATCCCTATTCCGCGCTTTACGCTTGTAGGCGCGACAACAAAGGCCGGCGCAGTGGCAAGTCCGCTCAGAAGCCGTTTCGGAATAATCCAGCGCTTTGAATATTACTCACCTCAGGAACTTGCAGACGTAATCAACCGTTCAGCAAAACTTCTTAGCGTAAAAGTCGAACCGGACGCCGCTCTACTTATGGGAAAATGTTCCCGGGGAACTCCACGTGTAGCAAACAGAGTCTTGCGCCGAATGCGCGACTACGCTACTGTAATGGGAAAGACTTCCATCACGCTGGGAGTGGTAAAAGCCGGACTCAACCGCCTTGAGATAGACGACTTTGGACTTGAGCGGATTGACCGCGAAATTCTACGGACCATAATAACAAATTTCCGGAGGTCCGGTCGGCGCAGAAACGCTTGCCATCTCAATAGGAGAAAGCCAGGACACGCTGGAAGATTACTATGAACCATACCTTATTCAATGCGGATTCCTTCAGCGCACACCGCGCGGCAGAATTGCAACGGAAAAAGGCTATGCCCATCTTGGAATAAAATACGCCGGAAATCCCGGAGAAACTAACGAACAGCAGAAAACCCTGTTCTAATAAAAATAAAAAGAGAAACCTATGCTGCTAAAAGAATTTGATTTCAATTTACCAGAAGAACTTATTGCCCAGCACCCGAGCGGAATACGCGGTCAGGACAAACTTATGCTTTTAAACAGAAAAACTGGAGAAACAGAACACCACAATATGTCAGACCTTCCAGACCTGATTCTTCCCGGAACACTTATGATTTTCAACAATTCAAAAGTAAGGCGAGCGCGCTGCTACGGAATAAAAGAAACAACCGGCCGGGAACAGGAATTCATGTTCCTGAACCAGATTGACAGCACAGGAAACACCTGGAACACAATGGTAAAGGGCGCAAAAAAACAAAAACCCGGAATGCGCTACACATTTCCGGACGGCACAACCGGAACAATCATCGAGCGCGAAGAAAACACCGGCACAGAATTCCGCGCCCTGCGCTTTGAATCCCCTGTCACAGAAGAATGGTTTGAAAAAAACGGACACATTCCGCTGCCGCCGTACATAAAGCGGGAAGACACCGAAGAAGATTCCGAACGCTACCAGAACATTTACGCAAAAGAAACAGGAAGCGCAGCCTGCCCGACCGCAGGACTTCATTTACGGAAGAAATGCTTTCCCGCCTTTCAGAAAAAGGAATTGAGCGCGACTTTGTAACTCTCCACGTGGGGCTCGGAACGTTCCTTCCTGTGCGCGAAGAAAAAATCGAAGACCACAAAATGCACGAGGAAGCTTTTACCGTCTCCGAGGCAACAGCCGAAAAAATCAATCAGGCAAAAAAAGAAGGCCGCCCTGTTCTTGCAGTCGGAACAACATCCGTAAGAACCCTTGAGTCTGCCTGCGACGAAAACGGAATTGTAAAGGCAGGAACCTCAAGCACCCATATATTTATGTATCCGGGCTACAGGTTCAAAGTAATTGACCAGATGTTCACAAATTTCCACACACCGGAAAGCACACTGATTATGCTGGTAAGCGCATTCGCCGGACGCGAGCATATTCTGAACGCCTACAGAACCGCAGTAGAAAACCGCTACCGGTTCTTCAGCTACGGCGACGCCATGTTCATAAGGTAAAGACACAAAATACCGGCGGACAAAAAAAAACGAGCCGTCCGCGGCAAAGAGCAAGACTTTGAAAGCGGCGGCACTATGCGGAAAATTATTGTCACACGTAATGCAAGTGGCAGATTGCACACGCAAGCGCATCCGCCGCATGGTCAGGTTTTGGCTGGGACTCCAGATTCAAAAGAATTTGAACATACTTCTGAACAAGCTCCTTGTCCGCAGCCGCCGTTCCTGTAACGGCCTTTTTTATCTGATTCGGCTTATATTCTTTCAGAGGAACAGAATTCTGGGCAAGGCACAGCGTAACAACACCTTTCGCCTCCGCGACATTAATCGCGCTTGTAACGTTCCGCGCAAAAAAAAGACCTTCCATGCAGGCTTCCTCCGGCTTGAACTCATCAATAACAGCCTGAATCCGCGAATAGACCACCTTGAGCCTTTCCCCCAAAGTGCTGCCGCCGGAAGTTTCTATGACACCATAGCTAACCATGCGATACTTGTTCATGCAGCAGTCAATCACGCCAAAACCAGTATTGGCAAGCCCCGGATCAATGCCCAGCACGCGCCGGACCTTTACGCCGCCAGCGTTTCCGGCCGCGACAGTTCCAGGAAGAGAACAAAAAGCCTCGGAAGAATAAATCATAAAAGCACCGTAAAGAAGAGCCGCCAGAAAGATTTTCTTGCAGCGGCACAGGGATTTCAGAAAATGAACAGCCCCAGACGCAGAAAATCGGAACAAGAAACACGCCTGAAAAACATCATCCAGCCACTAAAAAAAACACCCCCAAACGCATAGCAGTCCGGGGGTTTCATTCGTTATTGTAAGGTATTACAGCCGGGTACATTCCTTGTCGACACAAAAGGCCGCAATATGCACCCGCCGCGCCAACCACTTATTCCTCAGGATTAAAATCATCCGGGAATTCAGCAGTATGATAAACGTTCTGAACATCATCGTTGTCTTCAAGCTTATCAATAAGCTTCTGAACCTTTGCAGCAGTCTCAGCGTCAACAGCGGTGTATGCATCAGGAACCATTCCTACCTCAGCAGAAAGCGACTCAAAACCTTTTTCGTTCAAGGCATCCGCAACAGCGGCAAAAGCGTCCGGACTAGTTGTAACAGTAATAACACCATCTTCATTTACAATGTCATCCGCACCAGCTTCCAAAGCAACTTCCATGATTTCATCTTCGCTTACTTTTTCAGCATCGTATTCAATAGTACCTTTGCGCTGGAACATACGTGAAACAGAACCAGTTGTTCCAAGGTTTCCGCCGTTCTTTGTAAAAATATTTCTAACATCAGCAGCGGCGCGGTTCTTGTTATCAGTAAGAACCTCAACCATTACAGCAACACCGCCAGCAGCATATCCTTCGTAAACAAGCTCTTCGTAAGAAGCGCCGCCGTCCTCACCTGTACCTTTTTTAATCGCACGCTCAATGTTATCTTTAGGCATATTCGCAGCGCGCGCTTTAATAATAATTGTACGCAGACGAGGATTTGAGTTAGGATCACCTCCGCCCATTCTTGCAGCAATAGAAATTTCCTTGATAAATTTTGTAAAAAGCTTACCGCGTTTTGCATCAGCGATACCTTTTGCGTGTTTAATGGTTGCCCACTTACTATGTCCTGACATGGAGGATCTCCTTTAAAATAAAATACAAGTTAAATAAATATAGTTCTTTATATTAACTCAAAATACAAGACAATGTCAATAATTCAAAACTGAATACAAAGCAAGCCCATTCCGCACGCGACCCGCTTTTACTGCAAGTCCTCGCCTTCGGCTCCGGTCTTTCCGTGGCAATCGGGGCTAAGCGCATCCAGAAAACCCAAGCAACTCCATCGCGCCCCAGCTCCCCGCGGCCATTCAGCAAAAAGCCCGGATTTTGCGTTTTTGAAAAAAAAAGACAAAAGCGTAAGCGGATTTGCAATTTGCGAAAGACTTTGAGCGATTATACCAATTTAAGTGCGTAGCACCCGAACAATTACAAGCGAAGCGCGAGCTCAACCGTCTGTAGCAAATTGAAAATCCGCTGAGAGCGATTTTTCAGAATTTATAAAAAAACTCAAAATTCAGTCTATCTGCAAGTTTTCTGAAAGAAAAGCGCAGATAATTCTTCCCAAAAAACACTTCACCATAGCCAAATCTTGACTTTTGACTGGAAGTTTATTCAATTTTATTTCTCAATCAATAAAAAACTCAAAATCCAGGCTATCTGCAAGTTTTCTGCACAAGCGTAAACCAGATCGGCCCGCACTTTTCCTTCTGGTCGGGCAGGATATGGAATCCGTATTCCGTCCGCTCCGGAACCGGAACAGAATCCATCCTGCAAAAATCCGAGATATTTTCCGGCACGCGCGGCATGGAATTTTCAAAGACAAACTTAACGTCGTCAAATTTTTTCACCAGACGGGCCAGAACCGCATCGTTTTCCGCATTGCAAAGCGCGCATGTTGAATACAAAAGAAATCCGCCCGGCTCAAGAAGCCTGTACGCAGAGGAAAGCAAAGCCCACTGCTCCATCGCAAGAGACTTTATCCGCGCCGGCGACCATTCGGAAAGATATTTTTCATCCTGAAGCACATGGCGCTCGCTTGAACAAGGCGCATCTAGCAGAATCCTGTCATACGCCTCTGTCTGAGTTGTACACCATTTCGCAGCGTCCGAGCAGGATATTTTTATCCGTCCGTTTATTTTTTCAGGAAGACAATTCCTGCAGACCTGGACAAGACGCTGTTTTCTCTGCGGACTGCGCTCATTGCTGACCAAAGAAGCGTCTTCCGGCATCCGGGAAGCAATCACAAGAGTTTTTCCGCCCGGAGCCGCGCACATATCAAGGAACTTTTTTCCGCCGTCCACAGGAAGCTGCAACGCCGCAAAAACGCTCGCCGGATCAAGAAAATATTTTTCAACGCCGCCCGCGTTCCATTCAGCATAAACGGAATCTTCAAAAAGCGACTTCCTAAGACTTTCCCAGCGGCTGCCGAACAACCCGGAATAGTAAGCCTCAAAACCTTCACTGCCCTTCAGCTTAAGGGCGGAATTCCTTTCACTTTTTTTTGCCATAATCAATTTTTTCAATATAAATGTCTATATTTTCTTTTCTCGCCATATTGAATTTTTCAACGCGAAAATCAACACTCTCCGCCGGCAGAACAGGAACAACAGAATAAACCCCAGCCGCATCTTTTTCAAAAGAAACCAGATTTCGCCGTATTTTGTATTCCATGACCTTTTTAAAAGAATTATCTATGAGCCGCTTAAAATTTTCATCCTTTTCAGCCTTTGAAATCAAAACCTTCGCCGGAGCGGAAATTCGCTTCTCACTGACCATAATAACATTCACGCCGGCTTCCATCGCCCTTACAGCCGCTTCCTCAGGCGGAAATCCGTTCTGCGAAAGCGCGCCCATAAAAATGTCATCGCTAAAAACAATTCCTTCAAAGCCTATCTCGCCGCGAAGAATTTCGGAAACCCACCGGCGCGAAAAGCACGCGGGATTTTTTCCGTCAACAGATTTTACCCTGGCATGGCTCATCAAAGCTCCGGAAGGCGCGCATACATTCAGGTCAAAAAACGGCCTTAAACTTTCCTTAAGCTCAGCCCCGGAAAGCAAAATCTCCGGAAGCCCCGAATGAGGGTCGGTATTTGTATTTCCCGGAAAATGCTTTATCACAGTTCCAACGCCGTTGTTCTCAAATGCGTTTATGCAGGCAGTCCCGAATTCCCTGACCTTTCTTAGCCCGCCGAAACTCCTTCCATCCAGAAAACGCTCATTCCCGGAAGTCCTTACTTCCACAACCGGCGCAATATTCATATCAAAACCAAGCATTTTCATCTGCACAGCCTGAGAAGAATAAAGCTCATACGCAGAAGGAACATCCAGACATGAAGAAACTCTTTCCGCGGAAGGAAGCGGTCCGTTCACAACTTTCAGCCGGTTCACCAGACCGCCTTCCTGGTCCACCGCAAGAAACGGAGGAATCACACCCTTTTCCGCGCAGTATTTTTTTATCGAATCCGTAAATTTAATTATACCTGCCGGAGAATCCGCAAGATTATATCCAAAAAAAAGATAGCCGCCCGGCACAAAATCTTTTTCAACAGGAACAAAAACAGTGTCACCTTCAATATTTTCTATAAAAAGCTGGCAAACCTTTTCCCGCAAGGAAACAGAAGAAACATAGCTTTCAAAGGCAGAGTCCTTTTCTTTCCGCAAAGATTTCAAGGAAGCTTGAACCGCGGCGGAATTTTTTCTTAATTTTTTTTCTTTTTCATCCTGAGCCCGGTCTTTTATTCTTCCGCAGCCAGAAAACAAAAAAAGCATTGCGGCAAGAAGAGAAACAATTTTTACCATAATTCCAATATATCACAAATCATTCAAAATCTGAATTGCCTAACCTGCTAAAAAAGAATAATATTTTTTAAGAAAAACAGTTTCCAGAGGATTTTATGAAGCACACAACTGAAATAACCGTACGCTCATACGAATGCGACTCTTACAACCACGTAAACAATGCGGTTTATCTTAATTATCTTGAGCACGCCAGAATGGATTTTCTGCATGCGGCAAATTTTGACTACAAGGGAATTGTGGCGGCCGGATTCTATCTTTATGTAACGCACATCGACATACATTACAAAGGCTCGGCTTTTCTGGATGACAAACTGCTCGTGGAGACCTTCCCGACAAAACTAAAGCACGTCATGGGGGAATTTCACCAGACAATAAAAAAAGAGGACGGCACAATCTGCGCGGAAGCCGATGTCACCTGGGCTTCTGTACAGAAAGACGGACGTCCTTCAAAAATCCCGGAAAATTTCCTTGTGGAAGGATTAAAACCGGAAAAAACAGCCTAAAAAAAAAAGAACAGATGTCATTCTGGATTTTTATCCAGAATGACATTTTTTTTTAACAAGACGCTACTTCAGAAGAGCTTCTATCTTTGCGGCGGCCTCGTCCAGGTATCCGCAGTCAATGCTTTCAACATCGCCGGAATCAACCGCGGCGGAAGTCGCCTCCTCCATCGGGATTCTTGCCAGAACCGGAATATTAAAACTTTCAGCGATTTTTTCAATGTTGCTCTTTCCAAAAACAGTAATCGCCTTTCCGCAATCCGGACATTTCACATAGCTCATATTCTCCACAAGCCCAAGAATAGGAATGTTCATCATATTTGCCATTTTTACAGCTTTCTCAACAATAACGCGGACAAGCTGCTGCGGCGAAGAAACAATGATGATTCCGTCAACAGGAAGGCTCTGAAAAACTGTAAGCGGAACATCGCCAGTTCCCGGCGGCATATCCACAAACATAAAATCAACATCTTTCCAGTTAACATCTGTCCAGAACTGTTTCACCGCGCCGGCAATAACAGGTCCGCGCCACACAACCGGGTCGTTTTCATTTTCAAGCAGAAAATTCATAGACATAAGCTGGATTCCTGAATCCGTAACAACAGGATTCAAGGAATTTCCATCAGATTCGGCACGGTTCTGTCCAACACCAAAACTTTCCGGAATAGAAGGCCCTGTAATATCCGCGTCAAGAATAGCGGACTTAAAGCCATCTTTATTAACTCTACAGGCAAGAAGGCTTGTCACAAGAGATTTTCCAACTCCGCCCTTGCCGCTCACAATGCCTATAACTTTTTTTACAGAACTCCCTTCCCTTAGCTTTTCGTGAAGATCGCGGCTTTCACAATCCTTGCCGCACGAACCGCAGTTATGTCCGCATGATTCCGACATATTATCCCCCAATTAATTCAAATAGCCTGAACGCCAGAGCTTTAGTAATTCGCCGGCTTTTTTGCGCAAATATGATTGCCGTCAAAATCAAAAAAACCGGGTTCTTTTTCTTCAGGCTCAATATTCAATTTTTTTATCAAAGCTTCAATCTCTCTTGCATCCAGAATATTTTCCTTAAGGAAAACGCTCTGCATAAGATGCGCAAGGTTTTTGGAACCGGAAGGATCAAATCCTGTCAGCTTTCTAAGGCTGTACTGAAGAAGCCTGCGGCTTCTGTACTCACCGATTCCGCAATTGCAGGTCTTTTCATAATCTTCCGCGATTTCCTTCCAGCTGGCTCCGCAAAGAGCAGAAAGAACCGCAACAGTAACGCCTGTCCTGTCAGAGCCAAGGCGGCAGTGTATATAAAAAGGACCGGAATGTTCTATTATAAAGCGGCAGATTTTCTGAAGAACGTTCAGATATTCCGCCGCATCCGGATGGAAATACACCAGATTGTATTCAATATTCACGCACAGCCGGTTGTTGTTCTTTTCCATGTCATCTATTATTTCGCATGGAGTTTCTTCCGCAAGGGCAGAAACAGCCTCGTAACCGCACAACGTTATGTCAGACTTCACGCCATAAAGGTCAAGACCTTTCCGCACAAGGCTGATTCTTTCATTTTCAGTGTCCATCCAGCCACGGGACTTTATACGGATGATACCCCCGGAACAACGCCCTGGTTCCCGGCGCACGCCTGAAATTTGAAATTTCCGAACGGCAGGCAGGACACCCAAGATCAAAATCGTCCATTTCCTTGAAAATTTCAGTCCGCTTCATTAAATTCGCAGCTTCCTCAATTTCAAGACTGCTCAAAAGAATCAGCTTGTTTCCAAGAAAAATATTAGGCGATTCATTTTTTTCCGCAAGAAGATGGGATGAGACTTCTGAAAGTCCAAAAAATTTAAACTCAGGAAAACCAGAATTTCCCGGAACAAGAATGTTGTCAAGATTTTTTTCAAGAACAAAAACAACCTTGCCCTTTTCAGTCTTTTTCTTCATCAGCCAGTCAGAATCTCCGGTATTGAGCCAGCCGTTAAAAGTTCCGCTCACATATACAGACTCAGAATCCAAAAGATCCGGATACTCCTCTTTGCAACAATAAAATTCAATTTTATCCTTATCAAATCTGTACCCGTATTTTTTGCTGTCCAACTGCATAACAACCCCTAAAACTGAAAAAATATTTTAAGCCTGAAAATCTTAAAAATTCAACAGGAATAAAAAAAACAACCATATATAACCTTAATTTAGAGTTTTTTTGCAAATTATGAAAGAACGCTCACGGCAGATTTTCAATTTGCTAAAGATGGATTTGGCTCGCGCTACGCTTGTATTAATTCGGGTGCTCCGCACTTTAATTAATTCAATCGCCAAAAATCTTCACAAATTGCAAATCTGCCTGCGCTTTTATTCTTTTTGCAAAAAACTCGATATTCAGGCTATATTAAGTATAATCACGTTTTCGCGATATACCAAACAAAAAAAATATATTTTTTTCTGTTTTTTTCAAATTTTCCTATTGACCTTTTTTTTACACTCATATATTATTCTAAACATCACGCGGGTGTAGCGAAGCTGGTTATCGCGCTGGCCTGTCACGCCGGAGATCACGGGTTCGAGCCCCGTCACTCGCGCCTAACCTTCCAACACGATGGAAGGTTTTTTTTATCGGGCAATAGCGCAGTTGGTAGCGCGCGACGTTCGGGACGTTGAGGTCGCTGGTTCAAATCCAGTTTGCCCGACTTTTTCAAATCAATATGTCATAGGACATCAATAAACAAAAGGCAATGCGAAGCTTGCAAGACAAGCGCATTGCCTTTAATTTTCTGTTTCTTTCCTCACCTTTGCAACCATCTTTTATGTCACCATATCAAGCCAAGCGTCGTATTATACCTGATAAAATGTTTCTAAAAAAAACTCGTAGACCTAAAACAAAACCCACAAATACACCCGGTGAAAAAAAAACACCGGTGAAAAAACACAAAAAAAAAAGCCCGGCGCAAAAGCACCGGGCTTTAAAAATTGTAAAAAAAACTTACTACGCCTGCAAAGCGGTTACCGCGACAGTATCAATTATCTCATCAACGTTGCAGCCGCGGGAAAGGTCGTTCAAAGGTCTGGCAAAGCCCTGGCACACAGGACCGATCGCCTTCCAGCCTCCCATTCTTGCGCATATCTTATAGCCGATGTTTCCGGCATTGATGTTCGGGAAAATAAATGTATTCGCATGGCCCGCGACACTGCTTCCCGGAGCCTTAAGGCTTCCAACTTCCGGCGCAACGGCGGCGTCAAACTGAAATTCACCGTCAAGCTCAAGGTCAGGAGCCGCGGCCTTCGCCAGCTCGGCAGCCTTCCGAACCTTGGAAACCGTATCATAAATTTTGAATCATTTCCAGAACCCTTCGTAGAAAACGAGAGCATCGCGACTTTCGGCTCAATTCCGGCAATCACCCTCGCAGTCTCGGCAGAAGCCACAGCAATATCAGCAAGCTCCTCCGCGGTCGGCTCAATATTAACAGCGCAGTCACCAAAAACCGCAATTCCGTCAGGAACATATTTATTTCCGGTAGGCGGAGCGACCATAATAAAGCAAGAAGAAACCGTTCTGATTCCAGGAGCGGTCTTAATAACCTGAAGTCCCGGACGCAGCGTGTTCGCAGTAGAATGGCATGCGCCGGAAACAAAACCATCAGCATCGCCGGCCTTCAGAATCAAAGCGCCGTACATCGTATAATCCTTAAGAGCGGCGGCCTTCGCGGCGGCTACATCAGCATACTCAGGAGCGCCAGTCTTCTTATTTATCTTGCCTTCCCTGGCTTTAAAAAGAATCTCCGCATACCTGTCGGCATTAGGGTCTGAAAGCGGATCCACAATCTTAACGCCATCCATGTCAAACCCGAATTTTTCAATTTCTTCCTTATTTCCCAAAAGAATAATCTTTGCAATCCCCAATTTTACAGCAGAAGAAGCAGCCTCAACAACACGCTTGTCCTCGCCCTCGCAAAGAACAATAGTTTTTCCGGCAGCCCTGGCCTTATCCCTCAAATTCTTAATAAAATCCATAAAAAACCTTCGATTAAAATATTCTCAAAACTGAGTGATTAAAGAATACCACCACCGAAACACATTTACAACAGCATTTTTCTTTTCCGGGTGGCTCGGCTCGCAGGGCTCGCCGCCGGGCTTTCCGCTGCAATTCGGCAAGCCTCATTTCCACTACAATCCCTGCCACACGCGGGCCTCCGAACTTTTACCCTCAAGTTTATTCAGCCCGCTACCTGGTTTTGCCTTGCAAAACCAGCCTTTATTCATTTATCATACTCCGCCGGCGCCAGCTCCTTCTTAACAATCCTCAGGAAACGTTTTTTTTTCAATCTTAGAGCAAATTTCAATATAGACACATCCGCATTTTTTCATATATAATAATAATTACGTTTATATGTATTTTGTGTTTTATGAACACGAGGAGGATAGTTGGCATACCAAGACAACAGAAACAACAACAAGGGACAGAGGATAAATGAAATGATTCGAGTCCGGGAGGTTCGACTTATCGATGACGAGGGCAATCAGAAAGGAATCGTTCCTACACTGGAAGCTCTTAAATTGGCTAAGGAAAAGGATCTTGATCTTGTTGAGGTGAGTCCAAATGCTAATCCGCCGGTTTGTAAGATACTTGATTTTGGCAAGTACAGATTCGAACAGGAAAAAAAGCTCCGTGAATCCAAAAAGAATCAGAAAGTACTAAAGTTAAAAGAAATCCGTATGCAGCCTAAGATTGGACCTGGAGATCTTGATACAAAAGCCAAGCATGTACAGGAATTTCTGGACGAGGGCGACAAGGTAAAAGTTACAATCCGTTTCCGCGGACGCGAGCTTGCGCACACCGAACTCGGCTACGATGTCCTGAATGAAGTTTTGAAAAGGCTTACTTCAGCGTATGTCATGGAAAAACAGCCAGCAATGGATGGAAAAACAATGTCCATGACAATTTCAGCAAAAGCCAAATAAAAAAATTGAGGTAAATGAAATGCCTAAGATGAAGACAAAGAAGTCTGCTGCAAAACGTTACTCAACAACTGGCAGCGGAAAAATCAAGTACAAGAAACAGAACCTTCGTCATATTCTGACAAAGCGTTCACCAAAAAGAAAGAGACAGCTTCGTGAAACAGGAATTCTTGCAGAAGCTGACGCAAAGAGAATCCGTAAGCAGATGCTGCCGTACGGTTAATGGAGTATAAAATATGTCAAGAGCAATAGACGGAACAAAAAGAAAGAATCGCCGTGCAAAAATCTTAAAGCTTGCAAAAGGTTTTATCGGTGACAGAAAATCAAACTATAAACCAGCAAAAGACGCTGTCGTAAAAGCATTGAACCACGCTTACGTTGACCGCCGCGACCGCAAGGGCAATTTCCGTGCATTGTGGATTGCGCGTATCAACGCAGCAGTAAGAGATGAAGGCCTTACATACTCACGCTTTATCGACGGACTTGCAAAAGCTGGAATCACACTCAACCGCAAGTCACTTTCAAACATGGCGATTGAAGATCCAGTGGCATTCAAGGCAGTTGTTGAAGCTGCAAAAAACGCTTTAAAGGCATAATGCCTTAGCGGCATAAGGAATTTACTATGATTTCGCTTGATCAGATTTTGCTTCTTGAACAAAGAGTAGAAAGCGCTGTTGCAAAAATTGCACAGCTACAGGCTGAAAACGATGCTCTGCGCAGTAAATGTTCTGAGCTCACAAATGCGCTTTCAAGCAAGTCGGAGCAACTTTCAACTTTTGAATCAGACCAAAATAAGATTGAAAGCGGAATCTTAAAAGCGCTCGACCGGTTAAATTCAATAGAAAATTCTGTATTGAAAGCAACCGGCCAGGCGTCTTCCTTTACTCCACCCCATCCGGTTCAGAACGAACCGCAGGAACCAATTCAAAAGCAGCCGGAATCCGCAGAAAATCTGCAAGTTCCGCAACCAGCCGCAGAACAGCCTGCTCCGGTTCAAATCCGGAAAGTTTCCCACAGCAGCAAAACACCGCGCAGTTCAATACAATGCAGCCTGTTCATCAACAGGATTTTTCCGCACAGCCAGCTCCATCTGAAAACGAAAACGGTCAATTCGATATTTTTTAATATAAATCTATGGCAAAAGGAACGCTTCAAATAGATCTTCTAGGAACATCTTTTTCAATAAAAGCAGATGAAGACACCGCATACCTTGAGAAGATTCTCGGGTACTACAAAAGGATTGTAAGCCAGATAGAAGCCGGAGGCGCTCTTTCCGATCCTCTGAAAATTTCAATCCTTGCCGGAATTATGCTCAGCGACGAGCTTTACAAAGCAAAAGGCCGTTCCTTAAAATTTCAGGCCGCACTGGAAAACAATACAACAGACGAAGAGGCCGACAGGATTACAAAAAATCTTATAGAAAAAATCGACAGGGCTTTAAAATGATTTCCGTTTTTATAGATGGCGACAACTGTCCTGCTCTTGTCCTGAATTATATGGCGCAGTACTGCACGGCCGGCAATCTAAAACTCAAAGTTGTTGCAAACAGAAAGCTCAACACCCAATCAGCTGGTTACGAAATGATTGTATGCGAACAGACAAAGGATGCCGCAGACAACTACATCTTTAGCGGCGCAGACAAAAAAAGCCTTGTCATAACAAAGACACGCTCCTGGCAGAACGGCTTGTAAACAACAATATTGTAACAATTAATGACCGCGGAACTATTTTTGACAAAGACAACATAAAATATCGCATTCAGGACCGCAATTTAAATTTCCAGCTGGCGTCCCTGGGTTTCGGCGGAAAAAAAGAAAAGAACTACACAGCGGAAAACCTTGAAAAATTCAAAATTTCCCTTGAAAAGGCAATGGCTACTCTTCGTCGTCGTGATAGTTGATTAAAATCTGCTCAACGCGCTCCCGAACTTTCATAAACGCAAGGACAACTTCCGGGTCAAACTGAGTTCCCGAGCAGCTCTGTATTTCAGCAAAAGCATCATCCAGCGACCAGGCTTCCTTATAGCATCTTCTGTGCGAAAGGGCGTCAAAAACATCTGCAACCGCAACAATGCGGGCGGCAAGCGGAATTTCCTCACCTTTCAGCGGAATCACATCCGCAACCGGACAACCAATCTGAAAATTCGCATACCCGCCTTCAAAATATTTTTTTCCTGGATAACCGGCAGAACCACCGTCAAAGCGCTCGTGGTGACACAAGGCGACATCCCGGCACATAATATCCACATCGGTCTCTGCGGGATCAAAAAGCTGCGCTCCTATGCAAGTATGACCTTTTATAATCTGCCGCTCGCAGTCGTCAAAGCGGCCAGGCTTCTTTAAAATCAAATCGGAAATCCCGACCTTTCCAATATCATGGAATTTTGCGGCGATTTTTAAATTATCGCGGTAGGAATGACGTATATTCTCAGGAATGTTCTTATCAAAAGCCCACCGGTCGTAAATTTCCAGGGAAATGCTTGAGACTCGCTCCGTATGAAGATAAGTTTCCTTGGGATCGCGGAATTCTGACATCTTAAGCATTTTGCGGTGATTTTCGTGCGTATTGTAAGCATGCTGCAACGCCCTTACGGCAGAAAGCGCAAAATGCTTCAGGTACGTTCCGTCTTCTTCAGTAAATCCAACAACACGTCCCCTTTCATCCAGCTTATTAATAATCTGAAGAACGCCAAGAAGAATTCCGTTGTTCATAACAAGCGGAAAAGTATAAATAGATTTTGTCCTGTAATTTGTAGTTAAATCCGTCTGACGGTTAAACTTGTACGGAGTTTCCTCCGGAATATTGTATGCGTCGTCTATTGTAAGAGCCTCTTTGGTGCTTGCAACATAACCGGCGATTGAAGTTTTATTTATCGGAAAAGAAAAGAAAAGATACGGAAGTTTCTCGCCCGGCGGAAGCTCTCTTAACTGAGTATCGTTCTGGGCATATTTTATCTTGAGTTTTTCACCGTGCTTCACATAAATAGACCCTGCATCCGCATTTACAATTTTCCTTGATTCAGAAAGAATTCTTTCAATCAAAACGTCAACGTCTTTTATTTCATCAAGTTTTAACTCTAGTTCTATGATATTCTGGAGCTTGCTCTCTTTTTCGCTCATTTTATTTCCACTTATTAAAATTCATTTAAAGTATATCAAATATTAAAAAAATTAAACAGACCTGATACCGGCATTTTCATACTTTTCTTGTACGTTGCGGTATGTTATAATCATATATATAGATGAGTTTTAAATATTTTTATGCAATAACAGCCGCTGTTTTTTTTCTTTTTTCCTGCAAATCACTTCCAAAAACTGAAAAAACGGAAGAACCAGAACGCCTGACGCTTCTTTTTGCCGGCGACATTATGGCGCACAGGTCAAACTACAGCATGAAGAATTACAGCAAAATCTGGAAAGACATAAAACCTCTGGTTTCCGGCGCGGATTTTTCATTCGCAAACATCGAGGCGCCGGTAAACAAAAACCTGCCCTTTTCGCCTTACCCAGATTTTAATATGCAGCCATCCTATCCGGAAGCGGCAATCGATGCCGGTTTTAATGTTTTTTCGCTTGTAAACAACCACACGAACGACAAAGGGCTGGAAGGAATAAACGAAACCCGAAAATGGGGTGAAAAAATAGAAGAAGATTCTAAACTTTCAGAGCGGCCGGTTTATTTTTGCGGAATAAACAAATCTCCGGGGGAAAAAATTTCGTATAAAATAATCCGGAAAGGAAACTGGAAAATCCTTTTTGTTGCCGTCACAGAAATTTTAAACCGCCCTGATTATCGCTCATATTTGAACTATGTCGTCGCAAGCAAAAAAAACTGGGAAGAATTCTCGGAATATCTTGTTCAGATTAGAAAAGAAAATCCATGCGACCTAATGATTCTTTCCATACACACAGACGAACCGGAATACATTCTTCATACAGAAGAAACGCAAAAGCTACTACCGCAGCCTGATTTCAAAAGGAGTCGACGTAATCTGGTCAAATCATCCTCACATTGTGCGTGAAAGGGAATTTTTCGGCGAAAATGAAACAAAACTTTTAAAAAATGCTATAATATACGGAAATGGAAATACTATCAGCGGCCAGAGATGGGAACCGGATTTTAAAAATCCAGAAAATCCCAGGGATGACACCGGCGATGGAATGATTCTAAAATTAGTTTTTCAAAAAAACAGCAGGCAGGAAACTTCCATCGAAAAAATTGAAACGCATTTCATTACAACATATATAAATACAGCCTGGGAATTTGTAATTAAATTCCTGGACGATGATTTTATACGCTACCTGGAAGATATTGGCCGCACCGAATGGGCAGAATATATTCAGGCTAGAAAAAAAATAACAGAGAATATCAAGGAAACAACAATATGGCAATAGACTACAAATCACTTCCGGTTTACGAACAAAAAGAGCGCATTCTTGCCGCGTTAAAAGACAATCAGGTTGTAGTTGTCCAAAGTCCAACAGGTTCTGGAAAGACAACGCAAATTCCGGTAATCCTGCACGAAGCAGGCTACGACGCGAACGGAATGATTGCTGTAACACAACCGCGGCGAATCGCGGCACTGAGCGTAAGCGAATTCATTGCAAAACAGCTTGGAACAACATATCCGGGGCTTGTCGGATATAAAATGCGCTTTGAAGACAAAACCGACCTGACTACAAAAATTAAAATAATGACAGACGGAATTCTTCTTCAGGAAATGAAGCTTGATCCATGGCTGAGCAAATATTCAGTAATCATGGTTGACGAAGCCCATGAAAGAAGCCTTAACATTGATTTTGTTCTTGGACTTTTAAAACGGGTTCTTGCAGAAAGAAAAGAATTCAAGGTGATTGTCAGTTCTGCGACAATAAACGCAGAAACATTCAGCAAGTATTTTAACGGATGCCCGATTGTTACGATTGAAACACAAACTTTTCCTGTAACAATGGTCTATGACCCGCCAAAAATCGCAGCAAGCACTATAAGCGAAACTGCAAGCGCGGCCATGCTCGCAAAAATCAGCTCGACGGTGGAACGGATTCTTTCAAACGATGATGACGGTGGAATCCTTATATTTCTTCCTGGCGAAAAAATCATAAAAGACTGCATGGGGATGCTGGACAAATCCCATTTTGCGAAAAAAATCCATACACTGCCACTTTACGGACGTCTTTCCAAAGAAGACCAGGAACGCGTTTTCCTTCCGGCGCCGAAAGGAAAGAAAAAAATAATAATTTCCACAAACATCGCAGAAACATCAGTAACAATTTCCGATATAACCTACGTCATTGACTCCGGGCTTGCAAAGCTGAATTTTTATAATCCCCACACATTTACCTCAAGCCTTATAGAAACCCAGGTAAGCAAGGCAAGCTGCAACCAGCGCCGCGGACGCGCAGGAAGAACCCAGCCGGGAACTTGCTACAGGCTTTATCCCAAAAAAGATTTTGAAACCAGACCAATGTACACTACAGAAGAAATCTACAGAACCGATCTAAGCGAAGTAATTCTTCAGATGGCAGACTTGGGAATAACTGACTTTACAGGATTTGATTTTATTTCTCCGCCGGGAATTGAAAATATCCACGGAGCAGTAGAAACCTTGAATATGCTGGGAGCCCTTGCGCCGGACAATTCGCTTTCTTCAACCGGAAAAATGATGGTGGCATTCCCGCTTGAACCGAGAATCAGCCGAATAATCGTTGAATCCATAATGCGCTACCCGAATGTTCTTGAAGAAATTCTTGTGGCGGCCGCTTTCCTTAGCGCGAACAGTCCGTTCGTTCTTCCGCCTGGAGAAGAAATGGAAGCGCGCCGCGCCCATCACGCGTTCCGCGACATACAGGGCGATTTGTAAGCTACCTGAACTTATTTAACGCCTGGCTAAAGTGCGATGACAATGCAAAAAAAGAAAAATTCTGCAAAAAGAATTATCTTGACGAACGCATTATGCGCGAAATTGAAAATATCGATGCGCAGCTCAAGGACATAATTTTCCACATGAACATTCCGGTTCTTGGCGGCGGAAGCAAATCAGACTACCTTGCATGCATTGGATGCGGAATGATTCAGTTTGTCTGCATACGAAAAAAGCGGGAATGCTACCAGTCTTTGACAGCCGACAATATTTTCATCCATCCGGGTTCTGTGATGTTCAAGCAGGATCCGCTTTACATTGTCGCCGGAGAAATAGTGCGCACCAGCAGAATGTATGCGATGAGCGTCTCGCCGCTCACAAAGTCAATCCTGGCTCAAATTTCTCCAGATATTCTAAGACAGCTTGAAAATATCCGCAAAAAGAAAACGCTTGAAAATCAGGCTGATGAATATGAACAGCATATCTCAAAAAAACAAAGCGAGCGTGAGAACAAAAAAGCCGAAGCAAAAGATAAAAACGAGAACACCGTTACTTTTGGCGGCGAAGTTTTTCCTGTCAAAATCAAAAAAGGAAAAAAACAGGCTATGCTTGCGTTCGATGAATTTACAAAGGCTGCAAGAGCCGAAGAAAATTCTGAAAAAATAAAATCATTCGGTTCTTTGATGTGTAAAATTGTTTTTTCAAACGGATTTGTTCTTCTTGAGAACGAAAAGCTTACAACCGCAATAAAACTCGCAAAAAACCTTGACCTTTCTCCTGTTCCTGAAAAAAGCTGGAACAGGAAGCTCAACGTTAATATTTCAGAAGAAAACGCCGCTGAAAAAATAACCGGGGCATGCCAGAATATCCTTAAAGTTACGGTTGCCAAGCAAAAAAGCAAGGAATACGGCTTCATCTGCCTTTTTACGGACGGCAAAGGAACATTCTGGAACAAAGTTTCCAGAGGACTTCCAACGGCAATCAATGAAAGCCTGGCCTCTTTGGAAACACTTGCCGACGCTGAAAATGTTTTTACAGAGGAACAGAAACAAAAAATCAACAGGATTTACGGAATACTGAACAGTCTTTCAAAATAAGCAAAATTATTTCGCATCCGCGGAAGAGTCTTTTTCTTCAAATTCCTCATCTTCCATTCCAAGAAGTTTTCTGGCTCTTTTGCGGTTTGCAGAATTCTTTTTATCTTCCGCCAGAGTTTTTACCGCGGATTTTACAGTTTCGTAGCGGCCGGCTTTATACATATCAAGTCCAATCGCGACAAGCTGGGAATCTTTTGACTGAATATAAAGAACCGCAGCATCCGCAAAAGCCGGCTTCATATATTTCGCCATGGTTTTTCCAAGCGCATATTTCAAGGATTTTCTGGCAGGATCGTCCACAATTTCCTTTGCAAGCTCCGCGATTTCCTTTGTGCCGGAATTATTTCCGGTCTTTAACAGGGCTTCCGCCGCCATAAGTTTTGCCGAATCAGGAACTTTTTTATCCGTAATCTGCTTCAACAGAAATTCATTTCCTTTCTGAGTATCAAATTCGGCGATTACAGGATAGGTTTCTTTTTTTACAGAATTTTCAGAATCATTTTTCGCGCGATAAATAAGATATTCCATCGCGTCTTTCATCTGCATCTCCTTTACGGCTTTTACAGCCTGAATGCGAACCTTTACATGGTCATCACGAATCGCCTGAACAATAGCGGATTTTGCTTTTTTTGAATTCGGAAAATTCTGGAGCCCCTTTATGCAATATTCGCGCATATTAGGATCGCTGCTTTCAAAAAGTTTTATCAAAACAGGAATCGCCTCGTCTTTTTTCATGTTTCCTATCGCTTCGGCCGCATACATACGGACAAAACTATTTTCATCCTCATCCTGCGCGATTTTCATGATGGCATCAAAAGTCTCCACAGCGTTCATTTGACCCAAGGTACGCATAAGAGCCTGACGCTGCGCTGTTTCCAGGTCGTCGCGTTCAAGGAATTTTGCAAGATACAGAGATTCCTTTGCGCCCCCGGTTTTTCCAAGCGCTGAAAGAGCAGAAGAAAAATACTTTTCCTCATCAGCATCTATCAGTTTTATAAGAGCCGGAGCCGCCTCCTTGCAGTTCACTTCTGAAACATAACCCATACATTCCTGGACAAGAGCAAGCGGAGAATCATAAGGGTCTGCAATAATTTCCACCGCATAAGAAGAAAGGCAAGGGTCTTTCTGGCGCGCAAAATATCCAAGAATTTTTTTTCGGACATCATTGCTGGCTGTGGAATAAAACAGGTCGTAAAGCGCATCGCTGTAACGAGGGTCGTCCGCCTCGACAATCTTATCTACAACGGAATTTATTTCGGACGGAGTGCCATAAGAAAGTGTCATTGAATTTGTCTCGAATTCCGAGCCGTCTTCGTCTTTTTTTTTGACTTTCGCTTAATTTTTCAGAATCCGGCTTTCTTGGACGAATTTCGGCAGGAATTTCTACCTGAATTGAAGAAATATCATCTCCATACACGTCGTTTTCATAAGTTTCGCTTTCCTCAGAAATGTTTTCATCTTCAACAGATTCCGCATTCAATGAAAATGCCGGGGTTTCAGAATTTTCATCCGTTTCTTCGGACGGAACATCTTCTGATGATGGAACGTCTTCCGCGGTTGAAACATCTTCTGAAGGTGAAATATCTTCTGAAGGAGAAACATCTCCTGAGGCTGAAATATCTTCTGAAACCAGATTATCTTCCGAGGATAAATCCTCCTCAACGGAAAGAGACTTCCGGCTCGTCTGAAATTTCAACGCTCTGCGCCGGAACAAAAAATCTTCCTAAAAAAGAAAAAACTAAAAAAATCAACGCAAAAAAGAGACTTTTTTTTGCCGAAAAATCAAAAGTTTTCACAGAATTTCTCCTCTTTCGTAACGCGCCAGAAAATTCTTCTTGTATTCTTCAAAACGGTCGCCGTCAATCGCGGCGCGAATTTCTTCTATCATATTGTGAAGAAAATAAAGGTTATGATAACTTGCAAGAATAGAGCTTAAAATTTCCTGCTCCTTAAAAAGATGTCTAAGATAGGCGCGGCTGTAAGTACGGCAAACCTTGCATCCACATTCTGAATCAACCGGCTTAAAATCATGTCTATACCGTTCCTGCTTTATTGAAAGCTGGCCGTCATGCGTAAAATATGCGCCGTTCCTTGCATTTCGCGTAGGAAGAACGCAGTCAAACATATCGACTCCGTCTGAAACTGCTTCCAGAATATATTCAGGGGTTCCGATTCCCATTACGTAAACCGGCTTTCTTCCGGAAGAAACTGCATCGTATGCTTCAAAAAATCCGCAAAAACGCCGGCAGGCTCGCCTACGCTCAAACCGCCGATTGCAATTCCCGGTAAATCAAGGCCTGAAACAAATTCAGCGCTTCTTTTTCGCAAATCTTCAAAAAAATTCCCCTGGACAATCGGAAAAAGCACACCTTTATAGCCACGTTCCTGCGCCGAAAGCCACTGTTTTTTTGCACGCTCAGCCCAGGAACTCGTAACCTGCAGCGCATGCTCGGCTTCCTTTCGTTCAACTCCGTAACCGGAACAAACATCCAGCTGCATCTGAATATCCGAATTAAACTTAACCTGAGTTTCCACAACATTTTCAGGCGTAAAAAGATGATAGCTTCCATCAAGATGACTTTGAAATTTCACGCCTTCAGGATTTATTTTTCGCAGTGAGGAAAGGCTGAAAACCTGAAATCCACCGGAATCCGTTAAAAAATTTTTTTCAAATTTTGAAAAACCATGCAATCCGCCGGCTTCCTGAATCAAATCTGCGCCTGGCCGCAAAAAAAGATGATATGTATTCGCAAGGATTATTTCAAACCCGATTTCTTCAAGGTCGTCTTTTGTAACTGCTTTTACAGTTGCGCTAGTTCCAACCGGCATAAAAACAGGAGTTCTGACCGTTCCGTGCGGAAGTTCCAGCAAGCCGTTTCTAGCCCGGCCATCTTTGCTTTTGTGCAGAATATTAAAAATCTTCATAAAAACCTCAAAAAAATATATTTAATCGCGATGCTGTGTCAATAAGAATTAAGTTCTTGCGTAATAAAGCAAGACAATGCTTATTATAATAAAAAGAAAAACAGGAAACCATGCGCCCATAAACGGAGAAATATATCCGCCCGCAGCAAGAATCATTGTGACCATCTGCGTTACATAAAATAAAACAGCGGCCGCAACAGAAAGTGACAAACTTATGAGCAAAACGTTCTTCCGGGATTTTCCAGAAATTCCAATGGAAAGAAAAACAACGATAAAAACAACAGAAGGAAACGCAAATTTCTTGTAATATTCAGAAAGTTCCTCCTGATAAGGCAGACCCGCCCTTTTCAAATGCTCGATATAATTTTTTGCCTGCTTTGCATCAACATCCTGAATATTCTTTACATTGCTCTGAAAAACTTCATAGCTTTCAGAAAGCCGCTTCCTGTATTCATCTTTTACGGAATGCGATACAGTCATTATTTCATTTTCGTAATCATATTCAAGACTGTTTCCAAGATTCCATAGCGAAGATGTTTCATCCCACAGAGCATAATCTGAATAGACAATCGCCTTAAGTTTTTTTTTCATCATCCCTAAAAATAATGTATAAATTCGACAGCCTTTTAGAAGCGCTTTCATAATGGCGGGCTTTATACACAATTAATCCGCCGTCCGATATTACAACGATATTGGATTTGTTCAAGGATTTTTCTTTATGCAGCAGAGAATTCTGAAGCTCGTTTTTTTCAGCCAGCGTAGGAACTACAATAAAATTTTCAAAAAAGAAAAGCACAAAACTCATTATAATAGAAAAAATCAACAACGGATAAACAAAATGAATCAGAGAGACCCCTGATGAAAAGATTGCGGTAAGCTCGTTATTTGCGTAAAGATCACTTAGCGTATATGCGACCGCAAAAAGGATTCCGAGCGGCATCGCATACCAGATTGTCTTTGGCAAATACAGAAGTATAACCCTTGCAACATCGGATGCGGCGGCATTGTTCTGAATATAGCTTGTAAGATTCATAAGAAGATCCACAAGAATCAGAACCGGAGAAAAAAATCCAAGAGAACCTAAAAAAACAGGAATAAACCGCTGAAATAAATACCGATGTAATTTCATTTTCGTTTTAATACAAAATAAAGAGTTATTCCCACCGCCCCGATAAGGACGTCAGGAAACCACATGGCGATAACCGCGTTAATCCCGATGCGGAGAGAAACATCTGCCCCAAAATCGTCATAGCCCAGTACAAAACGCTTATCACAAGACCGAAAATCAGACATATTGTCTGACCATTGTGTTTTCCAAAAATAAAGGCAAGCGGCAACGCCAGAACTGCAAAAAATATCGAACAGAACGGATTTGAAAATTTCTTGTGAAATTCCATTTTATAAGTATTCAGGCGATATTTACTGGTATTCGGATTTGCCTTCATCAGACGAATTTGGCGGCCAAGGTCGTAGGAAGTCATTTCGCGCGGACGGACCTGGAGATTTGTGTCAAGAACCTGAGAATCCAGAATATTAAGGGTCGCCTTAGAAGAGCCTAAAATGTCAAAATCTTCGCGGGAAGTTTTTTTAAGCGACGCGACAACCGAATCGTTCATATTAAGCTGCAAAGAACTCCATCCTGCTTGGAAGAAACCATTTCTGTATCGCGCGCGGCAATAATCGTCTGCGTATCGGAAGAGCGTTCGTCAAAAAACACAAGGTCTGATATTTTTGAATCCTTGACATTTCCGATTACAATAGTAAAATCATCAAAAGACTTTATTGAATTCGGCTCAATAATTACGCCAGGATTTGAATTTGTTATCTCATGCTTAAGCCTGTTGAATTTTATTGTTCCAATAGGAAGCAGATAGTCATTCACATAAAAAGAAGCTATTGATATTACAATTCCAAGAACAATAACAGGAACCGCAATGAACGAATAGCCAAGTCCGGAAGCCCTGAAAATAAGAACCTCGTTGTCGCTCATAAGGCGGCCAAGGCACATCAGGAATCCTACAAGAGTAGCATCCGGCGCAGACTGCGCGATAACAGTCGGAAGCGAATAAACCATAAGCCGCATCGTGTCGCCTAACGGCACGTGTTTTTTTAAAATATCCGCAATCAGCAGAAGAATCTGGTTTACAAAAAAAACCATAAAAAAGAAAAGAAACGCAACTGTAAAATAAAGAAGAAGCTCCTTTACCAGATAACGAATCAGAACATGATTTTTAAGCTCGCCTTTATGAAAAAACCTTACCAGGACATAATCAACTTTTTCCTTTGCAAAACAAACTTTTTCTTTTAAGTGTCTACGGTAAAATTCATGCAGAAATGTTCCTGCGGTTCTAAAAAAAAACTTCTTTTTAGAATTAAAAGTTTCAATAAAGCCCGAAAAAGATTTTTTTAAAAGTTCAATACCAGATTCTAACTTCAACCCTATACTCCAGTAGAACCAAAACCATTCGCTCCGCGTTCAGTTTCTCCAAGCTTATCCGCCTTTACAAAGATTCCCTGCGTAACCGGAGCAACAATAAGCTGGGCAATACGGTCGCCGCAATTAACAGTAAAATCAGAGTCACCGAAATTTGCCAGAATAACCATAAGCTCGCCACGATAGTCGCTGTCAATAGTTCCAGGAGTATTCAAAACCATTACTCCGTTTTTTACAGCCAGCCCCGAACGCGGTCTGACCTGAATTTCATATCCTTCCGGAATTTCAAAAGACAAGCCTGTCTGAACAACACCACGTTTTCCGGCTGGAATAACAACCGGCTTTTCAACACAGGCACAGACATCTGCACCAGCCGCGCCCAAAGTTTTATAAACAGGAAGAGACGCCCCTTCCTTGACAATACATTTTACTTCAATAGAATTCATTCTTCCATTATATCAGAATCAGCATTGAATGTCATTTGCACGCGCAAAAGAAATATAAAAAAGAAATTGCATAAATTAAGTAAAACTGATATGATAAATTAACTTTTGGGGATATAGCTCAGTTGGTAGAGCATTTGGTTCGCAATCAAAGGGTCGTCGGTTCGAATCCGATTATCTCCAAATAAAAAAAAATCGCCATGCGGCGATTTTTTTATTTAATTAGATTTGTAATTTTGTTATAAATAACAAAAATTACAAATCTAACAGGTGTTGCGTAAAGTTTTTACTTTTTTCGCGACTACATCGCATCAAGAATCTTTTCAACATTTTCTTCTTCATCCGGTCCGACAACCGCAAACCATTCAGATGTTTCATCTATCCAATATTTTTTGAACACAGAAATAACCTGCCCGGCTGAACATTTTTTTACAATATCCGTAAGGGCATCCGCAGAATCAATATCCCCGAACTGCAAAAGGCTTGCCGCCATTCTTGACGCGACTCCTCCACACGTGTTCTGGGTTGAATATTTTCTGTTGATATAAGAATTCTTGTATCCCTGCAGACGGCTTTCCAAAGGCTCAGTCCTGTACGCACCGTTTCTGTCCTTTCCGCTTATCAGAATTCCTTTTTCCATAAATTCCCGGGCTTCTTCCAGCGCTTTTGAAAGTTCACCGAAATTCGTAGTTCTAAAGAAAAACTCATAACCAAATGGCGCATCGCTGGAAGAAACGCTGCTTGAAGGCGTGTAGCATATTCCGTATTTTTCCCGGACAACATTAAAAAGCACGTCGCTAAAAATATTTGCGGCAATACGCGCGACAGGATAATCCCCGGAATCAACCTCCGGAGAAGCGAAAACCCTTAATGCGTGTCCTGCTCCGCAAGCCCCGGAATGTGCCAGCACAACAGGTTTTCCGTCAATTTTTATTCCAGGAATCGCCGTGCTCTTTAACGGAGACGGAAGCGGTGTCAAAGTTCCAAAAGTCTTATTCAAATTCTCAACCAGTTTTCTTGAATCCACATTACCTGCCGCAACAAAAGAAATTCGTCTTGAATCTTTAAGCGTTTTATAATGGGTTTTAATCGCATCCAGAGTTATATTATCAACAGAATCCTGCGTAACTTCCGTGCCGGCCGCATACGGATGACCGGAATAAATTATTTTATTCATATAGTAAAACAGCATTCCGGAAGGATCGTTCATCTGCTGCGCGACCTTCTGCCTGTATCCCTGCATCAAAATTTCATATTCGCGTTCAGAAAATTCCGGATAAAAAAAACTGTCCGCAAACCGGGCAAAAGTCTTATCAAAATATTTTAAAATGCAGCTCATTCCGTAAACAGAACCGTCATTTATTGAATAGGAGGAAAAGCCTCCCTGGGTTTCATAGGCAAAAGACTTAAGCTCTTCATAACTGTAATTCTTTGACCCCATAGACATAAGGGATAGAACCGCCGATTCAAGCCCGCTTGTTTCGGGAGACAAGTATTCAACACCGCCGGAAATCACCGCATAAACCGCGCACAATTCGCTTTCTTCATTATCCTTTACATAGACAGGAATGCCATTTTTTAAAAGAAATTTTTCTGTCTTTCCTGCCTCACCTGCAAAAAGAAATCAGGGCAACAAAAAAAAACATAATCGCAATCAAGGCTCTTCGGCGGATGGAGTTTCGGGAGCTGCCCGTTTTTTCAAGGCTTTGCATCCATCTGATTCTTCCTGACACGGCAAAGGACAAAAAAAACATACACTCCCAGCTCATAAAATATTTTTTCATTTTTTTATTTCCTCAAAACCGGCTTTTTCAAATTGATTTTTTGTTTTTTCGTAAACCGCAGGACTTACAAGAACTGTAACCAGAGGATTTTTCCATTTTAAGTATTTTTCTGAAAATTCAACAAGCAAACCGCTGGTAACATCCGCAATTTTCTGGTTGTAAGTGTAATAATAATCTTCGCCGCTTACAGACCACCAGAAACGCAGCGTTCCAAGAAGACCTTCCGCTGTCTGCCGCGTGATTATATTGTCGTCATCAAGCCTTTCGCAGATTTTACGAATCTGCTCCTGTTCCGCTTCCGCCGCAGTTTTTTCAACAAGACCAGGAATTTTCTCCGCGAAATACTTTGCCCTTTCAGCAACATCAAGCTCAGGCTGCGTTACAAGCGCATAAAAAGAAAGAATTCCGCAGGTTTTCCGCGTCTGATACCCTCCTCCTGCATAACCGGAGTCAGGAACACCAAGCATTTTATCATCCACAAGAGATTTTTTAAAAATTCCCAAAGGATTTTCAATCAGATTTAAAAGAACATCCACCGGATAAGTATCATCCAAATCATAAGCCGCATCAGGGCCGCGGAATTCCACCATAATCTGCGCAAGCTGCCCTGAAATTTTCTCATATGGCATAACGCGGTAAACAGGATTGCCAAAAGGCTCTTTTGAATGTTTTATCATTCCATCGGCAAACGGATTTTTTCCTTTTTTCCACGACCCGAATGTTCTTTTTACCATTTCGTAAACTTCATCAGGCACAACATCTCCGCCTACAAATACCGCAGAATTATTCGGCACATAAAAAGTCCTTTGTATTTCCTTAAGCTGCTTTAAAGTCGCATTTTTTACAGAATCTTCGTTTCCGCTCGGACTCATCGCATAAGGGGCATCAGAAAAAATCAGTTCGTTTCGCGCTTCCATAAGAATCCGCGAAGGATCAGATGCGCTTCCGTTTATTTCCGAAATCACAACCTTTTTTTCCGCCTCAAATTCTGTCCTGCTCATCAAAGGTTTTCTGATTGCATAAGACCAGAATTCAAGACCCTTTTCAGTCATATCAGAAGGAACTGTAAAATAATAATTCACGCACTCAAGGCCTGTCGTTCCGTTCCAGTCAGAAACTCCCATATCGCTCAACGCGCGGTTCACACTCGCAGCGTCCCTGTAAAGAGAATTTCCCTTGAACATCATGTGCTCGTAAAGGTGAAAGAGACCGGCATTTTTTTCATTCTGAGTATAAGAACCGCAGCGAACCGCAATTTCTATATACGAAAGCGGCACGGAATGATTTCTGCCACAAAAAGCGAAAGTCCGTTCTCAAGCTTGTAATGAAACAGAGATTTTACCGGAGTCTTTTCAGAAAATGACGGCAGAACAGCCGATAAACACACAATAAGCGCTAAAAATATTTTTTTCATATCAGCTCCATTTTCCAAGGGAAGCGCAGGGATAAACAGCATACCCGCCGCGCGAAGTTCAAAATCCTACGCCTTAAAGCCGTCCAATCCGTTCAAATCCAGAGTCGCGAACAAATCATCAACGGTTTCCCTTCTGCGAATCTGAACGAACGAACCGTCTTCACGCATAAGAATCTCGCCGGCACGAAGTTTTCCATTGTAGTTAAAACCCATCGCCCTTCCGTGCGCGCCCGCATCGTGAATAATCACAAGGTCTCCGATATTGATTTCAGGAAGTGGACGCTGAATCGCAAATTTATCGCAGTTTTCACAAAGGCTGCCCACAACGTCATAAACATGATCCTTAGGAGCATTTTCTTTTCCGCTCACAGAAACTTCGTGGTAAGCACCGTACATTCCAGGACGCATAAGGTCAGCCATGCAGGAATCAAGGGCAATATATTCACGGTAAATATGTTTTTCATGAATCGCAGTTGAAACAAGCCAGCCGTAAGGTCCTGTAATCGGGCGGCCACATTCCCAGCATATTTCCAGAGGATCCAATCCGGCTGGAACAATAATCTCGTCATAAAGCTTTCTTATTTTCTGAGCAATTTCATTGTAGTCAACTTTTTTCTGCCCAGGTCTGTACGGAATTCCAAGTCCGCCGCCTAAATCAGTAAATTCAATCCTTACATCATCCTTTTCTTTGATTTCAGCAGCAAGCTCAAAAACAAGTTTCGCAGTATCGGCAAAGAAATCAGGATTCAGCTCATTAGAAGCAACCATCGTATGAAGCCCGAAATGCTTTACACCCTCAGCCTTCATTATTTTATACGCCTCAAGAATCTGCTCGCGCGTCATTCCATATTTCGCTTCTTCCGGCTTGCCTATAATCGAATTGCAGCCGTGCTTCGCAGGTCCCGGATTATAGCGGCAGCACATAGTTTCAGGTAATTTGCCGCCAAGAGCCTTCTTTAAATATTCAATATGTGTAATATCATCAAGATTTATTATATTTCCTTCCTTAAACGCATATTGATATTCTTCTGCCGGAGTTTCATTTGAAGTAAACATAACTTTTTTGCCTTCAATTCCTGACATTTTAGAAAGCATAAGCTCAGGAAGGCTGGAACAGTCCGCACCGCATCCTTCCGCAGCAAGGATTTTTAAAATATACGGATTCGGACAGGCCTTTACCGCATAAAATTCACGAAAAGACGGAAAAATACTGAACGCTTTTGTAAACTCGCGCATATTTTCACGGATTGCCTTTTCATCGTAAAGATAAAAAGGAGTAGGATATTTTTTTACAAGAGCTTTGAGCTGCTCATTATTTAATGGAAAATTACAAGACATTTTTAAAACCTCACGTTTGATTATTGCATTTATTAATAAAAATCACAATAATTATATCTGCAATGAAAAATTTCACTTGCAAAAACGGGGAGCTGGATTAATCCGGCTGAGAGTAGGCTGTATGCCTTGACCCGAAACCTGATTTGGATAATGCCAACGTAGGGAAAAACAAGGAACTGGCTTTAAAGCAATTTTACGGCGCTGAATAAACTATCCGCCGCAAACAGGACTTTTCTGTCAGCACCAGCATTCTATTCAAACAGGCAATCTTTTTTTAAGAGGCTTGTTATGTTCTCAAAAATTCTTTCAAATGTGCGGGAAAATTCTCCGCTTGTTCACAACATCACAAACTATGTAACTGTAAACGATGTCGCAAACATTATCCTTGCCTGCGGCGCAAGTCCTATAATGAGCGACGATGAATCCGAAGTTGAAGAAATCACTTCAATCTGCGGCGGACTCAACATCAACATCGGAACGTTGAACAAAAACACAATTCCTTCAATGTTCCTTGCCGGTAAAAAAGCAAATTCACTAGGACACAAAGTTCTTTTAGACCCGGTTGGAGCCGGAGCGTCAAAGCTCAGGACAGAAACAGCCGTAAATCTTATCTCAAAAATCAAATTTGACGTAATCCGCGGAAATATTTCCGAAATAAAAACACTTGCGCTTGGAAGCGGAACTACAAAAGGCGTAGATGCAGATGTTTCAGATGCGGTAACAGATTCAAATATCAAAAAATCAGTTGAATTTGTAAAAGATTTTGCAAACAAAATGCAATGCGTTATCGCAGTAACAGGCGCAATTGATTTAGTTTCAGACGGGAAAAAATGCTACGCAATCCGGAACGGAAGACCAGAAATGGGAAAAATCACCGGAACAGGCTGCCAGCTTAGCGGCATGATGACGGCATTTATAGCCGCAAACCCGCAAAACATTCTGGAGGCGGCCGCCGCTTCTGTTTGCGCAATGGGCCTTGCAGGCGAACTCGCCTGGAGCAAAATGCAGGACGGAGACGGCAATTCAACCTACAGGAACAGGATTATAGACGCAATCTGCAATATGAAAGGCTGCCAGCTTGAATCAGGAGCAAAATTTGAAATCCTTTAAGACTGAATCGCTGAAAAAAAATCTCTTGCTCTATGCCGTAACAGACCGGCATTGGACCGGCGAAAAAAACTTGATCCAGCAAACGGAGGAAGCAATAAAAGGCGGCGCAACTTTTGTTCAAATCCGCGAAAAAAATCTTCCTGAAACCGATTTTGAAGAAGAAGCCGTTCAGTTAAAAAAACTATGCGAAAAATACAGCGTACCTTTTGTAGTGAACGACAATGTGCTGCTTTCAAAAAAAATAGACGCGGACGGAGTTCACATAGGGCAAGATGACATGAGCATCCTGGAAGCGCGGAAAATTCTTGGCAAAGAAAAAATAATCGGGGTAAGCGCGCAAACTCCGGAAGAAGCGGTTCTTGCGGAAAAACAGGGAGCGGACTACCTTGGCGTTGGAGCGGTTTTTCAGACTGGAAGCAAATCCGATGCAATCGAAGTTCCGCTGAAAACGCTTAAGGAAATCTGCGGCGCCGTAAAAATTCCGGTTGTCGCAATCGGTGGAATCACAAAAGAAAATGTGAGCTGCCTGAAGGACAGCGGAATTTGCGGCATTTCGGTCATAAGCGCAATCTTCGGGCAAAAAGATATTTTTTCAGCAGCAAAAGAACTTAAGGAACTGGTAAAAAAGCTCTTCGGATAATTTTCAGACAAAAAAGGATAAAAATTTGGAAAAAATAAAAGCGGCAATCTTCGACATGGACGGAACACTTCTTGATTCCATGCAGTTCTGGAAATTCTGCCCGGAGCTCTACATAAAGGCATTCGGGTTAAAACCAAAACCGGGACTAGGCGAAAAACTGTTTTCAATGAGCATGAAGCAGGGCGCGGAATTCCTTAAAGTTGAATACAAACTGCGTATTTCAACCCTGGAAATATGCAAGGGAATAAATAAAATCCTAAGGGATGCCTATGGGAACGAAATTTCATTCAAACCCGAAGCCGAAAATTTTCTAAAAGAACTGAAATCCGCCGGAACAACAACCGTTCTCTGCACAAATACGGACAGAGAACTTTTTACCCCGGCATTAAAACGTCTGAATGCCGAAAAATATTTTGACAGAATTTTTACAACTGCAGAAATGAAAATGTCAAAGGAGCAGCCTGAAATTTTTTATGCGCTTTCAGAATATTTAAAAACAGAACCGCAGGAAACATGGGTTTTTGAAGATGCGCTTTACGCACTGCGGACGGCGAAAAACGCCGGCTTCAAAACCTGCGGAATATATGATGAATCATTTGAAAAATACACTGAAAAAATAAAAAAATACTGCACAATCTACTGCAAAAATTATAAAGAGGCAAAAGACTTCTTTTTTAAAGAACATCCAATATCCGAAGACCGGAATATAGTTCGTTCTAAATAAGGAATACAAACTAATAAAAAAATCCTTCTTGAGGGCACCGCCTGAAGGTATTTTCATATATTACGGAGGTTTATAAAAAATGAAAATCAAAACCGCACTTACAATCGCAGGAAGCGATTCAAGCGGAGGCGCCGGGATTCAAGCAGACATCAAGACAATGACTTGCAATGGAGTTTTCGCCATGAGCGCAATCACCGCCTTGACCGCACAGAACACAACCGGCGTCACCGCAATTCAGGAAGTTCCGCCAGATTTCCTGAAAGAGCAGATAAAAGATGTCGTTACAGACATTTTTCCGGACGCTGTAAAAACCGGAATGGTTTCATCATCTGCACTTATAAAAACAATTGCAGAATCCATAAGAGAATTCAACCTTAAAAATATCGTTGTTGACCCGGTAATGGTTGCAACCAGCGGCGCAAAACTTATCAGCGATGAGGCGATTGAAACGCTAAAAAAAGAACTGCTTCCTCTTTCAACGGTAATCACTCCAAATATTCCTGAAGCGCAGGTTCTTTACGGCTCAGAAATCACATCAGAAAAAGAAATGCAGAAAGCCGCAGAGGGCATTTCAAAAAAATTTAACTGCGCAGTCCTTTTAAAAGGCGGACACAATTTAAATGATGCGAACGATTACCTTTTCGATGGTGCAGAAGGAACATGGTTCTACGGAAAACGCATAGAAAATCCAAACACGCATGGAACAGGATGCACACTTTCCAGCGCAATAGCAAGCAACCTTGCAAAAGGGATTTCTTTAGCACAATCCGTAAAGAACTCAAAGGATTATATAAGCGGCGCTCTGGAGGCAATGCTTGACCTTGGAAAAGGCGCTGGTCCCCTTATGCACAACTGGAATTTAAAATAAAAAACTCACAGGAATAAAAAAAATGGAAAATAAAACAAACGTATTCAGCAACGGCCTTATCTGGTTTGGAGCGGCAGTTTCTATAGCGGAAATTCTTACAGGAACATACTTTGCTCCGCTTGGCTTTTCAAAAGGAATCACGGCAATCCTTATTGGACACATAATCGGATGTATACTCCTGTTTTTCTCCGGCTATATCGGAGCAATCACAAAAAAATCCGCAATGGAATCAACTGCGGCAAGTTTCGGAACATTCGGAGCAAAATTCTTTGCGCTGCTCAACGTAATTCAGCTGACAGGCTGGACAGGAATAATGATTTACGATGGCTCGCTTTCAATAAATGAAATATTTTCCGGCAACAACCTGTTCCACAAAACGTGGCTCTGGTCAATTGTAATCGGAATCTTAATCCTTCTCTGGATTTTTATAGGAATCACCAATCTTGGAAAATTCAATACGTTCGCAATGAGCGCGCTTTTCATACTGACTCTGGTAATGTGCAAGGTAATATTTTTTTCAAAAAGCGCAGGCGTAGAAATTAAAAACCTGAACCTGGAGCTAATAACATTCGGGCAGGCAGTTGAACTTGCAGTCGCAATGCCTCTTTCATGGCTTCCTTTAATAAGCGACTACACAAAATACGCAGAAAAGCCTTTCAAGGCGACATTCGTTTCCGCCGCAACATACGGAATCATCTCATGCTGGATGTACATAATCGGAATGGGGGCTGCAATCCTTACAGGAGAAACGGACATCGCAAAAATCATGGTAAAAGCCGGACTTGGAATCGCCGCGCTTTTCATCCTGATTCTTTCAACAGTAACAACAACATTTCTGGACGCATACAGCGCAGGCGTTTCAAGCAGGACAATCTGGTCAAAACTTTCAGAAAAATGGACAGCAATCGCCGTAACAATCATAGGAACAATAGCCGCAATCACCTTTCCGATGGACAACATAACAGGCTTTCTTTATTTTATAGGTTCAGTTTTTGCCCCGATGATTGCAATCCAGATTGCAGATTTTTTCATCTTAAAAGACGACTCATCGCATGAAAAATTCAACATCGCAAAACTCACAATCTGGTTTACAGGTTTTGTAATCTACAGAATTCTGATGAAAACTGATTTTGTAACCGGAAACACACTCCCTGACATGGCAATAACATTCGCAATCACCATAATTGCAGGAAAAATTATCCATAGAAGCAGAAAAGAAAACACCCCTAAGGCTAAAGGGGCAGAAAATCGCTAATTAGCCTGAATGTCAAGTTTATTGTAAAAAGAATAAAAGCGCAGGCAGATTTGCAATTTGTGAAGATTTTTGGCGATTGAATTAATAAAAGTGCGGAGCACCCGAATTCGAGCCAAATCCATCTGAGCAAATTGGAAATCTGCCGAGAGCGTTCTTTCATAATTTGCAAAAAAAACTCGAAATTAAGGCTAATTAATAAAAAATTGCACCCGGTAACATTCCCTATTCCATCACAAGAACAGGGAATGTTACCTTCGGACAGCCAAGTTACTTAGATTTCTTGGATTTTTCAAATTCATTGACCTTTTTCTTAAGCTCAATTGTCTGAACAGTCTGCCTTTCCAGGCGTTGCGCAAGCATTTTGCTCAAGAAAATTCCATAATGGGGATTTTTTCTAATCATCAAAAGAAAATCCGCCTTTGGAATCCTTATAAGCCTGCAATCGCCAACCGCCAGAACCGTAGCCGTCCGCCTGTCATTCAGCAGAAAAGCCATCTCGCCTATAAACAAATCATTCGGGGTCAGAACAGTCGCAAGCTTATTGTCTGAATAAACCGCGAATCGTCCGGAAATAATAAAATACAAATCATTGCACAAATCACCTTCCCGGCAGACAAGCTCCATATTTTTAAGCGCGATTGTTTCAAAATTCGACATCTTTCCAGGAACGGCGCTGGAAGTATTCTGCAGGTTAGAAATAACAAACGTAACCTCATTTCCCTTCTCATTATAAGTCATTGAATTTACAAGACTCCGGCTAAGAGAAATTCCACGCCCGTGCATCATGTCGTCAGCAGCTTTTTTTTCAAGCATCTTCCGCCAGTCAAAACCATTTCCGTCATCTTTGATAGAAAATTCAGAAGATTCTTTTCCAATCATATACGAAATTTTTATTTTTCTGTTGCAAAACCTAGGATCTTTCGCCCTCTCCTGAATCATCTTAATCATATCTCCGCCGCCAAGCAGAAATTTAGTCTTAGAGTCGTAATCAATCTCAAGGTTTCCATGTTCAAGGGCGTTGGTCAAAAGCTCGCTGAACGTCATCTGCAGGTTAAAACGCTCGTCATCAGAAATTCTGTTAGTATTGTAAAGATAGCTCACAAGAAAATTCGTGTAAAAACGAGAGTCCAGCGGATCGTTCCCAAAAACAAAAGTTCCAGATTCCTGACCGCCAATAACATCCCGCATTCCACGGTTAAACAAAAACTGCTGGTTCTGGTACAGAATCCTTAAAATCCGGGTAAAATGTTCCTGAAAATCCATTACCGTTTGAATAGCAAGCATATTTAAATCCTTGCGCTGCTCAAATTCCTTAACCTGCTTGTGGTTTTTACAAACAGCAATAACACCGCCGTAATGCAGCCAGGGATCATCGTAAATGGTTTTTAAAATTTTCTCCGAATCAATCTCCTGCGAAGTAAAATCCAAAACCTTTATCTCAGGAAGCTCATAATCAATATAGCGAATAATCTCATCCGTCGAATCAAATATCCGTGCAAAAAAAAGACGAAAAAAGATTACAGGCATTCTTCACCGTGTCAATAATATCTAAATTAGTCGAAGCCGTTAAAATTTTTTTCATACACAAATATAACACTTTTTCAGAATTTATTGAATATCAATTTTTATATGGGCGCTAAGATTCCACCACGCGGCACGCAAAAGCCGCATCCCTGATTCCATCTGAAAACTGCGCTTCCAGGGCCCGCTCACGCTCGGTGCCGCGCGGCAGCGCGGCCCTTTCCGGCCTAGCCGGAAACCCCTCCACCGCAGCGCAGGCCTCTTCCCAGGAACGCGGCGTTAAAAAAAATAAGGGAACACCCGTAAAAAGGCGTTCCCCGTCAAAATAAAAAGATAAAAAAAAAGCCCGGCGGCTGCCTACTTTCCCACCCCTAGAGGCAGTATCATCGGCGTTAGAGAGCTTGACTTCCGTGTTCGGTATGGGAACGGGTATTTCCTCTCCACTATGGCCACCGGACATATTTCACACTGTCCGTATCCGTCCTCGCCTGGCGGGCTTCCCCGGCGGCTCGGCGGCTTTCCTTCTATGCATCGGGCTCCTTCAAGGAAGGCGCTCTCCCTGCGGAATCAACAATATGGTCAAGCCTCACGACTTATTAGTAATGCTCGGCTGAACGCGTCGCCGCGCTTGCACCTGCATCCTATCGACCGGATAGTGTCTCCGGAGTCTTCAGGGGGATTAATCCCCGGGGAGATCTTGTCTTGAGGTGGGCTTCCCGCTTAGATGCTTTCAGCGGTTATCCCTTCCGAACTTAGATACCCGGCGCTTGCCCTTGGCAGGACAACCGGCACACCAGAGGTTCGTCCACCTCGGTCCTCTCGTACTAAAGGCAGCTCCTCTCAAATCTCCTTCGCTCATAACAGATAGGGACCGAACTGTCTCGCGACGTTCTGAACCCAGCTCACGTACCGCTTTAATTGGCGAACAGCCAAACCCTTGGGACCTGCTCCAGCCCCAGGATGCGATGAGCCGACATCGAGGTGCCAAACTTTCCCGTCGATGTGAACTCTTGGGGAAAATCAGCCTGTTATCCCCGGAGTACCTTTTGTCCGTTAAGTGATGGCCCTTCCACTCGGAACCATCAGATCATTAAGACCTGCTTTCGCACCTGCTCGGGTTGTTGCCCTCGCAGTCAAGCCTCCTTGTGCCTTTACACTCGCGCCGCGATTTCCAACCGCGGTGAGGAGACCTTCGCGCACCTCCGTTACTCTTTGGGAGGCGACCGCCCCAGTCAAACCGCCTGCCTAGCATTGTCCCCGGACCCGCTTCAGGGCCAGGGTTAGAAATCCCATTCATCAGGGCTGGTATTTCACCGGCGCCTCCGCGCAGCCTGACGGCCACGCCTCGCTGGCTCCCAGCTATCCTACACATGATGAATAGGATCCCCATGCTAAGTTACGGTGAAGGTTCACGGGGTCTTTCCGTCTAATTATGAGTATCCGGCTTCTTTACCGGAATATAAATTTCACCGAGTCTCGCGTTGAGACAGTGCCCAGAATCGTTACACCATTCGTGCGGGTCGGAACTTACCCGACAAGGAATTTCGCTACCTTAGGACCGTTATAGTTACGGCCGCCGTTTACCGGGGCTTCGGTTCGAGGCTTCGCCTTGCGGCTGACTTCTCCCTTAACCTTCCGGCACCGGGCAGGTGTCACCACCTATACGTCCCATTGCTGGTTCGCAGATGGCTGTGTTTTTGATAAACAGTCGCCTGGGCCTGCTTTCTGCCGCTCCTTATCCTTTCAAACAGGAGCCGCACTTCTTCCGAAGTTACGTGCGCATTTTGCCGAGTTCCTTAACGCGAGGTCGCTCGAGCGCCTTAGATTACTCATCCTACATACGTGTGTCCGTTTACGGTACGGACTCCGGCACCTTGCCTAGCCACTCTTTCTCGGCACCTTGACTCTGCCCGCTTCGCTTCGACTTTCTCTCAGCTCGCTGTCACATCTCGCCTGGGAGGATCATTTACCCCCCTCCCTTGACGGCTCAATGCTTGGACGGGAACTACCGTTCTCCCGCCGGACGTCGCCTCATGCGTCGTGGCATCGAAATGCCGGAGGTTCCGGATTTTGAACCGGATTACCATCGCCTACGCCTTTCGGCCTGGACTTAGGCTCCGACTTACCCAGGGCAGATTGCCTTTACCCTGGAAACCTTATGTTTTCGGCGGACGGGAATCACACCCGTCTTTTCGTTACTTATGCCTGCATTCTCTCTGCCGTTTCCTCCAGCGGCCCTCGCGGATCCGCCTTCGCCGGTTGACGGCATGCTCCCCTACCACCTTGCGCATTCGCGCAAGATCCGCAGCTTCGGTATAATGCTTAGCCCCGTTACATTGTCTGCGCCCGCATGCTCGACCAGTGAGCTGTTACGCACTCTTTCAAGGAATGGCTGCTTCTGAGCCAACCTCCTGGCTGTCTGTGCATCCGGACTTCATTTTAACACTTAGCACTATTTCGGGACCTTAGCTGACGGTTTGGGCTGTTTCCCTCTTGACTATGAACCTTGGCGCACACAGTCTCACTCCCATACGTTGGATGCCGGCATTCAGAGTTTGATTGGAATTGGTAGACTTTGACATCCCCGCTCCCATCCAGTGCTTTACCTCCGGCATCTTTGTATGAGGCTGTCCCTAAAGGCATTTCGGGGAGAGCCAGCTATCTCCAGGTTTGTTTAGCCTTTCACTCCTTATCACAGGTCATCACTACCTTTTTTAACAGATTACTGTTCGGCCCTCCAACAGGTTTTACCCTGCCTTCAGCCTGCCCATGATAAGATCACCTTGGCTTCGGGTCTACGGCATGCAACTTAGCGCCCTGTTCAGACTCGCTTTCGCTCCGGCTCCGGGACTCCCATCCCTTAACCTCGCTGCATACCGTAACTCGCAGGTTTATTCTACAAAAGACACGCCACCACCCTCGCGGGCTGTGACATCTTGTCAGTCTATGGTTTCAGGTTCTATTTCACTCCCCTCGCCGGGGTTCTTTTCGCCTTTCCCTCACGGTACTTCTCCGCTATCGGTAGCTGCCTAGTATTTAGCCTTGGATCGTGGTCGACCCGGATTCCGGCTGGGTTTCCCGTGCCCCGCCGTACTCAGGATTCTGCTAGAGTCCGTCCGGTTTCGGATACGCGGCTCTCACGCGCTCCGGCCCGCCTTTCCATGCGGTTCTCCTACCTTTCGGTTTACAAACTCATGTCGCAGTCCTACAACCCCGCTTAAAGCGGTTTGGGCTCATCCCCGTTCGCTCGCCGCTACTTGGGGAATCTCTATTGATTTCCTTTCCCGGGTTACTTAGATGGTTCACTTCACCCAGTGTCGCCTCTGTGGCCTATTTTATTCAGCCATCCAGATACCATTCGCATGGTGGGTTACCCCATTCGGTCATCTGCGGGTCAACGGATATGTGCTCCTCACCGCAGCTTTTCGCAGCTTATCACGACCTTCATCGCCTTGCAGCTCCCAGGCATCCGCCATAGACCTGTAATTGCTTGACCATATTGTCTATTCCGCAGCAGCCTACCTTACGCTTCCGGCCTTTCTCAAGCCTTCATCCGCCTTCCACTCGGTACGCTCCGCGCTTTCCTTTTCCCTTTGCATGTCAAAGATCCCGCGGACCATCAAATCCGCTGTATGATTCAAGGCTCCTTATGAGCCTCTACTGTCTGGAGAATAGGGGGGCTTGAACCCCTGACCCTCGGCTTGCAAAGCCGATGCTCTAGCCAACTGAGCTAATTCCCCGGTAGAAACCGGCGTCCGGACTTTCCGCCCGACCGCTCCTCTCAGACCGGCGGGAACTATATCGCCCAGCCTTTTCTCTGTGTCTATCCGCCGCTAGGCAGGACAGGGAAAGAAAGAAAACCAGAGGTCAGCGCCTGTGTGTACACATACACTTTTTTTTCCTCTTCTCTTAGAAAAGGAGGTGATCCAGCCGCACTTTCCAGTACGACTACCTTGTTACGACTTCACCCCCCTCACGGGGCGTACCTTGGACAGCGTCCTCCTTGCGGTTAGACAACCGGCTTTGGGTACCCCCCACTCGGATGGTGTGACGGGCGGTGTGTACAAGGCCCGGGAACGTATTCACCGCGCCGTGCTGATGCGCGATTACTAGCGATTCCAACTTCATGGAGTCGAGTTTCAGACTCCAATCCGAACTACGGCCGGTTTTCTGCGTTCTGCTCCGCCTCGCGGCTTGGCATCACTCTGTGCCGGCCATTGTAGCACGTGTGTAGCCCTGGACATAAGGGCCATGATGACTTGACGTCATCCCCACCTTCCTCCGGCTTGTCGCCGGCAGTTCCGCCAGAGTCCCCACCTTTACGTGCTGGTAACTGGCAGTAGGGGTTGCGCTCGTTGCGGGACTTAACCCAACACCTCACGGCACGAGCTGACGACAGCCATGCAGCACCTGTTCACAGGCGCATTGCTGCGCTGACCTGTCTCCAGGCCATTCCTATGCATGTCAAACCCAGGTAAGGTTCCTCGCGTACCATCGAATTAAACCACATGCTCCACCGCTTGTGCGGGCCCCCGTCAATTCCTTTGAGTTTCACCCTTGCGGGCATACTCCCCAGGCGGCACACTTATCGCGTTTGCTGCGGCACCCGGGCTTAGACCCAGACACCTAGTGTGCATAGTTGACTGTGCGGACTACCAGGGTATCTAATCCTGTTTGCTCCCCGCACCTTCGCACCTCAGCGTCAGTAATCTGCTGGCGGCCTGCCTTCGCCATTGGTGTTCTTCCAGATATCTACAGATTTCACCCCTACACCTGGAATTCCGGCCGCCCCTCAGTTACTCTAGTTATGCAGTTCCCAGCGCAGTCCCGGAGTTAAGCCCCGGGATTTCACGCCAGGCTTGCATTTCCGCCTACATGCCCTTTACGCCCAATAATTCCGAACAACGCTCGCACCTTACGTGTTACCGCGGCTGCTGGCACGTAATTAGCCGGTGCTTATTCGTCAGCTACAGTCATCTCCGGGGCATTCCCTCCCCGTTTTATTCCTCACTGACAAAAGGACTTTACAACCTCACGGCCTTCGTCGTCCACGCGGCGTCGCTCCGTCAGAGGTTCCCCCCATTGCGGAATATTCTTAGCTGCTGCCTCCCGTAGGAGTCTGGGCCGTATCTCAGTCCCAATGTGTCCGTCCACCCTCTTAGGCCGGATAACTATCGTCGCCTTGGTGGGCCTTTACCCCGCCAACAAGCTAATAGTGCGCAGGCCGCTCTTACGGCGTGGCCGTGGCCACTTTCCACGCCTCCCTCCAAGGAGGCGTCCTTATCCGGTATTACCCGGTATTTCTACCGGCTATCCCCGTCCACAAGATGCGTCACCCACGTGTTACTCACCAGTCCGCCACTCTAGGGAAGGAGCAAGCCCCTTCCTTGCCGTCCGACTTGCATGCTTAAGACGCGCCGCCAGCGTTCGTTCTGAGCCAGGATCAAACTCTCCATGATTATCTCAAGCCCCCGAAGGGGCAAGAATTCAAACCACTAAAAATCTGAAACCGTAGCCTTTTCTATTTCTTACAGAATTGCTGGCAGTTCTTTCTATTATTAAAAACAACTGCGTTTCGGTTCTTGTTCTTGCCGTCCCTCTGCGGATTGAAACCCGCGGAAAAACGGCGGCACTAACCTTATTCTAGTCTTTCTTTCCTTCCCTGTACTGTCAAACAGCTTATTCACCGTGGCTCAGCAGCGCTGTGCGACGGTGAATATGAATATATACTCTTGATGAAAAAGTGTCAACACTTCTTTTTACTTTTTTTGAATTTTTTTTACTTTTTTTGATTTTTTTAAATAGGCTGGACATTTCAAGCCACAGGGAAAAACAGAGGCCTAAAGAAGTGGTTGTTTACTTTTTTTTGCGGCAGCAAAGACAGAGTGCGGCGCTGGACTAAAACAGAAGGCAGGATTTCAACTCCTGCCTTCTGTTTTATTTGCAGCTCATGACGAAGTCAATGGAGCAGCCAAAAATTAAATTACTTTTTTCCGCCATTGCTTGAAGAATTGTTACCTCGGTTTACACCATTGCTTGGGGGATTATTTCCTCGGTTTCCGCCGCTTGGATTTCCAGTTGTTGACGGCATTCTTCCGCCCTCTCCGTAGTGGCTATTGCCAGGTTTTACTGTTGTCTTGCCCATAAATTGAACCTCCTTTAATCTATTTTCTACTGCGAAAACGTGAAAACTTGTTCCGTACTTTCGCAGACAAAATCAAATCTGATGAATCAGTTTGAATATATGAAGTTATAGCTTATAGAGCTGCTGAAATCGCTTGTTTTGTCAGTGCTATAATATCCGTCCGCGGCCTTTATCCAGAAGTAGTAAGTGCCGGAAGCGGAAAGTGTGATTTTACAGCCGTAAGTTCCAGAACTTCCGTATCTCGATGCACAGGTCGCAGTTGCCGTGTCGTCCGATGTATTGTAGTAAATCCAGTAGTCGTTCGCTCCGTTATCTGTCCAAGTGACCTTTACTGTGTTCGTTTCTGTTGAAGCCGCAACCGCAAGTCCTGTCGGTGCAGAAAGCGACGTATACGTAAAGTCGTAGCTCACAGAATCGCTGAAAGCACTGGCTGCATCAGTGTCATAATATCCGTCTGCGGCCTTTATCCAGAAGTAGTAAGTGCCGGAAGCGGAAAGTGTGATTTCACAGCCATAAGTTCCAGACCATGCGGCTCTTGATGCACAGGTTGCAGTTGCAGTGTCGTCCGATGTGTTGTAGTAAATCCAGTAGTTTTTCGCTCCGTTATTTGTCCAAGTGACCTTTACTGTGTTCGTTTCTGTTGAAGCCGCAACCGCAAGTCCTGTCGGTGCAGAAAGCGACGTATATGTAAAATCGTAGCTCACAGAATCGCTGAAAGCACTGGCTGCATCAGTGTCATAATATCCGTCTGCGGCCTTTATCCAGAAGTAGTAAGTGCCGGAAGCGGAAAGTGTGATTTCACAGCCATAAGTTCCAGACCATGCGGCTCTTGATGCACAGGTCGCAGTTGCAGTGTCGTCCGATGTGTTGTAGTAAATCCAGTAGTTTTTCGCTCCGTTATTTGTCCAAGTGACCTTTACTGTGTTCGTTTCTGTTGAAGCCGCAACCGCAAGTCCTGTCGGTGCAGAAAGCGACGTATATGTAAAATCGTAGCTCACAGAATCGCTAAAAGCACTGGCTGCATCAGTGTCATAATATCCGTCTGCGGCCTTTATCCAGAAGTAGTAAGTGCCGGAAGCGGAAAGTGTGATTTCACAGCCATAAGTTCCAGACCATGCGGCTCTTGATGCACAGGTTGCAGTTGCAGTGTCGTCCGATGTGTTGTAATAAATCCAGTACCTTTTTGCTCCGTTATTTGTCCAAGTAACTTTTACTGTGTTCGTTTCTGTTGAAGCCGAAACCGCAAGTCCCGCCGGTGCTTTCAATGCATTTTTCGTCAGCGTAACTTTAATGCTGTTCGACTTAACGCTTCCGCTTGCAACATACAAGTTGTAAGCTCCCGCTTCAAAATGTGATGTGTCCAGCGTGATTTTTCCAGCTGAAACCACGACTCCGGTTTTTAAAGCATCGCTTAACTCCTTCACATAAACTTCGACAGCCGTAGGATTTTCCGACCAGCCGCTGAATGAAACTGAAAGAGAAACCACATCGCCAACAGTTGCACTCGTTGCTTCGGCAGAAAGCGTAATTGTGCCTGACTGCTCTTCCGCAGAGTTGCTGTCGTCAGAACCGTTGCTGCAGCCTGCAACAAGAAAAGCGAATGCAAATACAAACGCAAAAAGCAAAGAGCTTAATTTCTTAAATTTCATAAATAATCCTCTCAAAAAAAAATCTATTATTAAAAGTACCCCCCCCCGCATTTTGTCAAGGCATAAATTCTGCTCAATGACTGCACAATGACTGCGTGCCCAATGGCTGCGTTTATCATTAAAATCAGGATTTTTTTTTGGCGAGCCAGAGTTTTCTTTCTATGAGAGAATTTAATTTTTCGGGAAGGCTCCAGGTCGTTCCCGGCGTTGATTAGAGGCGGACAGATGCCCGCCCGCGCGGCCCCGGACGCGGAAGTGATTGGAGGGGCGCGGAGCGGAACAGAGAAAAGACCGGGGATGGGAAGACTGGCGGACAAAAGGAAGGAGGCGGATGCGGCGGAAGGACAAGAGGAGCGGAGCAATGAGGCGGCAGCCGGAACCCCGGAAAGCACGACGGCAGGTTCCCTATGGAATCCTGCCGTGCCGCCCGAATGGAGAAAAATCTGATATTTTACGCTTAGGCTATTCTGATGCTCCCGCGGAAGAATCCGCTGCTTCCTGCTCTTCGCCTAGAACCTTGAGTTTTTCCTGACGTGTCTGGATTTCCAGGTCCATTCCTTTTATCGCGGCAAGAATTTCCGTAACTTTTTCGTCCGTAGCGGAAAGCGTCGCCGATGCGTCTCCGGTAAATTTTTCAAACGCAAGCTCACCGAGTTTTTTTATTTCATCTTTCTTTTTTGACTCGAACTGGCGGATTTCAATGCGGATTACGCTCTGGTCGCTGAGTTTTCTTACGGCAGTTTCTGTTTTTTGAAATGCTTTTTTTGATGAGGCAACAACTTTATCCATTCCTGCCCTGAGTTTTTCTTTTAATTCGTTTTTATCCATGGTTTTGCCTCCAAATATATCCATAATTTTAATATAATCCTGTTTTGCGGTTTTTTAAACTTTTTTTTGCCTTTTGTGCGATTTTTTTCAGTTTCGCTGAAGGCAAACCATTGTAAGGTCGTCCTCCTGCGCGTCTTCCCTGATAAATGAATAAAAAACATTATTCGGATTCTTTGGATTTCTTACAGGCCGGCCGTTAAAACTTTCAGGCACAGGCGGCACCGCATATTCTTTATACAGCGAAAAATGTTTTTTAAGGAAGCGGTCGATTGAAATATCCACTTCCACAAGGTCTTTTACAGTGGCCGAAAGTGGCTTGTAAAGGCGGAACACTTTTTCAAGAGAGGCAAGAGCAAGAGTCGCTTCTTCCACAGTGCCTTCGCAGGTGGTAAAATCAAACTCAAGGATTTCCCCGGCAGCCGGATTTTCTTTTTTAGAGAGAATGTACTTTTGTTTTTTGAAAACCGCTTCTATAATCTCAGAAACGCGTTTTTCCCCGAATTCTTCTTTTTCCGCCTCAAATTCCGGGTTTCCATATTCATCGTAAATCTGGTCGCCGGAAGCGTCTGTCTTCGCTTTTAGCACGGCTGCAAAATCAGGGGTACGGATAATACGGCCGTTTTCTTCTATTCCGTCGGTATAAAGAATCAGAACGTCTTTCTGGTTCAACTTTGTCTGTTCAACTTTAAAGCCGCCCTTTAATTCAAGCATAAAATTCGGGAAAGGTCCTGCGGCGGGAGTTTCTGAAAGCTCAATTTTTTTTATTGTCCCGGTAGAATTTTCATAGATTCTGACGAATCTGTCGCCGGCATGGCACATGAACACGTTTCCGGTTTTTGAGTCGTAAAGGGAAACAATCATCGCCACAAATTTTCCCTTTATATTCAGAGATTCCAGGAAGCCGTTGACCTTGTATACAAAATCTTCAAGTTTTGTGCCGTTTTTCTGGTAAGTCCAGCTTTCAAAATATTTTTTGTAGAGCGTAGCCACAATTGTCACCAGAATTCCGGCTGGAGCGGCATGTCCCGAGGCGTCGCACTTTATAAGGACGTACCAGCGGTCGTCCAGTTTTTTAAAGTCAAAATAGTCGCCGGATGCGCCGGACGCACCTTTGTAATAGGCAAATTCCGTGATATTTTCGTCTGAAATGCGCGAGATATTCTGCTTGAAGTTACCGGAAAGCGGCTCAAGGGAAACCATCGCCTGCTGGATTGGAGTCGCCTCGTTCGCCTGAAGGTTCAGCTCGCGCTCGTTATATCCAAGGTCTTTTTTCATGCGGTTTACGGAATCTCCCAGGCGGCCGATTTCGTTATTAGGCAAATCCGTTATGTCGCCGGCAAGAAGGCGTTCCCTGTCGTTTTCCTCGGAAATTTCGGTCACTGTTTTTTCCAGCATCTGAATCGGCCTGACTATGCGCCCGGCAAAAAGGTTTGCGCCGATTATTCCAAGTGTGATTGCAATCGCAGAAAGAGCAAGAACGATAAAAAGAATGTTGCGGCTGGCATTATCGATATCGCGGATAAGAGAATCCGTGTTTACTTTCAGGAACAGAATTCCGTGGACATACTGGTTTGACGCGCCTGATGAATAAAGCACCGGCCGGTAGAACAGATACTCCGTAACATTGCGGTTAAATTTTTCATCGCTATATGGAGGAATTGAATCCGAACCTTTTTCTGAAAGAGCAAGAAGTTCTCTCTGTATTTCGCTTCTGTAACTGGCGTTCAGGTTTGATATTTCAATCCGGCGTGAATTTGACGCGCCGGCGATTCCTGCATTCAGCTCCGCGATTTTCGCCTCTGTCTTGCCGCAGCGTTCATAGGCTTCGGAATTAAGTTCCACGCAGCGACGGAGGATTTCACGTTCGGTTTCCTGCGCGGACGAAAGCATTGAAACGCCGGGAATTATTGTCCTGCGCGAGCTTAATCTGTTTACTTTCGAGGCTATGTTCGCATCGTTTGATGCCCATACGTAAAGTATGGATTTTTCTTCATCCGCCGCGTCCGGAGACAAACCAGGACTTGACTTTTTATTTCCGGCGGAAAAGTTTTTGTCCGGCGCGAAATTTTCAGATGAGCCTCCGGTTATCGTAAGAAATTCCGCTTCGGAAAGCGATGACATCTGGTTCAGCAGATCGTTAAATTCCATAGTGCTTTCGTCCGCGTTCTGAAGGTAAGTTCTGGCGCCTGTAAAAACTGAAGTCATCAAAACGTTCACGCGGTCGTGAAGCCCTTTTGAAAGCGTCCGTTCCTGCCCTTTTATCATCGTAAGTCCAAGGCTTAATGAAATTACAATGATGATTGCGGCGACAAGCGAGATTGCAAACCCCGCAAAAGAAGTTTTTAAGCTGCCGTTTCTTCGTTTTTCAGTTTCTTTTGATTTTTGAAAATGCGGCATAAGACCTCCTGACTCAAGCTGGCTGACTATTTTTTTTGCAGAGCAAATTTCGGCATAATTTCTAAAAAATGCCGCTCCGAACACGAAAACTGCGATTACAAGAAGAACAAGCGCCGCGAAAAGCACAATGTAGCCGACAAAAACCGAATGCTCGTATTTTTTTTCAACGGCTTTCCATGCAGGAACATATTCGTAGCCGGTTTCAATCTGCACAGTTCCGTTCTGGCTGATTTTTAACGCCTTTGACTTTGTAAAGAAAATTCCGCGGCTTGAATGAACTACGCCCACAAAGTAAGAGTCTTCATCAAGTTCATGTCCAAGATTTATTCCGGTAATTTTTGAATTCGTAACATTAAAATTCTGCGCTTCCTTTGAAACCACAATATCGTACGGAGGTTTTCCGTCTGAATCAATAATCACAGAGCGAACTGTTCCATCGTATGCAAAATCGTTTCCAGAAAGTTCAATCGATATGTCTCCGAACGCAGAAACGCTTTCTTTAATCGAATAAATTTGTGTTCGCGGCACATATTTATTCAGAACGACCGGAAAATTTTCCGCCTGTCCGACATAACCGGCTTCGTCCACCGCGGCTACAGAAAGAACGTAAAGTCCGTTCCGCTGGTTTTTAAACGAATATGACGGATTTTTGTACACAGCCTGGGAAAGCTTTATTTTCTTCCGGATTGACTTTTCATTTGCATCCAGCAAATTCTCCACATAATTTTTTAATTCATCTTCAGGAACTTTTGTTTTGTTTTTTGGAGTTGAGCAGAATTTCGCCGGAATCTCGGCAATTTTAACAAGGGAATAAGAATATCCCCATATGTCGTCATCCTGCGTATCCGGCTTCCAGCGTACAGTTCCATAATTTGAAGAAAGAAATCCCGCTCCGTCGCTTTCGTAAGGTTCAAAGACAACCGGACGTGGCGGTGTTAAATCCAGATAGTATTCATAGGAAACGGCTTTTGACCAGTTCCCGGCATTATCAAGAACACAAACATTAAGACGCCAGATTCCTTCGTTTTCCGCATAAAGCTGAAGGACATTTTCGTTCCGTACGTTATTTTTTTCAAGCAAAGGACTTTCATCTTCATCCTGCGACCAGCTGTAGACATATCCCTGGATTCCGGAAACATCGTAAGGCAGTTTTATTCTGCAGGAAACTTTTCTGTTTTTTGAGCGTGCTGCTGATGCGCCGGTGTTTTTCCGTTCGGAAACAATTACAGCAAGGTCAACTTCCCTGTCCGGCTCAAGAGCCATTACGCGCGGGCCTGAAGCATTTCTGCTCTGCCATACAAAACTTAAATCATCTCCATTAATAAGCGGTGAAGGAAACGTTGAGTCAATCTTCTGACGGCTCAAGCGGCTTTCTTCCCACGAAACTTTCTGCTTTTCCGCAAGATAAACCTGCTCATAGCCGGAGCTGTTGTCAAACCAGAACACATATAGCTCGTTTTTTAAATTAAAGAGGCCCGCCCTGCGGCAGTTTCCTTTTGAAGCCACAATATCGACAGATTCAGGAATTACATTTTCCCCGGCAATCTGTTCGTACCAGATTTCAGAATTTTCAGTCCCGCGTACCTTGCGCTCCCATACAAGGTTGATTTTTTTACTGCTGTACAGAATGAACGGAGCCTGATTGTCAAAATCAGAAAAATCTCCATTTAATGAAGATTCTTTTCCTGTTATGTGAACCGGCGCAGACCATGAGCGTCCGCCATTTTCCGAATGGGAAAGGTAAATCTGGTAAGAATTTTTATTGCCCTGTGAATACTGCGACTGAAATGCAAGAAAATCAGAATTTTCAGAACTGCACATAAAAGGCGAAAAAGAATTGGGCATTGCAGAACCGCTGAAAGTTTCAGAAAAGCCCGGCCAGCGCAATCCATCGTCAGAGACAGAATGATAAATAAAAAATTCGTGAAGCCGAAGCGCCGGATCCGAGACTTTGGATTTTGAGACAAACATAACGAATTTTCCGGTATAGGATGCGTAAATCCGCGGCGCAAAAAATTCATCGCGGGAAAAGGCAATATCCGATTTTTCAAATTTTTCAGAACCGTCTTTAAGGACAAAAACGCTTAAGAGCGAATCCGAAGCCTGGACTGCGACAGCAACTGTTCCGTTTTTTGACATAGCCGCAGAATAAATGTCCGGTATTTCAGAACCGGCGTATTCAAACGGACCGGCAAAACGCTCCAAAGTTTTCCAGTTTCCTGACGAATCCATAAAACGCCCGGAAATCCAGATTGTCTTAGTTGATTTTTCAACTTCCTGCCAGAAAGCAAAGGTCTTTACGCCATTTCCGGCGGTTTTCGGGAAAACTGATTCTTTTTCGGTCGCGGGCTGAACAGGATTCCACCAGAATTTCTGCGCGGCAAATCCCTGGAACGAAAAAACTTCCAGAAAAGAGAAAATTAAAAATAGTCTTAAAAAATCTAAAAAGCAGAATCTCTTTATTTTCATTTTCCCAAAGCCCTTTCAACACGATTTTTAAGTTTTGTCAAATTATCAGTTCTGTTCGCGGGATTTTTCCACATTTCGGAAATAATTTCCTGCGCCATCTCGTAGCGGTTTGAAGAAATAAATTCTACAATCTCCTGGTATCTGTCCGCATAGTTCGAATCCCTGTGTAGACATTTGTCTTTAACCGCGCGCTTATTTTTGTGCGGAGAGTTTTAAAACTCTGATTTTCATTATCAGTAGAAATCGCCTTATTTATTTTTTTGAACGCCTCCTGATAATTTCCGCTCTGGAAAAGTTTCTGCGCCTCCATTGCAAGCTGCTCAGCCTGTTTTTTTACGCCTGGAGCCAGAGGACGCTTCTTTTTTCCAAGAGAATATTCTATTTCAAGAATTGTATTTTTCAAGCCCGGATAGTTCGGATTAATTTCCGCAAGGTCAGAAAGTTCTGAATAAGCCTGAAGAAGCTTTTCGCCGCCGGAAGAATCTTTTGCAGCCTGCGCCGCAGTTTCCTTTGCCTGAGAAACCCTGTTCGCAAAATTTATCTCAAACTGAGCCGGATCCTGGAACTGCTGAATTTCAAGCCGGAGCTTGTTCGCCGCCATATTCCTTGGAACAAGGGAGCGAAGAATCTCCAGAGTCTGAAGCGCCTCCCCAAACTGCGCAGAGGCTTCCGCTGATTTTCCGGACTTTGCGAACGACTTTCCCTTTTCAAAGCTCTGCTTTGCGCTCCTGAGCATCTGGGAAACATCACGGTAAAGGGAATCCGAAGGAAGAACTTCACGGCCGTTATTTGCGTTCAGGGCATTTTCTACGATTTTCATCATATTTTGAATTTCTGTGTTTTCGTAATCAAGGAAAACAACGTTCCAGCGTTCTTCCGCGCGGTTCAAAAGAACCTGTGCCTCGGCATAATTGTCATTGTTGAACTGTTTTCCGGCCTGGGCAATCAAGTCATTAACTTCCCGGTCAATCACGATTTTTTGCTCCTCGGAAATTTCGCCCAGAAGTTTTTCTATTTTTTTACGGCTGTTTTCCGCAAGGATTTTATCGTAGTCAAAACGCAGGGAAGTATCATAGAATTCAAAGGAATCATTTGCCGCCGCCCTTGCCTCGTCAAATTTCCGCTGGCGGAACAATTTCTGAGCGGTCTCGTATTTTTGTCGCCTTCAAGAATGTTTTTATCTGAATTTTTTATAAGAGAATTCGCCTCGGCAAGAGATTTTTTTATTTCATCATAAATTGAATCAAGTCTTGAAATGCTTGATTTTATAGAGACAATTGAATTCTCGCAGTTTTTTTCATAGGGCGCAGATATTTTTTCAAGCCCGTAATAAAGAGTTTTTTTTCCGTCCGCTATAAACTTTTCCAGCGCAGAAATCTCCCGGGCCGCAGCCCTTGAAAACCGCCGCTTCATTCCGTCTGCGACAGTTCCAGCCAGATTCTGCAAAATCTTTTCCTGGGATTCAAAAGCGTCGTTTTCATACTGAACGCCGGCAAGCGAATAGAACTCCGCTCCCCTTCCGTACAGCCCGCCGATAATTTCAAAACAGTAATCGTTCAGCGCAAAAATATATTCACCGCAGGTTTCGCCGATTTTTTCCCACACAAGAATTTTATCTTCAATCTGAATTCCATCGGTCTGTTTTTGCGGCAAGACATTTTCCGCCGCAAAAGAATTCTGCTTTTCAAGCAGAGTCCTGTACTTTTCGCTCCAGTCAGATTTTTCAGGAGAATTGGCGGCCACCTGATTTTTTACAGAATTGATTTCGGCCGCGACCTCCAGCAAAGACTGAATGTATGAATCTCCAGAAAGCGCAGAATCTCCCGGATTTTCAGGTTGCTTTATTTCATCTGCGGACGCTTTTATTTCTGCAATTTTTATCGCCTCGTCAACAAAATTTCCTGAATAAAGCGCCAGGTTTTCAAGATATTCAACGGAAATGTCAAAATTAGGAAACGGAGCCTGATTTCCGTTCCCGGTGCGATTCATTAGAAGCGAATACAGACTATTTATTTCCCGGGCTTTTTTTCCGATTTCTCCGATTTTCAGAAGCTCAGATTTTTCAGGAAGGGTTTTGCTCTGCCTGAAATTCTGCACGGAACTCCTTTCGGCAAAACGAACTGCAAGCCTGTTCAAAACCTCAGTAAAAGAGGATTTCATCATTTCAACATTTACGTTAAAAGCCCCGTCTATCGCGCCAAGAATTCCATGGTCCGCGCCGGAAATCTCCGACCATCCGAAAACCGTTCCGCACGCGAGTCCGGGATATTCTTTTCCGTGGCCGGCAGAATTTTCGTCTTCACCAGTTTTTTTAGATTTTATGTTTTTTTCCGCAAGCTTCTTTACCGCCACGGAACTTCTTTCCATGGCAAATCCGCTTTCCGCAACGGAATTTCTTAGCGAAGCGTATTCTGAAAAAACGTTCCTTACGTTCTGCGCCGCAGACTGCAAAGCCGCGGTGTTTTCAGAATCAAGGGCTTTTACACAAGATGAACGGGCGTTTTCAAGCCTTGCAAGAATTCCGTCAAAAAGCTCAAGATTTTTTTTAATTTCCTTTATTTCAGAATCGATTTCTGCGCTGGCTTTTTCTTTTCCGAACTCGGCAATAAAATTTTCATGCAGGATTTCAAATCCTTCAGCGGCCTTTCTAACCGCTTCGGAAAAATTTCCGGTCTGGACAAGCCTTGCGGTCTTATTTTGAATCGCGCTGTACTGCCGGATTGAAGCAAGATAGTTCGTGTCCTTTACAATATCAAGCCGGCGGTCGTTCGGGTTGAATTCCAAGGCTAGAATTTGCTGCGTAATCCGCTTGATTCTTTCGTCAACAATCTCAGTATCTTCATCGGAGCTGTTTTTAATCAATTCAACAAGTTCGTTTGCAAGCTCGGAATACAATTTCCGGGAACTCATGATTTTTCTGTAACGCCGCTGGACAGCATCAAATTCCGCCGGATTTTCATCAAGATATTTATTCAGCTCAACAAGAGCCTGCTGAAAATTCCGTTCATTCGGGTCGTCTATAATTCTGTCTATTTCACGCAGCGGCATTGCCTTTTCCTGAGAAAAAAATGACTTTGCAAGGAATGAGAAAATCGCTATAAATAATGCCAGATTTTTTTGTTTTCGCATCATAAAAAAAGTACATTGCAAAAATGCAAATGTCCACAATTTCTTTTTCGGTATATATTCTAATGAGTTAAGAAAAAAAAACCGAACAATAAATAATGTCGTATAATTTAACAAGATGAAAAAAAACGGTTCGCTTATTTTTATAGTTTTGGCAGTTTTCTCATTTTTTGCGCAAAAGAAACTTTTTGCCCTTGACTACACCGAAATTTCTTCATCGCTTGCTAATTTCTTTGATTCCCTTTACGGCGAAAATGAAGGAACAACCGGATTCCGTTCACTTTTAATTCCTCTTGGCGGACGTTCAGAAAGCATGGGCTCGGCGTACACAGGAATCGCAAACGACGTCAGCTTTATTGACTACAACCCGGCGGTTTCCTGCATTTTAAACGAAACGGAAATTTCTTTTTTCCACAATTCGTGGATTGCAGACTCAAGCATGGAAACGCTGGCTTTTACAACAAGGTTCGGCAATCTTGGAGTCGGCGGAAAAATTTCCTGTTTTTACGTTCCGTTCACGGAATACGACTCGTTCGGCTCAAGGATAGCCGGAAATTATTATTCTGAGACAACAGGTTGCGCAAATTTTTCGTACAATTTTTTTTCAGGCTATAATTTCAAAGGGCTTGCCGCGGGAATAAATTTAAAAGCGGCGTGGCGTTCCGTTCCAGATTACGCGGATGACACCACCGGCGATATTATTTCCGGCTCCGGGCTTGAACAGTCCGCGCTTGCATTGATGGCGGATATCGGAATAATGCTTCAGTTCAACGCGGCAAAATACTTTGTCTCTGAAGATGCAAACTTAAAAATTGGATTCAGCCTTACGAATTTGGGAGCGGCAATAACAGGATTTTCAGACGGCGAGGTTATAAAAGACGACCCCCTGCCTTCCACAGCAGGAATAGGAATTTCATACAATTTTCTGCGCCCTGTAACAGTTTCGCTTGACTTCAGGCAGCCGGTAAACCTTCAGAATTTTTCCGAGTACCAGATGTTCTATGCCGGGACAGGAATTTCCGTGCGGATTACAAAATTCTTTTCAATCCTGGGCGGATTCCAGATAAAGGGAGCAAATCCCCGCTTCAGCCTGGGCGGAGAGGCGCTAGTTTCAAAACTGAAGCTGAACGCAAATTACACGCTTGATTTAACATCATCCCTGAATCCATTGAACCGGTTCAGCATTTCGGCAGGACTTCTTCTGGGAGACAAAGGCCGAGACGAAAAGCGGGAAAAAGTAAGAAAACTCTACAACGAAGGCATTTATTTCTTTGCAAAGAAAGACTACAAAAAAGCAATTGAAATCTGGCGGGATGTATTAAAAATCGACAGAAATTTTGACCCGGCAAAAAGCGGTATAAAAACTGCGGAAAGCTACAGCGAAATGCTTAAAAATATGGAAAACCTTTAGTCCGCACATAAATAGCGCAAGACCTAGAATGAACGCCACGCGGCACAGCCAACGGAACTTTTCTATCGCCAGAACCGAAACGGACAAGGACGCGCAAACTATATTTTCTTGCTGAAAATCCTGTAGTTTATCCAGGGAAAAATCTGGTGCTTTTCTTCAAGGTTTGTAAGCCATTCCGTGCTTACCGTGTTTGAACCCAGAGCATCAAAAACCGCCGTAAAATCGTTTATGCTCTGCTTAAAACGCATTTCGGCATATTCAGGAAAAACTCCGTTCTGAATCATTTTTGCCCAGCCGCTGCTCTGCGCAAACATAAGCTCCTTTGCCCCAAGGTTCAAGAGCCTTGCCTTCAGACCTGTATCCGCAGGAAACCTGTCCGCCAGATCAACCATGCGCTCGCTCGCCTTCCGCACAAATTTCATCATCCAGCTGTTTTTGCTGGAAAGCAGATCCTCTCCATATCCTACGCCGCTTGAAGAACCGTAATACGGCTGAATGCGCTGAAGCTCAAAAGGATTTTTCGCGATATTTTTAGGAAATTCCAAATCAACGCCGGCTTCTGTAAATTTTCTGCACACCTGCTCAATCCAGTCAACGCTTTCAAACCATTTTTCGCCAAGCCGGGTAACATTCACGGAAACAACAAGAGAAACTTCATCTGAATCCGGAAGCAATTTTTCAGCCTGCACAAGTTTTTCTGTCTTTTTAGAAACAAAATCCTCCGCATCCTTCAATACCTGCTCCTTTGCAGCCTGCGCAGAATAAACATTTTCCGTTTCAAACGGATTTGTCGCAGCCGAGCCGGAATCCACACCTTTGCTCCAATATTTATATCCAATTGAATATCGCGCAGTTCCTTTTTTTACAAAAGATTCAATTTCATCTGACGGAAGAGAAAAAATCACATCGCAGTTTTCAGAACGGTACACGGAATTCTCAGAATATCCTTCCTCGCCCATAATCTCGCCGTCTGAAAAACCGTCACGGCCGAACGCAACAAGAGCATTTGTGAACCTTGCAGGAGAAAAAATCCCTTTCTTAGGCTCGATTTCGCTGAAAAGAAAACTATGCGCATCCAGAACAGTGTAGTTCATTCCGTAAGCGCGCAGAACTTTTTCAACGCCATCGTAATATCCAAGTTCAGGCAGCCAAAAGCCGTCTGGAACTTCGCCGAAAAAACTTCTGTAGGCAAAAATTCCGGCCTCAACCTGGGCGGCCATAACTTCATACATATCGTTGTAGAACGGAAGAAAAATATCGGTTGCGCAAGTCGCAAGAATCTCAACAAAACCTTTTTTTCTGAATTCCGCGATTTTTTTCACAAGGCGGCGGCCAAGCCGTTCAAAATTCGCCTTATCACCCTCTGCTTTTTCAAGACAACTTTTTACCGCTTCCAGGAGTTTTTCGTATGACTTTACGCGCTCCAGCTCTTTTTTTCCAAATTCAATTTTTTTATCAAGCCATTCAATATACTGGGTCTGAATTTCTGAATCTTCAAGAAGAGTACAAAGAACCGGGTAAGAACAAGCGCGATTTTTACCGGCAGTTTTTCCGCCTCAAATTTTTCCAGCATAAGAACAAGCGGAATGTAAACGTTTGAAATTGATTCAAACAGATAGCTTTGCTCTCCGGCGTAAAGGGCAGCCTCTTCTCCGGTATGTTTTATATATTCCTGATTTGTATTAAGGATAAGAAGTAATTTCTTTTGTGCCATTTATTTTTCCTGTCGAATTCCACAAACTATGAAAAAGATTCACGGTGGTTTTTGTAATGCTCAAGCAGAAGTTCGTTCATGCCGGAAAGTTTCATTATTTCAGACACATTTTCCATCTTTCCAGGCTGAAGGAGCGCAAAACGTTCGCAGCCCCTGGGTTTTTCAAGAACCCTGGAAGATGCAAGAATGTCTACAAAATTATCAAGATTAAAAAGAAGATCAACCCGGAAAAATTTCTTATTCTGCGGAAGAAGAACATACTGTCCGTTGTCTTCTTTGGAAATCTGAATGTCAAAGAATTCGTCCGGCTTAACCTGGTCTTTTTCTGAAAAAGAATTCACGCGAATACGCATCTGGCTTACAAAAGCTTTTTCAAGCGAAATTCTGTCGGAACCGCTTATATTCCAATAGACGAATGCCCACGCGGGATTCCTAAGGACAATCCCCACTTCAGTCTGGTTATATGCGCGCGGAACGAGCTCCTCTTCTTTTTCGGGCTCAACTTCGTCATCGGTAATAATCATATCGTCTTTTTCAATTTTTTCTAAATCTTCATAGACTTCAAGAATTTCTTCTATAAGAAAGTTACGGTTAAAATCCGAAGGAACATCTATACCTTCATCATCAGCAATTTTTATAAGCTCTGAAAATGAAAGTGTTTCCAAATAGGCGCGGTTAAGCACAATGTTTTCCATAAAATAATAATCTAAAAAATCCCGATATTAGTCAAGCAAGAAAAATTTTATCTTTCCGGAAAGAAGGGGCGCAAGGGTTGAAAAACCGCGGCAATTATGTTATTAAAACTCTATGAGGGTTTACGTTTTTTCACTTCCGAAGAATTTAGCGCGCGCAAAAAAAATCCATGATTTTTTAGAGCTAAAAGGACATTCCGCAAAACTTTTTGATTCCGACTCGCGCTTTTTTAACTGCGTCTACAAAAAGGAAGATTTGCCTGATTTTATTGTCTACGACTATTTCCTGTTCAACCACAATCTTTTTAACATCTACACTTTTATGAAAGGCGAATGCTGCCTGATCCCTCTGCTGTTTTTCAACGACCCTACGCCTCATTCCGGAATAACAGAGTTTTTTTTCAAAAACCTGCTGAATTCTATCCATTCGGAAAAAAAGCTGGACTGGAAAAAGTACGGAAAAATCGTCTCGGAACTTGCAGAAGCCGTCGACCTTAGCAAAAACACAGTTCCTTCAATAAACAGACCGCCGGAAACAGCACCGACAGGAGCAAGACCGGAAGAAAAGAATGTTGAAACAAAAGAAAATCCACTGCACATCACAAGAAAACTTTCCGGAATAAATCTTACAATATTCAAGAAACTTTTTAACAACCTGAACAGCTGCGTTCCGCTGGAAGAACTTCAGCATTCAGAGGAACTTGACAAGAACTTAAAGGAAACGACAATTTTCTGCACAATTTCAAAAATAAGAAAAACGCTGAAAGCGGTGGACGAAGATTCATTTGAAATCCTGAAAAATTCAAACGGCTACACAATGATTTCCAGATATTAACAGGAAATTCCCTGCACAATATTTTTTTCAGCAAAATATCTCATCATCGAGTTCAGAACATCGCGCTTGTTTCCCGTCCAGAGCGGCGCAACAAGGATTTTTTTAGAGCCGTCGCCGGTAAGCCGGTGAATCACAATGTCTTTTGGAATAATTTTCAGGGCATTTCCCAAAAGCTCAAAATATTCATTCTTTTCAAGGCATTTAAATGCTCCGCCGCGAAAATCTTTTGCAAGGTCAGTTCCTTCCAGCACATGAAGAATAGAAATCTTTATTCCGTCAATCCCTGATTCCAGAACATATCTAACGGAATTCATCATATCTTCCGCAGTTTCCCCAGGAAGTCCAAAAATAAGATGCGCGACAACATGAATTTCCGGGGCTTTTTCTTTTATTCTTTTTACACATTCGCAAAAAACAGAATTTTCATACATACGGCGCATATATCTTACAGACTCTTCTTTTGAAGACTGAAATCCAAGCTCCACGCTGAGATATTTTTTTTCGGAAAGCCCGGCAAGATATCCGAGCATTTTTTCAGAAATGCAATCCGGCCGCGTTCCGACAGAAAGTCCGGCTACATCTTCAAAACCGGTCGCAGCAATGTATTTTTTTAGAAGAGAATCTTCATCGCCATAAGTCGATGTAAAATTCTGAAAATAGGCAATATACCGGATTTTTCTCCTGTCTTTTATTTTTGAAGACACAAGGCGTTTCGCCTGCAAAACCTGTTGCTCCACGGATAAATTCCTGCTGGCGGCAAAATCTCCTGAACCGCTTGCGCTGCAAAAAATGCAACCGCCGTAACCTTTAGTTCCGTCGCGGTTAGGGCATGTGCAGCCTGCGTCCAAACTGATTTTATATACTTTTGAGCCAAAAATTTCCTGATAATACTGATTCGCCGAATAAAAATGGCCATTAGAAAATTTCATAATTTAAAACAAAAAAACCAGCCTTCCGGCTGGCATAATCTGATGCTTGCAAGGCTCGAACTTGCGACCTGCTGCTTAGAAGGCAGCTGCTCTAATCCAACTGAGCTAAAGCACCGTACGGTAACTAGTACTCATCTGTAAAAACAGTATAAATAATATATAGAAAAAATATTTTTTTTACAATAGCAAGCTGACAAAAATTATTTTCTGAACGAATCAGTTATTTTCTTCAGAAGCATTAATAGCAACAGACCCAAGATAAAGAACGTTGCTGTAGTAATTTGTAAAAGAATTGTCACGGCCGACAGCAACCGCATAAAGCGTAACATAATATACATCATCTTTGCTGGCAGTTCCGTAATTCACATCATCTTCGCCGCTTTTCGGCTTGTCATAATCGCCGCTACTGTTTTTTCTTCCAAAATCAAAAGATTTAGTGCTGTCGTTACGCATTGGAACATACTTTTCGACATTGTTAATCACAATTTTTGCCCGGTAAGCATATTCATTCCATTCAGCACTCGACTGATCAGGCTCCTGATAATTTGTAAGACGTATAACAACTCTCTGGTTTGAACTTTCAGCAGGAATCAGCGGAGAAATATTCCTTTCATTTCCATTCATATCTTTAGTGCCAAGCTCCTGATAGCCATATGACTGCAACCGTGGAAAAGCCGAAGACGAATTTGTTGAGCTTGAAATAGAACTCACAGAAGAAATGTGGCTGTTCATTGTTGAATAGCTGTTGTAAATCTTATAATAAACAGCCGTGCCCAAATATTTCAAATTTTCATCAACCTTCTGATTTTCATTCGTATAAAAATCAAAATAAGCTTCAGTGTATGAAGCCGCATCACCGGAATCAGAAACAGTCGGATTCGTCTGACGCTGAAAAGGAGCATCCAAATAATAAAGCGTTTCAAGTCCGCAGCCAGGACATAAAAAAAGACAGATGCAAAAAATCGAAATATTAAATAAATTCAACTTTTTCATATCTGTCTTCCGTTTAAATAATAAATTTATAAAAACTACTCTTTATCAGCAAGCTCAAGACTAATAAGACGAGACTCCGCGAGTTTTGCCCATGAATCATTTGGAACAGAACCAACAAGCTCTGAATAAACTTCAACAGCGCCGGTCTTATCGCCCTTAGCTTCTTTTACACGTCCAAGGCTGAATTTTGCGTGGGCAATCTGATCAAAATCCTTGTATGAAACAGTTTTTTCATACGACTTTTCAGCGTCATCAAGATTTGAAGCATCTTCAAAGGCGGCTCCCGCATTAAAATAGCACAACGGAGCAGTATACGATTTTTTGCCTTTTTCTGCGGCGGCTGTCCAAAGAGCTGCAGCCTCGGCATAATTTTTCTGTGAATACTTTACTTCCGCAGAAAGCATATTAGCGCGGACTCCTACAACTCCGGATTTTTTATTATATAAATCCAAGTCCGACAGCGCCTTTACACGACGAACCTCAAGAGCCTCCTCTGAAAGTCCAGACGAATCTTTCGTAAGGTTATAGGCAATCGAATCAATATCTTCAAGTCCTTTTCCGTTCAGATTAGAAATAACAGAAAAACTGATTCCGTAACCCAAGATAAAAACTGCCAGCACAACAAGAACTACAAGTAGAATTTTGCGGTATGCCACAAAAAAATCCTGATAGTTTTTTTCTCCTGCTGTCGCTTTTTTTCAAATTGTGCTTTCATTTATTTCTCCAAATAACAAAAGTTGCTTCTAAAAAAATATTTTTTTAGAAACTTATATTTTTTTATCGCGTATATGCAATTCATTCATAAGGCGCGACACGTAAGTTCTCTGTATGCCAAGAATTTTTCCAGTTTTCGTCTGATTCCAGCCACATTCATCAAGAATTTTCAAGATGTAACGCCGCTTAAAATCGTTCAGCGCAGTCTTAAGGCTCTTGTCCTCGTCATCAAACAGAAGCCCCTGACCGCTTTCCGGCTCAGAATGAACATAAGCAAGATGCAGATCTTCAGCCTGAATCAAATTTCCATGGCATAAAAGCACGCTTCTTGAAACAACATCCCGGAGCTCAAGAATATTTCCAGGCCAGGAATAATCCGTCAGCGCCTTTACGGAATTTTTTCTGAAAAAAACCTTCTATTTTTCTATACTTAATAGAAAAGAAGGACAGAAAATTTCTTGCAAGAGGCTCAATATCCTCTTTTCGCACGCGAAGGGCTGGAATCCGGACAGGAAAAACATTCAGCCTGAAAAACAACCCTTCAATAAAACTGCCTTTTTGAACAAAATCGGAAAGATCTTCCACTGTAGATGCAATTATCTTTACATTTATTTTATTTTGAATCAAATCAAGCAGTTTTTCCTGGCAGCCGCGTTTTAAATATCCGATTTCATCAAAAAAAATCGAACCATATTCTGAACAAACTTTTTCAAAATCAATCGTCTCCGACGTTCTGCAGTCGAAATAAAAAAACGGCAATTCACTGCGGCTGCAATTTTCATGGATTATTCTTGCAAAAGTCTTTTTACCGCACCCCAGTTCCCCCATCAAGAGAACAGGAGAATTCGTCGCCGAAGTTTTTCTGATAATTTCAAGCAAATCCTTTGTAACCGGACTTGCCGCGACAAAAGTTTCGTTCATAAATAAAACGGCTTCCATTATGACAAAACGCATTGCAACCATACTAAGTATAGCCGCAATGCGTTTGCCGAAAAATCAAACTTATTTATTTTCAGCTTTTTTATCGTTCAGCATATCACCCAGTGTATATGCACCCTGATCATCATCATTAGATGTAGACATATACTGAGAAATTTCATCACGCTGCTGCTTTCGCTTATATTCTCTAACAGAAAAAGCCGCTTTTTCTTTTTCTACGTTCACATCAACAACAAACACGTTGATTTTGTCGCCGATGTTGTATTTTTTTACAGCTTCCTCGTAAGGAATATCACGGTCATCGCTAAGGTTAGACTTATTAACAAGACCTTCAATTCCGTTCGGCGCTTTTACAAAAACACCAAAATCTGTAATTGAAGTTATCTCGCCTTCCAAAGTTGAACCGACTTTATATTCTTCCGCAAACTGCTTCCAAGGATTTTCTGTAAGCTGCTTGATTCCAACCCTGATGCGGTGATTTTCTGCGTCACAGTCGATAACTACAACTTCAATTTCCTGATCTACAGCCAGCTCGCTGCCAGGATGCTTAACTTTCTTTGTCCATGAAATGTCATCCGCATGAAGGAATCCATCGATACCTTCTTCAAGCTGAATAAAAGCGCCTGCGTTTGTGATTTTTACAATTTTTCCAGTTACTTTTGTTCCTTCAGGATATTTTTCCGCAATTGAATCCCAAGGATTTGCAGTAACCTGCTTGATTCCAAGAGAAACACGTCCGGCCTGAATATCGTAGCCCAGAATCATCGCCTCAACTTCGTCGCCAACTTTAAGCATGTCAGACGGCTTATTGATTTTCTTTGTCCAAGAGAATTCACTGATGTGAACAAGACCTTCGATTCCTTCCTCAAGCTCGATGAAAGCGCCGAAGTCTGTAAGCTTTGTAACTTTTCCCTAACGACATCATTCACATGGTACTTTTCTTCAAAGTGAATCCATGGATCTTCTGTAAAATGCTTCAAAGAAAGATTGATTCTCTTTTCTGCAGGGTCAAGACGGATAACCTTGAGCTCAATTTCCTGACCTTTCTTTACAAAATCCTTAGGACGCGCAACGTGTCCCCAGCTCATGTCATTGATATGAAGAAGTCCGTCAAATCCGCCCAAATCGATGAACGCACCGAAACTTGTGAAACTCTTTACAGTTCCCTTTACAGTGTCGCCGATTTTTACTTCATTGAAGAAAGCGTCGCGTTTTCTGTCAACTTCTTCCTCAAGATATTTTCTGCGGTTTACAACCACATTTGCCTTGCTTTCCGAGTACAAACGCTCAATATAAAACTTTGACTTGACATTGAGCAATGATTCCGGCTTTTCAACCTTCTGGCTGTCTGACTGGCTGATAGGTAAAAATGCATGAATATCACCGCCAAGAGTCACTTCATATCCACCCTTGACAATCTTTGTTATAACGCCGTCAACTGCAACCTTATCCTTGAATGCCTGAGAAATTTCTTTCCACATGCGCTTTGAATCTGCTCTTGTTTTTGAAATTTCCGGCCCATATTTTCCAAATACTTTAGCCAAGAATACTGATACTTTGTCCCCTACTTTTGGCAGGTTACCTGCGAACTCCTGTACGGGGAGTCTACCCTCTGACTTGCATCCTACGTCAAGAAAAACGTAATCTTCAGAAATTGAAATAACTTCTCCTTCCACGATCTGTCCTTCTTCAGGATTGCTAAGATTATTCAGAGACTCTTCTAATTGTGTCTGGATAGCGCTCTTGGAGTTCTGAGCTTCTTCCTTTTCCACTTCCATTTCTTCCATTTTGAACCCTTGTTTGTTGATTTTGTCTAATATTATTTCACAAACACTATCTATGGTCAAGGCTGATGTGTCAATGTAATATGCATCCGGAGCGCGTTTCAAAGCGCCTTCCGCCTTATTTCTGTCAATCTCGTCGCGCTTTCTTATAGCTTCCTTGATTTCCTCAAGGGTCATGCTGCTGACCCCCTGATTGAACCTGCGTTCCGCCTGGACATCAAGCGAAGCATCAAGATAAATTTATAGTCGGCATTTGGAAAAACGACCGTTGTCATATCCCGGCCTTCGCAGACAATATCAAGGCTTTTTGTAATTTCCCGCATCCTTTCGTTTACAAGATGACGAACCGGCACAAATGCGGAAACCTGCGCAACGTTCTGGCTTACACGGTCATCGTGAAGGTGGGATTCAACATCCGTTCCATTCAGAACAAGATGTGAATTTTTATATTCAAGTTTCTGTTTTTTACAGAAATCAACAACCTTCTCCTCTTCATCAGGCTGAATTCCGGCATCCAGCATGGCAAGCGTAAGCGCGCGGTAAAAACTTCCGCTGTTCAAATACGTAACATTAAGTTTTTTTGCAATAATCGAAGCGATAGTGCTTTTTCCTGTTCCGGCAGGTCCATCAATGGCAATAATCATTCAGGCTCCCTATAAATTATTTTTGCGGCAAAGCTTAAGCAGACCAGAAACTTCCTTTTCTGAAAGCTCCCTGAATTCCCCCGGCTTTAACCCGTTTATTTCTATATTACCGATTCTTACGCGAACCAGTTTTTTTATACCGATTTCTTTAGAGGCAAAGACATTCCGGATTTCACGGTTCTTTCCTTCCACAAGGACAATCTTAATTTTTCTGGCATTAAGCTCCACCGCCGACTTGCATTTGTAAAAAACTCCGTCCACGCGCAGACCTTTTTCAAAATCAGCGGCAAGCGTGCGCGGAAGCGGAACAGATGTCTCCACAACATATTCTTTTTCAATTTCCGCAGATGGATGGGACAGCCTCGAGGCAAAACTTCCGTCATTTGTAAAAATTATAAGGCCGGAACTGAACATATCAAGCCTGCCAACATTGTAAAGCCGCTCGGAATACTTTTCCTTGAGCAGGGAAACCGCGACCGGACGGTCCTTTTCATCCGCCAGTGAACAGACATAGCCTGCCGGCTTGTTCAAAAGCACGTAGCGCTTCTTTTCTTCAATGGAAATTTTTTTTCCGTCGACACAAATCTCGTCGCCGTAAGAAACTTTTGTTCCCATTTCAACCGCGACATTTCCGTTCACTGTAACACGGCCGTCCGCAATAATCTTTTCCGCGGCACGGCGGCTGGCGACTCCGGAATGAGCAAGATAAACCTGAAGCCTTATCTGATCTTTTTCTGAATTCTGTTTTTTTTCGTTATCGGGCAAGTTCAAACCTCTGTTCTTCATCTTCGTCAAGTTTCGGCAAATCAGCGATGCTGTTCAAGTGGAAAAATTTCAGGAAATCTTTTGTAGTTCCAAACTGAACAGGCTTTCCGGGAGCATCGCTGCGTCCGACTTCCTTTATAAAATTACGCTCAACAAGAAGCCGGATCATATTGTCAACGCCCACACCGCGGATTTGCTCAATTTCGCTGCGGGTAATCGGCTGCTTGTACGCAATTATAGACAGAGTCTCAAGCGCGGATTTTGAAAGACGGCCGCTGTTCTTTTCTCCGTAACGCTCTGAAAGAACTCCCCAGAATTCTTTTTTAGGCACAAGGCTCCAGCCGCCGGTTATAACGGCAAGCTCAATTCCTGAATTTTCCGCTTTATATTTTTCGCCGAGATTTTCAATGCAATGCCTTACAACTTCCTCTGAAAGCTGCGCGATATTTGAAATTTGTTTTTCCGTCACAGGCTCACTTTCCAGAAACAGAATGGTTTCCACAAGCGCCGTCTCTTTTTCAAGCTCCATTTTTTCCAACCAAAATTATTTTTTTTAAACAGTCATCCCGAAATTCAAGTTTTTTATAAATCGCAAATCCGCCTGCTTTTTTTAAAAACCAGATTCCAGAACCATTTAGAGTTTACTGAATTTTTTCATTTTCTTCACTAAATTTATCGAGTTTATCGATTGTAATTTCAAAATTCTTAAAACTTTCGTGGCTGTCAAGACGGCGGCATATTTTTATATCCCCGAAAAGGCGGTTCTGCATAATAGTAATCATCCTGAACTTCACAGCCTCAAGAATCGCCATAAACGCGCAGATTATATCCATCTCGTTTCCGTTCCGGGTAATCAAATCCGTAAACATGCACTCGTTGTTTTTTTCAAAAAGCTCGTTCATAAGGGCAATTTTTTCGTTCACAGAAATCTCTTCATACATATTCAATATTTTTTCATTTGAATAGCGGCTTACCATATTCTTAAAGAGTTTCTGCATCTGCTGGAGCAATTCCCAGGTGTCGACTTCCTTCCATTCGTTTCGCTTTCATCAAACGGAAGAACACGCTGGATTTTAGAACGCTCGTAGTTCCAGTCTGAATTATCCTCTTTTTCTTCCATAAGCTCAGAAAGTTTTTTAAATTTCTGGTATTCAATAAGCTTTTCAACAAGCTCATCGCGGGGATCCTCAACATCCTCGTCGTCATAGTTTATTTCAACCGGAAGGAGCATCTTGCTCTTCATATTCAAAAGCATTGCCGCCCATCTGTAGAATTCGCTCAAGTCGCCAAGGTCTGTCTGAACCGCATAGTCCAGATATTCAAGATACTGTTCAGTGATAACAGCAATCGGAATGTCGTAAATATTTATTTCACTCTTGTGAATAAGATACCAGAGCAAATCCAGCGGTCCCTCGAACTGTCCTGCCGTGAATTTGCGCTTGTTTTTTTCGTCCGGATATGAAGCGGCAGAAGCCGCGTTTTTTGATTTTGCCTGTTCTTTTTCCATATTATTCTTCCGCCCGAATCACCGTTCAAGCTCATTTCTGAACTGAACTTGTATTTTTTCAGGACATTTTTTTACGCCCTGGTCAGGCAGTCCGCTCAAAAATTTTTTGAACATTGCCCTTAATTGTTCATCGGCAGAAGTTGTTAAAATCTCAAGAGCCGGAAGCAAAACAAATTGCCTTTCCTTAACCCTTGGATGGGGAAGAATAAGCTCCGGCGGCTCATCAACGACCATTCCGCCGAATTCTTCTATATCAATATCCAACGGACGCGGACCGAAACGGATTTCCCTGTCTCTGTCACGTCCATATTTTTTTTCTATTTTGTGAATTTTTTCAAGAAACACAAAAGGATCCGCCGAATCCTCGGCAAATCCTTTTACCGCCATGTTGAAAAAGTTCTCCTGATTTTCAACGTACATCGGTTTTGACTCATAGACACAGGAGAATACCGGAGACCGCAGAAGCCCCTGCAAATCCCGGCAGGCGGCGGCAAGCAGCCCGACCGGATTTTTCCCGAGAAAATATGTATTTGAGCCAAGACCAAGCAGAATAGTTTTCAATCAGAACAAGCCTTCCTGAACAGGAATTTCTGTTTTTGCCGCGGCATCCGGCTTTTCATCGGATTTTTTAGAAGCTTTTTTCTTATCATCTTTTTCTTTCTTCACAGGATTTCCATCCTTGTCTTTTATCACAAGATTCGGAAAAAGCTGTCCGCGCAAAGTATCTTCCAGCATTTCGGCAAATTCCGGATTGCTTTCAACAAAGGAAACCGCATTTTCATGCCCCTGGCCGACTTTTATATCGCCTTTTGTAAACCATGCGCCTTTTTTGTCGACAAGACCATGCTTTACCGCGGAATCAAGCAGGGAAGCATAACGGTTTATACCTTTTCCGAAATAAATATCAAGCTCGACTTTCCTGAACGGCGGCGCGACCTTGTTCTTTACAACCTTGACCCTTACCCGGTTTCCAATCGCCTCCTCATCACCTTTTCCATCGATTGTCTCAATGCGGCGTATTTCCAGACGGACAGAAGAATAGAATTTCAGCGCATTTCCACCAGTAGTTGTCTCAGGATTTCCGAACATAACGCCGATTTTCATACGAATCTGATTGATAAAAATCACAATGCACTTGCTCTTTCCTACAATAGCAGTGAGTTTTCGCAATGCCTGGCTCATAAGACGAGCCTGCAGCCCCATCACGGAATCGCCCATATCACCTTCGATTTCTTTCTGAGGAGTAAGCGCCGCGACAGAGTCAATTACGATAATATCAACCGCTCCGGAGCGCACAAGATTTCCGTAATCTCCAGAGCCTGCTCTCCACAATCCGGCTGGGAAACCCACAGGTTATCAATATCCACACCAAGATTTTTAGCGTAAACCGGATCAAGAGCATGCTCGGCGTCAACGAAAGCCGCAATTCCGCCAAGTTTCTGGGATTCAGCAATCGCATGCAGAGCCAGGGTAGTTTTTCCCGAAGATTCAGGTCCATACATCTCGATAATACGGCCCTTTGGATATCCTCCGATTCCGAGCGCTTCGTCAAGCAGTATTGAACCAGACGGAATGACTTCTATTCCTTCCATACTGTTCTGAGCGCCAAGCCTCATAAGTGAGTTCTGTCCGTACTGCTTTTCAATCTGCAGACGGGCCGCTTCAAGAGCTTTAAGTTTTTCTGACATATCTTTAGTTTCTGCCATATCGCCTCCAATACCTCCCGCTTAATATATAGACGAAATTTTGCATTTTTTGAAATAAATTACAAAAAAATGATTAAAAATTTACTGATTTTTTATGCTTTGATAAACAGCCTTTCCCAAAAGCGCAAGCTTTCCGTTTTCTGAAACTATTTTCGCAAGCACCGTGACAGCCCTGTCGTTTTCTATTTTTGGGGGAACAGCAAACTTCAAGGGAACAATTCCGTCAACTTTTTCCATTGTTTCATAACCGACAAGCAAATCGCACAAAAATTCCGAGTCAGAAGCAACCACATTTGAAATGCGCCCAGACCACGAAATCCAGCAGTCAAGGTAAAGGGCAGGCTCTTTCTGCACGGCCGAATAAGCGGGCACGTCTTTTATGGTATCAAACGAAGGAATTTCAAGATACGACATCAGAAGCGTAGCCTTTCTTTTTACCGCGACAGACGCATTGGAATTCAAAATGCGGTTTATTTCAATCTGCGCCATGTTGTCCCGGTAATTCTGAAAATATACCAGAGACTTTTCATAGCTTTCATTTATCTGCGAAGAAGAAAGGATATAGGCAAACGAACCGCTGGACAAATCTGTTTCCTGAATATTTTTCCGCTCATCAACAGAAAGCACAAGCGAAGTCAAATCCGCGCGCGTTCCTTTTTCCGGGCGTGAGACAGGAGCAATCTGAACCGCGACAAAGATTCCAAGGACACAGGCAACAATTGGAACTAAAACTCCCGCAATTTTATAAGGGTTCAGGCCAAGCGGCGGATAAAACTGCTCTATATCGCCGGTGTCGACCCATTTGCAGATTGTTGAATAGTCACCTTTTGTGCGTATAAATTCATTGCGTTTCTTGCAATTTTATTTCCGGGCTCGTAATCAAGCACATCAAGATAATATTGAAGAGCGCGATCCGTGTCGCCGCGCCTTAGAAAAAGCGCCGCCTGCCCCAGAAGAAGAGTTGTATCCGTAACCCTGATTCTTCTGGCCTTCTGGAAATACGCGGAAGCTGTTCCTGTATCGCCAACATAAAGGCAGGAAACGGCAAAAAGAAGATAATATTCAAAATTATCCTCATAAATTTCCGCGCGGCTCTGAAGAATCATTATCGCTTTATCAAACTGGCGCCGCCTCATCATTTTTTTTTGCAGCGGCAAGAACATCAAGCGCCATCTTTACTGCTCCAATTGCCTTATCGCTTCATCCAGTTCGTAGTTCAGCTTCAAAAGCTCGTCGCGGTTCACCGCATCGCTGTCATCCTGAAGATTCTGTATTCTGTTTATAAGGGTCTGGATGTACTCCGAATCATAGTCTGCAACGTTCAGTTTTCCAAACGGAGAATTTCCTGTTCTTTCCAGGCCAGAAGCGTTTTCCGGAAATTCAAATTTTTCATCCGCCCCGAAAGAAGGCCTGAAATCATTGAATCCAAGCTTGTCCTCTATCATTTTTTTAAGGCTTCCAAGCTGATAAGTCTGGTTCTCAGGATTTTTCCACGCCTTGCTCACAATTCTGTACGCCTCGTTATATTTTTGAGCCGCATACAATTCCGAAGCCTTTGCGTAGACATCCCCTTCTGACTCAGAATCCGGCTCTCCATAGGCAGAAATGCTTCCGAACGGCAGAACGTATTCTTCACCATCAAGAGGCCGCCCGTCCGTCGCGACCGCGATATAGTATGAAACTTCAAACTGCTCTTCCGGAGAAAGCATTTTTCCTTCCCAGTTTATGCAGAGCGCGGAATTGTTATACGAAAGGACGGAATCGAATGTGCGGGATGAAATCACCTGCGGAATCCATTTTTGAAGCGCAAGCAAATCCTTATTGCTCAAAGAAACAGCTTCCGGAGTCTTTATTCCTTCTCCGCAGAAAATAAACTGTATGCCGGCCTTTGCGCTTGAACTGGAAACCCATTTTACTTTATCAAACCTTCTGTACTGCCGCTCGCCGTTTATAGCAATTTCCTCGGCGGTGGAAAAATGAGGCCCAAGCTGCTCGCCAAGAACCGTGTCGAACACTTCCTTTACAGAAAATTTCATAGTCCTGGCGCTTCTGTTCATAACAGAAAGAGTAACTTTTATAACATCGGAAGTAATCTTTTTTTTGGCAAGAAGCTTTTGAGGAACGCTTTCAAAAGTAAGCAGGACACGCGCTATATCAGGAACGACGTAGACCATCTGAACGCCGCCATCCGTTTTTCGCGCTCCAATAACGATTCCTATATTATTTGTAAGCTTGTATTCTTTTTTTCCTGCAAGAAGCGAAACAAAAGACGATGTAAATTCATCATAGCCGGCAAGAAGAGGAATTTGCGCTCCGTTTTCCGCAAGCGCATAGAGCTGGAAGCTTCCGACCGCTCCTTTTGCAAGAAACCTTACCTTCCCGACAGTATTGTCTACGGTTTTCGCCCTGAAGTTTTCTTCCTTTACCACAGGCTCATAGGCAATGCCTGCTGAATTTTCTGATTCGGAGTCAGAAACAATCGTCAGGTCGGTCGCCTCTGTTAAAGAATTCTGAACATTCTTAGCCTTTTTTGACTTTGAAGCGGAATACGCGGGAACGGAAAAACCTCCGATAAGGCTGAAAGCGGCAAGCGCCGCAAAAAGATTTTTGCCAACATTTTTCATTTTGACTTCTCCGGATTTAATGCAGAATTCTTGCCGTCAAGAAGTTCCTGCGCCTGCAAAGCTTTTCTTTTCAGTTCAATTATAAATTCATCGCTTCTGCGCTTGGCTTCGGATTCCTGCATACGGTGCTCGTCAATCCTTGCCTTGAGCGCAGAATTTCATCCGTAAGCTCCTGGACTTTTTTCTCAAGGTCGGAGGCATTTTTCTGCAGGTCAAGTATCCTTCGCCTGGCCTCGCCGGAATTTTCCGCGCCGGCATATTTTAACTGCCGTTCGTACTCTTCTTTGGCGGCAAGGTATTCCTCGCCGGTTTCTTTTAAAAGATAAAGGAGCTTTTCTTCCCTGAAACTCTGGGCAATAGTGTCAATCCTGAAACGCGCGGCGGGCGCCTTGGCATCATCCGGATATTCGGTCACAACGGTTTCATACAGAAGTTTCGCCTCGTCGTAGTTGTATCCTGCAAAAAATGATTCCGCAATCCAGTAAAGCGCGGACGCATACATCTCATTGCTGCTGTACTGGTGGCAGAAATCGCTTAATACAAGAATTGAATTTTCATATTCTCCCATAAAAAAAAGCGCGCGCCCCTTATGGTAAAGGACGTATGAAGTATAGGGGCTTCCGGAAAAATCACTTAGATAACGCTCGCAGTCCTGAAAGGCGTTTTTATATTCGCCTGCATACATTTCCGCGGCAATAAGCATATACCATGTTTCCGCATTGTTATTTTCCGGATACGAAACGGCTTTGCGGAGCTGAAAAATAGACGACATCCACTCCCCTGCGCTGAACGCCTTTGCCCCCTGCACAAATGCGCCGGCCGCGACGCCAGAGCCTGAGTCCTGAGCAGAAGCGGAGAACGGCAGTACAAGCGCGGCGCAAATGGCAAGCCGAATTAAAAGACTACTTCTGCTTTTGTATAATCCGAACATAAACTATTTCTCCCATTTTAACTGGCCGCTGAAAAAAGCCGAGCCAGAGACAATAATATCAGCGCCGGCGGATGCCACGGAATCAATAGTCTCCGCGTTCACTCCTCCGTCCACGGAAATTTTAAAATCCAGGCCGCGCTCGCCGCGAATCTTTGCAAGCCCGGCGATTTTTTTTACGCACGACGGAATAAGCTGCTGTCCGCCAAAGCCGGGGTTTACAGTCATCACAAGAACAATATCGGCATACTCAAGCAATTCTTCCACCGCAGAAACCGGCGTTGAAGGAACAATTGAAATTCCTGCTTTTTTTCCAAGCGAATGAATTTTCTGTATAAGCCTGTGGGAATGCACGCAGGCTTCGTGATGGAACGTAATCCAGTCCGCGCCGGCCGCGGCGAACGATTCCACCTGCTCCTCCGGATGCTCAACCATAAGGTGCACATCAAAAGGCAGCGGGGAATATTTTCTAAGACATTTTACAACAGGCTGCCCATAAGAAATCTGGGGCACAAAACGTCCGTCCATTACATCGATATGAACGGCGGAACCGCCATTTTTTTCCACAAGGGCAAGAGCATTTTTTAAATCAGCCAGGTCAGCGCTAAGCAAAGACGGCGCAAGAATTCCATTTTTCATTGTGTACTATAATAGCATACAGAACAGGCTTCTGCAACGAAGCCATTAATTATTAGGCTTAATTTCGAGTTTTTTTTGCAAATTATGTAAAGAATGCTCTCGGCATATTTCCAATTTGCTCAAGATGGATTTGGCTCGCGCTACGCTTGTATTAATTCGGGTGCTCCGCACTTTAATTAATTCAATCGCCAAAAATCTTCACAAATTGCAAATCTGCCTGCGCTTTTATTCTTTTAAAAAAAAACTAGACATTCAGGCTATTAAAAAAAAACTGTTTACGGCGGTATTTCCACGCCCGCGATATATTGCGCCGCGCTGGAACGGTTTTGACGGCTCCGCCGGCAAAAGGATTTTGCGAAGCAAAAGACCGCGCGCAAGCAGGCCGTGGAAGTGCGGTTTTCTGGAGGAACCTGGCGGAAAAGGAAAATTTGCCGCTAAAAAAAATCTTGGCGCCCTGAAAAATGAAAAAAAAATAAAAAATTGCAAAAACACTCTTGACAGATAAGTATTTTACCTGTATAAACTTTGTTCCATTTTTTTAGTAAAAATTCACATTTTAATTGACTAAATTCCCTATTCTGCTATAATAGAACTTACCGCTTATGGATATTCAAACTGAAAGAGGATTAAAAGAAGCTTTTGATTTCCTTGAAGCTGGAAATCCTGAAGAAGCCAGCAAAATTGTTCAGAACAGTTTTCTTTATGATTCTGTCAGCCCGGAACTGATATTTACCTCGAACTGCTGCAACCGCTGGATTGACTACATAAGAAACGTGATGTTTCAGGAAAATCCCATGGAGCGCGGAGAATCGCTTCTTGCCGAATGGAAAAATTTTCTTTGCTACGTAAAGGCCCAGGATTTTGTATATCAGCCGACGGTCTATGCAATTTGCCGCGGAGTTTTTTCGCTTGCGCTGCAGAATTTCAACCGTCTTCTTAACGAGAAGGACCCCGTTATAAAAGCTGATGTCCTTAGAAAGACAGGTCTTTGCTACAAAAAGCTCGGTGAATTTGAAAACGCGAAAATGTGCCTTGCGCAGGCCAATTCGCTTCATCAGGGACAGGCGGCGGTTCTTGCGGATTTGGCGGACTGCTACGCCTTGTGCGGAGAGGACAAGTATTCAAAAGTGCTTTTCAGGGAAGCGTTTTTTATAGATCCCAAGAAAATAGACCTTGAATACCTGGATTCGCCGCTTATAAATCGGCTTGCGGAAAAAACAGAGGAGCAGGGCTACAGCGGAGCGCTTCTGAATGCGTGGATTCCGGTCTACGGCGTGCTGTGGGGAGTTTTTTCCATACGAAGAAACCTTAAGCCGCAGGAAGTCGCAAGGCTGCGTCAGGAAATTTACGCCATGGAGAACGAACACAAGGATCCTTCAAGAGATTCCGAGATTCTGGTTCCAAGGCTGATAAATAAATATTTTTGGCTTATTGATTACTGCCAGACTGTAAATGACACGAGGCTTATCAATGAGATTTTATTAAAAATAAAAATTCTGGACACTGAAATATACAGGATGTATGTAAAGTAACAGAAGGGCAAGAGTTTATAAAAAGCCGGGCTTAATCATACTAAACGGCCGGCTTTAACAGAAAAGGGGTTTTTTATGGCAGAACTTATGAATTCCGTGCAGGAGATGCTCAAAGAAGAAACTTGGACGCGCGCCGCAATTTCCAACTACACGAAAGAAAAGCTTGTTGAACTTTCGGGAATAATTGAAAAGGCGCGGGAAGAAAACTGTCTTTCCGAACTTAAAGAAATCTGCGACGAGCAGCTCTCTCATTCCCGGGAAAGCATCATAGCCCTTTACATCTCCGGAATGATTTCCCTGAAGGAAGGCATCCTTGACGAATCCTCACTGCGCGAGCTTGTCGACATCTTCCAGAAACCACAAGGAAAATGTTGTTGAATACATCTGCCAGACAATCATTGATGAGGACGGAAACAATATTTTTGCGCTTAGAACGCTGGCAGAGGCATACCGCGCCGAAAACAAGGATGAGGTATGGGATTTCTACAAAAAAATAGTCAAGCTTGATTTTGAGGAAGCCGACCTTGCAAAAGCCCTTGGCGAGCACTTTGAGGAAACCGACAAAGAAACTGCGGTTGATTATTATAAAAAGGCAATCCTGAGATATACAAACGTAAAGAACATAAACGCCATAAAGGAGCTTTGGACAAAGCTTATCGAGCTTATTCCTGAGGAAGTGGACTTCTTCCAGCTTGTAAAGAGAAAGATTGCAAAAACTCTTGGCGAGGACAAAACGGCGGTTCTCCTTCAGGAGCTTTACACAAAATATAAGACTATGGCTCCGAAAGAACTTAAATACTGGGACATAGCAATCGGTCTTTTGAAGGAAATCCTTCACATTGACAACGGAGACATCTGGGCACGCCGCGAGCTTGTTGACTGCTACAAGAACAAATACGAAGGACACAGCCACCTTGACGACTACATCCGCTCTTCAGATTTGACTGCAAACTACAGAAACGTGTTCGAGGCGATAAACGACTTTGAAAAGCACATCGCATTTGACGAAAAAAGCTATGTATTCCACAAAACCTGGGGCGTAGGCCAGATTGGAAAAGTAAGCGACGACAAGCTTTACATCTGGTTCGGAAAAACCGCTCCTTCAAAAAAAGACCCTAAGAAAAAGACAAAGGTATACGACACCATGTCATTGAAGATGGCTGTAAGCGCGCTTACACCGCTTGCGAACGACCACATCTGGGTTCTTAAGGCAAAGAAGGTCGTTGAGGTTCTCGACAAGAACGGAACTCCTGTCCTTGACGGAAAAACAGGAAAACCGCTTACAGTTCCGCTTAAAGAAAAAATAAAGGACGACAAGGCGTGGGCTTTAAGGACAATCATCAAGAGTTTCGGCAACAGCTGCGACTTCAAGAAAATCAAGGCTGAGCTTGTTCCTTCTGTCCTTACAGCCGGCGAGTGGACTTCATGGAATTCATCTGCAAAAAGAATCCTTGAGACAGACTCTTCTTTCGGTGTGAATCCAAACGATATTTCGCAGTACATAATTGTAAACGACATTACTCCTGAACAGAAGCTTGCGAACGAATTCAAGGCCCAGAAGCACTTCTTTGCAAGAATTGATATTCTTATGAAATACGTGAACAAAGACGAGACTGACAAGACGAACGACTTGTTCGCGGAAATGTTCAGCTATTTGTAGGATACGTAAAAACCCTTGAATCAGAAGAGATTTTCCCGAAAGTAAACGAGCAGATTCTCGCATCTTACCTTGTAGTACAGAACGTTTCCGCCCAGATCAAGGAGCTTGCATACAAGCCTTCTGTTACTTTCCAGCAAATATATTCAAAAATAGAAGATCCGCGCGAAATGTACCTTACCTTGAAGGATACAAAAAACACAACTTTGCGCCACGACTTCCTTGCAAACATAAAGATGCTTCCAAACTGGGCGGACGAATACATCCGCCTGTTCCCGACTGTTCTTTCAGGCGAAATGATTTCGCACCTTCTGAACAACAATCAGGAAGAAAAGCTTCAGAACCTCGCTGTTACGGCATTTGAAAACTGCCGCGACTACAGAAACGCAGTGCTTTACTTCTTCAAGGAATGTCAGGACGCTGAATGGTTCAAGAACGCAGGAATTCCTTACGAACGCCAGATAATCGCCCTTGTACAGCTTATACAGCTTGCATACCGCGAAATCACCAACCACGTGAATTCCACGGACAACAAGAAAATCATTGAAAACGCCACAAACCTTCTTTTTGGAAAAGACAGGATTTTTGACTATATGTTCTCAAGCGATGAAGATACAGTCAAGCGCATATACACTCTTATTGACGACGCGGAAGGCCTTGAGCCAAACTTCAAGGCGCTTATGAGAAACAGAATTCTTGAAAAATATCCTGACTTCAAATTCCACGTTACGGAAGAAAAATCCGCCGCTCCAAAGGGAATGCTCGTTACAAGCGCAAAACTCGAGGAAAAGAAGGCGCTGCTTGATGACCTTCAGACCGTACAGATTCCGCAGAACGCGCAGGAGATTGACGAAGCCAGGGCAAAGGGCGACCTTAAGGAAAACGCCGAATACAAGGCCGCAAAAGAACACCAGCACTATCTTAACACCCAGGTTGCAAAGCTTACTTCCGAGCTTAACCGCGCGGTCATCTTTGACCCTACTACAATCACAACGGCGATTGTTTCTTTCGCAACAGTCGTTACTCTGCACAACAACAAGGATAACAAGGATGAAACCTACACTGTTCTTGGACCATGGGAATCTGATCCGGACAACGGAATCATATCTTACATGGCGCCGTTCGGAAACGCGATTATGAACGCAAAAGTTGGTGAAAACCTTAAATTCAACATCAACGAATACAGCTACGATTACACTGTAAAGTCAATCAAGGCGGCAAATCTAACAGTCCGCGCGAAGGAGATAAAATCCGGGCTCTTGCGCCGGCGCTCCTTCCGCAGCGGATAAACAAAAATCCCCTGTTACTGGAATTTCCAGTAACAGGGGATTTTTTATTCCCTAAAAGACAGGATTCTGATTTTTTAAGAACATGATGCGGGCGGCTATTCAACCTGCCCTATAAAATACTTTTTCTTTCCGCGGCGGATAATCAAAAGCTTTCCTTCAATCGCCATTGACTTTGTAATCATCGCGTTTTCATCGGTAAGAACTTCGCCGTTTACGGACACAGCCTTCGCTCCGATAAATTCTCTGGCTTCACGCCTTGACTGGGCGATTTTATTGTTCACCAGAACGTCTATCAGCGGCTCATCTTTTTCAAATTTGAAAGACGGAACTGATTTCATTCCTGACATAATGTCCTTCGCGGAAAGGCCTTTAAAATCGCCGGCAAAGAGTTTCTGGCTCACGTTCACAGCATTGTCAGCCTCCTCTTTTCCGTGAATGTCTTTTACAACTTCCCACGCAAGGGTTTTCTGCGCAATTCTTGTTTCTGGATGAGCCTGCTGTTCGGCATAAATTTCTTCAATTTTTTCTTTTGAAAGGAATGTGAAAACCTTAAGATACTCAAGAACCTTGGCGTCATCCGTGTTGATAAGATACTGATAAATTTCGTAGGCGGAAGTCTTGTTCTTGTCAAGCCAGAGCGCATTTCCCTCGGACTTTCCGAATTTCTTTCCGGTTGAATCAAGAATCAGAGGCATTGTGAACGCATAAGCGGTCTTATCAAGCATTTTGCGGATTAAGTCAACGCCTGTTGTGATGTTTCCCCACTGGTCGCTTCCGGCAACTTCCATTATGCAGTTTTTTTCCTGATAAAGGTGAACAAAATCATAGCCCTGCATGAGCATATAGGAAAATTCCGCATAGGTTATGCCGTTTTCAAGGCGGCGCTGGATAATATCCTTTCCAAGCATATAGTTTACGTTGATGTATTTACCAATATCGCGCAAGAAATTCAGGAATGTATAATCCTTAAGCCAATCGTAGTTGTCCACAAGCTCCGCATTTGGAACAAGACGTGAAACCTGCGCACGGATTCCTTCAATATTATGGTTCACAGCCTCTTCCGAAATAATTTCCCGCTCGGCGGTCGGACGAGGGTCGCCGATTCTTCCTGTAGCGCCGCCGCAAAGAAGAACAGCGTGGTGTCCTGCATTCGTAAGGCGCTTTGCCATGCACAAAGATGAATAATGACCTAAATGAAGGCTGTCAGCAGTAGGATCTGTTCCCCAATAAAAACTGAACGGCTTTCCGTCCAGAACTTTCTGCAATTCGCTTTCTTCACCGGCAACATCTTTTATAAGACCGCGCCATTTCAGATCTTCAAACAATGACATATTTCAATTCCTATATAGTTTTTTTGAATAATTAAGTATAATCATTTATGTAAAATTATGAAAGACACAACAGTAAAAAGAAAATTTTATTTTTCGCGCTCTGCTTTTTTTACGTTCTGCGCAGGCATTTTTTCCATGGGAATCGGCCCGCAGGCTGACTTTACAGCCGGAACGGACGGAAGCGATGTGATTGCGCAGGCAGGAATTTCATGTTCCATAAAAAATGACAACATTCCGCTGGTAATTTCCGTTGCGACAGACTACGATTTTTCCGCAGATTCATTCAACGTATCTGCAACCGGTGATTACTGGCTTTTCAACCCGATGATTGGAAATTACTGTTCTTTTTATACAGGTCCGGGAGCCTGCATTGGCGGTTCATTTTTTGCCGGCAATGCGTTTTTATGCGCCGCGCCGCGCGCTGTGCTTGGCTTCAGCTGGATTTTTTACGACGGTTTCCTTGAATATTTTGTTCAGGCCGCCGCGCAGCCGGAATGGAAAATTGGCGCGGAAACGGAATTCGCGCTAAAAATTCCATGCAACGCAGGAATAAGGCTCTACTTTTAGAAAAGCTCAATTTTATACGAGCCGTTTCCCTCTTTTCCAAGCAGTTCCGCAAGATACGGCAGGACTGACCCAAGGTGCTCCTTTAATCCCCAGCAGGGACGCACCGCAAACATTCCGCTTCCGTAAAGGCGCGGCTTTTCGCTTCCGATTGATTTTTCAAGCGTTGTCTCGGTATGGCTGTCTTCTGTGTCCACAAGAAGCCGGGCGTCCAGAATTTCTGTGTGGCTGTCGCGTTTTTTTGCGGCGGAAAGAATAGACTGCTTCATGTTTTCTATTTCTTCGGATTTATTCGCAAGAAGCGGATACCACAGAAGAACCGTGGCCGCGCTCCATTTTTTGTGCGCCGCGGAAAGAAGCTCGGCGGCATCTGTGTAATCAGATTTTTCCTCGTAGCTTGGGTCGCAAAGAATCGCGCCGCGCTTTATTGCAGGAGGAATATTTTTTTTAAGGATGTTCCATCCGGAATCGTTCAGCAAGTTTACGGAGCAAGAGGGCTTTAACCTTTCAACATTTTTTTTAAGAGACTCAAATTCTGTTCTGTGAAGCTCCGTAAGGTTTATGAACGAGCCTTTTTTTGAAAAAGAAATTTCAAACGCCGGGCTTCCGGGATAAAAGCCATTTTCAAGGGATTTTTTTACAAAGTCCAAGTACGGCGCAAGCGCGGAAGGCATCGCCGTGGCATTGTTTTTATATTCTGAAAGAAGCCTTTCAATTCCAAGCCTGGCCTCGCCGGTTTTCAGCGCATTTTCAGCCATCAAATCATAAAGTCCTGAACCTGCGTGCGTGTCAAAAAACGAATACGGTTTTTCTTTTTTGTTAAGATATTCAAGCACATAAAGCAAAGTTACGTGCTTTAAAATATCAGCGTGATTTCCGGCATGAAAACTGTGCAGATAGGAAAGCATTCTGTTTCTCCAGAGAAATTATTTAAGCCTGTCAATTTCTTCCAGCCAGACCGCGGCGCTCGCATCGCTTGGCATACGCCAGTCGCCGCGCGGAGAAAGATTTACAGTTCCGATTTTTGCTCCGTCCGGCATACAGCTTCGCTTAAACTGCTGAGTGAAAAATCTTCTGTAAAAAATTCTAAGCCACTTCAGTTTAAAATCATGCGTATACGGAAGAGCGGAATTATCCGCAAGGTACAAAATTTTTGCAGGGCTAAAACCGAACCGCAGGAGATAATAAAGAAAAAAATCGTGAAGCTCGTACGGACCTACCAAATCTTCAGTTTTCTGCGCGATATTTCCGTTTTCAGGGGGAAGAAGCTCCGGACTTACAGGAGTTTCCAGAATATCTTTCAACACCGCTGAAAGCTCTGTATCTTTGGAATCTTCTGAAAACCATTCAACAAGAAACCTTACCAGGGTCTTTGGAACTGAAGAATTTACGCCGTACATGCTCATCTGGTCGCCGTTGTAAGTGCACCAGCCTAGCGCAAGCTCGCTTAAATCGCCGGTTCCAATAACAATGCCGTTAGTTTTATTCGCAATATCCATAAGAACCTGAGTTCTTTCCCTTGCCTGCGAATTCTCATAAGTAATGTCGTGTTTTTTTTTCGTCCTGACCGATGTCCCGAAAATGAAGGCGCACACTTTCCGCAATTGGAATTTCCAGAAGTTCCGCGCCGCATTTTTTTGCAAGCATACAGGCATTTTTGTAAGTTCTGTCAGTTGTGCCGAAGCAAGGCATAGTAACAGCTTTTATTCCGCTCCGGCTTATTCCGCACAAATCAAAAGCGCGGCAGGCGACAAGAAGCGCAAGCGTTGAATCAAGTCCGCCGGAAAGCCCTATTACGCAGGAAGAGCAGCGGATGTGCCTAAGCCTTTTTGCAAGTCCTTCCGCCTGAAGCTGAACAACAGAAGAGCAGCGTACGGCGCGTTCGGTTTTTCCACCCGGAACAAAAGGATGCGACTCCACGGAGCGTTTCAAATCCTTTATCCGCCTGGAAGCCAGATTCAAGTCTACGAAGATTTTACGGTATTTTTTTTCAGCAAAATCCGCGCACTGAGCAAAAGTCATTGATTTTCGACGCTCCTGAACAATGCGTTCCAAATCAATGTCACAGACAAGGAGCTCATTCTCAAAAAGCGGTGATTCCGCCAGAACCGAACCGTTTTCCGCAATCATGGAATGTCCGGAAAAAACCATATCCTGAGAAGACTCGCCGCATCCGGCGTTTGCATACAGATACGCTGAAATAGTATGCGCCGACTGCATTTTCACAAGATTCTTACGGTATTCGGCTTTTCCAATAATTTCGTTAGAGCCGCTTAAATTTGCAATAACTGTCGCGCCGGCAAGAACGTGTCCGGAAGAAGGCGGAACAGGAACCCACAAATCCTCGCAGAGCTCAACGCCCAGAACAAAGTCCGGACAACCGGAATCGCCTATAAGTATATCCGCGCCAAACGGAACTGAAGGATTTTTTTCTGAAAGGAACACGGTTTCAGGAAGATTCTTTGACGCCGGAGAAAACCAGCGGCGTTCATAAAATTCGCCGTAATTTGGAACAAAAGTCTTAGGAACAAGGGCAAGTATTTTTCCCCTGAACAGGACAGCCGCGCAGTTGTACAGCGCATTTTCCACAGCGACGGGAAGCCCCGCAAGGACAAGGCAATCGCAGGAAGAAGTTTTTTTTGCAATTCGCTCAAGGTTTTCTACGGCAGAAGCCTGAAGCCTTCTCTGCTGGAATAAATCTCCGCATGTATAGCCTGTTACGCAAAGCTCTGGAAAAACCAGAAGGCTGGCGTTCTTTTCACATGCGGCCCGCACAGAATCTATAATTTTATCTGCATTAAAACAGCAGTCCGCAACAACCAAGTCGGGAGAAGCGCAGGCTGCCCTAAAAAAACCGTAATTCATGCGTCAAGTCTATCATTTTTCAGGGTTCTTTTCATCATTTTTTACAGGCGGAGTTGATTCTTTTTTTACGCTGCAAAAATATCCGCCGTCCTCAAGATAGCGCCTGCGCGTCATTATAAGTCCAATCAGCTCCTGATACATATTAAAATCGACCTCAAGAGCCATCGGAAGCAAAAAATATTCTGTCTCATCGCAATAGCGTTCAATAAATTTCGGGTCGGTAACATAGCCCAGCGAAATCATATTTGAAATTCTGTCCGCGCATTTAAGTACCTTTGCCCGCTGGCTTCCTGTATCAAGAATTCTTTTAAGAAACTGGCGCTTATCCTCATCCCCCTGCCGGGTAACTTCCAGGACAAGCTCAAGAACCTGCGGGCCTTCCTCGTCGGCGTTTATTATCAGATTCTTGTCAAACCCGGGAATATCCTCAACTGTATCATGAATAATAGATGCCTTCAGCAGGACTGAATCTATATAGCCGTAATCTATAAGGATTGCCAGCGTATCCATCTGGTGACGGAACATATTTCCGCCGGCATGGCGGGCTTTTCCAATAAGAGCCGTAGAAAGCTGCATAAAAGGAGCAAGATGCATATCGCTCAGCTTTTGCATTTCACTGTTTTTCATGTTCTGTGAACGTTCAATTTTCATCTCATACTTAGCTTTTTTCATGAACCTGCTCCTATTATATTTTTTTTCTGCCGATTTAAAGACTCTTTAAATATGAGCGGAGCTTTTCAATCGCGCGGATGCTTTCGTTCATTCGGTCGCGCTCCTGCTGAACAATTTCCGGCTTTGCGTGCAATGCAAAGTTTCCGTTCAATTTCGCCTCGCTCCGGCGGACATATTCAGACTCAGTGTCTATCTGCTTCTGAAATCTTGTTTTTAATGACTCTTTGTCAATATTTTCGTCCACAATTATAAACGCCTCAAATCCTGTTCCTACAGCGCCGATAGCCTTTTCTGGTTTTTCAGAAACGAACTCCGTCTTAGACGCTCCAACAAGAAGCTCAATCATATCGACTTTTTCTTTTGTAACTTCCGCCGGTGAACCTGGCGTTACAAGGATTGCGATATGGATTTTGCTTGCAGGGTCCAATCCGCATTCCACGCGTAAAGCGCGGATTTTTCCGATAAGATCCTTTAGAACTTCAAACCGGGCTGAAACTTCCTTATTTTCCCGGTCGCCGGAATGCTCAGGATACGGAGCATTTATAATCATTCCTGTATATTCAGAGTTAGAGACGATTTTATTGTCACCAGCCTGTTTTCGCGCGGCGACAATTTCTTCAACCGGAAGCTTTGAATAGATTTCTTCCGTGACAAACGGCAGGTATGGATGCAAAAGCCTCAGGCTTTCTTCAAGCAGATTCAAAAGAACGGAAGCCTGACGGTCCTTTTCCGCATTGTCGCCATTTTTGAATGAAAGCTTAGACGCTTCAACGTACCAGTCGCAGAATTCATTCCAGAAATATTCCATTATCGCGCTCGCAGCGTCATTGTAGCGGTAAGACTCAAGAGCCTCGCGCGCATTTTTCGCCGCTTTATCAAGGCATGAATAAATCCATACATCAAGCTCGTTCAAATCGGAATCTTTTACAGGAACAATATTTCTTCCGTCAAGGTTTCCAAGAAGATAGCGGCTTGCGTTCCATACTTTGTTGCAGAAGCGTGAGCCTAGCTTAAACGAATCCTTGTCGATAAGAATATCCTGTCCCTGGGCGCACATAAACGCGAGGGTGAATTTCAACGCGTCCGAACCGTAAATATCAATAATCTCAAGAGGATCGATTCCGTTGCCCAACGACTTTGACATTTTCCTGCCCTGCTTGTCGCGGACAAGGCCGTGGATATAAATATCGTGGAACGGAACTTTTCCAGTAAATTCAAGGGAAGCCATAATCATGCGGCTGACCCAGAAGAAAATAATATCGTAGGCAGTAACCAGCGCTGAAGTCGGGAAGAATTTTTCAAAGTCATCAGTTTTTGCCGGCCATCCGAGCGTAGAAAACGGCCAGAGCCATGAAGAAAACCATGTATCAAGAACATCCGGATCCTGCTCAAGTTTTTCCTTTGCGGCATGGCATTTAGGACATTCACAAGGGTCCTCGCGGCTTACGATTGTCTCTCCGCAAGACTGGCAGTACCATACAGGAATTCTGTGTCCCCACCAGAGCTGGCGCGAAATACACCAGTCGCGGATTGTTGTAAGCCAATGCTCATAGGTATTTCCCATTTTCTAGGGAAGAACTGAATCTCGCCGTCTTTCCAGGCTTTTAACGCCTTGTCTGCAAGCGGCTGCATTTTTACAAACCACTGATAAGAAAGATAAGGCTCTACGACTGTATTGCAGCGGTAACAATGTCCGACAGAATGCGTGATTTTCTCTTCGCCCTTAAAAAGTCCGGCGTCCGTCAGATCCTGGAGAATAAGAGCGCGGGCTTTTTCGCAGGTAAGACCGCGGTACTTTTCAGGGCAGTTCTCGTTCAAAGTTCCATCAGGATTCAGAAGATTTATAACTTCAAGATTATTTCTCTGCGCAACCTGCCAGTCGTTCGGGTCATGGGCAGGAGTAATTTTTACCATGCCAGTCCCGAATTCCTTGTCGACATAGCTGTCGGCAATAACCGGAATAACGCGGTCTGTCAAAGGAAGCTTTAATTTTTTTTTCCGACAATATCCTTGTAGCGCTCGTCAGACGGATTTACCGCGACCGCCGTATCGCCGAGCAAAGTTTCCGGACGGGTTGTGGCAACTTCAATTCTTGTAGAACCGTCAGGAGCAGGACCATCCGCATATTCATACCAGATGTGGTACATTGCGCCGGCGGTATCCTTGTGGTCAACCTCATCATCGGCAAGGGCAGTTCCGCAGCGCGGACACAGTTTACAAGATAATGTCCTTTATAGATAAGTCCGCGCTCATACAAAGTAACAAAAACCTCGCGGACAGCCTTAGAAAGACCTTCGTCCATAGTAAAGCGCTCGCGTTCCCAGTCAGTTGAATTTCCAAGTTTACGCTGCTGCTTTACAATTATATCGTGATGCTGATTTTTTACCTGCCAGGTTCTTTCCAAAAAGGCGTCGCGTCCCAAATCATTGCGCGATTTTCCTTCTTTTTTAAGCTGGCGCTCAACAACATTCTGCGTTGCGATTCCGGCATGGTCAGTTCCAGTCACCCACAAAGTATTGTCACCCTTCATCCTGTGGTAGCGAACGACAATATCCTGCAAAGTATTGTTCAAACCGTGTCCCATGTGCAGAACTCCGGTAACATTCGGCGGAGGAATCACCACAGAATAAACGCCGGTTTCCACCGCACTTTCCGCAGCCGCATTTTTCAAAATTTTCGTGGACAGGCGACTCTTTATCGCTTGCCGGCTTAAAATAGCCGTTCTTTTCCCATTCGTTATAAATTCGGTCTTCAAAATCTTTCGGATTATAAGCTTTTTCTAGTTCAATTGCTTTCATAAGGAACTATTTTAATGAATTAGACCGTTATTTTCAATTCGTTTTTTTATGAAGGGCTCCCGCCCTACGTCTCAAACCTTCGGTTTTAGCAAGTTTCGCACAAGCTCAACATCTAAAACCTTCGGTTTTCGACTACCCTCCCGGCACGGGACCGCGCTCCGCTGGTCGGATTTTTTATTCTTTCAAGCTGTTTCCTGTGCAAAGGGTGTAATACCGCCCTTTTTGCGCCATCAAGGTCCCGTGGTTTCCGCGCTCAATTATCCTGCCTTGCTCAAGCACCAGAATCTCATCAGCGTTTCTGATTGTAGAAAGCCTGTGCGCAATCACAAAAACCGTCCTGCCGCGCATAAGGCTATCCATTCCGTCCTGAATAAGTTTTTCAGTCCTTGTGTCCACGGAGCTTGTGGCTTCATCCAGAATAAGAACCGGAGGATTTGCAACAGCGGCGCGCGCAATGGAAAGAAGCTGCCTCTGCCCCTGGCTTAAACTTCCGCCGTCGCCGGAAATCACAGTTTCATAGCCATTTTCAAGATGATTTATAAACGAGTCTGCGTTCGCAAGCTTTGCGGCGTTTTCAATCTGCGCCCTGCTCGCATCAAGATTTCCGTATTTTATGTTTTCAAGGATTGTTCCGGTAAAAAGATGCGTATCCTGCAAAACCATTCCAAGCGACCGCCGCAAGTCATTTTTTGCAATCTCGTTCAGTGGAATTCCATCGTAGAAGATTTTTCCGTTTCCGTCCGGAACATCGTAAAAACGCGTAAGAAGATTTGTAATAGTCGTCTTCCCGGAACCGGTAGAACCTACAAGCGCGATTTTCTGCCCCGGCTCGGCATGAATCGAAATATCATGCAGGACAGTCTTTTTTGATGTATAGCCAAAATAAACGTGCTCAAACACAACATCACCTTTCATCGGAACAAGGCTTCCGTCCGAACTGTTCTTCCAGGACCATTCGCCTGTGTAAGCAAAGCACTGCCGGTTTTTAAATGAATTTACAAGTGTGATTCTTCCTTCGTTTGTCTCCGGGATTTCATCAATTACATTAAAAATCCGTTCCGCTCCGGCAAGCGCATTCAAAATCGAATTAAAAAACTGGCTTATCATTGTCACAGGGCGGCTGAAATTTCTTGTGTACTGCAAAAATGCCGCAATCGTCCCAATATCGTGAATCCCGAAAATAACAAAAAAAGCGCCGAAAACAGAAACAAGGGCATACTGAAAATGCCCCAGATTTCCCATCACCGGCCCAAGAATATTTCCGTAAGTGTTCGCGCGCGTTCCGGCGCGGCAAAGTTCGTCATTCAAGACATTGAACCGCTCTATCGACTCCTGCTCGTGGCTGAAATTTTTACGGCCTTCTGGCCTTCAATAAGCTCTTCAACATATCCGTTCAATTTTCCAATATTTTTCTGCTGCTCGCGGAACGACTCCGCTGATTTTTTTCCAATTTTCGCCGCAAGGAACATCATGACAACCAGGGTGACAACAACTACAACCGTAAGAACCGGCGAAAGAACCAGCATCATCAGAAAAACACCTGCAACCGTAAGCAATGACGACATAAGCTGCGGCACAGTCTGGCCGAGCATATCGCGCAGAGTATCAGTGTCGCTGGTAAAACGGCTCATAAGCTCACCGTGCGTGTGCGAATCGTAAAAATTTATAGGAAGGGATTCCAGCCTGGCGAACAAATCCGTGCGGATACGGCGCAAAAGACTTGAACTGATGTGAAGCATTAGCCGCGCGTTCAGCCAGTTCGCAAAGACTCCGGCAACAAAAACAACGGAAACCTTTAAAAGAAGCATAAAAAAATTCCTGAAATCCGGATTCTTCCGGCCAATCATAGGAATAATAAAATCGTTCAAGACCGGTTTTATGATGTACGAACTTAAAATGTCAGCGCCGGCCGCTATTATCACGCAGACAAAGACCAGAATCCACAGGGCCTTGTAATTTCCCATATATTCAAGAATTCTTTTTATCGTCTTTTTTGTATTCTTTGGCTTTTGAAGTCCTTTAATTTTTACAGGTGGCATTTATTCCTCTTTATTAAGCGCAAGCTTTATCCGTCCATTTAATTTATCAGGCTTAATTTCGAGTTTTTTTTACAAATTACGAAAGAACGCTTTCGGCATATTTCCAATTTGCTCAGATGGATTTGGCTCGAATTCGGGTGCTCCGCACTTTAATTAATTCAATCGCCAAAAATCTTCACAAATTGCAAATCTGCCTGCGCTTTTATTCTTTTTGCAAAAAAACTCGATATTCAACCTTATCATTTAATTTATATCAGCGTCGCCCATGCTGGCCTGACTTTCAAAAACTTCCCTGTATATTCTGCTTGTATTTAAAAGTTCATCATGAGTTCCGCTTTCAGTTATTTTTCCATCGTCCAGAACAAAAATAACATCCGCATCTTTTACAGAAGAGATTCTCTGCGCAATTATTATTTTTGTTGTCTCAGGATGCAACGAACGCAGCGCTTCGCGAATCCTTTTTTCCGTAGCCGTATCGACCGCGCTTGTTGAATCATCCAGAATAAGAATCTTTGGATTCTTTAAAAGCGCGCGGGCTATGCAAAGCCTTTGTTTCTGTCCGCCGGAAAGATTCACTCCGCCCTGCCCCAGCTCCGTATCGTAGCCATCCGGAAGGCTTTTTATAAATCCGTCGGCATCGCTTGCCTTGCAGGCCCTTTCAATCTCCTCATCAGAAGCGTGTTTGTTTCCCCATTTCAGGTTTTCCTTTATTGTTCCGCTAAAAAGCACGTTTTTCTGAAGGACTACCGCGACATTGTCCCTAAGAGATTTCAAAGCGTATTTTTTTACATCAATTCCACCTACTTTCACAGTTCCGGAAAACGCATCGTAAAGCCTTGGAATAAGCGACACAAGCGTTGTTTTTGAAGAGCCTGTTCCACCGATAATCCCGACCATCGCTCCGCTTTTTATGTGAATGTTTATATCCGAAAGCGCAAGATTCTGACTGTTTTTAGTGTAGCTGAAGCATACGTTCTCAAAGTCAACAGAACCGTCTTTTACTGTTTTCTCAGCATTTTCCGGCTCAGAAATATCAGGAGTTTCATCCAGAACCTGACAAATTCTTGTTACGCTTGCGCGGGAAAGGACAAGGTTTACAAAAATCATTCCAATCATCATCAGCGACATAAGGATTTGCGTTACGTAGGTTAAGAAACTTACCAGCTCACCGGCCTGCATAGAGCCATGCACAATCATTTTTCCGCCGAACCAAAGGACAAAAATAATGCAGGCATATATGACGAATTCCATAATCGGCATTAGGACAATTACAATTCTTTCCGCCCGGACCTGCGCCTGTTTTACATTTTCCGCGGCATCCGCAAATTTCTCGTTTTCAAAATCGCCCCGGACAAATGCTTTTACAACGCGGATTGCAATAAGGTTTTCCTGCACAATGCTGTTCATTCTGTCATACTTTTTTAGCATTTCCGAAAAACGCGAATACGCCGCGGAAGAAAGGAGCGCAATCGAAATGGCCAGAAACGGAATCGCGGCGGCAAAAATCAGCGCAAGCCGTGAATTTATCCTGAACGCCATAATTGTTCCTGCCGCAAGCATAAACGGCGCCCTGAAACAAATCCTGCACAGCATCTGGTATACGTTCTGAACATTTGTAACATCAGTTGTAAGCCGGGTAACAAGACTTGCCGAACTGAAACGGTCCACATTCGCAAAAGAAAAGTCCTGAATTTTATTAAAGAGCCTGCTCCTTAGATTCCGCGCAAACCCTAAAGATGCGACAGCCGAAAACCTTGCTCCGCCAGCGCCAAAACAAAGAGAAACAAAAGCGCAGGCAATCATTATTCCGCCGGTACGCAAGACATAGGAAAGATTATGCTCCGCAATCCCTACGTCAATAATTTTTGCCATAAAAAAGGGAATGAGAGTTTCCATTGCGACTTCCCCGATCATAACAACAGGAGCCAGAAAAGTGTTCAGCCAGTATTTTTTTTCAAGGCCATAAGTAATTTTTTTAATCGTGTTCATTTTTTGCGCAAATCAATTCTTTTAGAAAATCGTTCCACATCTTTTCGTTCCAGCGGAATTCTTTCATAAACTTATTGTTCAACATTCCAAAGCCGTGCTTTCCCCATTCGTAAACGGCGAGCATGGAAGGAATTTTTTTTGCCTGAAGCGCCTCGTAAAGCGCAAGACTGTTTCTATAGTCAACAACAGGGTCATCAAGGCAGACAACAACATAAGTCGGGGGCATATTCCCAGGAATATTAAGTTCCAGCGAAAATTCGTTTTTTCTTGCATCAGACGGATTTTTTCCCAGAAGGCTTTTTCTGCTCCACCGGTGCGAAATTTCGTCGTTCATGCTTACAACAGGATAAACAGGAATGCAGAAATCCGGGCGAAGGCTGACTTCATGCGGAATTCCAAGCTTTACAAGCTCGTCGTGCGAGTCAGAAAACGCTCCTGCCATCGCGACAAGGTGGCCGCCGGCAGAATAACCGATTACACCGACTTTGTTCACGTCAATTGAATATTCTTCCGCATTTTCGCGGACAAGCTGAATCGCCCTCTGAATATCCTGAAGCATCGCAGGATAATGGAATCCGTTTCCGGCAGTCCTGTAGCGCAGTGTAAAAGCCGAGACACCTTTTAATGCAAACCATTCCGCCGTCATGTAGCCTTCGTTGTAAAGCCCCAGATGATGATAGCTTCCGCCGGGACATATAATTACAGCCGCGCCGGTATTTTCCCCGGATGCAGGATGGAAATACATTGTGGAATTATATTTTTTCATCTTCGGAACGTCTTTCCAGATTTTGACCGGAATTCCGCCTTTTGCAAAAAAACAGCGGAAGAAATCAGTAAAACTGAAATGATTAGAAAAATTCTTTTTTTCACACAAAAATTATATCAAAATGAAAAAAACATAGCAAACGCAATATAACCTTAATTTCGAGTTTTTTTACAAATTCTGAAAGAACGCTCTCGGCTTATTTCCAATTTGCTCAGATGGATTTGGCTCGAATTCGGGTGCTCCGCACTTTTATTAATTCAATCGCCAAAAATCTTCACAAATTGTAAATCTGCCTGCGCTTTTATTCTTTTTACAAAAAACTCGACATTTGGGCTAATCAAAACAACGTCAACATGGAATTTTAAGAACCGCAAGGTTCTGTAGAATTTTTTCCATCATAACAAAACTTTCTTCGGTAAGAGAATCGAAATTATCCTGCCGTGTGTGGAATTTTTTCCATGACGCGGGAATCATTTTTTCCAGGAACGATTTTTCCACGTCCTGCGGAACTTTGCGGTTCAGCACAAAATCCTCAAGATACGGAAAACGAACAAGATTGAACATATATTCATTCGCCTCGTCTACAGGAAGCATTGTAACCGCGACCGCGGCTATTCCATGCGCAAGGAATCCGGCGTTGTCGCTGTAAGGAACAGGAAGTGAAACGAATTTTCCGTCGCAGGATGAACGCAGAATCCGGGCGATGCGCGATTCAATGGAAAAAAAACTGTTCCTGAATTTTGAACCGGCTTTCAAGGGAACAAAGCTCTTAGAAAGAACCGGAACTGTTCCACGGCCAATGCAGTCAAAAACGTAGACATCGTCGTCAACAATATTAAGCCGCTTAAAGACATTTGCAAGCCCAAAAGCCCCCTGCGCCGAAACCGGATTTTCCGCGGAAAAAGATTTTTGCGCCGGCTCAGAATCTTTCCGCACGGAAGCAATTTCTTCTCCGTCTGTAAAAATAAGGCGCACATTGTGCCGGATTCCGCTGTTATAAAGCCTGGCGGCCCAGTTCATAAGGCAAAAAACGGATGAAGTATTGTCGTTCGCGCCCGGACTTCCCGGAAAAATGTCATAATGGGCAATCACGGTTTTTATTTTAAAAAGCGGGCTGTAGGATTCCTTTGGAAAAACAACGCATATATGCTCGTGTCCGTCAATCGGCATGACGGCAGTTTTTACACCGCGTGCGGAAAGCCAATTTAAAATAAAATCACGGCGGTTTGTCTGCGGCTCAAGGAATTTTTTAAAGTCTTCTCCCAGATACATGGCGAAATTATAGCACAAAATATGAAATAGCCCAAATGCCAAGTTCCATAAATTCAGCGCAAAAATTGAATGAGCCGCCAGAAGCGGAAAAAATATATTCCAATGGAAATATCATCCGTCTTCTACTGAAACAAAACCTGAAACAAAACCTGAATCAAATCTTGATTTATCCGGTTCAAGTCATTATCTTTTTTATATGTCGTTATTTTTAGTTTTAGCGTTTTTGTTTTGTGTCGGAAGCATAATCGGATGGTCTATCGAACTCATCTACAGACGTTTTTCCCCGTTAAAAGGTGTTGAAAAAAAATGGGTGAACCCCGGCTTCCTAACCGGTCCGTACCTGCCGATCTATGGAATTTCCCTGATTGTCCTGTTTCTTCTGTCGCATATAAATGTTTCGTTTATACAGAATCCTACCTTGCAGAAATAGTGCTGTTCGCGCTTATGGCTCTTGCAATAACCGCATTTGAATATATCGCCGGACTTATTTTTATAAAAGGAATGAAAATAATGCTCTGGGACTACAGAAACCAGTGGGGAAACATCCAGGGTATCATCTGTCCGCTCTACACCTTTTTCTGGTGGATTTTAAGCGCAGTCTACTACTTTCTTATTCATCCGCACATAGAATTGTGGTTATACTGGTTCACAAACCATATAGCGTTTTCATTTGTAATCGGATTTTTCTATGGAATCTTTGTGGTCGACCTTTTCAGCTCGTTCCAGGTCATGGCAAAAATCAGGGCGTTCGCAAAAGAAAACAAGATTGTATTCAGAATCGAAAACTACAAGATTCATCTTCAGCAGAAACGCGAGGAACGAAAAGAAAAAATCCGCTATCTCCTTACATACAAGGCAGAAAAGAATCTTGCGGAAAGCTTAAAAGAATATCTTGAAAAAGTTCGCCATACCGAAAAATAATCACTTTGAAGAAAGCGCCTGGACGATTGCATAAACGCAGTCGCCGGCTCTTTCAATTTTTCTTACAATATCCATATACTGAAGCTCAGTTTTTACATCACCGCCGGCTTCAATCCTTTTACGGCTTGATTTCTGAAGCTCCTTCTTAGTGCGGTCAATCTTATCTTCAATTTCGGCGGACATATTCCTTTCATCATCAGAAATTCCAAGCGCGATGAAAGTGCAGGCCTGCTCATAGAAAATCCTTACCTGATCAAGATACGAAAGCAACTTTCTTACCCTTCCTGAACCCTGCATGATTTTTTTCTCTGAAATATATTTTACAACAGTGTGCATCATCGAGCAGCATTCATCGCTAAGATCTTCTATGCTTTGGGCGACGTGAATAAGGCGCGAAAAATTCTGACGGTCATTATGGTTCGCGTTTTCCTGCCGCGAGCAAATCTGAAGAAAATGCGAGATAGCCTCGTTCATTTCGTCTATGTACGCTTCATCCGCAGTAATTTTTTCAGCATAACTTTCAATTTCATCCGGGTCGCCGGTAACGCCCTGCGCAATCAAGTCAATCATTCCCAAAACACGGGCTGACATCTTGGAAATCTCTTTCTGCATCTGGAATGAATATACATCCGCTGAAATATGATTTTTAGGAAGAATGACCGGAAGCTTGTAATGCAAGTCCTCTTCTTTTTGCGACGATTTTATGAATTTCTCTGCAAGCGATGCAATCTGATTCACAAAAGGCAGGAAAATCAGCGTCGCGCACAGATTAAAAACCGTATGAAGCATTGCAATATGCGTTGTTATATTCGAGGCGGGCGTTCCTGGAATTAAAAAATCAACAAAGCCAAGGAACGGATCAAACAATAAAAGAGCAATCAGAGTTCCTGTGACATTAAAAGCCACGTGAACCGCGGCAGTGCGCCTTGCATTGATATTCGCCCCGAATGAAGACATTACGGCATCAATGGTCGAACCTATATTGCTTCCAAGAACTATAGCCGCCGAAAGTTTCCACGAAAGCGAGCCGTTTGCCGCCATCGCAAGAACAATCGCCGTCATTGCCGAAGAGGAATGTATAAGAGCCGTAAACACCGCTCCAATCAGAACTCCCAGCAGAAGCCCGGCAAAGCCCAGATCCGTAAGTTTCTGTATAAAATTAATCGCCGGCGGCGGCAGCTGCATTGAATCTTTTAAAAGCCCCAGCCCCATGAAAAGGATTGCAAAACCCATGAAGCAGTACGCAAAATTATGGATTTTAAGCTTCTTGAAATACTGAAGGATAAACCCAAGTCCAAAAAGCGGAATCGCCGCGGCTTCCATGCTGAACGAAAAACCGAAGAATGAAACAATCCACGCCGTTACAGTTGTTCCGATGTTCGCCCCGAAAATGATTCCAATAGCCTGCGTAAGGGAAAGAATTTCCGCGTTGACAAAACTTACGACCATAACAGTGGTAGCCCCGGAGGACTGAATTATCGCCGTAACCGCTAAACCTGTAAGAACGGCAGAAAACCTGTTCCCTGTTATCTTGCCAAGAAGACTCCTAAGGCTGCTTCCTGCACCTTTTTGAATTCCGTTGGAAAGCATATCCATTCCAAAAAGAAGAAGGCAGAGAGCCCCGGCAAAACTTAAAATTTGTCCAATAAAATTTAAAACCAATTGATTAACCTTAAAAAATTCAGCAAAGTTTTTATATGAAAAGAATATACATAGGCAACCTTAATTTCAAGACTACAGAAGAAATTCTTACAGAAAAATTCTCAGAATTTGGCGAAGTTTCTTCGGCGACAATCATAAAGGACAGGACAAGCGGACTTTCAAAAGGATTCGGATTTGTTGAAATGCCGGACGACCTGTGCGCGGAAAAAGCGATCGCCGGGCTAAAGGGAAAAGACATTGACGGACGAAAAATCCGCGTTTCAATCGCAGAGGACAAGCCAAAAAGAAGAGGCGCGTCAGAATCATAAGGCAATTTTATTGATTCCTGCAAAACCTGGCTCCGGTCAGGTTATTTTAATGCTATTACCTTTAAAACACGCTCTTCTTATTGAAAAAAGCACTTTTTAAAAGTACACTTATCTATCTCAAAAATAATTATTTAACCTTAATTTCGAGTTTTTTTGAAAATTATGAAATAACGCTCTCGGCAGATTTCCAATTTGCTCAGATGGATTTGGCTCGCGCTACGCTTGTATTAACTCGGGTGCTCCGCACTTTAATTAATTCAATCGCCAAAAATCTTCACAAATTGTAAACCTGCCTGCGCTTTTATTCTTTTTACAACAAACTCGACATTCAGGCTATTTATGGAGTTTATATGTCAACACCATTGGAAGAATATCTTTCATCATGCAACGGAAAACCGAACGCCGCAATGTGTTCCTATGTGGCAAATCTTCAGCAGGTCGCCGAAATCAGTCCGGAAATCGCCGCATCAATTGTAAACGAACTTGAAAACCAGAGAAGTCATTTAAAACTTGTAGCTTCAGAAAATTACTGTTCGCTCAACGTTCAGGCGGCAATGGGAAACCTTCTTACAGACAAATACGCCGAAGGTTATCCTGAGCACCGCTATTACGGAGGATGCGTAAACATAGATGCCGTTGAAAACACAGCCGCACGCGAAGCTGAAAAACTTTTTGGCGCAGAATACGCATACGTGCAGCCGCACTCAGGAGCAGACACAAACCTTGTTGCATACTGGGCAATTCTTTCTGCAAAAGTAGAAACTCCTACACTTGAGGAACTTGGCGTAAAATCACTGAACGACCTTACCGCCGAACAGTTCGATATGCTCAGAAAGCGTTTTGGAAACCAGCGCCTTATGGGACTCGACTATTCATGCGGCGGACACCTTACACATGGCTACAGGATGAACGTATCTGCCAGAATGTTTGAAAGCCATCCTTACGGAGTTGAAGAGGACACAGGTCTTCTTGACTACGATAAAATTGAAAAGCAGGCTATGGAAGTAAAACCGCTTATCCTGCTCGCAGGCTATTCTGCCTATCCAAGAAAAATTAATTTCAAGAGATTCCGTGACATCGCAGACAAATGCGGAGCAGTTCTGATGGTCGACATGGCGCACTTTGCAGGTCTTGTAGCCGGAAAAGCATTCACAGACGACTACGACCCGGTAAAATGGGCGGATATAGTAACAACAACAACCCATAAAACACTGCGCGGTCCGCGTGGCGCCCTTATTCTCTGCAAAAAGGAATACGCTGACTACGTAAACAAGGGATGCCCTATGGTTCTGGGCGGACCTTTAGGACACGTAATGGCCGCAAAAGCAATCGCGCTGAAAGAAGCGAACACCCCGGCATACCGGGAATACGCAGGCAATGTAATAAAAAATGCCCAGGCGCTTGCCGAAGCCTGCAAATCGCTTGGAATGCCGCTCCAGACCGGCGGAACAGACAACCACCTTATGCTTGCAGATGTAACAGTTTACGGTCTTACAGGAAAACAGGCGGAAGCCGCTCTTTTTAACTGCGGAATCACAGCAAACGCCAATGCGCTTCCTTATGACAAGAACGGAGCATGGTGGACTTCCGGAATCCGAATCGGAACTCCAGGACTTACAACTCTGGGCTTTAACACGGAAGACATGAAAGAAGTCGCTTCTATCATTGACTTTGTACTTAAAGGAACAAAGCCTGGACTTACAAAAGACGGAAAGCCGGCAAAGGGAAAAATCAACCTTGATCCAAAAGTACAGGAAGAAGCCAAAAAGCGCGTAAACAAGCTGCTTTCAGCCCATGTCCTTTATCCTGAGCTGGATTTGGATTTCCTGAAAAAAGAATTTGTAAAATAGCTATAAAAAAAATCGTACCTCAATAAAGGGGTACGATTTAAATTTTTGCATTTTGAAAGTTTTTATTCTTCGCTGATTTCAAACCTTTCAGAATCTTCATCAGAATCCGTTTCCGAGCCTGAAGAAAAAAAGTTCTTTCCAGAAATTTAAAGAATGAATCCTTCACCTTGTTTCCAGTGCTGTCAGCCTGGTCTACAATTCTTTTGGTGTCTTTCCCAACCTGACGCGAAGTTTCCTTCAGCTCTTTTTTTGTGGTTTCAACCTGCTTCCTGACCTTCTCTTTTGCCGCGCTTATAAGCCAGGCATTATACTCACTATGCGCCTTTTTACATTTTTCTGGCATAGGAATATCAGTGTATTCATCACACTCTGTAAGCTTATGGGTCAGTTTATTGAATTTGCACGCAAAAACGCCAGAAAGCCCCAGAACAAAAAATAAGCCGACGCAAATGATTCTTTTCATCTTAAAACTCCGCGCATAAAAATCTTACTGAAGCTATTTTTCAGCCACTGTAAGATTAACAAGCCAGCGTTCTTTTTTCAACCAGAAATATGCAATAACAGTCTTTGCAATATCGCTAAGTTTTACAATCGCATACATTTCTACCGGACCAAGCTTTGTAAGGAACGTAAGAACCACCATTCCGCCTATGAACAGCACATTCGCCACAGTATCACAAATAACGCCCATTGTAGTATCGCCGCCAGTCCTTGAAACAGCATACTGACCGTTCAAGAAAGCCCAGAGAGGAAGATACGCCGCCGCGACAATTATAAGGTGCTTCGCAATTTCCTGCGCCTCAAACGTAAGATTTAAATACAAACGGAACAATAGATGTCGTGCCAAAACCAAGCAGCATAAAAATTGCGCCAAAAATAGTCGCGCCGGACAGAACCCAATTCTTATACTTTCTGGCCTGTTCCAGTTTTCCGGCGCCAAGCTCCTGCCCCATAATGACGCTGGCAGCAGTAACGATTCCGCTGAAACAGATAAAGAACAGGTTCGCAACGGCAAATCCGCCTGCCATTCCGCTTACAATTTCCGCGCCGCCACGAGTATTGTAAAGAGCATTTGAAAGTTTCTGAAAAAGCCCAGAAAAGCTCAGAATACAAAATCATAAGGGATTTCGCAAAAATATTTCCAAAAAGCTTGAATTTTATGAAGAAAATCTTAAAAGGATTGAACATAAACGGCGGACGCTTTGCCACACAATACGCGATAAACAGAGCAAGCTCAACGCCGCGCGCAATAACAGTCGCATAGCCTGCGCCGGCAACCTCCAGCCGCGGCGCGCCAAGATTTCCGTAAATCAGAAGCCAGTTAAAAAACGTATTGACCAGAGTCGCAATTGAAGAGATTACCAGCGGAACTCTTACAATCTCAATATCGCGCAATGAAGAGGCAAATGACTGCGCAAAAACCATAAAGAACCAGGAAAGCGCAACGGAACGGGAATAAATCTGGGCCTGGTCAAGAATCTGCACGGCATCCTTGTTTATTGTAACCATCACTCCAAAAAGATTTCTTGGCGCAATAAACGAAACCACCGTATACGCAAGTCCGAAAATTCCTGTAACGATAATTTTAAAGCGCAGAGTCTGACGCATTCCCTCCTTGTCGTCCGCGCCCTTAAACTGGCTCATAAAAATCCCGGCGGAAAGGCAGACTGTATTCACAAGGATAAGAAATATAAAATTAATCTGGCCCGCGACATTTACACCGCTCATTTTTACGTCGCCAAGTCCGGCAACCATAAAATTGTCGATAAGGGAAACAAGATTCTGGATTAAAAGCTGAAGCATTACCGGAATCGCAATTTTTACAGCGCGCTTATAAAATTCCGCTGTTCCAAGATATTTATGTTCCAAAGTTCTCATAAAAAAATCCTCCTCGATTTTTTTGCAGAGATTCGTCAGTTTTATTTTCTAAAACGATTTTATCAGCAAATACAGTAGTATTTCAATATGTACTACTAATTATAACTAAAATTTATTCACCTTTTTTTTTGCATTAAAATGACTAAATAAAAGTTTTTTGAAATAACCCGAATAAAAAAATATCAGGCATCGATTTCAGAAGCCAGATGGTGGACAATAAAATCCCTGCGCTCCGGAGTATTTTTTCCCATGTAAAATTCAAGAACCTTAGGAACATTCTTCAAAGCCTGAACCGTAACGGGAGTAAGATGCATACCCACATCTTCATTTTCTCCTTCCTTGCGTTCCCGGATGAACATTTTAAATTCATCGCCATTAATTTCACCAAGTCCCTTAAACCGCGTCGTTTCGCTGTCTTTGCCAAGTTCCTTCTGCGCCTTGTCCCGGCTTTCTTCCGAATAGCAGTATATTGTTTCTTCTTGTTTCTTACACGGAACAGCGGTGTTTCCAGAATAAAAACGTGTCCTGTAAGCACAAGCTCCTCGAAATAAAGCAAAAGATATGTCATCACAAGATTCCTGATGTGGAATCCGTCATTATCGGCATCGGTCGCAATAATGATTTTATTGTAGCGCAAATCCCCTACATCTTTTTGAACACCGAGGCTCAACGTAAGGTTTCTTAATTCTTCATTTTCAAAAAGCGCTGTCTTTTTGCGCCCGAACATATTCTCAGGTTTACCGCGAAGACTAAATCGCCTGAACGGAAACATCCCTGGAATTTACCATAGAGCCGGTCGCAGAATCACCTTCCGTAATAAAAATCATTGAATTCGCGCCCTTTGCGCCATCCTGAAGGTGGTACCTGCAGTCCAAAAGCTTGTGAATCTTAAAAGTCGCGGAACGCTCCGCATCCCGGATTTGCTTTGCTGAGACATTATTTATTTCATCGCGCGCCTTCATGTTGCGAATTATCTTTTCTTCAAGAATATCCGCAATTTCAGGGTTGTGTCTCAGCCAGTCATCAACGGCAAGCTGAACTTCCTGGATTATAGGCTGACGAATCTCAACATTTCCGAGCTTGTTTTTTGTCTGGCTCGTGAACATCGGGTTGTCAATTCCAATTTTCAAGGCGACCATAAGACCGGAAGAAACATCCTTCTCATCATAGGTTTTCTTGAAGAATGAATTTACACCGCGCGTAAAACCGTCCAGAAACGAAGTGACGTGAGTACCGCCGTCTTCTGTAACCTGTCCGTTTACAAATGAATACACAACTTTATCAAGACTTGCCGTATGCGTAAGGACAAAATCAATATTCTTGCCTTTATATGTAAAAAAAATTGTACAGCGATTTTTCAGCGCCATCCATCTCGTGCGCAATAAGGTCCTCAAGCCCTTTTTCACTTACAAAAACCTTGCCGTTGCAATAAATTTGCAGCCCCGGATTAAGATACGCATAATACCAGAGGCGTTTTTCAACCATCTCCATGTTATAGGAATACTTTCCGAACATTTCGCTGTCGGGAACAAATTCAAGGTAAGTTCCATTTTTTACGCCGGGCTTAGCAGCGCCGTTTTTAGAAGACTTCTTTTTACCGCGCTCATATTCAACAACGGCCATTTTTCCATCACGTATAGAAGCGGCCCTAAAATATGAAGACAAGGCGTTTGTAGCCTTTATTCCAACGCCGTTCATACCGATAGCCTGCTTGAATACAGAATTATTATATTTTGCCCCTGTATTGACGTCGCTTACGCACTGCTCAAGTTTTCCAAGAGGAATTCCGCGCCCGTAATCACGGATTTTTACGCGGCCTTCTTCGGTTATCTGAATGTCAATCCTGTCGCCAAATCCCTGGGAAAATTCATCAACAGCATTATCAATTCCTTCTTTTAAAAGGATGTAAATTCCATCATTTTCGTTAGTTCCGTCACCAAGAGAACCGATATACATTCCGGGTCTGAGCCTTATGTGCTCAAGTCCTTCCAAATGAAGAATGCTGTTTTCATCGTATACGGCGGCTGATTTTTTTGCAGCAGTTTTTTTAACAGTTTTTTTTGCAGAAGCCTTTTCCGGCTCAGCTGTCTTTTTCTTTGTTTCCTCACCCATAATGTATAGTATAAAGGTAGACGAAAAGTTTTACAAGGATATAAAAAAGCCCCCGGCGCAAGCGCCGGGAGCTGTATCCGCAGACGGGAAAAAAAGACTGGAATTCAGCCTATTTAGCCTTAATTTCGAGTTTTTTTTTACAAATTATGAAAGAACGTTCTCGGCAGATTTCCAATTTGCTCCGATGGATTTGGCTCGAATCCGGGTGCTTCGCACTTTAATTAATTCAATCGCCAAAAATCTTCACAAATTGCAAATCTGCCTGCGCTTTTATTCTTTTTACAACAAACTCGACATTAAGCCTATTTAGCAAATGTCGCGATAAATACACCGGCGGCAATAGCAGTTCCGATTACACCAGAAACATTAGGTCCCATTGCGTGCATCAGAAGGAAATTCATAGGGTCGTATTCCTGTCCAAGCTTGTTTGAAACTCTGGCCGCCATAGGAACAGCCGAAACTCCGGCAGAACCGATAAGCGGATTGATTTTCTTTCCTTTTGGCAGGAACAGGTTCATCAATTTCGCCATAAGAACACCACCTGCGGTGGCAACGGCAAAAGCGACAAGACCAAGAAGAATAATTCCAAGCGAACGGCCGTTGATAATCTTTTCCGGGGTCATCTGGCTTCCAACGCCAAGGGAAAGAAGAATGGAAACAATATTCATCATCTCGTTTTCCATAGTTTTTGAAAGCCGCTCGGCAACACCGCACTGCTTTACAAAATTTCCAAACGCAAGCATACCGATAAGAGGCGCGGCCGCAGGAAGCAGAAGAATCGTCACAGCAAGAAGAACAAGCGGGAACAAAAGTTTTTCCGCCTTTGAAACCGGGCGAAGCTGCTCCATCCGGATTTCGCGCTCGCGCTTTGTGGTAAGGGCGCGCATAATAGGCGGCTGAATCATCGGAACAAGCGCCATATACGAATAAGCCGCAACCGCAATTACAGCCATAAGCTCAGGCGCGAGTTTTCCAGAAACGTAAATTGAAGTAGGACCGTCCGCACCGCCGATAATCGCAATGGCGCAGGCCTGAAGAATATTGTAGTCAAAAACGCCAGGAATCAGGTTCAGCAGGGAAACGCCGAACAGCGTAAAGAAAACGCCAAGCTGCGCCGCGCCGCCAAGCAGAGCCATTTTCGGATTCGCAATAAGCGGGCCGAAATCTGTCATCGCTCCGATTCCCATAAAAATAAGCATAGGGAAAAATTCATTTCCAACGCCGGCATTGTAGATAATATTCAACATTCCGTCAGGGGCATTTCCCATTCCAGCGCCGGGAATATTCACCAGAATTGTACCGAAACCAATCGGAATAAGAAGAAGCGGCTCAAAGCCACGTCCGGCGCCAAGGTAAACAATAAGAAAACCTATCGCAATCATCAGAAGATACTGCCAGCCCGGAGCGCTTTTTGCAAAAACACTGCTGCCTTCATTTTTCCTAACCTCTTCCGCGGCAAGCTCAGCCTGGGATGCAGCGGCTTCTTCAGGAGACTCTGTATGAATCATCTTGTAAATGCCTGTAGTATGCCACAAATTACCAAAGAACGAACCTACAGAAATATCATGTTTCCATTCCAGTTTTCTGTTCCCGGAATAATCCTTTCCATACCCGCAGGTTCTTCCGCAGCCGCTGAATCCTGGGCAAAAACCTTTGTTCCTATGGACACAACAGAAGCCGCAGCCATAATCGCAAGCATGATAAAGGCAATTTTTCTTGTATCAGTTTTTGTATTATTAAGCATTATGTTCCTCGAAAAAATAACTTACTGTACCTCAGCAAGAGTCTGACCGTTTGCAACCTGCGAGCCAGTCGCCACAGCGAAATGAATTTTTCCTGCCGCAGGAGATTTTACTTCAAGCTCCATCTTCATAGACTCAAGAATAACGACTGTATCGCCTTTGTTTACAGAAGCGCCTTCCGCAACGGCATATTTAAGCAAAGTTCCGGCGACAGGCGAAGCGACCGGAGTTCCAGAGCCAGATGCAACAGGAGCAGCCTTTTCAGCAGGCTCAGCCTTTGCCGCAGGTTTTGAAACTGGAGCCGGAGCGGCAGCAACACCGCCGATTGAACCAAGCTCCTGTCCCGCAGTCACCTGAGTTCCAGGCTGAACAGAGAACGTTACAACTCCGTCCGCAGGCGCTTTTACCTCAAGCTCCATTTTCATAGACTCAAGAACGATCACAGTGTCGCCGCGCTTTACAGAAGCGCCGGAATCAACAGCATATCTTAAGAGGGTTCCCGCGACAGGAGAAGGAATAGAAGTTCCTCCTGTAACAACCGGCGCAGAAGGTGCAGGCGAAGCGGCATGAGCGGCGCCAGGCTTTCCGAACGCAACGTTATAAGAAGTTCCGTTTACATTGATATTTCCCTTGCCATCTGAAGTTACATTGTAAGAAGCGCCGTTTACCGTGATTGAATAAGAACCGCCGGCAGAAGCCTTTGATTCAGCCTTAGGAGCAGCCTCCTCTTTCTTTGCGCCGAACGCAGTTTCCGCGTCAACAGGGCCTTTAGAACGCTCAGCAAAGAATTTGGAGCAACATTCGGGAACATTGCATAAGTAAGGGCGTCTTCGTCAGAACCGTCGCCACCGTTTTTCTTTGACTCTTCAAGCATCTTGTTCCATTCCGGTTCAATAAGGTCGGCCGGACGGCAGGTAACAACCTTATCCATCTTGTTCTGCTCAAGCGCTTTCTTTACCAGCTCCTGGTTAGGCTCGGCAGGAAGTTTTCCAAAGCGGCCTACAAGAAGGTTTCTGAAATCCTGAGTCATTGTAGTATATCGTCCCATAAGAACGTTCATTACAGCCTGAGTTCCAACAATCTGGGAAGTCGGAGTTACGAGCGGAACATAGCCTGCGTCCTTGTGAACGCGCGGAAGCTCGGCAAGAACATCATCCATCTTGTCTCCGGCGCCCTGCTGCTTAAGCTGACTTTCAAGGTTGGAAAGCATTCCTCCAGGAACCTGGGAAACAAGGATGCGCGTATCTGCTCCAAGGAATTTTGACTCAAGCGAAGCATAGTGCTTTCTGATTTCGCGGAAATAAGCCGCAATCTCAAGAAGAGCCTTTGTGTCAAGCTCTGTATCCATGTCAGTGCCTTTAAGCATCTCCACAACGGTTTCCGTAGGAGAATGCGAAGTTCCCATGGACATGGAAGAAATAGCCGTGTCAAGAATATCCGCGCCGGCTTCCGCAGCCTTAAGCAATGTAGCAACAGAAAGCCCTGTTGTGGCGTGCGAATGGATTTCAACAGGAAGATCAACCTTTGACTTTATAGCCTTAACAAGGTCGTATGCAACATAAGGCTTCAGAAGTCCGGACATATCCTTTATACAGATTGAGTCAGCGCCAAAGTCCGCGTAAGTCTTTGCGAGCTCAGCATATTTCAATAGTGTGATACGGAGTAACCGCATAGGAAATAGCCATCTGAACGTCAACGCCGGACTTTTTCGCAGCCTTTGTGGCGCGCTCCATGTTGCGCGGATCGTTGCAGGCATCAAAAATACGGAAACAGCCGATACCGTTCTTTGCGGCAGTCTCAACAAACTTGTCAACAACATCATCGGCGTAGTGCTTGTAGCCAAGAAGGTTCTGCGCGCGAAGGAGCATCATGATCTTGTTGTTCGGAAGGGCAGCGTGAAGCTTTCTAAGGCGTTCCCACGGGTCTTCGTTCAGAAATCGGATGCAGGAGTCATAAGTAGCTCCACCCCATCCTTCAATATATTTATAGCCGATTTTATCAAGCATTGGACATGCAGGAAGCATATCTGCCGTTGTCATTCGTGTAGCGTGAAGCGACTGGTGCGCGTCACGGATTGCAAGTTCAGTAATTCCTACTTTAGCCATTTTAATTTTTACCTCTTATAAGTTAGTTGTTTTCTTTTTCGTGAACCGCCATAGCGATTGCGGCAATTATAGCCTTTTTATCAACAGCAGCATTTACAGCCGCAGGAACAGGTTTTGCAGAAACCTTAGCGGCAGGTTTTGACACAGGTTTAACTTCGTCTTTATCAAGCCTGAGCGCATGAACGACACCATGAAGAACATTCATACATACAATCAAGATGATTATAAAAGCGAATACAACAGCCATACCCAGCAAAGTCAAAAGACCGCTCTGCCCGAGCATCTGAAAAATTGTCATATATCCTCCTGAATTTAGGACTATTTTGAAAAACAAAATATCACGTAAATTATAAAAGAATCTAACCTATTTTTCAATAAATCGTGATATAATCAATTACCAAATTATGAGCATTTTTAATATATTATTTTTAGTTTTTACAGCACTTTTTATTGCAAGCGCAATAGTAGAAATCACAGGCTACTATAAAAAAATCAGCCTTATGGAATACATAGCGAATCCATGCATGTATGTATTTCTGCTCGCATCGTGGATTATGGTTCTTACGCCGCTCCTTCCGGACTCGCTGAATATAATAATCTGCGTTTCCGCCGCCGTTCTGTTCGGGCTTACAGGCGCATGCCTTCAGTTCCTTCCAAAAACGAAAAAAAACGTGGCGGCGAGCGCGATATTCTTTATCGCAAGTTTTTTAAGCTTTATAATTCTTATCCGCCCTTCGTTCCGGCTGTTCAGCCTTCCGCGCTGGGCATCGGCGGCAATATTCACAGCGTATTTAACTCTTTTTGTTCTATATTATATATTTTCAATCGGAAAAAGAAGTCTTGTAAAAACCGCCGGAATCACAATCTTTATGATTCCGCTGATGGTTCTGCACTACGGCTCAATCCTTACGCTCTGCGGACAGCCGAAACTCTACTCCGCGCTGCTTTTTGCCGGAAGCACAATTTTCATAGCCGCCCAGGCGCTTATAGTAAAAGGATTTTTTGTAAAGGCATCGCCAAAAGACAGGCTTTTCAGGATGATTCTATACATTGCCGGGCAGTTTTTTGTAACCGCCGGATTTTCGCTGATGGTAGTATGATTTTTGGATAGAAATTTTACAGGTAAATCCGCCTGCGCGGGATTGTAACCGCTTGCCGCAGGCAAGTTGCGGAGCGGAAGCGGAGCAATGCAGGCGAAAGCCGGAACGGTGAAAAGCCCGTTACGGTGGTATTTTGCGCCCTAAAAAAAAGTCCCCGACGACTTGCCTCAGGGACTGAAATTTCCGAACGAATCAGAACAAATCTTTCATCGTGTAAAGCGCGCCTTTTTTTAACGCGCCGGTTTTTAACGACTCAGAAAGTTTTTCCAGCGCATGAACCGCGCCCATGGCAAAACCTTCGCGGCTGCGGGCACGGTGGGTAATCTCAATCGTGTCGGCCTTGCTGTCAAAGAATACTGTGTGCGTTCCTGGAATAGAACCGCAGCGTGTTGAAGAAACATGAAGCTGCTCCGGTCTTGGCCTTTCATGAAAGGCGTCCGTCACAATCTCCGACTTTTTCTTTGTGTTCGCAATAATTGTCTCCGCAATCGCAATGGCAGTTCCGGACGGACTGTCGGCTTTCTGGTTGTGATGAGCCTCCCAGGTGGCAATGTCGTATTCCGGCCACTGCTCCATTATCTTTACAGCCTCGGAAACAATCTTTAAAAGCATATTAACGCCGATTGAAAAATTCGCGGAAGTCATAACCGTTCCGCCGCAGCTGGCAGCCAGCTCATTAACCTCGCCGTATTTGTCGTTCCAGCCGGTTGTGCCGACAACAATAGGAATGCCTAGCGGCAGAAGCGCCTTTATGTTTCCCATGACCGCAGACGGATGGCTGAATTCAATCACGCCTTCCGCCCCGCTGGACTTTACCGCCCGGGCAACAGCGTCATAGTCGCCGGCAGGAATCTTTACGCTGGCATCATCAGAAACAACATCAATGGTCGCGACAACATCGTGCCCCAGAGACTTAGCGCAATCCGCAATCATGTGTCCCATCTTTCCATATCCAACAAGTGCAATTTTCATATAAAATCCTTTTTATCTTTTTTCAGACTGAATAAAATTTCGAGTTTTATTAATTGAGCATAAAAATTGAATTAGCTACCAGAAAAAGGCGCGTCAATTCGCCATACTTCGCGTACAATGTATCAGACTGCGCGATTTTTTTCAAAATCGCTTGCTATCGCTCAGAATGGCTCGGTTGCCGCTTGCTTTTTCTTCCCGCTCATTCAATTTATGGATTCAGTAATAAAACTCGAATTTAGCGCCAAATAAAAAACCATCCCTAGCCAAAATAAGCCTGGTGCAGAATCTGAACGGTTCTGTCGGCCTCGTCGTCGTTCACAATAAAACTTATATTCACTTTTGAAGCGCCCTGGCTTATCATCTGAACGTTTATGCCCTCGTCCGCAAGAGCCTCGAAGCCGCTTGCAAGAATCGCCGAGGAATGCTCAACGTCGCAGATTACGGTGACAATGGCACGCTCCTTGCGAACAGAAACATCGCAGGCCTTGCTCAAATCCTGCACAAGACCTTCAAGCTTTTCCTTGCCGCTTACAGTGCAGGAAACAGAAACCTCGGAAGTAGCAATGACATCAATGCAGACATTCCACTTTAAGAAATTGTTAAAAATATGCGCCAAAAAACCGGCCGCGCCAAGCATACGGTTAGAAACCATATCAATCAGCTGCACATGCTTTACAGAAGTAATCGCGCATACAGGCGGAACTTTTCCGCTGTGCCTTTCAACAATAATCGTGCCTTTGCTTTCTATATTATAGGAATTTTTTACCCGGACCGGAGTTCCGCTCTTCCTTACAGGAACCATTGAGCGCGGATGCAAAACCTGCGAGCCGAACATCGCAAGCTCCTGAGCCTCCTCATAGGTAACCTCAGGAACAGGCTTCGCCTCCTTTACCACGCGCGGATCAGATGTAAGGATTCCATCAACATCCTTCCACGTCTGGACCTCCTCCGCATTCATAGCCGCGCCAATCATTGTCGCAGTCAAATCCGAACCGCCGCGGCCGAGCGTTGTAATAATACCGCGCTTGTCCTTTGCAATAAAACCGGTCACAATCGGAATAGCATTGTCCAGACCCTTGCTGTACGAACCCAAATGCCGCGGAATATTTTCCCAGACCTCGTCCAGAAGCTCCGCCGCCATATAATTTGAATCGCTCACAAAACCGATGTCCCACGCATCATAAAATTTCGCGTCCACACCCTGGCTCTTCAAATAAGCCGCCATCATCCTTACAGACATCCGCTCACCGAACGAAACAAGATAATCGCGCGAGCGCCTGCTGATTTCCTTCAGCATAGAAATTCCGGTCAAAAGCTGCTTTAGCTCAGACAAAAGAGCCTCAATCGCATCAATATTTATGCCAAGTTCCCTTGCCGTTTCCTCATGAAGCTTTGCCACACCGGCAACATCAACAGTTCCTGTAACCGCCAGATCCGCGGCCGCCAGAAGATGGTCCGTTGTGTCGCCCATCGCGCTAAGAACCACAACCGGACGCTTTCCCTGTACGCCTTAATAATAGAAGCAACATGCTTAATTCTTTCTGCATTGGCAACTGAAGAGCCGCCGAATTTCATAACTATCATATAAATAAAATACACATTTTTGTATATTTATGCAATTTCCTTTTAAGATTAAGGGCGCAAATTTCAGCCGTAACCGCACTTCCAGGGCCCGCTTGCGCTTGGTCTCGCTCCGCTCGCCTTGCTCCGCAACCCTTCCACCGCGGCGCAAAAGGCACACGCCGGCCCGGAGCGGCTTCGCAAACATCAAGGTTCGCACATTGTTCCGCAAATAAAAAAAACAGAAGAAAAAAATCAATCTATCGTAATTTGATCGACCAACTGAGGTAAAATGCCATCAACAAAAAAAAAGGAAGGTGTTTTACGAAGAAGAAACTTGTTTTAATCCTGCTGGCATAAATCTCCTAATTTTCCTTGATAAACTTATAAAACAGAATCTATAAGTTTAGTTGTAAGAAAAATATGTTGAATTTTGAGAAAAAAATTAAAAAAATAAAATTGAATTTTTTTCAATTTAGCCCGAATTTCGACTTTTATAAATTCAGCACAAAAATTGAATGAGCCACCAGAAAAAGCGCGTCAATTCACTGATTCAGTAAAAAACCCGATATTTTTTAATTTGACCTGCGTTTTTTCTGTCAAAACTGTTTTTTTTCTGCTATATTTAGAGCATGTTCAAAAAATCTATTCCTGTTTTGTATAAAAAAAATTGCGCTGTGATTCAAGATTTTGACGGCGACAAGATTGTTGTGAACTTTCAGGTTTCACCAGCCACGCCGACAGGCAAAAAAAGCGCAGTACGCAACGCAAAAAGTCCGCGAAAAAGACATAATTTCGCTATGCGGCGAACCATGCTCTAATCTGGAAAACCTTCTTGCTTTTTCAGACGATAAAATTTCAGCACAGATAAAAGAGGCTTACGAACTTCTTACCAGCGATGACCCAACAGCGGCTTCAGAAATCGATTTTTCAGAACTTACGGAAATTCTGCGCGGCTCATGTATTCCAGACGAAAGCTGGTTCGTTTTCAACTCGCTGGTTTCTTCCGTGGAATTTGCTCTTTCAGAAGAATCTCTTAAAAATGGAAAAATTCTGTTCTTACCGCGAACCCGGGAACAAATAGACATCATACATCAAAAAAATTACGAAAAAGAGCACGAGCAGGAAATTCACGATTCATTCATACAAAGACTAAAGCAGCGAAAACTCAACCTGCCGGAAGATGCGAAATTTATGGGGGAAGTTGAAAATGTCGCGCTCTGCAAAACTGAAAAATCAAAAATCATGGTGGAGGCAGGCGTAACGCAAAGCCCGGAAAAAGCGCATAAACTTTTAATAGACACAGGAATCTGGGACATTACCCGAAATCCGTATCCAACGCGCTGCGGTCTTTCAACGGTCAGCGCAAAAGAAGGGCTCGGAGCGCCTCCTCAGGAAGAGCGGCTTGAGCTGGAGCAAGTCGCATACGCGATCGACAATTCGTGGTCAGCAGACCCGGATGACGCAATCGCCTGGGACGGAAAATATCTTTGGGTTCACATTGCCGATCCGGCCTGCTATGTTCTTCCGGACAGTTCGATTGATAAAGTTGCAAGAAACAAAGGTACAACTCTTTACCTTCCGGAAGTAACAGTCCGGATGCTTGCGGAAGAAAGCCTTGCCGACTATGCGCTGGGACTTCAGGAAAAAAGCAATGCCCTTTCGTTCAGGATTCTTCTGAACGAATACAATACCATAGATGAATGTCAGATTTTCAAGACAAAAGTGAACGTAAAGCGCCTTACTTACGAGCAGGCGACCGAACAGAAAGATTCCCCGGAATTAAAGCCGCTTTTTGACATCGCGGAAAAAAACATCGCACGGCGAAAAAAATCCGGCGCTACAAACATAGAGCTTCCGGAAGTCCACATGAGCGTTGACCCGGAGACAAAAAAAGTTTCAATCTCGCCTCTGGTACGCTATGAGGCGGATTCAATGGTCTGCGAGATGATGCTTTTAGCCGGAGAAGGCGCCGCGAATTTTGCGTTCAAAAACAAAATTCCTTTTCCTTATGTAAGCCAGGAAGCACCTGCTTTTCCTGAAAAACTTCTGCCAGGACTTGCCGGTCAATTTCAGCTTCTAAAATGTATGCACAAGCGCAGCGTTGGAATTACACCGTCAATGCATTCGGGCGTGGGAATTGCCATCTACAGCCAGGTTACAAGCCCGCTCCGCCGCTACAGCGACCTGGTTGCCCACCAGCAGCTGCGCGCATTCCTGAACGGACAAAAACTGATAGACAAAGATTCCATGCTTGAACGGATAAGCCAGGGCGACGCGGCAAGCGTTGCCGCCAGAAAAGCAAGCCGGCTTAGCGAAACCCACTGGAAACTCATTTATCTTATTCAAAATCCGGATTGGCAGGGAGAAGCAGTTTGCATCGACAAAAAATTTGACGACCCGCTATTTTTAATTCCATCCCTTGCAATGCAGGCAACCATAAAAGGTGTTCAGGACATTGAGCCTAACGAAAAAATCAATGTTAAAGTAAACAGCCTGGATATTACTACCCAAGCTGTTGAATTTGTAAAAGTCTGAATTAACTAAAGAAGAACAAAACTAGCGGCGGCCGGCTTTTCTGGAAGCCGCAGTATTCAGCTTGTATGTCCAGTACGCGCCTGTTGACCAGCACCAGCGTGACTTTCCATCGAATGACTCGCGGTGTTCTGTGTTCACGTATGCGTTAATAGAATGGTTGTTTGTCAGAGCAATCTTAATATCCGGGCGGATTGTAAAGATATTTCCTGTGCTCCAGTCCTCTGTTTCTTCTGAATTATCCCATCTCTTGTCTCTTGAACCAATTGCAAAAGATGAATATACATCCATAACGAATTTTTCATTTATATTCCAGAGTAATGTACAGCCTGCATACCATGCCGGAGTGTAATCGGTTTTTTCAAACCAGTTGATAGAAGATTCCGGAATAAGAGAAATTCCTACCTTGTCAAAATGCATTGTCATTGTAGCGCCGGCACTGAACGACATATCCTCATAGTTATCGGCTTTTTTATCATCATCCGTGTCGATTGAATCCCATGCAAAGTAAACGTCGAAGAGGAACTGCTTTACGCCAAATTCTGCGCCCGCGTAAAAGTTTCCGTCCTTCTGGAAAAGACCTTCGTAAGCAACAGAAAGTCCAAAATAATCAAACTGAAACTGCGCTCCAAAATTTGAACGGAAACTGTCTGTGTTAGTTCCGCTAGGAATCGCTCCGCCGACCTGGAATTTAAAATCACCGTCGTGAATGTAGCGGGCACCGATTGCGGTTTTAGCGTATTTGTTTGCATACGGAACAAAACCTACTACATCAGCAGAACCCGGCGCGTCCGGAGTAAATTTGTAAGTATCAACAGTTCCATGCCTGTCATCATAAGCAGTAGAAAAACCGCCCTGGCGAACATGGGCATTTGATTCCCAAAGCCATGAACCATAGCGCGGAGCCGGTCCAACCTGCCAGTTAAGCTTTGTACCCATACCAACGTCAAGTCCTGTAATAGGATGCCACAGGAAGTTTACATAGAAAAAGTCTGTCGTTGTCTGGCCTTGTTTGTAACCGTTGTAAAAGCCGTTACCACCAACCTTTGCTGCTTCAAGTGGATTTAACACTATAGGATCTCCATGCGCATATCCGTAATGATAGCCAAGCGGATTCCTGTCTGTAATCTCAAACGTAAAGTTGTCAAGATTTCCTTCATCATCAACATGCGCAATCGCTCCCCAGTTCAACATTCCTTCAAGCGTAAACTGACCAACGTCAATGCGGGCCTGAAGAGTATCCAGAAAGCCGTAATAAACAGGATCACCTACAAGCGGAGAACCAAAACCAGAATACAATGTGTTTTCAACACCAGGATTTTTCATAACCTGAGCGCTGGCAACACCAGCAGCAAAAAGAGCTGCAACAGAAGCAATCAATAATTTTTTCATAACAAAACTCCTTTTCTTTTGTTTTAAATTCTATATTATATCAATGACAATTCGGATTTGAACACGACGCGCATTTTTCGTTTGTCCTGAACATTTCCCGCATTGTCCGCCATCCTAAAACAGCGCACTTTACACGCGCAGGCATTTTTGAAATATCCTGCAGGGCAGCGGCCTCGTCAAGTTTTTCAATATTTTCCTCGGAAGCCTCGCCGCGAATCATTTCCATAAAAATATCATCAAGTTTTTCAGCTTCTTCGGTCGTCTTTCCAATAACCAGGTCAAGCATCATGTCGCAGCTTGCCTGGCTCACAGCGCAGCCGCTTCCGGTAAAAGAGCCGTCTGTTATAACTCCATTCTCAACCTTAAGATTCAGTGTAATATTGTCGCCGCAACTCGGATTCACGCCGTTAAGCTGAATGTTTGCATCCGGCAAATCAGTTTTATGCGACGGATTGATGTTGTGCTCGTTCAAAATCTCTCTATAAAGTTCTTTTGTATCCATAAAATTCCGCGCTCCGAAAATCTAATTTCTTACGCCCTCCGATAAAATTCCGCGAATTCCAGTTTTTTTCTAATCCTTATAGCCGCTCATTCTGCGGATATTGCACAGAACAGAATAAAAACGCTCAACCTCGTCCTCATCGTTGTAAAAATACATACTGGCGCGGGCCGTTGCCGGAACACAAAGATATGCCCCGAGCGGCTGCGCGCAATGATGTCCGGCGCGTATTGCAATTTTTTCCGTATCAAGAAGGGAAGCCACATCGTGCGGATGAACACCTTCAACAGTGAACGTAATGATTCCGCAATGTTTTTCCGGATCAGGATTTCCAACAATCTTTATGTACGGATTCTGTTTCATTTTTTCAACAAGAACCGACGCAAGATGGTTGCAATGCTTCTCTATTTTTTCAAATCCGATTGAACTGATGTATTTAATCGCAGCCGCAAGACCTACTGCGCCGCTGGCATTCACAGTTCCGGCTTCAAACTTATGCGGAAGCTCAGCCCAAGTGGCATCCTCGCGGGTAACATATTCTATCATTTCTCCACCGCGCAGGAACGGCGGCATCTCTTCAAGCAGAGCCTTTTTACCGTAAAGAACGCCAATTCCCATAGGACCGCACAATTTATGACCGCTGAACACAAAAAAATCAGCATCAAGCGCCTTTACATCAACCTTTAAATGCGGCACGGACTGTGCTCCGTCAACAACGCAGACAGCCCGACTTTATGGGCAAGGGCGGCAATTTTTTTCACCGGATTTTCAATTCCCAGAACATTAGAAACCTGGGCAACCGCAACAATTTTTGTTTTTTCAGTTATCTTGGAAAATTCAGACTCTGGAATTTCGCCGGACACTTTATCAGGCTCAAGAAAAACAAGCTTTGCACCCTTTGCCCTGCACACCATCTGCCACGGCAGAATGTTGGAATGATGCTCCGCAACAGAAACAACAATCTCATCACCCGGATTAACGTTCGCCAGTCCATAAGTGTAGGCAATCAGATTTAAACTTTCAGAAGCGTTCCGCGTAAAAACAATCTCGCAGTCTTTTGCGTTCAAAAATTCCGCGACAGTGTGGCGTGAATTTTCATAATCTTCAGTGGCGCGGCTGCTCAAATCGTAAAGCCCGCGCAAAGGATTCGCGTTGTTATGGGTGTAAAAATCAGAAACCGCATCCAGCACACAGGCAGGACGCTGAGCCGTGGCCGCATTGTCAAAATAAATCAGACCCTTGTTTTCTGGAGCATTAAAAATAGGAAAATCCTTCTTAAAACTGTTCGCCATTTTAAACCTTGCCCTTATTCTCCGCCAAAAATCACGTTCATTTCGGCATTAATTTTTTCAACCGTCTCTTCGTCATTTATTTCTGAGCAGACCGCCTGGACTTTTGCCCGGGCAATAATCTTTTCAGCGTCTGCCCGGCTTATTCCGCGCGATTCCATATAAAAAAGCATCTCGTCGCTTAACCGCCCGATTGTAGCGCCGTGCTCGCCTGAAATATCTTCCTCTGTGCAAAGAATTACCGGCATGGATTTGTTCACAACATCCGGGCTAAGCAAAGCGTTTCTTCCTGCTCATTGCCGTCAGAACCTGCGCTTCCAGTCTTAAAATCTATTGTGCCGCGATAAGTTTTTCTGGAACTGCCGTCAAGCGACCCCGCGACGTTCATCCTGCATAAAGTCTTTTTTCCAAAATGATTCACAATAAAATTCATATCCAGAAACTGTTCGTTCCGCAGATAATATCCCATGTCGGACTTAAAAGAACCTTTATATTCCTTTAGATTGCAACCAGCGCCCACGTAGACTTTCGAGCCGCCAAGCTCAACATGCGTAAGGCACACAGAAGAATTTTCCGCCGCATACGAAGCAGTGTCATCAACCTGTACAAATCCACCGCCCAAAAGCTGCACTTTAACAATATGAATTTTTGAACCAGGCGCTGCATAAACCTCAGTTTTTAACGCCTGAAAACCAGAGGCATTTTTTTCCGAAGAGCTCACAATAATCACAGTCGCCTCGGAATTTTCTCCTGCAAAAATCACCTGGCGGGTCAATGCGCAGTTCTTTTCAGAAAAATCGTAGTTCAGGACAAGCGGCTTTTCAATCCGGGCGTTTGCCGGCACAGAAATTCCCATAGCGCAGGCTTCTGAACCAGAACCGGAAGTCTCAAAAATCGAGTCAGAAGATTCGCCTGTTCCAGACAAAATTTCCGGAAACTTTGCTTTTAACTCAAAACCGTTTTCAGAAAGCACAAACTCCTGCCCGTTTTTTATTTCAGGCATAACAGTTTCAAGCGAAAAATCAAAATCAACCGCCGCTTCGTTTATTTTCAGCCAGCTCCATGACGGAGAAACCAGTTTATTTATTTTTAAAGATTCAGCCATCACATCGTCCCCTTCATTTCAAGCCGGATAAGATTGTTCATTTCAACCGCATACTCAAGCGGAAGCTCCTTTGAGACAGGATTTGCAAAACCGCTTACAATCATGCTTCGGGCTTCTTCCTCGCTGATTCCGCGGCTCATCAGATAAAACCGCGTCATTGGAAATCCGGCCGATTTTTGCCTCGTGGCCAACATCAGCCTTGTCCGTAAGAACAACATTCGCAGGAATTGTGTCGCTCCGGCTCTCGCTGTCCAGCATAAGGGAAGCGCACGAAACGCTCGCCTTAGAGCCAGCCGCCTCTTTTGCAATATAAACAGCAGAACGGTAGATTGACGCTCCGCCGCCCTTGGAAATAGATTTAGTAGTAATAACGCTGGTCGTGTTTGGCGCAAGGTGAACCATTTTTGCGCCGGTATCAAGCTCCTGGCCTGCGCCGGCAAAAGTCACGCCTGTAAATTCCGCGCGCGCATTTCTTCCAACCAGATCGCTTTCCGGGTAAAGGCAGCCAACGTGGCTTCCAAAAGAACCGGAAATCCATTCAATCGAGCCTCCCTCCTCAACCTTCGCGCGCTTTGTGTTCAGGTTGTACATATTTTTGACCAGTTTTCAATAGTTGAATAGCGCAAATGCGCATTTTTCTTCACAAAAAGCTCAACCGCGCCGGCATGAAGGTTCGCCACATTGTATTTTGGCGCTGAGCAGCCTTCAATAAAATGCAGATCCGCGCCTTCATCAACAATAATAAGAGTATGCTCAAACTGCCCCGCGCCCTTTGCATTCAACCTGAAATAAGACTGAAGCGGAAAAGAAAGCTTCACGCCCTTTGGAACATACACAAACGAGCCGCCCGACCATACAGCACCGTGCAGAGCCGCAAATTTGTGGTCTTTCGGCGTAATCAGCGTCATAAAATATTCTTTTACCATCGGTCCCCATTCAGGACTTTTCAGCGCGCTTTCAAAATCAAGATAAACAACGCCCTGCTTTGCAACCTCATCCTGAATATTGTGGTAAACCAGCTCGGAATCATACTGAGCGCCCACTCCGGCAAGACTTTTCCGCTCCGCCTCTGGAATTCCAAGCTTTTCAAAAGTATTTTTTATGTCGTCGGGAACTTCTTCCCATGTTCCTGCCATTTTTGTCTTCGGGCGCACATAAGTAGAAATATCTTCCATCTTAAGGCCTTCTATGCTCGGCATCCAGTTCACGGAAACGCCCATTTTATTGTACTGCTCAAGGGATTTCAGCCGGAATTCTCGCATCCATTCAGGGTCGCCCTTTTCTTCGCTAAGTTTTTTTACAATCTCAGGATTAAGCCCGGATTCAATCCGGTAAAATTCCTTTTCAGACTCTTCGTAGCGGAAATTATAAAAATCCTGGTTTATATCATGAATATTTGTTTTTTCGTCAGCCATAATATTCCTTAAAAAAAGGTAAAATTTTCAATGCACTCCGGAAACTTCACTAGAAATTGCCGAAGTCAATCTCTGGCGCTCTCTTTAGAGGGGGGGGAATGCATTCCCGACGTTCAGCCGCGGCGCGTCTGAACTTACCAGAAATTGCCAAAGTCAATTTCTGGCACTTGCTTTGTCGGGAGGGGAATGTCTTCCCCTCGTTCGCAAGCAAAGCGATGCTTTTGCTTGCTCTCTACCCCTTCTAGCGGGGACACCCCGCAACGCCCCTTTCAGGCATTGATGTATTTGTCAAAACCTTTTTCGTTAATTTCCTCAACAAGCGAACCGTCTCCGGTTTTTACAATCTGTCCTTTCACAAGAACATGAGTGTAGTCAACGTGCAGGCTTTCAAGAATCCTTGTTGAATGAGTAATTATTAAAAGTCCGCCGTTCTGATTTTTCTGATATTCCTCAACGCCTTTAGAGACCGTACGCACAGCATCAACATCAAGCCCGGAATCCGTTTCGTCAAGGATTGCAAATTTCGGCTTCAGCATAAGAAGCTGAAGAATCTCGCTCTTTTTTCGCTCTCCGCCGGAAAAACCAACGTTCAGGTCGCGCTTCGCATAGCTTTCATCCATATTCAAAAGCCGCATGTTCTTTTGCAGCTCCTTTTGAAACTGAAAGAGCTTTACGCGCTCGCCGGTTCTCTGCTGAATGCTTGACCTTATGAACGATTCCAGTGAAATCCCAGGCACTTCAAGCGGATTCTGAAATGAAAGGAACATTCCGGCCCTTGCGCGCTTGTCAGTGGATTCCCCGGTTAAATCCTGCCCTTCAAATTATTTTTCCGCCATCCAGGGTGTAAACAGGATTTCCCATCAGGGCATTTCCCAAAGTAGATTTTCCGGCTCCGTTAGGTCCCATTAGAACATGGGTTTCGCCTTCCCCAATCTTAAGATTCAAGTTCTTAAGGACAGTTTTTTCGTCAACACTTACTGAAATATTTTGTACATCAAGCAATATCATATTCGCTCCAAAAAAGTCGCCGCTCTGTTTTCAATATAATGAATTTACAGCAAATAGGCAAAGTAAACAATGCAGGCGCTTGCCATGCAAAAACTTTTTAGCCAGTATGATTTTATCCTTTTTTTTAAATTTATTCCATTCTTGTAATTTCTAAAATTTCAGAAACCGTAGCCACCTTAAGATTCTTTCCGTTTAACTCCTTAATAATCTCAGGGCTGCAGCTGTCTTCAACAATAACCGTCCCGTCCGACTTAAGGCTTTTCTGAAGGATTCCTCCGTGCTTGTAAATCAGCTCTGCAATTTTAAGGCTAAAATCAACATCCTTTTTGATTTTAAAACCCAGAGAAAAATTTCCGCTAAGCCTCTGTGTCAAAAATGCCTTTGCCTTTTTTCCATAAAGCGCGGTGATTTTTCCAATAACGTCCTTGTTGTGCCGGCTGATTTCCCGCTGCTCAAGGAATTTTTCAATGCTAAGCTTGTTTCCACGGTTCTTTTCTATCAGCGAATCAACTGTCTCATTGTTCTGTCCGCAAAACGCCTTCAGCAAAAGCATAGTCATCTTCGCATCATCGCTGGATTTATGTGAAACAAATTTTTCGCACGGAACTTTATAGATTCTGCACCATTCTTCAAGCCCCTTGCCATTTTTCAAGTCGTTTGCACCATCAATAATCTTTGCCACATCGTAAGCGGCGTAATTTATAGAAGGCAAGCCATAGCGTTCGCACGCGCTCTGAAGAAATCCCATGTCGTTTTTTACGGAAAAACCAAAAATTCTACGGTTTCCGGTTTCCATCAGTTTTTTTATTCCGCTGTAAAAACTTTCAAAATTGCGCTGCGCCCTGAAATAATCTTTTGAATACGCAAGTTTACATCCGTGCTTCGGGTCAAACAAGTACCAGTCAAATTCAGTTTCAGGATTCATCACAACATCATCCTCGTCAAGAATTTCCCAGTCCCGGTTCACAACAACATATCCAAAAGAACACATTTCCAACGCCGCCAAAACAGTTGGCACATTCAATATCAAAAAAAAGATAAGTGTTATCCATAAAATAATTTCCCCCGGCTATTTATATATCGCAAAAATCGCCGGAACTTTTTTCAATTCCGGAAATCCTGATTTTTTCCACTGCGAAACTGTCCTTGTCCTTATATATTCCAAATCTGTTGTGATTCCCGCCGCAATGCAAAGCTTTGTGTCCGGGCGGCAGGTTTTTAACACCGTCTCAAAAAGCTGAGCGTTCCTGTAAGGGGTTTCTATAAAAAGCTGAGTCTGCGCCTCTTTGTAAGCCCTGTTTTCAAAAAACTTAAGCTTTGTGGCGCGCTCGTTAGGTTTTACCGGAAGATAACCGTTAAAAGCAAAGCTCTGGCCGCTAAAACCGCTTCCCATAACAGCCATTATTATAGAATTCGGTCCGACCAGCGGAACAACTTTCAGCCCTTTCTTCTGGGCCAACGCCACAACATCAGCGCCAGGATCGGCAACCGCAGGGCACCCGGCCTCGCTAATAACTCCTACAGGCTCGCCTTTTTCCAGCGAATCAAGGTAATGCAGAATATCCTTTGAATCCGTATGTTCGCTAAGCTCAACAAAATCGCCGTCATCAACGTGGCTGTTTTCAATTTTTGCAAGAAATCTTTTCGCTGATTTTATGTTTTCAACAATAAAATGCCTTATCTGCCTGATTACCTGAAAATTATAGTCTGGAAGAACCTTGGAATATTCTGTGTCACCCAAAGTTACAGGAATTAAATACAAAGCGGTTTCCATTTTTCCCCCAAAAAAAAGACGCACGCCAAAAAAGCGCACGTCCTTTATCAGCGCAGTTCATTTACAAAACCGCACAATTCAGTTCATTTACTTTGTTTCAATCGCATCGATATACGACAGGTTCAGACGGCCCATTTTGTCAACTTCCAGAAGTTTTACAGGAATAACCTGGCCTTCCTTCAGAACATCGCTTACCTTTTCAACACGCTGCTTAGAAAGTTTAGATATGTGGCAAAGGCCTTCTTTTCCAGGAAGAATTTCAACAAATGCGCCAAAATCCATAATGCGCTTTACAGTTCCCTGATAGATTGCTCCAACTTCCGGATCTTCAGTAATTCCCTTTACGGCCTTTTTAGCCAGCTCAGCAGTCTCACCGTTCTTTCCGTAGATTGTAACAGTTCCGTCATCATCGGTGTTGATTGTAACATCATACTGAGAGCAGAGAGCCTTTACATTCTTTCCGCCAGGTCCGATCAAAGCGCCAATCTTGTCTACCGGAATTTTCATTGTAATAATCTGCGGCGCGCGCGGACAAAGCGGAGCCGGTTTATCAATCGTTTTTTCCATGATAGAAAGGATATGCAGTCTTCCAAGGCGTGCCTGTTCAAGGGCATTCTTCATAATTTCAGTAGTTACACCGGCAATCTTGATATCCATCTGGAATCCGGTAATACCGTCCTTTGTTCCGGCTACCTTAAAGTCCATGTCGCCAAGATGGTCTTCTTCTCCAAGAATATCAGAAAGAATCTTGTATCGGCCATAAGGATTATCTCCTTCCGGCTCTGTAATAAGACCCATCGCAATACCGGCAACCATTTTTTTCATAGGAACACCGGCGGCAAGCATCGCAAGACAGCCGCCGCAAGTAGAAGCCTGTGAAGAAGAACCATTAGATTCCATAATTTCAGAAACTACGCGCACTGTGTAAGGGAATTCCTCGCGGCTTGGAACCATTGCCGCCAAAGAGCGGCGGGCCAGGTTTCCGTGACCAATTTCACGGCGTCCTGTAGTAAGTTTTCCGGTCTCACCAACAGAATACGGAGGGAAATTGTAGTGAAGAATAAAATGTTCAGAACGGTTTCCGTCAATATCGTCATAAGACTGTTCGTCCAGCGCAGTTCCAAGCGTACATACAGCCAAAGACTGTGTTTCGCCTCGGGTAAACAAAGCCGAGCCATGCGGAGTAGAAGAACGTTCACCTCGCAGGTAATAGGACGAATTTCATCAGTTTTTCGTCCGTCAATGCGGACTCCGTCATCAAGAATTGACTTTCTTAAAAGTTTGTACTGAATATCGTCCATCAAATTCGCAAAAAGCTTTGCCTGAACAGGATCTTCAAGCTGTTCCGCGTGGTTTGCGCCGACTTCCTGAATAACCTTTGCGATTGCCTTTCCGCGGTTCATTTTTCCGTCCTGGAAACAGGCTTTTTTAAGAAGCGGTGTCGCCTCAGCCTCAAGCTGCTCCGCATTTGCAAGCGTAACATCAAGAGGATTCAAAGGAAGTTTTTCTTTTCCGCATTTTGCGACAAGCTCTTCCTGAAGCTTGCACATTTCCTTGATGAATTTTTCCGCTTCGGCAAGCGCGCCAAGCATAACTTCCTCGGAAACTTCTTTTGCACCGCCTTCAACCATTGTAAAACCGTCTTTTGTTCCGGCAACAACAATTTCCATGTCGGCTTCTTCAATTTCCTTGAAAGTAGGGTTTATAACATATTTTCCGTTCAAGAAACCTACGCGGCAGGCGGCAACCGGACCATGGAACGGAATATCCGAAATACATGTAGCGGCAGAAGCTGCGATTACAGCCAGAATATCCTGAGTATGAACGCCGTCGCAAGAAACGCAGGTAGGAACAATCTGAAGCTCGTGTCCAAACGATGGCTCAAAAAGCGGACGCATAGGACGGTCAATAAGCCGGCTTACCAGAATTTCCTTGTCTTTCGGGCGGCCTTCGCGTTTTACAAAACCGCCTGGAATTTTTCCAGCGGCATAAAATTTTTCGTTATATTCAACTGTTACAGGAACAAAATCCTGACCTTCTGTTACTGAACTAGAAGCGCAGATTGTGGCAATAATCGCAGCGCCGCCCCACTGGGCGTAGACACAGCCGTTTGCCTGTTTACCAATTTTTCCTGATTCAATAATTAAATCAGCATCACCAAGTCTGTAAGTTACTCTTGTTACTTCTGACATTTTACCTTTCCTTATGTCTTATTCTTTCTTTTACATCGCTAATGAATTTTTCCACAGATACACACAAATCTACACGAAAACTTTATGCAGCCGCCACAAAAGGAGGTTTTCGCATACATCTGTGTTCATCTGCTACCTGAAAAACCAGCTTGCGATGCTCCGCGCATACCACTAAAAAAGCCTGCGCCACCACGAAGTATGGCAACAGGCCTTTCCTACAAAACAAGAACTACTTGCGAAGTCCAAGTTCCTTGATGAATGCACGGTAACCTTCAAGGTTTGTGCGTTCAAAATATCTCAACATCTTTCGACGCTGACCAACAACTTTCAAGAGAGAACGCTTTGCTCCAGCATCCTTAGGAAATCTCTTTGAGTGTGCTGTAAGCTGCTTGATTCTTTCTGTAAGAAGGGCAATCTGAACCTTTATGTTGCCAGTGTCGCCTTCTTTCGCACCGTATTTAGATACGAGTGATTTTGTTGTTTCTTTTGCAAGTGCCATTGTTGGAACCCCTTAAAAAATATTTTATCTGAATAAGCGGAAAAAATGCAGGTCAATCTCCGGGTTGAGGGAAATTAATCACAAAAAATCCGTAAAAACAGACGTTTAAAAGTTTATAGAAAACAGAAGCATTAATCAATAACCCAAAAGCTTTTCCGCCATATCAATATGCTTTCCGGCGATAAGCTCGCGGATCATCGTGCTGCTTATGCGCTTTCCGTCCTCTTTTACAAGCTCAATAAAAGCATATTCAATATTATTTTTCTGGCAGAATTCCTGAATCTGCGTCCTTGAAAAAGAGCCGTTGTGTCCGCAGCAAAAATCCTCGCCTTCCGCAATAAATTTAAGGTTCAGTCTTTCCTTTAATATCTGAAAAAAAACAGAGCCTTCCAGCAAGCTGAATTTCTTGTCAAAGTGAATCACAAGAACAAAGTCAAATCCAAGGCTATTGAAAATTTCAAGGCGTTTTTCCAAAGTCGAAATATCGCCCTTATAGCTTTCCCCCTGCTTAATGGACGAAACAGGTTTTTCAAAAGTTATTATTCCGCTCAGCGTTCCGTTTTTTTTTGAAAAATCCAGAACCTTTTTAAAAAGAGCGTAATGTCCTTTGTGAGGTCCGTCAAACGAACCTACAGTAACCGCCGCGCCTTTTTCAAACTGTCCAGCGCAGCAAGAATCATTTGTCAGTTCAGCCCAAGAAATAACTTTCAAAGTTTATTTTTCCCACAAAATCTCAGGATAATACCCTTCCGTTATTTTTTTAGCGATTTCATTCTTAACGTTTTCGCGGTCTTCCGGATAAGTCATTCCAAACCAGCTTTCTTCCGAAGTATATACTTTTACCGAACCTTTCTTGTCCCTGATAATATCGCTTGCAACCACCGGAAGAAGCGCCTCTGTTTTTCCGCGGTAACATTGTCCTTTATAAAATTTTCCCAGTAAGAATTAAATTCCTCAAAGGCTTTCGGGCTAAAACCAAAAAGATTCATGCTCACGGTTTCTTTTCCAGTAAGGATTTCTTTTGTGCCGCCCATATCAGAAACAACTTTTCCGTCCTCAAAATAAATTTTCAGGTTTTCAACTATAGAAACAAGATTTTCATCTTTTACAGTACAGACACCGCGGCTTACAGAACCATTCCGGCTCATTGTCTTTTCCAGGACATATCCGACCATCGCGTGTTCCGTTGAATCATTATTAATAGAAGAAAGATGCTTTCCCAAAGTCTCAAAGGCATTCCTTCCGTAATAATCGTCTGAATTTATCACAGCAAAAGGCTCGTGAACCGCTTTTTCGGCGCACAAGACTGCATGCGCTGTTCCCCAAGGCTTAGAGCGGCCTGCAGAAAGCTTAATCTGCTCCGCCGTCAAAAGGCTTTCGTGCGACTGGAACACATATTCCGCATCCATATTTCTTGCGACGCGGTCAAAAAGCCTTTCCCTGAAATCTTTTTCTATATCTTTTCTGATTATATAAACTACCTTGCCAAAACCAGACTTTTTCGCATCAAAGGTCGCAAAATCAAGAAGACATTCTCCATTCTTGCCGACTGCGTCAATCTGTTTTACTCCGCCATAGCGGCTGCCCATTCCTGCGGCAAGAACTAAAAGTGTAGGTTTCATATTTACCTTCCCTATTGAAGTATTTTTTTGTAATCCTTATATTATTCCACAATTATTGTTTCAAGCGCAAGTATCATCATATCTTTAAATGTTTTTTCGCGCTCCTCGGCGGTCGTCTGCCCGCCCTTTACAATATGATCGCTTACCGTAAAGATAGAAAGCGCCTTTTTTTTGAATTCCGCCGCCAGAGTAAAAAGTTCCGCGGATTCCATTTCAATTCCGACCGCGCCGTACTTCTGCCAGAGTTTCCAGTTCTGGTTGTCATCATAAAAACGGTCGCTGGAAACAACAGGGCCGACCTTTGCATTTATTCCAAGCTGCTTAGCCTTGTTAAACGCTGTATAAAGGAGCGAAAAATCAGATGCAGGCGCATAATGAAGACCGCCGAAACGCTGATTCAAAAGATACGAATCAGAAAAAGCAACATTCGCAATAACCGTGTCCTTTAAATTCACATCATCCTGAACAGAACCTATAGTTCCCACCCGGATTGCCTTTTGAACACCGTAAAAACGGAAAAGCTCGTTCACATAGATTGAAAGAGACGGCTGCCCCATTCCAGTTCCCTGAACAGAAACCCTTACGCCCTTATACGTTCCTGTAAAACCATACATTCCGCGCACTTCATTGTAGCATTTTGGATTTTCAAGAAAATTTTCTGCAATAAATTTTGCCCTAAGCGGATCTCCCGGAAGAAGAACTTTATCTGCAATCGCACCATCCGGCGCATTTATATGTGTACTCATACTTTTATTATACCACAGATTTTTAAATATGCGGAAATTGATTTTTCTCAGAAAATTTCATCCGGCAAAACGCGAAGCCTGGCTAATCCGTTCAGTTAAAAAAACAGGATTCCAAAAAGCGCGCCTGCGCAAACCACAAAAAAAGGATGAAGCTTAAATTTAACCCTGAGCCACAAAAACACAAAGTACAGAGAAAGGTTCATCCAGTTAAAAAGCTCCTTCCACCCTGCCGTTGAAAGCAGAACCTTATAATCAGCCGGCACAGATACAAGAATGTTCAGGCACATCTTTACCGCAATCACAAAAATCATTCCGGTCGCCGCAGGCCTTAAAAAAGTAAAAACGCGCTGAACGCAGCTGTTTTCCCGGAATTTAATTATAATGCGGGCAATAATCAGTATTGTGATTAGCGAAGGAAGCACCTGCCCAAGGGAAGTAATAATCGCGCCGGGAACACCATAGAATTTATATCCCAGAAAAGTCGCCATATTTACGCCGACCGGCCCTGGTGTACTTTCTGAAATCGCAATCATATTATAAAACTGCTCAACAGAAATAAGTCCTCTGTCAACAATTGTCTGCTGCATGAGCGTTATTGCGACAAGTCCGCCGCCAATAGTAAAAAGCCCGATATAAAAAAATATGCAAAACAGCCACAAAAGGCTCACGTCGCTAGTCATCTGAATCCGCCTTGTCTTTTAATGATTTCTTTCCGAATTTCTTTTCCGCAAAATACACAATCACAGCAAACAGCGCCGCTCCAAGAATGATGAAATAGGATTTTACGTTAAAAAAGAAAATCAGGAGGAACGAAAGCAGCATCAGCAGAACACTGACAGCGCCCTTTGAAGTTTTTTTTGCAAAGTTTATAGTAGCGTCGGTAATAAGCGCGCAAACGGCGACATTTATTCCTTTCAACGCTTTCTGCACGTTCGGAAAATGTTCTATTGAATCAATAAGATTCGCCAAAAGAGTGATAAGAACAACGCAAGGAGTAATAACCCCGAGCGTCGCGACAATTCCGCCAGGAATTCCCGCCTTCTTGTAGCCGACAAAAGTGGCTACGTTCACAGCAATAATTCCCGGCGTTGACTGGCCGATTGCGTAATAGTCAAGGATTTCGTTTTCAGAAACCCAATGTTTTTTATCTATAAGCTCATTCTGCATCATCGGGAGCATCGCGATTCCCCCGCCAAAGGTAAGGGAACCGATTTTCGCAAAAGTAAAATAAAGATCCAGATAAATGTTTTTCATAAAGAAAACATTATCCTTTTACCGCTCCCGCCGCAATACCCTTGATGATATATTTCTGCAATCCAAGATAGAAAGCAATAATCGGAATTGAAGAAATTGTAAGAGATGCGCACATAGGACCGTATTCCTTCATAAACTGACCGTTAAAACGCATCTGCGCAAGCTGAATTGTTCCCTGCTTTGCAACAATCAGCGGCAAAAGGAAATCGTTCCAAATCCACAATGCATCAATAACCGCAATCGTAGCAATAATTGTTTTTATAAGAGGAAGCACAATCCTAAAGAAGATATAAAATCTTCCGGCGCCATCCATAGCGGCAGATTCCTCAAGCTCAAGCGGAACAGATTTTATAAATCCGTGGAACATAAAAATCGCCGTAGGACATCCTAATCCCCAATACATAGGAATCAGCCCCGGAACGCTCATAAGATGAAGGTCAGCCGCAAGAACTCCAAGAGGAACCATAATAATCTGAAAAGGAATTACAAGCGAGAATGCAAAAAATCCGTAAAGCATCCACGAAATTCTTGTTTTAGAACGCGCAAGTCCATAAGCGCACATTGCCGATGTAATTATAATTCCGCCTGTTCCAAGAACAGTAACCATAACGGTGTTCAAAAAGACTGTAGGAAATTTCATCTGCGTCCAGGCCTGAACGTAATTTCCAAAGAAAACCTTAACCGGAACTCCAGTCGGATTGATGATAATATCAGCATTCGGGCGGAAAGAATTTATAACCACGAATACAAGCGGATAAATAAAAAATAAGGCAAAAATAACCATGCAGATAGTAAGCACAATTTCTTTGGCAGTCTGTTCCTTTATATTCCATTTTAAAAAAGTCATTATGCCTCAACCTCCTTGCGTTTCATCACATAAAGCTGAATTCCAGTAACAATCACAATCACAACAAACAGAACCATTGCCTTCGCAGTCGCAAGCCCCGCCTGTTTCAAAGAGAAAGCATCAAAGTAAATATCCAGAACAAACGGAACAGTTCCTGTCGCATAACCGGTAGGCCCAATCATTGCATAAATAAGGTCAAAACTCTTAAGGGCGTTCGCAATGGTAAGGAAAAAAGAAATTGTAAGAGATGGAATCATCAGCGGCAATGTAATATACCTGAACCGCTGCCATCCACTCGCTCCATCAATTTTCGCGGCCTCAATAACTTCCGTAGGAATATTCTGAAGCCCCGCAAGGTATACAATCATGTAATAACCGCAACCCTGCCATACAGCAACAATAACCAGAAGCCACGGAGTCTTGTTTGAATCCGAAATCCATTTCAATTCCAGTAATCGCCGGCAAAAGCTGGACAAAAAGCATGGACCAGATAAGCGCGACAATAATCATTGAAAGAACATTCGGCAGGAAGAAAATCGTCCTTAAGATTTTCTGGCCGCGGATTCCTGTGTCAAGCGCAAGCGCAAGTCCAAAGGCAAGAACGTTTATACCTATAACAGAAAAAACCGCAAAGAACATGGTAAAGCCAATAACACCCATATTGCGCTGGGTAACAATCCAGTTTTTTGCAAGAACTTTCTTTATTTTTGAAACCTTAAGAATCTCATTGGAAAGCTCAATTACTTCCGTTTTATCTTTGTCAGAAAGACCGTTCTCGTTCGCAAAGTCAATCGCGACTCTGTGAATGTCATAGGCATTCTGCTTCAGACCGAAAGTCTTCAGGTTTCTAATCAGGGAATCCACCTCAGACTCAGAAATCGAAGCTCCGATTCCAGGCAAATCCCACAAAAATCCAGTAAGGACAAATTCGTCGTAGCTTGGCTCAAGTTTATACGCATTTGTCTTCTCATCAAATTTATATGCTTCCGTCAGAACCCCATAGTCAGAAGAATCTTTTGCGATTCCTTTTAAAATTTCATTCTGAAAATCTTTTTTCTGAATAAGCCGCGGAAGTTCGGAACTTTCAGTAAATTTTCCAATACGATTTATATGTGGATAAAAATCCTTATCAATTTTGCCTGTAAAGATTTTTTTATAATTTTTCCAATCCTACAAATTTGTTACGTTCAGGCGCATAGCCTGTTTTTCCCACGATTCGCTCAAGCTTTCTGCGCGTGCTTCCCCCGACACTTTTTCTTTTGTAAGAATTATCAGTTGAATCATATTCATAAATTGACTGAATATAATTTCTTTCTTTTTGATTTATTTTTCCGCTGTATAAAATTTTAGATTCAAATTCATTTTTTTCGAGAATGATAGGCGTTTTTGGCGTAAGACCATCCCAGTTCGTCAATGAAATTCCAATACCCTGGAAGAAAGGCGTTATAAAGAAAATCAAATAAAGAACAAGACAAGGAATAATGAAAGCCGTAAAATAAAATGCTTTCCTTGATTTTGCTTCAACCATAAAAACTGGTTCCCCTCAATTTTTTAATTTTGCGGTAATCCTTATAAAACCGCACAGAATAAAAAAGTCCGCGACCGCAGCCACGGACTTTTCCCTTAGTCAAAGTTATTTATTAACTGAAGAAGCCCACTGAGCATCAATTTCTTTGATAACGTCACCAGCAGAACGCTTGTGCATCATGTACTGCTGAGCACCGTTTTTGCAAGAATCTTCAAATACATCTGTAGGGTACTGGCTGAACGCCCATGGAGAAGAGCCCTTAGCTTCTACAGAAGCCATAAGGTCAACGTAAGGACCGCCGAATGCAGAAACATCAACACCCTTGAACGGTGGAATAAACTTATATTCATCCATCCAGAGCTTTTCGCCTTCGTCCGAAGTAAGCCAGTTAAGGAATTTAACGGCAACCGCCTGTTCTTCCGCAGATGACTGTGAAGAAACTCCAAAGGTAGAGTCTACATCAGCATAGAATGTATTCATCTTCGCATCGTTGTATACAGGGAAAGGAATAAATCCTGCGTTCAAGTTAGGATTAAGTTTAAGAGCATCTACATAAGCCCAGAGTCCCTGGACCATCATTGCAGACTCGCCTTTGCAAACGACTGCTGCTGTTCGCCGCCGCCCATTTCAGCCGCATTTGAGTTCATATTGTCGCGGTAAAAATCAAGAATGCTGAACAACTTTGCAGTATCAACATCGCCGTAAGACGCTTTTCCTGCGTTCATGTCAGAAATGAATTTTTCAACATCGATTTTCTTGTCTTTCAGAAGCAATGTATGAACCATTGTAATAAAATGGCCCACTGACCAGTTTTCCTTAAGAAGTCCGGCAAACGGAACAATATTGTTTTCTTTTAAAGTGCGGCAGGCGCTTTCAAGCTCGCGGTAAGTTTCCGGAGCTTTAATTCCGAATTTAGCAAAAATATCTTTATTATAGATAATTCCGATTCCTGCATAATCCATCGGAACAGCATACTGTTTTCCGTTCCATGAAACCGCCGGAAGCGAGCTTGGAAGAACTCTTCCCATAGCCTCTTCCTTTGAAAGATCAAGAAGGAATCCCTTTGAGGCATATTCCTTAACTCTTGAATATGACTGCATCTGAAGAATATCCGGCAAATCGCCCTGCGCCGCGCGTGCAGACATCGCAGAGTCAGCATCATTAGGAATGATGAGCATATCGATTGTAACGCCTGGATTCTGCTTCTCAAATGCCTTTACAATCCTTTTCAAGCCTTCCTGGTTTTCCTGCTTGTAATAATACATTTCAAGCTTTACCGTACCAGCCGAAGAAGAATCTGCCTTCTTCTTTGAACAACCTGTGAACATTCCTGCAGCCATTGCAATCGCCGCAAGAGAAAATATTACCTTTTTCATTAAATCCTCCGTAAAAGATAACTTTGTACTCATTAATTCTAAGTCCACAATACCGATTTGTCAAAAAAAATATAAAAATCTTAAAAAAAACTAAAAAAAAAATGGATTCCAGAACAGTTTATTCCGTCCTGAAATCCATTGTGCCTTACGTTTTATCACCGTTATCTTTTTATGTTTCTTCCGTACAAATCAGAAATAAACGCAAGGAATTCCGCATCCTCAGCCTTAAGGCCGTCCGGAGCAATTCTCCAGCCCCAGTTTGTTCCGCCCAGAGTGTTCGGAGTATTCATGCGGGCCTCCACTCCAAGACCAAGAATATCCTGCATTGGAACAACCGCATAATCAGCAGCAGAAGCAATGGCAAGACGTATAATGGCGCGGCAAAGCTCTCCGTTATCAGAAAGATTTCTTGCCTCCGCTTCTGACATCTTGCGTCCGAAAGCATATTCCGCGGCAATCTTCACCGCCGCGTTGGAAGCGCTGTCCAGCCAGCCCTGCATTGTATCGTTGTCATGGGTTCCTGTATACACAACAGAATTCTGAGGATACATGTGCGGCAGGAACGCGTTTACCATTCCCTGGCTTCCGGCTTCGTTCGGGTCAAACGCAAACTGCAGAACCTTCATTCCTGGGAAACCGGCATCGTCGCGGAGCTTCCGCACGCCGTCTGTAATAACTCCCAAATCTTCCGCAATAATCGGCAGAGTTCCAAGAGCCTTTTTAATCGCTTCAAAAAGCTCGATATTCGGTCCCGGAATCCATTTTCCGTTCACAGCGGTAGGGTCGCCATAAGGAATCGACCAGTAAGCCTCGAATCCGCGGAAATGGTCAATACGGACAACGTCCACAAGCTCTGTCATTCTCTTGGTGCGCTTTACCCACCAGGAATAGTTGTCTTTTTTCATTGCGTCCCAGTCGTACAGAGGATTTCCCCAAAGCTGGCCAGTCTTTGAAAAATAATCCGGCGGAACACCGGCTACTTTCAAAGGAATTCCGTTTTTATCAAGCTGGAAAAATTTCTGGTTCGCCCATACGTCGGCAGAATCCGCGGCGACAAAAATCGGAATATCGCCAATCAGCGAAATTCCTTTTCCGTTCGCATATTTTTTTACCGCAAACCACTGCTCAGCGAAAAAGAACTGGATTGTCTTAATCTGCTCAATATTTTCAGTATTTTCAGAATTCCATTTAGAAACCGCGGAAGGATCGCACGAAGCCAGATCCTTAGGCCAGTAAGCGTTCCACATCTGGGCAATTCCACTTACGCCCTCTTTTTCAGCCTTCGCATCATAAAACTGCTTGATGCTGGTAAAATTCGCGTAGTTGTCAAGCCATTCCGCATTGTCATTCTTAAAAGCCTCGTAGGCGACGCGGTCTTCTTTTGAACAGTTCTTCTGAAAGTAAGACGCGCATTTTGCAAGAACCGGCATTTCCACCAGACAACAGAACCGAAATCAACCGGTCCCTCATTTTTTATGTAGTCCGCAGGAACAATATCATTCTTGTCCGCCCAGCCTTTTTCAACAAGACGTTCAAGATCTATTAAAAGAGGATTTCCCGCGTGTGTTGAAAAGGACGCATAAGGAGAATCTCCGTATCCTGTAGGACCAATAGGAAGAATCTGCCACAATGTCTGATGTGCAGACTCAAGCCAATCAACAAATTTATAGGCAGCTTTTCCAAGCGTACCAATACCAGGCGTTCCCGCAAATGATGTCGGGTGCATCAATATACCACTGCTTCTTTTCATAATCTAAAATATTAAACCAGGTATGCGAAAATGTAAAATGAATTTTTTATAATGGCGGAAAAACTCACGTTCGCGCCTTTGCCGCTCACTACCCGGCAAAAGCCCTTCGGTCTTTTGCCGACTCCATTTTCTAATTCTTAGAAAGGGCGGACAACCGCCCTGCGTCCGCACTTCGTTGCGTCCTACCCACCGTATGGGCTCAAACGCCGCCCATAACGCCCGCTGAATCCTCTCGCTTAACAAAAGCCGCCTGAACTGTAAATTCAGTTCCCGAAGCTGTCTCCCTGCGGTTTGACCCGAATTCCGGATTGTGGCAGGTGCAGTCCTTTGAAACAACAATATTTTCATCCCGGATTTCAGCCCTTGCAAGAACCGCAAGATTCGCCTTTTCCAGAGAAAGCCTGAAAAGCGGTCCTGAACCATTGTTCCAGCTTACAGGAACTCCTTCGCACGGAACTTCTCCGTCCCTGAGAAGAGAAACACAGTCTTCCGTAAAATTCCTGGAAAAATAATCAGCGCGCTCCCTGTTCACTATATAGCAGCAGCTCCTTATGTGCGCGCCTATGGCAACGGATATATTTTCCCTTCTTGCGCCGTATTTTTCCACAGCAAGGGAAACAGCCTCCGCCGCAATTCCAGTTCCCTTCCAGCCGGAATGAACAATTCCAAAAAATCCAGTTTCATTATCTGAAAAATACAGCGGCATGCAGTCGGCAACTGTAACGACCGGCATAAGATTTCTGTTCCGGGTAATAAGACCGTCGCCAATCTTCTGAAACGTGTCGCATTTTTCTTCTATTAAATAAACAGTTTTTGTATGGTCAAGCTGAACCGGAACTACAGAGCACGGCCCGGCGATTTCAGAAAGGAGTTTTTCCCGCGCAGGATTTTCCTCGTTCCAGCGGAAACGCATTGAACCGGCAGAACGCACCGTCATTCCCCAGACCGCAGGCTCTTCCGCCGGCTTTCCGTTCCTTACAAAACAAGAAGATATAAATTTTTTACCAGAAAGCAAGGGTGCAAATTCCAAGAACGTCATTTTTTCTCTACTTTCGGCAGGTCGAGCGGTTCGATTTCCGCAAGAATTTTGTGGCTTTCCAGAAGAACTTCCCTTTCCGCCTGAAGGTTGTCGCGGTAAGCACGGTTTTCCCTTCCCTTTATTGTCATAAGGTTCTGTATTGACTCGTATTTCTTGTCGGTTTTTTCATCATCCAGAATTCCTGAAAGAACCTTTTCAATAGTCCGGCAGCAGTCGCAGAATGAACTTTCCCAGCCGCGGACAGAAGTTTCAGCGTTCAAAATTATAGAATTCACCATGTTCTGGCCTTTCAGCGTCCTTACATGGTCTGCAATCAGCTTGGCAAACGCTTCCCACAGAACCCTTCTCGTTAAGAGATTCACCAAAAAGCTGAACCTGATGATTTATTTCCGCAAATTTATTCATCGCCTCTGAAAATTCCGCGCGGTTGTCGTTGTTCAGAAAAACACCTTCCAGAACAAGGACGTTTAATACGCCCATGACCTCCTCGTATTTTACGGTCGCAAACCAGTAAAGAAAACCGCCGGTCATTTCGCAACGGAACGGAACTCCACCCCAAAGATTTGCCCAAGGACGGTACGGAAGCTCAGGAAAACTAAGTATTCCAAAGTTTTCCATCAGAACATCCGCAAGCTGGCTCTTTTTTCTGTCCCTCAGCCATGACTCCCAGCGTTCGTCAAAAACAATCTTCCATTCTTCCTTGAATTTTACAAACCAGTCCTCCGCGCCGCCAAAAGTTTCAATCTGCCAGTCGTAATCAGAAAAAATAACTTTTCCAAGCGCAAAAAACGGAACTGTGGAAATGAACATCTGCACCATCGAAATACCAGCCGCAGATTTTGAAAGAAATTCGCGCATTGATTTTTCCGTATCCTGATCAAGTTCCACGGTCGCTCCGCCTTTTCGCTGAGGGAACAAAAACAACGCTTCCAGCGCCTCGTTCGGAATGGAACGCGCATCGGACAGGACACTTGCAAGAGCATTAAAATCGGTCTGCGCATTTGTAAAAGGACAGGTATAAGTTTCTGAGACAATCGCCGTAAACTGCGCCAGAAAATGCATATACGGAAGCTCAGAAAAACGCTTAAGCCAGTTCAGGGATTTTACCGCGTCATACATAACCGCACGGCTTTTCTGCGGAATATCTTTTAAGATACCTTCCATTTTTTTTAGCAGTGAAGAACGGACTTCTTTTGTTCCTTCCTTTTCAAAAGGAACAGAATACGGATCCGCCTCCGCGTTTATGGATGAAGCTATTTCCGGAGCGATAAAAGTGCTCATAAAAACATAAAATTTTCCGGGATTCTCGTTAAAAATATTAAAATACGGCTTAAAAAAATCAGCGGCATTTTTCAGCTCTTTTAGTTTTTCATAAAAAAGCGAAAGAATCAGACCGTTCTGCATATCTACAATTCCGGGATGGTTCTTGTTTATCTTTCTTGCAAGCGTCCTGATCAAGTCGTTGTTGTAAATCTCAAGCCTATGCTTTTTTGAAACAAGGGAGCGAATCCACAGAAAAAGCTTGTACAGAAAAGATTCTGAATTCAGCTTTATATCCAGAGTAAAACCGTCTGTTTCCTCGCGCGCCGGCTGCACAAGCGGAAAAGAGTGCTCCCTGTTCTGATTTATTTTTGCAAGCAAATATTTTCGTTCATCAGAGCTGATTCCTGCGACAAGCTCATCGAATGAACCTCTATGCTGATTCTCGTTCATAAAAATTCCTAACTTAAAAAAATTATAAATTAATACCGATGTTAATTCAATTTTTTTCAAAAAAAATTCAGTGCAAAAATTTATAAACAGAACGATGGTGACTCCGGGCGGGAAAAAATGAGAACGGACTGCTACTGAAAATAAAAGAGGGGATAAAATGTATGGAGCTTTAGCGCTGCGGGCATTTAATCGCAGCAGAAATTATTCATCCGAAATCGTTTTGCAAACCATAGCGGCAAGAAGTTCCATGCTGTATTCATATTTACTCTGCGCCATTTTAATCCTCCAGCCGTTCAATTTTTGAATCAGTAAAACGCAGGTTCTTTCCGGGCTAGGTTTTGTCCAAAAAATTGCTGTTTGCGCATTGTTTTCTATAATTTTTGACCAGAAATTTACAAAAAAATATTCAGAAAAATTGTAATTCATAAATAAAATGTTATAATATTAGAAATATGAAAAAAAGTGATGTTTTTAAAAGATAAAAGAGAGTATTTGATTGTTCTGTTTACGGTGATTGCGCTTTTTGTTGACCTTCTTGGAAGAGTTTTTGCCGAAAAACTTATGCTTCCGCTTTGGTGCGACTCTGTCGGAACTTTTCTTATCGCGTATTTTGCAGGTCCTGTCTGTGGCGCCATAGTCGGGTTTACGAACAATATAATTTACGGCATTTTTGTTGACCATCAGTCGGTTTACTGCGTTACTGGCGCATTTATCGGTTTTTTAGCCGGACATTTTGCAAAAAAGAAGGTTTTTGAAAGCCAGTTTTTAACTATGACGATTGGAATGGGGCTTGCCGTAATTTCGACGGTTATTTCCGTAATCGTCAGCATAACAATGTATGGCGGTGATATTGGCAATATCTGGGCATCTCAGGTAATGCGTTTTTTTATGGATGCAGGTTTTCCAAAATATGTTTCCTTTGTGACCGGCCAGTTTTATATTGAATTTTTGGACAAATTGTTTTGTGTCGAGATAATTTATCTTTTTAATAAAATTCGTAAGGTTTTACAGAAAAAAAACGTGATGAAAACTTAGAGGAAAAAAAATCGTTCAAAAATACAGCTCCGTTTTTGACTTTTATTTTTGCTCTTTTCTTTGTTTTTCAGCCCAAGCCGGCTTTTAGTCAAAATTTTACCGATGAATACGACTCTTATGTTCAGACTGTTTTTTCAAATTCCGAAGGACTTTTGTCTGGCGAAGCAAACGACATAGAACAGACAAATGACGGAAAACTTTGGATTGGAACTTACGCCGGTCTGTTTAAATATGACGGTTCAAAATTCAAGCTTATGAGTGATATTCATTCTGTAAAAAGCGTAAATTGTCTTTTTGTAGACGAAGAAGGAAGGCTTTGGACTGGAACAAATGACGGCGGAATTACAATTTTTATAAATGAACACGTGATGAATGTGATTGACGAAGAAAGTGGTCTTCTTTCAAATTCTGTAAAGGACATTGTCTGCGATACCGAAGGAAATTATTACATCGGAACAACGGAAGGAATTTCTCTCGTGTCTTTGAGCGGCGGAGTAAAAATTACAAAAAAATATGAACAGATTAAAAACGTGTCAAAAATGTCCGCCGACAAATTTGGAAATGTCGTTGCTGTTACCGACCGCGGAGAGCTTTTTTGCTTTAAAAACGGAGAAATTTGCTGTTCATTTTTAAAAGGCGAGGAAAAGATTTCTTTTCAGAGTGTAGATTTTTCGGAAGACGGAAGGCTTTTTCTTGCAAGCCCGGACGATTCGATTTTTATTTACAGCCTGACACCTTCTGGCCCAAAATTAGTCCGCAAATTTAAAATTCCAGGAATCGAAGGCATAAATTCATTCTATTTTGCAGAAAATAATGGCGTTTTTGTTTGTTCTGACACGGGAATAGCTTTTTTTGATGAAAGTTTTAGAGCCAAAAAACTTTACACGAACAATTTTTCGAATTCAATCGACGCAATGCTTATCGATTATCAGGGAAATCTCTGGTTCACTTCTTCAAGGCTTGGACTTCTCGAAATGTGCAAATCCACTTTTATCGAACTTTTTTCAGAAATTGAAGAAACGGCTGTTGTAAATTCTACAGAAAAATGGCAGGGACTGCTTTTTTGCGGCACCGACGAGGGACTTATAATTCTTGACGAAAAAAACGAAAAAAAACTCGAAAATAAAATAAGTTCATTGCTTAATAAAATAAGAATTCGCTGTTTGAAGGTGGATTCTATGGATAATCTGTGGATTGCAACGACTGGAAGCGGCATTTATAAGGTGAGGGTGGATTCTTCTGGCGAATACGAGATAAAGAATTTTTCACAAAAAAACGGACTTCCTGGAAACCGTTTTAGAAATATCTGTGAACTTAAGGACGGAAGAATTGCTGTTGCCGGAGATTATGGAGTTGCCTTTTTGAGAGGAGATTCTGTTGAAAAAGTTTTTACTGCGCAGGACGGTTTTGCCAACGAAAAATCTCTCTGCCTTCTTGAATACAAAAATGGCTGCTATGTAGGCTCGGACGGCGGTGGAATTTCAAAAATCGAAAATGACAAGATTGTTAAAAATATTGGAAAAAAAGACGGACTTTCTTCAAACGTAATTTTGCGAATGGTTTACGATTCTTTTTCTGACGGTGTATTTATTGTTACAAGCAACGGAATTTGCTATACGTCCGCAAAAGGAGAAGTCAAAAAACTCGATAATTTTCCGTATTCAAACAATTACGACATGATTTGCGATCCTGACGGAACATGCTGGATTTTGGGAAGCGCTGGAATTTTTGTGGCACAGTCAAAAGATTTGATTGAAAATTTAAAAACCGAGTATCCGCTTATAAATGCAAAGCATGGTTTTCGTTCGCTGCTGATTGCAAATTCATGGCCTTGTCTCGAAAACGACAATCTTTATCTTTGTTGCGACAGCGGAGCCGTAAAGGTTAATATGTCAAAATACGACATGGCTTCAAAATCTTACCGCATGATTTTGGATTTTGCGGAAGTTGACGGAATAAAGCATAGAATTAACCGTTCTGACGTTTTTAAGCTTTCGCCTCAAACTCAAAAACTTGTGCTTGAGCCGGAAATATTGAATTATTCACTGAACGATCCTTACGTAAGATATTTTCTTGATGGAAATGATTTAAAACCTACAGAGTGTTTGCTCAGCGAACTTGGAAAAATTTCTTATTCAAACTTAAAGCCAAAGACTTACGTGTTTAAAATTTCGATTCTAGATGGATTGAACGGAAGCGTAATCGAAAGTGCAAATTACACGATTGAAAAAGAAACAGAAATGTATCAGAAAAACTGGTTTAAGCTCTATGTAATTTTGACAGGCTGTCTTGTTCTTGTCTGGCTTACCTGGTTTGTTACTAGAGTTCGTTCTCAGAAGACTTTGCTTAAACAAAAATACGAACTCGAATATGCAAAGAAGCAGATTAAAATGGTGAACGAAACCATTCTTTCTATTGCTCAAACTGTAGATGCCAGGGATCCAAACACGAATCAACATTCTCGCAGAGTGTCGGAGTATTCGGTTTATATTGCAAAAAAACTTGGATACTCAAAGGAAAAATGCGAGACTCTGCGGCAGATGGCGCTTTTGCACGACATTGGAAAAATCGCAATTCCAGATGCTATTTTAAAGAAGCCGGAAAAACTTACGGACGAAGAATACAAAATCATGAAATCTCATGTTATTCGTGGTGCGGAAATCTTAAAATATCTTACGACTGTTGACAATGTAAGCGTTGGCGCCCTTTATCATCACGAAAAATACGACGGAAGCGGCTATTGCCACGGCTTAAAAGGTGAAGAAATTCCTCTTGACGCAAGAATTATCGGCATTGCAGACGCATTTGACGCAATGACGGCAAATCGTATTTATCGCAAACAGCTGGATCTTGATTTTGTAGTAAAAGAGCTTAAGCGGAACAGCGGAACTCAGTTTGATCCGAAACTTGTGGACATCTTGCTTTCTCTGATTGCTGACGGAACAATAGATGTGGAAAAACTTTACGAAAAAACAAAAAACAATCCGGCAGAAAACATTTAATGAGGAAAACTATGAATGTAAAAATGAAAAAAAAATATATTTTGTGCGCAATTACTTCTGTTGCAATGTGCCTGCTTTCTTTTTGGAATTCATATTTTGACACGTTCCGAAGATAGAAGCCTGAAAGTTGGTTTTATTTTTGTAGGCGATGAAATAACTCCTTATACAGAAAATTTTATAAAGGCACAAAATCACGTTGTTTCGGTTTTTGGCGACAAAATTGAGTGTGTTACTAAGTACAATGTTACGGAAGACCAGATTGAACTTCCTCTTGAAGAGCTCGTAAACGAAAAGTGTGATTATATAATTGCCGCGAGTTACGGTTACGGTCCGGTTGTAAAAGATATGGCGGCACTTCATCCAGAAATTGAATTTTGCGTGCCGACTGGCGACAATGCAAATGATGAGCCAGTTCTTTCAAATTATCATAACTGTTACGGAACGATTTATCAGGGGCGCTATATTTGCGGCGTGATTGCCGGAGAAAAACTGAAGAAAATGATTGAATCGAAAGTTATAAGCGCAGAAGAGGCAAAAATCGGTTACGTTGCGGCTTTTCCATTTGCAGAGGTTATTTCCGGTTATACGGCTTTTTACCTTGGAGTTCAGTCAGTTGTTCCAGAAGCGACAATGCTCGTAAAATATACGGACACCTGGTCAAATTATTCTCTGGAAAAGCAGGTTGCCGTAGAATTGATTGATGAAGGCTGTGTTGTAATTTCTCAACATTCTGACACAAAAGGCCCTGCCGTTGCCTGTGAAAATTCAAAGAGAGCACTTCCTGTCTATCATGTCGGATACAGCCAGAGTATGACCGATATAGCTCCGACACGTTCGTTGGTCAGCAGTTCTGTTGATTATTCTTACTATTTTGAGCAGTCAATAAATGCTCTTTTGCATGGTAAAAAAATCGAAGATTGTATTGACGGCAAGGTTTATGGTCAGGACGCAATGGCAGGAATCGAAAAGGGATGGGTCCGCATTCTGGACATAAACTATGCAATTTTGCCGGAAAATATTGATTCGACCGTAAAATCTGTTAGCAGCAAAATTGAAAAAAATGATATTGCAATTTTTTCTGGAAATTTTACAGGAACTGATCCGTTTGACAGTTCCAATAAAATTGACTTAAGGACACCTTTTGTCGAAAATGAAAAATCTTCATCACCGGCTTTTTGTTATGTCCTCGATGATGTAATCAAGATTTTGCCTTAATTTAGCAATCCCACCACTGAGCGGCTGTTTAATCTGCCAGTTGAAGCTACCAGCGGCGAAATTCTAATCAAAACTGAATAGTTCTTCTATTAAATTTTCGCCCGGTCTAAAATTTCCGCCTGCCCACGATTTTTTAGGCGGGCGTTTGTTTTTTTTTCTTCTTCATCCTGCTTTTTTTTCAGCAATTCGGTATAATATTTTTCTAACTTGAACAAAAAGTTTTTTAGGAGAATTTTAAAATGGAACAGGCTTCCAACAGCGAAATCGTACTTCAAATTATTGTTTCCGTAGGAATAATTGTAATTGCGGCAAAATATCTTGGGACTCTGGCAAAAAAAGTCGGATTTCCGCAGGTTGCCGGAATGATTATAGCCGGACTTCTTTTAAGGCTCTTGCCATGGTTCAACAACTTCGGGTCAAACCCTTCCGGCACTTTATACGGAGAAACAGACAGATTCATTTCATTTGTTTCAGAAATCGGCGTTATCTTGATAATGTTCAGCGCAGGTCTTGGAACAAATTTAAAGTCGCTTGCAAAGTCAGGCATAAAATCCACGATAATCGCGCTGTGCGGCGTGCTGGTGCCGCTTGCGATGGGAACAATAATGGCGCTCTGCTTCTGGGGTTTTGACGGCTTTGGAACTACGGAATTCTATAAGGCGATGTTCATAGGCACAATACTCACCGCGACTTCGGTAAGCATTTCGGTCGCGACATTGAAGGAGCTCGGACATCTTAAAACTGACATGGGGCAGACGATTGTAAGCGCCGCAATAATTGACGATGTGTTCGGAATAATCGCCCTTACAATTGTACTGGGAATAAGCACAGGCACAGGCGGAATTCTTATAACCCTTGGAAAAACAGTCCTTTTCTTTATAGCCGCAGTTATTTTCGGCTTTATTGTTTTTAAAGTTTTCAAATGGTACGACAGAAAACATCCCCATTCACGGAGAATTCCAATCTACGGCTTGGGAATCGCGCTTATCTTCGCATATTCTGCGGAAAAATTCTTTGGAATCGCAGACATTACAGGCGCATACATAGCCGGAGTTATATTCTGCTCCTTAATGGACGCTCCGTACATGGAACAGAAAATAGACATAAATTCCTATATGATTTTCAGTCCTATCTTTTTTGCAGGAATCGGGCTGAAAACAGACCTTTCGGGAATGAACATTTCGCTTTTGTGGTTCAGCATAGCGTTTGTTATTGTAGGATGCCTTTCAAAACTGATCGGATGCGGCTGCACTTCAAGACTTCTGGGTTTTTCGTGGAAAGATTCAGTCAAAATAGGTCTTGGAATGATGGTCCGCGGCGAAGTAGCCCTTATTGTCGCGCAGAAAGGACTTTCTGTAGGAATTATTGATTCAAAATATTTTGCGCCGGTGATTCTTCTTATAATTGTCTCTTCAATGATTGTTCCGATTTTACTGAAAAAGGCGTTCCACGGCGAAACTCCAGTTTTACAAACCGAAACAAACTGACCGGGTTTTTAAGGGCAGCGCCCTTAGGAGAAGGGGTAGGCGAAAAACGCGCGCGGATTGAGCCTGGGGGAATGCTTTCCCCCGAAAAATAGAAAACTCATGTTACCAAAAGACTTTAGGCTTTTGGTAAGTAGTGAGGAACGCCAGTTCCGAACGTAGGGAAGACTTTCCCCATAAATATAGAAAATTTGTGTTACCAAAAGATTTCAGGCTTTTGGTAAGTAGTGAGGAACGCCAGTTCCGAACGTTTTTATTGTAGAAAAACGGAAAATTTATTATAGTTTTATAATCCGATTTGTAAGGATTGAACTTTTTATACATACGAGGCTTTAAAATGGCTACATGGGCAAATGCTGACACACTTTCTTCCTGGAAAAAGTTGTTTTCCCTAAAGGGAATGGTTTCTGTTGCAGACGAACTTTCTTCTGCAGATGCTGTAAAACGCATTCAGGAATATTCAATACCAATGGCAGAAGGCTTGACTTACAATTATGCCGCCAAGCAGGTTAATGAGCAGATTCTAAAAACTTTGCAGGATTTGTCGGACGAAGCCCAGCTTCTTGAAAAATTCGAAGCGCTTTACAACGGCGAAATTGTCAACACCGGTGAAAAAAGAATGGTTCTTCACCAGCTTACACGCGGACAGCTTGGAAAAGATGTAATTGCAGACGGTCAGAACAAGCGGGACTTTTACAAAAACGAACAGAAAAAAATCGCGGATTTTGCGGACAAAGTTCATTCCGGAAAAATCTTAAATGAAAAAGGCGAAAAATATACTCAGGTATGCCAGATTGGAATCGGCGGCTCTGACTTAGGACCGCGCGCAATGTACCTTGCGCTTGAAAACTGGGCGAAGGCGAACGGCACATTTAAAATGGAAGCTCATTTTATTTCAAACGTAGACCCTGATGACGGCGCCGCTGTTGTGGCGTCGCTTGACCTGGCCCATACAATTTTCATCCTTGTCTCAAAATCAGGAACAACGCTTGAAACCCTTACAAACGAAAGTTTTGTAAAGGACTTCCTTAAAAAAGAAGGCCTTGATGTTTCAAAGCACATGATTGCCGTTACTTCCGAAACTTCGCCGCTGGCGCACAACCCGGATTATATGCAGGCTTTCTATATGGATGACTACATCGGCGGACGTTACTCTTCTACTTCTGGAGTCGGCGGAGCAGTTCTTTCGCTTGCGTTCGGTCCGGAGGTTTTTGCGGAATTCCTTAACGGAGCCGCCGCAGAGGACAAAACCGCGACAGAAAAAGACATCCGCAAGAACCCTGCCCTGATGGATGCGCTTATTGGAATTTACGAGAGAAACGTACAGGAATATCCGGCGACTGCGATTCTTCCTTATTCACAGGCACTTTCAAGATTTCCTGCCCACCTTCAGCAGCTTGATATGGAATCAAACGGAAAGTCTGTAAACCGCGACGGCGGAAATTGATTATGTTACAGGTCCGGTTATATTCGGCGAGCCTGGCACAAACGGCCAGCATTCTTTCTACCAGCTTTTACACCAGGGAACAGACATTACTCCGCTTCAGTTCATAGCTTTCAGCGAAAATCAGACTGGAAAGGATGTTGTAATTGAAGGATCCACAAGCCAGACAAAGCTCTGCGCAAATGTTGTGGCGCAGATTGTCGCTTTTGCATGCGGAAAAAAAGACCCAGACCCGAACAAGTCTTTTGCAGGAAACCGTCCTTCAAGCCTGATTTACGGAAAGCAGCTTACACCGAAGACTCTTGGCGCGCTTCTTGCCCATTTTGAAAACAAAGTCATGTTCCAGGGTTTTGTATGGAACATCAACAGTTTTGACCAGGAAGGCGTTCAGCTTGGCAAAAAGCTTGCAAAAGCCGTTCTTTCAAACAACATGGAAGCCGCTCTGGAAAAATACGCAGGTCTTCTCATAAAATAATTTTAAGGCGGATTTTGACTTCAGCAGGGCAGACTTATAAGAATATCGCCATGCTGGATTAAAACTGTTTTAGAACTGCCCGGATTTTTATAAAAAAATCAGGGCAGTTTTTTTTTGCAAATTATGAAAGAATGCTCCCGGCATATTTCCAATTTGCCCAGACGGATTTGGCTCGAATTCGGGCGCTCCGCACTTTAATTAATTCAAGCGCCAAAAAAATCTTCACAAATTGTAAATCTGCCAGCGCTTTTTATTCTTTTTTTACAAAAAAACTCGACATTCTGGATATTTATTAAATTTACATCTTTTTTTAACAGTATTTTTTCAATTTTTTTAGAATAATTTTAGTTTTTTTTAGTAGACTTCTAGCAATCGTATACAAATTTTTTGGAGGCACTTATGCTTAGAAAAAAGATTGCTGCTTTAGTTGCAGCTGGAATGCTTGCAGCATCTACATCTGCATTCGCAGGAAACGTAGGACCAGGTCTCGGATATCTTCTTGTAAATGATAAAGAGGGGATGGGTTGGGATTTGCTCGGAGCTTTCCTTAATGGAATCGGGTACAACCAGTTCTTTGCTATTTCTTCTGGAACATGGGGATATGACAAGGCTGCTGTTGCAATGACAGAAACAAACCAGTTCATCTCAGACAACATGGACGCTCTTGCAAACGACATTGCAAAGGGAGAAGGCGAATACATCGACACTCTTTCTTCAATGCTCAACGTTTCTGACTCAGTTGCATTCAAGGCAAATCTTCAGAACAACTTTGATGAAATCTTCTCTTCTTCAGAAGTTTCAGCACAGGATGTTGCAAGTAAAATTTATTCTCTCGTAGGATAATGTGATTTTCGCTTTAAAAAAAACAGGATGTAATTTTAGTTTTTTCACAAAAACAAGGATTGCATCCTGTTTCTTATTTATCAGTTTATTCTTCATCTCGCTGCCGCCAATATTTTCCGCTGAGCCGGATTATACAGATTATTCAGAAAAAGCCGAGCGTTTAATAAAAAAGGCGGAAGCGCTTAATCTGCACAAAGATTCTTACTGGAGAACGCTCCTTCACTACAAGCCGGCAGTTTTCAGCCGCTACAAGAGCCTTGTTGACGACCCGAAATTCTTCTGCGCAAAAAAAGGTAAAACAAACCCGAAGGCAGAGCTGGAAGCAACAATAAGGGCATTTTTTGAACCGGCGCCGAATCCTGGCGCAAAAGAAAAGCATGCAATAGAACGTTTTCCCGGCCGATACAAGTGGCTCTGCGAAAAACTGGATCTTTCAGAGGCTGATTTCCCTTACAATGGCGACCTTGCTTTTCAGAACATTTTGAGACAAGTAAATCCCGGAAATGTATTTCTTGTATTTCCTTCTATTTATTTAAAACGCCCGGCATCCGTTTTCGGGCATACATTCCTTCTTATTGAAACAAAAGACAAGCCGCGGCTTACCGCAAACTCTATAAATTACGGTGCCGTTACAAAAGTTACCGGCGGTCCGCTTTACGCAATCCTTGGACTTACAGGCGGATTCAAAGGTTATTATGGATTTGAAACTTATTACGAAAAAATAAAGCAGTATTCCGACATGGACATGCGCGATATGTGGGAATTCAAGCTAAACTTTACCGATGAAGAAAAAGAAAATATGCTGCGCCACGCATTTGATTTGGCCGGAATATATTCAAAATATTTTTTTGTAAGCGAAAACTGCTCTTACAATCTTCTTTTTCTGATTGAAGCGGCCCGGCCTTCCACCAGGGCTACGGACAAACTTTTTGGAGTTGTAGAGCCGCTCGCGACCGTAAAGCTCGCAGACTCGCTCGGGCTTACTGACGAAACAAAATACCGTCCTTCCGCATATTCAAAAGTTGAAAACGGAAAGAACAACCTGAGCCTGAAGCAGCAGAAATACATAAAAGATGTATGCTACGGAAAAAAGACTGTGCAGGACTTCCCTTTTTCTGACCTTCCTGCAGAAAAGCAGGCGGAAATCTGGAACACGGCTTCCGACTACCTTAGCTCTCTTCTGAACAACCGCAAAATCACTTCAGATGAATACCGCTCAAGGTTTGTTTCTGTCCTGTCCGCAAGGCGAAAACTTGGTAAAATAGAAGACACAAACATAAAAACTCCGGAAGATCCAAAAAAGGCCCACGGTTCAAAAAAAATAGCATTAACCGGCGGAAACGACATCAACGGCGGCTACTGCGGAATGGAATTCAGGCTCTGCTCGCACGAACAGCTTGAAAGACCTGCCGGCTATTCTGAAAATTCCGAGCTTACGTTTGCAAATGTTGAAGTACGATTTAATCCGGTAAAAAACCTGTTTTATCTGAACAAAGCCACTCTGCTTTCAATTCTTTCGCTTCCGGCTTCCGACACATTCTTTTTGAACGGAGCAAGCCAGATATTGACAGGACTTGCGCAGAACCCGAACAGCAGTGAAAACTCAGACTTGGCGTGGCGGCTTAAATTTTTATATGGAGCAAGCGTAAAACCTGCCTCATGGCTACAGATTTACCTTATGGGCGGCGCGGACAGCTACTTTTCACCTGCATACAGCTACGGAACAGATTTGCTGCTTGGCGGCGATGCCGGCATAATCGCGGGAGCAGGACCTTGGAGAAACAAAATTTCGGCAACCATAATGCAGTCGCCGTTTGATATTGAACACTTCAGGACACAGTTTGCCGCCGACACCTGTATTTTTCTTTCACAGAACATGGCACTAAAGGGAAGTTACTCTTTCAACATGGACTACGGAAAATTCCGCCACGAATGTTCGTTCTCTGTGAACGCCTATTTTTAATAAAAGAAATCCGGCTAAGAGACGAAATGCCGCGGTATGGAAAAAATGTAAATTCAGCTGTATATTTTTACAGTTGAATTAAACCTATAGATTTTCAAACAGGAAAATAAGATGAAAAATATCCGCAAGACAAAGGAAATCCTCGGCAACACGAATTCAAAAGACGAAAATGAATCTTATGGAAAAAACATATATCTTGAAAACCGTAAAATTTCCATTCAAGAAGAGATTCCTGAAAAAGTTTCTGTCGGAATTTACAGCGCGAAAGAATCCGACAATTCAAAATTAAGGCTTGTGCTTCAGTCCTACGGATTTTTTGTCCGCATCATAAAAAATTCAGAAGAAGTTCTTTCTGCAATCAAAGAAAATCTTATCCAGCTGCTGATAATTTTCCCGGAAAACCAGAGCGATGAAGTTTTTTCGCTCTGCGCCGAAGCCAAGATTCAGACTCCTGCAGAAAATTTTTCAATCCTGCTGGTCGCAGATAAATTCCACTCTTATTTTATTGAAAAACTTTCTGAATGCAAAATCGACGATTATCTAATACAGCCTTTCGATGTTTCCGAGCTGCTCTTCAGGATTCAAAAACTGGAACTCCGCAGAAACCTAATCCGGGAAAAACAGGAGCTTTTAAAATCCGAACAGGAAAAAAACACTTTTTTATATTTTGTAACGCACAATGTGAATACGCCATTAACGCTCCTGCTGAATGAAATTCAGAACACGCTGGAGCTGAATAAAAAACTAAAAAAAGAGGACAAAATTAGTTCCGAAATTGAGGAGTCTGTTCAAAATATCCAGAAAAATGCCCGCGCAATAAATATCATCATACAAAATGTGCTGGATTCGTACAAAATTTCAGACAGACGCTTTATAATAAACCCGAAAATCCTGAACCTTAAAGAATGTCTTATAAAAGAAAACGAATTTCTTTCAAAAAAAGCTGGAAACAAAAAACAGAACTTCACCTTTACCTGCAATGTGAACGAGCCTTGCGTTTTCTGCGATGAATACAGTTTAAAGGGAATCTATGAAAATCTTGTTGACAACGCGATAAAATATACGGAGTTCAGCGGAAATATTGAAATCAGCATAAGCGAACAGGAAAATTTTATAGTTTTGAGCGTTTCCGATGACGGCCAGGGAATTCCCAAGGAAAAACAGCCCGTTCTTTTTGAGCGTTTTGCAAAAATCGGGTCAAATCCTACCGGTTCAGAAAAATCATGCGGGCTCGGACTTTTTGTTGTTAAGGAAATTTGCAGGCTGAACGACCTTTTACTTGAATATTCTGAAAACAAGAACGCAAAAAAAGGAAGTATTTTCAGCGTAAAATTTAAAAAAATTGGATAAATTCCAATAAATCTGTTAAAATATCTTTCAATGCAAGAGAATGAACTTATACTGGTTGTTGAAGACTCAGAAGATTTGAACAATTTTATGGCAAAAAACCTGCGAAGCCATGGCTACGAAGTCATCCAGTGCTTTTCCGCGTCCGATGCCTACAGACAGCTTTCAAAAAATCCCGTTAGCCTTGTAATTTTGGATTTAAATCTTGGAAATGGCGGCAGCGGAATGGAAATCTTGCATTCAATAAGAATTCAGACAAAAATGCTTCCTGTCATAATCGTTTCTTCCATTCAAACTGAAAAAATAAAGCTTCAGGGATTCCGGGAAGGCTGCGACGACTACATAACCAAGCCATTTTACATTGATGAACTTATTTTGCGCGTAAAAAGAATGCTGGAAAAATTTTCATTTTCCGGATTTGAAACTAAACCACTTGAAGAAGTGTACACCTGCGGAATTTTTAAGGTCGACACAAAAAATCAGACCGTCTGCAAGGCGGACAAAATAATTCCGATGAGAAAAAAACAGTTCGACCTGATTCTGTACTTTGTTCAAAATCCTAACAAAATCCTTTCGTTTGAGGCGATTTTTCAGAACGTATGGAACGAACCTGTCCCTGACTCAAAAACCCTGGAAAGCAATATTTACGTAAACATCCAGTCTCTGCGGAATCTTATAGAAGAAGACAAAAAAAGCCCTAAGCACATTGTCTCCGTTAGCAAATGCGGCTACATTTTCGTTCCTACCCCCCCCCTCAAATTTAAAACAGATACGAAGTCCGCTCCCTTATAAATTCACGTTTTTTTAAGTCGGCAAGAGAAAGTACCTTGTTTATATCCTGATGAGGAGAAATATTTGACCACCCGACAGACACAAGCGGCATTTCATCAATTTCAGAACATTCCTTAACAAATTCCATAAAAAATTTCCGGTTCAAGTCATCAAAATCAAGCTCGACATCCTTAGAAACAACACAAAATTCCTCGTTTCCAATCTTAAAAAGCGAGCCGTATTTTCTATAGAACCTGCTGAAAATCCTTGAAATCAAAATCATCAGGGAATCAACCTTTTGCCGGCTGTAATTCAACTTAAGCTTTTCAAAATTGTCTATTTCAACAACAATTAAAACCGCATCCTCTTTCTGCGCCTCCAGAACTTTCTGAAAACTGTTAAAATTCCGCAGATATGTCTGGGAGTCAAACTGCTGATAAAGTGTTCCGTGATATATAAAATAAAAAATTATGGAAATGATTACAGCAAGCCATGTTATCTGGATATCCGGACGAACAATCTGAACCGCGACTCCAATAAACACAAAAATCGAGTTCAAAAGAAGAATTCCGCAGTTATTCTGCCAGAACCGCAGGGAAAGAATAATGTTCTGCACAAGAAAATAAATCAGACCAATAGCGCCAAGAATCGCATATACAAAAAATCCTTTTCCGCGGGAGTACCTGTTCAATTCATCGACATAAAAGACACCAAATTTGCTTCCAGAAAAAATCATAGCCAGCATCCAAAGCGAGTACAAAATCCAAATACCGCCGAAAAAAAATAAAAATTTGCGGTTCAGAGAAAAGTTAGGAAGCAGGACATTCCCCAGCGTAAGGTAAACCAGCGGAGTAAGGCTGAAACCAAAAAAATTAGAGGCAATGTGCAAAAAGCGCCACTGAACGGAAGCTCCATCAAAAATCAGAGTAAGAACTTCCATTATGCAGATAACAAAAACAACCGAGCAGGTCAACATAAAGTTGCATTTTTGAAATCTGCTTATAACGGAATTGCTTTCTATTAAAATAAACAGCATTACAAGAGAAAAAAGATTTATAAATGTGATTGATATAAACCAAGACGACATAGCTAAAAACGATAAAACAGATATGAGTGCCGGGAACCAGACTCGAACTGGCACGACTTTTAACAGTCGAGGGATTTTAAGTCCCTTGTGTCTACCATTCCACCATCCCGGCAAAAGCGAATAGATATATATTATAGAAAAAAACGCTATTTTGCAATACATAATTTTTTGATACAATGATTTTATGTATTCAGACACGCATTTTCATTTTGAACACACAACAGACAGAAACAACGGGGAAAATCCGGTAAACGGAACTGAAATTCTTGAAGAAATGGCAAAAAGAAACTGTTTCTTCGGGCTGGATATTGGAACAGAAAGCGACGACCTTTAAGAAGACAGGCCTGCCTGGACAACGCCATAGCCCAAATAAAAGACACCAGACTGGCGGAAAAAGCCAGGAAATTCGTTTATTTTTCAGCGGCAATATGGCCTTCGCCGGAAGAAATAACAAACCGGCATGAAAGCATGAAAATCCTTAAACAGCAGATTGAAACCGCGGAAAATTCGGGCGACAACGACACCTTGAACAGAAAAATAATTGCAATCGGCGAATGTGGTCTTGACCACCACTGGAATCCGTCGGGTATTGACGGCCGCTGTGAATCTGACTTCAACCAGAAAATGTATAACGCCGAACGTGAGCTTTTTGAAATGCAGCTGGAATTTGCAAAGGAACAAAATCTTCCTGTAATAATCCATTCCCGCGACGCTTTTGAAGAAACCTTAGACTGCATAAAAAACATCGGATACTGCAACGGAATAATCCACTGCTATTCCTACGGAACAGAAGAAGCGAAGGCATTTCTTGAAAACGGCTGGCACATCAGCTTCAGCGGCTCAGTTACATACACAAAAAAAAGAAAAATGCCGGAAATGGAAGAGCTTTTAAAATTAATCCCGGACGACAGAATTCTATGCGAAACGGATTCTCCTTACCTTGCGCCAGTTCCATTCCGCGGAAAGACAAACACGCCGCTGTTTATTGAACATACCTACAGATTTATTTCCGAGGCAAGAAAAACTTCGCCTGAAAAACTAAGCGAAACAGTGGATTCCAACATCAAAAAACTATTCAACCTGACTGAATAGCCCGCTCATCTCGTTGCGCCATTCAGGCTTAGAATCCCTGCCTTCCCATTCAATAATCTTTTTTATATGGAAATGACGCTGATCCCGGATATTTTCATAAGAAAGGACGGCAAAACGTCCCTGCCCGATGTAAGCAATCTTTTCGTTTTGAGCAAGAGACTCAGAGCCAGAAACCTGCTCCAGCGCACATTCAAAATGAACCGGCTCTCCGGAAGTTTTATCCGTCATTGCGCTTGCAATATCTGTCAGCGGTTTTCCACATTTAGGACAGATAACTTCCCTGGATTTGAACTCCCTTATAGCCCGTTCACGCTGGGCAATCAATTCCGGATTTTCATGGCTTACAAACTGAAAATGTTTTTGATTTGAATTTACTCCATTTGATGACGAATTCTGCTGAAAACTGCGGTTATTAAAAGAATTCTCATTTGTATTTTTTTTCTGTTCATTCCAGTTGCGGTTACGGTGCCTGTTCCGGCCGTGCCTATTTTTTTCCATAAAATCAACTCCCGTTTCGAGTCATTCAAAAACAATCTTACTCCCGAAACAAAAATTCATTAGGGTCTTCAACCAGTTTACGGCTGATTACCTGCGCAATTCGCTGGATGGCATTGTTTACATAATCTTCATCATGTATTTTTACACGCAACTCCATAAGCCGCGACGAAAACACATCATCAGTTCGGTCTAAGACCAAAGTTTCTGTTGTATTTCTCAATTCAGAAATCATAAAAGCTCCGCAAAAGCATTTTCAATATGATAAACCTGCGGTAAACCGGGCATATCAATTACAATCACATCAAATCTGATATAGCTGTTACTATATTGTCGATTGATTGCAAGAAAACGTTTAGCGGTTTCGACAATTCTTTTTTGTTTTCTGGCATCCAAAACGTGCGATAACAATTCAAAATTGCCTTTGGGCAGCGTTTTTACCTCCACAAAGACAATACATTCTCCGTTTTTTACTATTATATCAATTTCACCCTGATTTGTCCTGAAATTTCGCCTTATAAGCTCATACCCTTTATTTAAAAGATATTCCGCCGCGCGGTCTTCGCCGCAATTTCCGGTCTGTTTTCTGCCGTCGGGAAAAATCAAAGGCTTTCAAGCTCCTCTATCTCATCAGAATAAAATCCGCCGGATTCTGTATGAATATGCTCACTTTCAGAAGGCTTAAAATCATTAGGATCAACAGGATGCCCTGCGGTCAACAAATATGGAATTTTCCAATGAACCAGCGCCGAAACATGATAAGGCTTCGCCTGTTTTCCGGCGGCAAGGAACATATTCTTTCCATCATCAAAAAAAACCGGTTCAGAAAAACAACTTCCAATGTGAATAGAACTACAGTCCAACTTCTTCATTTCCATACAGTTCAATTTTACAACTTTTTTTCACATTCCACAACTGCGGCAAAAATTTTTGCAACGATTTCCCATGTGCATTCAGGGATTGCGGCTCCTATTTCCTGCGCTGAAAGAATGTTTGCCGCCGCAATGTTTTTTACAACAGGAATTTTCTGTTCTTTGGCGATTTCCACCAGTTTTTTCGCAAGTTCGCCCCTTGCCTTTACAGCGATAAACGGAAGCTCCGCCTCCTCCGGATATTTCAGGGCGACCGCCTTTAATTCATTTTTTTTCATACTTTTAAGCTCACTGTGCTGAATTCTATTTCATCCGCAGAAAATTCTGAAAAATCCTCGAGCGGTTCAATCGTGCCTATTTTTATTTTTCCAAAAAAAGATTTTAAAATTTCATTCAGCATCTTATTTCTTAAGAAATCCGAGCAGCCGGCGTTAAGATAAGAAATATCTCCTTCCCGTATGCCGACTTCAAAGACATAATCTTTTTCTTCAAGGCAAAAGGAAATTACGGCTTTTTCAAGTTTTTTTGAGCGGTTTCTTAAAAATCCGCAGAATGAACCTTTCCCCGCTTTTTCTTCCGCCGAAAATTCAAATGGAATTTTTATCCAGCTTCCAAAACCACTTTCTGAATCAGCCAGGCTGGAATCAGGCAAGCCCGCCGTCTTGCATTTAGAAATGTATCCGCCGCCAGAATCAGAACCAAAACTGAACCCAAGATGATTGAACAAAGTCAAAATTCCCGGCTGATTTTTTAAGTTTGCAGAAGAATTAAAAATGGCGCTGAAAAATTCCGAAAAAGAGTTTTCTGCCGGGCGCGAAAAATTATTTTTATCCTGAAAGATTTCCTCCGCAGAATCGCGTTCTCTTTCCGAACCGCCTAGAACTGAAAGAACTTTCTTTTCATCGGCCGGGATTCCTTTTTCTTCCAGAATAAAGGCCGCATCTCCTGCGGATTTTTCCTTATTTTTAATTTTTTCCGCAATCTTTCTAAATTTCTGGAATGATTCCAAAGAAAACCGTGAACCCAGCATTTTCATCTGCAGAAGCATTGAATATGAAAGAGAATCCGGCGGAAGACCGAGTTTCAAGAAATGGATTTTTGTTTTCAGCCGTAATTTTTTGAACAGAATCCTTATGCGAATCGGCATGGATTTTCTGAAGAAGGATTTTTCCGTTTTCAATTTTTATTTTTGCCGGAAAACCAGCGCCTTCGGACAGCGGAATTTCTGACTTCAAAAGAAATCTTCCGCCGGAAAACGACGCAATATATGAATTATTTCCTGCGCTTTTAATAATCCGCACATAAACAGAACCGCCCTCTCTAAGCGAATTATTTCCATTCACACCAGAGAGGGCAGTCAAATGCATTACAACATTAGTTTTCATGCAGTAAAAAAGTTATTTGCTTTCCTTTGCAGCTTCTGCGGCAGCATGCTCAGCATTGTGCTCAGCCTTAATAGCTTCTTCCTGGGCACGGGCAGCGGCTTCAGCAGCCTTGTTCTGCTGCGCGATGAATGCAGAAACCTCACCGCCAAGCATTTCCTTAACCTTCTTGCCTTTACCAACCTTATCGCGAAGATAGTAGAGCTTAGAGCGGCGTACTTTTCCGGCGCGGACAATCTCAACCTTTACAATGCGAGGGCTGTTTACAGGGAACACGCGCTCAACACCGATTCCATAAGATTCCTTGCGAACCGTAAATGTCTTGCGGGCGCCTGAATTCTTTATGCAAAGAACAACGCCTTCATAAACCTGAATACGCTCAGTTTTTCCTTCAATAATTTTAAAGAATACTTTTACAGTATCACCAACTTTGAACTGTGTTGTAAAAGCACGTTTCTGCTTTTCTTCTACCGCTTTAATAAGATCCATTATAAATCTCCTGGATTGACAGACTCACGCAATTGCCTGCGCGCCATCTTCTGCTTTTTTTTGCAGTTTTTTATGGCTGTCTGTTCTGTTATTTCCTCAATCATCAATTCGGCTTCTAAAGAAAGCTGATTATTCCTGCGGGCTTCCCAAATCATATCCGGGCGCACACGCAAAGTTTTTTCCAGACGTTTCTTTAACCGCCACTTCCGAATAAGCTCATGATTTCCCGAAAGCAAAACTTCTGGTACTTTCAAGCCTTTGTATACTTCTGGTCTGGTATACTGCGGATATTCAAGAAGTCCGTCGCTATGACTTTCCTCTGCAAGTGAATCGCTTGAGATTACACCGTCAATCAATCTGTAGACAGCGTCAACCATAACGGTCGCAGCAAGCTCACCACTGCTCATAACGTAGTCGCCGATAGAAATCTCGTCATCTACGTAAAAGTCTATGATTCTCTGGTCTATGCCTTCGTATCGTCCGCATATAAACCAGTTCATCTTCACGACTTAATTCAACAGCCTTTTTCTGCGTAAAAGGAGTTCCTGCCGGCGTAACATAAATCACGCGTTTCCGGCCAGCCTTCACGCTATCCAAAGCCCTGCTCAATGGTTCAGTCATCATAAGCTGACCGGCACCACCGCCATAAGGAGCGTCATCACATTTCTTGTGCTTATCAAGGGCAAAATCCCTGATGTTCACAAGGTCGTAGGCAATAATTCCCTTTTCAACCGCCTTGGCCATGATTGAGTTTTCAAAAAAAGCCTGCGGAATTTCAGGAAATAAGGTCAGCACAGTAAATTTCATGGAATTACTCCAGAATCCAGAGGTGCATCAGCTGTATCGTCTTTTCCTTGACATTGACGTTACAAATATAGTTAAGATTCAAAGGAACTAAAACCTTGCGAATCTTTCCTGAACCTGTATGTTTCAAATCATCAGAAAGAACAGTGCAACTCTCGGAGAGAGAAACTTCTAGCAAGTAACCAGCTCCGCCTTCCAATACGTCTGTGATTGTTCCAACACTTTCTGTCAGTGCAGTCCCAGCTGCCGCTTCTTTGCCATTCCAAATCAAGGAACAGCCAATCAAATCTTTTATGTACCACTCATTCTTACCAAGAGGATGAGCGTACTTGCGGTCAACAACCAATTCCCATCCGTTGAACTTTCGAACTTCTTCAGGAGAATCAATTCCCGCCAATTTCATGTACAAGGTACCGCATCCTTTTTCTGCAAATTCAACTTTGCATTTTCGCGAATCAGAACCGTGCCTTAAAGTAACTTCCTTAAGCACTTCGATATGATCGTAATAACCGGAAGCACTTTCAACTTTAAATTCACCCGAAACCCCATGAGAGCCGCGGATAAAACCAACAACAAGCTGCTCGTTAGTTTCCATCAGCAAAATTAATCCAGAATATCCAGACTGTAGCGCTTTCCATCTTTTGTAGCGGAAGCACTAAGAACAGTTCGCATAGCCTTAGCAATGCGGCCGTACTTTCCAATCACCTTGCCAATATCACTTTCTGCAACTTTAAGTTGAAGAACCATACCTTTTTCGCCTTCAGTTTCGTTTACTGAAACCGCAGATGGATCATCGACCAATGATTTTGCAATATATTCGATCAGGTCTTTCCATTTCCGTTTCCTATTCTTAGTTTGAAGACTTTTTAGACTGTACTCTAATCAACTTCTTTACGATGTCTGATGGCTGAGCACCAACACCAATCCAGTAATTCGCACGATCAAGATCGATAGAAACCTGTCGCTCTTCTGCTTCAATAGGCATGAAAGTTCCAATTTCTTCGATGCAAACTCCATCACGTGGCTTGCGAGAGTCCTGAACTACAACACGGTAGTATGGACGCTTCTGCGTACCGAATCTCTTAAGTCTGATTTTGACCACTTTATAACCTCCACAGGACTCAAACCGGACAGATTCAAGTCCCGAAATTTCAAATTTGCATAGCATCACTCATTGTGAGTATGAATAGATATTTTATAGAATTCTTGCGTTTTGGTCAATGTAAGGAAATCACCTGCAAACAGAGGGAAAGCCTTTTCCAGCGCAATGCCTAGCCTTCAAAGCGCGAAAGGAAATTCCTTGTGCGTTCCTGCCGCGGATTCCCGATTACCTGCCCAGGCTTTCCTTCCTCCACAATTACGCCGCAATCCATAAATATAATGTAGTCGCTTATGTCGCGGGCAAAGACATTTCATGCGTAACAACAACCATCGTCATCTTTTCTTTTGCCAAATCTTTTATTACGGCAAGAATTTCACCGGTAAGCTCCGGGTCAAGGGCAGAAGTCGGCTCATCAAAAAGAAGAACCTCCGGTTTTAACGCAAGCGCGCGCGCTATTGACACTCTCTGCTGCTGTCCGCCGGAAAGGTCGCAAGGATAAGAATCCGCCTTTGCAAGAAGCCCCATCCTGTCAAGAAATTTCAGGGCGGTTTCCCTGGCTTCGTCCTTTGTTTTTTTCAAAACGCACAGCTGAGCATCCATAACATTCTGCAAAACCGAAAGATGAGGAAAAAGATTGAAATTCTGAAAAACCATTCCGCTTTTCAAGATGATTGAATGCATTTCATTTTTTGGAACGTAAATTCCATCTTTTACAAGAGTATTTCCGCAGATTTCAATCGTTCCTGCATCAACTTTTTCCAGCTGGCTGATACAGCGCAGTATTGTAGACTTTCCGGAACCGCTGGGACCGATTATCGAAAGAACTTCTCCTTCATGCACAGAAAAAGAAATTCCTTTCAGAATGTTCAAAGGCCCGAAAGATTTTTTTAAATTTTCAACTTTGATTATTTCATTTTTATTTTCTGCCATGAAATTTCCTACCGGTAATAAGAAAGTCTTTTTTCAAGTTTTGCAAAAACGAAAGAAACGCCCCAGTTCATCACAAAATAAAAAACACCTGCAATAAACAAAGGCACAAAACTGAACATCGCGCTCTGCCGCTCCTTTGCAACCATAAGAAGCTCCGCGACGCCTATTACGGAAACCAGCGCCGTATCTTTTACAAGAGTAATAACCTCGTTTCCCATTGCTGGAGTTATTCTTTTTACAACCTGAAAGAGAACTATGCGAAAAAAAGTCTGATATTTTGTATACCCCAGAACCTTTGAGGCCTCATACTGACCTTTTGGAATTGATTCAATTCCGCCGCGATAAATTTCTGCAAAATATGCGGCATAATTCACTGTAAGCGCAATCACAGCGGCAACGAACCTGTTCCATATAAACTGAATTCCAAGGTTAAAACTGTCATTCAGCCACTTTACAAGAAGCCCCGGCGCAAAATAAACCACCAGAAGCTGAAGCATAAGCGGAGTTCCGCGGATTATAAGAAGAAAAACGTTTGTTGTATTTGAAAGAATCTTATTTTTTGACATTCTTCCCAGGCATACAGGAAGCGCCAGAGGAACTGCAAAAATCAATGTCAAAAAGAACACTTCAAGCGATGTTCCGGTTCCGCGAAGCATCGCAAGAAGCATTTTTACGTAGCGTGGACTCAAAATTATTTTCCGATTACAGTAATATCACTGCCGAACCATTTTGTTGAAATACGCTCTACAGTTCCGTCAGCCTTCATCGCTTCCAGAGTCTCCTGAACAGCGTCGCGGAGCTTAACGTCATTCTTGCGGAATGCTATTCCATATCCTTCCTGGGAAAGAACTTCCGGAACAAAAACCAAAGGCTTTTTGCTCTGTGAAATATCGTAAGCGGCGACAATGCTGTCCATTACAACTCCGTCAAGTCCACCGATTACAAGGTCATTCAGCGCGGTAATGTTTTCCTTAAAAAGTACAATATCCTTTACAGAGTCAGCGAATTCCTTGTTGCTCTTTATTGCATCCTGAGCCGAAGAACCGCTCTGAACACCGATTGTCTTTCCTGCAAAATCAGAAAGTTTTGTAAATCCTGAATCCTTGCGGACAACAAGAACCTGGTCATTATTCAAATATGGCTTTGTAAGCGCAAGGGCAGCCTCGCGCTCCGGAGTGATTGTAAGTCCGTTCCAGATACAGTCAACTTTTCCTGTTGAAAGCTCCATTTCCTTGGCATCCCAGTCAACCGGCTGAGCCTTAAAAGAAACTCCAAGGCGGCTTGCGACTTCAGAAGCCAGGTCAATATCAAAACCAACAATCTGGTCATCATCGTTGCGGAATCCCATAGGCGGGAAAGAATCATCCAGACCAAGAACAAAAACACCCCGGCTTTTCAATTCTTCAAGAGAATTATCAGCTTTTGATGCTTTTTTACATCCTGCAAGACTTGCAGCCAAAGCGGCCGCGGCAACAATCAATGCGATTTTTTTCATTTTTTTTTACTCCTTTATTTGCTTTGCAAATTTTTTTAACAAATCAATCTGTTCAAGAACTTTTGTCTCCGCCGGTCCGCCGTCAGTTTTTCTGGCATTTACACAGGCCTTTGGAAGAATAATATCGTAAATATCTTTTTCAATAAGTTCCGAGCAAGACTTGAATTCTTCAATAGACAAATCTTCCAGACGGCAGCCCTTATCTATTGCAAGACGAACCAGGCGCGCGCTGACTCCATGAGCCGTCCTGAACGGAAGTCCTTTTCGAACAAGGTAGTCGGCGACATCAGTAGCATTAAGGAATCCGCCCTCGCAAGCCTGCGCCATTTTTTCAACATTCCATTCGGCAGTAGAAATCATTTTTGTAAAGACGCTAAGATTCGCATTCACAACATCGCAGGCCTCAAAAAGGCTCTGCTTATCTTCCTGCATATCGCGGTCATAGGCCAGCGGAAGCCCTTTCATCATTGTAAGAAGCGCAATCAAATCTCCGTAAACCCGTCCGGTACGTCCGCGGATAAGCTCCGCAAAATCAGGATTTTTTTTCTGCGGCATTATTGAAGAGCCTGTAGACCATTTTTCGCTGAGCTCAACAAAAGAAAATTCGGTTGTAGCCCAAAGGACGATTTCTTCGCAGAAGCGCGAAAGATGCATCTGAACAAGAGCCATGTTGGAGGCAGTCTCAATGCAGTAATCCCGGTCGGAAACACTGTCCAGCGAGTTCATCGTTATTTCAGTAAACCCAAGTTCCCCTGCCTCAAACTTACGGTCAAGGGGAAGCCCGGAGCCTGCCAGAGCGCCGGAACCAATCGGGCTGACAGAAATCCTTTTAAGGCTATCTTCCAGACGGTTCCAGTCGCGGGTCAAAGACCACGCCCATGCGCAAAGATGATGCGCAAGCGTTACCGGCTGGGCGTGCTGCATGTGCGTGTATCCGGGAATTATATCCTTTGTGTGCCGCTCCGCAATTTTAGCAAGAGAATCTATCAGCGTAAGAATTCTGTTCTGAATCTCAGGAACAAACCTTGTAAGGTAAAGGCGTTCATCAAGCGCAATCTGGTCATTGCGGCTTCTTCCTGTATGGAGTTTTTTTCCAGGCTCGCCAATCCGGTCTGTAAGCGTCGCCTCTATAAAAGAATGAATGTCTTCCGCCGAATAATCGATTTTCAGCGCTCCAGAAATCAAATCTTTTTCAATTGAATCCAGTCCTTCCACGATTTTTTCAGCATCTTCCCCGGAAATTATTCCGGTATGCCCAAGCATTTTTGCGTGCGCACGGCTTCCCTTTATATCATCCAGAGCCATACGCTCATCTACATTTATTGAAGTTTCAAAAGCGACCGCCTCGGCATCAGGACCTTCCTTAAATCTTCCGTGCCAAAGCGCCGCATGGTTATCTTGAGTAATTGTTCCGTGTTCCATAGCTAGATTATAACGGATTGAACATTGATTTACTAGTAAGAGGGCAAAACGCGTTATAAAATATTTATCTAGCCTGAATGTATAGTTTTTTGTAAAAAGAATAAAAGCGCAGGCAGATTTGCAATTTGTGAAGATTTTTGGCGATTGAATTAATTAAAGTGCGGAGCACCCGAATTCGAGCCAAATCCATCTGAGCAAATTGGAAATATGCCGAGAGCGTTCTTTCATAATTTGCAAAAAAAACTCGACATTAAGGCTATTTATCTAAAAATACTTGCGCTTCCAGCGGAAAACAAAACCTCACCCTGCTAGTTGTATCTGATTCTTGGATCGACGAATGCCAGCAGAATGTCGCTCATAACCATTCCTGCAAGAACAAGGGCTGAAATAAACATGCTGTTTGCCAGCACAAGGTTTATGTCCTGCTGAAGAACAGCCTCGTACATAAGACGCCCGATTCCTGGATATGCAAAAATAATCTCAAGAACCAAAGAGCCGCTGAAAAGGCTTGCGAGCAAATTCGCGCTTCCGGTTATGTACGGATTCAAAGTATTTCTAAAAGCATGGTTCAAATAGACGCGCTTTTCGGTTATTCCGCGGGCCCTCAAGGCAAAAATGTAGGGAAGCCCCATCTGGTCCAGCATGGTCGCGCGAATCATACGCATAGTTCCGCCTATTCCGCCCAAAAAAGACGCAAGAAGAGGAAGAAAAATGTGATGCGCATAGCTGAACGTAAATTTCACAGGAGATTCTGCGAACGGAAAATCAGGATAACCTGTCACCGGAAAAAGGTTTGTAAGAGATGCAAAAAGCTGAAGAAGAATCAGAAGCAGAATTCCCGGAAACGCATGGAAAAACAGGGCAAAAAATGTCGCCGCCGTATCAATTTTTGTTCCAGCCTTGCTTGAAAAATAAACGCCGAGCAAAAACGAAATCAGCGTGATAAAAACAAGCGAAATCAGGTTCAGCAGGACAGAATTCCAGATTCTTGTGCCTATAAGAAAACTTACCGGAGCGCGGGAAATAAGGCTCGTTCCTAAATCGTGATGAACCAGAACCCTGTCCAGCCATTTTAAATACTGAACATAAAACGGCTTATCAAGTCCAAATTCAGAACGCAGCCTTTCCATCTGTTCACCGGAAAAGCCAGTCTCCCCTTTTGCACCGCCCGAAGAATTTTTGCCGCCTTCAACCGAACTCATAATCTGCTGGCTCATCATCTGATCAACAATATCGCCCGGCGCAAGCTCCATAAGCCCAAAAAGCGCAAAACCCAAAAAGAAAAGCAGCGCCAGCATTGTAAAAAACCTTGCGGCGACGAACGAAAGCAGAGGGGCTTTTTTTCTGAAAAGTTTCCACGGAAAACTAAAAAAATTTCTTTTTATTTTATAGAAAAAAATATTTCAAATTCATTTTACCGACTTCTTGATTAACCTTAATTTCGAGTTTTTTTGCAAATTATGAAAGAATGCTCTCGGCAGATTTCCAATTTGCTCAGATGGATTTGGCTCGAATTCAGGTGCTCCGCACTTTAATTAATTCAATCGCCAAAAATCTTCACAAATTGCAAATCTGCCTGCGCTTTTATTCTTTTTACAAAAAACTATACATTCAGGCTAATTATACAATTCCTTTAATTTTTCAGATATACAAAATCGCAGACTGCGCCGTTTTTATTATCGTAATATACGTTTTTAAGGTTCCATTTATTGCGGATTGCAAAAAAACTCCTGCTCCTTAAAAGATAAATCACAGGACATTCTTCCAGAATAAGACGCTGGTACTCATTCCAGATTTTTTCCGCCGCAGACCTGCTGTTTGTGTAGCACCCTTCGTTGTAAAGGTAATCAATTCTTGCCTCCCATTCCGTAGCAGGAGATTTCTGCAAAGGATTCCAAAGATGAAGGTTGCCGTACGAAGGCCAGACGTTGCTTCCCTGGGACGGAAACATATTTGCCCCAAGCCCAATTATAAGCGACTGCCATTCATAAGTTGAAGTAAGCATTTCGACCATTTTCTGAAAATCTGTCTGCCGGATGTTAACCTTTATTCCTATTTTTGAACATTCATCCGTTATTATCATTGCAATATCGTTCACAACAGTATTTGCAGAAGCAACAGTAAGGTCATATTCTATCCTGTTGCCGGCTGAATCGCGCATAACGCCGGCTGAATCGCGGTAAAAACCTATATCCGCAAGAAGCTTGACTGCCCGGTTCGGGTCGTAGCGATACTGGAGGGTAATATCCGGATTATAAAAAGGATTTGCATCCGGAAAAAAATCGTATTTCGGCTCGGCAAGTCCGCGGTAAGTCTGACTTATGATTCTATCGCGGTTCAAAAGGCAGCTCATCGCCTGACGGAATTTTTTATTTGTAAACCATGAATAACAAAGGCTTTCTGAATTCTTGGGATTCTGATTAAAGCTCCAAAGCTGCGCGCCCATCGAGCCTTCCGCATTAAAAACCGTATACTGGTCCTTCTGGTTTTCCACAACATCGTAGACTTCTTCCGGACGCGGCGTAAAAGTCTCGGTTTTTCCTTCCCTGAAAAGAAGATAATTTGTATTCATATCGCCGACAATCTGGCAGATTTTGGTTTCATAATAAGGAATTGAAGTTCCGTTCTCATCCTTGTTCCAGTAATTCGGATTTCTTTTAAAGACAATGCGCTGAGCGGGCGTATACTCAGCAATATACCATTTTCCGCAGCTGGGAATTGAAAGCGGATTGCAGTCCGCCGAAAAAAGATTCTTTACAGCCTCAGGCCCGCCCTCATCTTTCGCCTTTTTATAGATAAAACTCGGGCAAAGGCTCATATTTGTAGCCAGAAGCGGCTCCGCGACTATCCGCGGAAAAACAAAATCAAACCGCCTGTCGTCAATCTTTACACATTCAATGCGTTTTTCCGTTCCGTCCGGCATTTTGCACCACTGCTGTCCATATCCTGAACTTGAAAAAACCTCATCGCCGGCAATTTCGTTATACCAGAACACAAAATCATCGCTTGTGACAGGAATTTTCCGGTCATTATCAAGGTAACTCCAAAAAAGATTGTCGCGCAAAGTATAATGCACTGTAAGAGTTCCTTTTTTTAAGTCAGTTTCAATTTCAAAAAAAGCAAGATGGGGTTTCCATTCCCTAAGATACGCGTCATATTCCACAAGATAATCAAGAGTCTCGCTGATAATCGCGCTGCTTTCCCCATCGCGCTCGCCAATCAGCTGGTTAAATGTCTTTGGGTCGGAAAAAATCGCATCGTTCCAAGTTCCGCCCAGCATTCCGCTTTCCGGCGGCTCGGATTTCCACGGTCTTGAGACAGTCTTTTCTATAAGCGCAGAATCACTTGACTTTGTAATCTCTTCAATTTCTGCAAGCGTCATTTCGGCAGTTTTTCTGCATGAAAAAACTGTAAAAACTGCAAAAAACAAAACTGCGGCGGAAACATTTTTATTCATGGCTAATATTTTACAACATTACGGACAAAAAAAAAGCGTCTTTTTCCGAAATAAATCCGAAAAAAGACGCTTCAAAACAATATCCAAACCCTGCTGAAGGATTTATATTACCATTTTACTTCAACTACATCGCAGATGTTCTTTTCGCCTTCTTCCATAGCGAAGAATTTTGCCTTTTCCATGTTTGGAACAACATTGATTGTGTCTCCAAGACGGAATTCAGCATTTGCAGTTGTCTTTGCAATAACCTGCTGACCTTTGTTAGAGACAAGATACAAGTGAGTTTCTGCGCCAAGAGGCTCCTTGTTCACAATCTTCATCTGCATATTGTCTTTTCCAACAGGCTGTGCTGAATACTGCAAGTCTTCCGGACGGATACCGAAAGAAACTTCCTTTCCAACATAGTCTTTAAGGCATGCTGTCTGGGCTTCTGTTGGAGTGATTTCGAATGAACCTTCATCACAAACAATTTTTCCAGAACGCTCAAGAACCTTTACAGTCATAAAATTCATCGGAGGAGTTCCAATAAATCCAGCAACGAACTTGTTGATTGGGTTGTTGTACAAGTACAAAGGCGCACCGATCTGCTGAACGTGTCCATCCTTCATAACAACGATTTTTGTACCAAGAGTCATAGCTTCTGTCTGGTCATGAGTTACATAAATCATTGTCTTCTGCTGTGTGTTGTGAAGAGCAGCGATTTCAGCACGCATTGTTACGCGGAGCTTGGCATCAAGGTTAGAAAGAGGTTCGTCAAACAAGAATACTTTTGGCTCACGAACGATTGCACGGCCTACGGCAACACGCTGGCGCTGACCGCCGGAAAGAGCCTTCGGTTTTCTCTGAAGATATTCTGTAAGACCAAGCTGTTTTGCGGCCTCACGAACCTTGCGGTCAATCTCAGCCTTGTCAACTTTACGGAGCTTAAGACCAAAAGCCATGTTATCGTAAACTGTCATATGCGGATAAAGCGCATAGTTCTGGAATACCATAGCAATATCGCGGTCCTTTGGCGGAACATCGTTCATTTCAACGCCGTCAATAAGAAGCTTTCCTTCTGAAATTTCTTCAAGACCAGCAATCATACGGAGAGTTGTTGACTTACCGCATCCAGAAGGACCTACGAATACGCAGAATTCCTTGTCTTCAATTGTGATATTCGCATTGTCTACAGCGCGGACACCGCCATCGTAAACCTTTGCAATACCTTTAAGTTCTACTTTTGCCATTTTTTAGTGGCCTCCTAATTCAGCAAACTTTTCAGTTCACTATTCGGGTTATATTATGTTTCTTATTTTAAGGGCAAATAATCAGGATGTCAAATTTTTTATTGAATGAATGTTGATTTTTATTTACCCTTAATTTCGAGTTTTTTTTGCAAATTATGACAGAACGCTCTCGGCAGATTTTCAATTTGCTCAGATGGATTTGGCTCGCGCTACGCTTGTATAAATTCGGGTGCTCCGCACTTTTATTAATTCAATCGCCAAAAATCTTCACAAATTGCAAATCTGCCTGCGCTTTTATTCTTTTTACAAAAAACTCGACATTCGGGCTATTTACAGAGTAAAAAAATTGAATCAGCTACCAGAAAAAACAGCGGATTTTATGTCCATCGGGGAGCGTTGTAAATTCGGGGATCTCCTGCCGGCATTTTTCTGCCGCTTTTGGACAGCGGTATGAAAACGGACAGCAATGCTCCTGTTCAAGCGTTGTCTTTACTTCAACATTAGACCTTGAAAGCTTGCCGGACGCTCCCTCAAAAAGCAGCTTTGTATACGGATGAAGCGCGTCCTTGTACAAAGTACGGGCATCTCCTTCCTCAACCATTACGCCGCGGAACATAACGCCGATTCTGTCGCAAAAATACGAGGCAACCTTTAAATCGTGCGTAATAAAAATAAAGCTCAAGCCTCTTTTCCGGCGCAAATCCTGAAGAAGGTTTATAATCTGCCCCTGAATAGACACATCCAGCGCAGAAACAACCTCGTCGCAGACAAGAAGCCGCGGATTCATAATCAGACCGCGCGCTATAGAGATTCTTTGCCGCTGACCGCCTGAAAATTCAGCAGGACGCCGGCTCAAATCTTCCGCGCACAGCCCGACTTCCTGAATTATTTCTTCAGCGCGATTCCGGGCATCTTCCTTTCCGCGCCACAAAGACGAATAGCGGAGCGCGGATACAAGAATTTCGTAAACCGTCATGCGGGGGTTCAAGGATTTGCAGGATCCTGAAAAATATATTTCACTTTTTCGCGGTAATCTTTAAGCTCTTTTTTCCCGAGCGAAGAAACATCCTTGCCGAAAAATTCTATTTTTCCGGAAGTCTGCCTGTACATCTGCACAATCAGCCTGGCAGTCGTCGTTTTTCCGCAGCCGGACTCACCCACAATTCCGTAAGTTGAACCGGAAGGAATTTCAAATGAAACATCGTTCACGGCATACACAGTTTTTTTATTTTTGCAAAAAATCCCGCCTCCAGACTAAACTGCTTTGTAAGCCCTGAAACTTTAAGCGCGATTTCTTTATTTTCTTCACCAGATTTTATGCTCTCAGTCAAATTTTTCCTCTTTTGAAATTGAAGCCATTTTTCCTTTTGTATAGTGCTCGCCGAATTCAGGCAGCGCAGAAATCAGAGCCTTTGTATACGGATGCCCAGGGCTTTTCATAATCCGCTCAGAAGAACCTGTTTCAACAACCTTTCCGCGGTACATAACGCAGATACGGTCGCTTATCTGCGACACAAGATTTATGTCGTGGCTGATAAAAATAATAGAAAGCCCTCTTTCTTCTTTTAAGCGCAAAAGAAGGGAAACTATCTGGGCTTGAATCGTAACATCCAGCGCTGTCGTAGGCTCATCCGCAATCAAAAGCCCGCAGTTCTGCGCAAGCGCCAGCGCAATTCCTATTCTTTGCAGCTGGCCGCCCGAAAACTGATGCGGAAACGCCTTTAAACGTCCGTATGAATCCGGCAGTCCCACATCATCTAAAAGCTTGGCGGCTTTTTTATCAGATTCTTCTTTTGTAATATCCGGCTCAGAAACCTTGAATGTCTCAAAAAAGACACTCCCGATATTCTGCAGCGGGTCAAAACTTCTTCCAGGCTCCTGAAATATAAGGGCAATTTTTTGCCCCCGGAATTTCCTTAATTCTTTCTGCTCAAGAGCCGTTAAATCAATGCCATTAAAATAAATATGCCCGGACATCTGCGCATTCTGCGGAAGAAGCCCCGGAATCGCTGTGGTTGAGACAGACTTCCCGGAACCGGATTCTCCAACAATCCCCAGGATTTCACCTTTTTTTATATAAAAAGAAACATTCTTTACAGCCGGAGAAAGAACTTTTTTAGCTCCGCGAATCATCTGAAAGGACACAGAAAGATTTTTTACGTAAAGCAGAAAATCCTTGCATTCGGGAAGATTTTCAGAACATTCATCCTCTGAATCTTTACAGGCACCGGCGATTTTCCGCTTTTTAAAGACAATGTTGTACGGGTCAAAAAAATCGCGCAGCGCATCACCAAGAAAATTAAATGCAAGCGTAACCAGAAGAAGCATAAGAACCGGCCACAGAAGCCATGGAAAATTCCGAAGGTTTGAAAGCGTTGAAATATCACGGTTTATCAACGAGCCCCAGCTTACCGCAGGATCGCTTATTCCAAGCCCCAGATACGAAAGGGTTGTCTCGCTCATAATAAAGCCCGGAACAGAAAGCGCGGTGCTCACAATCAAAGGCTTGAAATCTGGGGAATTATATGCCTAAAAATAACAACAAGGGGCGGAATTCCTTCAAGCTGCGCATCCACAACAAATTCCTCGCGCTTTATTGAATGAACCATTCCGCGGATTGTGCGCGCGCTCCCCGGCCATCCCACAAGGGCAAGAATCAGAGTAATCACCATATAGGAAGTTCCGGAATCCATCTTTGAATTCAGAAGCGAGCGCAAAAAAAGAATAAAATAAAGCGACGGAATAAGCATAAAAAATTCCGCGAAGCGCATTATAGCCCAATCCGCGGCGCTTCCAAAATAACCGGAAAAACCGCCAAGGACAATCGCAAGAAAAAGAGAAATCGCAGTCGCGGCAAAACCAATTGTAAGGGAAATTCTGCTTCCATATACAATCCTGCTGAAAAGGTCGCGGCCAAGATTGTCAGCGCCTAAAAGATACACAGGATATTCAGAGTCTGAACCAAAAAGATGAGTCCTGCACGGAATTATTCCAAGGAGCTTATACGGCTCGCCTTTTACAAAAAGCTTAAAACCGTGAATACAGTCCTCGTCCTTTACACGCACGTATTCCCATGTCGCTTTGTTTATTGCCCGATATTCGCGGACTTTCAAGCCTTTTTTTGTAAGCTGAATGTTTGCAGGATGAAAAGTATTGCTTTCATAAGTTTTTACAGCCGGATACGGTGCAAAAAATTCCGCGAAAATCATCACAAAATAAACAAGAACAAGCAGAATCAAACCTGTCAATGCAAGGGGACGATTTTTTAAATACCTCAGGAAATTCTTCATCAAGTTCGCTTTTTAGTTGTTTTTCATCCAGTTTTTAATGCCGCGGACAACATCAGAATCTATAACGTGTTCAACGCGGCAGGCATTCTGCTCGGCCTGGCCTTCTTCCAGTCCGGTGATTTTCATAATGAACTTTGTAAGAAGCTGGTGTCTGTCGTAAACATCCTGCGCTTTTGCCCGCCCCTTTTCAGTAAAATTGATATGCAGATTTTCATCAATAAAAATGTATCCGTCTTCTTTTAAAATTCCCATAGCGCGGCTTACGCTCGGTTTTGAAACGTTCAGCTTATGGGCAACATCAATGGCATGACATTCATTTTTTTCCTGCCATATCATCAGAATTGCCTCAAGGTAATCTTCGCCTGATTCGTACATAAAATTTCTCCTATAAGACCCTTCCGGCTTTTAGTCATTCGACATAATTTCTTTTGAAAGCTCCATAATCATATTATAGACCGGTTTTCCGCCCGGAACCATCGGCAGAACCATCTCGTCTTTATCAACCCTGGCATCGATAACCGCAGCTTTTCCAGATTTAAAGGCTTCATCAAAAACCTGCGCAAATTCCTTTGCGTTGGCCGCCCTGTAACCTTTTATTCCATAAGCATCGGCAAGCTTTACCCAGTCCGGCCCGAAATCCAGAGTCGTCTGACTGAAGCGTTTTCCATAAAAAAGACGCTGCCACATACGCACGTTTCCAAGCGCATTGTTATTTTCAACAACAATTACAATAGGAAGATTATAATGCGCGATTGTCGCAAGCTCGTTGCAGTTCATCCGGAAAGAACCGTCTCCGGCAATGTGAACTACCCGGCTTCCAGTCTTTGAAAGAGAGATTCCAATCGCCGCGCCAGTTCCATAGCCCATAGTTCCCAGACCGCCAGAAGTCACAAAACGGCGTTTCTTGCCGAACGGATAAAACTGCGCAGTCCACATCTGATGCTGACCGACTTCTGTGGTAATAAAGCAGTCATCGCCCGCAACTTCGTGTATGTGCTCGCAGATAAATTTGGATTTATTGAATCTTTTGGATTTTTATCGTAACAAGACGGATATGTTTTTTTCCATTCATTAATCCTTCCAAGCCATTCTTTGTGCTCATTCTTATTTACAAGCGGAATTAATTTTGAAAGCACATCCTTAACATCTCCCACAACGCTCGCATCCGTGCAGATATTTTTGTTTATTTCCGCAGGATCAATGTCAATATGAAGAATTTTAGCCCTTTCCGCAAATTTAGAAGCATCTCCATAAACGCGGTCAGAAAAACGCGCGCCAATCGCAATCACAAGATCGGCTTCCGTAATGCCCATATTGCTTGCATAAGTTCCGTGCATTCCAACCATCCATGTACAAAGAGGATGGGAAGAAGGGAAAACATCACGCCCCATAAGGGATTGGCTTACAGGAATCGATGCTTTTTCCGCAAGCTCAAGAAGCTCTTTTTCCGCGCCGGAAATTTTTACGCCGCCTCCGGCATAGATTATAGGACGTTCAGAAGCATTTATTATTTCAGCGGCTTTTTTTATATCAGTCTCAGAAGGAGAAGGAACTGTCACCGCGCGCTTAAAACTTGAAGCGTTCAGAGATACCCTTGCAAGAGAGTCAGGGTCTTTGGAAGGCTCAAATTCATACTGAACGTTCAGCGCTGTGACATCCTTTAAAATATCAATTAAAACCGGTCCAGGACGACCAGACTTAGCGATAAGAAAAGCCTCTCTGATTGTCTGCGCCAGATCTTTTATATCTTTTACAAGAAAATTATGCTTTGTAATAGGCAAAGTTACGCCAGTGATGTCAATTTCCTGGAAAGAGTCACGTCCCAGCAACGCTTTTCCAACATTGCAGGTTATTGCAACAATCGGAACTGAATCCATATATGCGGTGGCAATTCCTGTAACAAGATTAGTCGCTCCCGGTCCGGAGGTCGCCATGCATACGCCGACTTTTCCTGTAGCGCGCGCATATCCGTCGGCGGCGTGGCTTGCCCCCTGTTCATGCGCCGTAAGAATATGTTTAATACGGTCAGAATTCTTGTAAAGCTCATCATAAATATTCAGGATACATCCTCCGGGATAACCGAAAACTGTATCCACGCCTTGCTCTATAAGACATTCAATAACAATCTGAGAACCGTTTATCAACATAACATTTCCTTATTCTGATTTATCCCGAATTTCGAGTTCTTTTTGCAAAATATGAAAGAATGCTCTCGGCAGATTTCCAATTTGCTCAGATGGATTTGGCTCGCACTACGCTTGTATTAATTCGGGTGCTCCGCACTTTTATTAATTCAATCGCCAAAAATCTTCACAAATTGCAAATCTGCCTGCACTTTTATTCTTTTTACAAAAAACTCAACACTCAGGATATTTAAAATATACTATAGAATAACGTTTTTTTATGTTGTTTTCAATGAGTTCATGAGACGGCGCAAAAAACTAAAAAACTTGATTTAGCGTATATCGTCAGCAACAATATTCAGTCTTGAAAGTATTTCCTTAAGCTGAGCCTCTGAGATGCCGGCGACTTTTACCGTAAGTTTTCGTTTTCCGGAATCCTTCAATTCGCGTGTAACCAGTGAAACAAGGTTTCCGTTCTCCTTTGCAATTTCATTAACAAGTTTTGCAAGCTGTCCAGGAGTATCATCCAGCGTAAGGATAAAGCGGACGCCCTCTTCGCGGGAACCGAACATATCCGTAAACAGCTGGAACAGGTCGCTTTCAGTAATAATTCCCACAAGACAGTCACCTGAAACCACAGGAACGCAGCCGATTCCATTGTCGACCATAAGCTTGGCGGCGTTTTCCACAACTTCTGATTCAGAAACCGTAACAACTTTTCTGGTCATTATTTTTTCAACAGTAATTTTTGAAAGAAGATAACCAATTTCAAACATATCAAGCGTAGTTGCTTCTGAAGGAGCAGCTTTCGCCATATCCTTTTTTGTAAGGATTCCCACAAGATTATTATTCTTGTCAATTACAGGAAGTTTTCCGATGTTTTTTTTAGTCATCAAAGCCTTGGCTTCTGTAATTGAATTTTCAGGCGAGATTGTAACAGGATTTTTTGTCATTACATTTTTTACCAGCATAAGCAACTCCAATGAAAAAGTGTTTAATTTTGAGTTTTTTTTATTGATTGAGCATTAAACGCTCTCAGCGGATTTGTAATTTGCTCCAGACGGTTGTGCTCGCGCTACGCTTGTAGCTATTCGGGTTGCTTTGCAACTTTAATTTTTTTTATCGCACAAAGTCTTCACAAATTACAAATCCGCTTTCGCTCTTATCCCCAGCCTTAAAAAAACTCAAAATTCAAGCTAATCAATTATACCACGAAAATATAAAAGTAAATGAAAAAAGTTTAGCCGCCAAGGTATGCGTTCTTTACAGAATCGTCATTCAGAAGTTCAGCGGCATTGCCGGATTTTATAATTTCGCCGGTTTCAAGAACGTAGGCGCGGTCGGCAATGGAAAGAGCCTTGAACGCGTTCTGCTCTACAAGAAGAATCGTTGTTCCATCCGCATTGATTCTTTTGACAATCTCAAAAATCTCGTCAACAAGAATCGGAGCAAGCCCCATAGAAGGCTCGTCAAGCAGAAGAAGCTCCGGCTGGCTCATAAGCGCACGCCCCATCGCAAGCATCTGCTGCTCACCGCCGGACAAAGTTCCTGCCGCCTGCTTAACACGTTCATTCAGGCGCGGAAAGAGCGAAAAAACGTGCTCAAGGTCTTTTTCAATTCCTGCCCTGTCTTTTCTAAGGTATGCGCCAAGCTGAAGATTTTCCAGAACTGAAAGATTCGCAAAAACCCGGCGTCCTTCCGGAACTTGAACAAGTCTTTTGGCGACGATTTTATCTGCGCCAATATTCGTTATATCTTCACCTTTAAAGACAATCGTTCCAGAGTGTTTTTTGATAATATTTGAAATTGAATGGAGCGTTGTTGTTTTTCCTGCGCCATTCGAGCCAATCAAAGTAATTATTTCGCCCTGATTCACATCAAAACTTATTCCATGCAGGGCTTTTATTGCGCCGTAATTTACACAAAGATTTTTTACTTCAAGCATCATAGTCAGATTCTCCCAAAACGAGCGTTAATTGTTTCCAAGATATGCCTTTACAACTTCCGGATTTGCCCGGATTTCATCAGGAGTTCCTGTCGCGATAATCCTGCCGTAGTTCAAGACCATGATTTTTTCGCAGATTCCCATGACAAGTTTCATATCGTGTTCAATAAGAAGTATTGTAAGCTTAAATTCACTGCGGATAAACGCAATAAGCTCCATAAGCTCCTTGGTTTCCTGCGGATTCATTCCCGCCGCAGGCTCATCCAGCAAAAGCAGCTTAGGATTTGAGGCAAGCGCCCGCACAATTTCCAGCTTGCGCTGCTCGCCGTAAGGAAGATTCTTTGCCTTTTCATCAGCTTTTCCAGAAATCTTAAAAAGCTCAAGAAGGTTCATCGCTTTTTCAGACATAAGCTGTTCGTCGCGGCGGAATTTTGGAGTACGAAACAGAACATCAAAAACTGAAACGCGGCGCTGATTGTGCAGCGCGATAAGAACGTTGTCTTTTACGGAAAGCTCGCCAAAAAGGCGGATATTCTGAAAAGTTCTTGCGATTCCAAGCTTATTCAGCCTGGCAGGATCGAATTTGTTTATATTGTGGACTTTATCATCTTTATCCCAAAAGCAAATCTGTCCGCTTGTAGGCGTATAAATTCCTGAAACCATATTGAACATCGTTGTTTTTCCGGCGCCGTTCGGCCCGATAAGACCTACAAGCTCACCTTCAAACAAATCAAAAGAGGCATCGCTTACGGCGCAAAGACCGCCGAACACAATCTGAACATCAGAACATTGAAGAACCAGTTTTTTTTCAGCCATTACCGCACCTCTTTTTTAGTAAATTTTGAAGGAAGATTTGCAAAAAATTCTTTAAGCCCGCCGGATTTAATCCAGTCAAATGTCCTGACAAAACTGAATTCTTTTGTTCCCAGAAGCCCCTGCGGCCTGAAAAGCATCACAAAGATAAGGACAACCGGATAGAACAGAAGCCTGTAATTCTGAAGGAAACGGAGCGCTTCCTGAAGATATGTAAGGACAAACGCGGCAAGAACAGAGCCAGTCATAGAACCCATTCCGCCAAGAACCACAAAGATAAGATAGTCAATCGACTTTGTAAATGCGGCCTGCTCCGGTTTTATAAAGCCGACGTACATAACGTAAAGCGCGCCGCCGATTCCCGCCACAAAACTTGCAAGGACAAAACCTGCCATTTTATAGTGAAAAACGTGGATTCCGCACGAATTTGCGGCAATCTCATCTTCCCGCACGGCAAGAATCGCGCGCCCAAAAGTTGAACGCACAATATTCTGAACAAAAACAACAACCAGAACAAGAACAGCCGCAACAACCAGAACCGCGACAGTAGGATTCAAGGTCAGAACCGTAGGAAAAGATTTTCCGTTAGGTCCGCCCGTCCACTGCTTTAAATTCACAAGAATAACGCGGATAATCTCGCCAAAAGCAAGCGTAACAATCGCAAGATAGTCGCCTTCCAGCTTTAACGTTGGAAAACCAATCAAAAAACCAAAGAACGCTGTTATAAGACCTGCGCATACAACAGCCAGAGGAAGCGGAATATGGGCATTTGTATTCAGAAGAATCGTAGCATACGCTCCCAAAGCCATAAAGCCGGCCTGTCCAAGACTAAGCTGTCCTGTAATTCCAGAAATTATGTTTACGCTTATAGCCATAATAGCATAGATTCCTGCAAGCGCAAACTCCGGATGAATACGCATCCATAATGCCTGTAAAAGTAAGAAGTGTCGGAACGGCAATCACAACAAGGCTTACAACTGAAAGAATCAATGTATTTCGTATAAATTTATTTTTCATTTTTACCTCATAAAATCTAAAACACTGGAAAACTAAACCTTGACAGTTGTTTTTTTACCGAACAGCCCTGCCGGCTTTACAAGAAGAATTACAATCAGGATTATATAGGAAATAGCGTCCGCATACTGGCTGCTTAAATAGCCTTTTGTCAAGGTTTCCGCGATTCCAAGAATTATGCCGCCGGCCATTGCTCCTGGAATTGAACCGATTCCGCCAAGAACCGCCGCCACAAACGCCTTAAGCCCCGGAATATAGCCCATTACAGGGTCAACCTGCGGATAGGCAGTCGCATAAAGCACACCTCCGGCGCCGGCAAGAACAGAACCGACAACAAAAGTAACCGCAATGATTTTGTTTACGTTTATTCCCATAAGCGCAGAAGCCTTAAGGTCGTAAGAGACTGCCTGCATCGCTTTTCCGGTTTTTGTCTTGTTTACAAGAAAATTCAAAAGAACCATAAGTATTGCGCTTGAAATTATTACAACAAGCTGAAGATTTGAAACAGAAAGGATTCCGAACGTAAAGTTTTTTGTCTCCATAGTAGGAAACTGCCGGGGATCAGGACCGACAAACGGAAGAACACGCATAAGATTCTGGAGGATAAGCTCAACAGCGATCGCGGTAATCAGGGAATTAAGACGCGGAGACTCTCGCAAAGGGCGGTATGCGAAACGTTCAATCAATATTGACAAAAGACCGCAAAGAACCATAGCCGCGATGAATGCGCCAGCCATTCCAAATGCGCTGGCCCCAAGAGCAACAAGAACAAAGTAGCCGGCGTAAGCACCGACCATCATAACATCACCGTGGGCAAAGTTTATAAGTTTTACAATTCCATAAACCATAGTGTAGCCGAGCGCAATCAATGCATAAATGCTACCAAGCGACAGACCGTTTATAAGCTGCTGTACAAAAATAGAACCAGAATTCACAAGTTCACCCCAAATATTTTAGACTTCATACAATTCTAGTTGTAATAACCAAAAATGAAAAGGGCAAAAAATAACCAATAAGATATTCTGCGCAGGTTTTTACAAAAAAAATCCCTGGAGCAATGTATATTTTATCTGCCCCAGGGAAGAGGATTTTATTAATCCGGGTTTATTTTTTTACATACAGCCAATCCGGGCGAATGGGACAGTGATATAATCTGAATCATTTTTTACATCCAGACCATTTGAACACCCGGCAAACGCAAGAACCGCCACAAACGAAGCAAAGACAGCAAGGCGCGACAAAACATTTTTCTTCCAGGACTCTCTCACAAAACGCAAAAAAGATTCTGCCCCGCTTCTCCCGCACAGAGCAAAACCTTCTATATCAAAACTATTTTATAAGAACAAATCTTGCAGAAAGCGCAGGAACGGTGACTGTGCCACTGAAAGATTCATCAGAAAGCAAATCAGTTCCACTTCCAGAAATAGTGAAAGTTTTTGCAGAAGTAGAATTATAGTTAAAGGCAATATAAATTGTCTCACCTCCACCAACTTTTTTTGAAACATAGAAATCTTTTTCACCAATTACCTGTTCATTTGAACCATTCCACAAAGCCTCATGTTCTGCACGTGTTTCAAGACATTTCTGTGTCCAATCATGAATTTTTTGTTCTCGTGTATTAAAGCCTGAAATCTTTCCAGAAGAACGGGCAACGTTATCAGTACTCCAACCAGTAGTTGTTGTTGCATTATGGTCACCAATTTCATCACCGTAATAAATAGTTATTGGACCGGTATATGCCGCCTGTGCCGCCAAGAGAACCATATTTCGTTTTGCGTAATTGTCACTCTCAAAGCCATCACTGTATTTTTTATTGATCAAGTCTCCAATCCTGAACAAGTCATGATTTGAAAGCATGAAATTCGGGTAATATGTTTCGTAAGAACCATCATCTTCTATGCAAGAATAACCTTTTTCTGAATAAGCTTGGTACAAATAGCTTAAACCATTTGTAATGTTTCCTGTAGACTTTCCTTCCCATTCCTGAGCAAAACCTTGAACAACCTGATAATAGGCTGGGAAATCAAAACATGAATTAAGACCATAACCTTTAGCAGCATTTGAAGTATTTCCATAAGAACTAGAAGTATAACCTGCATTTACTGATCCCATTTGAATAACGGTTGCATCGCCATGCCAGTGTTCGCCAACCATATATCCCAAAGTTCCCCAATCAGAACCTAATGTTCCATTTGAAGAAGCCGCCTCTTCCACAACCTTTCGAATATCATACCAATAGTTATGCCCATTTGTACCTGTATTTTTTGGAAAAACACCTGTATCATTATCTTTGTCGCCCAAACCGACCTGATAACACTGGTCAAAACGCCAGCCATCAATTTTATGTTCTGTAATCCAATAACGTGCAACATCCGAATAATATTTCAATGAATTTGAATTATTTGCATAATCAACAGGATTAGATGTCGAAGGTATAATTCCTGGATTTTTTATTCCATTTCTACTCGGAGAAGAAGCTACACTTCCATTATTATGACCAAATACGCCATCAAGAATAATATTTATTCCATTTTCATGACAAAGAGCAACAAGTTCATCAAATTTTGCCATTGTTCCAAAATGAGGATCTATATTAAAATAGTCATAGGCAAAATAGCCTGTAGCATCTAATTTATCACTTCCATTTGAGTTAAAAATAGGAGTCATCCACAAAGCATTACAACCAAGAGCTTTAATATACGGAATAGCATTAATAATTCCTTGCAAATCACCGCCTTTAGTTTGATTATCCGGTCCCCACATTTGAGTAAAACCAATAGATGGATCACCATCCTGAAAACTTGCAACCATAACCTGATAGATTCTTAGCTCATTGAAGTTAGTAACCAGCGTATTCACCGGCTTTTCAACAACAGAAATCGTGCCGGAAACCGTTTTGCTTCCTGCGCAATTTGAAATTGTTCCGGAAACTGAGATTTCTCCAACAGAAGTTGTAAAGTCTGAAACATTGAATGGGTTCGAGCCAGTATTAAGCGTTTTTGTAGTTCCGTTGATTGAAATTGCGTTTTGAGTCAACGCAGATTCGCTTGAAACTGTAATTGAAAAAGTTCCGCCCAAGTATGCCTTTGAAGGAATTGTTACGGTTGGAGGAACTGGAACTGACTGTTTTTGAGCTCCACTTGCAGTTATACGATAAGTTCCTTTTTCGGAAAGAACCATGTCATTTTCATGCAGTTTCTGCTCAGAAGAATTTGTAATCAAAATGCTTACAGAAGAAACTTTTTTAAACTCGTAAACATAGTCAGAATCGCTAGCCTTTGAATCCATTGCAGTACCAGGCCAAACTGTATTTGGATATGAAGCCTTATCTGAACAATTCCAATAATGAATCAATGGATAATTCAACGACTTTGCAACAAGAATTTTTATTCTGTCATATTCTGTCACCTCAACATTTTCCAGCACAACTTCCGCCGCCGCACCAGACGCAACAGTTACTCTTCCGCTTTTTACAACCGCACCATCCTTTACAGCGTAAACATTCCAAGCGCCAGGAGCAACATCAGAAACCGTCACCTCAGCAGAATCGCCAGAAACCGCGCTGGAAATTTTTGAGTTCGGGTCAGAAACCTGAATCGCGCAGCCGGAACAGCCGTTTGCGGTAATTTTTACGCTTCCGGCCTTCATTTCATAAGAAGTTTTCTCCTTTAAAGCTCCTGCCTTAAAATCCACAGCAATTGCAGCCGCATCAATCAGGCTTGCGTTTTTATCAAAAGGAATCGCATTATTAATAGAAGCAATTTTCTCATCTGTAAGATTTTTTGTACCGCTTTCAATTATTGCCGCGTAAACCTTGCCTTTTTTAGACGTTTCCCAGGTTACGTTTACAGGAGTATTTTCACCAGCCTTTATATCACAAACCGCATACAGCGTAATTCCGTCAATTTTAGAACCCGCCTCAGAATCTCCATACGCCTGAACTTCGACCACTGCATTTTTTGAGACAGGGATTCCGTTTATTACTGGCAGAGTCCCCGAACCGGAACTAACGCCCACAACATCCGTTTCTTTTGTAAATTTTTTACCGGCGGAGTCAAAGCCATAGATTTTTGCTTTTGCAGACTTTATCTCTTCAACAAAGCCAGCCCTTTCTTCTATAAAAATCGAAACAGAACCGTATTCAGAATAATTTTTTCCAGAAATCAAATCTGAACATGAAGTCGACAAAACTGCGCCAAGAACCAGCGCGGCGAGCGAAAGTACTTTTAAATTTTTCATTTGTTTTTTCCTTATTTTAAGCAAGCACCATACTTTTTTAATTACTTTTCCCTAAAAAAATTGTAAATCCACAATAATAATCTGTCAAATTAATGGAAATTAATTTATCTATGCAAGTACCCATTGGGTTACGCATAAATTTATAGTAGATAATTGCACGAAATTCAAGTTACTCGTAGCAATTTCTGCTAACATTTTATAAACACATTAATCAAGAGCCTTTAGAGCTATTTTCTGGAGTTCTGCTGTAATTGTCATCTGAAAATCAAACCATTGTTTGTCAGATATATCCTCGGAAACTATGAGAGCGGCGGCGTTCATAATCTTAGCCTCCGAGTCGTTTACAATCTTGGCTACGGCTCTAAACCTGGCTTTTTCTTCAATAGGCGTTCTCTCAATATTCTTTTTCAAATCTCTTATCCAAAGATTAAGAGTTGATGGCGGAATATCAAATTTGCTGAAAATCTCTTTTCTGGTCGCACCCTTTTTTAATAGCTCGATTATCTCTTCTTTATCATACCGGGGAGTTCCGTACATTTTTTTACTATCTCCTTTTCAAGAAAGTTGATAGCTGATGTGAATGATTCGGTTTCTATCCTAGCCTTAAACTGCTCGAACCAGATATACCAACGGTTGTTGTAAGTATATACTCTAGCAACAACCGTTCTCTTATAAAGAAGGTAATAGCTGTTTGGATTCTCACTGTCTGTTGACATGAATATATAGTGGTTAAATTTCCCCACGGCAGTTTTTGCTAACTGAACATGGCGGTAGTACTTTGGCATCGGCATAACTTATTATAACATTACAAAGGCAAATTAGGCAGCCTATTTTTCTCCTTTTTGAAAATCATTTCTATTGTCAATGACAAACTTTGTGGAATTCGGAATAAAAAGCATATTGGCTGTACCGCAGGCTCCATCTCTATGCTTTATCACAATAACTTTCGATGGGATTGACATTTCTCCGCCGGTGGCTCGATTCCTATGCAGAAACATACAAATATCCGCATTTTGTTCTATAGCCCCCGAATCTCTTAAATCTGCAAGATTCGGTTCTTTTCCTTCTGCATCTCTTCTCAACTGAGATAGACAGACAATTGTTACACCAAGTTCTTTTGCCGCTCTCGCCAACATTTCTGTAATCTCATCAAGTTGTTCAACGCGTTTCATAGTCCGGTCAGAATGACGAACAAGTCCAATATGGTCAATAAAAAACACCTTGACTTTATTCTGCTTAGCCTCGACCCGGATTCTTGATAAAAGTTCTTTTTCTGATTTAATTCCATCGTCATATATATTTAATGGATAGCTAAAAATTTTTGTCATAGAGTTATTCAGTCTTTGCAGAGTGCTTTGAGATTGGGTAACAAGTCCGTGTTGAATAAACGAAATTGGAATTGCACAATCTTGAGAAACCATACGAGTAAACAAAACTTTTGCTCTCATTTCCAAACTGAAAAAGCATACAGGAATTCCCTGCTTGGTAATATTTGAAGCCATTTGTATTGCAAAAGCCGTCTTTCCAACACTCGGTCTTGCTCCAATAATGACAAGTTTTTCATATTGCAGACCGTCAATTATATCATTCAAGTTTTCCCAACCTATATCAATTCCCAGATACCTTGATGGACTGTTAAAATTCTTAGTTATATCCACTGTAAGTTCTTGGCAAAGACTTCTCATATCGTGAGGATGTCCATTATCAAATTTCATATAAGAAGTCAGGCTTGAATCAAGATTATGAATACAGTCTATCACAGAGTCTTTGTTTAGAGAATCTATCTTGTTTTGAAGGTCTATTTTCAGTTTTCGTGCAAGCCAAAAATCCTTTATTTCATTCGCATAAAATTCCCAATTGGATGCTGTTGCGACCAAATCCGTGAGGCTTGATATATATACAGAATACTCCTTTGAAAATTTTTCAGAAACATTCAAAATATCCGCGTGCTTGTTTTCTGTAAAAGTTGTGCAGATAGCATTAAAGATGTTTCCATTCCGCACATCATAAAATTGCTCAGAGGTCAGCTTTCCGCTTATAATATCAATAAGAGAATTATCTAGCAGCATTATAGCGAGAAGGCATTTTTCATATTCAACATTATAAAAAGTTTCTTTAGTCATTATTCTCCCCTTGTAAGTCGCTTCCAGTTATCATAAGATTTATAATTCTCGAAAAATCATCAAGACTTGCAAACCATTGATTCTTAATAGCCTCTTTGGATGAGATATATAGTTTATCCAACTTTTTTCTGTACTCCTCTTTTAATTCTTCAGAATCCAAGAAAGGAATTATTTTCTCTAAAGCTGATTTCTTACTTTCTATTTCGTCCAGTGTCGATTCCATACTTTGTTTAGTGGATGTAAGTTCACGTCTTGCTATGCTTGCCACAAAATCAGCGTCTTTTTCTGTAAGTAAAATCATCTATGCACTCCTGTAACTATTCTCATTAAAGCCAAGTCTTCTTGATATAACTTTAAGTCTGTCAAGAATAGGATCATCATTGATATTCTTGCTTATAAATTTTTTGAACATCGTCCAGTCCATATTCATCGACAACATCATAGGCAGGCAGTTGTCATACCTGAGAGCCAGCACAGTTCTCAAAAAATCTGCCTCCAAAGCCAAGTCGTCAGAAGTTCCAACCTCGTCTATACAAAGAAACGGCACTGTTGTAATCTTCTGGTACAAATCGGCTTCATTTTCATAAGCCTTAAAACTTCTTGATGCCCTTATAAGAACCGGAAGAATCCTTGATGAAAGATAAAGACCGCAGTTCATACCCTTTAAAGCCCTTTCGTGCATTGCACTCACCATAAGGGTTGTCTTTCCCACTCCTGCACCACCAAGAAGGATATACACAGAGTCATTTATATCTGAAAGGCAGAAATTCCTGATTTCATCTGTATACTTGGTGTCAAAATCTGCAAAAGAGGATTTCCAAAAACGAAAAGGAATGTTGGCTCGCTGATTTAGCTCGGAAGTCAAGCAATCAAATGTTTTCTCTGAATCCTTTTTGTCATAACCAAGTCTATTGCCTTTATAATCAAACTTCACATCAGGAAAAAAATTTATATCTTCCAAGTGTCTCTCCTTTTCCTTAAAACTCGTCAAGACCGGCTTCATAATCTATCGTCTGTCCTTTTTTTGATTGATAGAACTGGTCGACAGCAGACATTCTGAATGTATTCGCAGCAGAAGAAATTTGCCCATTTAGAAGTTTTAGAGCCTGCGAACTACCGAACATTGACTTAAAACTATAACCAGCGGTGTTAACAACCCAATTATCTTTCATTCCGTTATCAAGAATACTCAACACATCATTTATATTGGGAAAGCGTTTGAATACCCCATACCATAATGAACGAGAATCTTCGTATGTCATTCCTCGTGCGTCTGGGTTGATTTTCTTGAGATTTGTGTTATATCGCTCTATAACCTGATTGTACATATCCCTAGGAAAAGATATACGCTTTGTTTTTATTGTTTTGCTCTTCTCGGCGGAAGCCGAGAAATGAGATATAGACTGTTCCGGTTGTTGAGGGGATTGTTCTTCGGTAATAGAATTATCAAGAAGAGAATTTGAAGTCTGAGATATAGGTTCAGGAACAGGACAAGATGTATTCTTATTTTGTATTCTTATTTCTGTATTCTTATTTTTAAATGTGCCTGAGTTTTTTGGAGAACTGCTCCTAAATTCTTTTGCCGCCTGTTCCTTAGTTTTTTGGGAACAAGTTTTGTCAGAGTCCAATAATTCCGCAATCTTGTCTTCGTTTATGGAATAAAAATTCCTGCAAGGAAGACCCTTTTTTGTGATATTCAGAACACCGACTTCTTTAAGATGTTTCAACGCATTACAAATCTGATATTCAGACAGTGTTGTATCATTTGATATTTTTTCCTGAGAAAAATAAAATTCTTCTCCGCCGAACATTTCAGAGATGGAGCATAGTTCACCTAGCAAAATTGCTTCTGTTAGTCCTAATAATCTTGCGATTGCCTTGTTGCAGGATATAAAACCAGTGTTGCTTAATAATTTTAACAATTTCATTTTTTATCTATTCCTTATGCTCTCTTTTTAGCTAGCTCTCTTCTGATAAAATCAAGTCCTTTCTGAAATACGACTGTTTTTAGTTTATTCCAGACTTTTAGGAAAGTATTTCCTAAAAGTCTTTCAACTGTATTGTTGACTGTTTTTATATCAACTCCTAAAGCCTTTGCAAGCTCCTTTGTTGTTATTACATTGTTTTTTTAGAGTATCTGTAGCTATTGTTTTTCCTGTGTTCATATTTTCCTCCCACTTCACGTAATCTAAGCCGCCAGACGTAATGCAATCTTTATCCGCTCAAGGATTGAATCACATTTTTTTATGCCATACATATCAAGAAGTTCATTTATCTGGGAAAATTCTTTCTTTAATTTTATGTGCTCCTTGGATTTTTCGTTATCCTCTTTCTCAAGTGCGTCATAAAGCTCTTTCATTTGAACTTCCTCTTCTTCTCTTGAAAGTCCGCCTTGAAGCATTTCTTTTAATTCTTTCAACTGTTCTTCCATAAAGCACTCCTTTTCTTTTTAGATTTGATTAAAAAAAAGAAAAGCCCTAGATAACTGTCAGGTTGTTTCTAGGGCTTTTCACTCTTTTGAAGAGTTCATTGCAAGAGCAATGATAAAACCTGACAAGTTACCATTACTCTTTGTTGTACTTTACAACTATATTTATGATACTATTTCAATCGAACGCCAATAAAAATAATTTATTTTTATTGTAGCCGTTCAAACAAAATGCTTTTATTCTCTATGTATGGGAGATGTTACTAATGAAGTATGTAGTTACAGTCGAAGGCTCTTTTGAAACAGAGATAGAAGTTGATGCGGAAAATTGCAAAAAAGCAAAAATCGTTGCTGAGGAAAAATTTTTGTATAAATTCCCTAAGCCGTCCTCATTTAGAATTGAAACGGTATCTGTACCAGTAAAGAAAAAATGTTAAGAGATATTTATTCAGTAATGTTTGCTCAAGCGTTAAAAAATATTGTTTTTAGCCGGGCGTTTCTTATTGTAATTGTATTTTTTGTCCTTGGAATGCTCATTGGGTTTGGGATAGGCTATCTGACAACTTTAAAATGGCACAAAATTTAATCTACCTCGCTATGATGTTCATTGAGTAGAATAATGACATTATTGTCTGATTTTTCAGATGTGAATTCGGAATTGTCTATTCCTAATGTTCTGTTGTTATTCTTTAAATAAATGTTTATATTTTGCGGACCGTTCGCATTCCACATAAAAGGTTCTTTAGTTGAGAATTTATACGATGGACAGGAGTCTTTATATACATTTCTTTTAGGAAGAGCTTTATTTAGAAATACAGTGTAAAATTCGCAGTATGGGTGAAATTTGCTTCCAGCCTTATTTTCTCTTCTTGCTCTGATATAATGGCAGGTATTGCAGCAATACACTTGCTTGTGCCATGCCAGGTATCGGTATAAAAAAAGTTTTTCGTCGTAAGATAATTTTGTTTTTTCCGTTGGGCGAAATAAGAAGTCGTTGTTTCTTTTTATAAAATTTTCCTTTAAATATTGTGAACTCATTTTTGTATAAGTTGGCAAAAATGACATTGCAAAATCCGCCTCCTCGAACGACCAGTCGACACTTTTGTTTCGCTTTGTCATATTAAGTTTATTTTTTATGTCAATGCCAATTTTTGACTCGTGCTTTTTTGCTTGTTCAAATACATCATAGACGGTTCGATGGTTATATCCTAAGAGCTTGGAGATTTCATTTATTGTCATTTATTATTTCTCCATCTGAATCCCCAGGTGTATTTTGTTTGTTTTTATCAGTGATATTCTCTTCATTTTTGTCTTTGAATAAAAGACACTCCCCAAATGCGTTCTTTTTATAGCAGTTAGCGAAGAAATGTTCTCCTGTAACAAAATCTCTTGTTAAATATTGTTCATTATTGCAGTAATGACCTCTCGGTAGAAACATCGCTTGTCCGTTCTGTTCTTTTTTTTCGGAAAATATTTTTTCCTCGTGATATTTGCAATCAATACACATTCCCATATAGATAAGAATAATGTCATTTCTAACTGTTGTTAAAAAATAAAATTAAACTTGTAAAAACAAAAAACTTTCATTATGTTATCATAGCAAGAATAAATCAAATAGGAGAATTTTGTATGGAGATTAAGGAGTTTAAAATTGAGCCAAAATCTAAATCTGACTCAAGCAAAAAAACAGTGATAATTATATTTCTACAACTATTTATTTACCGAAAGAAATTAATGATACTTTGAGACTGATGGCTCTCTCCCAAGGTCTAACAAAGTCGTCATATATAACAAAGTCGGTGAATGAGCAGATAAGAAGAGATTCATTGAAAGATAATGAAAGCAAAAATTTAATCGAGATAAAAAAGATGGGTCAAGAGCTTAAATTATTAATTGATAATATCGACAATTTAACAGCAGATTTTAACCTACTTAAATCTGCTGTTATGAAAGCTCTTGGTTGGACTTGAGTTCAATTTTTTGCCCAATCAAGTCTTTTACTTCTACAGAATGTGTAATGAGGATTGTTAGGGTGGCATTGCACATTTTATGAGCAGTTTCTATCATTTTTACAAAGAAAGGTCTTGATTCTGAATCTAATTCTCCGTCGCTTTCATCTAAAAATCTTGTCTTGAAGCAAAATCCTGTATTTTTCGTTCTTATTACAGAAAATGCAAAATAAAGAGCTTGTTTTATCCATACGCTTTCTCCAGAACTCAGAAGATTTAATTTTTTTTCTCTTCCAGAATTAGAGTCAAAGACATTTATAATAAAATCATCTATCTTTTTGCCATTGGCGGAATCTCTTTGAGTATGAAATGAAACTAAAAATCTATTACCGTACGTTTCTTTTAAAATTTTATTTGTAATGTCGGCTATTTCAGGAGCGACATTATCCAATTCATAAGATTGGATTCCTGTATTACCAAAAGCATTTGCGATTATGTCGAAATCTTTCAAATCGTTGTTATAGGTTTTTAACTGAGCATCAATTTTGGAGATTTCTTTTTTGTATTTTTTTAAAGAGTCAAGTGTATCTTGCAACACCTTTATTTCAGTTGATAAAGTTGTGATTTTTTCGTTAGTATTTTCTATGCCTCTTTCCAGTCTTTTGATTTTATCAGAGTAATCAGTCGGAAGATTATTTGATTTTTCCGATAAATCTTTTAAGGTTGCTTCTATTTTTTTATACTTGTCATTTTCAATATCCAATCGTTTTTTGTTGTCATTAAGAAGTGGCAGGGCATTTTCCAATGTGTTTTTTATTTCTACAATGTCTATTGACTCCATATAAGAGTCAATTTGAAAAATGTCGTTTTCAATACTTGCGAGTTCTTGGCTCTTGTTTTTCATTGATAGCTTTAATTCTTCTATGCCTAGTTGTTCTATAGATTGTTGCAGAGCTTCTTGCTTTTTAGAAAAATCCTGTATCAATAATTTAATATTTTCTATATCTTCTTTTAATTTTTGCTGCTCTTTTTCAAATTCGTCTTTTTTATGCTTGTCTAATAATTTTCCGCATACAGGACATATCCCAGGATTTTTAACAATAGATTTCTCTGCTGAATCTAAGGAGAAGTTAAGGCTTGTTATCTTGTTTTTTGTCTCTGTTACACATTCTTTTATGGATTTTTCTTTCTCTTCTTTTTCTGAGATACGAGATTCTAAGGTTGCTGTTTCTGAGAGTAAAATTTTCTTTTGGGCGACAAGATGTTTTCTTTTTTCTGTATTTTCTTCAAACCATTTTAACTGTTCTCTATATAAATCTTCATTTTCCAGCTGGGTTTGTAATGCTTCTATATTTGATTTATACAGAAGAATATCTCTTCTAGTGTTATCAAGTTCCGCTGTTTTTTCAGTAATTGACTTATGGATAAATGTTATTGAAGCAACAATTTTGTCATACTTCTCTTGCTTTTCTTTGTAAATGACAAGCTCTTTTTTATCTACACCAAGAATTTCTTTTTCTTTTTGAAGTTCGATAAGTTTTTCGGAGATGTCTTTTTCGTATTCTTCTGTCCTTTTTTTTATGTCGTCAAAATTAGAAATTTGATTTTTTTATCTCATTGATTTTTTTCTTTATATCCTTCTCGGATAATCTTGCCCTTTCTGAAATTTCTGAAAGATAGTCGGTTCCTGCCAGAATTGAAAAAAGTTCTATCTTTTCACCTTTTGTGGCAATTGATAAGTCAGGTATTGACTTTATCTGTTTTTTTGCATAAAAAGCAGTCCGTAAAAAAAGTGAGACATCTCCAAAATGAGAAAGCACATAGTTCATGTATGCCTCATTGCTGCCGTCTACGGATGATATAGCTTTCCATGTGGAATCAGGCTCTTTTTCCTCTACGAAATATCTTGTTCCGACTGCCTTCGCTACACCATCAATCTGCATTGTTATTTTTATTTCTTTTCCTTTTGATGTTTTATATATAAGAATTCTGTGGGAATCTTTAAGAAAAAAGTGCTCTTTTAAGGCTCCTGGACGTGTAAGCATCTGTGGATAAGGATGTGCATTTTCTATAAGTGTTGATTTCCCAGAGCCATTTTTTCCCAAGAGGCATAGAACTCCGGGATTATACTTAGAAAAATCAATTTCAATTTCATCTAAGCCAATCCCATCTTTTATTCCTATAGAACCTTTTAAGGATAGGTATTTTAACTCGTATGTATCATTAGGGATAAATGATACATTTTCTAAATTATCTTTTATAATCTGTAGTTTTTTTATCAAAGAATCTGAATATTTTATTGATGTTAATTTTGCATAGCTTTTTAAATTTATCAATTATATCTGATTTTTTTCCGAAACTTCTTTTGAGCGTAAAGATACGCTTTCTGTATATTCAAATTGAATTAATACAGAATTTGCCTTTGTGTAACTCTGTAACTTAGACTCCAGCTTTTCTTTTGAAAAATCTTTTTTAAAGAGTTTATCAAGATGTATGACAAATTTTACATTTTTATTTGAAAAATCTGCCTCTTTGTATTTTTTTCTATATCATTTATATCGCATTTTTCTATTATATTTTGAGGGAATCCAAAGGTTTCTCTTTTTACTTTTATACCATCAGACTCAATTGATATGGAATAAAAACCGCCGTTATGAGTTTCTCCGAAATTTCTTGGATAGATGCTACCTGAATAGTAACATTCACCGACACCGGGAATTCTTTGCGGTTCGTGTATATGTCCGCAAGCATAATAATCTGCGTTTATTTTTTTTAAGAGTGCCACAGGAATTGCTGTTGGGTGAGATTCGTCAATAGTGATTGAATTCTGAAAAATAGCAGAACGTATTTCGTTGTGAATGACAGCGATTCTCGGATAATCTCTTCTCTCGGGGATATGATTTATGAAATCTATATAATTCTGTTGTATAGCCTTATTAATATCGGAGAAGCATACGAAATCTTGTTTTCTCGGTTCTGGCATAGCAATTAATTCAAATTTTCCATACCTAGAATTTATTAGTGTAAATATATTCTGCTTGAAAACTTTCGCCCCGAATGTTTCAAATATATCACATGAGCCAGCTGGCTCATGTGAAGGAGTTCCTGTAATAATTATTACATCTGTAAGTTCGCATAACTCCTTCACTGATTTTACAAAATCTACGAACCCAGAATTTTCCGTTGCTGTTATGGTTGAATCCCAGAAATCGCCTGCGATAAGGATAATAGATGGTGTTTTTTTTACAAAATCTTTAATTATTGATAATGCTTCGAGACAATATTTTTTTCTTTCTTTATTACAATGCAAATCAGCTATATGGATAAAATTCATAGTCCTATTATATTTTGTGAATATTACGAACGGCTAATAGAGTGTTATTGTATTTTTCTTACTCTTCGATAATAAACATATTGCTTGATATATTTCTGCCTAAATACATAAAATGGATAACACCACAAGTGTCTATGCGGTACTCGTCATTGTCAGGCGTGTACTTTCTCCAGAATCTAACTAGAGTAAAATAAAGAAAATTCTTATTGGGAATGTAAATTGACAGTGAGAAAGCCGATGTTAATGCAAACATAAATATCACCGCTATTAGAAATTTCTTCATTACTGTTGCTCCTTTTTAACTTTATCAACTGCAAAATAGTATCTACCACAGGCGTTTATCTCATCGCAGATGTCATTTAGTTCTACATCGGTGTATAAGTCCTTTATCACGCAGTATGGATGTCCATCGTCTTTTTTGCAGAAGTTGCAATATCCGCATTTCATATCATCTCTTTGAATATCACTCATACTTCTCCCATGAATCTTCACTCTGGAGCTGCCTTATACGCTCCTGGCAGATATGGATAATCTTCTGATAGTCCATTATGCGTGATGAGGTGGATGACATTCCGGCTTCTGTTTTTTTCTATATTTCTGTCTCATCTAGCTCTTTGAAGAGTTTTTTCAATTTACTTAACTGAATCTCTGAATAAACAATAGATACAATACCACCAACTATTACAATAATGCTCCAAACCATTTATTCTGATGCCCCTATCTTTTCAAAACATTTTTTTAATTTCGGAAATTGAATAGCTATCCAGTCAACTAACTCTTCGTTTTCAGCCCATTTATTCTCACTGCTTAAACCACTTTCATATATAAAAGCGTGTATCAGTTCGTGTCGAATAACTTTCAAGCCTAGCAAATCCAATTTTTTTAATACTAAAGAACTTTCATCCCCTCCTGTGAAAATTGATTTGTCTATGATAATTTCTTTTGAAAGAAACTCACAATAACCATCTGCTCCGTCAAGTTTTTCATCATCTTCTCTTCTCTTAAAGAGAATTTTATACTCTTCACCTAGAACAGAAATTTTTTTGGGGAAACCGGAAAGGACATTCATCTTGTTTTTATCAGTCATTATTTTATCTCTCAAATGTTTCAAAATCTTTTTGAAACTTCTCCAAGTGAATCAGCCCATTTTTCCCAAGGTTGCGAATAATACCATCTGACTCTCTTTTTTGCAGACCATTTTTTATGTAGAGTCCTGTTTATTATGTTTCCGCAGACAGAAGGAATCCCTATAATAATTAGATATAGCCATCCGAGATACAGGCTCTGTCTTTGATGTCCGTATTCGTGTCTTACAGTATTTTCAGACAGCCTCAAATCGCTGTCTATTATTATGCGACTGCCTAGTGATATGCCGCTGTCGCATAAGTGTTTCACGGTATACATAGAAATTTTTGTTACCACAGTAATAATATCGCTGTGCAAATCCAGTGTTCTGATATTATGGATAAAACCTTTGTGCAGGACATTATTCTTGTCATAGTAGACTATAAAGTGTCCTTTTTTTTTGTTTTTCAGATTAACCAGAAGTATACACGCACCTACAAAATTTTGCGGCAGTTGCCATATCCATAATAGGACTGTTTTAATGATTGTAAAGAATTTCATCCCGGCTCCTTTTCTTTATTAATTTTTATCAAATTCATCTACCATTGTATAAGGGTAGATTTCGTGGGCTAAGTCATAAGCCGCTTTTACCCTTGGAATTAAATGCGGATATATGGAAAGAAGTTCCTTCCATCCCTTCTTGTGCTGTATCTCAAGGTGTTCGTAATGTGTGAGCCTAAGGAAATTCCACACGCAATTCCTATATTCAGGGTGAGCGGACTTTGTGATTATATGGGCAATCTCAAGTGTTCCGTCATTGATTCCGCTTGCCATTGATACATTGTTTACTTCGCACCACTCGTCAATAGAAAGAAGATTTCCGTCTGAATTATAGTCGCACGGATTGCCCTTTCCGACAGAAGTGTTTCGCTTGAAATCCTGAAACAGCTCCTTGACTTCAATCTGCTGCCGGTCTGTAAGGTCGCAGTATTCTACTATCAAACCTATTATCGAGTTTATGAAATGTGCCGCCTGCTGCTTTGACATCTCCGAGAGATGTATAGGAACAAGTTCATTAGGATTTCTCAAATCAGGCTCCTTATCCGCATAATCCCTTAGTAGAGATTCGTACATCTTCCTGTTTTCTTTGTCTGTGGGTTTTCTGCCATAGTTGCACTGAAACAGAATAGAGCACAACGCAAAGACGGTCTTAACTTGGTCATAGGTCTTGTTTCCTCTTGAGCAGTTTATTGCGACTGTAACGAACCTGTTTCCTACTGTGTTACAGAATGTGTCTAATGACGAACGCTCCGCCGGAGTAGCCGGTATAAGCAGGAACGAGCCGTTATTGAACTGCCTGGGCACTGCCCTTATCACAACCTTTTCCATATATTCTTCATATTAATATATAATAAGTGTATTTACAATACACTTATTATATAAAATATATATAATAATTTAAGTAAAATATATAAATCATATACCATATTGACATCCGTAAAAAAACCTGGATATACTGAGGCTATGGAAAAGAAATCTGCACAACTTTACAGCAAGACATTTGAAACTATCAGTAAGAACCGTGGCGAGAAAAATATAGCCACATTTATCGACGATGCTGTGAATTATTACGTAATGGCAAATTCAGAAAGAAGAGATATTGCGAGTATAAAGGAATCCCTCGACAGTATAAGGGAAACGCAGAGGACAATCCTTGGGCTGAACTGCGAAATGCTTCGTCAGGCTGGAATTCTTAACGGAAACGGCGAGATGGACGTGCTGAAACGGAGCGGCAATAACCAAAATCAATAGAAAAAAAAGAGAAATAGAAAACCACCGAAATCTTTCGGTGGCAAGATATTAATTAACGGAATGTAAAACTTGTTTTACAATATTAATTAACGGAATGTAAAACTTATTTTACATTGGTAGATAAACATTTCCTTTTTAAAACGTAATTCTGAATATCAAGAATTTTTATCATCGGTAAACCGTCATAAGTGTTATCAAATATAAACCAGCCTGTATTCAGCATACCACACTCGAATTTTCCGTCCTCTCTGAATGGTCTGTCATAGGCTACCTTTCTGTCAAATGGCAGTACGTATTTCAGGTTTTTCCAAAGTCCATTTACATTTCTGTTATGACAGCAGAAATAGTCAAGTTTGCCAATTACTATAGTATAGTTGCTGATGTATTTTGCCTGATTGACAAATTCGTCAAACAATTTGAACGGTGGATTCATTATTACAATGTCGTAAAATTTCTTTTTAATCATTTCGTCAAGGAAATCATAGCCGCCCATAATATCTCGCTCGATAATATTATGGAAACCATATTTTCTTAGCACATCGCCTATTCTTTTGTTTCCACAACAAGGGTCTAAAATGATACTTTCCCTATCTACACCTGCAAGTGTCGGTATTAAAACTTCTGTGCAAGCATATGGCGTTTCGTAGAAATCGTTTTTCGGACGTTCAGACTCCTTTTTTCTATTTGCGTATGGTTTACCCATTATATTCTCCAATCAACTAGTTCGTTTTAATTTCTATGCCTTAATAAACACATTTAGGGTTATTTTTTATTACCTCTTTTTGAACAGCTCCACGAGGAGCTTTTTTTTCTCGTATTTATATTACTTAGGGCAAGGAATTTCCACATCTTCACCATATTCAATAAACTCATCAATATTTTTTTCAATTTCCACAATTATTCTATGAACTCCATTTATATTGTTCATTTTACGGAGTTTTATATCTTTTGAATGGCTTAATAAAAAATTATCCAGCTGGTTTAAACAGTCAAGATAATTACATCGTCTTTCCGCACAACCCAGAAAACTACGCATAATGACCTCCGCTAATCTGTATTCTCAAATTTCCAAAAAATATAACGTATGAGAAGTCAGAAACCCGATAAATATTAATTATATCCTTCTGCTTCAACTTTGATATTCTGATAAACCTGTTTACAGAATCTATGGTTGGAAGAGTTTCTGTCGATACAACTTTCATCTTGTTTTCTCCTTTACAAAAAGAATGATAATTTTGTTCAGTATATTTTTGACAACACTAAATATAGTGCTGCCAATTTCGGTTGCCAATAGATATAGTGAAAATAATAATCGGCAATTGATTTTTTAAATCTCTCCGATATAATTGGATTATAAAGTCTTACAAGGAGGTTTGTTATGTTCAAAACAAAAAAGTGGACCAGTTTTTTTGCTGGCATAAAAACCGTCGGTGTGCTTTACCCCCCTAAAATTCAGATCTCAAAAAGAACAGCATATTCTCCATGGGAGATTGTTTGGACTAGTTTTTCAAAAGCCGGAAACGATTTACAGTTCGCAATATCAGCAATAACAAATGAAACAAAAAACCCAACAAACACAAAAAACAGCTAAAACACCTATTCAAAACGGAACAATTTCTCAACATCAGCTTGTTCTTCAAAAGTCTTTTTTTTCATCTCCAATAGCTTGTTGTTTTTACATTGTTCAAGAAATCTGCGACATTTGACTTTTTTCTGTGCAACAGTTCTGTTTGTGCCATCAATTTTTACACAGGCGAGATATTCACCAAAATTCTTGCAGTCGTCGCAATTTTTCATTTTTCCGATAATTTCGTCTTTCTTCTGGATAATTCCAAGCAGCTCGCATTTTTCCTTTTCAAGCAAGTCAACATCAGAAGATGTCATCTCCAGCTTGATGTATTTTCCGTTTACTTTGCCGTATAAATCGCCTATGTAGTTCATTTGTAAATCTCCAATCTGTCATAGTTATTGCAGACATTGCAAAGTTCTCTTAATTCGTTTTTAGTCATTTTTACACCTCATACACTTTGATATTCAATCGACTCCATTAAAGCAATATTCTTTTCAGTTGCTTCAATTCCTAGTTTTTTACATAAACGGATTCTCAAAAAGTGCTTTATATATGTAAATATATAATTTGCACTTGCTCCACAAAAACCGTTTATGACTAAAACGACCGCAATCTTAATAGTTTCGTTTATGCCTATTTTTTGAAATTAAGATTGCTCCCAATAATTACAAAAATACCTTGCAAACAAAGGTTCTATTAATTCGTCTTTATCAAAGTCCAGGGCTTCCGTTTCTAGGACTTTCAGACGACGATACTTGCAGTTTTTGCAAAACTTCGTTCTCTCCTTTATTTGTCTACGGCAAAAATCGGGAGCGACCGCTCCATTTTTCTTGTATAATTGTGTCATTGCTCTACCTCGCTATGTTCCCTAGCAATTCTCATTGTTTCTTTATTTTCGGGGTCGTTTACAACTATCAATGCGTCATAAACTGTCTTACAGTTAGGACAAGTAATTATTTCCATAGGTTTCATTTCTAAATCCCATTTGTGATTGCATTTTTCACAAACTGCTCTTACTATCATTTTCCAGCTCACTTAAAAATTGCTCTGCTTCTTTAACTTTATGTTTATAAGGTACAAGATTCGAGTTGCCTTCTCTAAAATACCATACAAACCATTTTAAAAGTCCTTTGGCATTGGTGAGTTGTTCGTCTCGCTTTTTAAGATGTGGACATGGGTCATCTCCTTTACACCAATTATTTAACACACTATCTGCTTCACCTTTCAATTCTACATTTTCCTTACAGATAATCTCAAAACCCTGTTGTAATACAGGGTCTTTAAGTGCCATGCTAATTCTGTTTTTAATTTCGTCTTTAGTCATTTTTTCACTCCCATTAATATATTTCCATAATATCAAACACTTCTTCTGGATATTTATTACGCAATCTGCAAAGTTCTGTTACCGCTTTATACTGTTCACTCCATATAGACCAAATTATTTTTGTCTTTTTATTATAAACAGCAAAACCGTGGTGTAAAAAACCCAACTTCTGCTTAATGGCTAGTAAAATCAATTCTCTACACTTACGCATTTATTTACTCTCCTTTAGAAGTATAATTTCTTTCCAAGCGTAAACCTTTAGTTCTTCTGCTTTATTATTTGACCACCACCTAATTTTATTATCTCCACCAATTATTGTATGTCCAATGCTATAGAATTTAACATTAACTACTTTACAGTAACACCATACGTTTTCACATTCTTTAGGATATTCACCTTTTGACGGATAATGCCATTCATTCGCCTTGTTATAACCAAACTCCGCACCATCTTCAAAAGCCTTACATACACTATCCCTTGCATCTTCTAAAAGTTTTTGATGTGTACAATACTGCTCTGCTTCTTTCTCAAACATAGCTCATTCTCCTAAAATAGTTCTCTGTTGTATTCATCTTTAAGGTTAGGCACAATCTTCTATTGCTCCTCATAAGGTTCAAACTTTTCATTGTTCTCACATTCAAAACTGTCAAATGGAGCTTCTCTCTTTGCTATACAAGTTCCATCAACATCACAATTTATACAGAATCGACACTTCTCTTCTGTTGTCAATTTTGAAATAATAGGCTCTTGTTCTTCGTAATCATTAAGATTTATTCTATTCATTCTTGTACCACCTCCTTAATTCCAATGTTTTCCTATCCACTTCACAAGCAAGATTATTAAATCTACCCATTTCCATATCGCAAAAGGAACAGTGATAAAAAACCCAAACGCCATTAAAACTAGACTGTCAAACGCATTTTTCATTTATTACCTCCAAAATATCTAAGCAAGTTTCTTAATATCCTTGCTCGTTCTCTTTCAATTTCTTCATCTTCTCTTTCAATTTCTTTGTCTGTCATTTTCTATTCCTCCTTTTTTAACCACTTTAAAATCAGGTTCAAACGGCTCTATAAAAAATTCTTTTGCATAAGGCAAAGATAAAACCCAGGAACAAAAAGTCGTTTTAGATGAATCATCTTTACCAGACCATTCATTCAACTTATGATTTTTTCTCTGCATATACATATTAAGAATATTTTCATAGTTCATTGTTACAGTTCTTTTTTGCAACCAACTTTCAGGCAACAAACGTATAAGTTCTTTCCAATACAGCTTGTTTTTTGTTGCAACATAGGCAAGTCTTAATTTTTCACAGTTTTCAATATGCTTTTCCCATATCTCATCAACTTCAAAAGTACCAACATTAGGATAGCAGTGGAGCTGAACTGCTTCAAAGTCATCCATTTCAAAGCAATCTTTTGTTATTGGAGTGCTTGCAAGTTTGTGCATTTTGCTCGTTGAATTTGCAACTGTTCCAACTTTATAAGTGTCAAATTCGCCAAACCAGTACATTGGTGCGGTAATATCGACTGATGCAAAAATCTGTCGTAAGAATTTTCGATATTCAAAACCTGCCTTTATCAACCGTTGTGCAAGGTCTAGGTCGTTCTTACCGATATGGAACTGGTCATTAAATCTTCTGTCAATGTAGCCAGAATCTCCTTTATCCCAACTGTTCAATGGATTACGCATTCCACGCAATGCGTGTTCAAATCCCCACACTTCTGTATTCTCAAATTTCATAATTCAACCTCTTAATTCTTGTTATCATCCTTCACAATCACAATAATAAGCCACGATAAAACAGTACAAAATTGTCAATGCAATCCTGTCATTTGCCGCATGGATTGACGCTGCTGTAAGAGTCGCAGACATTAACAGGATTTTGACAATCAGTGGAAACACTTTCATTCGTGCATCTCCCAACCGTCGCATTTGCCAGAAAAAAGTTCATTACCGCCAAGTTTGGATTCGCAGTAATAAACACCGCTATTCTTTGACAAATCATCGCTGTCTTGCCATTTCCAATGTTTGCAGTTTTGACAGCATTTCAATTTTTCATTTACTTTATCAACGGCTTTGCAATAGCATCCAACCTCATATATCTTTTCTCTTAACGCCTTGTTTTCTTTTACAAGTCTTTCCAAAAAATTCTTTCCGCATTGAAGCTCACGCTCGTTTTTCTTTCCGGCTTCATAGCCGTCTGTATATCCGGCATTGAAACCAGTTCTGTAACCGTGCTCAACTTCCTTGGCGGATGTAACAATTTTTTTATCTTTTGTAGACATATAAAAAAGTGCATGGCTTTTGGCATACTCTTTAGCTTTCTCTTTTAATTCTTTTTTTGTCATTTTTTACTCCCATGTTCTTTTAAGTCTTTTTGACGTAAAACCAGAATCTGGTGGTATTTACTCATGAAATGAAATTGCCTTCTTAATAAATATCTGTGAAATAAAGGCAGTTTTTTGTATCTTTCTGAGCCGATAAATACTGCAAGTTTTTGCAGTTTGGTAAACAAATCAAAAACTCTCTTTTTTAAGTTTTTCAGAAATATTATTTTTCTCTTCTGTCATTTTCTCTTCTGCCATTTTCTTATCCTCCTCGCATTCCCTATAACCATCTTGGAAAGCGTTTATATAATAGCGGACACATCCGCAGAGCAAATCTATCTGCTCACATCTCATACAACAGTTGCCGCACACGTGCTTCGCGGCAAACTTTATAGCCTTGTCCTCGACATTCTTGGACGAGGCATGACTTCTGCATTTTGTTTTCCACAAGTCAATTTTCCACAAATCAAATATCAATTTTGTTTACTCCTTAACAAGCATAATGTCGGTAATGGTCTTATGGTCTTTTTGCAAATCAGTCTTGACTAATGTAGTAATCTCTTTCGGGAAAAATTCATTGGGAATTTCAACAGGAATTACAACTGATTGACACTTACCTTCACCGCAAAAGTATAAATTTGGCGGAACTTCTGTTACAACAAAAGCAAGTTTCATCTCAATCCTCCTTGATTCCACAAGGAGAACCGTCAAGATAGGTGAAGTGGTCAAAAAGTTCATACAGAGTGAACTCATTTACATCGTATGCCCGACATATAGTAACGAGGTCTTTATAAAACCCAACAACCTGCACTATTTCATCTTTACACTTGCCTTCAGGTTTACCCTTGATCCAAATCTGTGGAAGACGGAGAGACTGTGAAAGGTTGAGAGCTTGTGGTACAAGATAAAACCGCTTCTCAAAATCCTCAATCATCTCATTTACATCATTATAAGAGCGAAACTCCTCTTTCTTAGGCTCTTCTATCTTAGGCTCTTCTACAAGATAGAAGAGGTTGTAGTCATAGAGGTCTCTGTCTTCGTTTCGCATTCAAAGTGAAATCTATAAAGTTCATAATCTCCTCTTATTCTCACTGCTCCATATTGCAACCTAGATTCTTGCTCTACCATACCTCTTAGTCCATTGATTGTGTCAGCAAAGTAACCCCTACTTCCATTTTTTACTTCATCCGCATTTAATGCGGTATAAACCTTGCTCTTATCAAACTCCATTCTATTCCTCCTTAATTCCACATGAGGTACCATCAAGGTACACAAAGTCTTCAAACAAATCCTGAAGACAGATTGATAATGAACCAATCAGTATAATGTCTTTACTATATGCGGTTATTAAACGTTGATAGCCTGTACGTTTAGACTTAACCCAAATCAACGGACTATACATCGGATTCACTTTCGTTCCAACCTGTATAGGAGTTATATCTTTTGCTGAAATCCTGTTTCAACTCCTCCATATCTCTATATGGACGGAGTTTCTCTTCCTTAGGCTCTTCAACCAAGTAAAACAGTCCATATTCACCATAACCAGATTCGTCGTCTTTGATACCAAACCTACACGGAGCAACGTCAGCGAGAATTCTGTGATTTCTCCAAACAGCTCTCTGTCTTCGGTCAGAACCGCATTTTTAAGGACTCTTAAATTATCAGCAAAATAGCCCTTGTCCCTGATTTTCACCTTATCTGCATTTAATAAAGTGAATACCTTTGACTCATCAAACTTCATTTTTATATATCTCCTTTTATTCTTCATCAAAGTCTTTAGCTAACCGCCAATAACAATCATCATTTTTATCGCCTGTAAAGCACCTGCAACAGTTCTCGTTGTCCGCATCGCAGTCCTGTCCGTCATAGTCAGCACAGTTCTCACAGCACTTCAGTCTTTCTATAAGACAGTCTTTACAGAAACCGTAGAGTATCATAGACGATGCCTCCTGTGCAGTAACAGTCTTTTTGCAGACAGGACATTCCTTGTATTCAAGTTCGTTCTTAATCATCTCTAAGCATCCATTTACTTTCATTGTGGCATTCTCGGCATTTATCTTGATTAGTATGACAGTTTGAACAATTTAAGCAATTCTTCATCCGCCTAACCTGCTTTTCTAACTCTTCAATTATTTCTTTAGCACTGCGACAGATACTGCTTACACAAATTACACAGCAGTCCATCTTTGCGTAAGTTCTGTTCTCATTTTCTTCTGCACATCGAATTAATGCAGATTTAATTTTTCTTCTTTCTTTGTTTGTCATTTCAAACCTCTTTTTGAATAACCAACTTTTATTTTACTTAACTAAAAATTGAACGGCTATTTATATTACTTTAACCTTGCTTATCAACTTTCCGTTCGATACAGAGCCGGAGAGTTTTTGTAGGCAACTGCCTTGATTTGGAGATAACCCTTATGTAGTCCGGCTTGTATATATAGTTGTCTACCTCAAACTCAACGTTATCCTGAGCGTGTCCTTGATGACCCCAGGTTTGCAACATATCTGTCAGTTCCTGCAATGTCATTCTGTCGTCTCCCAGTAGCACAGAGTGGCATAAGCCATGCCATCCACACTGACCTCCGTTATGGACTGTATGTTTTCCTGTGTTATCTGCCTTGTGTTTACAAAAGTACATAAACTACACATATTTGGAAACACCTCAAACTTGAATTCCTTTGTCATATACACTCCTTTAGAAAGCTCTTCTGAAAATGGAATCATCAGCGGGCTTCCATTCTTTGTAATTTACCCATTTTCTTTGGATTACCGGGAATCTATCGGCTTCTATAATTTCACCGTCTATAAAACAATATAAACGATTATGAATAAGATTCCTGATTTTTCCGCTATACTGCATAAGGTTACGAACAGACCTGTTCCAAATATCCAAATCTTCTTTATCTTTGATTGATAATGAAACGCCATCGACATAGTTTAGAGTTCCGTTTGCAAGGAAAAGATAACCCGCAAACTCTTTGACATTACCATAAACAATTACATTCTCTATGCTCGGATAATGTTCTTTATAATACTCTGCCAGACCATCCACATTGCAGAATTCAAAAGGTTCTCCACCTGTAAGGAACAGTGATTCACAGTCCTTTAATTCATCTTCCGTAACAAGTGGAATATCATCTAAAGAATAACCTTTATTGCAGCAATTAGGGCAATGTCTTGAACAGAGATTTGTTACCATAAGGTGTATTTTCTTTGATGTTTCTTCTGTCTTTTCATTTAAGATACTCATTATTTTACCTCATTTAGAAAGTCTTTTGCTAAATCCATACTATCTTTAATTTGTATGTTATCTTCATAATCAATTCTGCCTTGTATTATGTAATATAAGGTTCTTATAATTTCCTCTGCTTTGGTGAGCTGGTCGTTTGCTTTGTCATATTTTCTAACGGCTTCTTTGTGCAAAACATCAAGAGTATGTACTGTGTTTTCTTTTTCTTTCAGTTTTGAGTTTTCGTTTTCAAGTTCTCCAATGCGTTTTGTTGCCTGTGTTGATACATCTAGCAGGCTTGCTTCAAGACTATTAATTCTTTCATTGCAAAATGAATCAAGTTTTACAGGCTGTAGAAATTTTGTGTAAAAGAAGCCGGAAAAACCTTCAAGAAATACAACTTCTATACCAGCTTCGCATTTGAAACTGTCGGTACGGCAAGTCCAGACCTTACCGAAATTCTTTCCTTTTGATTCTATGCAAGTGTGCATAACAACATTATCACCTTTCTTTAATTTTATTTCGCTCATTTTTTTTTACCCTACTTTGTAATTTTCTGACACTCTATTCTAAAATTGCGTATAATTGAAACTTCCAATATGCGGTAATCTTTTTCCAAAACTTTTTGTGCTGCTGATAACGCAGAGGTATAACTTCTGTAGACATGGGCTTTATGAGGTAGTCCGTCATGCACATATTTACAGAAAATATCACCTTTTCTATCTGTCTTATAGGAAACAAGGTAATATTTGCTTGGCTTGCCTGTAAGTACATCGTTCATTGCTAATAAAATAGTGTAGGTAGAATTTCTCATTTCTTATCTCCTGTGCCTTCTGCTCTTTTTCTATTCTTCTCAAGGCAATCCGCCACTGCCTTGTCAAGGTCGATAAGCTCCCTTCCAGCTATGATTGTGCAGCAGCAGATGATGTCGGCAAGCTCGGATGCGAAACTGTCCTTACACTCTTGCAACTGCGTTAAATCCAAGGCCTGAGACCAGTATATGTATGCCTTTATAGCCTCGAGAACCTCTGTCGCACAGTGCTTGAGCATACTTTCTGTTCCTACGGAGATATGTCCACCGTTCGCCTCACGCCTTATTGCATTCTCACAGCTTAGCTTGGCTATCTCTTTAAGTGATAATGGCTTCACCTCAGTCTTAGCCTCAGGCTCAGGCTCTTCAATAAGATAAAGAAAGCCCTGTCCCATGCACCATTTATACGGAACCTGTAAAGACAGTCCTCACCCAATATTTCAGTAACCACACCATACGACTTACTGGCTTCATCTGACACCCTTAGCTTGAGAGTCTCCAAATTGTCAGCATAATAGCCCTTACTCCCGATTTTCACAGCATTGGCACTTAACGCCCCATATACATTGCTTATATCAAACTTCATTTTCTATTCCTCCTTTTATTATTTCAAACTGCTTTGATTCCACAGAAGTCCAGCTCGAAGTGTTGTCATTGCTTTTGGTTATTTTTCTTTTGTTGAAAGTTCATTTAGCATCGTTTCATACCCCCTTATATCTTATGTATTTTTTCTATTCAGCTGACAGACCTATTGTGTAAAGTCTCTCGACCGCAACGTCGCCCTTTTCTCTATCAGATTTTTGCAGAAGTTTTCTTTCCTTGATCCATACGCACTTGAAATCCGGCGGCATATCAAACTCGGAGATGAACACATAGCATTTGCCGGATATAGACCGTACAAAGTCATAAAATTCTTCGTGGTTGAATTTTCCACCGTTGTATGTCTTTGTGCCTTTGTAGGGCGGGTCTAGGTACATAACTACTTCTCTACTGATTTCGCAATTATTTAATTCCCTGTAATCAAAGCAAGCAAACTTTATGTCAGAAAGAAGCGGTGCCTGCTCTCTCGCATATTTAAGACGCTCCGCATATATCTCTCTGCCTCCTTTTGAATCCCTGCCATAACCACCGTCGAAGTACCTTCCGCCGTAGCTTGCGAAATACCCGATAAGAGCTGTGTACTCCGTTGAATATTTACCTGTGTTGTTCTTCCTGTTCTCCCGGACATCCTTATAGTGCTCAAAGCTACAGTGGTCTGGGGCAATCTCGAGTTTCGGGTTATTCTGCATATAACGCAGGAGTGCAATCAGTTCTGGATTGTTGTCAAATCCCTCGCGTATCTCGCATCGTATATGGTCTATTATATTTGCTCCGCCAACGAACGGCTCTACGTATTCTGTTACGCCGTGTCTGTCTATGCAGCCCTGTAATATAGGCACTATGTATTTTCTAAGTTTAGCCTTGCTTCCTTGGTAAATCATTTTATTGATACTCCCATGTGATTTCTGAGTCCTCATTTTTTACAGACTCTATTATCTGTTTTTCCGCCATACACCTTTCGCTGTCTGTAAGTTCAACTTCGTTTCCATCGTTATCAAAGAATACCCATTCATCTACTGACACAGATTCCAAGTCCACCTCGTTCCATCCTGGATAGCCTGTTCCGTTGCTATCGTACGGCTCCGCATCTTCGTGAATATATCTACCCTTGCAACTCGCAGAAAAAGACGCTTGTATTTCTCTTTTCTGTAACTGAATCTGTATACACTCGACATCCACTTTTCCGTGAATCTCCATATATTTCTCCTGTAAAAAAAGGTGGTGTGTGGAATAAAACTTACCCCACACACCTTCGTCTATATTTATAAAGTGGGTAGGCACTTTATAAGCCCATATTTATTGCAATGACAATCATTAAGACAATCACCGCGGCTAAGTAAAAAACAGCACCTTTGACAGAATCCTTTTTATATACAGTTCTGTTGTGCCTTTTTCTTTTTATGATTCTCACCATTCAGCTCCTTTTGTCTTTACAGTGTTACATTCTGGAAGGAATTCATAACTGTCGATTGGCGGAAACCATCCTGTTATGAACATCTTTGGCTCTTTTATCAGCGGATGCTCTTGTTGCATAGATAAAAGACTTGTTTTTCCGTTTTTTTTACCTGATAAGTATTTTTTTACTAGTTCCTGTTTCTCTGTAGTTCTATGTATAGAATCAATTCTTTTTGCAATGCTTAAAAAGTCGTCAGGAGCTAGAGCTATTGATACTCTTCCGTTTATAGTTTCCTTTTTTATCTTTAAAATTTTTACGTAATTTGTTATTGTCGATAGGCTTATATTAAGTGCTTGGGCAGCCTGCTCCGCTGTTATTCTCATAATCAAATTCTCCTTTTTCTTATAATTCCATGCCTTGAACAGAAGGCTCTTATTGCATCTGTAGTTTTGCCGTAACGTTCTGCTAATTCTTTTGTCGAGGTTGTGCAGGCTAACTCCTTGAATTCATTTAACGGAATTTTTCCCTCTGAAAACTGATTACGCTGCTTTTCTTTTTTGTAGGAAGAATAGAGCAAGTGGTATTTTGATAAAGAGTATGGAAAGTTTTTGAAACCATTTTCTATATAGAAACTCACCGCCTGTCCGTTTTTTATAAAATCTTCATCGCGGTCTTTAATTCCAGATGCGAGAACTGCCTGGCATAACATCTCTACTCCGCGAGGATTCAAGATTTCTGGAAGCCCTGTCATTACAACTTTTCTTTTTATTACTCTTTGTTCACTGCTCATTTTTTTTCTCCTTTTTTTAGCAATAAAAAAATACCTCTCTATATATTTGAAAGGTATTTTTATTCTGCTTTTTGTACTTTTATTACTTAAAATGGGATGTCCTCAGGAAAAGCCTCTCCATCAAAGGCGTTTGCTACAGATTGAACATTCTTAGGAACTTCTTCCTGTTTTTGAGTGTTGCTCTTGCCTCCTAAGAGCTGAATTGTTTCAGCCTGAAAATAGACTTTTGAATTTTTCTTGCCGTCCTTTTCCCAGCGTTCCTGACGGAAACATCCTTCAATTGCTATCTGCGTTCCTTTTATAAGAAAAGGAACTATGCCTGTGGATTTACAGTTGTGCCGGATTTCAAAGAATGATGTTTCATCAACCCATTCTCCATTTCTTTTTGTCGTGTAGCTATTTGCAACGGACAGGCGGATGACCGAGCCACCGTTATCAAATGTCCTTACTTCTGCATCTCTTGTAAGGCGACCGATCATTGCAAATTCATTCAAGTCTTTCATTTATGCTCCTTGTTTCTGTTGTCGTGAAACGCAACAATTAGAATTTTTCGCATTGCGTCGATATTTCTGGCATCTATGCTTTTCCGGGCTTTATCCGATTCTTCGTCAGAAAGAATTCCACTGTTCATAAAGTCAATCAGATTGTTTTTGATTGTTTCATAGTCGTTATTCTGGGTTTTCAAGTCAGCAGGACTGTTCCGGTTTTCTTTATGTTCAGTGGAATTCTTTGGTAATGCCCAAGAAGGAAGTTCTGGAGGATTCCATCTGAATCTTTCCTTCTCTTTTGTCTGTCCTGAGAATCTTCCAGATGGAGTTATCTCAGCCCAGCTGTCCTTCAAGTTATAGAGGTAGCGTCCTACTCCAAAAAGGACTGCGGCACGTTTGATTGCTCCTGAGATTCCGCCTTTCACCGCCTCTATGTCAGTGCTGTCGGCTCCATCTGTCCGTGAAATCCATTCCGTAGAGCCGTCGTCGTGGTCAACTCTTATCGAAAGAGTGCAGAGATATGCGTCTCCCTGCTTTTCGATAGATGATTGCCAGCCGTCCGGTCCACAAACCTCGTCAAGACGTTCCTGAACAGCTCTTGATGTTATGTAGGCAAGTGGCTTCGCCCAGAAGTTGCCGTTTGTCTTGCCGCACGACTGCAAACGCCATTCGATGTCGGACTCCGCGAACGGCTCTTTCAATTTGCTCATTTCGCTTGTTTTCATAGTCTGCTCCTTGCTCCTGCTTTCACAGAAGCTGCTAATATTTTCTAGTTTTTTTTAGGATGAAATTTTCGACCTCGGCTTTATCGAAAAGCCAGTTCTTGCCAATTCGGCAGCGTGGGATTGCTCTTGGGATTTTTGTAGGTTCGCAGCGTAGTTTTGTCGCGACCTCTTCTCTTGTCATAAGGATATGCGGTTCCTTCAGTTTTGCGAGGATAAGTTCATTCTCATTGAGCAAATCCCTTATCTGGGCATCATTCTGCTGAAACCTTGCGATTACATCTTCCTTTACAAGTACGTCGGTTCTTAAATCTATCATAATTGTATTTTACAACTGCAAGTTGTAAAATACAACTTAAAAATGGCTTTTTTTATAGTTTTTAGTTGTATTTTACAACTATTACAATACAAATATAGCGTGTTACTTGCAGAAAAAAGACAAAAAAAATACCGTGTATCGGACTACACGGTATCAGTGGAGTTGTAAATTACAACTTAGTCATCAAATTTTATAGGATTATCTTCGCGTCGCTTCTGTTCTTTTGTGCTATCAAAGACGGATTTTGCGGCAAGGACGGCAAGCACAGTCGTTGCGGATTTTATTTCATCATCCGTCATGCAGGTATCTTCATATAAGTATTTAGGAAGAAATATAGTAAGAAAAAAGCTAGCAAAGACTATTGTAACTGGATATAAAAACGCAGCTACAACAGGTCCTAATATAAATGGGGTTATTAGAGCGTCAACAATATCGCTTTTTAAGCGATATGGCTCATATTTCTCAGCAATAGAAAACCAAAAATCAGAAGTTGTTATTTTCACACTTAGCCATTCTATAAAATAACTTACCTCGTCTTTTAAGAAAGTGTATGTAAAATAAACCTTTGCCATGAGATTCCATTTCCTCTTGTGTTCTCTTGTATATTGATGAAATTCTTTCATACTTTCTCTATATTTTTGAGTAGAACCTTCGGGGTCTTTGAAATCCGCCCATATTCTTGCCCTTTCAGTTTTGTATCTAGTTTTTCTTTCCTCTTTCGTTTCTATTGTTGGCAACAGCTTAGAATTGTTGTGATAGAAATCCTCGCCATGCAGAATAGCGGTTTCTCTGTTATAAACATAATCGAAATTATTATACTCTCCTTTTTTTATATCAATAAAAATTTTAGTTAGATTTATTGTAGTAAGAGCCAGGAATGGAAAACCTGCAACTATAAAGCACATAATTATAAAAGCCCTTACGTATGGTTTTTCAAAAAATGGCGTTCTTAGCTTTCCCTCTTTTCTTAAAGACCATATCATTCTATTTTTGTCTTGTTGTGTAACTTCCGGTTTTCCGTTTATAACATTAAGAGCCGCAACAGGGCTTAACCAGACTGCGACTCCATCCACAATCTTTGACACCTTGAAGTCATCTGTCAAGATATAACCTTTTGCTTTCAGACGTTCTTTTAAGCCGGGAAGATTTTCTCTCGCCATACGCAGCTTTTCGTCATATTCAGCCTTGAGTTTCTCTCTTAGCTCTTTTTTTTCGTCTATAGTCATATCTTTTGTATTAATAATTTTTTTTCGCATATCAAAAGCTCCTTTTTTTTATTAAAGCAAGGTGATGGCGGCAGCCAAAACCATAAGAAAGAAAGCTGATGTTGATATAATTGTGATAAATACTATGAACTTTTCTCGCCAGGACATTGTGCTGTTTTTTAGTTTTATCCCATCCTCTGTGTAGTATATGTTTCTGTTTTTACGGTTTTTAAAGAAAGTAAAAAAAGATTTTGCCAAGAATTTGATGATTTTATATGCCAGATAAAATGGAAGAATGATTATAATAACTAAATACGAGAAGATTTTTAATAGTTTATCTTTCATAAAACCCTCTTTTTAATAAACAACTTTACGCTTCTCAATCGAGTAAAGATTTTTCAATGTTACGATAATATGGTCTTTTAATTTGATATTGAAAGTTTTCATAATTTTTCTCGTAAGTTCTGTAAGTGCAATATCATCCTCTGACTCTTTTAGTGTTCCATTTGGATGATTATGTGCCATATAGATATAATCGGCTTTATGTTCCCTTGTCCTTTCTAGTACATAGCCAGAATCTGGAATTGCGGAATTTGCATTGCTCTCAACAGTGCAGTTAAATACATCGCATACACTGTCATCAGACTTACAGGCGATAACAACAATTGACTCAGACGGAAGAGTTCCAAGATAACCAAGCAACTTCCAGAGATCGTTCTTTGTAACTATTCTTTTAACCTCAATAGGCTTTAAAAGTTTTTTGCTTATAAGTCTATTATATTCCTGCTCTCTTGAGGCAATATAATCCTTTTCTTTTTTTTGTTCCGCCTCATAGATATTGATTTCATCCAAGACTTTTCTTGCTCTTTCAGTCAGCTCTTCCACTGACATTTTACTATAGTCAATATGACGCTTTTGTTTCATTTGACTCCCTTTTTTTCGCTGAATAAAAAACAGACTGCAAATTTGTGCAGCCTGTTTTTTTAGGATAAATTTTTGTTAAATCATTTCCAGATTAACTGATTAGCGTGTACGGCTGTATCAGTCTTATGTTTAAGATTGGTTTCATAGTATGAATATGCATCTGAAAAAATTTGATGTGCTCTATCTCCGTATTCTTTAAGCTCGACCGCCTCGTTGCTATTTGTATAGAATCCTAAACGGATATTCTGATTATTGAGTATAAAATTGGTGAACCGCTCGTAATCTGACATCGATATTTCTTCTAAATAAATTGTATCTGTATAATCATTCATAAAATCGGAATCCATCTCGATTTTCGGAGTGCTTTTTATATTTATTGTAACTTTTTCCGACTCACCGAGAAAGATAAGTTTAGAGCATCTACATGGATTGTTTCTTCCTAGTTCAGAGGTTCTTATTTTCAGAAAACACATGACATAATCGTCTGATGTAGAAAATGTTGGCTCAATATAGAAGCCTGTTGTATATACACCTTTTTTTGTTGTGAAGTCTACTCCGATATTTTTATGTTCAATGTATGTTGTTCCGGCAAATTCGTCTGTTGATATTATCATATTTCCAGAGTGAATTTGCTTACTAGACGAGAACGTGCTTGAGCCGGTGCTCAAGCAGCTTGTAAAAAAAACTGCGGTGATTGCAGTAATAATGATAGTTGAAAATTTCATAAAAAACTCCTTTTTTTTGTTTATGTAATTTAATATATCTTAAACAGTCGATTATATTCAATCGCTTAGTTTAACACCACTGAGTTCCTAAAATCATACCCATAGTTTCTTCTGTAAGGCTAGAATCTTCTGTCGAATCAAATTCAAGAACCCATTTTTTAAGTTTTCGTTTTTTCTTTAATACGCAGAATCTGCATCCTAAATCTTTGCCTTCGTTCGCTGATATGATTCTTAGGCACATTTCCTTGTCTTTTTCCGGCAAGTCCTGTATTTTGTTCTGAGCGGAATCGGCGTTGAAGATATATCCACCATCCATTGTTCTTGTATTCTCGATTGTAATTATGTCTGGCATGGGGATTGGTGAGCAAATACGTTCAAGCCTCTTGATTTCTTTCACAAGAGCTTTTCTCTCCTCTTCCTTTGTCATCTTTTTTTTCTCCTCTTTTTTTTACTGTTTTTCCTGCTTCTGCAATACCTTTTTCTTTTAAAGTTTTTCTTAAAAGGTCGATTGCAGCCGAAAGTTCTTCTCCGGCTTTTTGCGTTGTTGGATATTTTGATTTAACCACCCATTGTGCATTTCCTTTTGAATTAAGGCTGATTTCAAAGCTAGTATACGTTTCCAATTGAATATCGTTTAGTTCCATTATTTCCGCTCCTTATGCAGATTTGTTTATATTGTTCAGTTTTGCCACATCAAGCTGTTTGCCAAAACGTGTTTCCAAGAAGGCAAAAAATTCAGATAGATGTCTGAATTCTTTACTCCATAATATTTTTTTCAGAAGTCCGAAGCCATCTGTAAGCATTATTAGGATAGTGCCGGATTCTGTAACATTTAACGAAAGCGTGTATGTGAAAGTTTTACCGCTATGAATAAAGATTCCACCTATTCCTAGAGATGTAGAGGTCAGTGGTTCAACAAACAAGTCTATACATCTCGGATGTAGTAATTCAATAATCAATACGCCAAGATAGGAATTGACGATACATATCACATCTTCCTTTAGGTTGCTGTAATTCATACACAAATCTCCTTTTTTTTTTTTTTTATGCTTGTATTTTATGTTAGTTATCTTGTTGTTTTGTATTGACAGTGAGGCAAGGACGGACGAAAATGTCCTCATTGCTTGCGGTTTTTGAACCGACATATCCAGTGAAATACGTAGCACAGAAATACGACGCCGACGATATATCCTTCAACCAATAACCTACAAAACACGATTCATCCTCCACAAAAGCGACCACGTTTTTTTTGCTCTTAAAAAATTGAAGTCCAAGGATTTCATCTTTTGAAAGCAGAGGCACCTTTGATACAGGTACACCTACATCTCTCATAGCATTTTTAAAGGCACTCCTCAGATAAGCACGTAGCTGTGTCTTTTTCCACTCTGTCGCATTGTTTAAGTCCATAGCAGATGTGAATAACGCATGGTTAAAGATGAGATAGATTTTGTCGTCCTTAATGTTGTAGACAGTCGCCGTGTCTTTGACTATCTGCTCTTCAAAGAGCAGTTCTATGCCTCCTCCTACTACTGTTTAGGCACTGTGAACTCTGGAAGCTGAACGGTATCTCCAACGTCCAGTTCAGCCCATTTAATCTCATTCCATTCGTATTCTTTAGTTACTTTCATTTTTATTCCTCTTATATCTTCTATTCTTCCAGAAAAGCACACAATCCCTTATCTTTTCAGCCGCGGCTATACGCTCCTCAGATAATTTTATAGACCTTACATTATTGAATACTCTACGATACATTGAATCTATATCATAGCAAGTCTTACTATATTTCTTACATAGAGGGCAAGAAATACATATGGTACCTATTGGTCTTATAAGCCTAGCATAGCTACATAAATAGCAGAAATTGTAATTCAAATAACGCTTGTCGTCGTAGTTGATTTCCCTAAATATGCAATCTTGATGTCAGTCAAACTAGCCTGCGGATGTGCTTTGAGTTGACCTACAATATAGTTCCACATCTTATAGTGATGGTAGTAATAATACAGTTTCTTAAACATTTCTATTCCTCCTCTTTAACTCCGCACGGCGAGCCGTCAAGATAGGTGAAGTGCATAAAGAGTTCGTCTAACGTGAACTCATTTTCATCATCACATGACCGACCGACAACTACAGTATTACTTTTTTTGTAAAATCCTATAACTTCCAATATTTCATCCCTATATCTGTCCTCAGGTTTACCCTTGACCCAAATCCGTGGAAGACAGTGCTCCTGCGGTATAAGGTTGAAGTGTCTACAAAAGTGGTCAACCATTTCATCCGTATCCCTATATGGTTGCAGCTTCTTTTTTTCAGGCTCCTCAACAAGATAGAAGAGGGCATACTCAGATGTAAAGGCAGTTCCTATCTTGAACCTATAAACCTCTGACGTTGGGGTTATTCCGGTAAGGGTGTCATAATAAGTCTTGTTGTCGGAATTGACCCTCTCCTCCAAATCTTTAGGACAGTCAGCATAGTAGCCTTTACTGCCAATTTCCACTTCATCAGCGGTTATCACGGTATATACTTTGCTTTTGTCAAAATCCATTGTTCTATTCCTCCGTATCTTTTTAAGCCTTGATGTCAGCACGCAAAATGTCAATACTATTAACATTGATGGCTTCAGTATTATTTATATGTTCAAGTTTCGAGCGTGTCGGTCTGTACCGCTCTGAACCGTCCTTATTGAATCCCTGATGGACGATTGTTTTTTCAGTTCTTTTGACAATTAAAACTGAATCCCCGAATACATTTCTGTATTTCTTGCCGATTTTAAATCTTTCCATATTATCACTCCTTTTTATTCCCTTTATTCCCCGTCTTCCTGTCAAACTCCTCCGCATTGTTGATTATGCTCACCAGGTCGTCATGCAGAAGACAAAGAGTATCTCTCTGGTCAGCACTGAAAGATTCATTTCGGAAAGTTCGTCAAGGAGACCGAGATAATGCCTTTCCGCATATTCGGCAAAAGACCTCCAGCTTAAGAAATCACCTACAACAAGTTTTTCCATAGTCATTTTCTCCTTACTATGTGTTAAAAAGTTATTCTTATCTCACCGGGCTTGATATGCAGGAACTGTGTCTGTCCGTCCTCAAATTCGATTATGAAGTCTATCGAATCTTCGGAGAATTTAAGAAGACTTATGTCGCATATAAGGTATTCTGTGCGGTTATAACTAAGGTCAATCACTTCTTTGTACGTGCCATTGAAATTCTTCTCAATATGTTTCTCTGTGCCTCGCACCTCTCTTTAAGGTCTGCAAACTTCGCTTCAAGTTTATCCATCATTGTCATAGGTTCACTCCTTTTTAATATATATTCATTGTTACAAGCTGATGCTCAAGCACGGCTTGGTCAAATATTTGAGAGGAATCTTCTGAATCATATTCCTCGCAAAGCCATTTACGAAGTTCTCTTGAAGTCCATTTTCTTCCGGTTAGTATTTTCATGTATTTTTTGAGCCATTTTTCAGGCACTGTATACACAATCTCTTCCCATCCGTGTTCGGAATCTCCGTCATCAGAAGCAATCGCAAGGGCAAGAAGAGGTTCATGCTCTCCTATTGTCTTGCGTCCGCTCTGAAAAAATTTCTCATACTCTTTTATACTAAACATTTAATTCTCCCTGTTGTTGGCAAGCCTCAAATCCATTGGGAATCGGAACGGATGTCTGCCAATAGATACCATCCTCCCTGTATGACCAGTCATTAAAATCTATGTGAATATCATTAACCTCTTCGCCTATCCTAATCTTGCAGAATCTGTAGCCGTCGGGAGCCTCGCCTTTTGCTGCCATTGATTTTAACTTGTCGAGAACTGATTCCACGGATAGAATGTCGTTGTAGTCCGGGCACCACTGGATAGAATCCCATTGGATTATATAGTCTGTTCCACAGTCTCTGTCGCGGCTGAGAATTCTGTCGGGAATGAAAAAGCCACCGAAGGATTCGTTGTATTCATCCATTGATTTTTTCAGCATTTCATACCCTTTGTCCTGAATCTGAATAGTAACTTGTGAATAATATCCCATCCTTATACTCCTATATGCCTTGATTTTCAGCTGGCAATGGTCTGTAATCAATATGGTCTGCGACAATGATTACCTTGCGGCAATTCATTTCTGTTTAACCTGTTTCAGTATTCCGACTATTCTGAGTTCTGTTCCAAGCCTTTTTTTTGAGACACTTTTGGCAATAAAGCCATAAGCGAACACTTCAAATTCGTATACAGCCTTATCTCCAGATAAGGATTTTTCGCTTATCTCATTTCTTAATACGAACTGGCAGAAATCAGTTCCAGAATCCAATGTTGTTAGTTTTGATTTCTGGACGATAGTTCCTTCTATAACGAGGTTATTTATTTGGTGCATATTCTTATTCTCCTTGTGTTTCTTATGTTTTGTTTATCATTTTATTCAGACGGTTGGCTATGTACTTATACTTAAAGTTTTGTTATATCTTCGATAGCCTTGTTGATTATTGAGAAAACATCTCTTGAGTCTGTGTCATCTGGTAGATAATGTGCGAAATGCTTTGAGAATTCGAGGGTTTCAGTTATTGCGGATTTTGCAAAACTCTTATAGTCGCCTTTTTCAAGGAATTTTTTCTGCTCCCTTGAGAATCTTGCGTTTATTCTCATCCTTGTCATCTTAGTCCTCCCTGAATACTCCGCATTGCTCTACGTCATCCGCTCCCCATAGCGGAACAGGGCTTTTCTTTCCGTCATAGAACCAGTAGTTTGACTCGCTTAGGTCGCCGAATTTCTCCACATCAAGGTCATCGATGAATTTTATGCGGCTGTCCTCTTTCATAAGCTCCTCAAAGGCATAGTCATTGCCATCTGTTTCCGCCATATCAACAAATTCCTGTCTTGTCATAGATATTCCTCCGGTATGTCAAGATTATTTCCGTCCTTATCAAGCGTCATATCAACGGAATCATTATCGCTTATTTGGTATTCAGTACTGCATTCTGCCATTCCCCTGAGCGGCACATCGCCTCTTTCAAAAGTGTTTTTTGCGATAGCAATCGCAGTCTGCTCGTCAACACCTTTAACTTCGATTGTATAAGCCAGGGTTTCAATTATTGTTACTCTCAACAACCTCATTCCATTCGTATTCTTTAGTTACTTTCATTTTTTCTATTCCTCCAAAACTATACTTTGACTACTTTGCACGAACTTATCGCCTCACAATCTTTGATTAGGCTCTCTTATTAAATGTTTGTTACATACGGAATTTTTCCGTGCAGCTTAATAGCCTCTTCTATATGAATTTTCTGCAATTCATCTGAAAAATTCTCCGAGATGTCATTGATTGTCTGGGCTAGTTCAAGGATTACAACTGCCTCTCTTTTTGAAAAACCTTCTGTTTCTCTTTCAAAGAGGACTTTTGCCTCGTCTGTGAGTTTTATAAACTCGCTTACCTCTCTGATTGATAAATCCTGATTAAGTTTTCCCTGCCTGCGGAGTTGTCTTTTCCAAGCGGTGCTGATGAAATCACGCAGTTCTTTTATTGTGAAATTCTTGCGTGAATTATCCTCGTCGTCTGCGTTTACTTTTATAGCGATTCCGCTATCAATAGGATATGAAAGTTTTTTCCAGTACATTTCGATAGCTCCTTTTGAACAAAGGCAAGTCCGGTCTTTAGAACCAAAGTTGCCGCAAGGACACGGACTTGTTGCCATGAAAAGTTGAAATCTCGCGGGAAAAACTGTACAGCGTCCTGCACGGCTTAAAGTTATAGTTCCTGTCGAGAGTGGCACTCTTAACATCTGTAGAACGGATGTCCTAAACTCTGCCGCCTCGTCAAGAATGAGAACTCCATTATGAGCAAGAGAAATTATTCCAGGTCGACATCCGGCTCCGCCTCCGAACATTCCTTCAATCGTAACGGATGGATGTGGTATTCTGACAGGTCGTTCTGTTTTATAATCTTTTGTCGTTTCGCCTACGAGAGAGCATATCTTTGAAACGATGTTGCTTTCGTCGGATGTAAGTTTCGGTAAAATCATAGAAACTTCTCTAAGGATATAAGACTTGTCATCTCCGGGAATTCCGTATGTCAATAAATGATGTCTTCCTGCTATGGCAACAGCCATAGCGAATTTCAGATTGTTATGTCCTGTGGTTTTATCGAAGGCTTCCTTTTCTTCATTAGGGAAGTCATTAAACAGAATATTATCTTCTGTCGTAAAATCGGCAGGAGCATTTCTTTCTTTGAAAAGCCTGTCATCGCCAGCGTTAAGACTTAAAATCGCGTCAACCGCTTCTTTTAGATTGCCAGCCTCATAGACTTTTATTCCGGCAGGAACCTTGGAATTCTTCGGAAGAATTGCATATTTTATGCCGTTTTGTTTTGCATTCTGACAGGCAGCAAAAGTACCCTTTATACAGGGGATAATATTTCCATTGTTTTCAAGCTCGCCCATAATAAGCACATCGTTATTCTTGCTTTTCACAAGAAGTGAAAGTGCGATAGAGAGAGAAAAACCTTCCTCTTTTCTTAAATCAGCAGGGCTAAGGGCTATAAGAATTCTTTTCTGCGGAATTTCAAATCCGCTTCGTTCTATTGCTGTATTTACCAATTCCCACGTGCAAGAGACGGACGAATCCGCAAGTCCTGCGATGTCAACAGAAGGAATTCCATCTCTAATGTCTGATTCGACTACAACCAAAGAACCCTCGTACCCAAAAGAATTAAATCCGTAAATCATTGTTTATTCTCCTTATGTCTTTCATATCTTCCCTCCTTTTTCTTGCGGCATATACCGCAAGATTTTTTTTATTTAGTATTTTGATATACGTAAGCTACTCACATCCGAGAATTTCAATGTCCTCTTTTTCGTAAAGGATATTGAAAATACCTCTTGCGGTTTCATATTTCAGTTCGTGTCTCAAGAGTTTCTGAACACGTTGCCAGCGGTCGTAATCAGTCGGGTCGATATTATTTTCAATTGCGTATTCAATTTGCGTTGTTCCGCCTAGATAGTCAGTCCAAAGGTCTAGCGATTTTTCAAACCCAAATTTCTCCTCCCATTCATTGAGTTTCTCGAGAAGGCTAGGCTCATTAGTCCAGTTTGCCTTACCTGCAAAAAAAGCAATCAAGCTATCAAAGCCGGTTATAAACCAGTGGCTCACTATATGGTTTGCCTCTATTTTCCGTTCCTCTAACTTACTGAAACCAGTGTTCTCTGCGAGTTTCGCCTCGACAGTGAATCTTCCCCCACTATAGAAAAGATGGACTGTATCATCAAACTCATCATCCACTGGAATCACCGGCTCAATTGACCCAAAGCTATGGTTTGTAGGATAAACCACAAACCGTACAACAAAATGGTTGTACGTCTTAAAGGACTTATGGAAATCCGTCTTTCCCATAAGTTTCATGACCGTCCTTTGAAAATCATGCCCAGAGGTAATGATTTTGTCGTCGTCCACCTCAAATATGTTGTTGCTTAAAGTTCTGATTTTCTTACCGTCCTTTGACAGCTTATCGACGGTATGAACTTGAAACTCAATGTAATCATCTTTTAAACGATCATAAACTCGAATAAATCTGTCGCCTGCTTTCATTTTCTTTTCTCCTTGCATAACTTTATATGCCTTTGTTAGTATTATAATATACGTTTTGTATACTAACAAGTATTTTTATATATATTTTGTATACTCATAGTAAAAAAAATTATACAACCTATTAGATTCCTTGATTCCAAGCCTCTTTTGTTACCTCAATCTCCGATGCGTAGATATTCAGTTTCTGCCGTTCCTGTCCGGTTTTGCTTAGCCTGAAATCAACCCTTAGATAACCTGTAACAAGAACCTTGTCGCCTGCTATCACGTCAAGATGTTTGGTCTTGGCTGTGTCGCTCATAATCACTGGAAACGATGACTCGCACCGTATTGTCTCCGCCCCTATTTTGTGGTCATATTTGCACGCCAGCCGCATTATGAATGTTCCGTCATCCTTTATGTATGCCTTTGTTACCTTTCCTGATAGTCTTACCTCGTTCATCTTTTACTCCATACTCCTTTTGACTTATTAAATTCAACAATAACCCTCTCTTCTCTGTTTACTGTCTGCGGAAGATTTTTCTTGTCTATTTTCGCAAGAACGATGTCATTCGCCTTTTTTGTATTCTCCGCCTCAACCTCGACAAGATATGAGCGGAGTTCTGTTACTTTGACAACAAATTTCATTTGAAAACCTCCTTGCAGTTTGACTTTTTTGTAAAGACGAATTTTCATTTATAATCTTTTTTTTAGTCATACCAAACTTGAATATAAATATAGCCAGAAAAATATTTGTTTATTTCATCTGCAATCATAGATGGAATTGTGCTACTAAAAATATTCCTGATTTCTCTTATACATATATTTTTATTGTTTTCAGACAAATCAGGAATAAGTCCACAGTTGATGTTGGCAATCAAAGACTTTTTTAACCTACGTAAAGATGTTGTAACACAAGAAACTCTCATCGATTCAATCATTTTGTTAGAATCACAAGTATAGAATAAATAGATTTTTTTACTAGACATATAAAACTCCCATAAAAATTAAAGGCGACCTATCTAGTCGCCTTATTCAAAGTCATAAACAGAAATTTCATCTGTCCTCCAGGAATTCAATCTTTATGCACTTCTGCACATTGTCATTTACAGTGCCAATGTTGAATGTCTTGTTTAGATAGTATTGCTCTATCTGCTCTTTTGTTCCGTTTATCCTTGTTATCAAGAAATCACCATTCTTGAAAAACACCCTGACTGTCTTTGTTTTCTCAGAAGCCATTTGCCGTCTCCTCCCTTAGTCCTCTGTTATTCCATAAATCGGGCAGCTGTCAAACAGTTCATTCAGGTCATCGCCTGAAATGTAATCAAAAATTTCTGTGCTAATCATAAATACCTACCTTGCAAGTCCTACTTGCATTTTTGTTTTTCTCTCCGTTGTTTATGCAATTTTTAAAGTTGGAATGTATTCGTCTTTTTCTTCCGAATATTCATAATTCCACTCAGACAAATTGTTATCTTTGACAAGTACTAACTTATCATTAAGCCTTTCGTATTGAAGATCAAATATAGACATCGTGATTTCATCGAAATCTATGAATTGAAGTAGATACCATTCAACCATTACTTGAATAAGTCTGTTTCTACTTGTCGATTGTTTTTTGTATTCATACTTAAACCGAGGTATGTTATTTGGAATAAATGACCAGAATCCACTATAACTAGTCCAATTTTCAGTAAGATACTTATCAAACTTTTCTTGATTATCTGTAAAACAGTATTTTTTTAACTTGAAAAGATTTACCTTGATTTCTATTGAAATTCTATCTGTTCTAAAATTGTATTCCCCAGGGGAACGCATTCCAACATATCCAAGAATCTCAAGTCCTATCGGATTATCTTTAATCTGATTTGACATTTCCGATACCCAATCATCACAAGTTTCAACTATATATTTCTGAAATTCTCCTGTCTTAAAGTCAAAATAAAATCCTTTAGAACATTTCAGATGATTAAACATATCTGAATTACAGAGAGTTGACTCATAAAATCCTGGGAATATTTTAGTGCTAAAATTTTCATACACAAGTTTCATAATAACCTCCTGATATGTTATGCGATTTTAAGAAGTGCTTCTTTCCAGCAATCTTCTGTCATACCATTAACATCTTGAAAATCATTATCTGTGTCGATTGAATTTATAAGATGAATCGGAATTTTTACGTCCTTTTCAAGTTTTATCTCCATAAGAGAACCACCACCTTGCCAACTGTCATATAATCCAGTTACAGTGTCTTTTGACAGCACTATATAACCGAATGGGCAACCACTTGTATCAAGTGGCTGGTAAGGGTTGAAGTTGTCTATGTTTTCCCTTATTTTTTGCAAGATATTTATAGCGTCCATTAAGTGCATTTTTACAAGGAATGTAACTGCACTCATGTTTGTACATAGGTTCTCAAGTTCTGTTATTGAACTTTCAACAAATGGACTCTCTGAACATTTCTCATCTGAATAACGGCTGGATTCTATCTCTCTCTTTAGTAGTCCTAAACGCCCCTGCTGCTTTGCAAGCCAATGCAATCCTGCGATTTTTTCTAATCCATCACAGTAACCGTCATCTTTCGCATAATTCAGGATATTGTGCATGGTAAAATCGTAATTACCATCACCAGTATCTAGTTGAATTACCGCATTGAATTCCGGGTTCAAGAAATCCTCAGGATAAGTCCACTGGAAATTCTCGAAGACTACATCCCTTGCTTCATCCTCGTCTATATCGTTTCCTTGCACAACTTGGCAAGACCATCAAAGAATTCTGTTTCATACATCCAATCATCACAATTTATATCCCACTCATCAATAGTGTTGTAAAAACAATCTCTAGGATTGCCTGCACGAAGAATCCGTGATATAGCCTTTTCGGGGAACTTATCACTATAATCAACGTATCTTTCTATTGTGCATCCGTTGTCCTGTAAAGAATATTTATAGTATTCTTTTGTATACTGTACAACTTTATTCACTTCGTCTTTTGTCATATATGCCTCCGTATAATAAAAAAGGTTATCCAAAAAATACGGATAACCTTTTAGATAAGTAGTAATGGTAATTTATTTGCAGCCGCAAAACCTGTCGCAACCGGCTCCCATCCGAAGCCTGCATTCAGTGCAACCGTGTCATTTATGAACAGACATTCTTTTTTGCTCAGCTCATAAATGTTATCTGCCTTGGTTTTAAGGCAGAATTTGCAGACATTGTTTTTATTTCTGAATAGAATTTCCATCTATCTCTTCTCCCACATCTCAATATCGCTATCGCTGATTGAATCGTTAAGAACCTGAACCTCAACTCCTGTCCATGGAGTTCCGAAGTTGTCAACACAAAGGACATAGCAGTTCAGCAAGTTGGAGTATGTAAAAAGTAGCCCAAATGTCTTTTCCAATAAGTCAACGTCCGACTCGCAACAATCGGTGATAAAATACTGATAAATGTCGATTGCGTTACCCTCTTTATCCTCCGTGCAGAAACGTATGTTATCCCAAATCGAGGGGTCAATTTCCCCGATATTGTTGCAAGAATCTTGTTGCAGATGATGCTTACAGCAACATAATAGTTTGTGAATCTTTTTCCGTCTTTTGTCTTTATCATATTTTCCTCCTAGGTTCAGGCATCAAGTATTCTCAAAGCCTGTTCTTTTGTGAGGTCATAACTTCCTTGCCCCCACCAGACATTTTCTCCGTCAAAATGCACAATCCACGCATATATAAAGTCGTGGTTGGTGCCGTCCGTGTTCAACCTTGCGAACACCGCAGAATCTTTCTTTTTGGCGATAAGCCTTAATGTCATACCGCCATTCTTGAAAACAGCCCTGTTTTGCATAATACCTCCCATTCTGTAAAGGCTTTTTCCGCCGTCTTTAGTTCATTAAAAAAGAACTGCCTTATCTTGGTTCCCTGTTGAAAGACTGTTACAACCTTTCCCACTCTTGATACAACTATGCCTTCGCAGGTTTCAATCCGTTCGTGCAAACCCATTTCAACCTCCTAGTAAACGCCATTGTCAACAAGCAGTTGCTTGAGCAGAACCTTTGTCTTTGCTACCTGTTCCTCATAAGGTATGCTAAGGTTGTTCCAAACCTTGCAAGCCTCCTCCTCATATATCTCAATGTTCTCAAGCCGGCTGCCCGGCATATTGCGGTAGCCGGTGCAGATTGCAACGCCGTCCTGAAACGGCTCAAATACATCGTAGTTCCAGCCATAAATACCAGCCGTATAGGCGGCACGGTTGAACGGTCTAAGAAGATACTGCATTGCACAATATCCTGCTGCATAGATTCGGCTGTAATTATCTTTTACAGCCTTTTGTGTTACTCTAAAAGCCATAATTTACTCCTCCGCAAATACAGTGTCATAATCAAGGCAAGAATCTACATCCTCGCTCTTTTGAATCAGTTCAATGTCCGAGGTATTTCTAAGAATTTCCTCCGCCTCTTCCTCGCTATCCGCTTCTATGCAGATAGTTCCATATAAATTCACTCTCCAGTCAATTTTATATTTCATAAAAAGCCTCCTTTTTTAGCCCTTTTTGTTGTACTCGACTACTGAATCCGCATATTCGTACACTGATTCAGCGTTCGCCTTTATATACTTCGCAAACCCCTCCTCTGTCGGTTTTGCGTTATTAACCGTGCAACGATACACAAAGTCGCTATAAAGTGCGTCCTCGATTGCGTGGACATTAAAGCGAAATTCCTTGTATTCAAGTTCAGGGTCTGCATAGTCGCCGTGATAGATAAATCCTATCTTGGAAGTCCGTACCACGGTTTAAGCAAGCCGTCCTTTATTTTTCCTTCCGTTGTCATCCTGCAAACCATCCGAAGTCTGATAGATAGCCCCTTGCGACATCCATCAGATACCCAAAACATCTAGGGTCATTAAAAAAGACACCGCTATTATTCGCGGTGTCTTTTACAAAATTCCTGAACTCTTTTTCAGACTGAAACTCAATCCTCGGCAGCCTGAAAGACCTTATACGCAGGGCGGATATTTCGCCCTCGTGGATAGCATCATACGCCTCTGCGTCTACACCATCCTCGTTTATCGCCTTTACCCTTCGGGCTTCGGCGATGACAATTCTTGAAAGCAGTTTTCCGTTTTCAAGTTCCTTTGCTATGCTAAAAAACATAATTAATCCTCCGGTTTTATTCTGTATGGGTGAAGATACTTCTTACCTTTCCAATAAAAAGGAAAATCAAAGACTTCAAGGGCAAAGTCGCAGTCATCCCCGATGTCATACCAGTCTAGTCGGACAAAACAAAAACGCTGGATTGTCTTGCCCTGAGCAACAGCGTTCCATAAGGGGAGTCGCTTTAACATCCCCTCTTTTGATAGTTCCATATCTGTTCCCCCTTAAATATAAAGGGCTAAGTTGTTACGCTTAGCCCTGTTTCTCTTTTGTGTTGTTTGACGTTGCATAGCCCTCCATGATTCCGCAACATCCCTTTTCTTTGCCTCACGCCTTGTAATGGCATAAGGGTTATGTAACGCCTGCTTTAACTTAAAGCAGGCAAAGTCCAGTTCACTCATTATACCCCTTATTAGTGTTCACTAAACACTTTTTCAAGATTCCTAAGGTATGTATAAACCTTGGTTCCGTCTTTAAGTTCAAGTAAAATCCTTGCGTTTGTGTACTGAATCGCATGAACATCAAGTCCGGCGGTCTGTAACACTAACGCTCCTCTTGCAATGTCGGCGGTTATCGGGTCATAAGGATTGGTGAACATCCTTAAAACCTTGCCGGTAGTTCCTTTTGGAACCTTTCTACCTCTTGCGACTGTTACATAATCGCCGAGGTAGATAAAATCCTCCTTGCGTTTTTTGCAAACAACATCAGGATTCCAGGCAGAGGCGATAAGTTTCATAAATTCACTCATAAGCCCCCCTAGCCTAGAGCCATTTTGTTACTAGACTTCTGTCAAACGGCTTGCAAATTTTCGGATTAGCCTTGCGTTCAAGCCGTATTCGTTTTTTCGCCATTGCCTTCGAGGCGACATCCAGACAGTGCTGCTCAAAGTGCTTTTTATCGCTAAGCAACCACTGCTCCGCACTGTCTACAGCGTCAAAACTTACTGTAGACACCTTGGTATCAAAGACGGTTTCCAAATGCCGTCTTTGTTTTACACTCTGGAGTTTTTCCTCGTCCTTGTAACGGCTATCGCTCCAGCGAGTGTTGTGCCAATCCTGATAGTTGGGCGGCACAAAGCAACCGCCCAACAACTCTCTTGAAAAATTTTCGTGTTTCATACACGCCTCCTTGACTTTTGTATTCCGCCCTAGTGGACTTGCACCACCACGACCGCTTGACGGTAGGCGGATTCGGGCTATTTCGCTATGAGTTCATAGCCAAGTTTGTCCGCCAATAGGCGGAGTGCCTCAAAGGCTTCGTCCTTCGGGTCTGGACTAGCCTTTGAGGTTGGTTCCGCCATCTTGCCTTTTTCCGCCATCTTGCCCTTTACCAGCGTAGTGGCAAGAACCCTGTGAAGCCTCTTGCCGCTGCCGTCGCCATTGTCGAACTCGATGAAGGCACAATTGCCTTTTAAGTTCTTGAACGTACAAGGACGAATCCCCTTGTAAGATACACTCAGGCTCTCTCCAGCCTTTAATTTCTTCGCTTCTGCCAATGTCATACATCAGACTCCTTTTCGTGCCTTATGCACGTCTTGAATAAACCGCCCTACTAGGCGATGAGGATAAGACCCTCAAACAGTGGGACTGTCGCCAATCCCACTGGCTTGAAAACCCTATCTATCCGTGTTCTTGATATTCCTCCTTACCGGGACTTCCACCTCAGCCCTTACTTTTTTTTCGACACTACTCCTCTGGTAAGACCACCTTGCCATTTTCGTATCAGGACGCACCATCCCCGCAGTATCAAACAGGGGAAGTTTTAATGGGCATCCCATTTTTGTCTAACTATATATAAAGCCTCGTGCGTTTACACTATAGTTATTGTATTTGCTAAAATAGCAAGCAAACACACTCTTTCGCAAACTCTATCTACCAACCCTTACCAATCAGAAGTTGTACTATTCCAACTTCTAATTACATCTATCGTTCCTCCTCGATTAGTATCATCATCGGCAACCGTGGTTTAGTAACGCTTCACTAGGTATGTAAAGTTAAAGATGCTTTAGTAGTTTCAAGTCTAAAACCCTTTAGAGTTCAAGCAAGGGTTGCCCTATTGCGGTTACTACGCTAGTAGTGGACTAGACACCATACTTTTCTAGTCTTGCTAGTTGCTTCACCGCTAACAGTTAGCATACATCTTGCTTTCCCTACATTGTCAAAGAACTATCATAGCCTCCTTTTCTTTAGCCTTAGCGGTTGTTTTCCGCTTGCTTGTCCCCATAATACCCTCCCCCCACATTCCGATTTGGTTTTTGGAGTGGGAACTTATCCAGCAGATGGTTGAAGCTAATTTCTGGCAAAAGTCCGGCTATACACGAAAAAATTCCCACTTAAACACGAAAAACAGGGCGATTTTTAACAAAAATTCCCACTTTTACATCCAAAGAAGAGACAGTTTTAAGGGGTGGGGAAAACATAAAGGCAGGGGTTATTTTTAAAAGGTCGGGTGTGAAATTTTGAAAAAGGAGTTTTACGGAATTGCAAAAATACCAAGAGGACGGTGATTTATACCGCCCATAGGGAGAACGTATACTTTAGAGATATGTAAAAGAGAAAAGAGGCGGTTATAAGAAAAAGGATATTTATATAGAAGAAAAAAGACGGAAATCGTATTTAACAATAAAAAGGCTGTGCTTTATTATGTGTGATATGGATATAGATTATAACAATGAGATAAGGTTCGGAAGATTAAAGGAGCTGCTGAAAGAAAGGCGGATGACTGTAAAAAGGCTGTCCTTTATGACCGGGATAAGAAGAGATGTGCTGTCGCACATAATAACAGGACTCACCCTGCCGAAGACAGATGTGGTCGCAAGGATATGCCATGCACTTAGAGTGCCGGCAAGCCATATATGCGTTTTCAAGGGAGTGGAGGAAAAGCCATATTTTGCAAAGGCAAGGCTTATGTATATACCGGAAAAGGAGGCGAAGGGGGATGTAACATACAGACCGCTAAGGCGATTCTTTGAGGTGTATTTTGAATCCCATCCCGAAAAGACTGACAATGACCTTTACGACAAGATTGCGACATCAGGAAAAAGGAATGGGCTTCACAACACATCCGGTCTTGAGAGATATAGGGAAGAACGGATGAAGGCAAGAAAACAGGAATGCAAAACCGGAAAGACAGTGCCGGGAATTCCGTACGCGACACGGACGAAGCTGCGGCAGGACAGACCTATCAATATAAGGACAGTCTATGACATCTGCAAATTCCTTGGCTGCTCGATAGATTTCGTGATGAGCTACAAGTGAAAAGGCAGTCTTTTTAAGCCGACAAAGACATCCTTTATTTTCATCCGAGATGATGTTAAGATGCCTTTATGAAAGAAAGGTTTGATAAAAAAGGACTGCCTGACACGGCATGGAACATAAGATGCTTAAAAAAAGCCGAGGACGACCCACGCAGGCATAAATCCAGATGCATATACTATGAGGACGGAAAATGTGTCAATGTATATGAGATATACTGCAACGGCTCGGCACATTGCCGGCACTACACAGTCGCCACGGAAGGCAGGAGCAAGGAAGATGAAAGAGAACGTATCAGAAGGCTGAAAAACAATCTTGACAACAGAGATGTAATCGTACAGAGCCTTTCCGAGTACCAGCAGGAAAGACACAGGTTGGAACAGGAAAAAAGAAGAGCCGCTATAGATAAGAAAGAGGAAAAGGAGCGGCGGAAAAAACAGGAGCAGGAAAAAATCAAAAGGCAGAGAGCCGCAAAAAGAGGCTGGAGAAAATATGCACACCCTAAAAAGCAGAAAGCCAAGAACAAGCAGACACCGGACAAAAAAGTTGACTGCTACCTGTCCTCGCAAAAAGAGAGCGTAAAGAATCATCTTTGTCTTTCCTGCCGCTTGTATGACAAAAAAGAGAATCTCTGCTCTGTAACAGGAAAACAGGAAGCCCTGCCCCACTGTCTTCTATACAGGTTAGTCTGACCCCTAAAAGGATGTGCCCTTACGTTGAAAACCTATGGTCTTATAATCCGTATAGAGGTCAAAGGCAAATGAACGCCCATTTCTAAATCTGTCAAATTCCTCTAGCGTCTCAGAGAGGAATCTCGCACATTTCTCCGAGCACAGGTCATTATCATCTACAGAATAGCAATATTTCATACCGGCAAGGCTTTTTCCGCATACAGGACATCTATAAATTTGTCTGTTTTTCATAACTGAGAATATACAGCAATTATCCGGCGAACGGCTCTATCTGTCAATTAACAAAGAGCCGGATTTTACTCCAGAATCTGATTTATGCAGTGGTTTAAGCCCGGCTTAAAAATGATTAAATCGGCGGTAATCAATAAGTTTTATTTTTTCAAGTGAACCAGTGTTAAAACCAATTGATGCCCCTTTGTTTTTATATACCGAGGAGATGAATAGACTTTTGAAAGAATTTTCATGGACAGCATTAAAGACAAATCTCCACTGCTCTTCTGTAAAAAATCCACACTCATCAAAAATTATAAAAGTCGGCGACCTGCCGCTTGTTATATTGCATAATATATCGCTACGGCTTGCAATATACACATTGCAACTGGCAAAATAAAGCCTAGAGCCATTTCTAAAATTTACACAATCTTTGTCTATGGATATTTCTCCGCCCCAGTCTTTACAGGACTGTATAACAAAATCCTTTATCGCCTCTTTTATCTGGTTATTAAAAGTAGCCCAGATTACAACAGAAAATTTCTTTCTGCACTCTTTCAGAGCCTTGGCAAGGCATACGTACTCCTTGCCAAAACGGCGGTCTGTGAGAGCAAGGACATAATCCGCCTTGCAGTTGACAATGGTTTTCTGCTTACGTGTCAATCTGAATCTTGTTTTTACCATATATTTCTCTTTAACTGCCGGAAGATAAATCCTGAACCTCTTTTTGTATGGATTTTTTCAGCTCCGCTTTTTCAACGGAATTTATAAATGTCTTCAATTCTTTTATCTTGGCGGTCATCTCATCGCACAGGAGTTTCAGCCGCTCTGTATCAATCTCAAACTCGTCTACAATATCTGTGATTTTCGAGAACAGCCTCATAACTCCGTTGTCGTGGAAGTAATTGCCAATAGGGCTCTCCTCTTCCTGTCTTATAATCATAATTCTTTTTCCTTTATTTTTTTTGCTATTTCTTTGATTGTAAGAAGAGCGACTAAAGATGAGTCCTCCGGCTTCCGTGTAAGGCACCGGTATTTAAGTATACATTTGCGGCATTTTATTCCTGTGCAGCCTTTTGTCGCTATCCGGTGCAGGATAAATTTTATCCAATCCGCACTTTTTTCTGTAATATCCATTTTACCTCCTGTGTGAAATTTTCTTTCCTACTTAGCCTGTATAACCGTGTAAGAAATTCCACTATCCATTAACTTTTTCATAACAGCCTTCTGTTCGTCTGGAGAGGACTTAAAAGACATAAGAAACTTTTCCGACTCTGGGTATACAAAGCATACATTAAGCTCAAGTTTAACCGCCGAAAATATCTCCCTGGTTTTCTGTACGTCGCTTGTATTTACATAAAAATACGACTTATCCATTCTCTTGTCCTCCTAGAAAAGCTCCAGTTGTTCCTTGCATTCTGGAGATTCAATCCTGCATTTTGCAATCTCAAAATATTCCGGCTCTATCTCGCAACCGATAAAATTTCTACCGAGGTTATTACAGGCTACTCCTGTTGTGCCGCTGCCCATAAAAGGGTCTAGCACAATCTCACCTGGTTTCGAGGAATTCCTTATAAGCCTTTCGATTATCTCCAGTGGCTTTATCGTCGGATGCTTCCACAGTTTCTTGTCCTTCGCATTTATTGGAGCCACAAAATATGTCTTTGCATCCTCGTATGAATTTGGAGAGCAATATCCGCCCTTTCTAAAATAGAGACAAAACTCTGTATCTGTAAGATATTTGTTATGATAAGTAGGAAGAGGATTTGTTTTTTCCCAGCGTATTATGTCAAATTTACAGCCAAGCTCGTTTACATAGAAGTTAAAATATTTTGGAATCTGCAATTTGTTGCACCAAAAGTAAACATTAATATTTTTCATAACCCTTACAAGTTCTTTGTTGATGTTCTCAAAGTCATAGCCATTATCTATGTTAAGATCAACAAGACTTTTCAGGCTTTTATTAAGATGCATAACACTGTTGACTATTCCGCCTCCGTTTGAGGCGGAGACTTCATAAGGTGGGTCTGTAACAACCAAATCAACATAATTATCAGGCATATCTTTCAAGGTTTTTAAACAGTCGCCACAAAAGAGAGAAATCATTATGACTCAAGCTCCAGATTATTATCTTCTTTCCACCGACTGAACAACATCTGCTTTTCCTTTTTTGAGCAGGTCAACGAACGGACAAAATAAATAGACAGGTTTTTCATATCCTTTGAAAATTGTAGCAGGATAACTGCGTTTTCCCCGATAGATTTCGCGTCGCCGAAAGTTTTAAAGTCCAAGCCAAACGCCTCGACGGATGATAAAACCTTGTTGCCGGAAAGTTCGAGGGTATATGCGAAGTATCTTCTGATTGCAGGATTTCTCGGTACAGATATTTTTAAGTAGTGCTCGCCGGTTTTCCGGTCTTTTGTAAGTGCCATACCAGGAATATCAACTCCGCTTTTATTCTGAAATATATAATGCGAACAATCAGATTTTGAACTCTTAAAATTATAGCTTGCGTAATATCTCATAAGTATTTCTCCTTATCCCTTTAAGGTCTGGGATTAACCTTATAGCCCCATCGGGATTTGAACCCGATTTCACAGCGGAGAGTTATAGCTGCTAGGCAACCAGCCAAAGACTACCTCTGGACTTTCACCAGAGGAGTATTAAAAAGATGACATTGAGGAAGAAATGCCCATCGTTATTGAAAGGTCAGACTGCCAATCGTCTGATTTAAAAAAAACAGAGAATTGAACTCTGTGCGGTGCCTGCTTTTTTTAGCAGGCAACCACGGAACCATCCTTTTCTTATTTTGCTGTGCTGCCAAAACCTCCTGTTCGTTCGCAATCCAGGTTTCCGTTTTCAGCCATAAGATACTTAACAAAAATACCCTGACCTACTCTGTCGCCCGAATGAATCCACTGTTTTTCAGCAGATATATTTTTAAGCAAAATGCCAATATTGCCATCATTGCTCGGGTTAGAGAAATAATCACTGTCAATAACACCGACTGTATTCGACATCATAAATTTTCCACCCATTGAGCTTCTTACTACCAGTAAAAGAACCTCGTCTGGATTCATCTCTACTTTTACGTCGGTCCAAATTTTTACAACTTCCCCCGGATTTACTGTTACACTACATTTTGAATAGAAATCATATCCGGCACTTCCCAAAGTCGCCCTTGTGGGCAGTTTTGTTTCTATCTGCGGATATTTTCTAAACTTTTCATCAACTTCGTAAAATTTTCTCATTCTTACACACCTCTTACCTTCCGTCCGAATTCCATTTTCGCTCCAGAAGATTAACTTTGACAAATATCTTTCCAGTGGCTTTCGCGACTTCGTACTCAACTTTTGCTCCTGCTGAATTTTCCCAGCCATCAAGCATGGATATTCCATCGCAATTGAGCAGTGCCGCTATGTCATGCTTCATATAATCTTCATACTTTAATTTTTTATCGGGGAACATCTTGTCAAGTTTCTCTCCGAGAATAACAGGATTTTCCACTTCATACCCCATAGAACGCAGGCTTGCGGCTCTCGCGGCAAAAGCTGCCTTATGATTTGCAAGTCCTGTTATCGGTCCTGATATATACACTAACATCTATTTTTTTTTTTCCTTAGAAAATGGAGCGGAACCTGAGAGAGCCGAGTTCGTCTACAGACAGGTTCCATATCACATCAGCTATAACAAGCATATAGCATGATAAAAACGAACGGCAATTGTAAATTACAACTATTTTTAACTACATTTAACAACTATCACAAATATCCATAAACTTTTTTTGATATGGCAATAATCGCACCACCATCAACAGGGAAAGATAAACCTGTAACAGTTGATATGAAGTTTCTTCTCAGGGTTCTGTCCGCAAAAATGCGTGAGCTTGTCTCGACAGAAGACGGCAGACAGATGACAGTCGCACAGGCTATGGCAGAACGACTCACTAATGCCGCGATGTTTGCGGAGTCGAATTCGGACGCAATTATGGCACAGAAACTTATCTATGAACGCCTGTATGGAAAAGCCGCTGTTATGAAAACAGATGAAGTCAAACCTATGCCTAAGGTTGTGTTTGCTCTTAATGATATGACCCTGAAAGAGGTTGATAACTCTGTAAACAAAAATCTCCCTTCTGAAGACAATGACGAAATCGGAATTCTTGTAGAGACCGATGACGGCAAGGAGATGATTGTTTAATGGCTGAAATTGTATACAGGCTGACAAAACCTCAAGCAAAAATACTCTCATCTAACAAGCGGTTTGTATTTGTAAATGCAGGTCGTCGATTCGGAAAAACGTGGCTAAGCGGAGCAAGGGCAATGAACAAACTGACAAATAAACCGAAGTCAGTCGTATGGTATGTAGCCCCGACGCAGAACCTTGCAAGAAATGTTTTTTGGGATGGATGGATTAAAGAACATATGCCGGAAGAATATATACAGAAAAAGAATGAACAGCTTATGGTAATGTGGCTAAAAAACGGTTCTGTACTGTATGTGCTTTCCGCTGAAAACCCAGACCGCCTGAGAGGAAGCGGCGTAGACCTTTTAATTATGGACGAATGCGGATTTATCAAGAAAGAGGCTTATGACATTATCCGTCCAGTTTTGTCTGACAAATACCATGACGGAGAGGCTTTGTATATATCCACCCCAAAAGGCTACAACTGGTTTTACGACCTTTATTGCAAGGCGAAAGAGAATCCTGCCACTTGGGATGTTTTTGAGTATACGACAGAAGAAGGCGGCAATGTTCCGAAAGGGGAACTGGAAGAGGCGAAAAAAGATATGTCTCCAAAAATGTATGCTCAGGAATATCTTGCGTCCTTTGAGTGTGTGTCAAACCGTGTATATGAGAACTATAACAGAGTCGAAAACGCCTGTGAAATTGATTTTAACTGGGGGCTTTCAGATATTCACGTTGGGATGGACTTTAACGTGAATCCAATGACAGCTGCAATAGCCGTATACGAAAGAGGCTCGCTTTATTTTTTTGATGAAATTTGCGAAAAGGGTTCAAACACGCAGGAAGTCGCGACAATGATAAAAAAACGTTATCCGACTGCGACTGTATATGTATACCCTGACCCTACCGGGCACAGAGGACAGACAAACGCCCCTGTAGGACAAACAGACTTCTCCATCCTTGAAAAAAACGGATTTATTGTATGTGCACCAAAACATCCTTATCCGACTAAAGATAAATTCAACAATGTGAATTCCGCTCTTCTTGACGCGACAGGAAGCAGACACGTTTTTGTCGCAAAGGACAAATGTCTTCATCTGAAAAAGGCGTGGGAGGGGTATCAATACAAGGAGAACGGCGACACTGATAAATCGTCAGGACTTGACCATATATCAGACGCTGCCGCTTATCTAATATGCTACAAAATGCCGTATTACAGCCATAAGGCAATAAGACGACCAAAGGTTTTAGGAGTTTAATATGCCTGTACAGACAACTCATCCATTATATGAAAAAAGAAAAAGACAATGGCAGACTGTAAGAGATTGCGTCGAGGGAGAGGATGCTATCAAGTCTAAAAATGAAACCTATCTCCCCAGGGCTTTGGGGCTAGACCAGCGTCAGTATGACGCATATAAACAAAGGGCAAGATGGGTCAATTACACAGGAAGAACTCTTGACGGTCTGCATGGGCTTATATTCAGAAGAGACCCTGTTATTCAGGCTTCCGACGAATTCAAAAGCTCAGGGATTCTTAATGATATAGACAGACGCGGCACGTCAATATATCAATTCGTCTCTGATATGACATACGATGCGATACAAACTTCGTTTGGCGGACTTCTTGTGGATCTGCCTAAAAGCAACGGTCCGACAAGCCAGTTTGAAGCAGAAAAAAAAAGGCATAAGACCGTATATGCGTTACTATCCTGCTGAATCAATTATCAACTGGCGTTACGGTGTTGTGGATAGCTCTGAAAAACTTGTTCTTGTTGTATTACAGGAAGATTCTGACGAGGCGATTGGGGATGAGTTTTCTCATGACAGCCAAACTCAATATCGTGTCCTTGATATTAACAATGGTACATATCGACAGCGTGTAATCAGGACTTTTAGAAACAAAAAAAATGAGGAAGTATTTGACGAAGAAAATATTTCTATTGTTGTAAATAATAAAAGCGTGTCAGAAATACCTTTTATAATGCTTCCGTCGTCGGCTCCAGAAAAACCTATGCTTCTCGATTTGGCATATTGCAACATCGGGCATTTCCAGAAGTCGGCAGATTATGAGAATGGAGTTCATCTTACGACACTCCCAACTGGGTATGTAACAGGGCATAAACAGGCAAGGGATGATTCTGGGGAAAATGAATCTATCCGCCTAGGTGGAGACCAATTCCTTATTTTCGAGGAGGAGGAGGCAAAAGTCGGAACCCTTGTATTCTCAGGAGCAGGACTTACCCATTCAGAAATAGCTCTTAAAAATTCCCTTTCTGATATGGCTGTTCTTGGTACAAGACTTATTGTGCCTGAAAAAGGCACCTCAGAATCAGCGGATTCTGCGAAAATTCACAGAGCCGGGGAAAATGCAATTCTTGCAACATTCGCAAAAAATATCAGCGACAAGATTTCTGCCGCTCTTAATATAATGAACAAATGGTGCGGCTTTAATGGAGAAATCAAATTTTCATTATGCACTGATTATGATACCCTTGCATTCGACCCTAACGCATTGAATTCCCTTGCCAATCTCGCTGATAAAGACCGGCTTCCAATGCCGTATATATACTTTAATCTTAGAAACGGAGAATATGCACCGTCTGACTCTGATTACGAAGAATATGCGACATTGCTTGCGATGGAAAAAGCGGGGGCTTCTCCCCTCGAAGTTTTTGACTATTACAACAAACGAAGGATGGGACAAAACCCTGAGCCTAAGAATGAAAAACCGAAAGTTGCAGTATGATAGAATTTTCAGATTTTATAAAACATCAAGCTAACGCCGAATACTTTGGAAACTGGATTATCTCTGAATTCAAGGAGCTCTACAGAGAAAAATATGACGAGATATTGAACGAGATAAATTCCATTCCGTTGATTTCATCAAAGGAGAAATTGCTGATTTTGCAAGAATGTATAGAAGCAGCGTATCTTGACCTTGAAAAAAAAGCAGAAAAGAAACTTGATGAAGATATTGAGCAGATTATAGAAACTGAAAAAAGCTGGCTTGTTTCATATATGGCAAAAATAGGCATTTTATATACAGTCAGCAATTCATTGGCTAAAAATGTAAAATTTATGCCTATCGCAGAAAAGAACTCGTATAAAGAGATAATTCCGCAAATGAACAGCCGCATAAAAAGAGCAACGGAAAATGTTCTTAAAATCGCATACCTCACAAAAGAGCCTTCTGAAAATATAACAGAAAGGTTGGAAAGAAATTACAAAAGATACGAGAACTATATTGAAACTGACTTAATGACAATGAATTCTGCGATATTCAGAAACACTGACTATCAAATATTTAGAGAGAATAATCAAACTGTCCGTTATTCAGCAATTCTTGATTTTCATACCTGTCTCAATTGTGCAAGCAACTCTGGAATCATTTACAAAATAACAGAAGCTCCTATTCTACCTATGCACGAGCGTTGCAGATGTTTCTTGTGCCGGTAGAGATAAAACAGGACGGAATATCAAACTTTTCGGAATGGATAGAATCCTTGTCCGAATCTGATAAAAGAAAATATTTAGGAAAAGGAAGATTTGAACTTTATAAGAAAGGTATAAAACCAGAGTCTTTCGTAAATGACGGTAGGATAATTCCTTTGTCCGAATTTGAGAATAATTGAGCCTTTTACTATCACTTAGAGCATTTATACAAGCAAAATCACGTAAGAAACCTGCAAGAATAATGCAAAAATTGCCATTTCTTGCAGGTTTTTTATATTCCTCAATTTTTAACACCAAAAAAAAACACTGATAGCCTTACCTCAAACTTACGGATTTTTCTGCTGTGTGCAGATTCGCAGTATGCGAAGTCCAGAAAAAGCAAATAACAAGAGGTCCAAGTATGGCAATCGAAAAATCACAATTATTGGGAATTCTTAATGAAGAAGCTGACGCAGAAGCAAAGGCTGATTCTTTACTGGAAATGATTAAGAAGGACTTTGAGGAACAACAGACAAAGATTCTTGTAAACCGTGAACAGATTAAGAAGGAAAAACTGAGGAAATCAACAAGCGGCACGCTGCTGAAAAGGCTAAAGAGGAACTTGAATCTCAGCTGAAAGTCTTACAGGAAAAACTAAAGGCTAATAATCCTACTGAAATTCAGAAGGTTTATGAAACTCAGTTGCAGGACGCGAAAAAAGTCTATGAGACAAAAGTTACGGAATTACAGTCAAATCTGAATTTAAGGGATAAAGAAATCAACGACCTTAAACAGGAAAAATTCAAGCTGTCTTGTATGGAAGAATTCAACAAGGCGATTGCAGATAAAAATGTGGCTCCAGACGCAGTGCAGGACTTGTCAAGATATGTACTCGGTGATAATTGCTCCAAATTCTCACTCCGCTCTTTAGGAGAAGGAAATGGAAATGTGATTGTTACGGAAGACATGAAGACGATTAAGAACGTCCTTGAAGATGTCCTTAATAATACAACCTTCGGAAAACGATGTGTTGTTGTGAACACAAGCGGAGGCGGTGCGGAAGGCGGCTCCAAAGGTATTCCGGCAGGCACAACAAATCCGTGGAAAAAAGAAACTTTCAATCTTACCAAACAGGCTGAGCTTCTGAGAAATGACCCTGCTTTGGCAGCGGCTCTTAAAGCCCAGGCTTAAAAGGAGCTAATTATGGCTACAGGCTACACAAAAGTTGCCGACGTTATTGAACCAGAGGTATTCGTACCGTACATGATTCAGAAGACAACTGAAAAAAATGCTTTTTTGGCATCTGGAATCGCAACTTCAGATGAAAATATTGTCCTTGACCGTGGCGGTCGAACTGTAAATCTTCCATTCTGGAAGGATTTGTCAGGCGAAGCGGAACTTCTCAGCGACTCGGCTGCTCTTTCAGTCAACAAAATTGATGCCTTCGGAGACGTTGCTGCAATCCATGCTCGCGGTGTGGCATACGGATTCAACAATATTGCGAAATTCCTTTCAGGAGATGACCCTATGAAAGTAATCGCAGACAAACTCTCTGGTAAATGGGCACACGACTTTGAAACTGTAATGACAAAAACTCTTACAGGTATTTTTGGAGTCGCAGGAATGGCAGATTCTATTCTTGACAAATCAGAGGCAGTCCTTGATTCATACATCATGACAGACGCAATGTTCCTTCTTGGAGATAACTTTGAGAAAATCACCGCGATTGCAATGCACTCAAAAGTCCTTGCGAAACTCCAGAATCTTGAACTTGTAGAAACTGTCAAGCCGTCTGAAAGCACAGTTCCAATTCATACGTACTCAGGAAGACGAATTATTGTCGACGACCGTCTTGCCCCGGAAACAGGTGTATACCCTGTTTATTTCTTTGGTTCTGGTGCCTTTGCATTCAATGAGAACGCCGAAGCCTCTACTATAAAATCCGACGAGGATATTCTTGAAGATACAGTTGTTGTTGCTTCAAGACGTATTTTTACAATGCATCCTCGCGGAGTTAAATGGGTTGGAACAGCAGCAGGATTGACACCGAGCGACGCAGAACTTGCTACTGCGGCAAACTGGTCTCTCGTGGAAGACCGCAAGAATGTCGCTTTGGCATTGCTCAAAGTGAAGGTTGCCGCTTAAACCGGGAGATTACTAATGGGGCTTACTGGATTTAATAAAAGGCGACGCGAGGCGGCTCTTGTTGCAAAAGCAAAAGTGGCGGATAAACCTCGACAGGAACCTGTTTCAGTAAGTCCTCAGCAAAAAAAAGCTGAGGACTCTGAAATCAAACCAAAGCCTGTGCATAGCACAGACAAGAAGAAACCAAAGGTGGGTATAAATGAAAATTCAAAAAATGACTGACGGTAAGGTTGTTACTAGAGAAATTTCAGTAAACGACCTTGGTTATTTTCAGCACAAAGGTTGGGAAGCAGTCTGCGAACAGGATGACAATTCTGTCGTGGATAATGACTTCTCAATGAACCGTAAAAAGAAACACCGCTTTGAAGACGAGGCGTAAAGAATGGCACCCGAAGACGATATTTTAGACAATGGAGCAACGCCAGACACGCCAGAGACAGGAGATTCAGTTGATACCGGCGACAAAGAACCGGTATCAGTTATAGAGCTTATTGTCGAGGACGGAAATCTTGTCGAGGGTGCCAACTCTTACGTATCTCTGGAGGAAGCGACCGCATATCAGCGGCGTTTTAATAGACAAGACTGGCTCGGTCTTTCAGAGGATGAAAAAAAAGCGTCGCTTATAAAAGCCACGCAATATGTTGATAATCAGTTTACATGGAAAGGTCGTAGAAAATATCAAACCCAGGAACTTGGCTTTCCAAGAGTTATGCTTTTAGATTTGGATGGCTTTGAGGTTACAGGTATTCCTGCCCGGTTGAAACAGGCAATCTGCGAGGCGGCTTACTACGGTTATCAGACAGACCTTTTTCAGACATACGAAAGCGAGCAAGGCATTATAAAACGCAACAAAGAACGTGTTGAGGGTGCTGTTGAAAAAGAGGTCGAGTATTTCAATTCTAAGGAAACAGCAGTCGATTATATATCAAAGTATGCGGCTTTAAATTCCCTGCTCCGTGGTTTCTACATTGACAGAAACAGCGGAAAAAGTGTCAACTGCCGAGCTTTATGGAGTTATTAAAAAAAGAATGGGCTTTTATGATAGGATGAGAAATATTGCATATTCTTTAATAAGCTCGTACGGCGACAAATTCATGCTGAAAAAGCCGGATGGGAATGCAGTTTTTAACCCTGACACAAATAGAAACGAACAGCATTTTTCTGAATATCCAGGCAAATGCCTAATGAAGCCTTATACAGCGGAAATGATAGGCTCTTTGAACAATATCATCAAAGCCGGCGATGTAGAATTCAAATGTGTTATGGATGATATGTCCGTAACTCCAACAGAAGGAAAAGATAAGGTTGTCTTTGGAGGCGACACGTATAATATTCTTTCTGTTTCAATGGTCAAGCCAAACGGCAAGACTGTTATAGTGCACTCCTTGCAGGCAAGGAGAGCTACAAAATGATAACAATTGATTCAATCGAAACAAAAGGTCTTGAAACTGTAATCAAATTATCTCGTGATGGAAAATCACAGATAAGAACATACGATGTTCTTCAAGCTGGAAAATTTCTCTCAAGCCTTGGGAACATGGATATTTCTTATAAAAACAAAACGACATTATCAAATGCGACCGCATTAAGAAACGCCTATGACAAAAAAATTAAAACACTTGATGTAAAGGTAGGTCCTGTAGAAGCTAAAGTAAAAATAAAAACGCCTGAGAACAACACCACTATAAAGATTGATGCCGTAGGTTCTTCTCTGTCAAATAATAATATAGGCAAGAATACCAACGATAACTCAGATATGTCTGGAACATTGAAAAAACTCAGGATATATGTAAATAAAAAAACTCAAGCCACCCTAAAAAGTGAACAAAAGCGGCTTGAAGAATATAGATTAAAACTTGCCAATGATGTTAAAGAATTAGCTCATATAAGCGGGGTTTCCTATGAATATAACCGTTCAAAAAACAAGAGTACCGGAAACGTTACAGAAGGAGTTGCGAAAAAAAAGACTCCTGACTTCAAAAAATTTTCTATTCCAGAGCTAAAAAAAATGAAAAAGAAACTCTCTCTAAAAGTAGAGAGGCAGGACAAGGCATCTAAATTCAGGATTGAGGAACAGACTAAAAGAAGATACAAACTTATTGAATCAAGATATAAAACGCTTATAGAGAATGAGGAAAAACTGAATGAGCTTCTAAATGAAAGGGAAGCCCAAGTTATAGATATAATAGACATATTTTCAGAATTAAGTCAGGATAGCGGCTATTTTATCAACACAGGAGTAAAAACAAAAACAGAATCAGGCACTGTAAAGCAGTCGGATTTATTCAATCAGGGCACTGCCACATTAAAAACAGGAAAAGAACTCATTGATACTATCGAAAAAATACGGACTTTATTTAAAAAGCACAACAGTCTAAATGAAGAAGGAATAGACCCGATGCTTGTTGATATTAAGCTCGTAAAAAAAATGGCTGGCTATACAAAGGCATCAAGAAAATACACAAATAGAGTGTTAGGAAGTTATAGAAATCAATTTCGTAATATTGATGAAAAAAACAGACGACTTATAGAAAAGTACAAACGAGATAAGCCTCAGAAGATTTATGACATAAGAGCTGTTCTTAATCCTTATGATACACCTTATGAACAGCTTGATGAAAAAAATAAGAAAGAGATAGAAAAACAAGCAAACAAAGTAATACAAAACATACTTGAGAATAAAGGACTTTTCTTTGATTATGATAATCCAAGAAAAATTGAATCTGTTGAAATAAGAAAAATTAATGCTAGAAAAGAAACCCAGGCAGCATTAGAGCAAGCAGGGAAAGACCTTAAAAAAGTCATCAAACAAAAAGTTGCTGAATATATGGCAAAGCTGCCGAAAGGACAGTCCAAGAAACTTACATCGGTGGATTTTCAGAAAATCTCAAAAGAGGTTTCAATGAAATCATTGACAGCAAAATTTAAGTCTAAGACCGAGGTCTCTCCTATTGGAATAAGCTCTATAAAAGGCTTGGATAATATATTCTCCCCGGAAGAATCTTTATCTGTTGTCATTTATAACAAGGACAATCCAACTCGGACAAATTTGTAAATTATTCAGATAAATTTGAACCGCCAGAAGGATGGGCTATAAAACAAAAATCAAACGGACAGCCTCTTATCATAAGAGAAAAAACACAAAGCGAGAAAGTATTCAGAAAAATAAGATTAAAAAAAGCCTCTATACCACAGGAACTGATAAGAGAAGGAATTGTGGATAATTACTATGGATGTGTAATTGCCGCCAGTTTTTTTCAAATTTTAGTTTCTAATACCCCTTTAGACGAAGAATATGATTACGAAACAGAAGAAAAAGAAATTCGGACAAGAAATAAACGACTCAGGGGGAAAGAGTCAGACAGCAATGGAAAACAAACTTCTTATATAAAAGATGAATGGGTTTTTCAGCAGGATGTAGAAGTTTTTACATACAAGCGTAAAAGAAAAAGACATCATACGCCAGACAAGGAAAGTGTGCGTTTTAGCTGGAATCTTCATTATAAAGGAAGAACGTTTACATCAAAAGAGATTAATGAGAAATGCATGAATTGTTTTGCAAAAAAAGCAGACCCTGCAAGCATAGAGGCAATTGCCCAGTACATATATTCAAAGACAAAAGATAGTCCTCTTGCAAATATAAATTTTACCTATGACAACTCTAATAAAAGATGGGAACAACTTGAATATGGCGGTTACAGAAGTAAAAATTCCGGTCCGTACACAGGTGCAAAGTACGGCTCCCTATATCAGCATGGTGTTACAAACAGCTTTTCTTGGCAGGCTCCAAAAGGTTATGTAAGGGTCGCAGAAGCTCTTTGGAACTCTCTTGCAGAATCAGATTTTATATGGGGTTCTGTAGCACTATTCTTAAACAATGCTCTTGCCCAGCTGGATGTATCAAAGTTAATTCTGAAATCATGCAACGGTTAATGAAGTATGACCCGGATATAGGCTCAAGTGAGTATGACTACAAGGAAATTTTCATAGGGAGGAGCAATCAATAATGACTGATATTTATGCAGAACAAATTCTTATAGAAAAATTCAAGACACTAAAAGGATTGCAGATAGAAACTACAAAAGATGAGAATGGCAATGATATTTTGTCTTATCCAGAAATCGCATTTCCGAACGAATCTTTTGAGCGTCCTGACGACGGTTACTGGTATGAGTTGTATTTCTTGCCAACCGAGCCTGTTCAAGTTGAGCTTGGCTCAGAAGCAAGAAGCCGTTGGTCAGGAGTAATGCAAATCAATATATGCGTTCCAAAGAACGATGGGATTGTTCCGCTAAACAGCCGCTATAACAATATTGCGTCGCTGTTTAGAAGCGGTTCGATTATAGATGGCGTAAGAATCAGACGGACTTACAGAACTTCCGCACTGGATGACGGCGATTATTACGTAATGCCTGTTTCGGTCGAATGGCAGGCAGATTTAGAACGATAGCGTGGAGGTAAAAATGGCAACACCACAGTTTAATATCAAGACTGGGGCAGACAGCTCGGCGTATTTTTCACGTGAAATAACAAAGAGCGACAAGAAGCCTAATGGCGAAGCATACTCAGAAGCAGAACTCGGGCTTATCAAGAGCGAGCAGTTCACCGATTCTGATTATTACAATTATCCAGTCCTTTTGAGACGAACAGGAGATTCATTAAAGGGTTCTACAGAAAGCATTGAATCAAATGAACTCCGAAAAGGTCGTACAAAATCAGCTCCTAGAAAGGGAAATTCTTCTTCTGAAGGGTCGCTGGATTTTGAATTTAGCCCGGAAACATACGACGATGTTCTCGAAGCTGCACTCAGAAGCGAATGGAAACCATGGAAGAACGACACAAACAGCGATACGAATATTGACGGCGATTACGGTGTGTTCCAGGATGGATTCTTCTCAATGAAGAGCATTGATAACAACGGCAATGTTATTGATATTAAAGAAACTGGTTGGAACAAAGGCTGATTGTACCGGGCTTGAAATTTCTGACCCGAATTACCCGGTTGTAATCACAGATGAGAAAGACAATCTTGAAATTGCCGAACTTACCTGCGGAACAAAAGACATCCGGTATGATGTCCTTAAACATTTCGGAGGCGTAGAGGGAGATGACTTGTATCAAGATTTTGAGCACTTCTCTGTAAATGCACTTGATATGTCTGTTACACCTGGGCAGATTGTTACTGGCTCATTCAGTTTCATGGGGTCAAACAATCCTGAACTTGTTCAGGAAGGTAGTGGAGAGAAAACTTTGTATACATATACAAAGGCTACGTCTTATGATAGCAGTACAACATATTATTCCGATGAGAAAGGTACTGTCGCAGCTCCTCAGCCGACCTCCGAAGGAGATATTACAGGTGGAAATTATTTATCAGAACTGAAAACGGAAAGTCTGAGCCTACTGGAATTATTAAAATCCTTTCTGATTACACAGGTCATAAAGGCAGATTCCTTGAGGCTAAAGATTCAGAAAAAGTTTCTGATTGGATTAAGAATCTTCCTAAGAAAGGAACTTCTACAGACCAGTACACAGCAAGAGAAGGTTTTCTGTATATTGACGGCATGAGAGTACAGTACGGCTCTAACTTGTCTTTCAGTCTCAATAATGGACTTGAAAGAACATTTGCAATCTTTGAAAAAGACGCAATCGCCATGTCTCCGCTTTCACTTGATATTACAGGTTCGCTTGGAGCTTACCTTATCAAAGGATATTCTGAGAAACTTTACAACCTTGCGACAAAAGATACTGATGTAGAGGTATTATTCTGCTTCCAAAATAAGGAAGAGAATCCAGATACAATGTATGTAGTCCAGATTTTCAAGACAAAGTTCACAGACAACGAAATTTCGTCAGGTTCTGAGAACCTTGAGGTTACATTCCCTTTCCAAAGTTTTGAGGAAAGAGCAATACGTATCTTCCGAATCCGCCGAAAGCAGCCTATATACATTTCCGCTCTTACAGCAGCACAGACAGAGTTTGATATTCAGTTATCATCTGCTGTTGATACTCTTCCGGCAGATACAAAAGTAAATGTTTCTATCGGAACAGGCGATGCCGAGGCTGCAACTTTTGTTCAAGATTTGAATGACAAAGGTGTAATAAAATGCACTGCAAAAACAGCACCTGCGTCAGGCGACAAGGTTATGGTTTCTGTAACATTTAACAATCTAACAAAGAGTAGAGTATACTCTGTTGCATAACCCTACAAGGGGAGCAAAATACTCCCCTTGTTTTCAAATTTTCCACATCAGCTAAGGAACTTTTATTTATGGCGACATCAAAGAAAAATGAGGACATTTCACAGAAGGCTGAAAACGGTGCTACACTTGATATTGCACAGTTTTTCTCTCGAGACAATGAGAATAACGGTGTATGGTTTGAACCTGAAATAAATGGCAGAAAATGCGGATTTGAATTTCTTGTTTGCGGCGTAAATTCAAACACCGCCTCAATTGCTGACGAAAAATGGAATAAGCAGAAAAGCGAAGTAAAATCTATTCAAGACCCACAGGAACGAGCAAAAAAAGATGACGAAATTTTTTCGGAGCGTATCGCAGGCTTTATCCTTGACATCCGCGGAAAGGACAAGAAACGACTTGTGGCAAATGGCAGAGAAGTAACAAAAGATGACATACCTTTAATTATCTACAACTCCCCTGCCCTTGCAGTTGAAGTCTCAAAATTTGCAGGTACCCTTGAAAATTTTTTAGGGCAAGAGAAGAACGATTAAAACCTGCTGTCGAACGTTACTTCTATCTTAATTATCAATATTCAAAAAAGGTCTCGATTTATAATCCAAAAAATAAGAAGAATGAGATAAAATCGAGACCTGTCTGCAATATTGATGAACGCGACGACTTTATTAGAAAATTTGGAAATGATGAATTTCTCAGAATATGTAAAATAGACCCGAAATGGGATAACTTAAAGGATATTCCCATCCCAGAGGACTGCCAGTGGCTTTGGTCGCACTTTTTAACATTATTTTATTCCTGTGCTATAGATATAAATGGGAACAGGATATTTCGACCTGTAGATATTCTCAATTACTGCGAGTGCTTCGGAATTGATATGACTTACAGGGAAAGAAAACTTATGCTTTCAATGAAGCATTGGGCTTGTTCCGTTATCTATCAGCTGGAGAATTCCAAGGAGGATTAGGAACTATGGCTGACCAGAACAACATCTCTGATTTAGAGAAGGAATATGAGGCTAAGATAAATGCCGTAGTTGCTAATGAGGCATACAAAGCCTCCATAGAGGAATCTCCCGATAGCAATGCAAGCCTGGGGGGAACAGTTGATATTTCAAATCTTCTGACAGCCTCTAAAACTCTTAGCAAGATAACAGAATCTGTTAAAAATTTAAAAGACGAAGCAGGAGCCTCAAAAAAAAGCGGGATTACATACGGAATTGATTATTCAGATGTTCCAATGGCTCGCCTATCTAGGAAAGATAGAAAAGAATCTGAATCTTTTTTAGATAAGTACAAAGATGAAATTCAGGCAGTCCATTCAAAACGCCAGCAAGATACATTGGAACAGTTTTTGAATACCGGCTCCTCTGGATTATTATATAAAGCAGAAAGTATGCTTGCAGAATCAAGCAGAAAGCAGAAATTCAAGGAGCAAATGCAGCTCTTTGACTATAATTACAAAAACAGAGAAAAAGGTAATATAAGAAAATATCAGGAACAATTAAAAGCTAATGGCGGTGGCGTAAATTTTACACTGCCAAATACTAATCTTAGGAATTTACTTGGAAACAGTTCTGCCGCAACAAGAATAAAAAATGAAAATATAAACAATGAGAGAAAGAAAGATTTTTACATTCAAAAACAAGCACGCGAAATTGTTGATGAAATTTATAAAACCATACAGGAAAAAAGACAAAGAGAATCGAATCCAATTTCGGCACAATCCGCTTCCAGATTATTGCTTACAGACGATGCAGGAAAATATAAGATAGCACAAGAAAGATTTGTCTCTGGAAACTACATGACAGAGGCGGCAAAACATTTTCAATTTTTGAGACAAGATGCACGAAACGGCAATCGCACACAGGATTCACTCGAAAAAGGACTGAAAGATTCTTTTGAATCCAAATTTGATTCTATAAAAGAGAAAGTTACCTCGTTCTTTAGTTCTGGTATCGGACGCATAAAGGATATTCTATCAGGAGTGCCTCAGTCGGTAAAAATGGAGCTTCCAAGTTCTCTCAGACAAGATTTGCAAGGTATCAGGCTGTAAACTGGGGAAGGTTCGCTGGAACAACAGCAAGAAATTTTAAAGACTGGAAAAAGACTGTATTGTATAATGCAAACAGAAACAATATGTACGATGGAACTTTCAAAGGTCTTTTAAATTCGACAGGACTAGGATTTGCGAAGACACTCACAAGAACCATTTTTCCAAAAGAAACAGCAGAAAAAATAATTCCTGCACTTGGGGTTGGAGCAGAGCTTCTGAAAAAAGGTGCCCAGAAACTTTACGACGCAGGCGTAGAAGGATTAAAAGCGTTTGGAGAAATCCAGGCGATTCAGACGAACCTTGGCGTAGTCTATGGAAACCAGTCAGAGGCAGACCAGATGTTCGAGCGTTTGTCTTCTTATGCAGTCAAATCACCTTTCAGCACGAGCCAGATAGCCAATTTTGCGGTTCTCCTGAAACAGTCCGGGGTATACTCTTCTGATATAGAAAATACATTAAAAATGCTTGGAGACACAGCAGGCGGAAACGAAGAGAAAATGAGCCGCATCGCAAACAACTATGCCCAGATTGTAGCAATGGGAAAAGCGACTTCAATGGACTTGCGTCAGTTTGCAAACGCAAATATCCCTATCTATGAGGAATTAAAGAAACAGCTCGGGAACGTTTCCCAGAAAGAGCTGAGACAGATAACGGCAAGCGGTGGTATCACTTCTGACTTAATCGAAAGAGCCTTTATTGACATGACATCAGAGGGCGGACGTTTTGCAAATGCCACAGAGAAAGGTGCAAAGACATATAAAGCAAAAAAAACAAACCTTGCTGATATAAGACAGCTCGGTATGGCTGAGTTTGGAAAACTCGTATACGAAAGAACTCCTGTTCAGCCTATTATGGATTTTCAAGAATGGTGGTATTCCGCCGTAAAGGATTTTTCAAAATTCTGGAACGACAAGTATGATTTAAACCAAGTTAAAAAATCGGGTGAAAATTATGAGATTCTGACCGGGGTGTTGGATGCTATAAAAAATCAGACCATAGCGACAAATTCCAACACAGAGGCTTTGTTAAAGAAAGATTCTGACACTTCATACAGGACATATATAGACGAAGCGAGAGCGACCGGAACAAGAATATATTCAAGCAAAGCAGAACAGATAACAGCAGAGAAAGAAAAAGCAAACTATGCTATTGATATATTAAATAACATAAGTGATGAGGATTATAGGAAATTATCTAAATCTGATTTTTTCTCGAATTTACTAAAAGAAATCGGGCTGCCTACAATTCTCCTAGAAGGTGAAAACAGACAAGATTCAATCACAATAATTGGGAATACCTTAAAAAGATTTGAAGAGAGCTTAAAAAAAGCACAGAAAGAAAATGGAGGTCAGAACTACAACTTCTTTCTTCAATCACAGGGTGTCAGCTTAGCCAGAGATGCCGCTGAGAGTTTCGGAAAATTCTCAAAAGACAAAAAATCCTCGACCTCTATTGATGCCGATGTTTATGAAATGTATAAACAGACAGAGGCGTACAGAGAGGAAGAACGCAACAGAGAACAGAACAGGTTGCAGGAAGCAAGAAAACTGCTTGAAAAACAGAAGAGCCTTGGAATCAATGAAGAGGATTTCAGCTGGATAAAAAACAATCAAAATCTTAAAACTGATGATATAGCAAATTATTTAAAACTTTTTTATGGAAATAACTATCTTGATACAGCAAGTGAAAATTTAAGCGACAAAACAAAGGGTATAATCTCAAAGAATCTTTCTAATATCAGCTCCGTCCTTGAATCAAGTTTTACTGGAGACGACCAGAAAATAATTCAAAAATTAAACAAGGAGCTTGAAGAGGCTTTAGGCAAAAAAACTCAGACCACCGCAGAGAAAAACCTAAATAATCAAGAGATAAATAAAATCTCAGGGAAATATAAAGAATTTGCTAAAACCTTAAAAGATGATACTCAAAAAATTCTTTTAAATGCCCTGTTTATTGACTCGACGGGAACCCTTATAGATGAAAAACAGCTTGAGGCGGCGGAGAGAAGAACAAAGAAAAAAGTTGAAAACATATTTACTCCATTCTGGAAAAGATACGCAGCCTCTATTTTAAACGTGTCCATCGAGGGTTTATCGACTCAAAATGTAAATACGCAGCTAAAGAATGAAAATGCCAGAGAAATAAATCAGGCTATTGCAAATGCGATGATTTCCTCAGGCTTCAGTCCAGAAGATACCCTGAGAATGGTTTCATACAAAAACCCTGAAATTTATACCGGAGGTGTTTCCGGTTCAAGAGGTATAAACCAAGAGGGAACAGCTAAAATTTATGAAGAGTTTGCGATGTCGTCAAAAGCAACTGCAAAAGTTACCAGTGCATATTTGCAGGAGTTACAACGACAGGAGACTCAGCTATCGCAGTTCTTTAGCGGAGCGGCTTTCAAACGAGAAGATTTAGATAAACTGTATGATGAGGAATGGGCTTCTGAATTAGGATACACAAACAAGGAATCCTGGGTAAATGCCTTTGACGCAATGACGGACGCGTCAGGGAAGTTTACAGAAGCCACCTTGAAATCCGTGAGTGCGATTTATACAGAAGTAAAGAAACGCCGAGAAAATGCTTCAATATTATCAGGATTCAAGAACGAAAATGAAACTCTGGATGACAGAGTTAACGCCGAAAAAAGCAGGATGCTTGTCAATAATTTGTATTATCCTGATTCAGAGCAGTTTCAAAAATTTAATGCTCTTCCAAAAACAGATAAAACAGCTTACCTGAACACACTTCAAAAAGTTTATACCGAAAATGGCACCAAAGATATAAGCCGTATGCAAAAAGATGTCTCCGGTTTTTTTTCTGGAACTATTCTTGACAGCAATGAAAATGTCGCCGCTGCAAAAAATAATCTTGCGATAGCGAATAAAAACTTTCAGGATGCAAAAGAGAATCTTGCTAAGACACAGGAGCTTTTGAATAATACACCCCAATATGTCAGTGATAATGATAAAAAAAAGAAGATGCCGTTCTTTTCAAAACTGAAAGACAGGGTGTTTGGCAGCAAAACAGAACAAGTCGAAAGCCCTAACTATACAGAGGCGAAAGCTAACTTTGACTCTGCACAGACAGAAGTAAATGCCGCACAGGTTACTGTCAATGCCGCAAAAGCGGATTTGGAGTCAAAAATCCAGTCCGCGACTGGCATAGATTCCGAGGTTTACAAAGAACAGGATAATTACATAGACAAAGTAGCCGAATATAATAGAATCCAGAATATAGAGCAGCTTCGGGAGATGCCGGGATGGAAAGAACTTTCCAAACAAAGCGAATGGAAAAAAGAGGATAATCCTTGGTTCCGTATGTTCAATCCTTCTATCGAAATTGCACCGGGAAATACTTACGGACAGCAAGAAATCTTAAATGCCTATGGTGTTGAACAGGGTACGAATTTCCGTGATTACGTAAAAGCCAGGTACACTAATGAAAATCCTGACGGAACGCTGTCAGCTGGAGATGAGAATACCCAGACATACAAGAATCTTTCTGAATTAAAAGACCGACTGGAAGGAATAGGAAAAGAAGGTAAAGAGCTTGCCGCTTCTCTTGATTTTAGCAATCTTGATATTTCTGCACTAGAAAAAATGGAGGAGATGGTCGGGAGAACCTCTGAGCTTGCTGATAGTGTAAAGAAAAAATTGGAAGGAACTATCGATTCTATGAAAGAATCCGCAAAATCGACAGCCTTTAGTGCAATAGAAAATTCATGGACGGCTATAGGAAAATCTATAGCAGAAGGCAAAGATGCTACAAAAGGGTTGGCACTTGCCTGGAAAGACGCTGCAAAACAGTTGTTGTCATCTATTTCTGCAACACTAACTCAAACTGGACTTGAAATAGCTATGATGGGTGCCCGAAAAAACAGCAAGAGTACGGTTATACAAGGACTTGCACTGGCAGCCGCTGGTGGTATCGCAGGGATTTCCGCAGGTATGTTGAGTTCAGACTCTTCATCTGATAATTCCACCGAAGAGAATGATTATGAACAAAGAGTAAAGAATCTAAAAGACGCACTCTCAGACCTTATAGACCAAGCGAAAACAGACGCGGAATATTACCAGAAAAACCTTTTGCATAAACAGGCGTTAAGTGAGAATGACTATTACTCGGCGAAAAGTATAAGCGTAAATGACGCTATTATAACGCCGAATGGAAACGTAATTTCCACAGCTCCTGATGATTATCTGATTGCGACGAAAACTCCTGATACATTGGTTGGTAACAATATTCAGAAAGACAGCGGAACAATGCAGATTGAGTTCAACCCTACATTCAATTTTATTGACCAGACAACCCAAGGAGTCCAGACAGATGTAAAAGAGAGCTATGATGAGAATGGAAATGTAAGCTTCGATATTGTCCTAAAAAATGTTGTCGGAGAGGCTATTGCTAACGGCGATTTGGACGCTTCATTTAATGCAAGGGAATACAGACTGAGGGGAAAATCCGTCGCCTGGTAATCACTTGCAAGGTAGTTTCACTGTCAGAAACTACCTTTTTTTATTTAACAACAGTTTTTAACATATATAGAATCTACCTTATGGTTGTTGAATGGGAAAAACTTGTAAACAAACATATTCTTGATGATATGACTATCACAATAGGAAGCAATGGTTATGTACAAGACAAGAATAATGACGGCGGATATAAAGACCGCCGACTTGTAAGAAGATATGCTCCGGAGGAATACAAGATTTCCATGGATTTTAACTGGGCTGACAAATATGGCTCGGGCATATCAGAATTTACAATCTTTATGGATTGGTATAACGACATTCACAAAAGGGGGGTAAACCCTTTTCTTTCCGTCCATAAGAAGATATAAAAAAGACCTTTCTAAAGAAATGTGCAGATACAGAATTATCTCTTCGCCAACGGTACAGAAACACGGACTTAATAACCGCGTACAGATGACGTGGATTGAGGATTATCCGGGTCATCTGTATATACCACCAATAAATTCAGAATGGCTTGATACAGTAAACAAGCGGATTCTTGAATCAACAACATTCACAACAAGTTCTGGCGGAAAAGTTGATTTTTCCGGTCCGAATGGAGAATTTTCAGACAGGCGTTTAACAGAGGAATATATACCGAACCAGTATTCTGTATCTATGGATTTTGATTGGCTGAATCTTGATTTGAACGGACAGTCTGAATTCGATAGGTTTGTGGACTGGTTTATATACGGACATAAATACGGAGTAAAAGCATTCTCATTTCCTGCGATAGACAATATCAATCTAAAAGGGTGCTATAGATGTTATTACCTTGACCAGAATGGTCAAAAAAATTTCATAACAGAATCTGATTACATACTTGGAAAAACATCTGCTGACAAAGACCGGTATTACAGGGTTGATTACAGCGACGCACAATATGATAAATACAGGATTATATCTCCACTTACAGCAGTGAAGTCAGGATTTTGTATGAGGGTATCTATGACATGGGAAAATGTAGTTACGAGAGAGTTTGATATAGATAAATTGCTAAGGAGCTGAAAATGCCAAAGAATATAGAAAGTGTAACAATGAGTGAGCTTTTTGACAGGGCTTCGGACGGAAACATCCCGATTCTTGTTGATATTCAGCACGGAAGCATTATCTGGAAAGATAACAACGAGCAGGAGAATGGTCATTTACGACTTATAAATAATAATGCAAAAGTTAAATATCAAGGCAAAACATATTATCCTGCGTACTTCTCATTTATTCCTCCATCGGAAGATGGACAGAAAATTGGAAATACATCTGTAACAATCTCAGCAATAGACCAGCGTATCATTGAGGTTATCAGGTCTATTGATTCTACTCCAAAGTGCGTATTCGAGGCTTTTTACACAAGACTTACAGATACACAAATCGCGTTCTCAAAACTTTATCATTACGAATTTCAAATGGACTCGGTTTCTTGGGATGGTATAACAGCAAAGTGGAATCTTGTGTTTGATTCTGCCGCTCAGCTAAATGTGCCTAGGGTCTTAGCAACTGTAAACAGATGTCCTTCTATTACAAATGAGTAAGGCAGGCTTTTGATGATAAACATTGATGACCTGCTTGGGGTTCGGTATAGGCATAATGGGCGTAATGCAAAGACAGGGTTTGACTGTTATGGTTTGGCTATAGAAGTTGAAAAAAGGTTTGGGCATATCCTGCCAGATTTAGACTTATTTAAGGCTGACGGCAGAGACTTCATGGTCTGCAAGGACATTGCACTAAACGAACTATGTGAAAAAGTCCAAGAGGTTAATGAGCCAGAGCAAGAAGGAGATGTCATATTATTTAACAACAATTCTGTGTTGAATCATATTGGAGTATATCTAGGAAACGGAAAGTTTATCCACTGCAATAAATATGGCGTTCATATAGAACGTACCACACAATGCTACCACATCGGGAAGGTCTACAGATGGCTATAGTCAATTTTTTTGATGACATTTTAAGTGAAGTTACAGAAACAAGAAAAGTTAAAAACGGTCAGAAACTACAGAGCATAATTAATAATTATATAGAAGAAAAAGACGCTATCTCTGTTCCTTATGAAGTCTATGATGTCGAGTCTGGAAATACCTCATATATAACGCCAGAAACAAAAGAATTTAGAACGCTTTGTCTTTTAAATGGAAATGAGCAGACTGACCTTGAATACAAAGTCAAGGGCAATGATATTGTAAGTTTTATTGTAATACCAGAGGATAGCACCCAGCAATGGGTAAATTATCTTGGCGGCGGACTAGCGATAGCAGGCGGAGTCTTGCTTTCTGTTTACATCAGGAGTAGGAGCCACTATTGGAGCAGGATTAATATACACTGGTATCGGTATGGTTGCCAGCCAAGGAATACAAGACATAATAGACTATTCTTCTGATAGCTCGAGTTATTCAAAAAAACAGAAAAACGACACTATGAAAGAGGCTGAGAATACTCTTGGATTATCTGATGGCTCTAACCAGAATATTCTTAACCATAAATACCCTATCCTATTGGGAAAACATCTGCTGAATCCTTACACAGCAGGTTCTGCTTTCAATACTACCCTTACTGGAGAAAATGGAGCTAATAAAGGTCATTACTTAACAAAACTCTATGAAATAGCAGACAGTCCTGTAAAAATCACAGACCTAAAACTCGGCGAGACAATGCTGGCTTATAACAGAACTTTTGAAGATACTATACGTAATTCAGTAATGCACGGAATGCTGCGTGGCTACAATGATGCTGATACAGGAGACATCTTGAAGAAATGGAAAAACAACGATGTTTCAGTAGAGATACTTCAAGCAGGAACTCTTTTAAAAGACAACGAAAACAGATACGGAACTTTATATCCTCAGACTGTAGAACAAAAAAAGCCGGATGCAAATATATTGAATATTAAAGACGGTGATATAAAGAAAGTGGCTGAACGTTCCTATATGGGAACTTCAATACCAAATGGTTTTAAGACAAATTCAGTAAGATTTTCACGTTCTTGCCCACAGAAAATTGAAGTTGAGTTCAGTTTTCCAAATGGACTTTATGCCTACCGCACGAGAAAAGAGGATGGAAAAATTTTCTATTATAATGTGCCAGTCAGCTTTGCGATACAATGGCGTTTTATAAAGAAAAACCAAAAGTCATCTGACGCAGATTCTCCGGCAGGCTGGAACAATTTTGATTACATCGATGTATATGATGGGCAAGATATAAAACCATCTTATTATACAAAAAATGAAAAACTGTACGAATACAACTCGTTATTTGGAAAAAGAGATTATTTAAAAACGTCCAGCGAGGATTCGATGTCCGAGTTCTTTCTGAAAGATAAATTTATTAATACAGAAATTTTTAATCTCAATGGCAGGTACACAAGTAAAGATAATGCAACTTTCAATAAGGTTGCAACCATAAAATGTCTAGTAGGACTTAGAAAACACAATGGAGTAACAGTATGGTCAACAAATGAGGTTTTAGTAAAAACAATATTTTTTGTCTCATCATTTTCAAAAAATCAGATTTTAACCTCATCTTCAAAAAATGTACTGGTAACTCAACCAAGACTTGACCCAAATACAAGAATCGCGACTAGTAGCGGTGGAAAATGGGTTGATAATGCTTTGAAACCGAATGACTTAAACGAAGAGAATGGTTGGACTGTACTCGAAGTAACAGAGATAATAGAGGCTGATGATTATGATGCTATGATTCAGGTTATCAATAATAATACTGATAATCTGTCAAAACACGAAATCAGCAGAGATGATATAAATGTTTCGGCAAGAAGTTATGTCGCAGTAAAAGAATTTACTCCTAACGAATGTGCCAAACTTATTGGCTACCACAACGATAGTGATGAACACCTAGATTCTGTCGAGGTTAGGGTTTTAAGACTGACACCGGCTTATTTTCAGGAATATACGTGGAAAGATTCTGATTCTGGCGATTCGCACACAATAAGCGATGAATGGACGGCAATGTCTTACTGCGACCTTATGAAATGGGATTATTTAAGAACATTTGCCTTTGATAAGGATAAATTTAAAGAATCTCTTGACGACGGCTCTATCTCCCTTCACGAAAAAGGAGAAGATAAGCAGGTAATGAGAAAACTGCCGCTAAGACCAATCAAAGATGATGACTTAAACAGATTTTGTTACGTAGCAATAAAATTAAAGCAGGATATAGCAGAAACAGCCGGAAAAAGTTTAAATCAGTTTTCTTGTATAGCACAGAACCTTGCTCCTAACTACGATACCCAATCAGGAAACTGGGTTCCTGCTGTCATAAGTCCAAAAACAAATAATTACCACAAATATCTTAATTCCTCAAAAGATTATAAAATAGAAGATATTTCTGAACAGGAGTATCTTGACGCTATTCGACAAAGAAAAACAGTTACCTTGTTTATTGACGGTACCGATGTAACAACAAACACAGTAAAATCAAATATCACGAGATATTACTTGTCTGAAAAAGGATTGGAATATTCAAAACTGAACAATCCGGGTAAAGACTATATATTCAATATAGACGGCACTGACTATCCTGTAGATTTGACGAATATTTATACTGATGACACAAACAGAACTATTATAAACGGACTGTATATAACAACAGGAAAAGGCGATAGTTATGACGGAGTGTTTATCAAAAAAACGGACAATGCAACCCATAGTGTCTATATCTATAAAAAGGATTCATCTATTAAGCCGTCCGAATATTACCAAACAGCAGATGGCAACAATTTTTCTGAACAACTAAAAAAAGAGATTTTTAACTACTCTACCCTTAGCAATAGTTCAGTAGACGCAGATATTCTATATACAAACAGACCGATGGTTTATGGTTCTAAGCTGCAACAGAATGGCTTTACAGACGCTGAGCCCGACAAGAAATACTGGGTTTTCGCAAAAAAATATACAAATGAAAATATCTTGAACTCGAAATATCCTACATACGCAATTGTCGTTACCCCGATAAAACCAGATGGTACAGTTCTTACTAAGACAGAGCTTGATACAGCTGCAAACAGGTTGCTGAGAGGTCAAAGCGATACTGATAAAATTTTATTAGCATCGTTTAAGCCTGTATATGCGATAAAAACAGGATTATCTCAATCTGGTAAAGTCTATTATTACACAAGTTCTGTTGGCAACGCAGCAAACGGAGCAGACGACTACAGCCTTTCAGAGCAAGCTGACCAATATATACAGATACAGGAAAAATTACAGGAAATTTATAATAATCAGGAAAGCGAGTACTACGAAAAACTTTCTGCACTGTCTGCAAAGACCCCTGAAAATATACAGACAGAGGATATTGAGAAATATGCCACAAATATAGGACTTTCGTATGATTTCTCTTCTGTTGACAGCGGAACAATAGATTTTTACAAGAAAAAGATACTCAGGATTCTTTATAGGACAACTTTTATAGAAGCCCTGAAACAAATGGGGCTTGTAACGCTTGATGAATCTAAATCTGCAAAATTTTATCTACCTGAATATATTGAGAAGAAATACTGCTCGCAGAATGTAGCCTCTCAGTTCTTGTACGCACTAGTAGGACCAGCCCTTGGCATAGACGCAAAAACTTATGATTGCGTGAATATGAATAGTGTAAAAGAACTGTATAATTTCTGTGAGGATGTTACAGACGGTACAAAGAAAAAAAATAGCAACGAGCTTCTTCACATGAAATTTTCCTGCAATGGAGTTGTATCATCAGAGATAAAATTTGAGACTTTGCTGAAAAATATTCTTCTGACAGGGCGTTCATCTCTAAAAAGAGATGAGAAAAACAGATACGAGGTGCTTCTGGGAAAACCTACTGATTATCCTGTGGGAGTTCTGAATCAGCAGAATATCATTTCAAAATCAAACACAAGAAGCCTTGCGAATGAGATTTCTGGTTATCTTGCAGAGTTTACAGACGAAACAGACAATTACACGCGGAATAGTTTGTACGTAATGAATGACGGAGAGGACTATAGAAAGCCTACCAAAGAAATTTCGTCAATATTTATCAACTATGTTACAAACCGAGAGCAACTTTATTCTCTTCTTCGTTATAATCTTTGTACAGTTCTTTATCAAAAAGAGTCCTATTCGTATACCGTAGGCTCTATTGGATATGCCCTAAGTGTCGGAGATGTCCTTTTGATTCAGGACGATTCTCTTCTTGTCGGGAAAGAAAGCGGAGCAAGAATAACAAGTCTTATAACCAGTAATGACGGCAATTATCTTTATGGTATTACAGTAGACAGTCCTATTGAGTTCTCTGGCAAATCAGGGTTTGGATGTACTATTGTGCAGCCGGAGAAATATCAAGCCAGCAGATGTATAACCCTTGAATTCTGTGATAAGAACGGAATTTTGGTAGATTCTGATAAACATAAAACTCACGCCAGAAATAGGTCTTACAAACACCCTTTATTTCAAGGAACCTATATATCTAGGAAGCGGTACGGACAGCGAGACCGGGAAAGTTATTCAAATTGTTCCAAAGATAGGAAATCTTGTCGCCTTTGGTAATCTGAAAGCCATAACAGAAAAAGGGCTTGTACTTAGCATAAGTCCAAAAGATAATGGGCAATTTGATATTCGGCTCGTTCCTTACAGACCAGAACTTTATAATATGGGAACCAAAATGCCTGTATTCACCGCGAATATGACAATCCCATCAAGAGAAGAGGAAGAATTTGTATTTTCCGACAAGACCTCGGCTTATGACCAGGAACAAAAAGTTGCAGACGCTACAGCCTCTCTTACAGAAAAAAATAGACGCAATATCTAAAGATATTGATGTTACGCCTCCTACCTCACCTGTTCTTACAGAAGCTGTTTCTGATGATAACGGAAATATAACCCTTGTATGGAACGGCTCGACAGATAATAAGAGCGGAGTGTCTGAATACTGTATTTACCACAAGACCGTCGGACGTTTGTAAGAATACAGACCATTCCGCATGATAATAATTCACAGGCTCAGTACACATTCACACATAATACCAGTGAAAAATTTACAACGCATTATTATTATGTAACGGCAAAGGATAAGATGAATAATGAATCCGAGCCGTCAGAAACATTATCTATAGAGAATCCTGTAAAGACAAAGCCGTATGAGCCAAAGGCTCTAAAGGCTATGGCAATGCGTGATTACATAAGGCTTGAATGGACTTGCGAGCAGTCCACAAACGCAAGTCTTAATCCAAGGCTGTTCAAGGTAGAAATAAAAAGAAACGATACTGATGAATGGGAATCTGTAGGAGAATACTCATCAAGAGAAACTCTTTATTACTTCGACAGGAGCAAAGACGGCTACAGCGAGGCTGATAAAATTTCAAAGTACAAATTCCGTGTAAAGTCAGTATCTGTTTACGAGCTTGAATCTGAATATTGTACAGCCGAATCTGTCAATGTCGACAACTATCTTGGCTGGAAAATCGGAGATATTGAAATATCTTCATACGCAACAGAGGGAACGCTCTTTATAAAGGCAAGTGTAAAAGGCTCTTCTTACGGAGATAAATTTCTTAATGTAAAATACGGCGATGAGATTGTGGCTGAAAATTCCCTTGCAGGAAGAATGTTCTATGTGAAACTGAATGGCTATCAGGAAGTGTCTGATATTACCAGCAAGGACATATCTGTAGAGTGCTATTCAGTCGCAGACAATGTTTCAAAGACACTTGCCGGAAGCAACATTGATACAAGCCTTTACAAGACCTACAAAATCACAAAGCCTAGTGTAACAGCCTATGCGGACAAGCAGGGAATCCACATATCATGGTCTGACAATACAGGCGACTATTACCTTAAACCTGCATATAAACTCACGATTGACGGTAAGGAAGTTCTCTCTGCTGCTGACACATTGGACTACAGCTGGCTCTTTGCGGAGAACACATATCCTACAAAGGCTGAGGTTCTTGCACATAAGATAATCCTCTCCGTGAGTACTGCCGCCGATTCTGTGGAAATTTCAGACATAGCAATTGATATTTCAGTGTTCAAAGGATGGATTCCTGATGTTCCTGATATAAAATTGTCTGTGAGCGGTCGTACTGTTCCTGTTTCTTGGAACATACAGAGCGACAATGTATATGACTTCCTTGGCTGTGAGCTACAGGTTGCGAAAGGCTACAAGGTTACAGCCGGAAAATATTCTGTAATCACTGATGAGAGTGAGCTTGAGTGGTTTGCTCCTGCACTCGGTCTTAATCCTTATGAGAGCCTTGAGAACTACAAGAAGGGCGATAAGGACGGCTATCTCTCTGTAAAAGGTTCAAGCGTTGCTTTCAGCGTTCCTCTGTTCGGGCAGGATAATGACGGTGCGATGAACACAATGTACGTCTACAGAGCAAGGGCTTTCACAAAGGGCGGAAAATCAGAGTGGTCAGACGCATACTTTGTCGAGGTGAAGCCAGTTTCCGCATACGATGTCGTAAAGGCTTGGAATATAAACGACAGCGGTGAGAAAGTCAAGATTGACGGTGCACTTGGTGCGAACCAGATTTTTGTAAACGAGCTTTCCGCTATCTGTGCCAACCTTGGCTATATCACAGACGGAGCATTGCAAGGCGACCAATACAATTATTGGGCTGTAAACGATACTGTTTTAAAAGATGGTTCAATTTTGAATAAAGGTGCGTTTCGCGTAGGTGGTGTAAACAAATATATAAAAGTTATTCCAAAAGTAGAAAATGGAGCGGTAATCGATTACGATGTTGAACTTCATGTGGGCGATTTTTCAATGAGTGCAACAGGAACTCTTATTGAAGGCGGCTATTTTACTGTAAAAGATTCAAAATCAAATGTTCTTTTTCAGCTTACGCCAGAAAAAGCGATGATACAGGTAAATGAAGGAACTTATAATTCCAACGAACTGATTGACATATACGCCTCAAATGCAACAACTTCACCAACAGAATTAAGAACAGCAGAAAATTATCATTGGTTTGATTCAAAACTGTATTTTGCCGAAGTAGCAGAAAATTCAAGCTCTTCATATACCATATCTGTATACGAAGTTTCTGGAAAAACAACAGCATTGAAGCGAACATTGAACGCAGTAACAAAAGATTATTGGTTCAAGGATGGATACATTTATTACAATTCCACAACAACGATTCTTTTCCAAAAAAAGAACTGCATAAAAAAAACAAAAATATCAAACGGTTCAAACACGAACTATACCGATTTGGGCAACAAGCCTGATTTTACAGAAATCGCTTATTTTGGCGATTATATACTATATCTTGACGATTCAGATTCAGACAACAAACTTCTTTACTTGTACAATCTTACAACAAATACTAAAAGCGAAAGTTTTAATGCCTCGAACAAGACAATATCCATAGCCGCTTCAACAGATGATTCAAATTACATATACGTTATGCTTGTAGGTTCTTTTGTTACCATTTTTCTTAGATTCAGCAAGTCAAATATGACATGGGAAGTTACAGGAAGCACATTTATTCCTCGTGGTGATGCTTCAGAATTTTCTAAAAATCTGCAAATAAAAGATGGCTGTATAACAGTTTTTTCCCGATTTGGATTTTTTCCAACAAATACTTCAACTGCAAACCAGGAAGGAATTGTTATGCTTGAAAATCCTATGTTTGAATTTGCGAATAATTTAGACAATCTTTCCGCTATTTCAAACATAACTATCTATGGAAATGACATTTCTTCTTCAGAAGCTGACAAATCTGTTTATATACCGATTTACAGTAACGACAACAAGATTTATGTTCAAAATCTGGAAGATTATTGCATATATTCTGTAGACAAATTCTTATCTGAAAGTGAAGTTGAATGTTATGGAGCTGTTTGGAAAGGTTCTGTTTCTTATAAAAAAGTTCAATCGCTGAGCGAAAAAAATGGTGAAATTGGCAATATTATAACTGCCTGCTGTTGTTTTTCTTTTAAAGATGAACAGGAGGACAACAATTCGTTTCTTTTTTGTGGTCTAAAATTTTTTCAAAATACAGAAACTAGCGGTTGTAACGAAGTTTGTGTTGTCGGTTCATACGAATCTGAACAGTACAACAAAAAGACAAAAGCTGTATACGAAACAGGAATTGGTTTTACAGGAATTTATTTTAATTCTTTGAACAATACTTATCGCTATGTAACAGACACAGGTGCATATCTTGAATTTGATGAAAACGGAAAGCTCATTACTGCAAAAGGCGAAACAGGTGCTACCGGTCCGCAAGGAAAGCCAGGTCAATCTGCCGGGTTCGGAGATATTACTGCCAGTGTTGATGATAACACAGGAATTCCAGAGGTTACTGTAACAACAAAAGGTTTTGATTCAAAAAAACATATTGATTTTGCTTTTAAAAACTTAAAAGGAAAACAAGGAGAACCCGGTGTTTCTGTTGTAAAAGTTGAACAGATTGAAACTTCTACAGAAAACGGCGGAACAAACAAAATAAGAATAACATTGTCTAATGGTTCTACATCAGATTTTGTTATAAAAAATGGAAACAGTTCCACAATTGACGCAGACCATTTCGAGGGAACTCTTCCTGTTGCAAAAGGTGGTACAGGGGCGACAGATGCCGCTGGTGGTTTCAATACATTGGCAGATGGGGTAAGAGACTCTTCAACACCTGTTGATTCTGAAAAGATGTTGCTAAAGCCTTCAGGCACATGGTACAAGACAACATGCCTGGACTTCTGGAACTATATCAAGGGTAAAATCAGCTCTGTACTAGGATTGACGAAAGACTCGTATGGTGGTACATCCGCCGAAACGAATGCCTTGAGAAAGAGAGGACAGATAAACAACACAGACACGTTTCAGACCATCATGAACAATGAGGGTACCTGGAACATTGGGGACTTGAACAGTGGATGGACTGGTATGCTGGTAACGTTTCATCAACCGGGTAGCCAGTCGGGTCTTATGTTTAGGATAAAGGGTGGCTCTTCTGACATTCGTAATGTAGAAGTAAACTACTCTATTGACAGTAATAGGTTCGCAGGTTCTTGGCAGCCTTTAATAGGAAGAATTCCTACATCAGCGCCGTCATCACCACAGAACGGAGACATCTGGATAGAATAATGGCAGAACTATATATAAAAAACTTGAAGAGTGGAAGCTCCTATGTACACTTGAACGGAAGTTACAGCAAAATTACCACACCGTCGCTCTGTTATTACAAGGATAAAAAACAATATCTTCCGCTTATCGAGAAATCAGGCTACCTTATTTTGAATGGAAAATACTTTACTTACAACAGCTCTTTGTTCAGCACCATATGTGTCCGGTACAATGGCAAAACCTATGTAGTGCCGAACAATCAGGAATGGGCATACGCAGTTCTCTCTGGCTCAATAACATCCACCAGCACATCAAGAGATAAGGAAGGCAGCGGAAGTTACTCGCAGACTATAAAAGTGTCCTACAAGGTCAATGTTTCTGCCACCGGACATTTCAGCGGAGAATACAGACTTTCATTTTCCGTAACACAAACTCAAGGAATGTCGTATTCAAAAACCACAGGCGGAACTGAAAGCGGGAGCATAGCTAGCGGCTCTGTGTCAAAGACAGCCACCTGCAAGATAAAATATCAGGGAGGAAATTCCACTGCGACAGTATCGGTCAGAGTGTCTTTGACAGATTCAAAGAACGGCAAGGAGCTGGCGTATACAACAGCAAATCTTACACCACCGTGGACTTACAGCACAGGCGGAGGAGGTTCAAGTGAAGAATAACCTATTGCAAACAAAACATCCAAAATACTTTATGCGACCGGAACTTTATATCCAGCAGGCAGCCGTAACATTCAACGCAACCTGCAATTCCCATTGTCTTTCCTGTTCAGGAGCTGTTACAGGTGAGCCGGAAATGCCTATTGAGAAAGTCAAGGAAGTTATGAATATGATTCTCCACGAAATGCGGATAAGGGATGTGTTCATAGCCTGCTCCGCAGAGCTTACACTGTACTCAAAACTGCTGGAGCTTGTATCTTATGTTGACGAGGTGCGGCTTCCGTATCTAAGGGTAACCCAGGACACCAACGCCAGATATATTCCCAAGGGATTTATAGAGGCGTTGAACGCAATGCAGAATTACTGGACTATAAGCATTTCCTTATGGGGCGGAAACTCCGAGGAATGGCAGAAATATCAGGGCAAGGGGAACTGGGAGCAGCAGAAAAAGAATATCGAAAGATACCTTACCGAACTTAAAATCCCGCCAGCTTTCTCTATGCCTGCGATAACTGACGAGCAGAGAGAAAGCACCCTGAATTTTATAACCTCCGAGATTGAGAAATGCGGGCTTAAATATGTGATTGACAGCAATTCTCTTTCAGATTCATACAAGCACTACAAGGAGCAAGGAGTCGTTCCCATAAATATCAGAAAATTCAGGGGTGCGGCGACAGAGAATGACAGCAAGACAGCAGAAGCGAACTATTATATTCACAGCAGGGAAAATGCGTCTGTCATAGAAACAAATCCGTACAAAGACAGAAACAACTGCCACTTCCCCTATGCGTCGTTTTTTGTTGACTGTGCTGGCTATGTATACCCATGTATCAATGAAAACAATCATCGTGAGAGTGCAATCGGGAATGTAAATGACTATTCGCCATTCAATATGAAGGCTTATATAGAAATGGTTCATTCGGAGAAAGGGATTGCTTTCTGGAAAAACAATTTTCTTCCCGGAAAATTTCCGTGTGAAAACTGCCGGAGCTGTCCTAGCCGCGATGCGTATTAATTCAGGAGAATAAAAATGAAATATCTTATTGACGGAGTGAACAAAAGTGTTCTTTCCCTTGCAAACCAGTATAAACATCTTAAACAGGACGATGAGTTCAAGGTTTTTGATGACTGCTTCTCAAATATAGAAGGTCTTGACCTTGTTCAGATAAATAATTTTTATGTAGACGAGGATGGGAATAAGGTCAAAGTAGAGAGGTCTGATAATGACAGCAGACGGATGAAGATTACGACTGACTTTGATTCTGCTCTTGAATGGTGCGACTGCTATGTTACATTCCGTTCTGTTCCGTATGAGATTACAATCCAACCTGACCTGGAAAATGCTGAAAAGCAGGTAAATGCCCTTCTTTCGAGAATAGAGCAAGCCCGCTCGGCAGGAAAAAAAATATATCTAGGAAACCGCTTTTCCGAAGAGTTTTCAGAAATAGCCGGCACCTATGAGAACTGCATAAATCCGCATATAACGAAAGAAAATCTTGAAGAGATAAAGGATTATTCATTCTTCTTCAAGGGAACATATCCTTATTTCGGGTTCAATACAACAATGATAGTTGGAACGAACTCTGTTTCGGGAAATTCAGCTGTGCATTGAAAGCGAAAAAACATTACGAAGATTTGGGAGAAAAAGTGATTTTAATCCATACGGAGGAAACATATCCGTTTCTTGACGACCAGAACGGCACTGTGTACGGCTTCTGCCGAAACTTCTCCGATCTCACCACGGATGAGGATTTTACTTACCTCCAGAGCCTTGTGGCAAAAATATACAACGAACAACGACCAGACAGAATAATTTTTGTAACGCAGTCAGGATTCGGTATTGACGGAGTAATCAGCTCTTATCAGGATTCGGACAACGGCTATAAGATGAAAGGTCTATGGGATGTATTCATTACAAGGTCGTTCGGGCTTGACGAGGTGATTGTTTCCGCAAACTGCAACAGGCTCGACCTTGCAAGACGGCTTGTTGAGTATTACAACATAAAAACTCAAAGGTGAATGCTAGCATGATTTACGTAAACCCCTGTATTTATGATGCTGGAGAAACCATTGAATATGCAACAGACGATAAAACCAAGTTTTATAAGGCTCAGCAGAAATGCCGGTTTGATGAGCTTGAACTTCAGCTAAAGGGTTTTTCTCTTGAGCATCCTGAAATAGATATTCAGTGCGATTATTGCGGTATTACAGACAAAGTCATGGAATTCAAGGAAAGCGAGGATTTTAAATATCTCTGTGCAAGCAGTTATGTCGCAAAAATGCTTTCTGGAATAAAAACTATATTGTCCAGTGATATTGCAGAGCCTGTCGTTGATGAGATAAAAACACAGGCTGAGGAGATTCATTCTGAATACGGTATTTCAGACGAGGATTTTAATAAAATCAAAGAGGAAGGATTCAGTTTTTCCGTGAGCGACAAGCCGCAGGAAGAAAGTGAATCTTGACGTGTTGAAATAAAATAAAAAAGTCAGACACAGCAGCGGCTGTGCAAGGAAAGTTATGTCAAAGGACATAAAAAGAATCAACACGTTCTTCAGGACAGCACTGAAGGATGATGTTGATTCGCTCAGAGAGAGGATTATCCTGTCGCAGAGGCAGGAAAGAATTTTTGATATGTTCTATGTCAAAAAGAACGATATTGGATTTATAGCGGATTCGCTCAATGTATGCGTGTCTGTGGTGAATGATGAGCTTAGGCTGATAAGAGGGAAAATTCTCAGGATTATCTAGTAGACACTCCCTCTAATCTGAATGATTCAAGAATATCTCTTTTAATTTTTCCTGAGATTTCTACAGTTTTTATCTTCCGTATTATTTCAGAGAGCTTCTCATTTCCGATATTGCCCTTATAGACTGGATTATACTCTTTGAATTTCTGTTCTGTAAACTGTGATATAATATCCTCAAGATATAAAAGGCAATCGCTTTCAAAAAGACCGTCTTTCCTGTAAAAATAAACAAGGCTGTCTGAACTTAAATTTTTATATCGAACACTTGATATTTGCGTAGTTGTTGTGCAAAGGTAAATGTTTCTAGGTTCTTCAAATACTGAAACTCTGCCAAGATATACAAACCACCTTGGTTTAGCCTCTCTACCAGTAGATGTATAGTCTTTCTCTGTTCTGAACACATCACCTAGCTTAGGCATTTGCAATCTCGTTGTACATTCTCAGGTTGTATTCAGGCAGTGTCAGTTCATCTTCTTTTTCTGTAAAGATGTTTCTGTCAAATTCGTCAGCGTAGAGCATTTGACTATTCGGAGTTCGTTCATAGGCTTTTCGCCATGCCTTTATCTCTTTATGTGATAAATCAGAGGCTTTTTTTGCGTCAATATTTTCAGCAATAAATCTGTCTACAATCTCATCCAAAATACGCTTTTCTTTTGGAGAGATAAAATCCATATCTGGCTTACAGTCGCATTTGAACTGCTTTCTTGACTGCCCACGAGACTCAGAATTTATTACAGAAAATTCGCTGAATGATTCTACAAATTCATCGTTGTTATAGAGTTCGTCAGGAACAGGACCCATTCGCTTGGCTCTAAAATCAAGTTCTGTACAAGGTGAGCCAAGCTGTTTTACACACTGGAAATCAAAGAAAGCAAGTATTTTATACATAACCATTTGATAGATATAGTAGCCTTTCGCTTTATAAAATCTATCTGCGATGTAAGCGACAACATTCCCTATTATCTGTCTATGATATGCCTTGTATATCATTTTCTCACCCTCACTTGTCTAAAGACAAGATTTTTTCTCGCATAACCAACTTATGCCTTTTGTTTACCGCCTAAATTATACAATAAGATACATCTTAGCAACAGAAAAAACAACAAATTTTACAAATATATTTTTTCCGCATAATTTTCCCACGTATTCTGCATAAAATCCGCATTTATTTGTCTTTGTTTTGCCTTATGATTTGTATAAATCAAAGTTCTAATGAACTGAGAGGGAGGATATAGCTATGGAAGTAAAGACTGAATCAGGCTCAACTTTCAATGCGGCAGGCAGCGGAACAACTGCTCTCGGTATAGTAGGTACTGTACTTGGAGGACTTGCGACTGTTATGAGCGGCAACGGTCTCCTTGGCATTGGAGCGAATGCAGGAGGAGCAAGAGGTATGCCTAATGCAAATGACAGCAACACTTTTGTTTCCAAGGCTGAGCTTGAAATGACACAGGAACTTGCAAAAAAAGATTCTGAGATTGCACTCTTGAAATCAGAACAGAACACTGAAATCAAGATTGCGGATGTCTATGACAGACTGATTTCAAAAATCAACCAGAACCAGAAGGAACAGGCAGATTGGAACGCACAGCAGTCTGTAAACAACGCCACAATTTCTGCCGCTATCGCTACAAACGCCCAGAGCATAGCGTCATTGCAGAACTGTTGTAATCAGATTACAAAACTTGTTATTCCAAACAGTGCTGTATGTCCTGGATGGGGCAACGTTACTGTAACACCGGCGACAGCTTCCACAACGGCATAGCCTAAAGCAAGTGTCGGAGTGAGTGAGGTAATCTATGAACGGACTTGATTTTTCAAATATCCTGCAAAATAACTTTAGGACGGACTTCTGGAAGAGATATGACGATGTTATCAATTGCTTGTCATCTGAACAGAGAGATTTTGTTTCTAGGCAGAAAAATGTTATACAGGCTAAAAATTTGATGTATCAGGAGTTCATAGATTACCTTTTTGAAATCAACAAGGATGCTTTTGTGTCTGTCTCTGACGGCGTTCATAAAAACATTGTGAACAAATATATCAACGAGATAAAAAATGCGGCAGATAGTTATGTGTCAAGGACAGAGCAGCTTGAAAAAGAAAATGAAGAGCTGAAAGCACAAATTAAGAAAGTCCTGGAGGAATGTGGCAATGCTAAACCAGTGGCAGCAAATGGAAGTGGACGAGTTCGAGAAGATAATTCTAAAAAGGCTTTTCGGCAGAACGGAAATTCCAGACTCAACAGCGATGATTCTGAAGGCGTTAAGAATTGACCCGAATCATTATATAAGGGAGTTTGAGGAAAGAATTGAGCCTTTTTTAAAGGAAACTGGAGAATGCGACGGTCAGTTTTTAAAAAGAACATTAAAAGTCTGGAAACCTGGAATTGCAAGAATAATAGATATTCCTGAGCAGGATTTCAGACTTCAAGATTTCGCTGATACACTGCTGACATTGGTTTTCGGACACGCATAGGCACATTTTTCCGAGAGGAAAGGAGATTAACAATGGAATTTGGAAAACTTATCCAGAAAGCAATGATGGCTGAAAATGTCGACAAGAAAGAGCTTTCAGACCTTATCGCCATGTTGCTGGAAAATAATGAGTCAAAGCACGCTGCGTACGTGAAGCTCTATGATTACATCTATGGTGATACCTTATGCCGAGACAAGTGCGAGGAATGGGTTGAATCTATGGTGTCTGGAAATGAGCACGGTCAGAAATGGTCGATTGAGGAAATTGAAAGCCTTGCAAAGACTTGAGATTGATTTCAGCGACTTCACGAAGTACGAGTTCTACGCTGTAGTTCACATGATGAACTATGACTATAAAGACGCTTTTACCTCAATGGGAACGACTCTTGATGCCACAGGCTGTGCTAAACTCGCACTCGCATGGTTCAATGACGAGGACGCACCAAGCGGAAAGACAAAGAACTATTATTTTCACGTTGTGTGCGGTGAGTAGCACCGGACTCGACATGATATTTCGCCGCTCCCTGCACCACAGGGAGCCTTTTTATAGCCGCGGAGAAATATTTAACATTAATATTACCCTGTTATATGATTCAGTAAGAAATGGCAACCGGGGGAATCAATGAGTTCTGATGAGAAAAACATAGAACAAAACAATTTCGGGGTAATCAACGTGCGGTTAAAAAGTATTGAGGCGACATTATCTGACTTAAAAGACCTGCTTATTAAAGTACCGATAATGGTGAATGATATGGCTGACCTTGAGCGTAGGACGACAACCGCCGAAACAAATATTGATGTTCTTGCAAAAGAAGTAACCCACCTTAAAGAATCCTGCAAAGCGATAACAGAAATGAGAGTTGAGATTAAATCCGCAAAAGAGGAGCTTAATAATCTGAAATTAGCACCTATCCAGAAAAATGCGGGTCGCTGGAATTATATCACTGACTATATTTTTAAAGGTCTTGTTGCCGCCGCCTGTATCTATCTTTTTTCAAAAGGCGGATTTAATTAAAGCGGATGATTTAACAATAGATTTAACTTCTGCTATGTTGAAGAACAGAGGTAAAAAATGCTTAATCTTATTCTTGAACGAAAAAAGAAATCCTACGACTTCAAGGTAAACCCTAAGGCTCCCGGTTCTTTCGCCAATAACTACAAAAACAACAGCATAGATTCTCTTGTTGTGTATGATGACAAGGCGGAACTAGCAAGATTTAACTGCCAGACAGTCGCGAATTACTGCTTTGGTGATTACGCCACGGCTGATACGGTCGAGTATGGCGACACAATCCGCGAAGGATACTTCAAGATAAAATGCTTTGTCGAGCCTCGAAATTTCCATGGAGAAATACACGGAATCATAGAAACCAGAGATATTGATGGACAGTGGATAAACCACGATTCCATGCAGACTACGGCAGGAGGATTCCAGAACGGAAGGTTTCTTGTTCATGACAGATTCTCACGGAAACTTAACGCTGACACAAACTACGCATGGTCAGCAGGCTGTTTCATACTCTCCTCTGCCGACCTCGAGGCGTTCAATATGATTCTCCACGCCTATAAATCAAGAGCGGAGATGTAATACCGGGAGAGATTGTGGAGGTATGACAATAATGAATGTTGGTTCCTTATGGAATAAGCATAGTTTTTATATTTTATATCTTGAACAACATTTTCAAGATAATGGAGGCTATATGAGAATTGTAAAAGCGTTCTTTTTTGTCCTTGCCACAGCTATAATGGCACTGTGTCTTTTGTTCACACCGGAGGTTTCCGGTCCTGTGAGTATCACCTACACCACCGTTATCGGTATCTACCTCGGATTGGATATTGCTGCGATGATTAAAAAGACCTCGACCTTGAAAAAGGGGGATTTCGAGTCCTTGAATGTCTATAAGTATGTTCTGTGCTCTATATGTCTTTCTATCCTTACGGTCGTCGCCCTTATCGTAAAAAATGAATCAGATGTTACAACCGCGATAGCTTCGTTTATAACCTCCGCTATAGTTGTCATAGGCTGTATTATAGGTGGACTCGATGGAAATAAGATAGCCACAGGAGTTGACGGAAGCTCTGGCAACACGAAAAAGGAATAACGTATGGGATTTAAGGTAATTCTAGTTCTGATTTGTATTGTCATTGCTCTTGTGTGTACTATCGTGATAATGGGTACAGTGATAAGGAGCAAGGATAAAAAAATATCCTCCCTTTCTGATTCATTGAAACGGCAGAGGGATATTCTTGCGGAAATTGACGGCGTGAAACAGACTGCAAGGAAAGAACAGAAGATTATCTCATCCGGCTCTATGGCGGAGCGGTTTAAGAATTCCATAAAGGTCTTGAAGAAACACAATCAGAACAACAGGCAAGAGGATTTGAATGAGAAAATTTATCATAATCTGTTTACTGGCAACTGTCCTGATTTCTTGCCAGACAATAAGAAAAGAACCTGTCGCAATCCCGGACATTGACTACCCTGCGTTCCCTGCTGACGTTAATGACCCAGCTGTCATAGTAACCCTAAAGGATGAGTCTGTATGTATTGACTATACAGCCGAGTGGAAACAGACAGAAATTCCCCTGTGGTTCTGGCTAAAGCTGGTAAAATACTCTATCGAGGTTGAGTCTGCGATAAATCAGTATCAGGCAGTTATTAACAATATCAACAAGTAGATTTTATGATTTACAAGTCAAAAAGACAGACTGCGGAAAGCAAGGCTAAGAGCAAATTCCGGCAGACAGGCAAATGGAAAAAATTCCGGGCTTTTATCAAGAAAGCCCGGAAAGTTGATTTTGTAACACAAAAACCTTTGCTCAAGGGATGGCAACTGCATCATGCAAATATGCAGATTGGAATGTATGATAATCTCAATCCAGATAATTTTTACGCCTTAAACAAAACTACGCATGAGCTTGTGCATTTCCTGTACAGATACACAAATTGGAGAGAACTTCTTGAGCGAATCCGAACTATCCTTGAAAAAATGGAGCAACTTAATTCCCGATAAATTTATCCAATAATTTTTCTTGAAGGGTAAGCACATCATTGTACATTTCGGGCTTCCAAGAAGTATATAGTTCCATCATACTTCCTTTCCCGGACGAGTGCCCCATTGTAAAGTCTATCTTCTCCTTTTTTATATCATTGCTAAGTAAATAAGTATTGAAAAAATGCCTGAATGAATGAAAGGTCAAGCATTTGTTATCTATTGCACTTTTCATTTTCTCTGAATAGCTATGATACAAAGCCTCTCTTACGGTACTTCCATAAACAGGCTTATCTATAGCCCTAGGTGAAGAAAAAATAAAAAAAGAATTGTTCGGTGTATTTCGCAATATTTTTACAAATCTTTCAGGTACAGGTGTAAATCTGTTTACACCTGTTTTTGTTGGACCTATTTTATCTATATAATATTGTCTGTCTATTTCTATATAATTATCAAATAGTTGCTCTTTTTGTAATCCTCGTATTTCTGAAAAACGCATTCCTGTTATAGCGGAAAGCATACAAAAATACTTTAATTCTGGCAATCGCCATTCTTGTCTGAACATATAAACAAGTTCTTCGATAGTAAAAGCCTCTCTTCGTCTTTCTTGACTCATGCTTCCAAATGTGCTTGGAATAGGATTTTTCTGCAAAAACCCTTTATCTACGGCACTATCAAGCATTATTTTTAATGTTGATAATATGGAATTTATATAGTTCCCAGAGAGTTTTTTTTCTATGAGAGTATTCCTAAAGGAAAAAATCAAATCCTCGTCAATCATTTCAAGCGGGATAGTTTTGAAAAAAGGCACAATATAAGCCTTTAGAACTATTTGGCGGATGTAAAGGGTAGACTTCTTAATACAATGGGTTTGACGTTTCTGAATTACCCAGAAATGAGAATCTGTGAACCATCCGTCTGAAAAATCCTCAAATGAAACAGCAGTACCAACTCTTCCGCCCTGCAACATCCGTTTGTTGCAAAAAAGAATCGCCTCGTTTTTCCTTGTGCAGCCGGTGGACTCGGGTACAGTACGTTTTCCATACCTATCATACCGGTACCAATAAAAGACACTTTTTCCCGACTTTAATTTGCGTTTAAAAATGTAGTAAGGAGCTTTTTCCATCTTTCGATACTCTCCTAAGAAATAAAATTGCTAACATTCTGCTAACATAGGAATATAAATTCCATTTTTAATTTATTATATTGCAAATAAATAAATATTCCAAATTTTTACAGCATATTAATCTGTCAAATTAATGGTTTGTTATAAAAGGAATTTGTAAAAGGAATTTGCGCGATATATCTCACAGGCCTACGCCTATCCACTGGCCGGCGCGCACTTTGCATTCGGCGCCGTTTTTGTCTGCTCTTGAATTTCGGGAATAAGGCTGATTTTTTGAGGCTCAAACAGCAGGACAATCGTAGAACCGTACAAATCAAAATAGCCTTTTTCCTCACCTTTGTTAAATCTGCCTTTTGATTTATGGTTTTTAATTCCGCCTACGCTGAATGCCCCTACCTCAATCTGCGCCACTGTGCCAAAATTTTCACATTCCATTATTGTCCACGAGCGGCGGTTTTTTGTATAAACCCTGAATTTTTCACAGGCGGCAGGCTGCACGCTGTAAAGAGAGCCTTCTATAAAATGATTTTCAGACTTGACTCCGCTGTCAATGTAGCAATAGCGGTGATAATCCGTTGTGCAGAGGCGAAAAATAAGACATTCACCGTTCCTGAATTTTTCAGACAGGCTGTTTATATAGCTTTCAGAAGGCATTTCTGCAGGATTCGTTTCCTTGTTCCAAAAAAAACGCCGCGGCGTGCGATTTTCGCGCGGTTCAAAAAAATCGCGCAGAGAATAGTCAAACCCTTTTACCGAAAAAACCGCATTTTCCGTTATTTTAACAACGCTTAAAAAACTGTCGCAGGGACTAATCAGATGATTTTTTTCAGAATCAAAAGAAATCCGCTTTCTGCGCGTAAAAAAATCATTGAACGAAAGAAATTTCTGACCTTCAAATTCCTTCATATCAATTTTTAATTTTTTCTGATAAATCTTCCAATCATAAAATGAGAGAGCGGACTGCGCAAAAAAAATCCCGCAAGCTTTGGAATCCTGATAAACAGAATAAAATGCAGCAGAAGCCTGCCAAAACACGTTCTGCACAAAAACTCAACGGATTTATCATTCTGGCTGTTATTTTTTTCAGTCATTTTTCAACTCAAAAAACGGAATTTCAATCTTCCGCGCGCATAATCACGCTGTTTTCAAACATAAGAGAAGGATCATTTTCTTTGGCAGGAACGTAATACGCCTTTCCCAAAAGAAGAAGAACAAATTCAATAAGCCCGATAAGAAGCAAAAGCGACTTTCCTACAAGCTTAGGCTTAGGCATTTTGAACGGAGTTATAAAAAGCATTCCCAAAAGAACAAGAATAACAAGGCATGGAGTAATCGGCGGCCGGGCAGTTCTTGTAAAATATGCACATATAAAAACCGCCGGAAGCACAACGGCAACGCTGGTGACAGGCAAACCTTTGTATTCAGAACGGCTTTTTTCTGTTAAAGCCTGACGCTGCATTTCATCAACATTAAAAAACGAAAGCCGGATAAGCGCGCTTAAAAGATACAAAGCGCATATACAGATTGCAATTCTTGCCTGGATTGGATGCTCTACAGGATAATGGACATCACCAAGAGCAAGACTGTACACTATCAAAGAAGGAAAAACTCCGTAGCTAATAATATCCGCCATGGAGTCAATCTGAATTCCAAAAAGTTTTTCGTTTTCTGTCCTGTTTTTCTTTGTTGAAGCGACCTTTCCGTCAAACATATCCATAATTCCGGAAATCATAAGGCATAGCAGAGCCAGAATGAAACTCTTGTCGTTGTCGGAAAAAACAAAATGTATTCCGGCAAAAGAAAAAAGCATTCCAACGTATGTCAAGACAACAGTATAATTGAAAACCCCAAGCAACTTCATTTTTAAACCTTCTAATCTAAAATATATCCGAACAAAATTCCGTAAAAGATTATCAGCCACGGCTTTACAGTAAGAATTATTACCATAAATTTTTTAAATTTCATTTCAGTAAGTCCGGCGCAATAACAAATAAAATCATCGGGCGAAAAAGGAATCAGCAGAAGAAACCACAGAATCACCGAAAGTTTTTCCGTCCTTTTATTAATCCATTGCTGACATTTATTATAGCGTTTTTCTGAAAAAATATGCTGCATGACAACGCTTCCGTATTTTCTTGAAATCAGAAAAACCGTAAACGAACCAAGGCAGATTCCAATATAATTTGCAAGAATCCCCTTTACCGCTCCAAAAAGTCCAGGTCCTACAATATAACCCACAGTTCCGGGAAAAAACGCAAAAATAACTTTAAAACATTGAAAAACGCAGAGCGCGGCAGGCCCGAACATTCCAAAAGAATCCAGAAACACCTTAAACGAGTCTAAATCAGAAAAACTTCCTTTTTTATATTCACGAAAAAAATAAAATGTGAGCGCAGAAAACAGAACCAGCATGAGTGCAATAAAAATTTTCTTAAAAAGTCCTGATTTCCGGGCAAGCATTTCGCCACAGGAAATTTTCGCAGAGGAAAAATTACTGCTGTTTTCCGTTTCCATCTAGTTTTTCCTTTTAGTTCAATACTTTAAAACATTATGCTGATTTTTTATGTTTACCACAACCACAAAAGTCTATTCAGGTGAATTATCATTTCCGAACTAAACTGCGTTCCCGGCGACATTCTTAAATACGAAGAAGAATAAACGCATAAAACAACAGCGTCCGCAGAATATAAAAAAAACGGACGACCCTTCCAACCGAAAGAGCCGTCCGCGCCTGCAAGGCATTGCCGCCGGTCACATTCCTTATTCCGGCATAAGCGTCATGAAACCTCCGGACAAATCACGAACCTTAAGGATTGTATTGAACAAATGCACCGACATTATAAGTTGTAGTTCCTTTTACAAAAGTAACATTAGGGCTTTTGTTGTAAATGCGTCCGGCACTGTCGCCAGTTGCAGACCAATTCGGTTCTGTAGTTCCTTTAGCACATCTTGCAAAGTTAAAGCCGGCTATGTCATCATAAATTGAAAGATTAATTGTTGTGCCAGAGCCGCTTGCTTTTACCCACTGACCGCTTCCGTAAGAACCGCCCCAAACCCAGGCAAAAATCAAAACATCGCCGCCCCAAATCCAACTGTCGCCTGACGCTGCATTTACGGTAACATCAACTTTTGTTGTTGCAATTCCTGCTTCGCCTTTTTGCCAAATTTTGAAATTTCCGCCCTGATAAACAGGGTGGTTTCCGGCATAGCCGTCACCAGTCGGAGACCAGACTTCACCGCCGATTGCCACAACGATTTCTCCACTTGTTCCGGTAATTTTTGCAGCGTAAAGCGTTTCTGTGCTATTTAAAACTTCTACAGTGTCGTCGTATTCAATGCCAACAGATTTTCTAAGGCTGATTAAATAGTCGATGTGCTGCTTAAATGTATTTGTTGTTCCGTAAACAGTTTCGCCGCCTCTGTACTGCCAGCCGTCGCCTGTAAAGTAATGCTGCCAGGCTACGCAAGGATACCCCGGATGAGTCAAAATAAACGCATACGCCGCAGGAACGTTATCCCACTTCAATTCCCAGTGCTGCTGCGTGCTTCCTGTGTCGTGGTTGTCTACAAAAGTAACGGCGGTTGCCGGCGCAGAACGCATTAAAGTAGTAGAATCGGCAAGCAGACTCATATCCCAGCTGTCAGTTGAAATTGGTCCGGCTTTGTACCAGCCAAACGCACTGTTAAGCTTCTGCTTCAGGACAAAGTCGAACGCGCGCGATTTCTTTCCGGCCACTGAATTTACAGTTGATTCAGTTTTGTTTACCCACTCGTTCAAAAGAGCGCTCCAGTTATTATTGCCGTCCGGCCAGTACTCACCTACAGAAAAAGCGGTGTCGGTCATAGCGTTGTAATAGCCGACATACTCTCCGCCAAAACCTTTTACAAAGTCGTAACGCCAGCCGACAAATCCGGCGCGCCTTAGGACAGTGTTCATCCAGCTGTAAATTCCCTGCTGAACCGAAAGATTTTTGTGGTCAAGGTCGCGGTAAGCCGCATAACCCATTCCGCTGTCCGTTCCGCCTTTTTTAGATGAACCGAACATAGGGCTGCTGGAATTTGAAAATCCTTCGTCGTCGCTGCAAATTGAATAATAATCATCCGTCCATCGCGGATTTGTAAAGTCGCCCCAGGAAGTTGTTCCGGCGCGATGGTTTACAACAATATCCGCAATCGCCTTTGCGGGCTGAATTGCCTGAACCACGCTTTTAAGCTCAGCTTCCGTTCCGTAGCAGCTGTTCAAATCGTTAAGCTGAGTCGGAGCGTAACCTTCGGAGCTTGCAGTGTCTGTCTTGCTTGCCGGCGGAAACCAAACGTATTCAAACGTGTTTTTTATGTCATCTGCCGAAGAGAGCATTGTGCCGTACCACGTGTACCATTTTGGATTAGGATTTTCGATTGTGTAGCCGTTGCCGCGAGGCGCACTGTCCCAGTTAAAGCCCTGGAGCATTACTCCGCTCTTGTTTTCCGTGTAAGGCTGGACAGTTTTTTTTGTATATACCGCACTAACAACCTGCGAATTTTCCATTCCAGATTTTGCCGCAACAACTTTTAAAGTCGTTGTTCCGTCTATTTTGATTCCGCCATCTGTGTAAAGCGTGCTTGATTTTGTAGGGTCAGAACCGTTTGTTGTGTAGTAGATTTCCGCGCCGGCAGTGTCGGTAAAAGGAAAAACTGTAATTGTGTTCCAGAAATCGCCTTCAGGAACAGAAAGAACTGGCGCTTCCACCACTGCGGTATTTGTAAATTTCTTTATTACAACCGCAGAAGAAGCCGCTCCATTCTTTACGGCGATTGCCTTTATCGTAACAGTTCCTGAAATTGCGAATTGCGCAGTATATTTTGTTCCGGTTGTAGCGCTTGGCTCAGAACCATCAGTCGTGTAGTAAATTTCCGAGCCGGCCGTAGAACAAGAAATTGTTACGTTCGCAGAACCGCTAAAGTTTCCGCCTGAGTCAGCATCTGAAGAAGAAATTACAGGCTCCGCAACTTTTTCGCCTTCCGCAACCTGCTTTAAGATTACAACCGACCATGGAGCGACACCGTACGAAGTAGAAAGCACCGCAGCATCAATTGCGTTGTCATTCCAGCAGTTAAAGTCTGTTTCAAAATGATTTTGAGTATCCGCAATACGCACCCAGGATTTTCCGGAAGCAGCGGCAGGAATTGTAAACTGAACTTCCGTAGTGTACATATTCATAAACACAAGGTAGTCGCTTCCGCCGGAAACCGTGCTTCCATTTATGCGGAGCCAAACGCAGCGGTCGCCGTCTGTCAATGTATCAGCGCCGTTCTCTTTCTTAAAGTCATACAAAACGCTGTAATCTGTCTGCTGGAACGCAGGCTCGCTTGCACGCAGTTTCAGCATATAGTTCATAAACTTAAAGTTGCCGTTTACTTTTGCAGAATTGCCGAATGTTCCAAAGTTGTTGTGGTAAGCACCGCTTCCGCCGGTCGCAACTTCATGAGGCGAAGAAGAGTTTATCATGTTGTAGTTGCTCCAGGTCGCAACGCTGTCTATGTTGTAAGGATTGTTGTTTCCGTTCTGCGTTCTGCTGAACTCGTCGCCCCAGACAATCATAGGAACACCGCGGCTCATCATCTGGATTGCGATGTAGTTTCTTGCAGCCTGGCGTTTGTCTTTTGGTTGTGTTCCAAAACCAAGCGTGTTGTAGTCGCCGTTGCCGCCGTCGCTTGATCCAAACGGCCAAGTCAAAGTGCTGTTCATCGCATTGCCTGCACCTTCATAGCTGCACAAATCGGCAAGAGTAAAGCCGTCGTGCGCAACCACAAAGTTCACGGACTTGTGCGGACCGCCCTGGTCAGCGAAGTTTTTGAAATCTCCATTAATGCAACTAAGTATTTCTTTATCATCTCCTGCCTTGCGGTTTCCAGTTCCAACATACGAGCGGATTGCATCGCGGAATCGTCCGTTCCATTCGCCCCAGCCGGCCGGGAAGTTTCCAACTTGATAAGTTCCAATGTCCCAGGCTTCGGCAATCATTTCCGCATCTTTTTCTTGTCCTAAGGCGATAATGTCTTTAATCGTCTGCGCATCCTTGCTGTAATTCCAAGTGCCAGAGCCTTCGCGTCCCAAAACAGGCGCAAGATCAAAGCGGTAGCCGTCAACGCCCATCTCGTCAATCCAGTAAGCAAGGGAATCCAGAATAAGCTTGCGGACAACAGGATTATCGCACTGCAAGTTGTTTCCGCAGCCGGTAGTTTCCCAGTAAGCACCAACATTACCCTTATCAAGAGAATAATAAGTGCTGTTGTCCAAGCCGCGCATAAACGTAAGTTCGGCAGTTTTATAGCTATCTGTTTTGCCGTACCAAGTTCCGCCTTCTCCGGAATGGTTGAACACAACGTCAAGGTAAACTTCCATTCCAGCGTCATGGAACGCTTTTACCATTTCCTTGAATTCGCGCGTTGGACCGCCGTAGGATTTATCGCTTGAATAACGTCTGTCCGGCGCAAAGTAGCCGTAAGTCATGTACGCCCAGTAGTTTCCGCCCGGCGCGTCGTCCGGGTTTGCGTCGTTGTCGCTTTCGTGAACTGGCAAAAGCTCGATTGTGTTCACTCCCAACGCCTTAAGGTACGGAGCCAACATTCCCGCGCCCTTGTATGTTCCCTGATATTCAGAAGGAATGTCCACAACGCACTCAAAGCCATCAATTCCATTTAATATAGAAGAAAGTTGCGCAGAAGAAGGATGTTTGTGATTCCGCGCGCGTGAGCCTCGTAAATAATCGCTTTTTCCTGCGGAATTTTTGGCTTTGTTCCAAAACCTGTGCTGTCTTTTACAACAACAGATTTTGAGGCATAAATGCCAGTGTCAAAGTTTCTTCGTGCCGCGCCTTCAAATACTTCCTCGCCAGTTCCGTACATTCCGCCATTCAGGCTGCCAAGCGCAACCGGGTTTGACTTGTCGTGGCTTATTTCCTTTGAATACGGATCGAACAGAAGCTTATTAGGATTAAAGCGGTTTCCTGCTGCATCAAAATCCGCGACAAACCCAGCGGAACTTCCGCCGCGCTTCCAGTTTTCGTCAAAGGTCCAGTTCGGTCCCCATGCGCGGAACGCATACAAAGTGCCGGAATCAATCCCGCTTATTTTTGCGCGCCATACGTCATCAGACCCCTTTTCCATCCAGTAATCATAGGCAAATTCTTTGCCGTACGCTTCGGTATAAATCTCCAGAAGAATCTTTGTGGCATTTTTTGAATAAACCGCAAAAGTTCCGTTTCCGTCCGGGTCGATATCCGCGCCCAAAGCGTAAGATGCGCTAGCCCAGTTTGCCTGATCTACCGGCGAATATTTACCGGTGGAAGGATGCCTCATGCCAAGCTCATCGCTAAGCGTTCCAAACTGAATTTTTTCTAAAACAACAGTTTCGCCGCTTTTTACAGAAACAGGCGACGGACTTTTATACAGAATCGCGCCATTTTCAGTTATATAAAAATTCCATGTTCCCGGCGCAATATTTTCAATAACCTGCTCGCTGCCGTTCACCCCGGAAACAATTTCTGAAACTGGGTCGCAAACCTGAACTTTTACATCAGAATTTTGTCCTTCCGTAGAAAATTTTACAACTCCGCTTTCCAGCCTATAGCTTTCCCGGTCTTTTGTTTCGTTTTTTTGAATATCCAGCGCAATCTGCTTAGTATCGACCAGAGCCGCATGAGCGTGCTGCGGAATCAAATTTTCAACAGTGGAAGTTCCTAAAGAAGATACCTTATCGTAGTTACTTTTTATAAGATTGTAATAAACCGAACCTACCGCCGTACTAGCCCACGTTACGTTTACATTATTAAGAACATCCGGTTTTATATCCATTACGGAATAAATAGTCACACCGTCAAGCTTTGTATCATTTGAATAAGCCTGAACGGCAACAACGCGGTTTTTTCCAACTGGAATCTTGTCAATTTCAATCGGACCGGAGTTTTTCCCTGAAGAAACGGCAACATTGCGAACAACATCTTCCATTCCGCTGCCGCAGACTGTTACCGTAGCCTTTGTAATTTCTTTAATATAAAGAGCACGGTCCTGATTCGACAGAGTTACGGCAACTATGCCAAACCGTGAATCAGAACTGCGTTCTTCAAGTTTGCAGGAAAATGCAAAAAGACATAAAAAAGCCAGACAACTACAAAAAAATTTCTTCATATCAGCCTCCAAAGAGTTAAAATCTTCAAAACATCTCTAAGTAAGGCAAGAAGTGTTTATAATTCCGTCTAGGGAATTATAAATGCAGAAAATTGATTTGTAAAATTATTTTTTGCTTTTTTCAAAAAAGTTCACAAAAGAAACAGGATGCAAACAATAACAGGAACACGATAAAATATCGGCGGTTACCTGCATTTTATTTCAACCATGCTGTATCTTCACCGATTTTTCCAGAACCGTTCAGAACATAAACCCGCATATTTCCCTGGTCTGTACAACCCGAAGTAGAAAGGCTTCCGCCGGCAGAAACAATCTTTGTGTCACCGGTAATCGCATCAACATAAGTTCCGGCAGGAATATTCGTAAATTCTGTATCTCCGCTGATTGTCACAAGAACAAAACTGTCCGTTCCGCCCTTAGTATAACGACGTTTAAAAGCAATTCCGTTAGAACCGCAGTCCTTGTCGGAATACTGTCCTTTCTGCAAAGCAGGAATTTCACGCCGAATCCTGTTCAAACGCTGAAGATGCCTTGCAAGCGGATGATTCAGTGTTTCTGCCATTGCACCGGTCGCGTCTGACCATTCGCTGAAATCAGTCGTTTTTACACTTCCTTCAATATGGTCGCCAAAGTAAGCGCGTCCAGTTTTATTCAACGGCATAATCGGTCCTTTATCAATGATCGCGCCACGCTTAAAAGCAACTTCCGAGCCGTAATAAATACATGGAATTCCCCGGAAAGTAAACATCAAATCCATATTTTCCGCCCAGCAGTCATCGCTTTTTTGATAACGTTGCTCAAACTGGTCTCCCGGGCCATAGTCATGACTGTCTACATACACAACATTCCATGTAGCATCGTTGTAATACTTGTCTCCGCCTCGAACACTGTAAGCACCATTTGCGCTGCCAAAATTCCAGTGCATTGGAAAATCAATCACATCAAGACCAGAATGCCTTGAATAATCCGGTTCGTGATAGTCGTTTCCTTCAAGAAGATGGTTTTTGCTTTCAGGCCTGTTTGAACGGACTTCCGTTGTAGCCATTCCCTGCTTCTGCACAGCAAGCGCATTTACCGGTGTCTTTGTTCCGCCGTCTTTTGTCGGACGGGTCCAATAATCAAGATTATTAAGAACCGCCTGCTCATCTTTTTCAGTTTCAGTCGATTCCGGATATATTATCACACCTTCAAACTGGTCTTCATCGTCCATTGTAAAGCCATAATTATCATCATCCTTCCATGTGTAGAAATACGGTGAAAGGTTTTCAACGTTTCCGCGGTAGGTCACATCAGAAGATTTTGCGCAGATTTCCGTAAACATATAAAAATTTTCATTTCCACAGGCGGCGGCAGCTTCCTTAAACCTGTCGTTCAAATAATAATTGAATTCAAGGCGGCTCAAGTGTTTTCCAGTATCAATGCGGAACGCGTCAACACCCATTTCAATATATTTTGAATAGGCATCTCCGATATATTTAAGAACTTTTGGATTTTCAGTATTCAGATCAACGCAGTCTCCTGCCATCTGAAAAAACTGAACGCTAAAATTATCCCAGTTTCCAAATCCAAAGTGATGGAAGTAGTTTCTGTAATCGTGGTTCTGGTAGTCAGTATTCTTCATAAGCGCAAGCCGCGAGCCATACTGATCAGCTGGCTTCATATCCCAGTACGAAGGAAACTGTTTTTCAAGCTCAGAATCCTTGCAGAATTTAAGGCACGCATTAATGTCCGCAAGGTCAGCAGAATAGTCTTTTTCAAACATAGGACAAAGGTTTGTTTCTCCAAAATTTCCAACATGATTGAACACAACATCCAGAACCAGCTTCATTCCGCGGCTATGAACTTCATCTATCAGCCTCTGAAAATCCACATCGCTTGATTCATAACGCGGATCAACTTTACTGAAGTTCATCGCATGATAGCCATGATAATCAAGACCGGAACAGTTTTCTACAACCGGAGTAATCCATACGGCAGAAAATCCAAGGGCTTTTATGTAGTCAAGTTTTTCTATAAGGCCTTTGAAGTCTCCGCGCCATGCCGGGTCGTCAGCAGGAGTTTCTTCATTTTCATCCCAGCAGTGAACGTTATTTGAACTGTCGCCATCAAAGAAGCGTGTGGTCATTGCAAAATAAATAGTTTCTTCCCGGAAATCCGTAGAAATCAAATCCTGAACGGCAACTGTTTTTGTTTCCGAAGATTCTTCTCCATCATCATCCGTTACCGTCAAGATAATATCGCAAGTCGTTTTTATTTTTGGAAATTCAACTTCTATCTCAGATGTACCCTGACCGCTTTTTATATTTGCGCCGCCGGAAACCTTCCAGCTAAAAGCCTTGATTTCTCCATTCGGGTCATAAGAAGATTTTCCGCTGAATTTCTTTATTTTTCCAAGTCCTACATTTACAGAACCGCTGATTACCGCAATAGGCGCAATATTTGAATTTGAAGTTGTAAGAACAAGGATTTTTTCTTCCGAGACATTTCCGCTTTTGTCCAAAACCTTGACTTTTAATTCGTGCGTTCCATTTTTTACAAACGCAGAATTCCATCTATAGGTTACGGTATCAATCTGACCGGTCATTGAAACATCAACAGGAATTTTGTCATCAATATAAATCTGCGCCTTAGAAAGCATTTTATTATCAGTCGCAGTTATGGTTATGATTACTTCGCCGGAAACAGTTCCGTCTGCGCCACACTCAATTCCTGTAATTTCAGGACTTACAAAATCCGCAGGGTCGTCATCATGCCACAGGGCTTTTGAATACCACCATTCTCCAGCACCCGGCAAAATCAAATCGGAAGTCTGTCCTGAACCTTTATTGCTAAATATAACATTTTCCGCCTCAACAGGAAGCTCATATTTATACCAGCCATCCCGACCATCTTTTTCCATTTCAACACCAGGCCAGTTTCCGCCTGTAAAATTTTTTGCAGGATCTTTAGACCATGCCCAGATTGTAGTGTATTTTTCAATGTGAAGAATAATCTTGTTCAGAACTGCGCCTACAGTTCCTATATCGTTTACTTTACCGCTCTCAAAAACAACCTCTTTTGATTTTACAACTTTGCCATCCTGAATAAAATATACACGCCACAAACCTGGCGCAATTCCGTCTATAAACCCTTCCGCGGAAGAAAAAACTTTAGGCTCAGACAACGGGTCACAAACCTGAACAGTGTAACCGCCGTCAAGAATCGCTGAAAATTTAAGCCCCGCAGTCTGAAAAGCATAATCAGAAGGAACAGAAAATTCTCCCTGCTTAAAATCTCTTGCGATTTTGTTTGAATCCACCAGACTCGCATGAACATTTATAGAAGAAATAAGTTTTTTTATTTTTTCAGTATCCGATGCGCTTACAGACGAAACATCATGCCCAAGACTATGCAAAGAATAAAAGACATTTCCAATAGCGGTTGTAGACCAGTCAATGTAAACAGAATTTTCTCCTGCCTTGATGTCACAAATATTCCGCATTGTTACAGTTCCAATCTTTTTCTTTGCTTCATCTTTTGCTTGAACAGTAACGATTCTGTTTTTTCCAACCGGAACATTTTTAATGGAGATACCCGAAGCTTTGCCGTCAACAACTGCCACATTCACAAAAGGCTCGTCCTCTTCTTTTATTCCTGTTCCTGATACTGTAAGGCTTGCATATTTTATGGAAGGAATATCCAGCTTTCTTCCAGAACTGTCTTCACAAACAGAAAGAGAGCCGAAGTTTTTATTGACAAAATTTTCATCTGAAGAAGAATCCAGCACATTCATGCAGCCAAAAACAGAAAACATAACTGCGCAAACAGCGAAAGTTCTTAAAACTTTTTTCATTTTTCCAACCTTATTTTTTTGATTTTAAAAACGACATACTCATCGTCCGACAAAGCGTTATTTTACTTAACGCAGAAGACATATTTTTTACATACACCCTCTGCGGCATGATTCAATTACTTTAAATACGGACTGCTTCCCGTAATTTTTCCCGGCGCAGGAGTTTTTGCTGTGGAAAGAACATAAATTCTTGCATTTCCCTTGCCTGAACAAGAGGCTGTTATCGAACCGCCTTCTGAAATTGTCTTAGAATCGCCGGTTACAACATCTGTGTAAGTTCCGCCCGGAAGTCCGCTGAATATCGCATCGCCGGAAATTGAAACTAAAACAAAACTGTCTGTTGAATCATCAGTAAAACGGCGTTTAAATGACATTTCGCCGGAACAACCTTCGTTTGAATACTGACCTTTCTGCAATGCAGGAATTTCACGGCGAATTTTATTTAAATGGGAAAGATGCTTTGAAAGCGGACTTTCAAGAGTTGCCTTCATACTGCCGGTCGCATTTGACCATTCACCGAAACCAGAAACCTGCACGCTTCCTTCAATATTGTCGCCGTAATATGCACGGCCTGTTGTTGACAAAGGAGCAGAAGATCCTTTATCGCATGGCGCACCTGCCATAAATTCAATTTCTGAACCGTAGTACAGGCACGGAATACCGCGGAATGTCCACATGTATGTCATATTTTCTGCCCACGCCTCAGTTCCGCCTCCATAGCGGTTATCCATATTCGGACCGTAATCGTGGCTGTCTACATATACAACATTCCATGTAGCATCGTTATAGTATTTATCATTCTGTCTTTGATTGTAAGCAGAACTTGCGTCACTGAAATTCCAGTGCATAGGGAAATCAATTACATCAAGACCAGATTTCTGTGAATAATCCGGCGTATGATAAGCGTTTCCGATAAGAGCATGGTTATCAGAAGTCGGCTGATTGTTTACGCCCTGTCTGTTTTCATATTCGTAGCCTTCGTGAACGGCAACTGAATCGTCTGCACTGAAAGTTGTACGTTCTTTCCATGTGTAGAATGGCGTTGAAAGCGGTGCAACTCCGTGATTCCAAGTTTCGTTTACGCGCGTACAAACTTCGCCGAACATATAGAAGTTTTCTCCGCCCGCTTCTTTGAAAGCCGGAATAAAATGCCTGTTGAACATTACGCGGCTTACATGCTTTACAGTATCGATTCGGAATGCGTCTACACCCATATCAATGTATTTTGTATAAGCGTCGATAAGATATTTCTGAACGGCAGCGGCTTCTGTGTTCAAGTCAATACAGTCTTCGTGAATTGTTCCCGACTGGCAAGTTTCGTCTTCCCAGTTTCCAAGCCATTCGGTATGGAATTTTTCCGGGTCAAAGAGCCGCAAGTCCGGCCATTGACATCCGTAATAAGCTCTGCCTTCTTTATTAAAACCTTTTTGAACGCCCCAGTCAGACAAATCAGGATTCCAAGAAAGCGTAGGCTTCTCTTTTTGCCACAAATCACCGTTGTACCAGGCTTTTCCACTTTTAGGCTCAACATCAAGTCCGTTGTATTCAAAATTAGGATTATACTCATCGTAATAGTTTATTTCATTGCTCATTCCCCAATACTGATTGTCACGGTCGCCCCAATATTTAGGAACAAGAAATTTTTCAATCCGAAACGGCAACTGTGGTTCAAAACTATATCCTGAATGATTTTTATTCCTTTGGCATGCGCCGCATTTATCAAATCCTGATATGTCGCTCCGGCAGATTCCAGACGAGGATCAATTTTTGTCATGTCCCAGGCATGATAGCCATGAAAGTCATAATCAGAACGGTTCAAAACAGGCGGAGTAATCCAAATCGCACTGAAGCCCAACGCCTTGATGTAGTCAAGTTTTTCAATCAGACCTTTAAAATCACCACGCCACGGATAGTCGCCGTTATCACGGTTACCAGAAGAATCATCACTTCTGCACCAACGGTTATTAGAAGAATCACCATCATAGAAACGCGCCGTCATAAGGAAGTAGATTGTTTCTTCGCGGAAGTCGTTTGAAACTTTGTCCTTAACAGTAACAGTAATCTTTGTTTCCTCAGAATCCAAGCCTTCATCATCTGTAACAACAAGAGAAATTGTAAAGCTGCCTTCTGAATCTGGAGCTTTCACAGTGATATTTTCAGATGTTTCTGAACCGGTAATAATAGTCGCGCCAACAACTTTCCACTTGTAACCAGCAACAGTTCCGTTTTTATCGCTCGAATTGCTTGCTGAATACACTTTTTCCGAACCTTTTGAAACTTTTATTGAGCCAGTTATTGAAGCCACCGGTCTGACATTCTCATTCTCTGTTACAACAGAAAGAGTTTTCGGTTCGCTTTTATTTCCGGCCGCATCATAGACAACCGCAGAAATTTTGTGTTCGCCATTTTTTGCAGAGGAAGAATCCCATTCAAAAACCAGGGAATCATTTAATGAACTAAAACTTTTTTCAGAAAATTTTACATCGTCAACAAATAGCTCTGCATTTTTTAATTTTTTATTATCACTTGCAGTCAGCGTAAAAGTAACAGTCCCGGAAACAGGAGACGCAACATTCATCACTAAAGAATTTATTACAGGCGGCTCAGAATCATTCGGATTTTCTTCATTCCAGACATTATCTTTAAACCACCATTCTCCAGCATTGCAGGAAAGGTTTCCTGTCTGATTTTGTGCGCCATTATTAAAAATCAAGTTGCATGCAGTTTTTTCAATTACAACATCAAACCATCCATCGCCATCAGAATCTACCATTAATTCTCCAGGCCACACACCAAAAAGTTTTTCTGATTCTGAAACCCACGCGTAAACATTAGTCCAGCCGGCAGATTTTTCAACATGAACTATAATTTTATCAGTTACTGAAGCAAAAGAAACAGAAGATTCCTTTCCAGAAGTGAATACCGCAGTTTTTTCAGAAACCTTTGTTCCTTCATTATCTAAAAGCAGAACTTTCCATTTTCCTGGCGCAATATTTTTTACAGTTCCGCCTGTTCCGCTCCCAGAGAAAACAGAAGAAGCCGGGTCGCATACTTGAATTTTAAAGTTTCCGTTGTCATTGCAGGTAAACGCAAGAGATGCAGGCTCCAAGACATAAGAAGAAGGCTTGTCTTTTAATGTTTTATTCTTAAAATCGGAGGCAAGGGATTCTGTATCTATCAAAAACGAAGAAACAGATTTGTCTATCAAACTGTCTATTATTTTTACATCATCTTTAGAAATGTTCGAAACCCCATATCCACTCTTATTCAATTCATAAAAGACATTTCCAAGCGCGGTGGTTTTCCAGTTTACGGAAACATTGACTGTTTTTCCAGCTTCCACATCGCAGACAGCGCGCATTGTTACACCGAAAATCTCATTTTTTGAAGAATCCAGGGCCTGAACCGTAATAATGCGATTTTTTCCAGCAGGGATATTGTCGATTGTAAGCGTTCCGCTGCCGTCTGTTACAGAAATATCTTTTGCAGAAGGTTCATGTCCGGAAGAAATTCCAGCGCCGGAAACGCTCGCAGAGGCAAACTTCAAGGATTGAATATCAAGAGCCCGCTCAGAATCACTTTTAGAAACAACCAGCGAACCATATCCGCCAGAAGACACAACATCCCGGGCATTTTCTTCAAGCTCATTGTTGCAAGAACAAAATGCAAAAAGCACAATTGCTCCAATTGCGCACAAAACCTTTTTCATTTTTCCAACCTTACTTTTAAATTACTTTTTAAATTTAATCCAATAATGCGGAAAGTTTTCCCGTCTTTCCGCATCCATTAATTAGCCCGAATGTCAATTTTTTTTTTTGCAAATTCTGAAAGAACGCTTTCGGCACATTTCCAATTTGCTCAGATGGATTTGGCTCGCGCTTCGCTTGTATTAATTCGGGTGCTTCGCACTTTAATTAATTCAATCGCCAAAAATCTTCACAAACTGTAAATCTGCCTAGGCTTTTATTTTTTTGCAAAAAACTCAACACTAGGGTTAATTAGAATTCCACGCCGTAATCAGCAGGATTTTTATCACTCACAAGAATTGGCTGGCTTGCAGTTCCACCAGCAAAAGTAACTTTTCCGCCGCTTACAGCCGCAGACGCTCCGTCGTACCAGTTGTAAACCGTAGTTCCATCAGTGAACAAATCTTTTACGTCAACGCTAGATCCGCTGATTCCGATTGCAACCTTGCTTTCGCCGGCAGGGCCGCTGTAAGTTCGTTTTGTAGCCGAACCGGTTCCGGCGCCAACCGCAGGATTGAACTTGCGGAATGTTCCGACTTTGCCCCAGTGTCTTGCAGTTTCGCCAGTAGCGTCTGCCCAGTTGAAGTCGCCGCGGGTCATCATGTCTGTATCGCCACAGCCAGTGTATGCCAAGGGCCTGCTTGTTTCATCACCGTAATAGATTTGAACTCCGCCTGGCAAAAGTGTAAGCATTGTTCCAACCTCTGACTGATTAGATGCACGGCAAAGCCTTGTATCATGACTTGAAACATAGGTCAAAACATTGTTGCGGTTTCCATTTTCATCCGAATCGCCATTTTTGTTGATATTCAGATAACTTTCCCACGTGTTTGAACTTGGATAACTTGAAGAAGTTCCTGAACCAGCCGCGCCATTGAAACTGAAGTTTATCATGCTGTCAAATTTTCCGGTTGTATAATAGTCGCCCTGACCAGCTGTAGAATTCCATCCAAAACATTCACCTGTCATCCAGAATGATTCATCCCAATCTGCAGCGCCTGTATCAGCACCATTATAAGTCTTATCTTTAGAAGAATCGTTTCTCCAGGCTTCAAGCGCTGCTTCACAGGCAACTTTTAACTGTCCCCAACGGAATGGTTCAACATGTTTTGCAGTATCACATCGGAAACCGTCAATACCCAACTCGCGAACCCATGCAGAAAGCCATACAACCTGATAATCAGCAGGGGCGATATTCTTGTCTGTTCTGTAGTCACCAGAATATCCGTTCCAGTCTGCATTTGCTACAGAAGGATTATAATATTTCGCTTTATAATCATCGGAGTCAACATCTTTCCATTTTTTTACAAGAACAGGAGCCATGCCAACACTGCTAGTCAATTCAGTTTACGTCAGGCAACGCACCGCAGCTTCCGCCGTATTCAGAACCAGAAGCGTAACCGAAAGAACGAATCCATGGACCAAACCAACTGGAATCCCAATAAATGTTCTCCCAGTTTACAGTATCGTTTGCCTCCCATTTTCCACCAGTTTTTGCAAGCCAACCATTTTCTTTATGCTCTGTGTATCCATAGCTGAATGTAACCATGTCCTGGGTGTTGTTGTAGCCAACGTGATTCATTACAACATCCATAATTACACGGATTCCCTTTGAATGGCACGCATTTACAAAAGTCCTGAGCTCTTCAACTGTACCCATGTTCTGATCCATGCTAGTCCAGTCAAGAGTATAATAGCCGTGGAACGCATAATGCGGGAACGCACCATTTTTCCGCCAACCCATCCGTGAGCCTGTTCATAAGGAGCAGTAATCCAGATTGCGTTTACACCAAGCTTGTCAAAATAGTCAAGTTTTTGGGTAAGCCCTGCAATATCTCCACCGTGGAAAGTAGCAACGTTTTCATCACCGCTCAAATCATTTTGTCTATAATAAGAATGGTCATTTGTTGTGTCACCATTATAGAATCGGTCTGTAAGAACGAAGTATGCATTTACGTTATCCCAAGTAAATACATCAACTTTAGAAGGATCGACATATTTGCTTGTATATGCCGCAGAAACCGTAGTTGTTCCCTGTCCATTTGTTACAGAAGCAGAAACATCAATCGGAACATTATCTGTGGTTATTCCCAAATCCTTTAAAGATTTGCTGAATGTTCCGGCTTTTGTTCCCATATCATAAGATATTCCATTGATTTCAACACTTGCAGAAGAAATCGTGTCGTTTCCGTCTGTAAAAGTAACTTTTATTGAACCGCTTAATGAAATATTTCCACCGGCTGGAGTAATAGTTACTGTTGGCGGAACAGGGTCTGTAACTGCCTCTGAATTAATTGCTGCAGAAAGGGAACCGCCTGAGTATGAACCAGAAAGAGCTGAAAGCCACTCTCCAGTTCCTTTATCCTCCAATTTTGAATTAGTATACTTATAAGTATCTTTATCAGAAGGAATTGTCAGATCCTGAGTTTGATTCCATTTATTAGGCCACTTGTTATCTGCTGCAGATGGGTTCATTCGGCAGAAAATAACTGTTGAATATGATATTGTAGGTTTAGTACAATAATAATAACCCGTAGAAGAATCTTTCAACATATCAACCCATTCGTTTTTAATACCTTCAAAGAAATATGCCGCATATCTTGGAGATGCTTCAGAATCAAAAATTCCAGGAATAAAATACAACTTATCAATCGTTCCACCCTGTGAAGTTACCGTAACAGTCTGTTTTGCACCGGTTTTTGTAACACCGCCAAAAGTGTGGGTTGCGCTTATAACAGTCTTTCCTGCCGCAACAAGAGTTACTTTTCCGCCGCTTACAGTTGCCACAGCAGTTTCTGTTGAATTCCATGTTGCAGAACTTGTTACATCTTCATTTGTTCCGTCTGAATAGTATGCTGTCGCAGTAAATGCAGGCGCAGATTCTGTAGAAGAAGCAGATTTTTCAACAGTCAAACGCTTTAAAGTTTTTTCTACGCTAAGAATATATGCGGAAGAAGCCTGTAATTTGTCATAACCTTTTTTAAAATCTTCTACAAAAAGGGGAAGATTGATATTCGTTGCATCACAGCTAGGCGTCGCGGCATCAACAGCAGCCATTTCCTCACTAGAAAGAGTACTGATATTTACGCCACTTTCAAAAAGCGCATTATAAACGTAACCTTTTCGGCTGACATCCCAATCAATCAAAGGAAGAGTATTTACACCAGGATTGATATCAATAACAGCACGCAAAACCGCATCCACAACTTCTGCCGTCGCATTTGGATCCGAATAGCCCTGAACTGTAACAATGCGGTTCTTTCCAACAGGAATTTTTTCAATTGTTACAGAACCACGACCTTTTTCAACTTTTGTTGCTCCAGAAGTCAATGGCGATGTGATTCCGTTTCCTGTAACAAAGACTTTTGCAGTTTTTACAGAATCAACATTTATCGCACGAATGTCTTCCCCATAAATCAAAGTTCCATATTCAGAACTTTGTTCCGTATTTTCTTCTACAAGATTACTACACCCAGTAAATAAAAGTGCAATTCCTAATGCAAACGCACTTACAATCTTAGTGAATTTTATCATATTAAACTCCAACTTTAAAAACAGAATAGCCACATAAAACTAGCTATAATCAAGGAACAAAATTAAAACCACTAGAAGCTGAGCCAGAACCACTTCCGCCACCATTCCCATCTGTTACAGTGATTTTTACAGATGCAGTTTTCGTAACTTTATCTTCTGTATAAGTAGCAGTAATATTTACAGTTCCAGCAGAGATTCCTTTCAAAATATAACCATTTTGAACTACCGCAATTTCAGTGTTATCCAAACTATACGCAGGGAAAACCTCAGCAGAAGTTCCATCTTCATAAGTCGCCCTGACAGTCAAGATTAAAATCTCACCATTCTTAACACTCGTTCCAGAAATAAACTCAATTTTAGACAGTTTACTTTGTTCTCCAAAGTTAAAGCCAAGGTCACCTGTACCATCCGTTGGTTTTCCTGTTATTGTTACAACACATTTATTGGAGTCTTGACTGGCGGAAGAACCATTTAACGTATTAATTGCCTTTATGTAATATGTGCCTGACGTGGTTACAGTAAAAGAACCAGAAGTCTGGTCAGAACCAGAAGGTAAATTATCTTTATAAAGTCTATACGTAAGTGCGCCACCATCGGCAACAGTCGCCTCTACAAAAAGAGTCGCAGACTCTTCAGCATTAATAGCAGACTTTAAATTTTTACTAAACACAGGTGTCACAGGTTGCTGTACCGATTTTGGCTCTACAGTAATTATCACTTCCGCTGATTTTGCACTAGCCGTTTTTATATCACCTGTCGCTGTCGCCGTGCAGTCATTTGTAACTTCACAATAGTATTTATATTCCTTTACTTCACCAACTTCCGGCGCAGTTGCAAAAGGCTGGTAGCTTGCCGATGTCGCAGAATCTATCTTTTTACCATCTTTATACCACTGGTATGTAACAACTCCTTTCAATGCTTTCCCTTCGGCTTTGACTTCCGCAGTAACCTTTAACGCGCTTACGCTCGCTCCGCTTTTATATGTTGCTTTAGCAGGATGTTCCGTTATCGAAGGAACTGCCGCATAAGTGATTTCTTTTGGCTCTACAGTAATTGTCACTTCCATTGATTTTGCACTAGCCGTTTTTTTATCACCTGTCGCTGTCGCCGTGCAGTCATTTGTAACTTCACAATAGTATTTATATTCTTTTACTTCACCAACTTCCGGCGCAGTTGCAAAAGGCTGGTAGCTTGCCGATGTCGCAGAAGCTATCTTTTCGCCATCTTTATACCACTGGTATGTAACATCTCCTTTCAATGCGTTCCCTTCGGCTTTGACTTCCGCAGTAACCTTTAACGCGCTTACGACCGCTCCGCTTTTATATGTTGTGTTAGCAGGATTTTCCGTTATCGAAGGAACTGCCGCATAAGTCTTGGAATTCTCTTTTGGCTCTACAGTAATTGTCACTTCCGCTGATTTTGCACTAGCCGTTTTTATATCACCTGTCGCTGTCGCCGTGCAGTCATTTGTAACTTCACAATAGTATTTATATTCCTTTACTTCACCAACTTCCGGCGCAGTTGCAAAAGGCTGGTAGCTTGCCGATGTCGCAGAAGCTATCTTCTCGCCATCTTCATACCACTGGTATTTAACATCTCCTTTCAATGCGTTCCCTTCGGCTTTAACCTCCGCAGTAACCTTTAACGCGCTTACGCTCGCTCCGCTTTTATATGTTGTGTTAGCAGGATTTTCCGTTATCGAAGGAACTGCCGCATAAGTGATTTCTTTTGGCTCTACAGTAATTGTCACTTCCGCTGATTTTGCACTAGCCGTTTTTTTATCACCTGTCGCTGTCGCCGTGTAGTCATTTGTAACTTCACAATAGTATTTATATTCCTTTACTTCACTAACTTCCGGCGCAGTTGCAAAAGGCTGGTAGCTTGCCGATGTCGCAGAAGCTATCTTCTCGCCATCTTCATACCACTGGTATTTAACATCTCCTTTCAATGCGTTCCCTTCGGCTTTAACCTCCGCAGTAACCTTTAACGCGCTTACGACCGCTCCGCTTTTATATGTTGCATTAACTGGATGTTCCGTTATCAAAGGAACTGCCGCATAAATCTTTTCATCATTTTGATTAACAGGTATAACAGAAATTGTTACGCGTTCAGATTCTGTAGAAGCTGTCGACTTTCCCAAAGTATTTGTTACAGCACAGTAATAAACAAAGCTTCCAACAGTAGTAACATCCGGTGCAACACTATTTTTTATTGCTCCTTTAATTGCTTTTCCATCTTTATACCATTGATAAGATAAAGTTCCTCCATCAGTTACCTCTTGAACATTTATTTTAAGAAAGTTTACCTTATCAGCACCTTTTTGATATGTCGCAGCCTGAGGCTGTTCAGTTATCACGGGTTCAGAGGCAACTTTATCATTACCGCCCCCCCCACCACTAGAACTATCAACCTTGCATGACAAAAGAGCAACTGCCGCAAACAAGGCAACAATCACACCGTGGCTTTTTTTCATTTTTTCCTCCAAACTTTTTTTATAAAAAGCAAATTGATTACAAGAATCCGGCTTTTCCCTTACCGGATTTTATACAGATTAGATAAACACTTTTTGAAATCCAAAAATACTCCATCGGTAATTTTAAAGTCAAATTTCTATATGTCAAATTAAAAAAATTTGTTATTTTTTTAAATAACTGAAAAGACGTTCAAGCACGGCTAAAGATTCTTTGAAGTAATTTTATATGGTTGATTTTCCAGCAGACAAACCTTCATGAAATTTCATACTGGCCAAGCAAAAACAAAAGGGTTTCGCAATTTATTACGCCAAAAGATTTGCAAATCTTGGACATTTCTTTTTTTACGGTCGACTTGCTTGTGGAAAAAGTTTCTGCAAGTTTTTTGTAACTCATGTCTCCCTTTTTATATTCCTTTAAAAGATTTATCTGCCTTTCTGAAAGTCCAAAATCCGCAAGTTTTATGATTTCGCCTGGTTCAGGCAATTTTGCATCTGAAATTCTATGCGCATGAAAAGGAAAGAATTTAGACAGCTTGCTTTTTATTATTACATAAATATGAAAATACGAAAAAAGAATGAAAAAAACAAATACGCGGTCGCCATAAAAAACATAAAAACATTCTTAAACAAAATCGGAAGAAAGGATATTAACAAGGAAAATATGCAGATAGCGATTTTTTCATTTTTTTATTCATATTACAACCAGCAAGATGATGATTACCTGGACATTTATAAAGACACATCATTAATTCAAATTATAGAAAAAATCGTTTTTGCTGAATGAACTCAATACGCCTCCCCCTCACTTTGTTCACTTTTCAAAAAGTACCTGCAAAATTTTGTTCACTTTTGAAAACATTTGACAAACGGTGTTTATTTTGTTAAATTAACAACATCTTGAGATTTGGAGAACTATTTTGCGTAAACCAAACTTAGAAATTGCGGCAAAAATAAAGGCGGCGGTAGAGGAACTTCTTAAGGAAAAAGACTCTTCTCTGATTGGAATGCGTGATGTCGCGGAAAAATGCGGCATTTCGGCGGCAAATATTTACCATTACTACAAGAACAAGGATGAAATGCTAAAAAATATAGGCATTCAGCCAAAACCAGAAGAAATGACTGCCAGAAAAGACAGCCGAAAGAGGATTGAAATGAAAAAAGTTACAGCAATGATGAACTATCGTCCTGAAATCAAAGTTGTTGACGCAACACTGCGCGACGGAGGACTTGTAAATGACTTTTTCTTTGCGGATGATTTTGCAAAAGCTCTTTACAATGCAAACACAAAAGCAGGCGTTGACTACATGGAATTCGGCTACAAGGCAGACAAAACCCTGTTTGATGTGAATAAATTCGGGCCTTCAAAATTTTGTGATGATGATTATATCCGTGGCGTAGTTGGCGACGGCGAGCGAAAAGTAAAAGTCGCTGTTATGGCTGATGTCGGACGCTGCAACTACAAGGAAGATATTCACGAGCGCGCAGAATCTCCGGTTGATTTAATAAGGGTTGCAACCTATGTCCACCAGATGCCTACCGCAATAGACATGATTGAAGACGCGCACAAAAAAGGTTATGAAACAAGCTGCAACATAATGGCTCTTTCCACGGTACAGGAAAATGACATAAGGGCCGCGCTGGATATGGTCGGACAGTCATCTGTTGATGTAATTTATATTGTAGACAGCTACGGTTCGATTTACCCGGAAGAAATGGCCAGAATCTGCGACTTGTACGGAGAATACGCCGCCAAATACAACAAAAAACTTGGAATCCATGCCCACGACAACCAGAAACTCGCTTTTGCAAACACAATTGAATGCGTAGGCGACAATGTTGATTACCTTGACGCGACATATCTTTCCATGGGACGCGGCGCCGGAAACTGCGCAATGGAACTGCTTCTAGGCTTCCTTAAAAATCCTAAATACAATGAATATCCTGTCCTTGAATTTATTGAAAAACACATGATGCCGATGAAGGAACAAGGCGTTGTATGGGGCTATGACCTTGAATATCTTTTAACAGGACTGTTCAACCAGCATCCAAGAACTGCAATCGCCTACTCTAAAGAAAAGAGAAAGGACATAACAGAATACTTCAAGGAACTTACAAGCCAGGAATAAAGCATTGAATCCGGCTTTCTTATAAAACGAACGCTACCCTGGCAACATAAGACCAAGGCAGCGTTCGTTTTTTTTTAGAATAAAATTCAACCTGCCGCTTGTTTACGGCTGATAAACCAGCGGTTTCAAAATCTAGCAGAGCTCTAAAAATGCTTTTTTTACAAACTGATTAAAATTCCTTGTGTCAGACTTCAGGGTTTTCAAGAAGCTGCTGTCGTTCAATGTTCCAAGAACGGCCGTCATTTCTTCCTTATTTTTATACGTCATGCAGCGGTAATAATCTGTAAAATCTTTTTCGCGGCTGGAAACCGAAGAAGAATACATTTCATCCGAAACAACCGTAACATCATTCACAATATCCTTAAAAATATCCCGCGAAAAATCCCCGATTTTCGTTGAATAAAGTTCCTCCAGGACAAAAATTGCGTAGCGGGTTTTATACCCAAGGTATTCCGACTGACAGGCATTGTAAAATTCGTGCACGCCGTCCCAGGTTTTTATCTCTTCCGCTTTAATTTTTTCAAAAAGCTGGCTTATTTTTTCTTCCGGAATTATCTGGCCGCCAACATTCTGCCATTTTGTGTAAAGATTGATTTTCATTATCTTTTTAATCAGGTCAGGAGAAATGCTGTCCGTGCAATTTGCCGCGCAATATTCCTGAAGAGTGCTTGCCGCAAAATACTTTAATATCTTCCGGTAAGTTTTATATCCCTGAACCGGCTTATATAAAGTCGCCCCATATTTTTTCTGGGAAAGCATATCCACAAAAGTAATTTTGGAATCCGGATTTTTATGAAGAAAATTCTTCGCTTCCTGAAAGCCCAGGCCAAGCTGGGAACTTGCAAGCTCAATAATGCGGTTTATCGCATACAGAATTTCCTGCATCGTGTCCGGCGCAAAGGGATTCATCTCTATATTCTGAACTTTTATAAAACGCTTGTCCCTTTTTGCAAATTTGTATTTATTGCGTACAATCGCAAACATATCATACATAAACCACCATGCCGGAAGAATATGGACAGGACTTTCAGAATTTTCACCCGGAGCAAGCAGGCAGAACGGATACTGAACATTCAGCTCATGCTGATACGAACCTTTTGAAGCAAGAACGAAGCTTGAAAAACGGCAGTTGTGCTTAAAATCAGAGCAAAGCCCCGGCCAAAATCCGCGGTTTGCAATAATTTCGCCATCAGGGCTTCTGGAATTGTGGTTGCTTCCGATTGTTGCGCCGGCGGCAATATTGCTCTGCCCCATTACCGTTGACGCAATAAGAAACGAAGAGTTGTGGTGCTGCTCGTGAAACGGAAAAATCATATTGTTCAAAAGCTCGCAGCAGGAAACAGTGGAATTGTCGCCCAGGAATGAATTTAATAGCCGCGCTCCGTACTTCAACTGACAATTCCTGCCAATCACAAAGCGGATTGCAACCGCCTGATAAAAGACGTGGCTTCCGGCATTCATAATGCCATTTACCATTTCCACGCCTTCGCCAATCTGGCTGACTTCATCCGCATCGGAAAGAATCGTAACGTTTTTTATTTTTGACGCTCCTTTTATGTATGCGAAATTCCCGATTTTCGCGTCTTTTATTGTGAGCGTATTTTTTATCACAACATCATTTCCAATTATTCCGCGGATATTTTTTTTGTCAGATTTTTCGCTGTCCGTAAGTTTTACAAATTTTTTCAGCAATTCCGAATCATCCCTGTTCGAGGACCAGAGAAATGCATCAGCCGGAATCATTTTTTCAAACGGAAGAACCGCGCGACCGTCGTTTTCGTTAGCTACGCCAATCCATTTTCGCTCAGATTCTTTTTCTCCGTGAAAAATATAGCCGTTGCCGAATTTAGCGTTTTCCGTGCAGCTGAGCTCCTGAATATTAAAAAGCATTACCCTGTCGCCAATAACATAGTTTTCAAGGTACGAGACATTGTGAATGGCATTATCGCCGCCGACAACAGAATTCCTAAGCAAAGAATTTACAATTCCTGTCTCAAGTTCAAGGCTGTGATATTTCAGCTTCGCATATTTCAGCCTTCCGATAACAACAAATCCTTCAAAACGTGAATTCCTGATTAATTCGCAGTCAAAATCGCCCTTTTCCAAAGGAACAAAAACATTTTCCCATGACGAAAATTCACTTGTATTCTGATTTTTTTTAAGAATTTCAATTTCCTGCGGCGTAAGATGCCGTTTTCCTTCAACCATGCAACTCAAATCATCAGGAAGCTTAAAAATTTTGTTTTCTTTTTCAATAAAAGTAATATTTGGCATAGCCAAGATTATAACACAGGGGAAAAGGTTTATAAATACAAAAAAAATGCTATAATTTTAAGCATGAAAAAAATCATTTTGGCGATTTTCCTGGCATTTTCAGCCTTTCTTTATGCGGAATCAAATTTTTTGAACGAATATAACTATGCGGAATACACTCTTGAAAACGGCATGCAGATTTTTGTGCTGGAAGATTTTTCCTCCGCGCCGGTACAGGTTGAATTTTCCGTGCATGCGGGAATCAGCGCGCAGAATCCAGCCACCACAGGATTTTTTCCGTTGTACACAAGGCTTTTTAAATATGGAGCAGAAAAAAATTCTTTTTTGCAGAATTTAACTTCTGAATGCAGTGAGGACTCTTCAAATTACAGAATTTCCGTCTCGCAGGAACTGGTTTCTTCAACTTTTGAGATTCTTGCAAGGTGCGCGTTTTCACCGTTTTTTGCAGAAAAAGATATTCTGCGCGAATATTCAGCCCTAAAAAACGAGATAATGCAATATGCGCCGACACCAGCAGCGTTTATAAATACCGCGATAGATTCCCGGATTTTTTCGGAAACACCGTGGAAACTCGACTCAGGGATATATCCGCAAATTTTTACAAAATCAACGGCCGCAGAAATACGCTCGATACTTTCAAGAATCGGAAAGTTCTGGTACACGCCCCAAAACAGCGCAATTTTTGTAAGCGGTCCTGTAAAAAAAGAAGAGATTTATACGCTGGCGGAAAAAACTTTCGGTTCATACAAGCCGGCGGCGAGCTTCGCGCTTCCGGAAAAAGTAACGGCAACCGGAAAAACAAGGAAATTCATTATGCACGACTTGCAGTTCAGCGAAGATATGACGCAAATCGTGATTGAATACACGGGGTTAAACTTTAACCAGGCGAGCCTTGCGGCGGTGGCATACAACGCAGATTCTTCAACGCTAAAAAAATCGCTCTGCGCAGAACATATACTGAACATCCGCGGACCGGAATATATCAACGTTTCTTCCACGCGCCATAACGGCTGCGCAAGGCTTATTTCAAACGCTGCTGGAGCAGAACCTGCGCTCACCGGTCGAGCAGGCGGAAACCTTTATAGAAGCAATAAAAAAAAATCGCCGGAAACAACAGATTCATCGGAATATCAGGCTGCAAAAAAAATTCTGCATGACAACTTCCGCAAAACAACAGCAAATTCAACGAATTTTATAAATTCGCTCGCTTACTTCTGGGCAATCGACCCGCTTCTTCCTGGAAATGACGAAAAAGAAATCCTTCTTGCGCAAAAACTTTTGAATCAACCGGAAAAAATCACTTCAACCGACGAAAATTCGCTTAAAACATCTTTTAAAAATGAAACGCCTTTTATATTTGTCCTTGTGAATACAAAAATTTTAAAAAATACAAAAGCGACTACAAGCGACTCGGATATGAGGAAATAAATTCAAAGAACGGCTCGTGGTTTACGCAGGAACTTTATAAAAATGCGCTGAAAGAAATTTCCGCGGAAAAAAAAGAAATTGAGCAGCAAAAAGCAGAATCTGAAAGCGCAAGAAATATTTTTCTGGAAGAAAACAGAAATTCATTAAAAAAACCATTGAGCTTTCAAACGGAATTCCAGTAACCGTAAAGACAAACAGAATGACAAACGGAGTTTCAATCCTTGTTTCAATTGACGGAGGAAGCCTTGCGGACAAAAACAGACCGGGTTTTCAAAATGTAATGGCAAACGCAATCGCCTCAAACATCCGGAAAGAAATAATCAAATACAAAACGCAGCAAATCATCTCCGGCAATCCGTCAGTCTATGCGGAGACAAGTTTTTCAGACAGCAAAATAATTGTTGAATGCGCAAAAGAGGACATTTCGCTTTGCATACGCTCAATTTCCGACGCGCTTATTTTTGGAGAAATAACGCCCGCAGAAGCCGACAGCTACGTTTATTCAGCGCAGACACAAACGCCTTTCGGGGGCAAGCCCATTGAACCAGATGACATTCCGTGCGGTTAAATACTTTTACGACTCAAACTTTATACGGAATATTTTTGACACGGAAAAGGAAATTCTCCAAAAAACTTCATACAACGATATTCTTGCCGAATATCCAAAATTTCTGGATGCAAGCCTTTACAGAATTGTCATCGCAGGGAACACGGATTCAGAAGCAGTCCGCTACATCCTTGAAGAATCTTTGGGAATCCTTGCCGCGCAGACAACACGAAATGACTCCCGAAGAAAAGAATCCGTTCCAAAACCGGATTTTCCGGCAAAAACAAGAAAAATCAACTTAAAAATCAGGCATCTTTTTTATACGGACGTAAAGGCAGAGGATGCCGGTCCTATGCCGGCGGTTCTTGTTCCAACTAAAAATTTTGCAGATCCGGTTCAGTACTGGTTCAAGGCACCGGAGGCGGATTCTGAAGAAGCCGTAATTTTTGACGCGCTGATTCTAAGGCTTTCAGAAAATTTAAATAACGCCGGAGCGGAAACAAAAATATTTTTGCCGTCCAAAGACTTCCGCTGCGGTGGAATCACTTTTTTAAACGTTGAGCATACCAATTATATAGAAGAAACTTACAAAAAAACGCTTTCTGAATTTGTAAAAAAACTGGAGGATTCAGAGCCTTCTGTTTTTGAAGCGGAACGGACAAAAAACGCATGGATTTTAAGCAGGCTTTCCGGGTCTAAGACAAACACCGGAACTGCCAGAATAATTTCCTCGTCAAAAACTGATGAAAAAAATTATCTTGATGAATATGAAATTCTTGAACGCGCCGGCAGCAAGGATTTCCTCCGCGCGCTGAACGAATATTTTCCGCCGGAGCCGCTTCTTCAGATTTTTTCCAGCGATTCAAAAAAATAAACGGATTCCGGCTCAAAAGCCGGCGGATGACACTTTTGTACGGATAAAACCATATTCTGTCAAAAGATAATTCATCCTGAAATCGCTTTTTTCAACCGGAACCGCTTTTGTAACCACATTAACCGTACAGACTCCGCAAAAAATATGATTTTCATGCGGAATCCTGTTCAAATATCTGTCGTAGTAGCCTTTTCCACGCCCAAGCCGCGCGCCTTCCAGGTTAAAAACAAGTCCCGGAACAAGAAAAACGCATTTTTCCGGAATTTTTTCCGGCTCGACTTTTTTATTTTTTCCGGAAGGCTCAGAGATTCCAAACTTGTTGTCATCAGAAAACGAATCTTCCAGCGAATCAATAAAATAAAAATCCATTTCGCCAGAATCGTCCGACATCCGCGGAAGAGCGACCTTTTTTTTGTCATCCAGCGCTTTTTTTATAATCAAGGACAAATCAACTTCATCAGAAAGCGCCATATATGCAAAAATAATCTGCGCTTCCGCATATTCCTTGCTTTTCAAAAAATAATCCGCCACGGTTTCTGCGCATTGAATACCAAGCGCCTTGTCCTCAAAATATTTTTTCAGTTCAAGCCTTGCCCTTTTTCGCAAAACAGATTTCTGCTCAGCAATCGAAACATTTTCCATGCCAAAATAATAACAGAGGGAAACCTTTGTGTAAATTTGACAAAGACGCTTTTTAGCCTTAATTTCGAGTTTTTTTTACAAATTATGAAAGAACGCTCTCGGCAGATTTCCAATTTGCTCAGATGGATTTGGCTCGAATTCGGGTGCTCCGCACTTTTATTAATTCAATCGCCAAAAATCTTCACAAATTGTAAATCTGCCTGCGCTTTTATTCTTTTTACAAAAAAAACTCGACATTCGGGCTACGTAAATTATTTATAATGTGTTTTCCCGGTTTTTATTATACACTGAAAACAAATTCTGCTATACTTTTTGTATGTCTCTTAATTGCAACGAAATTGACAAAATTCTTGAAGAATTAAACCTGACAGGCTATTTTATTCAGGATATTATTCAGCCCGGGTATGACACAATCGCGTTTTATCTTTATGGAAACGGCGAGGCAAAAACCGTACTTGTATGCACGGCGCAAAATTCTTGCAGAATAAACGAAACCAGACGAAAAATCATAAAAAATGACAAACCGCTGCGCTTTATGGAATTTTTAAAATCCCGGATAAAAGGCTCTCGGATAACGGCTATAAACCAAATCGGGCGGCAAAGGATAATCCGGATGGATTTAGCGCACGGCGATGAAAATTTCAGAATCTACATAAGGCTGTGGTCCAACGCGGCAAATATAATTGTGTGCGACGGGCAGGACAATATTCTTGACACAATGTTCAGGCGTCCTGCAAAAGGCGAGACAACCGGTGGCAAGTTCGTAATTCCGGAAGAGAAAAATGAAACCAAAGAATGGCCGGTCCGCGATTTTTCAGAAATCGCAGAAGAATTCAAAAAAAATCATCCGGACGGGGCGGAACTTTCTTTTAACCAGAAAGTTGACATCTGGTACGGAGAACATGCGCAGAATCTTTCGCGGGAATCGCTTCTTATTCAGGCTGAAAAATGGTTCAACGCAACCCACAGCAGAATGAGCGCAGCGCTTGAAAAACTCAAGAAAAAACAGACTGATTTTGAAAATGCAGGCAAGTTGAAACATTACGGAGATTTAATTCTTTCTTACAGCTATCTTCTGGATAAAAATTCCAGTTTTTTGGAATGCGAGGACTACGAATCCGGGAAAACCGTAAGAATTCTTGTCGATCCGAAAAAAAACGCCCAGGAAAACGCCGCGGAATACTACGAAAAATACAAAAAGGCGCAGTCTGGCGCAGAAAGCCTGAAGCACGACATTGAGCTTGCCTGCAAAAAAATTGAAAAAGTCGAAAAAATGTATCAGGAAATGCAGAATGAAAAAAATCCTGTACGAATTGAACAGCTTCTTAGAAAAGACACGACTCCAAGGCAGCAGAAGAAAAAGGAGCACCCCGGCCTTGATTTTATAGTGAACGGCTGGTACATTCTGGCAGGCCGCGATGCAAACGAAAACGATGAACTGCTGAGGCATCACGTGCGCGGCTCAGATATGTGGTTTCACGTGCGGGATTTTCCGGGCGGATATGTCTTTGTAAAGCATCGTCCGGGAAAAACAATTCCGCTGGACATTCTTCTTGATGCGGCAAATCTTGCCGTATATTATTCAAAGGCTAGAAATTCAGGAAAAACCGACCTTTACTATACGCAGGTAAAATATTTGCGCCGTGCAAAAAACGGGCCGAAAGGACTTGTTATTCCGACCCAGGAAAAAAATCTTTGTATAACTCCAGATAAAGAAAGGCTAAGGCGGCTGGATTCTATACGCCAGGAAAACGAATTATGAAAAAAAATAAAAAAACTCAAAAACCGTTCGCAGATTTTTCAGCATCCAGGACTTTCCGAAGGATGATGTTCATTCCACAAAACAGAAAAGAATTACCTGCGCTTGTAAAAACTGTAATGTCGAACTTTTTTATAATCCAGCAAAAGCAGAAATTTGGAATTACAGACATTCCGGTTGTGCAGGTCGACCACAGGCTTGACGGACAGATTCCATTTGTTCCTTCAAAGTAAAAATCTACCTTGATTTTATCTGGTTCATAGCAAGAACGATGGATGTGATTTTTGAAAAGATTGAAAGACACACGGCAATTGCCGCCCTTGCCGAATTTGAAAAATTCATTACGGAACTTTACAGGCAGGCCGGAACAATTTATTCAAAAATCCTAACAACAACTGAGCGACCGAAATATTTTTCCTCGCCAAGATTTATGATAATCCACGCGTTTGATCCGCATTTACTCTGCATACCAAGCCTTCACGTAGCGATTGTGGCGGGAACATGGGCCTTTGTACGGAAACTTTTAAAATCAACTGAACTGAACCAATATGAAATACAGGAATTTCTTGACGAAATTTATTTCGGGGCAATTAAAATTTCAGAAAGCGTTCTTTACGTAAAGCAGCACAGCATAAACTGCGTGGCCGCGGCGTTATATTTTCTTACAGCAATAAACGAACAGAATTTCTTTTCTGAAAAAGATGCTGAAAATTTTATAGACCGGCTGTTTCAGGATGCGACCGATATTTTTCCTTCCGATGTGCAGGAAATTCACGATTATATGAAAAAAATGTACAAAACCCTGATAAAAGACAAGAAAAAAGCTGAAAACTGGCAGGCGCCAATTTTCAGCTGGTTGAACAGTTACAGCAACTAATTAGAAGCGTTCTGTCCTGCTGCTCTTCTTCTGCTTGTAAAGCCCTGCCGAGCCTGCGCGAACAGAGCGTTCTGTCTGATTGTGAACATTAGGTCTTGAACGACGCCTGTTTCCACCGCGCTCATCGCGAATTCCGGAATCCTCAAATTTTCTGTCGCGTCTTCCGTGGTGTCTTGAACCGCCAAAATCGCCTCTGCTTCTTCCGCGTCCGCCACGACCGCCGCCAAATCCGGCATCGCTTTCCTTTACGTCAATATGCATATGCGGAACATTCTGGTTTTCTTTTGCAAAATCCAGCGCGCGTTTTGCGGCTTCTTTTGGAAGGGAAACCAATGTAAAATTTGAAGAAATATCGATTCTATCAACAAGCCGTCCAGGAATATCCAGCATTTTGCTAAAATAATCGGCAACAGCCCGTGGATTATATCCGTCGCGGCGTCCAATCTGAATATAAATTCTTGTCTGGTTTGAAGGGCTTCCCTGCTGCGAGATTTTTCCGTAGCGGGATTTATTCAGTTTTTCACCGTAAAGAACAGAAAGAACGGAGGCAAGAACTGAATTCGCATCGTTATTTTCCGTCAGCTCCGCAGCCATTTTTTCAAATTCTTCAGACGCTTTTATAAGATTCGGTTCTTCGCCCGAAAGCCCAAGCCGTTCCTTCAGCTCGCCAAAAATGCGTCCGCGCTTTTTCTCAAGAACTTCATCAATGGAAGGAATTTTTTCTTCCTTCATTTCTCCCTTGCTAGCCTTTCTGACCGCACGCTGAAGAAATCCCAGTTTTCTAGTTTCCTGAGGCGCAACAAACGTTACAGCCACACCTTCTTTTCCGGCGCGTCCTGTTCGCCCGATTCTATGCACATAAGTCGCTCCGTCAAAAGGAAGCGAATAGTTTACAACATAATTCAGATTTTTAATGTCGATTCCGCGCGCGGCAACATCCGTAGCAACAAGAATCCTTGTTTTTTTAGTTTTAAACCGCGCAATGATTTTTTCACGCTGCGCCTGGGCAATATCGCCGTGCAGGGCCGCGACATCGTAACCTTTTTCGTCAAGCGCGCGGGTAACATTATCCGCATCATGCTTTGTCTGCGTAAATACAATTCCGTAAAAATCATCCGCAAAATCAATAAGACGCACAAGCGCCTCGATTTTATCGCCTTCGCGGACAACCCAGAATTTCTGGTCAATCAGCAAAGGTTCGTCCACAACGCCTTCTTCTTCAACAATCTCGTAATCGCCCATAAATTCGCCGGCAATTTTAAGGATTGGCGCAGGCATTGTCGCGCTGAACAAAAGGATTCTTGCATCCGGGTTCGCCTGTCTGAAAATTTCCTCAATATCATCAATGAATCCCATATCGAGCATTTCATCGCCTTCATCAAGGATAAAATATTCAATCTTGCTGATATCAAGAGTTTTTCGCTCAAGGTGATCCTGTATTCTTCCAGGCGTGCCGACAACAATCTCAACGCCTTTTTTCAAATCCCTGATTTGCGTTGAATAAGATGCGCCGCCGTACAAAACGCAAGAACGCGGAGATTTTCCTTCGGTAAAAGACTGAAGCTCCGCACAAGTCTGAATCGCAAGCTCGCGCGTCGGTTCAAGCACAAGCGCCTTTACAGTACCGGAAGAACCCCGCAACTTTTGAATAATCGGAAGCCCGAATGCGGCTGTCTTTCCAGTTCCAGTTCTAGCCCGGGCAATAATATTCGCATCTCCATTCAAAAGGCGCGGAATTGCCAGAACCTGAATCGGAGAAGGAACTTTAAATCCTTTTTTTTCTACCGCGGCAAGAGTCGGCTCATCAAGTCCTAAATCTTCAAAAGAAATATCCGCATCGGTTTCCGCGTTCAATTCATCCTGAACTTCAATTCCATCCTGATTTTCATCCTGTGGTTCAATCGGCACAATTTCATCATCTAAATTTTCGTTTTCGTTACTCATTTTTTCCCAATAAATAAAATATAAAATTAAAAAAGGTAGGTTCTTAATAATAGAATATTCCGCGTTTTTATACAATCGAAAAGAACAAAATTGAAAATTTATGAAAACTGTGATATACTCGAAGAGTATGAGTAACATAAAATTTAGCATTGACGAGAAAGTCGTTTATCCAAGTCAGGGCGTTGGCTTAATCACAGAAGTTTGAAAAGAATTTCCGTGGAACAACAATGACGTACTATAAAATTTATATCGAAGTTTCAGATATGGTCGTTCTTGTTCCAATTGAAAAAGCCGAGGAGCTTGGAATCCGGGCAATCGTTGGCGCGGAGGAAGCGGAAAAAGCGCTGAATTCACTTTCAGACGACTTTGAGCCAATCACTTCAGACTGGAAATTACGCTACCAGATGAACCTTGACCTTTTGAAAAAAGGAACAATCGCAGATATTGCGGCGATTGTGCGCTGTCTTTACAACCGTTCAAAAGTAAAGGAACTTCCGATTCTGGAGCGAAAACTTTATGATCAGGCAAAAAAACTTCTTGAAGACGAAATTTCAATCGCAATGGGTCTTTCTGAAAAAGAAGTTGAATCTATGATTCACGTAAAACTTGAGCCGCCTGGAGCCGCTCCAAAAGTAAAGCATATTATCGAAGATTTTGATGACGAAGACGACGATTTAATGAACGACGTTTCTTCAAGGAAAAATAAACGCGATGACGATGATGAGGATTCGGACGAGGACTCAGACGAAGTTTCATCGGATGATATTGACGCTGAAGAAGATTTTGGCGATGACGAAGAATAATTCTTCAACCGCAAATGTCATTATTTGCGCCGCCGGTTCTTCAACAAGAATGGGCGGCTCTATAAAAAAAGAATACCTTCCTTTAGATGACGGCACAGTTCTTTCTGAAGCCGTAAAGAAAATTCTGGATTCAGTAAACGTTGAAATTCTGGCAATCGCAATTCCTGCCGGCGGTCAGGAGGAAGCAAAAAAAGCGCTGTTTTCTGACAATTCAATGGAACAAAAAATGCAGGACACAAAACTGATTTTTACCGCCGGCGGCGCAACAAGGCAGAAAAGTGTTTTCAATGCCTTGCAAGCAATTGCCGCTCATGAACCAGAATCAGACCTGGTCTTAATCCACGACGGCGCGCGTCCATTTGTTACTGAAAAATCATAAAGGATACGCTGGAAGCGACGGAAAAATGGGGAGCCGCTGTTCCCGGAATCACACCGGTCGACACGCAAAAACTCATGAATGACATCGGATTCATTGAAAAACATCTTTTGCGCTCGCAGATGACCGCCGTCCAGACTCCTCAAGGCTTCAAACTTAAAGAACTTTTAAAAGCGCACAAGACGGCGGAAAATGACGGAAAGGAATATACGGACGACACCGAAATCTGGGGAAAATACTGCGGAGACGTAAAAGTCGTCCAGGGGGATTCCTGCAACAAAAAAATCACTTACACAGGCGACTACACTTTCGGAAAACAAAATATGAACATAAAAATCGGTTTAGGCTACGACTTGCACAGGCTGGTTGAAGGAAGAAAACTTATTATCGGCGGCATAGAATTTCCTTTTGAAAAAGGAGAGGACGGTCATTCAGACGGCGATGCGCTCCTTCACGCAATTACAGACGCCCTTCTTGGAGCAAGCGGACTTGGCGACATCGGAAGTTTTTTTCCACCGGAAGACAAAAAATGGAAAGACGCGGATTCAGTTGAACTTTTAAAAACCATCTGGAAAAAAGTCCGCGAAAACGGCTGGAACCTGATAAACCTTGACTGCGTTATAAAGCTTGAAAAACCGAAATTCCTTCCAGAGCGGCAGAATGTCATCCAGAACATCGCAAACGCCCTGGGCGTTGAACCGGAAAAAATATTTGTAAAGGCAAAAACCGGCGAAAAGCTCGATTCCGTAGGAGCCGGAAATGCAATAGAAGCGTGGGCAACCTGCCTGCTTTCACGATAGAACAGCAAGAAAGGATTGTTTTACCCGGCACACAACCGCCGGGCAACTTTTCCACGCGCAGATTACATCTGCCGATGTGATTCCGGCAAACTTCTACGCATCAGTAGACAACACAGACAGATTCACGGTCCATATTTCCTTTAAGAGTTCCGTTTTCAACCTTGAACTTCTTTCCGTTGGCCTTGTCAATATAAATGCCATCCGCAAAAGAAACAGGAATCTCTACTTTTACAGAATTTTTATGCGCATTTATAAGCACAACACCCCTGTCGCCACGTTTTATTCCGATAACAGCTTTGTCCTTTCCGTTATTAACAAGCTCCTCCGGTTCGCCTGCCATCGCCGCGCGGAATTTATTCACAGCGACAACCTCCGGATTCATAAATTCATTATTTCCAATATCGCCGATTTTAGAAGCCCCCGGAAATTGAACAGCTTCCTTTCCCTGCGGCCGGCTAAAAAATAATGGAGTTCCCCCTGCCCTTGCCGCAATAAGCGCCCATCCCATTCTTAGCTGGGCATTAGTCAAATGCGCCGATTCTCCGTGATTTGCGTAAGTATCATGACTTTCAACCCATGTTACAATATTTACAGGAGCAGCCGGATGCCGCCAGCTCTTCAGTCCTTTTGCGTTGAACTTTGCGCTTGCAAGAGCGGAACGAAGAATCGAACCGTAATCACTTGCCGTAACAGGCATAAGCATTCCGTAGGCGTCTTCCCGGGAATTTCCGCCCTGAAGAACTTCGCCATAAATAAAGCTCATCGCTGTTCTTTTTCATAAAAACGCCGTTTACAGGTTCTTTTCCCAGAAAAATCGGCCAGAAGTTGTTTTCCTTTGCGTACGGATCCTTAGGGTCGTCAGGAAGTCCGATATGCTTCGCTGTGTCATAACGGAATCCGTCGGCACCGCAGTCAATCAAATCGTTCACGTACTTCATATAGTAAGCCTGAAAATCCGGATTTCCGTATTCACATCAGGCAATCCGCCCATCTGCGCCGTTGTGCATTCAAGCCTGTCCGAATAGCTTCTGATTCCGTGGTCGTTATTTTTATGATAGAGTTTTTCCAGCCCGCCAACAGCATTAATCAAATCCTGAGAAAGCTCATTAATGCGCGGCGTCGTATGGTTCGGAAGAACGTCAACAATAACGCCGATTCCATATTCTTCCGCCTTTTTATTCATAGAAATAAAATCATCGCGCGTTCCAAGCTGGTAATTGCCAATCTTCCAGTCAGTCGGCTGATAATGATAATACCACTTTCCGTTCAAGTCTTCGCTGTAAATTTCAAGTCCGCCATAATCACCGACAAGGCAAGTATTCGCAGGAGAAGTCTGAACCGCCGAAAAACCGGCGGCGGCGATTTTATCCATATTTTCTTCGATTGTTTTAAATGACCAGCACCATGCATGCAGAATCGCGCCATCCTGAATGGATTTTCTTGTCTGCGAGAAAGCTCCGGAACAAGCGGCGGTTAAAATCACCGCAAAAATAAAATGTTTTATTTTTTTCATAGAAATAATTATATATTATAAATTGATTTCCACAAAGAAAAATACTTCACCGCAAGAAAAAACATTATAAAAACCCTACATTTCTGAAGGCAGCTCCAGAATAAGACTTATTTCGGTCGAAGTGCGTTTCATCGCCCTGGCAATCTGGGCGGTTGTCCATCCCTGGCGCGCAAGATTTTTATCTGCTCGCGTTCCTGAGGAGCGATAAACTGGCTGTCCGCCTCCGGATTTTTCTTTACATCAATATTTACCATGGACTGAACAAGCTTAAGTTTTCCGTCTAAATCCTTGTCCATTTTGGCAAGCCGTTCTTCAATTCTTCCTACGCCGCTTCTCGCCGAATTTATTTCTTCCAGCCGATGTTCGGTTTCATTAAGGATTTCCTGAAGACTGTTCAATTTTGCCGCGGCGTCGCCGATTTTCGGTCCGTTTTTCAAAAGCTCGTCAACGTTGTTCTGCACGTCTTCTATTTCTTTTGGCAGAGTCTCGCTTTTTCTGGCGCAATCTTTAAGCCTGTCCTCAATAGCCTTTAGATTTTCAAAGGAAGTGTCCACATCCTTCAAAACACGGTCAATCACAACGTTTTTCTGCTCAAGCCTGTCATAACGCTCCGAAATGGTTGAAAGGGTATCCTGAAAATCCCGTACCTGGACTTCCATAGACTGAAGGCCATCGAACGTTGAATTCAACTCACGGATTTTTTCATCAATCTGTCCGCTCAGGGAAATCATTTTTTCATAACGCTGGCCAATCGACTCAACCTTAGACTTCTGGCTGTCGAATTCGTCAACCTGCCTGTCAACGTCGCTTTTCAAATTCAAGACATGATTGTATTCTTTGCTCAAATCGTCCGCAACATCCTTAAAACCTTCAAGCCGGTCAAAATCAGCGGACAACGCCGCGATTTTCTCATCAAGCGCCTTCTGCATCTGTTCCGCCTTTTCATAAACAGAAATCTGGGCCTTTACAGAATCCATCTCTTTTTTAAGCTCGCTCATCTGCGTCTGCATTTCGCTTGAATAATTCTGCAGCCTGAACGCAAGCTCCGACTGATGGGCGCGGTCTTTGTCCACTGTTTCCTGAACCTTGTCATTAAATTCCTGGATTCGCTTTGCCGTATCGGCAATCTTGGAATTCATCTGCTCTTCCGCCTGATTTATCATTACATCGTAATTTTTTTCAAGCTGCACGGAAATTGCCTTTGAACGCTTTTCAAATTCATCAAGCGATGAATCCGCACGCCCGGAAAGTTCTGTGATTTTCTTTTCAGACTGGTCATAAACCTGCTGATATTCTGTTTCAATGTAATTTTTCGCATCCTGAATTTTTTGAGCCGCCTGTTCCCGCAGGCTTTCAATCTCGCTTTTAAAAAGTGAGCTGGAATCATCAAGCTGCGACTTTAACTGTGCCTTCCACGTTTTAAATTCCGCAAGCGCCGAATCTATTGTGGAAACACTTATCTCCTGCTTGCCGTTTGCCGCTTCTTCAAAAGCCTTAAGCTCGTCCAGCATCTGTGCCTGAAGTTTTTCCAGCTGCTCGCCAATATTTTTCTGCGAACGGCCGATTGCATTTTTCAGGGCTTCGTCAGAAGACTCGTCAACCTTCGCGACTTTCGCCTGCATTTCCGAAGCAAAACTGTTCAAAAGACTTTTTATCTCGTTGATATGTTCCGCCGCATCCGACTCAGATTTTTTAATTCCAAGCGCAAGACGCTCAGCCTGCTCGTCGCTCTTTGCCTGGATTGCGGCAATCTTTTCTGAAGATTCTTGTTGTAATCAGATTCAATGTTCCTGCGCTCGTTTTCATATTCATTCGTAAAGGCGGTAATTTTTCCGTCAAAACTGTTCTTCCATGTCGCCAGATCGTCGTTTATCTTGTCACCGCGGGTCTTAAGGTCTCTGTCAAAACTTGCCTCAAAGCCTTCCAGCCGCTCAGTAACATTTCCAATCGCAGTTTTCTTCAGCTCCTCGATTTTTTCTTCAAGAGTCTGAATGTCATTTTCAAGCTTTTCGTTGTGCTCGCTCACCGACTGCGCAAAAAGGCTCTGTTTCTGCTCCTGATTTTCAGCAAATGAATCAAAAGTCCTTAATGTCTTTTTGCTTACTTCTTCCATCGCAGTCTTCAGGCTGTTTTCAAGGATATCAATTTGTCCGCCGATTCCTTCCAGCTTAGAAAGTCTGTATTCCATATCCTTTTTATATGAAGAAAGCTGCCTGTCAACGTCCGACAGCGCCGCCGCCTGCTGTTTTTCGCACATCTGTTCAATTTTTGAGCCGGATTCCTTAAGCGAAACATTGAGCTCTTCAATTTTTGCATTCGCCTCTTCCTTGAATTTGCAGACCTGCGCATCAATAGCCTGAATTTTTTCGTTCAACTGCGGCTCGACTTCGCCGGCTTTTTCAAGGGCAAGCGCACATTCTTCTTTTACGCGCCTGATTGTATTTTCCGCATTCTGAACCGACTCCTCAACGTTTCCGCTGATTTCCTGCAATGTATTTGCCAGCTGGTTCTTGACAGTCTCAATTTTCTGGTCGATTTTAGAATTGTAGCCGTCAATGTTTTCTTCAGCCTGTCTTGCAAGCTGCTCGTAAGAAGCCATCGAAGTTTCCATTTTTGCGCGCAAGTCTGAAATTTGGGAATTGTACTCCCTGGAAATAGAATCAATCTGCACAGAAAGCTGCTCCGTAACTCCGGTCTCCTTTTCTGCATATACTTTTTGAATTGATTCTATCTGAGTTTGCAACGCCGCCGTTATTTCCTCGTATTTTGCATTCAAATCCAGAACTTTTTTATTCACAATTTCGTAAGAATCGTCGTACTGTTTTTCAAGCTCTTCAACACGCTTTGTGTTTTTGCTGTCTACAGCAGAAAGAGCGTTTTCATACTTTTCGCGTACGCCGGAAACCGCCTGCTGATACTTTGCGGTAAGCGCGTCAATATGCGCTTTTGATTTTTCTTCCGCGGCGGCGATTTTCTGCTGAAGCTCCGCAATTCTTGAATCGCTTTTTCCGCTAGCGCCTTCAAGCTGCTTAGTATATTTTTCGCTGAGCGCGTTCATGCGTTCATCATATTTTCCGGAGATTTCATCAATATGAGTCTTGCACTTAGCATCAAAGTCAAGCAGATTTTTCTTGATGCTGGCAATTACATTTTCCGTTGAATCTTTATATACCTGTTGAATTTCCGCTGACTTTACCTCAAGGTTTTCCTGCATTTCAGAAGCCTGCTGCCTGAACTTTGCAGAAAGCTCCAGGTAAACCTCATTATATTTTTTATCCAGGGCAGAAGTTCTTGCTTCCGCGGCGGAACTTACCTCGTCAGAACGGGATTCAATCAATTTTGAAATTTCGTCAATCTTTGAATTTACGGCAGATTCCACGTCTGAGATTTTCTGAGCAAAACCTGACTCCATTGCCGAAGACTTCTGCGAAAGCTCTTTTTCCAAACCGGCGGTAATCTGCTCTACATCAGACTGCATTCCAGATGTCTTCTGATTTAAGACAGAAGCAAGCCCTGACGTTTTTTGCTCCAGCGCCGCCTCAAGCTCCGCAATCTTCTGATTCAGAACGGACTCCAGCTCCGAAGTTTTCCGGCCTGATTCCGTTTCCATCGCCGAAATTTTCTGATTCAGCTCCTTAACAAAAAAATCTTTTCTTTCTTCGGCCTTTTTGTTCAGCTGCTCAAACGCTGAATCCTCAAGTTTCTGCGCTTTAAGGCTAGCCTCTTCGTAGACTGCGGAAATTTCATTCTGGAACGAAACCAATGCCTTCTGCGCGCTATCTTCTATCAGCTTTATGTCAGTCTTAAGTTTTTCGCCGTGCGAATCGTATTCGCTCAAAAGTTTGTTTCCAAGAATCTTAAGCTGCTCTCCGTTTTTCTGCGAAAATTCCGAAGAGATATGCGGAATGCGCTTTTCGATTTCAGAAAGGGCTTTGTCTTGCGCGCCAAGGCGGGAATTTAATTTATCAACAATCAGGGATTCTCTTTTTACAAGCTGAAGGTTTTCCTCAACTTTTTCGGTCATTTCAAAAAGTTCCTGAAGAACGTCATCATAAGACTTGATTTTCTGCTCAATGTTTTTTACAGAGTCCGTATCATCCTTCAAGTTTTCCGCGACCGCATTAAATTCTTTAATCTGAGACTCAAGGCGCTTTATTGCCGCGGCCGCCTGCATCTGCTTAGTTTCAAGCGAAGCCGTACTGTCAGAAAGATGCTTCACCTGTTCATTTATAAATGCTGCGATTTCCGCCTGACGTTTGTCCGCATATTTTTTTACAGATTCTTTTCTATTGTTGTCTTCGCCCAAAAAATGCAAAGCGTACGAAACGCCTGCTGCAATCGCCGCAGCAATAAGAATTGTGATAACCGGCATTTTTATTCCCACCCATTCCTGTTATATATATTTTTAGTTTAACACAAATTCCTGCAATTGACGATAGTTTGAAAAGGTTATATCAGCCTCTTTTACTTTTAGAAATTTAAAAATCCTGTAACGCCACGGAAGAAGGTACGCGCTTTTCATTCCTGCCGCTTTTGAGCCGCATACATCATATTTACGGCTGTTTCCAACAAAAAGAATTTTTTCAGGAGCAATTTTCAATTTTTCCGACATCTTTATAAATGAAAAAGGATCTGGTTTCAGCGCGCCAAGAGCCTCCGTTCCAAGCATAACATCGCAATATTTTTTAATTCCCCAGACATCGCCCTTCTGCTCAGGAGGAAAATCAGACAGGAGCGCAATTTTAAATCCGGTTTCCTTGAATTTTCTAATCGTTTCAACGCAATCTTTATAGCATGAAATTCTTTTAAAATATTTTTCCAGACCGTTGTACACGATTTTTTTCAGCCTTTCATCAGCCTTTTCATAAGAACAATGAAGGTGCTCCGCCATTTTTTGAGTCTGAATTTTATTAAAATCCGGAGTCTGCTCCAGACCATGCAGTTCATGGCGCACAAGTCCATAGTGAAGAAAGAAAATAGAATGACACAAGTAATGAGAAAACGCAATCATATGAATTTTCCACTGCGGATAAATTGTTCCATCAATATCAAATGCGATTGCTTCTATTTCCCCAAGATTCTTTACGTTCACAATTCCCCCATCGGCCTAGCGTTTTATGATACTATAGTAAAAGCTGGCCTGTCCATCTGTCAATGCGCTGGAAAAACGCCATGTCTGAATCTGCGCCGCCAGTTCTGAACGGACAGCGCTGTCAATTGCAGAAGCCGGCGAAAAAGACACGCCGCCCAAAGGAACTGTTCCGTCTGCAAGAATTTTCAGCGTTATAGTCAGGTTTCTGGTGCTGTCGATTGTCCTTGAATTTTCTTCAGAGATTTTCAGGCGTGGCTCGTCCGGATAAAGCAGAATCCTTGAAGAACCGTCCTGCATTGACATTGAATATTTTCCGCTCAAATGCTGGTTTATTCCTTTTGCGACAGATTCAAGTCCGGCCGCCGCCACAGAGGAATATTCACTTTTTGAAATTGCGCCCAGCTGCGACAAGGTTTTTGAAGAAACATCCGAGCCAGCGGAAGATTTTTGCGTTTCAGAAGAAACTCTTCCGTCTGAGACAGTTTTTGTTCCGGCAGTTCCGCTGAACGAACTTGAATTATCCAGTTTCTGCACGTTTGACTTTGGCTCTGAAGATGAAAAATTTGTGTTTTCCGAAAAATCCATGCTGTCCCAGTCAAAAGTTTTCTTCTTGGAAACAGAATTCTGCGCTTCCAAAAGCTCATCCACAGATTTTCCGTATTTTATGTTCGCTTTTTTCGCTTCCTGAACGGGCCGCTTCGCCGGTTGAGATTTTTTTTCAGCCTGAACCGTTTTTTTCACATCGACTTTTTTCTGAGCTTCTTCGCGCTTCGCAGGTTCGGCAGCCTTTGTCTTTCCTATGGTTTTCTGCTCCAGCGGATTTTTTTCTTCCTTGCGGACTTCCTCAAGCGGAGCAAGAGAAATGCGGATTGTCTTGTATTTTTTCTTTTGATTCCAGCCAGGAGAAACCGCAAGAACGACAAAAAGAATCATCCATATTATCAGCGTCAGCAAAAGTGCAAGCCGCATAGCCTGGTTCTGCGTCTTATCTTTTGAGAAAATATTTATGTATTTTTCAATCTGGCTCTTTATCTGCATTATCTTTTATCAGTTGTCCGCAAATTTATTGAAGAATAACCGCTCCGACGAATCACATCAAACAGCCTGACTATTGTTCCATTCGTCACAAGGTCATCCGCTTCTATTGTAACTGGAAATTCCGCTTTTTTTATCTTTTTTGTGTCAAATTCCAAAAGCTCGTCACCAAGCGTTTTAAATGAGACTTTTTTATCGTTAAAATAAAGGTTTCCGTTTTTTTCGCAGGTTATTGTAATCCCCAGGCTGGAAGTGCTTTCCGCTGTCGTGCTTTCAGGCAGATTCAAATTTATTCCCGGAAGAACCGCAAACGTTGTGGAAACAAGAAAGAAATTATAAGCTGAAAAACCACGTCAATCATCGGAGTCATGTCGACAGTAGCCTGAATGCTTTTTCGCCTTGCCTTTAACTTCATTTAACTCTTCCTGAAATTTTTATAACAACGCCTGTTACGTTTGATTCCATTTCCGCAATGCGGCGGTTTACCCTGCTCACAAAATAATTGTAAAAAATCAATGACGGAATTGAAACAACAAGCCCTGCAACAGTGGTTACAAGCGCTTCTCCAATCGCGCCCGCAAGCAGAGTCGGGTCTCCCATAGTTCCACCGGCGCCAAGAACGCCGAACGCCTTTATGTTTCCTGTTACAGTTCCAAGAAGTCCAAGCAGAGTAGAAATATTTGCGATTGTTCCAAGCGGTGTAAGAAAATGCTCATAGCGCGGAACGACCGCGGACATCTCCGATTCCACGGTTTCCTTCAGATCCTGTTCCGGCCACGCGCGGCAATCCAGCGCTTTTTTTACAACTTGAGCCGTAGGCGTATCTGCTTCCGAACAGCTGTTTTCCGCAGAAACATAATCTGCCTTTGCAAGCGAATTCTTCAAATCAAACATCAGTTTTATGTCGCGCTTTTTTGTCACATAAAAATAATAACAGCGCTCAACGATTATAAAAGTAGCAAAAATTCCACAGAGAATTATCGGCAGCATCAGAATACCGCCTGCTTTCAAAGCTCCAAACATATTGTCTCCCATTAATTAAAAGAAAAATTTTACAAGAACAGATGCTGTTCCGCTGCGCGAAATATATTCACCGGCAACTTCCCTTTCTCCGCCAGTTATCAATTTTACAACATCATCCGCCGATACCGCAAGCCTGACAGCCGGAGTTAACCTGAAAAATGCCTCAAAATCAATTTCCGGAACGTTGTCAAAATCTGAATCAAGAGACATTCCGTATTTTCCATCAAATCCGAACCTTGCCTTTGCGTCCTGGAACGAGATATTCGCGCTTATAAAATGATTTGACTTTTCAGAAGGAACATCCGCCCAGTAGGATTTCCAGTCAGCGGAAAGATTCACCTTTCCAAGCCTTACGGCAAAATTAAAGTCTGTATTGAACTGGGTAAGCTCTTCCTGCTCAAAAACATACTGTCCATAAAGGTCTTTCAGAGATTTTTTAGTCTTGTAGTCCGGCATAAACACACCGTTTCCAAGCGCAGTCCTGCGGAATTCGCTTTCCGCAGATAGTGTAAAACGGTCTTTTACCGGCAAAACCATAATAGAAGAAGCAAACCAGTCGCTAGTTTCTTCAGGAAGAACCCGGGCAGCCGCAAAAAGATATTTTTTTTCGGAATCGCTTATTTTTGAACGGAACGAGTCCAGTCCGCCCTTTACGCCGATTTTTATTTTTCTTGAAGAAATTGAAGAGGTGAATCCCAAATCCGCTCCTGCGGTAAAAGGAACTACCACAGAATTGTCGCCTATAAGATTTCCAGCCACAATGCCCGCGGAAGCATAAAGGTTCGCCACGCTGTTTTTCCATCCGAAATCAATGGAAAAATCTCCGCGGTTTGCGGCACGAGTTTTTTCAAAAGAATTTGATGCGTCGTATTCAAGTCCGTATGCCGCCGTTGCTTTTAATGAAAAACCGTTGTTTTTCCACAAGAAATAAAGCTCAGGCTCAAGGTAGAGCAATCCTACGTTTTTTGCGTAATCTTCTATTGTATCCGCAGCGTTTCCTGTTATTGTTGAATACCGCTTGTACCAGTCGCCAAGAGCAGAAAAACCGAATTCCATTCCGCGCGGCATCTCTTTCTGCAGTGCAAAACCTGCGCCTAGATTTTCTTTTGTAACATTGCTGATATTTTCCGATTTATTCTGAAGTCCGTTATCCGCAGACTCAAAATGTCCGTTTATATCAATTTTTAAATTTCCAGCCTTGAAAATTTTATCCGCGGAAATAAATGTATTTCTGTCTGAATACGCGGAAGTAAGGTTTCTGCCGGCATATCCGTTTGCCGACTCGTGTCCGAACTCCACAAGAAAAGGACTAAGACCTGTTTCCCTGTATATTTTGAAATTTCCTGCAATTAATCCAGGAAAACCGCCGCCGGCAAGACCTTCCACGTAGATTGATTTTTCCGGGGAACTTTTTAAGACCGAGTCGCTGTTCAATGCGCCTGAGTCGGAAGTTTCCGGAAGCCGTGGAATAAAATCTTCAATTGAGGAATCTGCGGACGGAAGCACATCTGAAAAATCAGAAACCGCGCTTTTTCCAACCTTCGGCGCGCCGCCAGAAATCACTGTTGAAACATCAGGAAGAGAAATTTCTTCCAAATCTTCCGTTTCCTGTGAAAATACAAATCCGCCTGCAAAAAAAGCGGTAAAAATCGCCAGAATTATAATGTTTTTTTTCATATTTTTTCCTGTCTATATATTTTTATCAGTTATCAGTCTTTACACTTTTTGCCTGACGGCTTGCCGGATAAAGCTCCTTCAGCTGCCTTGCAGTCGCGTTGGCATCACCTTTCATTCCTGCGGCCAGGAACGAATCATAGGCGCCATACATTGCCGCCGCGGCTTCCTCATTTTTTCCGCAGGTCCTGTAAAATTTTGCAGATTTAAGGAACATTTCCGCGCTCTGCCTGTTTTTCTGCCGGGATTTATATCCATGGCCAAGGATTTCCGCATTTTGGGCAGCATAAAGAGTCTCGGAATCATTCTTTCCGTTTTCTTCCTGAAGCGGCAAAAGCTGCTCCGCAAGCCGGATTGCCTCGAACGAAGTTCCTGGATATTCCGCATAAAGAACGGCAAGCTCTGTTCCAACCTTTCGTCCTTCCGGTGTGGAATTTCCGCCGGCGCGCTTGTATTCCGCCTCTTTTTGAACAACATCTTCATTTTTTCCGCCGGCAAGTTTTTTTATCTGCGCAACGGCTTCTGGAATTCCGTCGGTCTTTGCCTGAGAATTATATTTTTCAATAAGGAAATTCGCATTTTCCAGCGCCTCAGAATATTTTCCTTCCGCCCTGTAAAGCGAAACAAGGTTCTTTGCCGAATTGTAAACGTAAGTGCTTTCCGGAAATTTCTTTATAAGAGCCAGATTCTGCAGAATCGCGGCGGAACTGTCGCCGTTTTTTTCCATGCAGTCGGCGGTGTAATACCATGCGGCTTCCGTAAAACTTCCGTTTCTGCACTTGTTCTTATATTCTGAAAAGCGTTCCTGCGCGGTTTTAAAATCCTGCAATCCGTAAAAAAGCTCGCCGCGGCGATAAAGCGCTTCCTCCGCAAGTCTCTGGTCAGGAAATCTTGCAAAAACTTCCTTGTATTTTTCGTCCGCGGAAGAAAAATCCTTTTTCTTTTCGTAGACCTGGGCAAGCTGATAAAGACTTTTCATTCCAAAATTATTTTTCTGTGAAGAATAAGGAAGAAGAAGCTCCACTGCCTTTGAAAAATCGCCGGAATCTGAATAAATTTCCGCAAGAAGAAGCACTGAGTCTTCTTTAGTTTCCGTTGTATTTGCGGATTTTACGGCCTTTTCCGCCATTTTTGCGGCATCAGAGTATTTTTCCATCTGAATCGCAGAGTTTGCCGCTGTCATAAGGGCATTCCACAAAAGCTCATGGGAAGGATATTGAGCCACAAAAGTATTCAAATTAGAAAACGCATCCTTGGATTTTCCCTGCCTGTACTGTGAATATCCCTGATAAAACAGCGCGTAGGAAATTTCCATAGCCTGGCCGGCATTCCTTCTGTCCGCGTTTTTTATGAATGAAGCGAAGCTTTCTTCCGCATAGGGCCAGCTTCTTGTATTGAACTGGGCAAGCCCCAGAATATATTTTCCTTCGTTCAGGCCGGACTTTGCAGCCTGAATCTGAGCTTCTTTATAGCGACCGGAAAGAATAAGCACTTTTGAATAATTAAGCCTTTCTTCCGGGGAAAGTTTTCCTTCTTTTTCAAAGCTCTGATAGACCGAGGCAGAATCCTTAAGTTTTTGTCCACGCGCAAGGGAAAGCGCATAAAGCTCATTTTTTGAAGACTCAAGAAGTTTTTCCGCGGCGGAATAATTTCCTGTCCTGTAGCTGGCAAGCGCGAGATAGAACTTAGTGCGTTCATTTTCAGGGTTGCCAAGCGGCGCATATTTTTTCACATCTTCCCAGTTTTCCTGATAAGCGGCATATTTCGCCAGAAGGCTATAGTAGTCTTTCTGATATTCAGGATTTTTCATTTCCGCCTGTTTTTTTTGCGCTGCGGCAAGTTGAATTTCTGCCTGCCTTGCGGAATTTGCCGTAGGATTTTTTCCGCAAGTTATTTCCGCACGGTACATTTCAATCAGTTCGCTTATTCCAGAATTTGAATCAACATATTTTTCAGCCTCGTCAAAATATTCAGAAGCCTTTTTTAAATTTCCGTCAAAATAGGAATCCGTTCCAAGGCGCGTCCAGAAATCCGCAAGAAGCTCCGGGGAGTCGCTTAAATTTTTCTGCGCATCCTGAAGAACAGTTCCCGGCTCAAGCCCGACTTCCTTCTTGTGCACGGAAGAAACATTGTACGCTTTTTTCAGCGCATTCGCCGCAAGAGTCTTTTCTCCGCTTTTTAAAACCGCGCAGTAATTGTCGTATGCAGCCCTGTAATCTTTCAACGCATAAAAGGCGTCTCCGGTATATTCAATAAAAGCGTAATGGACTACAGAAGGTATTTTTTCTTTTTCTATTTTTGAATAAAGCCGGATTGTTTTTTTTGGTTTTCCAGCCTTATTATAGGAATCCGCAAGCTTTAGGAGCGCAGAATAATAGTCTGAATCCGAATAACGTCCGCCGTTCGACACAACATATTCAAAATTCAAAACCGCGTTTTTAAAATCCGAAGTCCTGTAGAAAACCAGACCGGAATCAAAAATCGCGGCCGCAAAATATTTTCCCTTCTCGCCGGCTATGGCGCAATATTCATGGTAAAGGCTCAACGCCCCGGAATAATTTTTTTTATGGTCAAAAATTCTGGCAAGCCAGTATTTAGTCGATTTCTTAAGCTCCGGATCTGAATCCAGCTTTTCCGCGGCGCATAGGACTTCGTAGGCCGCGTCAAAATCAGAAAGGCGCACAAGGCATTCCCCTTTCAACGCAAGCGCAGAGCCGATGTACGCAGAATCAGGAAATTCAGAAGAAAGTCTGTCCGCATATTGAACCGCGCCCGGATAAACCGCTGTTATAAGCCGAGGAAAGCTCATTAAAAACAGAAACATCGGTTTCCAGCGCAAAAAAATCAATTGCAAAAAAAGGCAATAAAATTAATAAAAAAAACTTTTTCATATCCATAAATAATAATTCAGAAAATGTCAAAAGTCTATAAAATCAGTCCGCATAAAATCAGTCTGCAGGATAAAATTCTTCTGCGGCGTGAAGCTTCACCAGCATAACAGAATCAAGACAGTACCTGCTGAAGAATTCTTCAAAGGACATCTGCGAGCCGTCCTTGAACACTTCGCATTTAAAGCGTTTCTGGCTGTCAAAATACGGAAAAAACGCGCAACATTCATTAAAGATTTTTACTTCCGGGCTTCGCCTGTCCGTTTCGCGGATTGCCCCGAAATAAAAAAGCTGCGGATTTTGAGCCGCCAGAACGTAAAGAAGCGGTTTCAGCATTTTTACCGAATATCCGCTGTTTTCAATGTAGCCGAAAGAATTCCGAATTCCTTTTTCTGTAAGTTCCGCGCAAAACGGCTCAATCGTCACATCAACGCCGGAATCTTTGTAAAGGTAATTTCTTCCGGTCCGCACGGAAATCACACCGCTGGCGAGATTTCTTACCCAATCGAGCGAAAATGAAATCGCATATTTTTCGCTGAGAATTCCCTGAAAGCCTGTTTTTTTGTATTCAACAGTCGGTTCAAGCAAAGGATCGCGTTTTAAGCGGGCGCCGGCAAGCGGTTCTATAATTCCGTCAGCAATCCATTTTAAATATCCTGCTCCGGAGACAGAAATTTTTTCTTCTTCCAACTCACCGGTTTTTCTGGGTTTTCCGGAAGAAATGTAGACAGGCTTTCCCTCATCGTCATACATCGCATCGTCAACAAGAATCACATCCGGATTCCGCTCTTTCAGAACATTTGCCATCTGCTGGACCGCATGGTAATCGTCCGGATGAATCTGCATGTATTGCCACGGAAGAGAATTTTCAGTCCAGCGCACAACCTGCTCAAACGAAGAAGAATAAACGCCCGAACGGAAGTCCGGTTGGAACACCTTTCGCGGCATAACAGCCAAAAATAAGATAGTCGCACAACGCTGTCTTGCCGGACGGCAGGAACTGAACAAAAACCTCGCTGTCCGCCGCAAAATAATAACGAATCCTTAAAGGTTTCCCGGATTTCTTGTCGCGCACAAGAAGCCAGCTGCCCGGCGCATCACCCGGATAAATATCCTGGACTTCCGTAGTTTTTCCCTTGTCTGAATAAACGTCCACTTCTATCCGGGCGTATGGCGCGACAAAAATATTGAAAGAATCTTCCGTTTCTTCCATACGAATCTGAAACTTCTGCCCTACGCTGTTTGTACGGATTTCCGGGCGGTTCATACGAACATTCTGCAAAGGCGCCTCAAACCAGGACTCAACAAGCTCCTTACGGATTTCAGAAGAGTCCGGCACACCAAAACTGTTGTAAAGCGCAAAGACCGGCAGAACAAACAGGCTGAATAAAACTCCTGAAACAATTTTTTTCATATTATCTCCGTATATCCCCGCAAAACCCGATTTTTCAGTTTTCCGACTTCATAACAATTTCAGAAACTGTCTCAACACCGCCCTGCTCCAAAGGAACATCGGCAACATTCACCGGCTCAGTGTCCGTAAACGTCGCCGCGCCTTCCGCAAGCTTTACAATCGGACGGGTCTTAGTTCCATCCGGATTCACAATAACTCCGTCATCATTCTCGTCAGGATGCCGCCCGGCAGGAGCGTTTGAAAGCAGAAGCTTAAGCCGGTTCAGCTGGTTTACTTCCGAAGAGCCCGGATCGTAGTCAATCGCAGAAATATTCGCGCCCGGGAACCGCCTTCGGAGCTCCTTTATCATTCCCTTTCCGGTAACGTGGTTAGGAAGGCACGCAAAAGGCTGAACGCACGCAATGCTCGGCGCGCCCGAATGAATCAGCTCGACCATTTCCGCCGTAAGGAACCAGCCTTCTCCGGTAATATTTCCAAGCTGAACTATGTCGTCAACGCCCTTCATCAAATCATAAATTGAGCTTGGCGGGTCAAAGCGCCGGCTCTGGCGGAGATACTTCTTCATCTTGCTTCTGTAAAGTTCCAGGAACCAGACAAGAAGCTTTGCATTGCGCTCGGTTTTCTTAGGGAACGCAAGCTGCTCGTGGCGGAAAATGCCGGTCGAGAATGTATAGAAGAAGAAATCCGTTAAATCCGGCATTACACATTCCGCGCCCTCGCGTTCAATCGTATCAACAATATTATTGTTTGCCGTAGGATGAATTTCACAAGAATTTCACCGACAACCCCGACGCGCGGCTTCTTTATCGGCTTCAAAGGAAGATTGTCAAATTCCTTCACAATGTTTTTAAGCATCTTGTGATAGCCATGGATTGAAAGCGACTTAACCTGTTTTTCCGCATACGCCGACCATTTTTCGTACAGTGCGTTCGCGCTTCCCGGAACAGCCTCGTAAGGACGAGTCCTGTAAAGAACCCTCATCAAAAGGTCTCCGGTAATAATCGATATAAGAAGCCTGTGCAGCAACGTCGGCGTAACTTTGAATCCCGGATTTGACTCAAACGCCTGGGCGCTCAAAGAAATAACAGGAATATGACCCCAGCCTGCATCATTCAGCGCGCGGCGTATAAATCCAATATAATTTGTAGCGCGGCAGCCGCCGCCGGTCTGCGTTATAATCAGGGAAACGTGGTTCAAGTCGTACTTTCCGGACTCAAGCGCAGAAATCATCTGCCCCGCAACCAGAATGGAAGGATAGCAGGCATCGTTATTAACGTACTTCAGTCCGGCTTCAACAGCCTTTGGATCAACTGCGTCCAGAACAACAAAATTATAGCCTTCAGCCTGGAACGCCTTCTGCAAAATACGGAAATGAATAGGCGACATCTGAGGTCCGATAATTGTGTGCGTGTACTTCATTTCTTTTGTAAAGACCTGACGCTGGTAAGCCGCAGAACGCTTTGGAGGCATTTTCCTGTGGTGACGCTGGCGTTCCTTCACAGCCGCAATCAGTGAGCGGATTCTTATCCGCACAGCGCCAAGGTTTGAGCCTTCATCAATTTTTATAAGCGTGTACATACGGTTCTTTGCCCGCATGATTTCGTCAACCTGATCCGCCGTAACCGCATCAAGGCCGCAGCCAAACGAAGTAAGCTGAACCAGCTCCAGATCCGGCATTTCGCTTACAAACGAAGCGGCGCGGTACAAACGGTTGTGGTAAACCCACTGGTCAATAATGCGCAAAGGACGCTCAATCGAGCCAAGGTGCGCAACCGAATCTTCCGTAAAGACCGCAAGACCGAGCGCATTTATCATTTCCGGAATTCCGTGGTTGATTTCCGGATCTAGATGGTAAGGCCGTCCGGCAAGCACAATTCCGTTTCCGCCTGCGCGGATCATCTGCTCAAGAGCATCTTCGCCTGCCTGCTGGCAATCATGGCGGTATTTTTCCTGCTCTTTCCAGGCCGCGTCAACGGCTTCATTTATCTTTTTTTCCGTAAGAGCCGGGAACTTTGGCAGAAGCTCCTCGCAGAGCCGTTCCTTAAGGCGCGGCTTATCATAAATCGGAAGGAACGGATCCATGTATGTAATAGAAGAATCCTGCCGCAGCTCGTCAATATTGTTGCGCAGCACTTCCGGGTAGCTCGTTACAATCGGACAGTTATAATGATTTCCAGCGCCTGCATCCTCCTGCTTTTCGTATGGAGCGCATGGATAGAAAATAAATTTCACGCCACGCTGAAGAAGCGATACAAGATGGCCGTGGCTTATCTTTCCCGGATAACATACCGACTCGGAAGGAATGGTTTCAATCCCTTTTTCGTATACCGTTTTTGAGGAACGCTGAGAAAGCACAACGCGGAATCCAAGCCTTGTAAAGAACGTAAACCACAGCGGATAATTTTCATACATATTCAGGACGCGCGGAATTCCCACATCGCCCATCGGAGCGTCTTCCGGCCTTAATGGAACATAGCCAAAGAGCCGCTTGTATTTCCAGTCAAAAAGATTCGGCATTTCTCGCCGACATCATCAACTTTTGTGTTCTTTTTATTTGAAGCGTCAATAACGTTTCCTTCAACCTCAAGCCCGCGCTCACAGCGGTTTCCGGTAATAAACGTGCGGGTCTCAGTTCCGGTTGAAAATTTATTGATTGTCAAAAGACAGTTATTCTGGCATTTTCCGCAGCGGCGGAGCTCCAGGTCAACATGGAATTTCTCAAGCTCATCGTACGAAGCGATTTTTGAGCGCAGCTCATGGCGCGGAGTTCCCGGCTCTTCATCAGGCTTTGGCGCAGTAAGGTCAACCCACTGGTCGTAAGCGATAAGCGCAGAACCATAAGCGCCCATAAGGCCTGCCACATCCGGACGGAAAACCTCAACACCGGCGATTTTCTCAAAAGCGCGCAGAATCGCGTCATTAAAGAACGTTCCGCCCTGAACAACAACCTTCGTGCCAATATCGCTAGCCTTTCTAAGTTTTATAACCTTGAACAGAGCGTTTTTAATTACAGAATAGGAAAGTCCGGCCGCAATATCCGCAACCGAAGCGCCTTCCTTCTGCGCCTGCTTAACGCGGCTGTTCATAAAAACAGTGCAGCGCGACCCCAGGTCGACAGGCTTTTCCGCCATAAGCGCGATTTTTCCGAACTCCTTTACGTCCATTCCCATCGTGTTCGCAAAGTTGTCAAGGAACGAACCGCAGCCGGCAGAACAAGCCTCGTTCAGCTGAATCGAAGTTATCGCGCCGTCCTTCATACGAAGGCACTTCATGTCCTGGCCGCCGATATCCAGAAGGAATTCAACGCCCGGAACAAAAAAATCCGCCGCACGGAAATGCGCAATCGTCTCAACCTCGCCGGAATCAACGCCGAACGCCGCCTGGAACAAAGCCTCGCCGTAACCGGTAGAAACAGCGCGCGCAATATAAACATCTTTCGGAAGCTTCCTGTAAAGCTCCTTAAGCATTTTCACCGCAAGCTCAACAGGATTTCCCATATTATGCGAATAAAAATCCCAGATAATCTCGCCCTTCTGGTTTATAAGAACCGCCTTTGTGGTTGTCGAGCCGGAATCAAGCCCCAGAAAAACCGGACCGCGGGCATCCTCAAGACTTCCGCGCATCGCCTTTTCTTCCGCATGGCGCTTCCTGAACTCCTCAAGCTCATTCGCATCCGTAAAAAGCGGCTCAAGACGCTGAACCTCGCTAAGCTCCGCGCCAACAAGATTGTCCAGCCCAGCCCGGAATTCCTTCACCGTAGGAAAATGGAAATCAACAGCACCCTCGCCGTTAAATTTTCTTTCCGCGCTGAAAGCACAACCAGCCGCGACAAAAAGCTGCGAATCCTCCGGAACAATTATCTCGTCATCCTTTAATTTCAAAGTGTCAATAAAACGCTGGCGCAGCTGATCCATAAAATGAAGCGGACCGCCCAAAAACGCAACGTGTCCGCGGATTGGCTTTCCGCACGCCAGCCCGGAAATCGTCTGGTTCACAACAGCCTGATAAATGGAAGCCGCAATATCTTCCCTGCGCGCGCCCTCGTTTATAAGCGGCTGGATGTCAGTCTTGGCAAACACCGCAACGCGCCGCAATCGGGTAAATCGTCTTAAAGCCCTTTGCAAGCTCATTCAAGCCGGCCGCATCAGTTTCAAGCAGCGCCGCCATCTGGTCAATAAACGCACCAGTTCCGCCGGCACAAGTTCCGTTCATACGCTGCTCAACGCCGCCGGTAAAATAAGTAATCTTCGCGTCCTCGCCGCCAAGCTCAATCACAACATCAGTCTGCGGAATCAATTTCTTTACAGCCGTGGTGGCCGCTACAACTTCCTGAATAAACGGCACGTTCAGCCACTGCGAAACAGAAAGCCCGCCCGAACCAGTAACTTTCACAGTCAAAGGCTGGTCTTCCCCAAGAGGTAATAAACCCATAATCTTGTCAAAAGCCGTAGTAACAACAGAAATAATTGTATTTCGTATATCCGCACGGTGACGCTGATAGTCACCATAAATAAGCCTGTCATTGTCATCAAGAACAGCAATTTTTACAGTCGTCGAACCAATATCAATTCCAATTCTAACCGGTAAATTTTCGTTTTCAGTTTTTTTTGTTGTTTCCATTAAATCCTTCACTCTAAAACCTGATAATTCAAGCCAATATCACTACTAAAATATAAACGCGAAACTGTAAATTTGCAATTGGTAATTCAGAATTAGAGGAGATGATGTCCAATAAGTTCCGAATGTCATTATTGAACAATTGTAATATATGCATTTAGAATTTCAGGTCAAGCCGATAAATGACAAAAAAGATACTTATTGGACATCTCCGACCCTCTTTTACTGCAAGTCCTCATTCCGCAGCCGCTCCATTCCGGTCTTTCCGTGCAATCGGGGCTAGGAAAATTCTGAAAGTCCGGCAATCCAGCGCGAACCAGGGCAAATTGAACAAAAACCATAACTCGGCTACACTTACACAAATGGCAGACATCAAAAAAAAATCCCTACTTAAATCCGGGCTGGCGCTTTCGCTTATGACATTCGCCTCGCGAATAATGGGCCTTGTCCGGGAAATGACCAAAGCGGCCTTTCTTGGAACAAGCGCCTATGCGGACGCATTCGGAATCGCATTCATGATACCAAACCTGTTCAGGCGGCTTTTTGCAGAAAACAGCATTTCCGTGGCCTTCATTCCAACATTCCGCGGCTATCTGGAAGAAGAAAATTCCAGCGAAAAGCACGCAGAAACGCAGATGTTCATCTCTTCAACGCTCACCCTTGTCTCATTCCTTACGGCAATCGTAACGGTTCTGGGAATCATACTTTCACGTTTTATAGTGCCGCTTTTCTTTAAATCAAATGCGGACGCGTCGATTCTTGCAGAAGCATCGCTTCTTACAAAAATAATGTTTCCGTACCTGTTCGTCGTTTCCATCGCGGCGTTCTTTCAGGGAATTCTGAACGGCTGCAATATTTTTGCGCCAAGCGGATTCACTCCTGTACTTTTCAACGCGGTTGTAGTAGCCATAACGTACATTCTTACGCCTCAGCTCCCGAATCCTGACGGACTTCCGCAGGAAGCGCTTGCGGCCCGCGCGATGAGTTTCGGTGTGATAACAGGAGGCTGCGTCCAGGCGCTTTTTCAGTGGCCTTTCATAAAACGAACAGGCTGGAAGACAACTCTTACCGGACTCCGAAACGCATTTTCAAATCCGGGAACAAAAAAAGTGGTCTCGCTGATTGTTCCTACAATAATCGGAATGGCAGCCTACCAGCTGAACGATGTAGTCTCAACAGCGCTTGCAGGAAACACAGGAACAGGAACGGTTTCATCCCTGCAATATTCGCTCAGGCTTCAGGAACTGATTCTTGGAATTTTCGCCGTTTCAATCGGAACTGTAATTCTTCCAGACCTCAGCGGACTCGCAAAAAGGCAAAAATGGGAAGAGTTCAACGCCATGCTTGTCCAGGCAATAAAAATCATCGCGCTGATCTGCATTCCGGTAACATTCTACTCGCTCGTATGCGGAAAAGACCTTATCTCGCTTGTGTACAAGACAAAAAGTTTTGATGATGAATCCGTAAAAATGACTCTGAACGTATTCAGGTTCCACATCGCAGGCCTTTTCTTTATCGCCGCAAACCGGATTTTAAGCCCGGCGTTTTATGCGCAGGGAAACACAAAGCTTCCGACTCTGGCGGGAATCATCTGTTTCGGCGTAAACATAGCGCTTGCAATCGCGCTGGCTTTCCCGATGAAAGGAAACGGAATCGCCCTTGCCCTTACGCTGGCAAGCTCAGTAAACACGCTGTTTCTTTTTATTTTTATGAAAAAACTGAACAGCATAGATGCCGCAGGAATAGCAAAAAAAATGATTGCATTCATAATCAGAATGATTGCATTCAGCATAACGGCAGCCTGCCCTACATATTTTGCGCGTCCATGGCTTTTAAACGCCTTTGCCGGACACAACAGGTTTATCTCATACGGAATTCCGGTTGCGGCCACGGCGATAATTTTTGGTTTGATTGGAACGCTGCTTCTTATTATATTTAAAGATGAAACAGCAGTCGCAATGTTTTCTAAAATAAAAGGACGAGTAAAAGGTTGAATATCGAGTTTTTTTGTAAAAAGAATAAAAGCGCAGGCAGAGTTGCAATTTGTGAAGATTTTTGGCGATTGAATTAATTAAAGTGCAGAGCACCCGAATTCGAGCCAAATCCATCTGAGCAAATTGAAAATATGCCGAAAGCGTTCTTTCGTAATTTGTAAAAAAACTCGAAATTAAGCCTAAGAAAATAAATTTTAATAAATCAGCCATAATACATTCGGCAGAAACAAAGAAGGATTTTTACTATGAAAGAATACTCCGCACAGGAAATGAACGAAATTTATTCAGGAAGACGGGCTAAAATCGTTGAATATTTAAAGGAAAACAATATCGGGGCGGCAGTCTTTATCGACAGTGAGGCGCACCGCGACCCTTCCATACGTTATTTTACAGGGCATACAAGCGATGCGGTTCTTGTGATTCTTCAGAACGGCAGCTCGACCCTTGTTCCGTGGGATGAAATTCTTGCAAAAAAAATCGCGTTCTGCGACAAAATAATTCCATACGGAAAATTTAAAAATTCAGACATTGAAGCCGTAAAGACAATTTTAGACGGCGCGAAAAAAATAGAGAATTTCAAAGTCGAGATTCCGCCGTACATACCGTATCCAAACTTCCTTGAATTTATTGAAGCAAATCCAGATTGGGATGTTGTGTGCAAAAACGAAGGAGTCCACAAATTCGCAGTCCAGCTAAGGACAATCAAAGATGAATACGAAGTTGAATGTACAAAAGAAGCCGCCAGAATCGGTGATTTAATAATCAACAAAATAGAAGAAAAAATACATTCTGAGGAAATCAAGACTGAAATGGACGTTTCCCTTCTTATAGAAAAGGAGCTGAGGCTGAACGGATGTGAACGGACCGGTTTTGACACTCTGGCCGCAGGTCCGGCAAGAAGCTGGGCAATCCACGCATTTCCTGGCTACACAAACGGCGAATGGCCTGGAAACGGACTTTCAATCCTTGATTTTGGCGTAGTCTACAACGGATATACTTCTGACACAACCCTGGCTGTTGTAAAAGGCGAAATTTCCCCTGAGCAGGAAAAACTGGTGGAACTTGTTCAGCATGCCGCGGACGAATGTCTTAGACTCTACAAAAAAGATATTCCGGTAAAAGATGCCTGCGAGCTTGCTGAAAAAATATTCGCAAAAGAAAAACGAAAAATGCCCCACACGCTGGGACACGGAATCGGGCTTGAAATCCATGAATTTCCGCGAGTAAGCACAAAAATGACGGCAGACGTAACGTTTCAGCCGGGAATGATTATCACCCTTGAACCGGGACTTTACGATGAAAAACTTGGCGGAGTCCGCCTTGAAAACGATGTGCTCATAACAGAAACAGGAAACGAAGTTATCACACATTCACGAATCATCCGGCTGTAAACCGTCATATTATTGAATGCCGTTTTTTTTTACCTTCGGGATATTTAACCCGAAGGTCGAGTTTTTTGCAAATAAAATAAAAGCGCAGGCAGATTTACAATTTGTGAAGATTTTTGGCGATTGAATTAATTAAAGTGCGAAGCACCCGAATTAATACAAGCGTAGCGCGAGCCAAATCCATCTGAGCAAATTGGAAATCTGCCGAGAGCGTTCTTTCAGAATTTGCAAAAAAACTCGAAATTCGGGCTATTTAGGAAAGCTTATCCACAACTTCCTCTGCAACAACGATAAGCGCTTTAGAAAGGTTCTTATCCCCAAGATAAAAGGTAAGATTTTCCATATCCTTAAGGACGTTTATAATATCCCTGCGGTTATTTCCGTTTATTGCAATCTGCATATCGTTTTCCTGAATATTGTTCTGCCTGCGGACTTCAGAAGCCGTTCTTAAAAGCCCTGGCCTGCCGGAAAGCCGGGCAATTATGTAATCAAGCAAAGACGTACCCTGCCGGCAAGGAATTTTGCGCGCTGCTCAAACGGAAGCTGCTCACCAAACTGACGCAGGCGCTTAAAAAGCTCAATTTCTTTCTGGAATTTTGCCTCTTCTTCGCTGCTGTCTATAAAAGATGAAAGTTTAGGCAAAACATCGCTTACCTGGCTCATCAGGGTCTCATAGGCTGTTTCCGCCTCCTTTCTTTCTGCGGCGGCATCCGGGGCAAAAGAATCTTTTTCATCCGGCAAATCTTCAGAATGTTCCGAATCTCCGTAAGGCGGAATTTCTTCTGGAATTTCCGTCTCCTGCTCAGAACCGGCTGTTTTTTCTATTGGCTCAGTTTGTTCAGCTGGCTCTGTTTGTTCTGTTGGTTCAGCTGGTTCTGCTTGTCCAACAGCTTCAGCTGGTTCTGCCCGCTCTGACTCTGAAGGTTCTGCCCTCTCGGCCGGGGCGTTCTTTTCAGCGGCAGGCGTTGTTTCTGAAGATTTCGCAGGCTCTGCCTTTATTTCAATTTTTGAAGCACCATTTTCTTCCTGCGTTTTAAATTCCTCCGGCTTCAAGTTGTCCGCGTGTTTTTCCGCGGAATCTTCCGGTTCGTTCAACGCGGCGTTCTCTTCCGGCTCTGGCAGGATTTCTTCATCTTCCTTAAATTCATCCGTATTCTTATCAATCTCGTCCAAAGAAATTTCATCATCGCTTTCCGAATCTTTTTCACCGTCTTCAAAAAGCGCGGACTTTTCGTCCAAGGCAAGAACGTCGGTTTTATCTTCAACTTTCAAATCTTCTGTTGAATCTTCCGGACCGGCAGAACCGTTTGAATTTTCAGGTTCATCCGGAGCCGGCTCATGCGTTTCCAGAGATTTTTCTTCTGAAGCGGCATTTTCATCATCGCCAAAACCAAATTCATCAAGAGAAATTTCCTGCGAACCGGAAAGCGCGCTGTCATCAGGCTTTTTTTCATCATGGCTAGTTTTTTCAGAATCAATTTTGTTTCCAAGTTCTTTCGCAAGTTTCTCGGCAAGAAAATTGTTCGGGTCAAAAGCGACTGCCGTTGAAAAATCGTCCAGCGCCTCCTCTGAATTGCCAAGTTTTTCATCAATCTGGCCAAGCAGAAGCCACGCCGGAATATTTTTCATATTTTCATCAATGAACGCCTTTACATTTTCTTTTGCGGCCTCCAGATTTCCCTTCTGAAAAAATCTTGAGGCAAACGAATACAGATAAATTCCATAATCCGGGTCAATTTTTTTAATCTTTGACGCAAAATTTTGGGCGGAATCATTTCTTCCAATCAAAATGCTGTACTGTCCGGCAAGGTCCAACGCCTCGCAGTCATTCTTGTTCGCAGAACCAAGCTGACGGATTACTTCAGCCGCCTCACGGTATTTTTCAGCCGTAAGAAGAATTGAAGCCGCTGATTTTTTAATTTTTTCGTCCTCCGGCTCAACGCTTTCCGCCTTTTTTATGGTTAAGACAGCCTCTTCTTTTTTGCCGAGCTTTTCAAAGGCTTCCGCAAGGTTTTTCAGGTTTTCCGCGTTTCCCGAAACAAGCCGGTTTGCAATCTCAAAGGAACTTGCGGCTTTTTTAAAATTGCTCTGGCGCATAAGAATCTGCCCCATCTGGGCATAAAGCCCAAAATCCTGCGGATGCAGGCCAATAGCATTCTGCACAAGCTCGCCGGCAAGCCTGGTCTTGCGGTGATTTAGCAAGAGTTTTGCGTATTCAATCACGGCTTCCTGCCAGCCCGGCTTTGCACGCAGCGCGGCATCATAAGCCTGAATCGCGGAAGTGTCGTCATGCATAGCCTCAAGGCTTTTTGCAAGGTTAAACTGAATTATAGGATGGTTAGGGTCTATCTGAAGTCCGCGTTTATAAGTTGCAACCGCCTTTTCGTGGTTGTTCTGAGCCGCATAAATTGTTCCAAGATGATTGTACGCCAGCACGTCAGTCGGGTTTACGGCAATAACATTTTCAAACGCATCGATTGCCTCTGAATAATTTTTCATCAGTTTATATGTAAAGCCAAGATTGTAATTCACCTGGGCCGGATTAATTTTAGTTTCCAGAGCCTTTTGAAGAATTTCAATTGACTCCTGATACCTTCCCATGCGGCGGTATATTCCGCCCATGCTGTTCATCGCCTCAAAATTATTCGGATAAAAAGTAAGAATCTGCTGAAAATACGGAAGCGCTTTTTCGTCATCGTTGTTTTTCATGTAAAGATTTCCGAGCGCAGACAAATATTCAATATTCTTCACATCTTCCTGCAGAAGGGATTTGTACAGCCTTATAGCAAGGTTAAAATCCCTTGAAATAACAGCATTCTTTGCCCTTCTTAACACAATTTCTTTATCTTCCATAGCTTCCTCGCATTATTCCCCTTGTAAACTATCTTTTTCGTTCAGGGCGGGCATAAACTTCTTTTGAAAGCGCGCCGCAAATCCGCTCGTCCAGCTTTGAATAGGCTGCCACCGCGAAGTAATATATTACACCATTTTTTAAGCCTGTTAAAGTCGCGCTGGTAACATTGCCTACGTTGACAGGCGAGGCTCCCTGCACGGCGGAGCGGCCAAGGTATTCCCCCGGACGGTTTCCATAATAAATATAATATCCTCCGGCAGAATCATCAACCGAATAACTCCAGCTTAACGTAACCTGACCATCGCCTTTTTCAACAGAAATTTTATACGGCGGAAAAGGTTCAGGCAATGTCGTATATTCAACTTTTATTTCCGTTACAGAAGGAGTCTTTTGACCGCCGCCGTCCGGAAAAAGCTCCGCCGCAACCTGAAAATACAGCCCGCTTAAATTTTCAATCTCCTGCCCGGAAACCACAGGAATCCATTCCGGATAATCTTCCGTCCAGTTGAAATGATTGTCTCCTGCGCGGACATAAAGGCAAACTTCAGTCTGCGAAGGCTCATAAACCTCCGCAAAAACCTTGTTTATAACTGTTCCTTCTTTTGTCAGTACAGGAATTGACTCAAAGCGACCGCCGGAGATTTTGTAATGCTCAGGCAGTCCAACCCTGATGTTTTCAGAATTGTCTTCCCTATTAAAATCCGTATAGCTTCGCAAAATTCTAAAATCATCAAGCAGACCGATATAAGAAGGAACAATCCGCAATTCTGCGGCGACACCCATAACGGCATTGCAGACAGTTCCGCCTTCGTGTCCTGTATCAGTAAGATATTTTATGTCTTCCAGCTGGCCGTCAATCCTGTACTCAAGAATTCCAGTCTGCTCCTCAAAAGAAATAAGATGATGGCTCCACTGGTTCGGAATAATCGTCCTGGAGGAAGAAAGGGAAACGTCTCCGTTGTTTTCAGTATAGCCTTCAAAAAAATATTTGAAAAAAAGCGTAATAACTTTATTTTTTTATAGAAAGAAGTTGAAATCAACTGGTAAAAAACCTGGCCGCCTATGTTTTTTGAAGAACGCCAGTTCAGCAGGACTTCTCCATTTTCTACAGTTGAAGGGCAAATCCAGAAATCAATGACAAATGAACCGGCAGGACCTTCCGAGCCAAAAAGGCTTGTTTCATCACCCTGAATGTCGATTCCGCCGCGGCCGCGGCTTAAGACAGAAGTTTTCCCCAAGGCCGTCTTTTTTGAAAAGTAGACTCCGCTGCTCTTGATTTTGTACTTTCCGGCTTTGTCATAAATCTTTGAGTTTTCAAAATCAAGAAGGCAATCAGTAAAATCATCCGGCTGACTGGAATTTGTCTCAAGCTCAAGACATTCAAAGCCGAAGCGGCCCTTTCCGGTTGTAATTCCGTTGCGCACATTCACCTCGCTCCAGCCGGTTTTTCCGCCGAATTCATAAATTTCAGCGCCGGCAGAAAAAGAGCAGAAAACGAATGCGCAAACTGCAAAAACAAATGGAATTACACTTTTTTTTGATATATAATTATTTTTGCGATATGTACAGAGAAATTCTTCATGAAACTGCATTAAAAGCACCATCCTCCAGCGGCGTCTATATGTGGAAAAATCCACAGGACACCGTGATTTATGTTGGAAAAGCCAAAAACCTTAAAAACAGGCTGACTTCTTATTTTTCCGGCAAAAAGGATATCAAGACAAGGCTGCTTATTTCAAATGCAAAAAGCATCGAATACATCACGACTGCAAACGAATACGAAGCCTTTCTTCTTGAAAACAATCTTATAAAAAAATACTCGCCGAAATACAACATCAACTTAAAGGACGGGAAATCCTATCCGGTTTTAAGAATTACCCGCGAAGATTTTCCACGGCTTTTTAAGACGCGCAATATACTTCACGACGGCTCGACATATTTCGGCCCATATCCGGACGCAAGCGCCCTTGATACTTTTATAGACACACTTTATCAAATCTATCCGCTAAGACACTGCAAGAAATTTACAATGCGGGAAACGCCTTGCCTTTACTATCACATGGGGCAATGCAAAGCGCCTTGCTGCGAAAAAATTTCAAAAGAATCCTACAATGAATTTTTCGGAGAAATTTGCGATCTTCTTAAGGAAAACGGAAGTAAAACAACCGAAAAACTTACGGCAAAAATGAAGGAAGCCGCGGAACAGCTGAATTTTGAAAAAGCAGCACGGCTGAGGGACGGCCTACGCGCACTTATGGTAATGCAGAACCAGAATATTGTTGAAAGCTTTGACTCAGAAGACCGCGACTATCTGGCCTGGTACAGGGAAGGTGAACTTGTAAGCTTTACAGTCCTTAAAATCCGGAACGGAAAACTTCTTGGCCGCGACAATTACCGCGTTCAGAGCATGAACGAAAACGAAGAGCTTCTTGCCGAGTTCATGAGCGCCTACTACAACTCCCGGGAAGAAATTCCGCCGAAAATATTCGTTCCAACCGAGGACGGACTTAATATAATTTCTGAATGGATAAAAAATCAGTTTAACTCAGACCCTCAGATAATCCTTGCAAACGATGACATAGAAAACGCTCCGCGCCACAAAGCCGCGATGAACATGGCGGCGGAAAACGCAAAAGAAGACATAATCCGCAGGTTGCGCGAACGCGGCGACATTCCGGCGCTCGAAGAGCTGAAAGAAATTCTCGGGCTTGCAAAACTTCCAGTAAGAATTGAAGGATTTGACATTGCCCACATCGGCGGAAAATTCCCGGTGGCCTCGCTAATCAGTTTTTACAACGGAAATCCGGACAAAAAAAACTACAGATATTTCAGGCTTAAGACAACAGACGGATACATAGATGATTTTCAGTCGATGAGGGAAGCAACCAGCCGGCGTTACACGCGTCTTTTGAACGAACAGTCGGATTTACCGGACTTAATTCTTATTGACGGCGGAATCGGCCAGGTAAACGCAGTTGACCAGGTATTAAAATCGCTGAACCTGGACATTCCGGTCGCCGGACTTGCAAAGCGCGACGAAGAAATCTGGCGGCCCTATGCGGAAAAACCGTTGTGTCTTCCAAAAAGAAGCGACGCATTGCGTCTTCTGCAAAGAGTCCGCGATGAAACACACCGCTTTGCAACCAGCAGAAACCAGAGGCTCAGAACAAAAGAAAACACAGTAAGCGTTTTCCTTGAAATTCCGGGAATAGGCGAAAAACGGGCGCGAACGCTTACAAAAACTTTTACAACGCTGGAAAATATGTGCGCCGCGGACGAAAGCACAGTCGCTCAGACACTGCACGTGCGCGCGGATGAAGCCACAGAAATCATCCTTGCCGCAAAACGCCTCCTGGAAAAACGCGACGCACGCAAAGAAGAGCAGATGCGCTCCCTGAAATCAGCCGGAACAACCTGGCAAAAAGCCGCCGACGCCCAGTACATCGACGACCTTGCAAACGCCGCCCTTTTAGCCGCAGAGGAAGAACCGGAGTTCGGGAAGGGATGAGAAACACATTGAAAATATTTTACTTCAAATCTTCTAATTTATGCAGGAAATCCGCAACTGAAACAATCTTTATATCTGCATAACTTTCAAGCGAAAGCAAATCATTATCACCACTTACGATATATAAGCATTTAGCCTCGTATGCACATTCAATAAATTTATTGTCATCTTTATCACGGCAGACTGAAATTATTTTCTTAGGGTCAATATTCCTGCAAGATGAGACAAAAATATCCAGAGGAAACTTCTTTGGACGGTTAGGATACTTTTCTGCAATTCTAGCAACGACTTCTTTATATTCATCAACAATTTCTTTTGAAACAAAAACTTCCAGCTCATTCTTTATCGCATGCCGAAGAAGTCTATTCGGTTCGCCGCCAAAAAAAATTCCTGAAATGACAACATTTGTGTCAATTACAATTTTCATTTTGAATTTTTCTCCGCACGGACAGTTTTTATCGCAGCCTTAATATCGGCGTCTGTTACATTATTTTCTTTAGCCCAAGACTGAGTTTCTTCACAAAGCAGATTAAATTCTTTCACTTTTGACTGATTATTGTATTTTTCCTTGTAACGAAAAATAATGTAATCAATGAATTCTGAAATTTCATCAAGACAAGATTCCGGCACAGTCTTTACCTTTTCCAAAACTGTTTCATAACTCATAGTACTTCCTCCGTCTTTGTTTTTTATAATATAACACACTTCTGATAGCAATGATACAGTTTAGATTTTTTATTCCGCAAGCAATTTTCTGTCATCAATATTTTCCAGAACTTTCATCTGCTGGATTGCGATTTTGTTCAGTTTTATTGCGTCCGTATGGATTCTATAATTGATTTTTGCAAGCTCCCGCTTTGCAGACCAGCCGAGCTGTTTTTGCTCTTCTTCTTTTAGACGCTGGAATTCCCGAAGCAAATATAATTTGAACTGAGGAGAGACCCATGAAGCAAATTCAAAAGCCAAATCTTTATGCGCGTAAGTTCCGCCATAGCGACCAGCTTTTGCGATGATTCCAATAGCATTCGTTTTTTCTATCCATTGCTTTACAGAAAGAATGAATCTGTTTAGCCCAGCCTCGTTTTTAATTCCCTCGAATTCGGGGGAATTAAAATCAGGATTATACATCTCTTCCCATATTCCAAGAAACTCGATTGTATTTTTATTGCGCAGCCATTTTTCAATCAGAGCAAGACCATTTTCTATATTCTTCACCATGTCGGTTAAAGAAATATAATCTCTTTCATCAATTGAGATTACACTTATCTCTTTGTTGTCTACATTTATTTTTGCCATAAATTCATTCTCCTTAATTATGTTCCGCAACTTCCAGAGTTCCAAAGCCTTCGGATGTTTTATAGTCTGACGGATTTTTGTGGACTGCCTGCTTTGTTGCGGCGATTTTTTTGTCTGCGTAGAGGACAACGTCTTTTATCACGAGTTTTTGGACTGCGCTGATAAAGTTTTCCATAAAGGCGTAGTCAGGTGAGCCGTCGGATGTAACTGGAAGAAAAATCATTTCTTCTTTTACTCTTTCCCAAGTAGCCTTAAATTCGTAACAGAATTTTTGTTTTATTGATTTTTGAATTGTTGCTGTAAAATAGAATAATGATTCTCTACTGTCTTTATGTTTAATTGATTTTATTAAATACGCATCCCATAAGACACCTGTTATTTGTGGTTGCGGATACACATCTCCTGTTGCAACCGCCCCATTTTGAACAATGTCTATAGTCATTTCTTCGGAATCAAAAATATTTTTATCTCCATAAAACATAATGCCGTTCTCACCATGTTTTGCATTTACGATTGGTAAAGTATATTTTTCCGATTTTTTTCTGATGAAGTATCTTTTTTTCTTATTAAAAATTTAAATTGTGCAATTCAATCTTATTATACAAATCTCCTATTCTGAATTCCTTCCACTTCAATTCATTGAAGTGCGCGAGAGCTTCGCTCTCGCATTTCGACAACTTGTAGTTGTCGAAGCCGCTTACCTTTAGGTAAGCGGTCAGTTCGCGTATACGCTCCTCTTCGAGTTCGCGTATACGCTCCTCTTCGAGTTCGCGTATAAACGCTTCCATAAAATCAAAATCGATTTTGTTTTCTGGAGTTATAGGGAGAGAAACTATAATATTTCTAAACTTTTCATCAACATTTCTAACTAAAACTGAAAGCAAAACTTTTTTTTGCATATTTAGCAATGTTGTAAAAAACAAGATTGCATTCTCTGGCAAATCAAATTTCGGAACTATTTTCCTTACAAACTGACCGGCATACCAAGGTTTTCTTCTGTAGAAAAAATCCATCTGCAATAATCCAAGACTCCAAGTTCCAGAAGGATTTATATTGTCTTTGTTAACAAATCCAGTTGTCTGCAAAATCCCCTGATTAAAAGAAGTCCTTGTTACATAGTCATATTCATTACCTTCAACAAGTTTATTTGCATTAAAACTTAGTGTATTTTGAATCTCAAACAAATCCCCAATCTTAAATTCGCCCCACTTAACTTCATTCAGCTTTTTGCTAAGCGGGGCATTCATTTTCCCAGGCTGTCGTTCGCCTCGCTTTTTATTACATTGCTCACTTCCCAGGCAAGATAGTCCGCAACAGTTTTCTTGAAGTCGTCCAAAGTAGGCTTTGTGTCCACCGGCGCGCTCTGGTTCCAGTCATTGCCTTTTTCAGGAGCAATAGTCCCCTCAAAGTATTCGTCTTCGGTTAGATATTTAAGGCTTCCTCTTCCAAATTCCACAAGGTCTACAACTTCCGCATAGCGTTCTTTTGCGTGGTCAGTGTCCCTAAGATTCACGCTTGCCTTTTTGCGGGTTGTGCGGGTGTAACCGTCATTTGAAAAATCAATGAATTTCACTACGCACTTTGCCTTGTGCGGCTCGCCCACCCTAAAAACATAAATGTATGTCTGAACGCTGGATTTTCCTGCAAACAAATCAATCGGCATTTTTATGCTTGCAAGAAGAGTTGAGTGTTGCAAAATTCTCTTGTTAAAATCAGTTGCCTTTCCGCTTCCTGCAGAGCCTTGAATAATTATTGCGGCATAGCCTTTTTTCATCATAGAAAGGGCTTTTTCCACAAATATCATTCCGTTTCCTTCCGCAGAATACGGCGGATTTAATACAAAAGCGTCTGCCGGAAAATCCTCGTCAATGTTGCCAAATCCGTACTTTCCGTTAAAATCGCTAAGGGAATTCTTGTTCAAAATGTTTGAACTTCCGTCGCCCATCATAATCATGTTCAAAACGGCAAGCATATAAATCTGGGGAAGAATCTCAAGCCCTAAAAGCTGATTAGCCTTGATTTCCGCTGATTTTTTCGCAAGCTCATCAGGCGATTTTATCTTGTCTTTCGCATCATTAAGCATTTCGTTCATAGCCGCAACAAGCAACCCTGCAGAGCCTGTGGCAAAATCCCACACATAAGAATCTTTATTCACGCGGGCAAGTTTTACAAGAAGCGTCGCAACATAGCTAGGTGTTAAGACAACATCGTTCAATTTATCCTGAGTGAACCCAAGCCAGTTATACATTTCATTGAAGAGTTTTCCAGTAAAGTCTGTTGTAAGACCGATTTTATAATAAATGCCCAAGTCATCAACTACCTTGCAAAAGACTCTTTTCAGCTGGCTTTCTGTTTTGCCTTTTTCGATTTTATTGATGTTATCTGTTGTAAGCGTATTCTGCAAAGAGCGGACAATCAAATCCTTTTTGTCCTGCGGAATTGATTTCTCATTCAAGAAATTCTTAATTTTGCGAAGAATAATGTCTCCGTCGCGAGAGCCTTCTTCCTGCAAGGATTTCAGCTCGTCTTTTTCAAGTGGAGTAATCTTATATCTGTTCGGATTGTTCTTGTCAATGATTCCAAGAGTGGCAATGATTGAGGCGGCAACAAGATAAACCCGGTCATTTCGCCCAAGCCTTTTTCATTCTGGTAAATATCATTGTTCAGTTTTACAAGGCTCGCGCTGATTTCCTGGTCGCGCTGCTCCTTGATTTTTCCAAGCTCTTCAGGAGAAAGTTTCAGATTTTTTACGGTCTGTATAAAGTTATTGAAATTTTCTTCCTTTAAGAATGAAAGATCTGTGTATTTGCCGATTTCCTGCCCTGTTCCATAATTGCTTTTTGAAACAAAATAAACTCCAATCTCATGCTGCAATTTTCCAGAAGGGTCTTTATATCCTGTAATTCCAATGGAAATAACATCTTCAAAAGTTGTGTAATGAAGAATCGCATTTGCATAGTGAACCGCGCCATTCACTGCGTAAGATTTTATATTGGCAAAATCAAGCTCGCCGTTCGCCTTTTTGTTTGCAATACGACAGTTTGAGTCAAGTTTTATAAGTTTATCCTTATAGCCCTTGTATTCAATAATAACAGGATAAAATCTGCTGTATTTATCTGAAAGCAGAAGCTTTGCGTCAGGACGATTTCCTCCGTTTCCTCCCTGCTTTGACTCATAGTTTTCAAGAGCCTTGTCTATCTCTGAATTTCCGATTGATTCCTGTTCCAGTTTGTAATCAAGTTTGTATGATTTTAGCCAGCCGTTAGCCAAGTCCGCGATATTCGGCTCTACTGATTGTGATTTATTCTGCCTATTTTGTGCCATTTTCAGTCTTCTTCCCTTTTTATTTTCTGACAAAAAAATTATACCACAAATTCGCCCTATTTGACGAAGACTAAAATTCCAAAAAGCTGAAAAAAATAAATTTTCAGCTTAATATAAAAAAAATATTGAAAGTGAACGGATATAAAGTCCAGTCTATTTTTTAACAGGATTTTCCTCGTCAAATTTATCTGCGATATATCCGGCAGATTCTGCCCAAAGCGCATTTTCCGGCTCATGAAGAAGTTTGCAGGTATTGCTTTTTGAAAACAACAGATTTGCATCCTCGAATGAAATATTTCTTCTTCTGGCTATTTCCCTTGCAACTGAAAGAACAGAAAGGCAGACATTAATCGTCACATCTTTTCCGTTATATGTAAAAAGATTTTCAGGCATACACGCTCCTATTTAGCAAAATCAGTTTTTCTATCGCTTTTTCCGTGTGAAAAGAAACCTGGTTATTGACATCATTATATTTCAACCTTTCAACAGCTTCAGCCGCATTTATTGTTCCCAAAAGATAAAGCTGAACAGTCTGCATTGTGTTATCGTCTGCAACAGGTCCAATCACAACATCAAAATCATGCTGGACTCCGCCTTTGGTTCGATTTAATTTTATGAACTCAAGCCATTCTTCATCCAAAGAATCAAAATGTTTGATATTCAAATCTTGTGATTCTTCAAAACTGAATTTATAGACATAACTTTCTGTTTTTCCATTTCTAAGACTCTGCTTATATGCCCAATTTTTTGCCTGCCCTTCAAGAACTGTTGTATAAAAGCCTTTCCCAAAATCACGTCTGTTCTGAGATTTTGCCAAATCAATCTTTTCAAAAAACGAAGCTGACCCATGATATAAAATCAGCCCTTTTTTTTCCGAGATATTTTTACTGATAAAATCAAAAACTTCTTCCAAAGCAACCTGATGCAGATATTCATGCTGGACAAGCATTTTTTCCATAATATTATTTTTATGGAAAATACCTGCACTTTCTTCGTAAGTCAAATTGTTGTTTTTTGCATAATTTTCAAGTGCCAATATAAAAAGAAATTCTATATCCGCCTGCTTACTCATTTTTCTCCTCGTTTATTTCAGCAAAATTATACCACAAATCCGCCCTATTTGCCTTAGCTCCATGATTTACCACGATTGTTTTTTTTCACGTTTTTCCCTTGTTTTCATTCTTGCGTGTTTCTGTTAAAGTTGAGGTATGCGTAAATTCAGTTTGATTTCTTTACTGGCTCTTTACTTGGGCTGTTTCATTTCTTGCGAAAACCGTATTAAAGGCTACGGTGTTCTTTTGTGGAATCTTCCAGAGCACCAGTTGCAGGATGGCGATCTGGTTCCAGTTTACATTCGTTCAAATATTTCACAGGTTTATGTAATCGGAACTTCTCAGGGAAAAATTGAAATTCCTTTGTGGCAGATTACTGAGCCGGAAATGAAATTCAAAGCAAAAAAAACGGCGAAAAAGTTCGGAGAATACAGGCACACTTACGCCTCTGTGGCGATGGATGGACTTCCTATGCGCGCAGAACCGGTAAACACCGCAAAACAGGTTTACCGACTAAAAAAAGCGGAAACAATAAAAATTCTCTACAAAGGAAAAGGACAGGCTGTCTACGCCGGAAAAAAACCGCTTGAAGGCGACTGGCTAAGAGTCCTTACATCTGACGGCACAACCGGCTGGTGCTTCAGCTACAACCTGAGGCCTTTTGAAACAGACATAAACGGAATCCAGATAAGCGGCGAAGTTATCGAGGAAGAAAACAGCATCGACACAGAACTTACAGAAATGCTTAAAGGAATCTGGTATCCTGATTCATACAAAAAAATGATTGACACCGGACGAATCGATCCGGCAAATCAACCTTAACTACAACCTTCATCTGGATGAAGAAACAAATAAACTCACTTTCACCATGCCTGGAATCAAAAAAGAATGGGACTATACAGGCGCAAGCGAAGACAACACGATTGTAAACGCAAAGGCTTTCAAGCTGAACGATATTCCGATTATCGTTTCCGTAAAAAAATCAACTTACATAGTCGCGCGCTACACAGGGGAAAGCGGAAAACCGGAAGATTTCAACCTTGTCACAATTGATGCGGACATAAGCCAGCTCGTACAGGATGAAATTCAACGCCGCGAATCAGAATACGAACAGATTTATATGTTCGGCCCGAATTTCCGTTCATCCAGCTACGGTCAGCTTTCTTTTAAGGACGACCACACTTTCAGCTGGAACAACAAACCTTCTTGTGCCTGGAGTAATTTCTTCTTCAGCAAAAAACACAGGAACTGTCCAGATAAAATACTTCCTTATCCGTTCGCTGGCTCAGGCTTATGACGGAGTTCTTACATTTAATTTTGAAGGAATGAACAAAGAAGTCAACTTTTTCTATAAAATGGAAGAAAATGGACTTAGATTTGAAGACGCGACCGGTGCAGTTTTAGACGGCAATATTTTCCGGGAAAGAGGAATTTCACCGTTAATCATATTCTTTAAGCAAGCGGAATAGTTTCATGGCATTCGTACAGTTTTCACAAGTTTCCCTGGCATTTGGCGACAGGGATATTTTAAAGAATGTAAGCGTAAATCTTATGACCGGCACAAAAGCCGCATTAACCGGCGCAAACGGTGCTGGAAAATCAACGCTGATAAAAGTAATGGCAGGGCTGATAAAACCTGACAGCGGAAGCAGAATCTGCCAGAAAGAAACAAGAATCGCATATCTTCCGCAGAGCGGACTTACACACCACGGATGCTCATTAAAAGAAGAGGCGGACAGGGCTTTTGAATTCGGCTACGACATTCAGAAACAGATTGACCAGATTGGCGAGCAGCTTGAAAAAGGAACTGGAAACACAGACAACCTGCTTGCAACCCAGGCAGAACTTATTGCAAAGCTGGAAGAATCCGGCTGGCACAGGCGCGAGGCGACTGCGGAAAGCGTCCTGATGGGTCTTGGTTTTTCGCAGGAAGATTTGCAGAAACAGACGGAAGAATTTTCAGGCGGATGGCAGATGAGAATCGCCCTTGCAAAGGCGCTTATGCAAAACCCGGACATTCTTCTTCTTGACGAGCCAACAAACTATCTTGATATTGAAGCGCGCACATGGCTGGAAAAATTCCTTTCAAACTACAAGGGCGCGTTTCTTCTTGTAAGCCACGACCGCTATTTCCTGGATGTTACGGTAAACGAAGTATACGAGCTTTTTGGCGGCGACCTTAAACGCTACAAGGGAAATTTTACACACTACGAGCAAGTGCGCGAAGTCGAGTTGAAAACTTTAATCGCTGAATACGAAAAACAGCAGGATGAAATTGAAAAACTGCAGGATTTTATCCGCAGATTCGGTGTCCAGGCGACAAAAGCGGCGCAGGCGCAGGAACGGCAGAAACAGCTGGACAAAATCCTTGCCCAGAAAATAGAAATTCCGGAAAGCCTTAAAAAAATCCACTTTAAATTTCCGGAAGCTCCGCACGCAGGCCATCTTGTTTTGCGGACAAAAGGACTTACAAAATCCTACGACGGAAAAACAAATGTGATAGAAAACCTTGACCTGACTGTGGAAAACGGCGAAATGCTTGTTGTTGCCGGAAGAAACGGCGCGGGAAAATCAACCTTGCTCAGAATGCTCGCAGGCGTTGATCCGATAACAAGCGGAGAAGTGATTCCCGGCACTGGCGTAAAAATCGGTTATTTCAGCCAGGACAATGCGGAAACAATAAAAGGCGGCGAGACAATTCTTGAATATGTGGAAAGCCAGGCACCGACTGAACTTGTTCCAAAAGTCCGCGATATGCTTGGAAGTTTTCTTTTCCGCGGCGACGATGTCTTTAAGTCGCTGAATGTTCTTTCCGGCGGTGAAAAAAGCCGGATTGCGCTGCTTCAGCTTTTGCTGCGGGCGAACAATCTTCTTATCCTTGATGAACCTACAAACCATCTTGATATGCATTCAAAAGACGTTCTGATGAATGCGCTGAAAGATTTTGGCGGAACAGTGATTTTTGTAAGCCACGACCGTGGATTTATAGAAGGACTTGCGACAAAAGTCCTTGAGCTGAAACCCGGAAGCCACCGCGAATTTCCTGGAAACTACAAATATTATATGGAACGCATTGAAGCGGAGGAAGCTGGAATCGTAGGACAGTTTGAAAGAGGAACTGGAATCGCCACAAGCAGCGTAAATTCCACGAAAACCAGCGAAACAAAAGCCGACGCAACAAAATCGGCCGGAAAATTAAATTGGGAAGAACAGAAAAAAATCGAGGCGGAAAGGCGCAAAAACGAAAAAGAAGTCGCAAGGCTTGAAACGGAAATTGCAAAAGCCGAGGAAGAAAAATCCGCGCTGGAATCAAAGATGGCATTGCCGGAAGTATACTCAAACGGCGCAAAAGCAAAAGAAGTCCAGCAAAAGATTGACGAAACAACCAAAAAGATAGAAACTTTAACCCAGGCGTGGGAAACCGCAATGGATAAATTATGATAGAAACAGGAGATTTTATGAAAGTTTTAGTTATTGGCGGCGCAGGATATATTGGAAGCCATGTTGTAAAAGAACTTATGAAAAACGGACACAAGGTTACCGTTTTTGACAACCTTTCAAGCGGACTCCGACAGAATCTTTTCCCGGAAAACGATTTTATCTACGGAAACATTCTTCTTCCAGAAGATTTGGACAACGCTTTTGAAAAAGGTTTTGACGCTTTCATTCATCTTGCCGCATTCAAGGCGGCCGGCGAATCAATGGTAAAACCGGAAAAATATTCAGTGAACAACATCAACGGAACATTGAACATAATGAACGTCGCGGTAAAACACAATTGCCTTAGAATGATTTTTAGTTCCAGCGCGGCGACTTTCGGCGAACCGCAGTACCTTCCGATGGACGAAAACCATCCGCAAAAGCCGATGAACTACTACGGATTCACAAAACTCAAAATTGAAGAATTTATGGACTGGTACGACCAGCTGAAAGGAATGAAATTCGCCGCGTTAAGATATTTCAACGCAGCCGGATACGACCCGGAAGGCGTTGTCTGCGGACTTGAACAGAATCCGGAAAACCTTCTTCCACGCGTAATGGAAGCCGCGCTTGGAAGACGTTCGCTTAAAATCTTTGGAACAGACTACGACACACGCGACGGAACTTGCATCCGCGACTACGTTCACGTAACAGACCTTGCGCGCGCGCACGTCATGGCTCTGGATTACATCGCAAAAAACAACAAGAGCCTGAAGCTAAACCTTGGAACAGAAAAAGGAACAACCGTAAAAGAAATCATTGAAGCGGCGCAAAAAATCTCCGGCAAGCCGATTCCTGCGGAAGAAGCACCCCGCCGCCCGGGAGACCCTGCAAACCTTTACGCAACCAGCAAAAAAGCTAAAGAACTTTTGGGCTGGGAACCAAAATACAGCGACGTGGACACCCTCGTAGAAACAACCTGGAAAGCATATTTAAAAGCGGAAAAGAAATAGGCAGGGAAAATATGAAAAGAGAAAGCCATTTTTTCAAAAAAAAGAATTTGAAAAGATGGCTTCTTTTATTAAGCAAGGAAGTGTTTAGCACGCCTACTGTTTTTTTTTAAAACAAGCTGCCGAAGATAATAGTTTCTTTCAATTTTCATACAAATTACCCGAATACAGAGTTTTGATTCAGCATGAAAAACTCATCATTCGGGCTGAACATAACTTACAAGAATCCAGCCTTCTACGCCAGCTTAACTTTTCCAATCAGCGTAAGAACGTGGTCAGGACAGATTTTTACACATTCGCCGCAGCTTACGCACTGGCTGTAGTCAACCTGCGGAATTCCTGTGGCAATGTTTATGCAGCCAACCGGACATTTCCTTACGCACATTCCGCATTTAAAGCAGCCCACTGAGCAGTCCTTTTTAATCTGCGGCTTGTTGTCGCTATGGTTTGAACATCGCGCAATCGCTCCGGCCGTGTTTTTTGCAATAAGAGTGAACAAATGCTTCGGGCAAGTTTTTGCGCATTTTCCGCAGCCAACGCATTTTTCCGCATCAACTTTTGGAAGTCCATCCGACCCCATTGAAATCGCATCAAACGGACACGCTTCCACGCAGTCGCCAAAACCAATGCAGCCGAACGCGCATTTTTTTGTTCCGTTCATTGTAAGCTGGGCCGCCGCGCAAGTTTTTACACCTTCGTATTCAGCCTTTTCATGCGCACATTCGTTTGTTCCGGCGCACGCCAGAAAAGCGATTTTTGGTTCTGCACTGCCCGCTGAAACACCCATAACCTCGGCGACTTTTTCAGCGACGGAAGCGCCGCCAGCAATACAGCCAGTCACTTCAGCCTCGCCATTTACCACAGCCTCGGCAAATGCGTCACAGCCTGCATAACCGCAGCCACCGCAATTCGCGCCGCTCAGAGCATCCCGCACTTCCTGAACCTTAGAATCCACACGGACTGCAAAGATTTCTTAAAAAGTCCAAGCAAAAGACCAAGCGCAAATCCGATTACAATGGCAACAATTATTGTGTATATAATTAAATTCATATTTCTACCTTTGATTTCCTGATTTTTTCAGCTACTTAATCAATCCCTTAAAGCCCATGAATGCCAGCGAAAGAAGTCCTGCCGCCACGTATAGAATCGGAGCGCCCTTAAAACTCTGCGGAACGCTCGCTGTCTTCAACCTTGAGCGCACACCAGACATAATCACCATGCTCAGCAAGAATCCGGCCGCCGTTCCAAGAGCATAAATCAAGCTCTGGCCATAGCCGTAATCTTTTCCAATGCAGTTAATAGTCACACCAAGAACAGCGCAGTTTGTTGTAATAAGAGCAAGGTAAACACCCATTGACTTGTACAACGAAGGAATTGATTTTTTCAGGAAGAATTCCACAAGCTGAACCAGCGATGCAATCACAAGAATAAAGAACAAAGTCTGAAGAAACTGAAGTCCAAGCGGAACCATCACAAGCTTGTAAATCGGCCAGGTCACGGCAGTAGCAAGAACAATAACAAAGAAGTCGCTATTCCCATTCCGGCGGCCTTATCTGTCTCGCTGGTCATTCCGATAAAAGGACAAATTGCAAGATACTGAATAAAAACAACATTATCAACAATCGCAGATTTCAAAAAAAGTTTAATCAAATCAAGCATTATTTTCCTCCGGTTTTTTCTGTTTCAGCAGGCTTTGCGCCGCACGCAGACGAGCAGCATGAACAGTCCGAGCAATCCTCGGCGTCCGGCTCCTCAGGCTTTCTGCCTTTTTCTTTGCAGAAACATATTTTCCAAACTGAACAAGCGCGCCTAAAAATCCAAAAACTAGAAATCCGCCCGGAGCGCTGTTAAAAACGCCGATTCGATACGCTTCTGGAATCACTGTAACCATCAGCGGAGTTCCTGCCATCAAAGTTCCGCCGCCAAGCAACTCGCGGAAGAACGCAATCAGAACAAGAACAATTGTGTATCCAATTCCCATTCCAAGCGCATCCAGAATTGAATTTCCAACATTGTTTTTTGAAGCGAACGCCTCGACCCGGCCCATGATAATGCAGTTTACTACAATCAATGGAAGAAAAACGCCAAGCGCCTCATAAAGCGACTCAACGTAGGCATTAAGAACAAGCTGAACAATCGTTGTAAAAGCCGCGATGATGATAATAAACACAGGAAGCCTTACCGCGGAAGGAATGAATTTTCTAAAAACGCTTATTACAATTTCACTCATAACAAGAACGAAAAGCATTCCCATTCCCATTCCAAGACCATTAAAAATGCTTGTTGTTACACCCAAAGATGAGCACAAACCGATATTCAGCACAAGAAGCGGATTTTCTTTTATAAAGCCGTTCGTAAAAATCTGAAGAGGTTTATTCATTCTTACCTCCAATATATGAAAGCAAAGTTTCCGTACCGGCTTTCAATAAATCTGCAACTCCAAGGCTTGTGATTGTCGCGCCGGAAATCGCATCAAAATTTTTGTCTTTTTCAAAACCATCTTTTGCGTTTTTTCCTTCAAACTGTCCGTAGAAAGTTTTTCCGTTTGGCAATTTAAAGGTTGAATCGCTGGCTTTTAATCCGAACCCCGGAGAATCAGTATTTTTCAAAAACTGGACACCGGTAATCGTTCCGTCAGAAGCCATTCCCACAATCAGAGTCGCAGTATCATAAGTCGGGCCGGAAACCTGGGCTGCGCCGCCGGCAACCTTTCCGTCTTTTTCCGCAATAATCAGGCTTTCAATTTTGATTGAACCAATATTTTTTGGCTCGTAGTCATTTTTCTGCTCAAAAGAAAAACCTTCGCCCGGAAAAAACGAAGCCATCGCCGCATTAACCTTTTTAACCTGATTCTGCGCGATTTTAGGAGCCGTAAAATTATTGACAACAGCAAGCACCGTGCAGGAAACAACCGCATAAACAGCAAGAGTAATCCCAAGTCTTATCATGCTAAAAATCGAATCATCATTTCTTGTGTCAGTCATTCTTGCCTCCGGCTTCAATTTTTCTTTCCTCCGCAGAATTCAAATCAAATTCCATGTTGATTTTTGCCGTTTCAGGACGACGGTTTCCTTTTTTTCCGTAGCCATACATTCTTTCCGTAAGATTATTAAGGAACGGAACGACCGCATTCATAATCAGAATGCTGAACATAACGCCTTCCGGATAGCCGCCGAATTTTCTGATTAAAAATGTAATAAGACCCGCTCCGGCGCCAAACACAAGCCGGCCGGCTTTAGTAACAGGAGCAGTCGCATAATCGGTAATCATAAATGTCGCGCCAAAAATCAAACCGCCGGTAAGAAGCGCGATTCCAACATCGCGTGCCGCCGCAGAAAAACCGGAAGAAATTCCTGCAAAAAATGTACATACCGCAACAGTTCCGACCATTGCAAGCGGAGCGCGCCAGTCTATGATTTTTGCAATCAAAAGAAACATAAAAGAAACCAAAAGCAGAAGAATCGAAGTTTCGCCGATACAACCGGCGCGGTTTCCTACAAAAAACTTAAGAAAATCAAAATTTTCAGACACACCTGCCTTAAGCTGGCTCAAAACCGTAGCGGAAGTAATGCCGTCCCATTCAGCAAGATTCCCGGAAACCGCGGAAGCATCCGGATTAAACCAGGTAGCCCCGACTGCCGCCGGAAAACTTATAAAAAGAAACGCGCGGCCTGTAAGAGCCGGATTAAAAACATTGCTTCCTATTCCGCCAAAAAGACCTTTTGCAATAACCATCGCAACAAAATCGCCGACAAGAACAATCCAGAACGGAACTGTAGAAGGCAGCACAAGAGCAAGCATAACACCGCTTACCGCGGCAGAAAGATTCGCAACAACAACCTTTTGCCCCGTAATCTTCTGAAAAAGCGCCTCAAAAAATACGCAGCCGACAACGCTAAAAAGCACAACCGCCAGCGCCCTGAATCCAAAAAACACAGTTCCGGCAATAACTTCAGGAAGAAGCGCAAGCAGAACGCAAGCCATTATTTTTGAGTAGAATTTCCAAGCGAAAAATGAGGACTTGAAGAAATATGGAATTTTATATCTGTCATTTTTTTACCGTTCCTTCAGTTTTATTTTCAGTTTTATTTTTTTCCTGCGCCATCTTCATGCGTGCAATTCCCTTGCCAAGCCTGATTCTCTGAACAATCTTTATACGGCTTGGGCACACAAACGCGCAGCATCCACATTCAATGCAGTCCATAAGGCCAAACCTTTTCGCCCTGTCAATATTTCCTTCTTTTAATGAACGAAGCATCATTACAGGGCTCAAATGCATCGCGCAGGTATTCGCGCATCTGGCGCAGCTTATGCACGGGTCTTCCTCAAAAAGGCTGGTTTCTTTTTCAGTAAGAAACACAACGCCGCTTGTTCCTTTTGCAACCGGAAATCCGGTGGAGCTCATCGCAAAGCCCATCATCGGACCGCCGGAAATACACTTTACGGCAGCCCCTTCTTTCAAAGAAAAAGTGTCCGGAATCAAATCGCTGATTAAAGTTCCAATCGGCACGCGGATATTGCAAGGATTTTCCACCGCGCCGCCAGAAATCGTAAGGCTTCGCTCAATCAAAGGCATACCAAGCCGGAACGCGTCGCTTATCGCGCAGACAGTACCAACGTTGCAGATAATGCAGCCAGCATCAGCCGGAAGCTTTGCGCTAGGAATCTCAATTCCAAGGCACGATTCAACAATAAATTTTTCAGAGCCCTGAGGATACTTCGTCTTTACAAGGCAAACAGAAATATCATCTCCGTAGCCCTTCTTTTCAATTTCCGCCTCAAGAAGCGGCTTTATGTAGGATTTATTGTCTTCAAGCGCAATAATTCCAGCGGCGCCCACAAGATTCAAGACAATCGCAAGCCCATCGATAACCTTTTCAGGAATTTCCTGCATAGTCCGCTCATCGCAGGTCAAATAAGGCTCGCACTCAGCGGCATTAACAAGAACATACTCAATCTCCTTGTCCTCCGGCGGATTCAACTTAACATGAGCCGGAAAAGACGCGCCGCCCATTCCGACAATCCCGGCATTTTTAATCCTGGCAAGAGCCTCGTCATGACCGCATGTAAAAGGATCAAGCGGCTCCATAAAATCAGTCGCATCAGAATCATCCGCCTGAATAACAATGCATTGCGCCAGACCATTTCCGGTAACAAGATTATTTGCAATTTTCTTTACAGTTCCTGCCACAGAAGCGTGAACCGGGCAATTCATAAATTTTTCGCCGTTTGCAATAACCTGACCTTTTTTTACAACATCGCCAACCTTTACAACAGGAGTATTCGGAGCACCGCCCATCGTCACAGGAATCGTTACCGTTTTTGACGCAGGAAAAGCAGGCGTAACCGGGCATTTATTGCTCAATTCCTTCATTTCCTTCGGGTGAATGCCACCTCTAAAAGTATGCAGTTTTTTCATATCATAAATTATACAATAACCAAAAAAACGTGTCTATTTTATTACAGCACAAAGGATTAAATTAGCATAGGCTAACTTTTATCTTTACGGGCGGAATTCCTTCATCACAGGCAGAAACTCCACAAAACACAAATCACTCTTGAAAACCGCACTTCCGCGGCCCGCTAACGCTCGGTCCTGGCGCACGCGCCAGTCCTTTTGCCACCGGCAAAACCGCTCCACCACGGCGCAAGGGAATTCAGATACAAATAATTTCATTCATACAAAACGTGCATGAGCCAGCCCCAATGCGTATGCTTTGCTTAGATTTTTGCTTTAAATATTTCAAAAAAATCCATTATAATAAACCCATGAACGAACAGATAAAAAACGAATTATTTTCGTATATAAAAGAAAGCAAAGAACAGATGGTTCAGCTGGAGGCGCTTTTGACTTCGCACCCGGCTCTTGCCCCGGAAAACGGCGGGCAGGGAGAACTGGAGAAGGCGAAAGCGCTTGTTGAATGGCTAAAGGCTCAGAGCGTAAGCGAATCCCAGATAGAAGAATTTGACGCGCCGGACGAGCGTGTAAAAAGCGGAATCCGCCCGAACATTGTGGTAACAATTCCCGGCGAAAATGACGACTTCAACATCTGGGTCATGGCGCACCTTGATGTTGTTCCGCCCGGAAATTTAAAGCTGTGGAACACCGACCCTTGGAGCATTACGGAAAAAGACGGAAAAATATATGGCCGAGGTGTAGAGGACAACCAGCAGGGCCTGGTTTCCGGAGTTTTTGCAGGACTTTCATTTATCAAAAAAAACGTAAAGCCTGCCCATACGGTAAAACTGCTTTTTATGGCGGATGAGGAAGTCGGTTCAGCCTACGGAATGATTTGGCTTCTGCGCAATACAAAAATCTTTCAGAAAAACGACATCTACCTTATCCCGGACGGCGGGGATAAAAACGGCGAGACCATCGAAATCGCCGAAAAAAACATTCTTTGGCTAAAACTTACAGTAAAAGGAAAACAGAGCCACGGCTCGCGCCCAGACCAGGGAAACAACGCCTGCCTTGCCGCCTGCGACCTTTGCATCCGGCTAAACGGAATGCAGAACATATTTAATAGAAAAGACCCTCTTTTTACACCAGACTATTCAACATTTCAGCCTACAATGCGCTCCGCAAACGTTGAAGGAGTAAACATAATTCCAGGGGAAGACGTTTTTTGCATGGACTGCAGAATTTTGCCATGCTACACAATCGCCGAAGTCTTAAAAGAAACTGAAAAACAAATTGCAGAGACAGAAAATCTATACAAAGTAAAAATTTCCTACGAAATCCTTCAAAGCTCAGAAAGCCCTGCCACACCGCAAACAGCTCCGGTTGTAACAAAACTAAAGGATGCGCTGGAAGCAGTACACGGAATCAAGGCAAGGACAATAGGAATAGGCGGCGGAACGGTCGGCGCAGAGCTCAGACGCGAAGGAATGCACTGCGTTGTCTGGAGCACCATGGACGAACTTGCGCACATGCCGAACGAATACTGCATTGTGGAAAACATAGTAAAGGACGCCCTGACCCTTGCAGAACTTTTCTGCCAGAAATAGCGCCATTAAAGAACAATGCGCTTCCAAGACAAACGCACGTGGCGTATTCTCATAAGGAATGCGCCACGGAATTGCAGCCGGATTACAAATTACTATTCATATCCTTTAATTTTTCTGATAATTCTTCATCGCAAGTAATATTTACAACAGCCTTTAAAATATCATCATTTGTCGCCCAATAATCTGGAATCATACCAAGACCTTCCGGACATTTATCAGAAAAAGGAATTATAATAGACGGCAGATGCAAAGCTATTCCAGAATTGTTCAGCTGATAGCACCAGACATTTCCGTAGGCGTAACATCCTCCGGTATTCTCTCCGATTTGAAAAAATTGATTTGTCTTGGAAAAAATAGTTCTTGCCTCAAAAATCGCCAATTCACTTGAAGAACTTGTATTCTTGCCGGAAAGAATAATCAATCTTCCCTTAAACCTTGGAGCTCCAGATTTTGGCTTTACTTTTTTTTTGCTCAGAATATGTAATCCGCAAATTTCTATTGTCCAGAACCTTTTTTCTTCGCGCAAATTCTTTTATCCAAACAGCTTCCTGTGAGAATAAGTCAACAATTTACGAAACAAATGTCCGCACGAAGCCAGAGTTATATGTTCTTCTTATTTTGTTAAAGATAAATTGTAATTATCGATTGCCTGCATTCTGTAAGATACAGAGGCTTCATTTGTAATTCCAAAGGCTAATAGAGATATTAAGCTCAATGAGCCGGTTATAATTTCAGCATCAGAATCATTTTCGGAGTAGTAACTTGCAATTCCCGTGCCTATAAATGAACCTATAAGAGCATAAGTAATACATTTCCAGAAAGTTGCTTTTTTCATCAATTTTTTATTTCCTTCAACTGGAAGTAAAATTTTATTCAACTCTTTGTTTGTTAATGGAACCTCCGAATCAGCAAATTGGAATGTATCAAATGACGAAAATCCCCATTTTTTGTAGTGGATTATAAAATCATTTGTTTCTGAAAAAACAATGGAATTATCTATGTTGTCCATTGCCATTGATTCATTATTTTTATTTGATTCCTGTGAAAATAAGAAATTGACGGCAAAAAATGAAAAGAATGCGCAAAATAATAATTTTATGTTTCTCATTTATTTGCTCCAGCTGACTTTTATGGATATACCACCTGCCTTCCAGCCGGCAACTGCTGACGAAACGCCTACCGAAACTGCTCCTACGACACCTCCCGGAATGTAGCCTATAACCGGAAGTGTTATTCCTCCTATGGTTGAACCTATTTTCCAACCTATAAATGCTCCGATGGCACCAGAAATTGCCGCACAACAAATATTTTTTGCTTTCTTACGAAACCATGAGCCTATACTTCTTGCCGCCTCATCATTTTCTGTATAGTAATCAATTGCGGCAATTGACATTTCAGAGAAATTTATGAAGCCTTCATATTCTTTTTTCGACAATGCCGATTTTGCATCATTTTCAATTTCTTCGATATTAGAAATTGTATCTTCAACAGATAAGGCCTCATCATTTATGATATTTTCGACTTTTGAAATATAAGCAGCTGCAACACTTGAAATCAATTCATTTTCAAGAAGAAAATCTGATGTTGATGTATCTTCTGCCACCTCAAGAACTTCAGAATTGCATTCTGTAACAGAAGATGCACTTCTGGAAAATGAAACTGCATTATTTTCTAATGCGTTTTTAAATTGGGTTCTTAAAACATTTGATTCACTATTATTGGAATTGTTTATGCCGACTGTTTCTATGTCGTTAAAATTTGAACAGCCAACAAGAAAGGCAGAAAAAATAACACTAAAAATAATTAACTTTTTCATTAAATTCTCCTTTTTATTGTCGAATTTTATCATAGGTTAATTATATTATAAAGCTTAATTTAATTTTTGTCTTCTTTTTGCCGCCGTCCCCGGCGCATCCATATAACGCCCCCACGTTTGTGCTGCACGCCGAACCGGCGAAGCCGGCCGCCGTTCACGGCGGGGCGTGTCCGCACGAAAACTGAGTTACGTGCTTCCGATTTCTCCGAAGCAACCAGCTTTCTTATTCTTTTTTTCAATTGCGATACTTTTATATTTTCATTTTCTGTATTCGACTTCTTAAACGATTCTATTATGCTCTCTATTTTAAGACCACGTTTTACGGCATCCTCATACCCGGAATACGAGGATTTCAATAAATAAACCAGCATATCCAAATCTTCCAAAGCCTGGCTATATGAAATTTCTTCCTTAAACCAGTTTTGATAACCATACATATCACAACTTACATCCCGATATTCGCACGGCTCAGAAGAAATTATCCTTGGCTTTGCCATGCATAATCCATACAAAACCATTAGAACAATAGATACAAGAACTTTTTTCATAATCAGTCAACAAACTCCTTTTATAGCTCAGCATAAGACAACTTTGCTATCCAACGAATTGACGCGCTTTTTCTGGCAGCTCCTTCAATTTTTATGCTGAATTTATAAAAACCGGCGTTTTGTCGTTAAAATTATTTGTACAAAACCCTGAAAGTCTGGAAAATGATTTTTATTTCCGGGGAAAATTTAAAGCCGACAATTTCACCTTCTTCTTCAAGGTTTTCCTGCCAGCGGATTTTCCACTGCTCAAGGTTTTCATCCTCGCCTTCCTTCCGGGCCATTCCCCAAGTAATTTCGCTAAAAGGCAGAATGTTCACAGACTCAATCTCTATTACAGCACGGGGATTATTTCCGCGGTCAAAAACAAGATACAGTTCTCCGGAAACAGGAAGCGGCTCGCAGTCAACAGAATAAGAGGCAAAAGTTGAAAAAATTGCCGTCCGCCGGCCAGAAAGAATATTTGCAATCTGCGCGTCATTTGTAAAACCGGCGGACTCAAAAGTCAAATCGCCTGCGCACCTTGAATCGGAATCCGTCCCAGTTTCTGTTATAAATTTTTGCCAGAATTCATCCGCGGAAGACAAAGCCATATTTTCCCTCTATTTATCTATTTATTTATTGCGTCTTAGCATTAAAATAAACGCTGTTATAAAAAAAATGTCCGGCAATGCCGTAAAAATCAAGGTGGTAAGCGGAATTCCAAAAAAAACAACTGATTCCGGAAAAATTATTCCCAGAACCAAAAGAATTTCATAGACAACTCCAGCATATTTTGCAACGACACCGACAACAAGATTCATCCATACCGCGTCTTTTGTTTTTGACCACAGCAAAATCGAACAAAACGCGGCGATTCCGCCTAAGATAAGTTTTATCGCGTATAAAATCATCTGGCTCTGAGTCATCGCTAGCCCTCGAACGGATTATTTTTCAGTTTTGTAAAGACACCCTTGTCTGCGCCAAACGGAACAATCGAAGGACTTGCAAAATCCGGATTTATGACAAGACCGCAGTCAAGGCAATGGAGAGCAAAAGCCCTGTAATTTTCTTTTAAGATTTTTGGAAAAAGATACGGTCCTTTTCGCTCCCAATACCTTGAAAGAACATTGTCGTACAAAAACCAGTCTTTTTCAGAGCGAACCTGAAGCGCGGAAATAAGATTATAAACCGAGCGGGCAATCGCCGCATGCAGCGGAGCCGGCAGTTTTTTTCCTGCTGAAAAAACAACACCGCGCTCAAAAGCGTTTTTTACACAATCAGGCTTTGCCGCGACAAAATAAACTGGCTCAGCCCATGGAAGAGGCGGCTCAAAAACGATAGAGTCAATTTCAGCCCAGTTTATTTCCACAGAATTCCATGGACGAAAGAAATTTGTTCCGGCCGTAGAAAGCGCAACCGCCGCCTTGAACGCCTCTTCCTTTGAATAATAGACAAAAAGCTCCCGTTCTGAAGCAAAAAGCTCCTGAACCGCCCTTTTTGTCCTGTACGGAAAATCTGTGTTAAAGCTTCCGGCAATTCCGCGGCAAAGGACATTCTTGAACATTGTAAATGCAGAGCCGCCTTCCCAGCCAAGAATCGCGCGTCCGTTTTCCTGGAACATATCAGTAAGCCGTACACCTTTTGCAGTATACAAAAAGCATTTTTTCGCGCGTTTTACAGCACCGAATCTTGAATAAATTTCTGAAGCCAAAAAATCTATATCTGACATCCTACTTCCATTCTTGAAAAACTACAGTCTTGCAAGTTTTTCGTTTATCATTTTTGTAGCCTGACCAGGATTTGCCTTGCCATGGGATTCTTTCATAACCTGCCCCATGAGCCAGCCCACAACATTTGTCTTTCCTTTCTTAAAATCTTCAATTGCTTTTGGATTCGCGGAAATAACTTTGTCAACAATCGACTCAATCGCGCCGGAATCGCTGACAACTTCCATGCCTTTTTCTTTTATAATCAAAGAAGGCATTTTGTTCGTTGCAAGCATATCAGCAAAAACCTCTTTTCCCTGCTTTGAAGTGATTTTCTTTTCTTCAAGAGCATCGGCAAGCTCAGCAATGTGCTTCGGCGTGATTTTCACATCGTTTATAGTCTGCTTGTTTTCGTTCAAAACCGCAAGAAGCTCGGCAATTATAAGATTCGCAACGCGCTTTGGACTCTTTGAAGAATCAGCAGCCTCTTCATACCACAAAGAAAGCTCGCGTGTGCTTGTAAGAACTTCTGAATCAAACTGTGTAAGACCGAATTCTTCCTGAAAACGAACCCTTTCTGTTCCGGAAGCTCGCCGACCTGGCCGCTTGCTTTTTCCACAAGCTCTGTGCTTACAGTAAACGGCTTAATGTCCGGCTCTGTTGTAAAGCGGTAGTCAACAAAAGAATTTTTTGTTCGCATAACCTGGGTAACGCCATTTACTTCATCCCAGTTCATTGTGTTTTTAAATCCAGGGTTAAATTCCTGGCGGTCTTCAATAAATTCCTTAAGCTGACGCTGCGCTTCATACGCGCAGGCTTCACGGATTGACTTAAACGAGTTCAGGTTTTTAATTTCAGAAATCGGAGTATGGTAAAGCTTTCCATCCTCCCAGACATTAAGGTTTATATTCGCATCGCAGCGCATATTTCCTTCCTCAAGGTTACCCTTTGTTACTTTCACGTAGCGCAGGATTTCCTGAACAGTCTGCATGAACAGGGCGGCTTCTTCCGGACTGGTCATATCAGGTTTTGTTACAATTTCTATAAGAGGAGTTCCGCAGCGGTTGTAGTCAATGTAGGAATGGTTTCCCTTAAGGTGCAGGGATTTTCCTACGTCTTCCTCAAGGTGGATGCGTTCAATTCGCACGCGTCGGTACTTTCCGTCAACAATGCAGTCTTCGCCAATAAAATTCTTTGAACGGAATTTTTCGCCGCCCGGCTGCTCATCTTTTGGATAGTGAATCAGCGGAAGATCAACAAAACCGTCTGTGCAAAGCGGCAAATCGTACTGTGTAATCTGATAGCCTTTTGCCAAGTCCGGATAAAAATAATGCTTGCGGTCAAATTTTGTAAAGCGCGCAATATCGCAGTTCAAGGCAAGCCCCGCAACCGCGCCAAGCTCAACATAACCTTTTGAGATGCGCGGCATAGCGCCTGGAAGCCCAAGACAAACAGGGCAGACACGAGTATCCGGCATTCCGCCGTAACGGTTTCGCAGGCGCAGAACGCCTTTGTCTTTGTAAGAAGCTGAGTGTGGATTTCGCATCCGATTACAATTTCATATTTATCAATAGCCATATTTTCTTCCTAACGCTTATTTTTTAATTGGAATTCCGCATTCAGGATGATCGTTTTCCCAAACCTGAGCAATCTGAAGCAATTTTGCCTCGCTGAACATAGGACCTGCAAACTGCATTCCAATCGGCATATTGTCAGAACTTACCGCTTTGCCTGCCGGAACATTAATAGAAGGAATGCGCGCAAGATTTACAAAAACTGTATACATATCGCTCAAATACATTTCAAGCGGATTATCAACTTTCTGGCCGAGCTTGAATGCCGGAGTCGGACAGGTAGGACAAAGGACAATGTCGTAGCTTTCAAAAAGTTTTGCCATTTCACGCTGGATTCTGGCGCGCACTGTCATTCCTTTTTTATAGGTGTCGCCGGAAAACTGCTCTGAAAGAACGTAGTTTCCAATAACAATACGCCGCTTTACTTCCGGACCAAAACCATTTGAACGCGTATCAACAAAAAGCTCATCATAGCCATGACCGTTGTCAACGCGCGCGCCGTAACGGATTCCATCAAAACGGCTTAGATTTGAAGCCGCCTCTGAAAGCGCGATAACGTAATAGCTTGCAATCGAAGCATCAAGAACAGGCAGGTCAACCTCATCAATCTTTGCGCGTTTTGACTCGAACCATTTTCTTGTCTGGTCAAAGACCGCCTTTACATCAGAATCAAGACCTTTTGTTTCAAGGAACTGCCTTGGAATCGCAACTTTCAGTGAGTCCATATTTTTGTACGGCGCAAGATTCTTTAATTTTTCCGCCTCAGGAAGCTCCGCGGAAGTATCATCATAAAAATCCTCGCCGGCCATCGCTGAAAGAGGAAGCGCAATATCAGAAGGCGTATGCCCCATAATTCCAACCTGGTCAAGCGATGAACCGTAAGCGACAACTCCCCAGCGCGACAAAACGCCGTAAGTCGGCTTTAAGCCGTAGATTCCGCAGTAAGAAGCCGGAAGACGGACCGAGCCGCCGGTTTCCGTTCCAAGCGAGAACAAAGCCTGGTTTGCGCTGACAGCCGCCGCGGAACCGCCCGAAGAACCGCCCGAAACATACTCGCGGTTGATAGGATTTCTTGTTGCGCCGTAAGAAGAATATTCAGTTGAAGAACCCATCGCAAATTCGTCCTGATTGCAGCGGCCGAGCGGAATCGCTCCGGCGGCTTCCAGACGGCTTACAACAGTCGCATTGTACGGCGCTGTGTAGCCCTGAAGAATCTTTGAGCCGCAAGTAAGCTTGTGTCCTTTGGAACTGATGTTGTCTTTATTTGCAAAAGGAATTCCAAGAAGCGGCTTTTTTTCAAAAAGCTCTTCCAGGTTTCCTTCGTTTTTTGCTTTTTCAATTTCTTTGTCCGCTTCTTCAGCCTTTAAAATCGCGTCTGCGTAAAGCTCAAGAAAGGCGTTCAGCGGTTTTTCAGAAGCTTTATCTTTTTCAAAAGTTTCAACCGAGTCTTTTACAAGATTTACACTGGTTGTCTTTCCGGATTTTAAAGCCTCAACGGTTTCTTTTATTGTATACATAGTTTTTCCTTCAGATTAATGGGGTTTTAGGGGCGACGCCCCTAGGAGAAGGGGTAGTTTGCAACGAAGTGCAAACGAGGGGAAGACTTTCCCCCGCATGACATTAAGCGCCCTCGCCAAGAACTTTTGGAACCTGGAAATATCCGTCCATAAATTCATCGGTAACTTTTTTTACATCGGAAATATCAAGTCCCGGCACAACTGTATCGTCGCGAAGCTTTTCGGCTTCTGTAGAAGGATATGCATCATACGGATTTTCGCTGTCGTCGTATTTTGAAAGAATATCGAAATATCCGACAATTTCGTCAACCTGCTTTTTTAGGGTTTCAAGATTTGTGCTTTCCGGAGAAAGGCGCGAAAGATAAAGGAGATTGTTCAGCGTCTCCTCGTCAATTTGTTTGTGAGTACTCATAGGTTCATTATAAAAAAAAATTGCCGCTTAGACAATAAAATTACAAGGCAAATCAAGGCAAACGCATTATAAATGTATTCAGCAAAAAACTTGCTCCCAGTCACGGTTTCGTGGTTCAAAATCGAAGATGTCCAATAAGTTCTGAATGTCATTGTTGAACAATCTCTAAATGATTGTAATATACACATTTAGATTTCGGGTCAAGCCTATAAATGACAAAAAAGATACTTATTGGACATCCCCTACACGCTGATTGTTGCAAAGTAACTATAGAATTGACCGCTCACGCGGTCTCAACAATCAGAGTGTTTTTGACCACGAAACCGTTCCTTCGCGCAAAGTTTACTTAAATTATTTACAATGCGTTTGCCCTGAAAGCAAATTGAATTGCAAACAAAACGCTTTTACGCGCGGCAAGCAGAACTTTTCACAACTTTTCAGTCTTTTATTATGTCCAGTTTTTTTCCCTGATATTCCGGCATGAACTTTTTGCGGTCGCCGTTTTCAAACTGCACTTCAATCACAACCTCGCCGGAATCCGCATCGCTTTTTACAATCTGGCCATATCCGTAATCATCGCTGTAGAGCCGCACGCCTTTTTTCCATTTTTCAAGAATCTCAGCCTTCGCAGAAAGCGCCGCCGTTCCGCCCGCAATGGAAGAATTTCCGTTTGAAAAAGAAAGCGGAATCCGCCCCATCACATTAAACACATCTCCGGCTTCAACAAGAAAACGGCTTGGCATCGCAGGCTGAGTGCGTCCGTACATACGCCGCATCGCGCAGCTTGTGATATAGAGCTCGTTCCGCGCGCGTGTGATTCCAACGTAAAAAAGGCGGCGCTCCTCCTCAAGCTCGTCTCCGGTCTTGTCCTCCCGCGGAAAGATTCCGTTTTCAAGGCCAGTTATTATAACCCGGTTGAACTCAAGCCCCTTGGTATTGTGCAAAGTAATCAAAGTCACAGCATCGGGCGAGTCTTCCGCCTGATCCGCAAGAGTCCGGTCAAGCTCAATGGAATCAAGAAAGTCCAGCAGACCGGAGCGCGAAAACGGATAGGAAATCGCACTATTGACCAGCTCCTGCAAGTTCTGAACCCGCGATGTTCCGTCAATTTCGTCCTGGCTTTTGTGGTACTCATCAAGCCCGGCTTCTTCTATAACGCGCTGAATAAAAACTGAAAGCCGCTCAAAATTTCTTTCCGAGCCCTTGTCCGGGCGCTTTTCCGCCCCATTTTCGCCTGAATCCGCATCCGAATCCGCGTCCGATTTCGATTCCGCAGAAACCGCCTGCTCCGCAAGAAGCGCCACCTGAAAGTCCTCCGGCAGCTCCCTGGATTTTTCATCAAGCTCGCCCTGGAGTTTTTTCATTATCAGACAAAAATCCTTGAGTCCTTCCCTGGCCTTTTTAGACAGATTTTCCGCGCAGTTTTCCGCCGCGTCCAGAAGATTCAGGTTTTCTATCAAAGTTCCGGCGGACGAATACGCCGCCTCCACAATTTTTTCCTGCGATTTTTCGCCTACGCCGCGCACAGGCTTATTCACAATCCGGGCAAAAGCAAGCTCATCCCGCGGATTCACAAGAAGCGAAAGATACCCCAGCGCATCCTTGATTTCCTCGCGCTCATAAAATTTCAACGAGCCGACAACAGCGTAAGGAATTTTCTTGTGCAGAAATTCAGTCTCAAGCGCCAGCGACTGCGCGTTCGTTCTGTACAGCACGGCAAAATCGCTGTAATGCGCGCCTTGACTTTCAACCGCCTTGCGGATCAACTGGGCGCAAAATGCCGCCTCTTTATCCTGATTTTCAACAAAAACAAGAACCGGAAGACTTCCCTCGCCCCGCGCGGCAACAAGAGTTTTCCCGAGCCTGTCAGTATTTTTTGAAACAACCGCGTCCGCCGCCTCAAGAATTTTCCCGGTAGAACGGTAATTCCGTTCCAGACGAATAATTTTTGTACCCGGAAAAAGGTTCGGAAACTGCAGAATATTCTGCACCTCCGCGCCCCGGAATTTATAAATGGACTGATCATCATCGCCCACAACGCAAACATAAGTTCCAGAATTTTCCCTGACCCCGCTCAGCGCCTGCAAAAGCTTAAACTGCGCCACATTAGAATCCTGATACTCGTCAACCATAATCACCCGGAAACGATGCATCATCTGTCTTCTTATTGTTTCATTTTTTTCAAGAATCTGAACCGGGCGCATAATCAAATCGCCAAAATCCGCATTTCCAGTCGCAAGAAGCCGCTGCTGATACGCCGAATAAATCTCCGCAAGATTTCCGTCCTTGTCAAATTCCGAAAGATTATCTTCCGGCGTAAGGCAGTAATCCTTGCAAAGCGAAATTCTGTGGGCCGCAAGGTTCGCCTGCTTTTTTGTCATCCCCGGAACAGCCTTCATAATCAGCGAGGCAGAATCGTCATCGTCATAAACAGTAAAATTCGGGTCAAGTTTCGCCTCTTCCGAATAACGGCGCAAAAACCACGCTCCAAAAGAATGAAAAGTCTTAATCTGAGCCTGCTCCGCAAGAGGTTCAAGAGCCACCGCGCGCTCCTTCATTTCATTCGCAGCTTTTTTTGTAAAAGTAACCGCAAGAATCGACCACGGCTGAACATTCTCGTGCTGAATCAGATATGCTATTTTTGTTGTAATAACCCTTGTTTTTCCCGACCCCGCGCCTGCAAGAATCAGCAAGGAAGAACCGGAATGCGTAACCGCCTCAGTCTGCTCCGGGTTCAAAGATTCAAGATATTCATAAGCCATATTTTTTTCCTTTTCAGGGCGCAAATTTCTTCAGGAACGGGCTTTTCATGGCTCCCCTTCCGGTCCGTTAGCCACAAGCAGCCTTTCATGCCGCTTATGGCCAATCGCTTCGCGCCCATTCCAATCCCGCGCAGGCGGATTCCCTAATCCCTTATTTCCGTAGCGTAAATCAGACCTTCTTTTTTTTGCTCCGCAACGCCGGCGTTCAGTTCAGACTCACCGGTCAGAATCGCATCCAAGTCTACATCGCTGCTGGCAACAACCCGAACTTTCACAAAGCGTCCTGTTTTTACAAGCTCCCGCTGACTTTCAGAATCTTTTTCGTAACGGACAACAACAGAGCCGTCAACTTCCGGAGCCTGAAACCAGGCCCTGCCGATTGCAAGACCTTCATCGCCTTCAACAATTTCTTCTATTAAAACATCATATTCGCCGCCAACGCGCGCCGCAAGACTCTGCCTTGTAATTTCCGCCTGAACAGAAACAAGTTCTCCGGCGCGTCTTTTTGCGACGTCCGCCTTTACACGGTTTTTCATCGAATAGGCAGGCGTGTCCTCTTCCCTGCTGTACGGAAAGCAGCCCGACCAGTCGCTCTTAAGTTTTCTCAAAAATTCAACGGTTTCCGCGGCATCAGCATCCGTTTCCCCGGGAAATCCGGTTAAAAAAGTTGTGCGCAAGCTCGCGCCGGGCAAAGCCTCCCGTATATCAGAAGCAAGCCTAAGATATTCCGCCGCGCTGCCTTTTCTGTTCATTTTATGGATAATATTTTCGCTTCCGCTCTGAAAAGGAATGTCAAAATACGGAAGCAGGCGCTTGTCCTTCCGCATCACCGGAAGAATATCCCTGTTAAAATGGTCAGGATGAATATAAAGCGGGCGAACCGCAAAATTTCCAGGCAGCGCAGAAATCATCTCAAGAAGTCTTGCAAGACCGGACTTTTCTTCCGTTCCGCAATTTTTACCGTTTTCCCACCTAGGTAGCGGAAGCCTTCCTGTGCCAAAAACATCGTCATTTTCGCCTGTTCCGTAAGCCGCCAGATCCTGCCCTATAAGATTAAACTCAACAACGCCCTTTGAATACAATTCCTTAATCTCATTAATTATGCTCAACGCAGGGCGACTCCTGAGCTCTCCGCGGATAACTGGAATAGCGCAAAACGAACAGTGGTTTGAACATCCTTCCGTGATTTTTACAAATGCGCTTCCGCGGTAGGAAAGCAGGACACGGCGCTCGCCAACACATACGCCTTCCTGACTGTATGTCTTAACGCAGCGCTCTCCTTTCAGCATAGCCTTTACAGTTTCATCTATCTTATCAAGGTTTCCGTTTCCAAAAATCGCATCGGCCTCAGGAAGCTGCTCCCTTAAATCATCCGAATAACGCTCGGCAAGACATCCTGTAAGCAGAATTTTCGCCTTCGGATACTGATTTTTTGCATAATAAACAGCATCCAGAGATTCTTTTTTTGCAGACTCAATAAATCCGCATGAATTAACAATTATAAAATCAGCGTCCGCCGCATCAAAAGTCTGCGACATTCCAAGATTCAGAAGCCTGGTTACAATAAGCTCGCCATCAACCTGGTTTTTTGCACATCCGTGCTGATCTATAAAAAATTTAGTCAAGTTCAATTACCACCAGTTTATACTTTCCGTCAGTATCTTTTATCCACTTTATGTCTTCCGCCAGAACCTGTCCCGCCTTGCCGATTTCCAAATCGTAAGTCCTTGCATCGGCAACAACAGAGAATTTAACAGTATTGCAGTTTGACATCCAAAGGCGAACACCATTGTTTGCAGTAATAGTCGCAATCTCGCCGCTTGTAAAATATGCCTCAACGGCATCGCGGCGGTCAATCTTGTAACGGAATTCGCACGCGCCGCGGAAACTTGCGTTGATTGTAAACGGATACGCACGATTGTCTTCAAGGATAACAACCTTCTTGTGGTTGGCATCAAGTTCCGTAGCAAGCGGTATCTCCGCCTGGCTGACAGCAGAAATGTAAGCGCCCTCGCTGCACTTAAGAACCCTTACCTCCGCACCGAACGCTTCGTTTGTTGAAGAAATATCGGAAACGTAGACAATCAGATCCGAGTTGGAATCGCCGTCAATATCAAGCTCAGACTCTTCCGCCAGATCCGTGTACAAAGTTCCAACCGGACACTGCAGCCCGAACTGAGAAAGCGTATTGCTTACCGTAAGCACAATCTGGCCATCCGCGCCGTCAAAAATTATCTGGTCGCCTTTATAAAGCCGCTTTGTAAGAGCCTTGTCTGTAAGTTCGTATTTTTTTAAAGTATTTTCCTTGTCAACAACAACATTTTCAGTAACTGCGTTTTTTTTCTTCATTATGCAGACAAAAAGAACGGCAAAAATCGCAATTACAAAAAGCCCTATCCCGCATGAAACCAACGGCCAGAAATAAGCAGGCTTTCGTGAATATAAAGATTTTCAGGAACAGGGGATTCCTGAAGTTTTTTATTTTTATACAAAGTAGCTACAGTGTCAGGATTTACGCCAAGATACTCAGCATAAATACGCATAAACCCGAGCATATACGCTTCGCCGGGAAATACGCCGTCATCCTCTTCTTCCAGAGCGACTATATAAGAAAACTTAACTGATGTTTCCTGGGCGGCCGTTTCCCTGTCAATATTCTTTGACTCTCGGGCGTTCCTTAAAATTTCACCATAACTATCCATTAAACTTTACTCCGAAAACAAAAAGTTGTTGTAATTGTTCGCAGAAGAAGGCGGATCATAAATAAAACGCTGATCAGAAATGTCAGAATTTACTTTATATCCTGTAAAATTAAAAACAAAAGTCTCACCGTGGGAAGTCGCTGCCTCCACGCGGCGGATAAGCTTTGTATCCGCATTTATCGCAAGCTTAATGTAACGGAACGCCTCGGAAGAATTCCTTCTTGAAAGAATCAGCTTTACAACCTTTTCAGAAGAACCTTCCTCAAGCGGGAGCGGCTCCTGCCCTACTTCATAGGCAACAACGTAATAACGGCTCAAAAGCGAAAGCCCCTGCGCCGTATTCAAATTCGCCGCGTTGCCGGAACCTTCAGTCTTTACGGACTGCTGAAGGACAGCAGCCTCTTCCGGAAGATAAACAGTAAGCAGGTCGCCGTTAAAAACAATAACCTGATCCGCCGGAGAGGTAAAATCCATCCTTAGGAGATCCGGTTTTTTATAGGAAACTTTTCCAGACATATCGCGTTTATCCGCGCGAATATCAAAATCAGCCTCGTAATCCTTCAGGGTTGCGTAATATTCAGAAACAGTTTTAAAATATGCGCTTGCTGTTGTAATCGCCTGCGCCGAAATTGCCGCCGCCGAAATAAAAGAAACAAGGGCGGCAGCCAGGATTTTTGCGTGCTTTTTCATAAACTTTATTCTATTATAACTGAATAACGCGGTCAAGACAGGGCAAACGCATTATAAATGTATTCAGCAAAAAACTTGCTCCCTGTCACGGTTTCGTGGTTCAAAATCGAAGATGTCCAATAAGTTCTGAATGTCATTGTTGAACAAATTCTAAATGATTGTAATATATGCATTTAGAATTTCAGGTCAAGCCTATAAATGACAAAAAAGATACTTATTGGACATCCCCTACACGCTGATTGTTGCAAAGTAACTATAGAAGTGACCGCTCACGCGGTCTCAACAATCAGAGTGTTTTTGACCACGAAACCGTTCCTTCGCGCAAAGTTTACTTAAATTATTTATAATGCGTTTGCCCTGGCGGTCAAGCAAGCGGAGCGGCAAGTTCTTCACAATGTTTTGCGCCGTTCACTATATCGTAGAATTCCTTTCCATCCATTGTTTCTTTTTCTTTAAGCCGCTCAGAAATAAACACAAGCAAATCCTTATGGTCCTCAAGCAGCTTTAAAACATACTCATAGCGTTCTTCCATAAGCTTGGCAATTTCGTTATCAATATAATTCTGAGTTTCCTCGCTGAATTCGCGCACAAGGTTAGGGTCGCCGCCGCGGTTTCCAAGAACACCTTTTCCAAGCGTCATATTCTTAAACTTGTCGCTCATTCCGTAATCAACAATCATCTGCTTGATAATATCCGTAGCGCGCGCAATGTCATTTGACGCCCCTGTAGAAATATCGCCAAGCACAATCTGTTCAGCGGCGCGGCCGCCCAAAAGGGTGTCGACCTCATTTATCATATCTTTTCGGGTAAGCGCAAATTTTTCTTCCTTGTCGCGATACTGAGTAAAACCGCCAACGCCGTTTGAACGCGGCACAACAGTAATCTTGTTGACCGGCGGATAATCCGGCGTAAACGCGCCTACAAGCGCATGTCCGGTCTCGTGAACAGAAGTCAGCTGCAGCTGCTTTTCCTTATCCTTCTTGGTTTTCTTTTTAAGACCAATGCTTACCTTGTCAATCGCATCATTAAAATCGTCCATCGTTACAAGCTTATGGCCATTTCTTACGGCAAGCAGAGCCGCCTCATTCACAACATTCGCAAGGTCAGCGCCGGCAAAGCCGCTTGTTCCGTGCGCAACAGAGACAAAATCAACATCATCCGCAATTTTTACATTTTTAGCGTGAATCCTGAGGATTGCTTCCCTTCCTTCCACATCAGGGCGTTCAACAGGAACCTGACGGTCAAAACGCCCCGGACGCAGCAGAGCCGGATCAAGGATGTCCGCGCGGTTAGTCGCGGCAAGAACAATAAGTCCCTTTTCGTTTTCAAAGCCATCCATTTCAACAAGGAGCTGGTTCAGCGTCTGCTCGCGCTCATCATTTCCGCCGCCAAAACCATTCACTCGGCTTTTTCCAAGAGCATCTATCTCATCAATAAAAATAATGCAAGGCGCTTTTTCCCTGGCCTGCTTAAAAAGGTCGCGCACACGGCTCGCGCCCACGCCTACAAACATTTCAACAAAATCAGAGCCGGAAATGCTAAAGAACGGAACTCCGGCTTCTCCTGCAACCGCACGGGCAAGCATGGTTTTTCCAGTTCCCGGCGGTCCTACAAGCAGAACACCCTTCGGGATTTTTCCGCCTATATCCGTATATTTCTTAGGAGACTTCAAAAAGTCAACAACCTCGACAAGCTCTTCCTTTGCCTCATCAACGCCGGCAACATCAGCAAAGCGGGTTTTTACCTTGCCTTCCTCCACCGCCTTCGCCCTTGAACCGCCTGCGCCGAAAATGCTTCCCATGCCGCCAGAACTTCCGCCCATTTTTCTAAACAGAATAAACCAGATTATGACAAAGAAAATAATCGGTCCTGCAAGAGAAATCAGCATAGAAATAAACGCGTTGTTCTGCTTTGTAATGAACTTGTACGTAACTTTCTTTCGTCAAGAAGCTCAATGAACTGGGAAAGCGGATAACCGCTCGCCTTGTAGACAGGACGGGTCTCGCGGGAGGCAACTTCTTTTGCAAAAACTCGGAAACCTTTCTCTTCCTTGTCAGCGTCTTCAACAGGAAGAACAACCTTTGGACCATAGCCTATGTAATAGTTTTCGCCGATTTCAACCTCGACAATCTGTCCGTCTATAACCATTTCCCTGAATCTGGAAAATTCAACTTCAGAAACAGAAAGTTTTCCCGGAAAATTCAACTGAACAACAGTAAGCACAATCAGAAGCAAAAGCAGGAATCCTAAAAAAGAAAAATTCCGCCTTGGCTTCTTGTTTTTATTTTTATTATTCTTATTATCATCCGGTCCGGACAATTTAAAGAAATTATACGGATCAAAATCATTCATATCGTCTTTTTCTGAATTATTTTTTTTGCTCATCAAAAATCCCTATCAAAATATTCTTCCTTTAATATACGAAGTATTCTGTAAATTGTCGACAATTTTTAATTTTTTATTGATTTTTTAATAAAGTTTTTACGTTTCCGAAAAATGAAAGAGATTAACCGGATTTTTCCATGGAGGTAAAATTTATGGCATTTAATCAGGCTTATTCAGCCTATCAGAAAACAAATGTTACAACTGCCAGCCAGGGAAAGCTCGTTGTACTTCTGTACGAAGCAGCTGTAAAAAAATTAAATTCCGCGCTCGCGCTTATGGATTCGGAAGGCAGCATAAAACCGGGCGACATTGAAAATTTCACAAAACTTGTTCAAAAAGCCCAGGCGATAATCACAGAACTTCAGGTTTCGCTCGACATGGAAAAAGGCGGAGAGATTTCAAAAAATCTCATGTCGCTTTATATATATTTTAACAATGAGCTTACTGATTCAATTTTCAACCACAAAAAAGAAAAAATTGAATTTGTAGTAAACATGATGAATGAACTTCTTGGAGCATGGCGGACAGCATCAAACAGCGTTGCGAACGCGCCTGCAAACACTTCCTTGCGGGAATCAACGCTGGACATTACCGGTTAAAAATTCCGGACAAAACGCGGGAGGAAATTATGACAGAACTTACCGACGAAGAATTGAATGAAAGAGTTGCGATTCTAAGAAGATTCAGAACCCTGCTTGAACAGCAGCGGGCAAAATTCCAGGAATACCTTGAAGTTCTTGAAAAGCAGGAAAAATCAATTTCAGACGAAGACACAAACGCAATCATAGGACACGCGGAACTTGAACAGCAGGTTGTCGCAGGAATCAAAAACCTTCAGAAAGTCATTGTTCCTGTCTCAGAAATGTACAGGGCTTCCGGAAAAACCGCGGCTTCCGAAAAAGACAAGTCTGTTGAATCAATCCAAAATGAGCTTGAAAAACTTCAGGAAAAAGTTCTTGCTCAAAACCAGAAAAACCGCGAGCTCCTGAAAAAACATCTTGTCCAGATTCGAACGCAGCTGGACAACTTTAAAAATCCGTACAGAAAGAACAGAAGCATATATGCGGCGGCTCAAAACACGCACGGCTCGCTGATTGCAGTAGAAGTGTAAAAGAACGGCATGGAAGAAATTGCAGTTATCGCAGCCTGCTCAAAAAACCGGGCTATAGGCGCAAACGGAAAAATTCCATGGAAAATTCCAGAAGAAACCGCGCATTTCAAGAGCACAACAATGGGCGGCGCGGTTATTTTTGGAAGAAAAACCTTTGAAGGAATCGGAAAGCCGCTTCCGGGAAGGCTCAATGTAGTTGTTTCCACAACAAAAAATTTTGACTACCTGAACGCAGAATCAGAAAACAGCGCGGCAGAAATAAAAACCGCGGACTCGCTTGAAAAAGCCATCGCGCTGTGCAAGGGCGCAGGTTACGAAAAAATATTTATCTGCGGAGGGGAGCAGATTTACCGGACAGCGCTGAAAAAAAATCTGTGCGGCAAAATAATACTTTCTAAAATAAACGAAAATCTTATGCAAAAAAACGCGGAGGCCGACGCATTTTTTCCCGAATTAAACAAAAATATCTGGAAATGCGAAAAAACCGAGGCTCACGAATCTTTTTCGGTCTTTTACTATACCAGAAATCCGCAGAAAACAATTTCCGGCGACTTATAAAAAAGTGAAGTTTTCTTTTGCCCATATCAACACAATTCATTAATATTAAAGAATGAAAAATAAACTCTTTCCCGCAATTATTCTTGCAGCGCTTATATGCGCCGGCTCTTACTTTTTGTTTTTCCAGAAAAAACCGGCTTTTGTTCCGTACAGGACTTTTTACAGCGAGGTTTCGGACGAAAAAATTTCCGAAGCGACAATTTACTCAGATAAAATCAATTTTAAATATAACGGCGGCGAGACCGTTTTTTCCACAGAAAACCCGGATTCCCCGCTCCTGAAACAATATCTTCTATTAAATAGCGTAAAAATCACGGAAGAACAGGATTTTTCAGAAATAATTTCAACCGTTCTAGATGTTCTTTTTTATGTGATTTTTTTTGCAGTCATTATCTTTGCGTTCAGAAAATTTATTTCGCCGAACACTTTTAAGACCGTGCACAAAACCGGCGTAAAATTCAGCGACATTGTCGGAATGGAAAATTTAAAAAAAGACATGATGCAGATTGCCGACATCATGAAAAATCCGGCCGCATACAGGGCAAAAGGAATAAGAATGCCAAAAGGAATTCTTTTAGAAGGCGCGCCTGGAAACGGAAAAACGCTTTTTGCGCGCGCGCTTGCCGGCGAGGCAAAAGTAAATTTCATTCCGGCAAAGGCGACCGACTTTGAAAGCATGTTCATGGCGATAGGTCCGGCAAAAGTAAAGCTTCTTTTTGCAAAAGCCAGAAAACGGACCCCTTGCATTGTTTTTATAGATGAATTTGATGGCATCGGAACAAAAAGAAATTATTCAGGCTCCGCCATTGAAACAGAAAACACAAGAATTGTAACGGCGCTTTTAAACGAACTGGACGGTTTTACTTCGCACGATGGAATTCTTGTGCTTGCAGCGACGAACAGCCGCGACGCTTTGGACGAGGCGCTTATCCGCCCCGGAAGATTTGACGCAAAATACACAGTTCCTTACCCGGATTTTGAATTCCGCGAAAAACTGATTGAAAAATATTCGGCAGGAAAAAACTATTCTTTTGACCCGAAAATCCTTGCAAAAAATTTCAACGGTTTCAGTTGCGCCCAGATTGAATCCGTTATCAACCGGGCGGCGCTTGTTGCAAGCCAGCAGAACCGGAGCGAGATTTCCCTGAACGACATCCAGGAGGCTTTAAAAGAACTCTAATGGAAAAGGCAAAAAACAAAATTGATATGCTGAACGGTTCACTTTGGAACAAGATTCTTCTGTTTGCAATTCCAATCGCCGCAAGCAACATTCTTCAGCAGCTTTTTAACTCCGCGGACGCCGCCGTGGTCGGCCGTTTTTCAGGAAGCCAGGCGCTTGCCGCAGTCGGCAGCAACGGTCCGATAATCAACATAATAATAAGCCTTTTTGTAGGAATTTCGCTCGGAGCAAATGTTGTAATAGCAAATTTAATCGGCGCAGGAAAAAAACAGCAAATACAGAATGCGGTGCATACAACGATAACTTTTGCGCTTATCGCCGGATTCGCGCTGATTTTTATCGGCTGGTTCATAGCAAAACCCTTTCTTGAATTTATAGAAACTCCGGAAGACGTCATAAACCTTGCGGCCCTTTACCTTCGGATTTATTTTATGGGAATGCCGTTTTTTATGCTCTACAATTTCGGCTCTTCAATCTTAAGAAGCAAGGGAGACACAAAACGGCCTCTCTTTGCGCTTATAATTTCAGGAATTATCAATGTTCTCTTAAATCTTCTTCTTGTAATTGTCTTTAAGCTTGGGGTTGCCGGAGTCGCAATCTCAACGGTTATTGCCACAGGGGCAAGCTCTTTTCTGGTAATTTCATTCCTTATAAAGAAACGGACGAGCTTCACCTTGACATAAAAAAACTGGGGCTTAACACACAGCTTCTTTCAAAAATGCTAAAAACAGGCATTCCATCCGGCCTTCAGTCAATTCTTTTCGCGCTGTCCAACCTGATTGTCCAGAGCTCCATAAATTCTTTCGGCTCAAAGGCAATGGCAGGCTCTGCGAGCGAACTGAACTACGAGCTTTTCAGCTATTATGTTGTACTGGCCTTTAACATGGCGACGACTTCCTTTACAAGCCAAATCTTGGCGCGCAAAAATTTGAACGCTGCCGCAAGGTGAATTCCCTGTGCATTTTTTTCGGAATAATTTTTACTGGAATAATGGACTTTATCTTTGTTTTCTTCCGGGAATTTTTCATACAAATCTACACCACCGATCCCGAAGCTATAAAATTCGGAGTTCTAAGAATGCTGGTTGTAGTTTCCTTCCAGTGGCTTGTGGCAACTTACGAAATTTCAGGCGCAACAATACGCGCCGCAGGCCATCCGATGATTCCAGCCGCGCTGAGCATTCTGTTCATCTGCGTGTTCCGCGTCTTTTGGGTAAAGCGTATTTTCCCATACTCAGAATTCATTCCGGTTCTGAAAGATTTCAGCAAATGGACAAGCCTTCTGGCCGTTTATCCTTTAAGCTGGATTATGACAGGAATTGCAATGATCGCAGCGTATATTTTAATTGCAAAAAAGACATACAATTAGTATAGTATAATTTATATGGCGGAAAAAAAATTCACAGTTTTAGATTTGCTCGACCTTGATTTGCCGGGTCACGATGCCCTTGAATTAAAATGTATTGCCGGGCGGAAAGGCTTGCCAAGAACGATTACAGTTCCAGACATCAACCGCCCCGGACTTGCAATCTCAGGATTTTTCGATGCCTTCGCCTTCCAGCGTGTCCAGCTTTTCGGACGCGGCGAAACCGCCTATTTAAAAAAACTTCACGACGAAAACAAAACAGACACCCTGCAGCAGCTTTTTAACTACAAGATTCCCTGCTGCATCTTTTCAAGTAGCCGCGAGCCTACTGAAGATTTTTCGCGCATCGCGGAAGAAGCCTGCTGCCCGATTCTTTCAACACCGCTGGACACAACTGATTTTTCAAAGCGACTTATCCGGGTTTTTACAAATACTTTCGCGCCTACAAAAACGCTTCACGGCGTCCTTGTTGAAGTTTACGGCGTAGGAATTCTTCTTACCGGCCATTCTGGAGTAGGAAAAAGCGAGACAGCCCTTGAGCTTGTTGAACGCGGACACCGGCTTGTCGCCGATGACATTGTTGAAGTACGCTGTGTGAATGGAAACACCGTCCTTGGACGCGGCGCAAACACTTTAATCAGCCACCACATGGAAATCCGCGGGCTTGGAATAATCAACATCTCAAAACTTTACGGAGTCGGGGCAATCCGCGACCAGAAAGAAATCCAGCTTGTAGTCCGCCTTGAAGAATGGGACCAGAACAAAATCTACGACCGGCTTGGCGTGGACGAAAAATACATGGATATTCTTGGCGTAAAAGTTCCGGCAATTGACATTCCAGTCCGCCCCGGAAGAAATATGCCGATTATAATCGAGGCCGCCGCCATGAACGAACGTCTTAAGAACATGGGCTACAACTCCGCACGGGACTTCAATCAGAATGTACTTAAATGGATTGAAACGGTGTCGTAAAAAACGCGTTTACAGATTCAGACGATTCATATTGATAAAATCAAAACATAAAAGGAAAAAACTATGACAGAAAAAATGCTTACTGTAAAAAACCGAGCAGGAATTCACGCAAGACCGGCGGCAATCATCGCCCAGACCGCAAACAAGTACCAGTGCGAAGTTTCACTTTCCCGGGACGACACGACCGTAAATGCAAAATCAATTATGGGCGTAATAACAATGGCAGCCGGCTACAACACAGTCTTGACACTCCGCACAGACGGACCGGATGAAGTTGAATGTGCCAACGAGATTTCTGCGCTTTTTGACTCAAGATTTGAAGAAGAATAAAAAAAAACGAGGATTCAATATGAAACAAATAACAGACCGACAGAAGGAAGTTTTAGAATTTATTGCAGATTTCACAGAAACGAACGTCTATCCTCCTACCGTAAGGGAAATCAGCGAGCACTTTGGAATTTCACTCCGCGCCGTTCAGGACCACATCGCCGCCCTTCAGAAAAAAGGCTATCTTACAACCGAACAGAAACGTTCGCGCTCAATCAGGATTCTTGTTGACGAAAGACAAAAGGAAAGCAAACCTTTTGTGAGCAAAGTGCCGCTCCTTGGAACTGTCGCAGCCGGCCGCCCTCTGCTGAGCGAGGAAAATCTTGATGGATACGTAAACCTTACAGAACCGTTTATCCGTCCGGGAAAAAGCTACTTTGCGCTCAGGGTCCGCGGAACAAGCATGATTAACGCCGGAATTCTTGAAGGCGACCTTGCCGTTATAGAACAGGCCGACACAGCAACAGACGGACAGATAGTAGTCGCGGTTTTAGATGACGCAATCACATTGAAAAGATATTATAAAGAATCATCAAGAATACGCCTTCAGCCGGAAAATCCTGCGATGCAGCCGATTTACTGCACAGACGTACGGGTAGTCGGAATCCTTTCAAACATCGTAAGAACTTACTAAAATGGCAGCAGTTTACCTTTACACAGGTCCGGAAAACGGAGAAAAAAATGAAACCATCCAGAATGTGCGCTCTTCGTTAAAAAAGAAATTCGGCGAAATTGAAGAATATAATTACTATGCCTCTGAAACTCCTGTAAAAGATTTTATGGGAATCCTTGAAAACGAATCTCTTTTTGCAGACGCAGTCTGTGTGACCGTAAAAAATGCGGAAGTCATTAAAAAAAAGGAAGACATTGAAACCATAACAAAATGGATTTCCAGCTCAAGCTCAGAAACAAATGTGCTGATTCTTACAAGCGACGAAATTTCAATAGACACAAAGATTGAAAAAGCCGTTCCCGCCGCAAATAAAAAGATTTTCTGGGAAATGTTCGAAAACCAGAAAGTTCCGTGGATTCAGAATTTCTTCAGAAAAAATGGATATTCTGTCCAGGAAGAAGCCGCTGAAGACATTCTTGAAATGATTGAAAACAACACGGAAGCCCTGAAAAACGAGTGCTCACGCTTTTTTATTCTTTTTCCAAAAGGACATCAGATTACCGCGGCCGATGTAGATTCAGTCCTGTCACATTCCAGGGAAGAGAACGCATTTACGCTTTTCGAGGCGATGGCGGACGAAATCCCCCAACCGGAAAAACGCCTGGAAAAAGCCATGGAAATTCTACAGAAAATCCGGCTTTCAAAAGAAAATGCCTCCGTTATGATTATCGCGGGACTTACATCCTGCTTTAGAAAACTTCTTCTATGGCACAAGCTCCGCGTACAAGGACAGAACGATGACTTCAACCTTAAAATAAACGGATTCGCCAGCAAAAAACTTAAAACTCAATATTCAAAGGCCGCAAGGCACTGGACATCCGGGCAGACAACCGCGATACTTGCAGACCTTGCGAATTCCGACATGGAAATCCGCTCAACAGGAACTCTGCTTGAAGACATAATACTTCAGAAACTTATTTACGAAATCATCGTAAAAAAAGGAGCGACCTGCGCAACCTGCGACTTTTCCATTCAATAGCACAAAAAATCTCAGATGCCTGAAACCAGCTTTTTCAGGGCTTGAAATTCCTCGTCGTTCAGAGTAACGCCCTTTCCCATCTTTTCATGCTCAGGAGCCCAGCTTCTAATGTCGTATTTTGCCGGACGGCCGCCCCAGCTTACTTTATTCAGCTCAAGAGTCCAGCCGCTTTTGGCAGTCGAAAGAACTCCCAGTTTTTCAGTAATCTCAAAAGAAAAATCATCTGCCATAAAAATCATGCCTCCTGATTCACACATATCGCGCGCCATCCCGGCGTTTTCCGCGCAAACCACAACAGATATTTTAGCATACAAAACGATTTTTTCGGATTTTTATCTGATTTTTTTTGCATTTTTTTTGGTTATAAATTGCGAAGTAAACAAACTTATTGTAAAATATAGTGATTAAAAAAATGGAGGTTTATTCACTTTGAAAAAAATCATTGTTCCAGTTTTGCTCGCAGCAGTTTTCGCCTTCACATTTACATCCTGCGGCTCAACTCCAAAAACAGAAGATACAACTGAATCTGCCATAAAAGACAAGGTAAATGAAGTTGAAAACAAAATCGAAGAAGCCGTAGACAACTCATCGGCGCTTGAAAGAACAGAAGCAGCCCGAAACGCCGCCATAGAAGCCGGCGCAGATAAAATTGCGGAAAACCGTTTCTCTGCCGCGGATTCAATCTACGACACCTTGAAAGCCCAGTCTGAATCAGGACTCGATATTTCAATTCCTCTTGGCGATGTTGAAAAACGCTACATGGCGCTGACCGCATACGCAAAAGCCCTGGAAAACAAGAAAAAAATCGAAGACAACAACCTGATTTCCTACGATGAAAATTCTTACAACGAAGGCTGCTCCGCCCTTTCGGACTTTGAAAATTTAAACAGCTCAACAAATCTGCTCGGAACGCTGATGCTGGATAAGGCGAATATGGCAAACGGAAAATTCATCAACGTCCTGAACAAAGCCTACAAGCAGCTTGCAAAAGAAGCGCGCGGAAACGCATTCAAAGCAAAAAAGGATGCTGATGCAGTAAAAGCAGGCGTCGCGGCAAAAGCAGACTACAAAAAGGCTGTGGAAGAATTCAAATCCGGCGACCAGAATTATGCAATGCAGAACGTGGAATCAGCGTACAACCATTACCTGAAAGCTGAAGAGCAATTCGCATCCCTGGCAGCAACCGTCGCAGAAAAACGCGCTGCAGCCCAAAAAGCAATTGACGAAGCAAGGGCTAAAGTTGAAGCAGCCGCAAATTACGCGGCAAAAGCCGACATGGAAAAACCTCTTGAGGGCGACAACATAGAAGGAATTGAAGCAGAAGATGCGGTTCTGCTTGAAGCAGATTCTTATGAAGCGCCAGAAACGCATGAAGCGGAAATTCCAGAAACGATTGAAGATTTTGAAGTTGAAGACTTCAAAGGAAACGACTCTTCTCTTGAAGGTCTTGTAAATGATGCGGTTGATTCTCTCAACGATGCAGTAACATCAACATCGGAGGCAAATAATGAAAAAACTTATTGCAGCCACAGCAGTCTTGATTGCAGCCGCTTCTATTTTTGCTGTTAGTTACAAAAACAACACTTACCAGAAACTTGCTGACGAATATAACCAGAAAGCGCGCATTGCATTTGACGCAGGCGAATATGACGATGCCGTTGAGTATTCAAAAAAAGCCGCCGAGAACGCATCGCTTTCCCAGGCTTATATTGATTCTATGATGGCGCGCTACAACGCAGAACAGCAGCTTAAGCTTGCGGCAAACAAAATCAAGTGGGCCGAAGGAATCGGATGTGAAAAGACATTCCCGATGGCATACACCGCGGCAAAAGAAGCGTATGGAAATGCTGAATCCGCGTTCGGAAAAGAAGATTTCGCCGCATCGCAGGATTACGCAAAGCAGGCAATCGCAGCGCTGGACGGTGTTTACGCTGTAACTCCACTTCCTGAATATTATATTGTTCGCCCTTGGGCAGAAACAAAGGACTGCTTCTGGAATATCGCAGGCCGTCCTTACGTTTACAACAACCCGCTTCTCTGGGAAAACCTTTACCAGGAAAACAAGAACAATATTCCGCAGCCTAACAATCCAAACCTGATAATGCCTGGAATGAAAATGAAGATTCCTAGCCTTACTGGTGAATACAGAGAAGGAACCTACTCGCCTTCTAAAAAATACGAGGCATACGGAAGTAAATAAAAAAATCGGGCTGTCCGGAAATAAGCAAATCGGAACAGCCCGTTTTTTTTAGAACAATTTTTTCAATTCTTCAACAATATCCTTAAATGTATCGCATGCGGCCTGAACCGGCTCTGTGCTTTCCATATCAACACCGGCAATCCGCAGGCTTTCAATAGGATAGCGGCTTCCCCCGGACTTTAAGAATTCAAAATAATCATCGCGCTCTTTTTTACCGCCTGAAGTGACGCGCCTTGCCAAAGCCAGTGCAGCCGAAATTCCTGTAGCATATTTGTACACATAGAACGCATTGTAAAAATGAGGAATCCTTAATCCTTCCATGTCGCTGTTTTCCTCAAAATGCATTTCCGGTCCAAAATAGAATTCAAGAAGCTCCCTGTAAGTTTTACGCAAGAGCGTTGCCGTCAGCGGAGTTCCGTTTCCACAAGCTCGTGCGTCTTAAGCTCAAATTCCGCAAACATTGTCTGACGGTGCAAAGTCGCCAGAATATCATCCGCGCGCATCGCCAGAAGATATTTTTTTTCATCTTCTGTTTTTGCATTTTTCAAAAGATACTCGAACACCAGCTCCTCGTTGAAAGTAGAGGCAACTTCCGCCTCGAAAATCGTATAATCATAAGAAAGGAACGGATTGTTGTGAACTGAATACCAGCTGTGCATAGAATGACCGCCTTCATGAGCCATTGTAAACACATCGCGAATATCATTTTCATCGTAATTCAAAAGAATATAAGGGTCGCCGATATACGAACCGCTTGAAAACGCTCCGCTCCGCTTGCCCGCGTTCTCGTAACGGTCTACCCAGCCGTTCTTAAGACCAGAGCAAAGGCGTTCCGTATATTCTGTTCCCAACGGAGCAAGCGCATTTCTTATAATCTCAACAGACTCATCGTAGCTGTGCTGCATTTTTACGGACTTTACAAGAGGAACATAAACATCATAATGCCTTAGCTCCTGCAATCCCATGATTTTTTTCCGCAATGAATAATATTCGTGTAAAGTCTTAATATTCTTGTGAACGCAATCTATAAGATTGTGGTAAACCGACAGCGGAACTTTATTTCCATAAAGCGCGGCCTGCAGGCAAGAGTCATATCCGCGGGCACGCAACCTAAACATCCTGATTAACGTTGCCTGCATAAAGCGCGGAAATCACATTCTGAAAATCCTCGAACTTTTTATAGAACTGCCTGTATGTTGTTTCCCGGACTTTTCTGTCCTGGTTTTTAAGAAGAGTTGTAAACGTTGTCTGTGTCAACGGCTTTTCTTCACCGTTAACGTTCACGCTTCCAAACTGCCTGTTCAAGTCGACATTTTCAAGCACGCTGAACGCATTGTAGGCAGTTTCCGCAGGCTGCGCCTGAAGGGAAAGGATTCTTTCCTCTTTTTCGCTCAAAGTATAACTGTTAAAATGCATGAGCTTTCAACATAAATCTTGTAATCCCTGAATTCCGGCGCAGAAATCCACTCTTTCAAGGATTTTTCAGGAATCGCAAGAATTTCAGGATTCATAAAACTTATCTCAGACTGCATTTTTGTGTAAGCCATCATCGCCCGGCCTTCCCGGTCTGTCGCTTCAGAATCATCTTCGTCCGCTTCATGCTGAAGGCTTGCATAGTGATAGACTGTTTCCATTTTCAACTCAGCCTGCTCAAAGGCCTTTAACGCGGAAAGAAAAGTCTCCGGACAGGAACCAAGCTTTCCTTTAAATTGAACAACTTTTTCAGTAAGAACAGGAATCTCCGACAGGGCGTTTTCCCATTCCAAATTTGATTTATAAATTGAAGACAAGTCCCATTTATCTGTTTCCGGAACTTCTGAACGTAGTGGAATTTTATTACTCATACAGAAAGTATACCGCATTTTCAAAAAATTTTGCACTTCTTGAACAACTGTATTGAACAAATGGGCAGATAAATCAGGGAAAAATTCGCATTTCTATATTTTTATAAATTGAAAGAAACGCCTATAAACGGCGAAAACTTCAGAAGCAAAAAATTTTCGTAATCAAGGTAATAAAGAGCGCCATCAATATCAACAAAATCGCGGCAAAAAAAACTCACGGAAAAATCAATGCCCAGAAGCGGAGAAACCCTCCGGCTCTGCATAAGAAAAAAGAATACGGATGTGCCTGCGCCAAGCAGAATTCTGTATTCATCCGCAGAGCCTGTTCCAAAAGATATTTTTCCATATTTTTCGATATTCTGATTTTTTTCAAATTCAAAGCCCAGCCTAAAAAACGGTGAAGCCTGAATCCGCAAAAAATCATTGGGCGCGGCACAAAACGCAGGTCCCGCGGCAAATTCCGCTCCAAAAAAATCTCCGGCCTGAAACGAAAGCCTTTCAAAAAATCCAAAATGGTTTTCTTCACCAAAAAAATTAAAATTTGAAACAGAGAATTCTCCGCCGCGGAAACCAGAGTTAAAAAATCTGTTATCCGAGACAGAATATTCAAAATCCGTAAAAAAAAGTCCTGAGAAAAGCTGCACGTCGCTTTTCTTTGCAAATGCGGCAGAGAAAAAAAACAATGCGGCTATCCCAAAAAAACATTTTTTATTCATCGCAACAATTCAGCTCAGAAGAAAAATTCCGCAAGCGCAACGCTAAGGGGCAGCGTAACCACGCATAGCAACGAAGTCGCAAGAACGCCAAGCCCCGAATAGGATTCATCCTTGTTAAAAAGAACCGCGAAACCGGAAACGCTCATTGCGACCGGGCAAAGCGCCGCGATATACGTTACGTAACAAATCAGACGGATGTCCGGAACGCCTGCAAAAACCCTTGACGCCGCCAGAATAATCAAAAATACAAAAATCAGAACCACCGCAAAACGAAGCACGCAGAGTTTTACAAGATGCATTGTATAAGTCTTCTTAAATCCGTGGAAATCCGCAAAGAGCATACCCAAAAGGAACATCGCCATCGCCGTATTCATTCCGGAAATGTGGCGGAACGGCTCTGAAATAACTTCAGGCAGCCTGAACGGACTGCAAAAAAGAATAAATCCGGCGACAACCGCAATTATATTCGGATTCAAGAGAAGTTTTTTTAAATTCACGCGACCGCCAAAAGTCCTGTAACCAAAAGTCCACAGAAAAATATTGAACGTCACAATAAATGGAAGCAGATAGAAAATCGCATTCGTTCCCGGAAAAATTCCATCAATCAGAGGAATTCCTATAAAACTACAGTTCGTAAAAACAACGCTGAGCCGGTCAATCTGATCAAGCTCTTTTTCCTCCGTACGCCTTGAGCGGCAAAAGACAAGCGCCAGGGCGACCATCACAAAATGGATTATGACAGACAAAAGAAACACAATACCGAAATTCCTAAGGCTTTCCGCATCAAAATCCATGTCGAATTTAAAAAAGACCAGGCTGGGGTTTACAAAATAGATAAGAACCTTTGAAACAAACTGCTGCTCCAGCGCGCCAAACTTAAACTGCCGGGAAACAAAGAATCCGCATGCAGCAATCAAAAACATAATAAAAAGTTGCTTAATAACCAGTAAATACATACGCAAATTATACGCAAGCAGATAAAAATCTATAAAATATGAAACCAATTTTTTTGCAAACAACTATATTTAAGAACTGCTAGACTTTTCCAAGTGGGAATTATGAAAAAAACAACAGCGTTCATTCTTATTTTTGCCGCGGCTTTTTTTATTTCATCATGCGGAAAAAAAACTGAAAAAAGATTTTCAGACTCAAGGCTTATAACTTTATGCGAAGCGGAGGAAGATTCAACAGCGCTTGCACTTCCAAGCCAGCTCTGGCACAAATCGAATAAAAATATCGTTGTATTTTTCGGCTACGGATACAATGACGAAACGTTTGTAAAAAAAATGAAAGACTCGCTTTTTCAAAAATACGGAAATTCAAGCGAGGGCGGAAAACTGCTTGCGCTTGTTTTTCCAGACGATTTTAAGCACGGCGCAAGAACCTACACAACAAACCTTGCAAATATCCTGGACGACAAAGAAGTTTCCGGAATTGTTATTCTTGGCGCGCCGGAAGGAACCTACAAAGCAATAACCAGAATCCAGGACGAATACAACGGAAAGCTGCCGTTCCCGGTAATTTCACTTTTCAGCCAGGATGATGTGCTTGGAACTGAATACACTTCGGACATTGTAATCGACAAAAAGCAGAAGGCGAAGATGAACGGAATTTTAGAAACAGAATCGGAGCAGGAATTCGCCGGAGAAGCCGTTTCCATAATTGAAAAAGCCGTTCTTTTCGCGGATATTGCGGAAGCGCCGTTTGAAAAAGACGCAAACCTCTTTAATATCGCAAAAATGCTTGCCGGAAACTCAAAAATTTCAAGATATGTGGATTCTGAAACCGGTCTCATTCCAATCAACCATTTTGTGCTGGACTAGGCGATGAACTTTCTTTCTCAGCTTGAAAATGGAATTTTTGCATCAAAAAGAGACCTGGAGAAGTTTTCAAAAAACGAAAACGCGAAAATACTTGTAATTTCAGACAGCCACGGCGCAAAAGAAACTTTTTTATCGATTGTACAGACATTCGGCGCAAAAGCTGACGCGCTGATATTCGCAGGCGACGGAATTTTCGACCTTCTTTTTGTAATTGAAAAAGCAAAAAATCATTTTTCCACGGCAAGCTGGCTTCCGCCGGTAATCGCTTTTGTAAAAGGAAACAACGACCCTTCATTTTGCTCAGCAGATTTTTCAAAAGACATAATCGTTCCGCCAAAAATCACGATGCAGGCCGGAAAACGGACAATTCTTGTAAGCCACGGACATTCAGAAGGCGTTTACTACGATTATTCCGCAGTACAGGCAACAGCGCAAGTTTTTGGAGCGGACACAGCAATTTTCGGGCACACGCACGTTCCGGCGGAACTTATGGGAACAACATACATAATGAACCCCGGAAGCATTTCCCTTCCAAGGCACAGAAGTTCCGCAGGATTCGCAATGCTTGAAATCACAGGAAAAAACATCAGCTCAATTTTTTATAGGATTGAAAATGGCCAAAAACCGGAATTCATTCCATATCATCCCGAACAGTTCTACGGATAAAGTTTCAGCGGAATAAAAGCGGAATAAAAAACAGATTAAAAACTGTCCTGCTTATTTTCAGCAAGGGCAAAACCCGCATAATCATGCCCGGGATAAACCAGAACATCATCAGGCAAAGAAGAATAGATTCTTTCCAGCGATTTTACCATTTTACGCTCGCTTCCGCCCGGAAAATCCGTGCGACCCCAGCTGTGGTAAAAAATTGTATCGCCGGTAATCAATATTTTCTCTTTTTCATTGTAATAACAGACAGAACCTTCAGTATGGCCCGGCGTATGCAGAACTTTCCATGCAGAAAGCGCGTCCGCCACATCCGGATCTTTTGCCTCTATAACAGAAGAAAGCAACGGCTCGCCGGAAAAAGCGGCATCCGGCTCCGGAAGCCCATTCAGAGCCGGAACAATCATTCCAAGCCCCATCGCTTCCAGCTGATTTTTCTGGGCGTCCGCCGCGGAAGCCCCCACCATCGGCAAATCTTCTTTATGAAGCGCAAGCGGCGCATCCGGGAAAAACGACTTACAGATTCCAGTTCCCGTAATATGGTCAAAATGCCCATGGGTCAGCAAAAACGCAGCCGGCTCAAGGTTATTCGCTTTTAGAAAATTTACAATCTCAAGAGAATCGTTTGTAACAGAACAGGCCGCTGGATCAAAAACAAGAACTTTATTCTTGCAAAGCTCCACAATCCAAGTGTTTATGCGGAAAGGACCTGTATTTAAAACCGAAATATTCATAGACAAAAAAAACGGGCCGCCAGAAAGCAAAATTCACATTCTGGACAGCCCCGTAATACAATTACATTTCAGAATCGTCAGAAAGCTCTACATGAGGCGCGCCAAACGCTTCGTTGCCAGAAGCCTTTGTTGCAGCAGCGTATGCCGCAGCATCCTCAGCAGCAGCCCTTTCATCAAAACCATCGGACATAGAAACTGTCTCGTCATCCAGCATCTCGTCATCCTTTGTGCGGCTGTAGCTTACGGCAAGCTTTCGGCCGCGGTAATCATAACCGTTCAAAACAGAAATAGCCTTTCTGCGTCTTCCTTAAAAAGCTGGACAAAAGAATAATTTGCCAGAACACGGATATCGCCTATTCTATCGCGGTCAAGACCAGCGCCGCCAACAAGAAGACCAACTAAATCGCGCGGGAAAACACGGCGGTTTCGTCCAATACTGATAAAAATAGTCGCCGCCAGCTCAGGATCAATCTGAACGCGCGGACGCGGCTGTCTTTCTTCCACCGGATTTTCAGAAATCTTCTGTTCGCGAACATTTCTGTCCCGGAATGTCTTTTTATTATCGCGGTAGTCGTTCTTGCGCGAACGGTAAGCGCCATGAAAATGCTTACTGTTTCTTTTACAAGATACGCTGCAACATAATTTCTAAGAGTAAGAGGAACATTTTTCTTAAAAACTTTTTTAAGTTCCGTAAGAAGATCAAGATTTTCCTGAGTCTTAACCTTTTCTACTGAATCCTGAAGGAAAGCAGCCACTGAATTCATATCAATTTCTGATTCACGTCTGTTATACATAATAAATTGCTCCTAAGCAAAAAAGTTTAAAGTTCTGCTACAAAACCAGATCCAATTCTTTTAAAACCATTTCTAGTTAACAAAGGCATTAAAGAATCCGGGACAATCGTGTTGGTCAGCAAAACCCATTTTTTTTTCCGGTCTCTCAAAGCATTCATGAACAGTTCCATAAGTTCACTTCCAATGCCAAGACCTCTGAATTTTTCAAGAACATAAAAACTTGTTAAAATTACAATTTTATCTGTTCCGCGGGAATTTTTATTCCCTGCCGCAGGCTTAGCTGTAATACATCCGGCAAACTCATCAGAATTTGAATGGCATACAATTCCAGTCTGATTTTGCGGACCGCCGCTTTCAAACTGCTGTATCCATAAGTCAAACAATGCTTCATCTAATTCCGGTGTTGCCGAATTTTCAATCTCGCCTGACGCTGCGTATTTTAAATTTAAAAGAACCTCTTCCTGATTTGATGATGAATAACTTTCAAAATTAAAGTCATCCTGAATCAAATCTCCAGTTTCTTCAGGTTCATGGTCTAACTTTTCCAAGCCCCATATTTCGCGCAGCTGATTATACCATCCGTTGATGTAAAGCCGCATTTTTCTATTCTTAAACCCATGCCAAAGCTTTTCAACTTCCGGATATTTTTTTAACGTATCCTTAAAATTTCTGAATACCCCCCTTCCAGAATGGAGAATCCGCTGCAGTTCATCTTTTGCAATCGGGGAATGCAAAGCGCTTACAAAGTCTTCCATAAGATTAAATCCATCGGAAGAATTCCATTCGGGCAAAGCAAAAAAACTGTATTCATCGGCGCTGATTTTTTCCGAAGAAACCAAAACCGAATTTTGAGCGTCAACTAAAAATTTCTGTTCCTGGTTTTCCAAAGCCTGAAGAATTTCTGATTCAAGCTTTTCGGTCAGCGCGAACACCATAAACTATTTTACCAAATCTTTTCTTGAATTTACAATCCTTGAAACAAGCCCATATTCAACAGACTCTTCGGAATTCAACCAATAATCGCGGTTTGTGTCAGCAGCAACCTGTTCAAAAGATTTTCCGGTCTGCTCAGAAATAATTTTATTCAGAACCGCCTTTGTGCGCTCCATTTCCTTCGCATGAATCTCAATGTCTGTCGCAACACCGCGCATTCCAGAAGAAGGCTGATGAATAAGATAACGGCTGTGCGGCAACGCAAGGCGATGCTCCTTGTCAACCGCAAGAAGAATCAACGCAGCGGCGCTTGCAATAAGCCCCATTCCAATAAGGAAAACAGGACAACTTACAAAACGAATCATGTCAAAAATAGCAAAGCCAGCATCAACATCACCACCAGGCGAATCAATATAAATATAAACAGGCTTTGCCGCATCATCCGCTTCAAGAACCAATAGCTGACGCACAATTTTTTCAGCTAAATCCTTGTTAATTTCACCAGAAAGAATAATCTGGCGCGTCTTAATAAATTTTTCTGCAAGAGGATCTGGCATTTCAGGAGCTTTCTTTTTTGCATCCTCTTCTTCGTCAAAACGAATTTCTTTCATTTAACATCCCAAAAATATAATGATTTATATTAATATAACAAAAAAACAAAGCGTTTTCAATTTATATTCACATTTATTTACATCCACGTCTACTCTTCCAGAATCAAACCAGTTTTTTCTTTCCCCATTCCTGAATAAATTTCGCAGGATCTTTAGAAAACAGAACTTTTGCAAGCAGCACAGCAGCCTGCGGAAAAACCTGGCTCAGCACAATCTGCTCATCCCAGGTAAATTTTCCCAGGACATAATCGGCAATATCCCGGCCAACCGGCTTCGTAAGCCCAAAACGCAGCCGCCAGAAATCCGCAGTTCCAAACACCTGCCTGGTTGAGCGCAATCCGTTATGACCGCCAAGCCCGCCGCTCCATTTAGGCTTACAGTTCCAAGCGGCAGCTCCAGCTCATCGTGAACAACAAGCGTTTCCTCCGGCTTGATTTTATAAAAACCGCATATTTCAATTATGCTCTCGCCGGAAAGATTCATATAAGTCTCGGGCTTTAAAAAATAAATTTTTTCCATTTCGGGCGGAACAATCACCGCAGAACCGTCCTTTTTAGAAAGAATTCCAGATTCCGCGCACCACCCGGCAAGCAATTCCGGCTCAACCACCGCAAAATTGCCCTTAAATTTCTTCTGCCAGCTCAATTTTGCGGCAAACGGCAGGGAATCTTCAAACTGCCACGCCACATTGTGCCTTGTTTTTTCATATTCCTTGCCATAATTTCCAAGAAATGCAACCAGTTTTATCATATTTTCAGTATACCGGATTTTCAAAAAAGTTGAAATTAATCAGACATCAATCGGATAGAATCAACCGATTGAACCAATAAGACATTAACAGACTGAACAAACCGCATCCAATCACGCTAATCCATCGCCTGCAGCTCAATCGCAATCTCTTCCATCTCGCGGTCGGTCATGGCAATCGTTTCCGCAACCCTGAAAAGCTCACGCCGGACAGAATCAGGAATTTTCTGCTCGTTCTTGTACTTAAGCTCATGCTCAAGGCTCGCCCAAAAATCCATAGCGATAGTGCGCAGCTGTATTTCAACCCTTACATTGTGCTTTGTCTGGCTAAGATAAACCGGAACTTCCACAACAATATGCAGGCTTCTGTAGCCGCTCGGCTTAGGATTTTCAATATAATCTTTCTGCTCAATAAGCTTTATGTCCGGCTGCTTAAGCAAAATATCCTTTACATTGTAAATATCCGAAATATACGGACAAATAACGCGGACACCGGCAATATCCTGCAAATTTTCAGTCATCGTCTTAAAATTTACAGAAAGCCCCTTCTTTTCAAGTTTTTTAGCAATGCTGTCAGGCGACTTTATCCTGGACTTAATGGTTTCTATCGGATTCCTTCGCCCGGTAACCTTGTATTCCTTGTTTAAAATCTCCAGTTTTGTCTCAAGCTGCTTTATGGCGCTCTCGTAAATCATCATAATTTCCTGAAACTGGAACGCCATCTTATAAAAATCTTCGTTGCTCTGAAGCCCCTTGCTTACAACAGAAGGCAAATCCGCCTCCTTTTCCATCGCCTCAGAGATTTCATCAGTAACCACGGCAGCATCAATCTCTTTCATAATTTTTTTCATATATTTAAAAAATAATCATAAATCACAAAGGTTTCAAATTCTTTCAATAAAAAAGGGGATTCTTCATCAGAAAATCCCCTTTATAAAAATTTTCAGCGCAGAAAGATTTTCCTTCCCACGCACACACTGCTCCACCGCAAAAAACTTATTTCATCAGCTCGCGGTACTTAAGCGCAAGCCGCTTTGACTTAACAGCCGCAAGTCCGCAATAATTAGAAGGATGCTCAAAGAAATTCGCCGGGTCGGCAACGCCAAGTTTTTCAAGCTGCGCAGTAATCTTTTCATACGCATCCTTGTGAGTTTTAAGAACCTCAAAGAACGTCTTTCCAGTCTGCTCAGCCTCAAGCGTAATCTTGCGGATAACCTCGTGGCCGTCGTTCACGCCGGCTTCGCCCAAAAGAATATACGCCGGTTCAGCCAAAACGCCGCCCTTTACCTTTCCGCCGGCATTTTCAAGATTTTTAGCCATATTTTCGCGGTCAGCCTGCAGCCCCTTTACAACAGAATTCATCCTTGCAACAGCCATTGTAAATCCGCTTACGTAGTCGGCAATAAAACGCTGGCTTGCGGAATTTGTCAAATCGCGCTGATGTTCAGAAATCTGGTCCATATAGAACGTAATTACGCGCGGACACATTGCCTTCCACAAAGACTTCACGTGCTCGCTGTTCCATGGATTTCGTTTCTGCGGCATAGTCGAAGAGCCAACCTGCGTTGACGCAAAATATTCAAAAACCTCGCCTATTTCAGAACGCTGAAGATTGCGCAGGTCGTCCGCCAGGTTCGCAATAATCCCGAACGCCACGTTCATCTCAAGCAAAAGGCGAAGAACATATTCCGGCTCAACAAGCTGGTTCGAATACTCAGAAGGATGAAGTCCCAAAAATTCAACATAAGTTTTTTCAAGCTCCTCAGGATTTTTCACAATCATAGAAGGCCCGTTGTAAGAACCAACAGGACCGGCCAGTTTTCCAACCAGCTGATTAGAAAGCTCCTCGATGCGCAGAATAGATTTTCCCAAACGGCTTACAAATTCCGCAATCGACCAGCCAAAAGTAATCGGAACAGCGTGCTGTCCATGCGTTCTGCCAACCTGCGGAGTCGCGCATTCGCGCTCAGCAATATCGCAAAGATAGTTTTCAAGTTTCTTAAGCTCCGGAAGAACAACATTCTGAGTAACATCACGCATACGGCAAGAAAGCGCAGTGTCCAAAATATCAACAGAAGTCGCGCCCAGATGAATCAGCGGTCCTGTCTTAGAATCAACCTTTGTTTTCATCACGTTCACAAGCGCGCGGATATTGTGCTTGGTTTTTTCCTCTTCAGCGTAAACTTCCTGCGGGTCAATCGCCGCCGCAACATCATCAAGTTTTTTCGCAGCCTGTTCATCAAGCTCGCCGCGAATCTTCAAATGAGCCTTTACCAGAGCCGCCTCGCATTTTGCGCACGAACGGATGCTGGCCTCTTCAGAAATATACTTAGAAAGCCCGGCAAACACCTCAGCTTCCGACAAAGAATATCGATGATCGATACAAGAAAGATTTTCAAAAATATTACGTGTTTCCATAAAAACATTATAAAGAATTGCAGGAATAATAACAACTTTTAAAAAATTCCGTACGCTAAGATTCCGCCCCGCGGCAAATCCCGCGCGCCTGCTTCATTCCTCCAGAAAACCGGCCTTCCAGAGCCCGCTAACGCTAGGTCTCGCTGCGCTCGCCTGCCTTCGGCACTCTTCCACGCCGGCGTAAGACCATTCTGCGCATACGCACGCCCCAAGTAAAACGCAAGAAGCCGCTTTTGCGCCATTCCCCGAATCCTTTACGCCTGCAGGCCGGCGGAAATTCCTTTGGCAAAAAAAAAAAAATCCGCCGCAAAAGCACAATTGCTTCCGCGGCGGACATAAAGCATATCAAAATGCCAGAAACTCTTTTTTAGTTATAAAGACTCATTTTACCCAGCTCTAATTTTGCATCAATATAATTTTTAACTTCTCCCTCAATGATTGTAGATAGTCTTTTTCCATCGTTAGAAATAGTGTAAGGTGCTTCTATGTTTGCACCCTCAAATTCAAAGTAGATTTTTGCACTGTCTACATTACGATAATGCCATGGTTTTCTTGTAGAGTCTACGTATCTGCAAGAAAAACTTCCCATCACACATTCAAAGCTAAAATCAAAATCTTTTTCAGAATTATATTGTTTATAACACGTATCGCCATTTAAAGAAATAAATTTTGAAAGATCCTTTCCCCATGTATTTCTTTCCGTAAGAACAGCAGGTCCAGCCGCATCGTTAGAAAGATCATGCTGGAATACAGTACCAAACATTTTACGAGCTAAACCCTGCATTTTTAGTTTTGCAGCATCAACCAGCGCTTCATCTGTGGTATATGACTCTAAACCTAACTGTTTAGCGATTTCGTCTTTTAACTCGGGAGGAACTTCTTCGCTATTAATACTTTTTAAGAAGTTTTCCGCATAGACAGTATTTATATACTGCACAAACTCTTCATAAGTATACAAAATACCCGAACCTGTCATATCACTGATTTTATTGTAAGTCATGTATACAATCTTTCCATCTTCGCTAAAAGAATAGTTTATAACAGCGTCTGCAGATGTTCCGTCTGAGTCATCATTTTTATTATAGATTTCCACAGTTCCATCTGTTGAAAACACGTATTTTGTGTAAGATTCCGCAGTGTCTTTTTCAACTGAATTATAAAAGGTTTTTCCTGCAAACGTATCCTTTTCGTTGCCTGTGCCACCTTTTATTCCAGGCAAAACAGGATTTCCCTCAGCCTCTCCGCCTGAACCAGTCGTGCCGCCAGGTTCTGTTGAACCGCCAGCTCCAGTACCGCCTCCGGCTTCTGTTGAGCCGCCTGTGCCGGTTGAACCTCCAGTTCCAGCAGAGCCTCCGGCTTCAGTCGAGCCGCCTGTGCCCGTAGAAGCCCCAGTTCCAGTAGAGCCTCCGGCCTAAGTCGAGCCACCAGTTCCAGTTGAACCGCTTGATTCAGCAGGAGGCTTTGAATCATCCGTGTCTGTGTCGCAGGAAATAAATGCAAAAGAAATAAGAGCGGTTGCCAGGATTGCAATTTTTTTTGAAAGTTTCATAAAAATCTCCCATAAAAAGCCAACGAAAAGTCATGACTTCCGTCCGGCCTTTCAATTTGTTTTTTAAAGAATGAACATCTCTGTTTCATTCTTAGATTTTGGAACAACAAAATTTTCGCAGCGATAGCAAAGGCCTTGTTTTAGCCCATTTTACCTCTCATTGTACCCCCCCCCCGAAATTTGTCAAGTCCTTTTTGTCATTTTTTATCCCCGCTCTTTGCACAGCAAAACCAGAACGTTTTTATAAAACCAGCGTTAAAAAAAACGCAGGCAGCCAGTTCGCGCCATTCCAGAACCCTTCACGCTTGCAGGCCGGCGAAAATTCCTTTGGAGAAAAAAAAAATAGCAGCCGAATTTTCAGCTGCTATTTTCTATTTTTTTTCAACTCATTAATTTATGGATTCAAAAAACTCACTATTCAGATTGCTCAGCAAATTTATCCGGGCTTTTGTCGCCAAAATTAAACGCGACACCAAAATAAATCTTGTGCCGCTGACCGCCACGAACATCGGCTTCTTCAAAATCATCAAATGAGCTTGTTTTAAGAGGCACGCTCAAATCATATCCAACATCAAAACCAAAATGGAATCCAGTCTTGTTCACAATCCAAACCCTGTAACCCAAATCAAGGTTAAAATCAAATGAAGAAAAACCGCCGGAAAAACTTTTCTCATAATTACCATCTTTAATATTATATCCCAAAACAGAAATGTTATATCCAAATCCCGGAGAAAAATAAAGCGAATGCATTTTTCCAAGATTAAAACGAACAGCCGGTCCTAATGTAAAGAAAAAATCAAAAACAATAGAATCATCAGGCTTAGAAAAATTATCATTAATTCCTATTTCCACGCCGGAAGCACCAATATCAATTCCATCAGAAAGGCTCATTCCAATATCAAGCCATTTTACAGGCGAACCAAAATAAAAACCAAACTGGCTTTCAAAGCCTGCAGGATTTCCCTGGCGCAGCTTCACATCGTTTTCAATTTCATATTCAGAAAACGGCGTTCCATACATGTTCAAATCCATCTCCACATTTGCAAATGCCGAAGTCACCGCAAAACCTGCGACAGCCAACAAACCAAACAACTTTTTCATAAAAAAACTCCTTTTGAAAAATTGCTTTAGTCTACCCCCCCCCATAATTTTGTCAAGTCCTTTTTGTTATTTTTTGTCCCTGCTCTTTGCACAGCAAAACCAGAACGTTTTTATAAAACCAGCGTTAAAAAAAATCAAGAAAAACTATCCCAACAAATAATTTTCTGTTAAGATAAGAATATGGCTACTGTAAAAAAAACAAATGCAATCCGTATTCTTGAAACATTAAAAATTCCTTATGAAGCAAAAGCCTACGACGATGACGGAGAACATCCGCTTGCAAAGGGCGCCGCAAACCGCACCGCAGAAAAACTTGGAATCGCGCCGGCAACAGTTTATAAAACAATCGTAATGCGGACAGACACAAAAGAACTCTGCGTGTTTCTTCAGTCATCGCTCCACGAAATAAACCTAAAAAAAGCCCGAAACGCCGCCGGCTGCAAGGAAATCGCCCCTATAAAACCAGAAGAACTTCTTTCCGCAACAGGCTATGTCCGCGGCGGATGCTCACCACTCGGAATGAAGAAAAAACTCCGCACTTTCATAGACTCTTCCGCAATGAGCCTTGAAAAAATCCACATCAGCGCAGGAATACGCGGAATGCAGCTTTCCCTTTCCCCGGCCGACCTTGTAAAAGCCTGCGACGCAACAGTCGTTGACCTGATTTTAGAATAACATTTATTTGGGTGGCTTTTTGTCCGTTTGCTGGCCGCAAACTCCCAAAAAACAGGCTTTCCGGGGTTCCGGCTCCGCCTCATTCCTACGCTACGCTCCGGAACGGTACCACCGCCCCTCCAATCCTTGCCACATCCCCACCATTCGCCAAACCCCCAGAATATCGTGAAAGCATGGGCGCATAAAACTTCGTTTTTACGACCACGAAGGATTGTGTAAAGTGCAGTTTTTTCAAAATACTATATTGCCTGCGCTAAAAGACCAGATATTGTGAATGCATGGTCGCGTCGAATCTTCGATTCTTACGACCACGAATAATTGCGTAAAGTATAAATATTTTCAAATACTATATCGCTTGTGCCAGCAATCCGGATATTGTGAATGCGTGGTCGCGCGAAACTTCGTTTCTTATCGACCACAATTTCTTGCGTCGAACAAGTTTCTTCTCAAATTATACTGTTTGCGCTAACAAACCTGATATTGTGAAAACGTGGTCGCAACGAAACTCTGTTTCTTATCGACCACGTTTTTTTGCACAGAACAAGTTCTTTCCCAAAACTAAATCGTTTGTGCTAGCAAACTGGATATACTGAAAGCGTGGTCGCCGATTTTTTCGATTTGTCTTACGATGTCAAGGTACAAAAGTTCGGATTTTACGTCTGCGCCGCTTTCAAGGCGTTTTCGGGCCAGTTTTTTCAAATTCTTTCTATATAAATCAATCGATTCTTCAAGTTCCGTTGCCATCGCAATCTTATCTTCATCCAGATGCTTATTTATATTTATGTGAATAAACTGCAGAAACTGCCTGGCAAGCTCAACATACGGAATAAGGCGCTCCATATCATCCTGCTCAAATTTCATCTTTTTTTCAATGCTCTTCTTAAGCAAAAGTCCGGCCGCCAGCACCTGATCTGTCATCGACTCAATCTCGTCAATCACGCTTATCATAATTGAAACATTGGTTCTCTGAGGCTCAGTCAACGCCAGCTGCTGACAATTAATTGCGTACCGCACAAGCTGCTCGTGCATCTGGTCGCAATAATTTTCCTCATAAACCATTCCGTCAATGTGCTCGTCAACAAAATCGCTGTTTCTAGCCTTTATTCCAATCTGAAGGTGGTCAAACATTTCTCGGGCAACATCCGTCATATCAGCAATTTCCTTTTCCATTCTGATAATGTGCATCGCAGGATTTTCTTTTGTAAACGAACTTTCCGCAAATTCCAGATGATATGAAGATTTTTCAATTCTTCCATCGTCTTTTATTATTTTTCTGGAAAGAGCAACCAACTGATTGCTAAACGGCATTAAAATCGCAGTGTTAAACGTTTTAAAAACCGTATGAAGCATTGAAATCTGAATTGCAATATTATCAACCGGCGTAAGCCAAACTACAAAATCAACAAAAGGATTAAAGAAAATCAGCGCAATTCCAGTTCCAATCAAATTAAAAAGAACATGAATCACCGCAGAACGCTTCGCTTCCGCGCAACTGCCAAAACTCGCCATGACCGCATCAATCGTCGAACCTATATTCGAGCCAAGGGTCATAGCGCATGCAACATCAAGCGTTATAATCTTATTAAACGCCATGGTAATAACAATCGCGCTAAAGGCGCTGGAAGAATGCATAAGAGCCGTAATTATAACACCGATTACAACGCTCAGAAGAATAGAAAATGCGCCCCAGCTCTGCATTGTTCCAATAAACGAAAGCTTAGATGCATCAAAATTAAAAACATCGGAAAGGCCGCTAAGTCCCATGAACAAAAGTCCAAACCCCATAACAGCTTCGCCGATGTTTTTACAACGCAAATCCTTTAACAAAGTCAAAAAGAAACCAAATCCAAAAATCGGAATCGCAAACGCCGAAATCTTAAAATTAAAACCAAAGAGGGAAACAATCCATGCGGTTATAGTAGTTCCAATATTCGCGCCATAAATAACACCCACAGACTGGGTCAATGTCAAAAGCCCGGCATTTATAAACGAAATTACCATAACCGTAGTCGCGCCAGAAGATTGAATAATCATCGTTATCCCAAGTCCGGTCAGAAGCCCGACAAACTTGTTGCCAGTCATCATACTCAAAGCTCTCTGAAGTTTTTCACCTGCGCTTTTCTGTACGCCCGAACTCATCAGGCGCATTCCATACAGCAAAAAACCAAGGCTTCCTATTAATAGTAAAATCGCATTAAAAATAGCCATGACCTTATTTTACCCTAAAAGGAACATATTTCAAAATAATAAAATATTTTTTCAAATAATAAATCATATCAAAAACCATTCCAAAATAAAAACCACAGCGCAGCAGACAGAAGCAACTGAAAAAAGACCGCCACCCAGAAAAGCGACAACAATGCCAACAACAAGAGCAGCAATCCCGGCAACAGGCGTTTGCGTTGAAAGAACTATCGCCGGAAAAGTCATAACAGCCAAAGTAATATAAGGAACATAAAATAAGAAGGACTTTAAAAATCTATTTTTAAAAGGCTTCCTTATCAAAGTCAACGGAAGCACCCGAATCAGATAAGAAACAGCAAAAGAAATCAAAATATAAATCCAAATGTTTCGTGTCATTTTTCATCATCCAACGCAACAGGCTTAACAATGGCGCAGACCGCAGAAATTAAAACCGTAAGAATAATCGTTCGTGTTCCGGCGGAAATTTCTTTAACTCCCGGTAAAATCGAACATAAGTAGCTAAAGCAGAAACCGCAGGAAACGGCGACAGCAATCACAACATCCTTCTTGCATGGCGGAATTATAATCGCTATGAACATTCCATATAAAGCAACGCTCAAAGCGCTTACAACTCTAACAGGAAGATAAGTTCCGGCAACAACGCCCAAAGATGTTGCAATACACCACATAGGCACTGCAAAGCAATAGCGCCATAATTGTATGAAGGTTCTACAAAGCCTTCCCTGGCAATGGAAATTCCGAAAATTTCATCCGTAATTCCATAACCAATAAAAAAACGATGAAAAAATGGTGTTTCAGGATTAATTTTTTGACTTAATGAACAACTCATCAGAAAATAACGAGCATTTATAACTAAAGTAGCAATTGCAACCTCAATATAAGTTGCCTTTGCGCGAATTGCAGAAAAAAGGGCATACTCCCCAGCACTTGCAACATTCAAAAGACTGGCAAAAAAACCTTCGATAAAATTTAATCCGGCATTCTTAGCAACAATTCCCAAAGAAAAAGCTACCGCGAAATAACCAAGGCCGATCGGGATTCCATCCCTAAAACCCTTAAAAAAAATATCTTTTTTCATAAAACATTAAAGATAAAAAAAAAGCCCGGCGGCTGCCTACTTTCCCACCCCTAGAGGCAGTATCATCGGCGTTAGAGAGCTTGACTTCCGTGTTCGGTATGGGAACGGGTATTTCCTCTCCACTATGGCCACCGGACATATTTCACACTGTCCGTATCCGTCCTCGCCTGGCGGGCTTCCCCGGCGGCTCGGCGGCTTTCCTTCTATGCATCGGGCTTCCAAAGGGAAGCGCTCTTCCTGCGGAATCAACAATATGGTCAAGCCTCACGACTTATTAGTAATGCTCGGCTGAACGCGTCGCCGCGCTTGCACCTGCATCCTATCGACCGGATAGTGTCTCCGGAGTCTTCAGGGGGGATTAATCCCCGGGGAGATCTTGTCTTGAGGTGGGCTTCCCGCTTAGATGCTTTCAGCGGTTATCCCTTCCGAACTTAGATACCCGGCGCTTGCCCTTGGCAGGACAACCGGCACACCAGAGGTTCGTCCACCTCGGTCCTCTCGTACTAAAGGCAGCTCCTCTCAAATCTCCTTCGCTCATAACAGATAGGGACCGAACTGTCTCGCGACGTTCTGAACCCAGCTCACGTACCGCTTTAATTGGCGAACAGCCAAACCCTTGGGACCTGCTCCAGCCCCAGGATGCGATGAGCCGACATCGAGGTGCCAAACTTTCCCGTCGATGTGAACTCTTGGGGTAAAATCAGCCTGTTATCCCCGGAGTACCTTTTGTCCGTTAAGTGATGGCCCTTCCACTCGGAACCATCAGATCATTAAGACCTGCTTTCGCACCTGCTCGGGTTGTTGCCCTCGCAGTCAAGCCTCCTTGTGCCTTTACACTCGCGCCGCGATTTCCAACCGCGGTGAGGAGACCTTCGCGCACCTCCGTTACTCTTTGGGAGGCGACCGCCCCAGTCAAACCGCCTGCCTAGCATTGTCCCCGGACCCGCTTCAGGGCCAGGGTTAGAAATCCCATTCATCAGGGCTGGTATTTCACCGGCGCCTCCGCGCAGCCTGACGGCCACGCCTCGCTGGCTCCCAGCTATCCTACACATGATGAATAGGATCCCCATGCTAAGTTACGGTGAAGGTTCACGGGGTCTTTCCGTCTAATTATGAGTATCCGGCTTCTTTACCGGAATATAAATTTCACCGAGTCTCGCGTTGAGACAGTGCCCAGAATCGTTACACCATTCGTGCGGGTCGGAACTTACCCGACAAGGAATTTCGCTACCTTAGGACCGTTATAGTTACGGCCGCCGTTTACCGGGGCTTCGGTTCGAGGCTTCGCCTTGCGGCTGACTTCTCCCCTTTAACCTTCCGGCACCGGGCAGGTGTCACCACCTATACGTCCCATTGCTGGTTCGCAGATGGCTGTGTTTTTGATAAACAGTCGCCTGGGCCTGCTTTCTGCCGCTCCTTATCCTTTCAAACAGGAGCCGCACTTCTTCCGAAGTTACGTGCGCATTTTGCCGAGTTCCTTAACGCGAGGTCGCTCGAGCGCCTTAGATTACTCATCCTACATACGTGTGTCCGTTTACGGTACGGACTCCGGCACCTTGCCTAGCCACTCTTTCTCGGCACCTTGACTCTGCCCGCTTCGCTTCGACTTTCTCTCAGCTCGCTGTCACATCTCGCCTGGGAGGATCATTTAACCCCCTCCCTTGACGGCTCAATGCTTGGACGGGAACTACCGTTCTCCCGCCGGACGTCGCCTCATGCGTCGTGGCATCGAAATGCCGGAGGTTCCGGATTTGAACCGGATTACCATCGCCTACGCCTTTCGGCCTGGACTTAGGCTCCGACTTACCCAGGGCAGATTGCCTTTACCCTGGAAACCTTATGTTTTCGGCGGACGGGAATCACACCCGTCTTTTCGTTACTTATGCCTGCATTCTCTCTGCCGTTTCCTCCAGCGGCCCTCGCGGATCCGCCTTCGCCGGTTGACGGCATGCTCCCCTACCACCTTGCGCCTTTGCGCAAGATCCGCAGCTTCGGTATAATGCTTAGCCCCGTTACATTGTCTGCGCCCGCATGCTCGACCAGTGAGCTGTTACGCACTCTTTCAAGGAATGGCTGCTTCTGAGCCAACCTCCTGGCTGTCTGTGCATCCGGACTTCATTTAACACTTAGCACTATTTCGGGACCTTAGCTGACGGTTTGGGCTGTTTCCCTCTTGACTATGAACCTTGGCGCACACAGTCTCACTCCCATACGTTGGATGCCGGCATTCAGAGTTTGATTGGAATTGGTAGACTTTGACATCCCCGCTCCCATCCAGTGCTTTACCTCCGGCATCTTTGTATGAGGCTGTCCCTAAAGGCATTTCGGGGAGAGCCAGCTATCTCCAGGTTTGTTTAGCCTTTCACTCCTTATCACAGGTCATCACTACCTTTTTTAACAGATTACTGTTCGGCCCTCCAACAGGTTTTACCCTGCCTTCAGCCTGCCCATGATAAGATCACCTTGGCTTCGGGTCTACGGCATGCAACTTAGCGCCCTCTTCAGACTCGCTTTCGCTCCGGCTCCGGGACTCCCATCCCTTAACCTCGCTGCATACCGTAACTCGCAGGTTTATTCTACAAAAGACACGCCACCACCCTCGCGGGCTGTGACATCTTGTCAGTCTATGGTTTCAGGTTCTATTTCACTCCCCTCGCCGGGGTTCTTTTCGCCTTTCCCTCACGGTACTTCTCCGCTATCGGTAGCTGCCTAGTATTTAGCCTTGGATCGTGGTCGACCCGGATTCCGGCTGGGTTTCCCGTGCCCCGCCGTACTCAGGATTCTGCTAGAGTCCGTCCGGTTTCGGATACGCGGCTCTCACGCGCTACGGCCCGCCTTTCCATGCGGTTCTCCTACCTTTCGGTTTTTACAAACTCACGTCGCAGTCCTACAACCCCGCTTAAAGCGGTTTGGGCTCATCCCCGTTCGCTCGCCGCTACTTGGGGAATCTCTATTGATTTCTTTTCCCGGGTTACTTAGATGGTTCACTTCACCCAGTCTCGCCTCTGTGGCCTATTTATTCAGCCATCCAGATACCATTCGCATGGTGGGTTACCCCATTCGGTCATCTGCGGGTCAACGGATATGTGCTCCTCACCGCAGCTTTTCGCAGCTTATCACGACCTTCTTCGCCTTGCAGCTCCCAGGCATCCGCCATAGACCTGTAATTGCTTGACCATATTGTCTATTCCGCAGCAGCCTACCTTACGCTTCCGGCCTTTCTCAAGCCTTCATCCGCCTTCCACTCGGTACGCTCCGCGCTTTCCTTTTCCCTTTGCATGTCAAAGATCAGATAAATAAACATTCACCTTTAGTGGAACAGACAAGAGTTGAACTTGTGACCCCCGCCTTATCAGAGCGGTGCTCTAACCAACTGAGCTACTGTTCCAAAAAAAAATCTATCCGCCGTTAGGCAGGACAGGGAAAGAAAGAAAACCAGAGATTAGCGCCTGTGTGTACACATACACTTTTTTTTCCTCTTCTCTTAGAAAAGGAGGTGATCCAGCCGCACTTTCCAGTACGACTACCTTGTTACGACTTCACCCCCCTCACGGGGCGTACCTTGGACAGCGTCCTCCTTGCGGTTAGACAACCGGCTTCGGGTACCCCCCAACTCGGATGGTGTGACGGGCGGTGTGTACAAGGCCCGGGAACGTATTCACCTCGCCGTTCTGATGCGAGATTACTAGCGATTCCAACTTCGTGGAGTCGGGTTGCAGACTCCAATCCGAACTACGGCCGGTTTTCTGCGTTCTGCTCCGCCTCGCGGCTTGGCATCACTCTGTGCCGGCCATTGTAGCACGTGTGTAGCCCTGGACATAAGGGCCATGATGACTTGACGTCATCCCCACCTTCCTCCGGCTTGTCGCCGGCAGTTCCGCCAGAGTCCCCACCTTTACGTGCTGGTAACTGGCAGTAGGGGTTGCGCTCGTTGCGGGACTTAACCCAACACCTCACGGCACGAGCTGACGACAGCCATGCAGCACCTGTTCACAGGCGCATTGCTGCGCTGACCTGTCTCCAGGCCATTCCTATGCATGTCAAACCCAGGTAAGGTTCCTCGCGTACCATCGAATTAAACCACATGCTCCACCGCTTGTGCGGGCCCCCGTCAATTCCTTTGAGTTTCACCCTTGCGGGCATACTCCCCAGGCGGCACACTTATCGCGTTTGCTGCGGCACCCGGGCTTAGACCCAGACACCTAGTGTGCATAGTTGACTGTGCGGACTACCAGGGTATCTAATCCTGTTTGCTCCCCGCACCTTCGCACCTCAGCGTCAGTCTGGCGGCCTGCCTTCGCCATTGGTGTTCTTCCAGATATCTACAGATTTCACCCCTACACCTGGAATTCCGGCCGCCCCTCAGTTACTCTAGTTATGCAGTTCCCAGCGCAGTCCCGGAGTTAAGCCCCGGGATTTCACGCCAGGCTTGCATTTCCGCCTACATGCCCTTTACGCCCAATAATTCCGAACAACGCTCGCACCTTACGTGTTACCGCGGCTGCTGGCACGTAATTAGCCGGTGCTTATTCGTCAGCTACAGTCATCTCCGGGGCATTCCCTCCCCGTTTTATTCCTCACTGACAAAAGGACTTTACAACCTCACGGCCTTCGTCGTCCACGCGGCGTCGCTCCATCAGACTTTCCCCCCATTGCGGAATATTCTTAGCTGCTGCCTCCCGTAGGAGTCTGGGCCGTATCTCAGTCCCAATGTGTCCGTCCACCCTCTTAGGCCGGATAACTATCGTCGCCTTGGTGGGCCTTTACCCCGCCAACAAGCTAATAGTGCGCAGGCCGCTCTTACGGCGTGGCCGTGGCCACTTTCCACGCCTCCCTCCAAGGAGGCGTCCTTATCCGGTATTACCCGGTATTTCTACCGGCTATCCCCGTCCACAAGATGCGTCACCCACGTGTTACTCACCAGTCCGCCACTCTAGGGAAGGAGCAAGCCCCTTCCTTGCCGTCCGACTTGCATGCTTAAGACGCGCCGCCAGCGTTCGTTCTGAGCCAGGATCAAACTCTCCATGATTATCTCCAGCCCCCGAAGGGGCAAGAATCCAAACCACTAAAAATCTGAAACCGTAGCCTTTTCTATTTTTTTTACAGAATTGCTGGCAGTTCTTTCTATTATTAAAAAACAACTGCGTTTCGGTTCTTGTTCTTGCCGTCCCCCTGCGGATTACAACCCGCGGAAAAACGGCGGCACTAACCTTATTCTAGTCTTTCTTTCCTTCCCTGTACTGTCAAACAGCTTTCTTACCGCTACCCAGCAGCGCTGTGCGACGGTGAATATGAATATATACTCTTGATGAAAAAGTGTCAACACCTCTTTTTACTTTTTTTGAAAAATTTTTATTTTTTTTGATTTTTTTTAACTTTCCTTTATTCAGCCTGAATGCCGAGTTTTTTTTTGCAAATTATGAAAAAACGCTCCCGGCAGATTTCCAATTTGCTCAAGATGGATTTGGCTCGCGCTACGCTTGTATTAATTTGGGTGCTCCGCACTTTAATTAATTCAATCGCCAAAAATCTTCTCAAATTGCAAATCTGCCTGCGCTTTTATTCTTTTTGCAAAAAAAAACTCGATATTCAACCTGATAAAATACTGCCTTTGTAAATTCAGTACCATGGGGTTTTAAGCCTTTTTCAAGCGCCTGAAAATTACAAAATGATGCTGCGCGGGATTGTAACCGCCGGCAGAATGCCGGTTGTCCGGGGAAGGTGATGTCCAATAAGTCCCAAATGTCATTGGCGTACTTGATGCAACAATCTCGAAATGATTGTAATATATACATTCAGATTTTCGGGTCAAGCCCGAAAATGACATAAAAGATACTTATTGGACATCCTCGAGGCGGACAATGGAGGCGTCAGCCGGAACGGTGGAAAGCCCGTTACGGTGGTATTTTGCGCCCTTATTTCTTTAAATCAAGAACAGGACTCTTTGTTTCTATGGAATAAAGGACTCCATCTTTTCCAAGCAGCAAATCACGTCCATGATAACTCACTTTTGCATAGCCTTTGGAAAATTCAGGACAAGAATGCACATAATCCTGCTCAAAGACCGCAGGAATCACAATATTGCAGAATTTATCCATATAACCGAAAACCTTAACCCGCTCCGGACGTCCTTTCTTGTTATTTTTTGTAACCGTATAAGAAAAAGATGCCAGCCCGTCAGAAAAATTTGAAAGAATATATTTTGTTTCGCCAAGGATATTTCCTTTTTTATCAATAACCGCGCTTTTGTGGCGCCCCTCGGGAAGTCCGTTCGTAAGAACCATAACACCATCCCAAAAATAATAAGCCGCGCGGTCGCCATCATCCTTATATTCCTGGGGAACTTCAAAAACCAGCTCGCCTTTTAGATTCATGAATCCGGCGCGGCCATCTTTTAGAGTCACGGAGAAAATTCCGTCATAAAGGCTGCCGGCGCTCGTGCGTTTTATCTCATCGTTTATGAGCTCACCCTTTGAGTTTATTAAAAAATAACCATCCTCGTTTTCTATTAACGCAACACCGCGATAAAAGGGGGTTCCCCACAGGACATCCCATTCCGTCAGGGCCTCTTGCTTTAAATCTCTGGTTATATAGGTTGAATTCCATTTCATTGAAATATTTATATAGCAATTTTCATCATCGACGGTGAACAACGCCGGATAGACATTATAATTCAAAATCGCCTCAACCTTAGTGTCAAGTTTTTTTATCCTCTGTTCTTTTTGACCGGCATCATTTACATAGGTAAAGTAAACATAATCATTATTAGCCGGAAAAACAGAAGTCGCCCTGTCAAAACATATTGTATCTGTGGGAATAAACAAGTCAGTAACATATTTGTGAGCAAAGCAAACCGCTCCGAACACCAAGAACAAAACTACCGAAATATTTTTTTTCATACAACCTCCTGATAAAACTCCGCGCCAGCGGAAAGCCACGGATGGCAAGAATAACAGTTTGCGACGCAAACTCGCAGGTAAAGATGCTGTCCGGCAGGTTTTCACATCTTTTATATTAACATTAATTTCGAGTTTTTTTGCAAAAAACTCGAAATTCAGTCTATTAAAATTATTTTAACACTAAAAAAACATCATACCAAGACAAAGCCGGACAGCAATCTTTTATAATTTTGTTACTTTTTGATAATAAAATTTTGAATAATTTGAACGGTAGGCCCGCTCAACCCCTGCAAGAGAAGTCGCGTAGTCAACGTTCACACCGCCATTCTTGCCCCAGTTTCCGCTGCTATTATCAGCCATATAAAAGCCGCCGTTTTCAGAGGCAATCAGTAGGGCGCAATGCTCATCAACCGTGCCGCCGCCCATAAAACAGACGTACACAGAACCCTTTTCAACTACCGATGAATCATACTTTCCGTCCTTCTTAAGGTTCGCGATATGCTCGGCGCAATTCTTCTTATCCGCTTCACCTGCAAAATATTTGGAATACCCGATTCCAACCTCGGCAAGGACGCTCTGTGCGTAATCATCGCACATCATTCCTTTCTCATAATTAATGTTGCCATCCCTTAAGTCAGAATTGATTTTTTTGACAATCTGATGCGCGATATACTTATCGTCATTCCTAAGAAAGTTTGAATTCAAGTCTCCGCTATCCGCAAGCGCATGCAAGTTATCAACGGCATCTCCATACCCTAAATCGATATAATTTTTCTTGCTGCAATAAGGATCTTTTTTATCTATTGCGCCCTGAGCCTTTCTCGCGGCCTCCTCAGCTTTTCTTGCCGCTTCCGCCGCATCATAGCCCTGGTTTTCCGCCTGCTTTGAAACATCAGAGCCGCCGCCCAGAAATCCGGTCAAGGAGCTATACGCCCTTCCATCAACAACCGTAATTCTTTCCTTATTCAAATAGCCAAGACTTCCGCTAGTGGCGCTGTACGCTCGCGAAGTATTCTGCGCCGACCTTTTTGCCTGCGCGCCATATTTTGAAGACTTTCCGCCGGAACTGGAACCACTGTAAGAACTTGAACCAGATCTTCCCGAAGGACTTCTGCTTCCTCCTCCGCCAGAACCTCCTCCATAACCGCCATTTAACTGAAGCAATTCAGCCAAACTCAACTCCCTTGAAGTTTTAAATAAAAATTTCATTTTTACTCCCATAAAAAAGTCAATAAGAAGTTTGCGACGCAAACTTGTGAATAGAAACTCTGACGATGCTTTCGGCAAAGTTTTTTTATTCAGGCGAGACATAAAAAAACAATAAACGCGTACGCTGCAAACAAACACTAAAAAAACGCCTATATGTTTATAGCAAGAGAAGAAGCGGAAAATGAAATGATTTTCAAAAAAAATACTTTTTTTTAGCTAAATGAAAAGTTTTACAAATTCACCACAAAGATTGAATGCGCCGCCAGAAAAAGCGCGGCGATTTACGGATTCAACAAAAAGAGCAGGTACTTGGGATTTAATAGAAAAATTAAAATGTGGAAAGGATTGGAGGGGAGCGACCGAAGGGAGCGTTGCGAAGCAATGAAGCGGCAGCGCAACCCCGAAAAGCCTGTTTTTTGGGAGTTTGCGGCCAGCAAACGGACAAAAATCCACCCGAAAAAAAAAAGAAAAAAAATGCCCCGAGACAAGCCCCGGAGCATTTCCACACGCGCTGAAAATCAGACCCTGTGCATCGCGCTGAAAACTTTTTCGGACATAACGTTTATTTCCACGCCCATAGCCTCGGCTTTTTTTGCAAGGGAATTCCGAAGTTCGTCAATTGCAATATCTGACTTGTCAAAATCAACCATCATCATCATGACAAAATTTCCGGAAAGAATTGTCTGAGTAATATCAGCAATATTTATTTTGTGCTCCGCAAGGAAAGAGCTTACATTCGCGATAATCCCAACCTTGTCACTTCCTACAACTGTAATAATAGCATTCATTCTTTAAGTTTACTCCATTTCAAAATGTGTTTCAACAAACTTATGCGGCTCAAGGCGACCATTTTCAAAAGTAAAGACAATCTCATCAGCAATGACATCCGCTACAACCGTTCCGCCGTGGCTAAGCTTTCCAAAAAGGACTTCGTCCACAAGCGGAGACGCGAGTTTTTCGTCAACCATGCGGGAAAGGTTTCTGGCGCCCATCTCGCGGGAATAGCCGAGCTCAAGAAGCTTTTCCTCGCAGTGTTCCGTAACAAAAAGGTTGATTTTTTTACTTTTAAGCCGGGCCGCAAGTTTTTTCCATTCTTTTTGAACCACATCCATGACGAACCGCTTTTCAAGATGCCCGAACGCAACAACCGCATCAAGGCGGTTTCTGAATTCCGGTGAAAATTCTTTTTCAACAGCCGATTTTAGCTCAATACTGTCGGTTTCATAGGAATTCTGACTTTCAGAGCCGAAACCCAGCGGCGCTTTTTCAAGTTCCCTTGCCCCGGCATTGCTAGTCATGATTATAATGCTGTTCCTGAAATCCGCTTTCCGTCCCTGGTTGTCCGTAAGGAATCCGTAATCAAGAACCTGAAGGAAAACATTGTAAATGTCAGGATGCGCTTTTTCAATCTCATCAAAAAGTATAACCGCATGAGGATTTTTTCTTACATCATCGGTCAGGAGTCCGCCGTTTTCATAGCCAACATAGCCTGCAGGAGAGCCGACCAGACGGCTTACAGTATGCTTTTCCTGATATTCGCTCATGTCGTAACGCAGAAGCGGAACACCCAGCATAGAAGCAAGACAGCGCGCAAGCTCGGTTTTTCCAACGCCGGTAGGCCCGACAAACAGGAAGCTGGCATCTGGCTTGTCCGGATTTTTAAGCCCGGCGCGGCTTCTTTTTACCGCTTTTACAACCGCCTCCACCGCCTTGTCCTGGCCGAAAATCTGAGTTTTCAAATCTTTTTCAAGCGAATAAAGCTTCTGCTTTTCTCCGCCTGCCAGATTTTGAACAGGAACATGGGCTATTTTTGAAACGACATCCCGGATTGCGGAAACATTTACAACCGGAACGTTCACAGATTCGCTCACAGCCGGAAGGGTTTCGTCAGAAAGCTGGATTTTTGAGATGCGGATTCCTTCAAAACCGCCGTTCTTTTGAATTTTCAAAAGCGCGCCGGCCTCATCAATCACGTCAATCGCCTTGTCCGGGAGCCTTTTGTCCGAGATGTACTGAACCGACAGGTCCACCGCGGCCTTTACGGCGCTTTTTTGGTATTTCACATTGTGATACTGCTCAAATTTCGGAAGAAGCCCCGTAATAATTTTCAGAGTTTCCTGCGGAGTAGGCTCAAGGATGTCGATTTTCTGAAAACGGCGCGAAAGGGCTCGGTCCTTTTCAAAATTCTTGGAATATTCCTCAAAAGTTGTAGAACCGATTACACGCATTTTTCCTGTCGCAAGAACCGGCTTCAAGAGGTTGGCCGCATCGATGTTCGTATTTCCGTTTGTTCCCGCGCCCATAATCATATGAATTTCGTCTATAAAAAGGATTGCGTTTTTCTTTAACACAATCTCATCAATAACCGCATGAAGACGCTCCTCGAAATCTCCGCGAAACTTTGAGCCCGCCAGAAGAAGTCCGATGTCCAGCGAAAAAATCTTGCTTTCCTTTAATTCCGCCGGAACGCGGCCTTCCACAATCCGCTGGGCAAGCCCCTGGGTTACAGCCGTCTTTCCGACTCCCGCATCTCCAACATGAAGGGGATTATTTTTTGCGCGGCGGCATAAAATTTGGATAGTGCGCTCAATTTCTTCCTCGCGGCCGATAAATTTATCATAGCTTCCCTTTGCCGCCTCTTTTGTCATGTCAACGCAAAATCTTTCCAGCGCCGACTTACGTCCCTTTCCGGCCTGGCCCTGAGAATCAAAGGCCGAAGAATTTCTGTAATTATCCTGCTCCATTGCCTCAGCGGCATTTTTCATGCGCGAAATAATTTCCAGAAGCTTCATGCGCTCTGTTCCGTTCCTTAGCAAAAAAAACGAGCAGTAGTTTTTCTTCTCATCAAGCATGCTGACCAGAACATCCGGAACGTCAACAATTGTGCGGTTGCTTGAAACGCAATGAAAAACAGCCCGGTTCATCACAGACTGAAAGCCCAGCGTTTCCATCGGATTTTTATCTGGATTTTCAGAGAGATTCCGGCAGGAAGGAACCCTTGTCTGAAGGTAATCCATCAGGTTTTGCTTCAAGGATTCAATCTTGCATCCGGCTGAATCAAGCAGCTCGCAGACCTGGTCCGATTCCAGCGCGGCAAACAGAAGATGTTCCGGTGTAAAAAATTCATGCTCCGCTTTTTTTGCGGAAAGCAGCGCCTCTGAAAGAATTTTTCCAAGCAAAGAACTTATTTTCATGTACGCTCAACCTCTATTCTAAGCGGAAATCCTCTTTTTTTAGCACGGGCAGTCGCCATGCTTGCGCGAGTAACCGCAATATCATAAGTATAAATACCGACCGTTTCTCTTCCAGAATTGTGTATCGCTTCCATTATAAAAACCGCATCCGGTTCAGATTTATGAAAAACCTGCATTAAAATTTCCACAACAAAACCCTTTTCTGTAAAGTCGTCGTTGTAAATAACAACCCTACATTCAGGCGGCTCTTCAAATTCAAAGCCTTCCGCAACTCCGGCATTACGATTTTCTGAAACAATTTGATCTGACATAATTTTAATATAAAGAAATCCTCTAAAAATTTCAAATTTCAGGCGCAGGACAAAAAATGCAATAAACAATAAATTTATAATCTGATACAATAATAGCATGAATAAAAGAAATTTTCTTTCAAATTTTAAAATAACCTACAATGCGCCTGCGACTTTAACATTCGCGCTGATTTCCGCCATGGTTCTTCTTTTTGACACAATTTTGCACAACACTCTTATTCCTGCGTTCTTTACCTGCCCGGGCGCGACTTCCGAGCCGGCGTTCAACCCTTCAAATTTTCTTGACTACCTAAGGCTTCTGCTGCACATATTCGGCCACAGCAACTGGAATCATTTTTTAGGAAACATGGCATTCATCCTGCTTTTAGGTCCGGTCATAGAGGAACGCTATGGCTCAGGACTTCTTTTTTTAATGATGACAATAACTTCTTTAGTAACAGGAGTTTTAAACGTGTGCTTCAGTCCGTCTCAGCTTTTAGGCTCAAGCGACATAGCATTTATGATGATTCTTTTGACTTCGTTTACAACTATTTCAAAAAGCGAGATTCCGCTTTCCTTTATACTGATTTTAATACTCTACATCGGGCGGGAAATACTCGGTTCCGGCAAGAACGAAAGCATCTCAACGCTGGCGCACATCGCCGGAGGAATTTGCGGAAGCATGTTCGCCTTTTTAGCGACTCCAAGGGCAAGGTCAAAACAAAAGCCTGAAAAAACAAAAAAAATCGAAACCAGGACTTTTTCAGGCAAGACAAACAGAATAGACCGCGGCCAGAAAGAAACAACAGCCTGCGGCGGCAGCGACAAGACCGAAGAAATAGGCACAATCGAACTGTAGCTCAAGCAGAACACACCGCGGCGAAAGACAGCGGAACAAGACAGAAATAAAAAATGCCTGTAAAATTTAAACGCCCTTTTCTTTGAAAGTTTCGCGCCTAAACTCATCCAGGAAAACTTATTCAGAAAAGGGCGTCCATTCACCTCAAGGCAAAATTCAAATTTTTTATAAACCGCAACTTCGCTTACGCTTCCGCCAAATTTACGGCAAACCCTTGGTAAAGCCGCGGTAAACCTGCGGCAAACCCGGAATTTGCCCTTACAAAAAACTATCCTTCAATAGCGCGGACTCTTGTAACAGTATCGCAGGAAGCAAGCCTCTGGATTATTTCCTCAGGAACCCTTCCGTCAACGTCAATCAGGTTATAGGCAACATCGCCGCGGGCCTGGTTTATCATTCCGGCGATATTAAGCTTTGCCTCGCCCAGAATTGTTGCAAATTTAGAAATTGTGTCCGGAATATTCTTATGGCTTATGCAAAGCCTTGTTCCGCCGGCCGGAATCAAATTTTCAGTGCAGGTTTTCGGAAAATTCACAGAATTCACGATTACACCTTTTTCAAGGAATTCCTTAAGCTCGTCCGCCGCCATGCAGGCGCAGTTTTCTTCCGCCTCCGGAGTAGAAGCGCCAAGGTGAGGCAGAACAATTATATTCTTCTGATTCAAAAGCTCTTCCGAAGCAAAATCCGTAACAAGACAGGCAACCTTTCCGGACTTTACGGCATCAAGAATGTCGGCGTTGTTCACAAGACCGCCGCGCGCGATATTCAGAATGCGAACGCCATCCTTCATCTGCCTGATTGTCGCGGCATTTATCATTCCTTTTGTGTCATTTGTCTGCGGAACATGAATTGAAATATAGTCAGCGTTCTTGTAAATCCCTTCCAGTGTCTCTGAATGTTTTACATTTCTATCCAAAGACCATGCCGCTTTTACAGAAAGGAACGGGTCGTAACCGATTACGTTCATTCCAAGACTGATCGCAGCGTTGGCAACCATCGCGCCAATCGCGCCAAGACCGATTACACCAAGCGTCTTGCCCTTAAGCTCAGGTCCTACAAACTGCGACTTGCCTTTCCGCAAGGTCAGGAATCTCGTCGCCTTTTCCTGCAAGGGAATTAGCCCACTGATTTGCATAAATAACAGGACGGCTGGAAATCAAAAGCCCAAGAATCACAAGCTCCTTCACCGCATTCGCATTCGCTCCCGGAGTATTAAACACAACAACGCCCTTTTCGGTCAGCTCAGAAACAGGAATATTATTTGTTCCGGCGCCAGCGCGGGCAACAGCCTTCACACTGCCAGAAAGCTCCATCTGATGCATATCGGCAGAACGAACAAGAATCGCGTCCGGATTGTTTATCTCAGAAGCGATTTCATAATTGTCGCGGTCAAGACGATTCAAACCGCAGCCTGCAATCTTATTCAACGTTTGAATTTTATAACTCATATATTTTTCCTTTTTTGTGGCTTGAACAGCCACGGTGTTTTTTTTAAGGGGAAGACAACCCCTCTACTTCGAAGCGGGGGTTTTCTTCCCCTTAAACCCCTACTTTCCCCAGCACGACTTAGGGCTTCGCCCTAAGAACCCAAATTAATTTTCCGCGGCGAATTTCTTCATAAATTCAACAAGCGCCTTTACGCCGTCCAAAGACATCGCATTGTAAATTGAAGCGCGCATTCCGCCCACAAGACGATGCCCTTTTAAGTTCACAAGACCTGCGGCGGCAGCCTCCTTTACAAACTTGTCGTTAATTTCCTTTTCTTTTGCAAGGCTCGCCTCGTCGGTCGCTCCTGCGGAATATTTTGTAAGGAACGGAACATTCATCAAGGAACGGCTTCCAACTTGAGCTGTAGCATGGTAAAAATCGCTCGAATCAAGAAAATTGTACAAATAATCAGCCTTTTCCCGGTTTCTCTTCAACATTCCTTCCGCGCCGCCATTTTTTTCAATCCAATGCAGAACTTTTCCCAGAACATAAATTGTGTAGCACGGCGGAGTATTGTACATTGAATCCGCATCCGCATGAGTTTTGTAGCACAACATCGTAGGAGTTCCAGCGCGCGGAGAGTCAGTAATCAAATCCTCGCGGATAACAACAAGAGTAACTCCAGCCGGCGCAAGATTTTTCTGCGCGCCAGCAAAAACCATTCCAAACCTGGAAACGTCCAGCGGCTCAGAAAGAACGCAAGAAGAAATATCAGCAACCAGCGGAATATCACCGGTTTCAGGCAGATACTCGTAGTGCGTTCCCATAATCGTATTGTTCATGCAAATATAAACGTAATCGTAATCGCCCTCGACTTTTTCCACGCGCGGAATGTACGAATATCCCTTGTCCTTTGAAGAAGCGATGACATCAACATCAACGCCCAGCTTCTTAGCCTCAGCCGCAGCCTTTTTCGCCCACACGCCGGTTTCAATGTAAGCCGCCTTTCCTGAACGGATTCCAAGATTCTGCGCGACCATCGCAAACTGGGTCGAACCGCCGCCCTGAAGGAACAAAACCTTGTAATTTTCAGGAACATTCATCAATTTTCTAACCATCGCCTCGGCATCCTGAATAATCGGCTCATACGCCTTTGAACGATGGCTCATCTCCATAACCGACTGGCCAGTTCCCTTATAATCAAGCATTTCAGCCGCGCACTCATTCAAAACCTCTTCCGGCAAGCAAGAAGGTCCGGCGCTAAAATTGTAAACCCTAGACATATACGCTCCTAAAAAAATGAAAAAATATTTTTATTCTGGAAGTTCCCGCCTGCGGCGGTCGGGCTTTCCGCGGCTTCCGCTTCGCTCCGGTATTTTTGCAAGCAAAAACACACGCTCCGCGTCCGCTGCAATCCCTAACTCTGCAAGCTCGCAGGCAGGCACATAAAAGAAAATTGCCAAAAGCAACATATTCATTCTAATTCCAAGGAACAATTTTACCAACCGCATTTAAACAAAAACAGGCTGATTCCAACAGAATTCCGCCAGAATCAGCCTGTTTTTTATTTTATTGTTAGTTTTTTCACAATATTTTTCTTTCCGCCCATCCTCTTCATGGATTCAACATAAAACGCGGTATCCGGACTAATTAGCCTGAATATCGAGTTTTTTTTTGCAAATTATGAAAGAACGCTCTCGGCAGATTTCCAATTTGCTCAGATGGATTTGGCTCGCGCTACGCTTGTATCAATTCGGGTGCTCCGCACTTTAATTAATTTAATCGCCAAAAATCTTCACAAATTGCAAATCTGCCTGCGCTTTTATTCTTTTTACAAAAAACTCGACATTCAGGCTAATTGATTACCCCGGTAGCGGCAAGAACCGCAATGCTCGTGCTTACCGCGGAAAGGATTGTGGTCACAATCGGCGCATACTGATTAAAATAATACAAGCCGCTGTTCGACTTCGCCTCAATCGTCATTTCCGGTTTTATAAACTCAGATTTTTTATGCTTCTTACCATTAACGTCAGTAATCACAATCGCATTGCCGGCATTCTTTTCCTTTATAAAACCGCCGGCAAGACCTATGTAATAATCCCATGTTCTGTCAGGAATATACGGATAACGCCCCGGAAGATAAACCGCCCCGGAAACAGAAACAAAAAACTGCTTGAACGGAATCAAAAGAGTATCGTTGTTTTTCATCTCAATCTTTGCATAATACGAAGCGTCGTAAAGAACCGGCAAAAGGTTCAGCGCAATCTTCTCGCCATCGCGGATTATATAGACATTCTCAAGGTCTGAAACTTCCGTAAGAATATCTTTATTCTTCCTTATAAAAAACGCATAGTCCTCGCCTTCCGAAAAACTAAAAGAAAGCCTCTTGCTTGCATTTACCGATGCGCCGGCAACAACGCCAGCGCCTGCTTTCAAAGCCGAATCATCAGGCAATTCCTGAACAGCGCCTTCTACAAAAACATGCGGACTTAAATCAATAAGACTGGAAACCGTAACGGAATCATAGCAGACAAGATTAAAATCCTTTTCGTAGTCTTCCTTATTAAGATAAATCTTCTCGCCGTAAGAATCCTTGTCGTTCACAAAACGAGAAAGCTCAATTCTGCTCAAATCGCTGAACGGCGTAAATCCATCGCCGTACAAATCAATAAGCGACTTTAAATTCTCACCGGCAAGAAGCTCGTAAACACCAGGACGTTTTACCGCGCCGTCAACAAAAACCTTGCGCTCCATTTTAGCCACAACAATCCTGTCGCCTGGACGCAAAAACGGATCCTGGGTCAAATCTCCGTAACGCGAAGCCTTGAACAAATCGTAGACCTTTGAACTGCCGTCATCCGACTGAACCGTTATTTTCCTGAGCGAAGAATAGTCAGTATAATTATCATCAATAAAAGAAGAAAGACGTACTAAAGCCCAGACTTTTTTTTCCGCGGTCTTAAGAACTTCGCCTGTAATTTCCACAGTAAAAACCGCCGGCGCTGTAAGAACAAACTGAACGCCGCCCATCGGATAGTTTTTCTGAACAATTTTAATAACCTGATCTTTAAGCTCAAGAAAGGTCAAGCCCTTTGCATTTATAACGCCAAGGTTCGCAATCCTTAATTTATAGCTTGAATCAAGCGGAATTGAATAAGTTACAGGATTCGTTCCCACTGAAAAAGCCAGAGTATAAATATCGCCGGCGGTCACAGGATAATCAGCCCTGGACATCGCAACCTGCGCATCCGGAATAAAATTCAGTTCCTTATCAGCGCTGTCCAAACCGGCCTTGCTCGAAAACTTCGACACATCAATTTTAGTTTTACCGGAAGAAGACTGATTTTTCAGTTGGTCTAAAAGCTGGCTCTGATTCTGATTCTGATTCTGCCCGAATGCAAATACCGAACAAAGGCAAAACGTCAGGCACAATGATAAAAATTTCATTTTTTTATTTACACATCTCATCATAATTTTACCGCGCCTCTTTTAATTCTTTAAATTGAGCTTCTTTCGGGCTTCAGGATCATTTTTTATGTTATGCCAGGCATTCAAGGCAAATGCCATAAATACAGAAATAAAGAACGCCGCAAAAGTTATTATAATGCACAGTTTCCGCGGCTAGGCCCGCTTTTCATGTCAGGAACTTCCGGGCGTTCAAGAATCTGAAAAACCGGCTGCTCGCTCTGCATCTTCACTTTTAAAAGCTCGTACTGGGTCTTCAACTGCTCGTAGACCTTCTGCTGCGCATTAAGCTCCATCTGAATACGCGCAATTTCAATCGAAACATTCTGTCCGTTCCAGATAGAAACTCCGCTGCTCAAATTTGAACCGAGATTTTGAGCCTGATGCTCAAGCTTCAATATCTCTTTGTAGGTCGACTCAACGCTGACCTCAAGATTCTTTTTTTTTCAATCCTGTTGGAATCAAGCCCAAGCTCGTCAAAACGATTCTGCATCCAGTCAACGGCAAAATTAACTACACTTTGCGCAAAAACCGGATCTATGTCCGTAAAACTTATAGAAAAAACAGAACTTTTTTCATCATATTCCGAAGTAAGAGTTTTTTTCAAAGCCTCGCGAGTTCCGGCGACAGGAAATTTTTCAATCTTATAGCGTTCCCTAAGGTTGAATTCCGCCGCAACCGCGTCAAGATATTCATTTGAAGAACTAAGGTAGGTCGCAAGAGAACTGCGTGAAGAGCCTGAACCTCCCATGCTGATTCCCGCAAGACCTGCAAGAGAAGAAAGGCTGGATGACAATCCTGCTCCGGAAGACTCCTCTTTTATAAGCATGTGCGCAACCGGCGTATATTTATTCGGCAGCGGAGATTTTTCCGGCGGAAGCTTAAGTGATATAACAGAATAAACGACCGCAAAAAGCATAGCAGCGGCCGTAACAATAATTATCATTTTCTTGTAATGAAGTAAAACCGCCGCTAAATCCAACAGAGAAATTTCATCATCTGTATTCTCATTCTTTACAGCGACACTTTCCGAATCTTGTAATTTTTTTCCATTTTTTTAGTATAAATAATAAAAAAATCTTAAATCAAGACAGCGTTTTAGAACGTCATTAAAATAGCTGTTTATTTTTTAAGAGAGGTAAATTTTGGCTTCATTTTCAAGAACAACCGCATTCACATTGTTTTTTAGCATTTTTACCTGCCTGCCCCTGAAAGTCGCAATCTGCCAAGGGGGGGGGGAACAGACAACATAAAAACTGAGCTTTTTTCTGCAAACGCGCAGCTCGCAATGGCAGAAAAAGACTACAAGGTCACAGCCGGCGATGTATACACACTTTCTTTTTATCAAAACGGAGCCGGCTCTTCCTACACAATAATTGTTGATTCAACGTACAAAATTAAAATCGCAAATCTTGGCGCAATAAACTGCGAAAACCTTTCTTTTATTCAGCTTAAAAAAAATATAGAAACACTCGTCATGCGGAATTACCCTTTAAGCGTCGTAACTTTCGCCATGCTCCAGCCAAGCGTTTTTAACGTCTTTATAAAAGGCGAGGTTTTTTCCGCGCACGAAACAAAGGCATGGGCTTTAACAAGACTTTCAGACATTTTGCCGGCCGCGGAACTTACACAATTTTCTTCAACCCGAAATATAAAAATCAAAAGTCCGGACGGAAAAACAAAAACCTGCGACCTGTTCAAGGCAAAAAGAAACGCCGACTTTTCCGAAAATCCGTACTTACGCCCCGGCGATGAAATTGAATTTTCCAGGACAGAGCGAAAAGTTTCAATTTCCGGCTCTGTGGAACGCCCGGGAACTTACGAGCTTTTAGACGATGACAATCTTTTTAACCTGATTAACACATACGCAAGAGGAACAACAAAAACCGCAAACCTTTTTAAAATTCGCCTTATACGTTTTGAAAATTCAGAAAACCAGAGTGAATCCCATAATAAAATCATATATCTGGATGAAAATTCAATAAAACAGAATTTCTTGCTAGCCGACATGGACTCAATTTACATTCCTGACCAAAATGAAATCAACTCATCTATTGAAATAAAGGGTGTAATAAAAAATCCTGCAAACGGCTACTCGGAAACAGATGCCTACAATGCACGCTCATACAACATATATAGAAGAAAACTTTCATTCTTTGCAACAGAAACATACGCTTCCCTGCTCCGAAGAAACCGCGACATTTTTACAGTCTTTTCCGACCTTAAGAACATTTACATACAGCGCGGAAACGAACAGATAAAACTGCAAGCCGACAAAATCCTGGATGACTTAAGTTTTGAAAACGAAATTTTTGTACAAAAGGAAGATGTGATGGTTGTGCCGTACATGGCCTTGTTCAACAACGACGAAGAGTAATCTGCCGCGCAGAAAAAATGGAGCGCAGGGCAAACGCATTATAAATAATTTAAGTAAACTTTGGCGCGAAGGAACGGTTTCGTGGTCAAAAACACTCTGATTGTTGAGACCGCGCGAGCGGTCAATTCTATAGTTACTTTGCAACAATCAGCGTGTAGCGCATTATTGCGCGATTTTGAACCACGAAACCGTGACTGGGAGCAGTTTTTTTTGCTGAATACATTTATAATGCGTTTGCCCTGAAATGGAGCAAAAAATACAATGACATTATCTTGTTTTTAGGATATACTTTTCTCCCCGACGAAAAACACTGCCGTTGTCAGCGGCCGGGGAAACATAATCCTAAGTAATGGAGAACGTCGATGTCAGAAAAAGGCACCAATCAGTATTACATTACCAGACAGGATTCCACAGAATCTAATGCCCGAAGTTATCCGCGCAAATTCCCATTTGCACTGGCAAAAGCCAAAGGATCTTGGGTTGAGGACATTGAAGGAAACAAATATCTGGATTTTTTGTGCGGAGCTGGAACTCTTGCACTTGGTCACAATGACGATGAAATTAATCAGGCAATGATTGAAATGCTTCAAAGCGATTTTCCGCTTCACACGCTTGATTTAACCACCCCTGTAAAAGATGAATTTATTCAGACCGTAATTCAGCATCTTCCAAAAGAACTTGCCGAAAACTGTAAAATTCAATTTTGCTCGCCAAGCGGAACGGATGCCACAGACGCGGCCTTAAAACTCTGTAAAACCGCGACAGGCCGTTCAAGTATCGTGGCATTTCAGGGCGGTTTCCACGGAATGGGACACGGAGCGCTTGCCTGCACAGGAAATCTGGGCGCAAAAAACAAAGTAAACGGACTTATGGCTGGAGTCCAGCACTTTCCTTATCCAGATACATACAGAAATCATTTTGGGTTAAAAGGCGAAGCCGCAATTGACGCGGCCTGCAATTATTTTGAGACAGCTCTTAAAGATCCGGAAAGCGGAATCACAAAACCGGCCGCTGTAATTCTTGAGCCTATCCAGGGCGAAGGCGGAGTTAATCCCGCGCCGGAAAAATTTCTACAGACAGTCCGAAGGGTAACGCAGGAGCTTGACATCCCCCTGATTGTTGATGAAATACAGTGCGGAATCGGCCGCAGCGGAAAACTTTTTGCGTTTGAATACGCGGGAATTGTTCCTGATGTAATCCTTGTTTCCAAGGCAATCGGCGGTTCCCAGCCGCTTTCAATCGTAATATACAACAAAAAACTTGACGTATGGGGACCTGGAGCGCATACAGGAACATTCCGGGGAAACCAGCTTGCCATGAAAGCCGGAACAATTGTTCTAAACAGAGTTTCAAAGCCGGAATTTCTTTCAGAAGTCGTGCGCAAAGGAAATATGATTACTTCCCGGATGAATGCGCTTAAAGAAAAAGTCAGAATTATCGGCGATGTCCGCGGAAAAGGACTTATGATTGGCTGCGAATTTGTAAACCCAAAAGAAGCAAAAGACTGCTGCGGATTGTTTCCTCCGAACGGAGAGGCGGCCGCAAAAATTCAAAGCATCTGTTTTAAGAACAAGCTTGTAATGGAAAAAGGCGGAAGAAACGGCTCGGTAATGCGATGCCTGTGCGCCTTGACTGTTACCGACGAAGAAATTGACAGGGCGATGAACATTTTTGAATCAGCCGTTATTGAAGTAAACAAAGAATACGTTTAATGCCGGCGAAACTTCAGGACAAACAATGAATACGTCAGCCTAGACATTAGCGTGGCAAAAAAAATGCTGTCCAGAAAAAGCAAAAGCTTTTAACCGGACAGCATTTTTTATTTTACGGCCGGAGGCACTGCGGAAACTCTATTTTTTCCCAAGTTCTGTAAGACTTGCAACAAGTCCTGCCGCCGCCTGAATATCGGAAGGAATTATAATTTTTGTAGCCTGACCGTCCGCCGCTTTTTCAAACGCTTCCAGCGCGCGAAGACGAATCACCGCCTCGTCCGGAGCAGACTCCTTTATCATTTTAAGTCCTTGCGCCGTAGCTTCCTGAACTTCGCGAATCGCCTCGGCTTCACCCTTCGCCTTTTGAACAGCGGCTTCCTTCTGCGCTTCCGCCCTAAGAATCACCGCCTGCTTTTCTCCCTCGGCCTCAAGAATCGCGGACTGCTTATGCCCTTCCGCAATAAGAATCTGTTCGCGGCGCTCCCGTTCAGCGCGCATCTGTTTTTCCATAGCCTCGCGGATTGCCTGCGGCGGCTCGATATTCTTTACCTCAACGCGGGTCACCTTAAGCCCCCACGGATCGGTCGCCTCGTCAAGAATCGAACGCATTTTTGTATTGATTACATCCCGGCTTGTCAGAGTTTCATCAAGCTCAAGCTCGCCGATTATATTTCTTAAAGTTGTAGCGGTCAGATTTTCAAGCGCCTTCAGCGGATTTTCAACGCCGTAGGTGTAAAGCTTCGGATCTGTAACCTGGCAGTAGACAACTGTATCAATCTGCATTGTAACATTATCTTTTGTGATAACCGGCTGCGGCGGAAAATCCATCACGCGCTCCTTAAGGCTCATTACATTCGCAATGCGGTCGATAAACGGAAACTTCACATGAAGCCCGACATTCCAAGTTGAGCAATACGCTCCAAGCCGCTCAATAACAAACGCTCTTGACTGCGGAACAACACGCACGTTCACAAGAATCAAAACAAGAACAATAACAAGAACTGCGACAATTACCCAGGTTAAACCCATAAAAATCCCCCAAATCTAGTCTTTTATTTTTACTGACAATGTATTTCCGTCAACTTTTACAATTTTGCAGACAGAACCTTCCGGAATATCCGACTCATCCTGCTCATCTGCATTTTTAGCGCTCCAGATTACGCCATTCTTTGCCTTGACCTCGCCTTTTTCAAACCTGGAAATTCTTTTTGTCACAAGAACTTCCTGACCTTCCATAGAATTTACGTTCGTTTTATCCTTGCCAAGCTTCAGTTTTTTCACTGCGAAAGGACGCGTTGTAAGAACAAGGACAATCGTCAGCACAAGAAAAAGAATCAGCTGCCATTTCAACGGCATATTCGTCCGGCTTACAAAAATCATTACAAAAGCGGAAATCGCGCCCCAGACTGTCGTAAGCGCAAAAGTCGCGGCTTCAATAACGACGCATAAAAGCATCACTCCAAGCCAGAACCACATAAGATTATTCATAAGAAACATATACATATTTCTATTTTATCATATCTTTTATTTCAGACCAAACAGAAACTGAAGCTTTTTTATTATTTTTCGCGTAACACAGCGCCTTGTCCGCATTCTGCACAACCACATCGATATTGTCGCATTTTTCCACATCCTGATTCGTGCTCATTCCCATGCTGAAGCCAAGGCGGCGGTTTTCCGGAACTTCTATGTCATTTTTTTTCAACAAAAAACAAAACTAAATAGCCTAGACGTCGAGTTTTTTGTAAAAAGAATAAAAGCGCAGGCAGATTTACAATTTGTGAAGATTTTTGGCGATTGAATTAATTAAAGTGCGGAGCACCCGAATTCGAGCCAAATCCATCTGAGCAAATTGGAAACCTGCCGAGAGCGTTCTTTCATAATTTGCAAAAAAAAAACTCGAAATTAAGGCTAAATAATGTTATAAATGTGTTTTTTTATTTTTTTATGTATAATAAAGCCATGAAAAATATTTTCCTTACAAACGACCAGACTTCAAAAGACGAATATAAAAAAATAATAAATGAAACCGCCGAGGCGATTACAAACGCTTTTTCAACAGACACGGCTTATTCTGGCCCGACTCCGCAGGAACTAAAAAAAATCATCCATCAGGATTCAATTTTGCCGGAAAAAGGATTAGGCTGGCAAAAAACGCTGGAACTTGCAAAAGATAAAATTCTTCCAAACCTGCTTCGTCCCTCATCCACAGATTATATGCCGCATCTTCACTCGCCTTCGGTCATGGAATCAATTGCCGGCGAGCTTATAATCTCAACGTTCAACCAGTCGATGGACAGCTGGGACCAGGGACCCGTGGCAACAGAAATTGAACTTGAGGTAATCGCCAACCTGTGCAAACAGTTCGGTTTCCGCCGAGGCTCTGATGAATTTTTACATCCGGGGGAAGCCAGTCCAACGAAACTGCGATGATTCTTGCGCGCGACTGGTTTATTTCAAAAATAATGAATTTCGATGTGAAAAAGCACGGTCTTCCGGAAAATTTCAAGCAACTGCGGATTTACACAAGCGAAATCAGCCATTTTTCAATGGAAAAAACAGCGCATATTCTTGGGCTAGGCTACGAAAGCGTTGTAAAAGTTCCTGTGGACGAAAACAAAAGAATGAATTTCGGAGCATTGAATTACCTTGTGCAAAAAGATATTGCAGCCGGAAACATTCCGTTCCTTGTTGTAGCGACAATCGGAACAACAGACTTCGGGTCAATTGATCCCGTTGAACAGATTTCCGCGCTTTGCGGCCATTACAATATGTGGCTTCACGCAGATGCGGCTTACGGCTCCGGCCTGATTATGAGCGAAATATTCCTGCAAGGTAAAAAATCTTTACCTTTGCGACTCAATAACCGTTGATTTTCACAAAATGTTCCTTCAGCCTATAAGCTGTTCCGCTCTTCTTGTAAAAAAAGCCGAAGATTTCGAAGCGCTCACAATCCATGCGGATTACCTGAACAGAACAGAAGACGAAGAGGACGGATACACGAATCTTGTTGACAAATCCCTTCAGACAACAAGACGCTTTGACGCTTAAAAGTATGGCTGAGTTTCCAGATGCGCGGAAAAGAAGAATGGAGCGACATTATCACAAAAAATGTCGAAAACGCAAAAGAACTTTATTCAATCATAAAAGACAATGAAAATTTTGAAGTTGTAACAGAGCCGGAAATAACTTCCGTAGTGTTCAGGCACATTAAAGGCGATGAGACAAACAAAAAAATCAGAAGAAAACTTCTTCACAAGCATGGAATTGTAATCGGACAGACAGTTTCAAACGGAAATGTCTGCCTTAAATTCACACTGCTGAACCCGCTTATGACGCGCGAAAAACTCGCTGCGCTCGTTTCGCTGATTCAGCAGATTGCAGAAGAAACAGAATAACGCCAGTGGCTTTCTAAAAATCCTGCCTGATGTTTTCCTGAGCCTTTCCCTTGTCTTTTTCCCGGATTTCCACGCGGCGGATTTTTCCAGAAATTGTCTTTGGCAATTCCTTTACAAATTCAAAGATTCTAGGGCATTTGTACATCGCAGTATTTTCCTTTGCAAATGTAGAAAGCTCAGTTTCCATTTCCTTAGGATCTTTTTCGTCGTATCCAGGAGAAAGAACGATTGTAGCCTTAACGGCCATGCCGCGCTTCGGGTCTTCAACGCCGGTAACAGCACATTCCATTACAGCCGGATGCTGCTGAAGGATTGACTCAACTTCAAAAGGACTTACCCGGTAACCGGCAGTCTTGATAATATCGTCCTTTCGGCCGACAAACCAGACATATCCATCCTTATCCATATAGACATTGTCGCCTGTGTGGTAAACGCCGCCGTCAAATGCGTTTGCAGTAAGAACAACATCCTTGTGATAGCCCATAAGAAGTCCGAACGGACGCCCGTGCTCAACATGGATGCAAAGCTCGCCGGTTTCTCCCGCAGGAACTGGATTATTGTTTGAATTCAAAATCTCAACATCATAAAGAGGATTCGGCCGTCCCATTGAGCCTGGACGTATCGCAGAATATTCAAGGAAATTTCCACATATAATAGTAGATTCAGTCTGACCGTAGCCTTCGTAAATTTTCTTTCCAGTCTGCTCAAGCCACTTGTTAAAAACCTCGCCGTTCAAGGCTTCGCCGGCCGTACTAAAGCGTGTGCATTTGCTTAAATCGTAATTGCTCAAATTCTGGCGAACCAGATACCTGTAAACTGTAGGCGGCGCACAGAACGTTGTAAGTCCATATTTTGAAATCATTTCAAGCATTTTTGTAGGCTTAAAGCTGTTCATGTCATAGACAAACAATGCTGTTCCGGCAATCCACTGTCCGTAGAGTTTTCCCCACGTAGATTTTGCCCAGCCAGTTTCCGCAATCGTAAGGTGAAGCCCGTCCTCCACAACACCGTGCCAATATTTTGCAGTGATTATATGGCCAATCGGGTAATCATAATCCTGAAGCACCATTTTTGGATAGCCAGAAGTTCCTGAAGTAAAATAAAGCAGCATAGGATCTTTATTGTGCGTCGCGGCATCTCCAACAGGACGAGGAAATTCCGGCGGAAGGCGCTCATATTCCTCGTGAAAGCTTATCCATCCATCACGCTTTTCGTTTCCTACTGTAACAAGATATTTTACTGTGGAAGACTTTGGCATCGCCTTGTCTATCTCACCCTGAATATTAGGATTGTCGTAGGAAATAATCATCTTAACATCAGCGGCGTTTGCCCGGTATTCAATATCTGACTGAAGAAGCTGATCTGTCGCAGGAATTACAATCGCACCAATACGGTGAAGGGCCGGCATCAGAATCCACCATTCGTAGCGGCGGCGCAAAACCAGCATAACAGTATCGCCTTTTTTTATTCCTTTTGAAACAAGCCAGTAAGCAGCACGTTTTGATTCGCGCGAAATGTCATCAAAAGTAAAATTTTTCTCCTCTCCATTATCATCAACCCAGACCAATGCGCGTTTTCCCGGAAACTCTGTTGCATAACGATCAATAATATCATAGGCAAAGTTAAAATCTTCCTTTGTTTTTAACCTGCAGTGTTTTTTAAAATCATCGTAATCCTTAAAATCCCGGTCCTCAACAAGAAAATCATGATATAAAGCAGACATTTTATGCTCCTGTAAAAATCAATATCTAGCCCGAATTTCGAGTTTTTTTACAAATTACGAAAGAACGCTTTCGGCATATTTCCAATTTGCTCAGATGGATTTGGCTCGAATTCGGGTGCTCCGCACTTTTATTAATTCAATCGCCAAAAATCTTCACAAATTGCAAATCTGCCTGCGCTTTTATTCTTTTTACAAAAAAACTCGATATTCAACCTATAAATAAGACAAACAAACTTTCTAAAGGTTTCAATTATTTTATCACACATTTTAAAAGTTGAACATTATCCGCGCAACCTGTATAATCCGTTTATGAAGAAAATTCCTGACTACACAACCATTTATTCAGATAACGACATTGTTATCCTTAACAAAAAAAGCGGACTTTTAATCGCCGCAGACCGATACGACCAGGACGCTCCGCGTCTTGACCTTATTGCCGAAAAAGAATTTGGAAAACTTTATGCAGTTCACCGCATAGACAAAGATACTTCAGGAATTATTATCTACGCACGAAATCCAGAGGCGCACAGAAATATTTCGGAGCAGTTCCAGGAACGAAAAGTTCAAAAAGTCTACCACTGCATTGTCCACGGAAGACCGATGTGGGACACATTGCGCGTTGAGCTTCCGCTTTTACCGGACGGAGACCCGCGGCACAGAACTGTTGTAAACAAGAGATTCGGAAAACCTTCCATAACAGATTTCAAGGTGATTGCGGAATGCGGTTCATACACATGGATTGAGGCGCGCCCGAAAACAGGCAGAACGCACCAGATTCGTGTCCACCTGGCAGAAAACGGATTCAGCATTGTATGCGACCCGCTTTACAGCGGAAACCAGAAACCGATACGCCTGAGCGAAATAAAACGTTCCTGGAGGGGAAACGAGGACGAAGAACAGCCGCTGCTAAGCCGTCTTGCGCTTCACGCATACAGAATAACTTTTGAACACCCAAAAACAAGAGAACAGGTTTCATTTACGGCGCCATATCCTAAAGATTTGGAAGCTACAAGAAAGCAAATGGAAAAAATTTTCGGAGCAAATCCGTTAAAATCAGATGAATAAAAAAAGTGAAAAAAATATTTTTAATTTCAATCTTTACAGTTCTCGCTTCTTTTTCCATATTTTCAGAAACAAAAGAAAATAATCTTCATCTTGAAATTTCAGGATTTTTGGGAATTAAAAATGGTGAACAGAATGAATTTGTATACACAAAAGTCAATAACACCTACGAAAAACTAAGCCAGCTTGACTGGACTATGAAAGACCTTTTTTATTCCGGTGCAAAAATCAATTTCTTATACAAAAATTTTTCATTCAGCGCCGCAGGCGCAGGATTTTTTCCAAAAGAATCCGGAATAATGACAGATTCAGACTGGCAGGGAATCTCAATAGGATTTACAAAAAAAACAAATCTTTCATACAGCGAAAACGAGCTTTTAGAAGGATTTTTTTTAGATACAAACGCCGGTTACAGACTTAAATTTTCTAATTTTTTCAGCCTGCGGACAAATTTAGGATTTGAATACAACTATTATTTTTTCATGGCAAAAAACGGCTACGGCTGGTACGGCGACTATAAAACTACAGGCGACTATAAAACTTCATACGACGATGAAAAAGCAAAATTCTACAAAAAAGGACAGCTTGCGCAAATTTCGCTAAAGCGAATAAATTATTCCGTTTATATCTTGGTAAATCCGTCTTTTTGCATAACAAAATATATTGAAATAAATCCGTTTTTTAAAATCGTTCCGTTCAGTTTTTTCAAGGAAGTTGACCATCACTACGATTTTGACTCTGCTGGAACATTCTGGTACGATACTGGAAATTCTTTTTTTAGCGAAAATCAATTTGGAATTGAAATAATTGCAAAGCCGCTGAAAAAAATATCGTTTTGCTTTGAATACTCGTACACCTTTAACATAAGATACAAAGGAGAAATCGCCATCAATACAGAAGGCGAAGAAAAACCATTCGTTCTTCAGAAAGGCATAAAAAGCGCATTTGAACAAAAAATGCACAATTTTTCAATCGGAGCAAAATGGACTATTTTTTAACGCCCTGCCCTGACTTTACAAATTTTATCCTTACCTGCTGAATCCGCCGCTGCGACTGGTCTTCTATAAAAAACAGGCAGTTTTTCCAGGCAAAAAGTTCTCCGTTAGAAGGCAAATATCCTATTTTCTCCAAAAGCCAGCCGCCAAGCGTCATATATTCATCCGACTCAAGATTTAACTTTAAAATCGAATTCAAATCCTCAAGCTTCAAATCGCCCGGAACAATAAATTCATTTGAAGAAACAAGTTTTATCCTTTCTTCCGCCGGGATTTTCGATTTATCATCATCCGTCATACGCCCGAAAATAACCCTTTGAATGTCATCAATCGTAGCAACGCCTGCCAAAAATCCCTGCTCATTAAGCGCAACTGCAAATTCAGTGTGCTCTTTTTTAAATTTTGCAAGCAGCTCCAGCGCAGTAAAAGTTTCCGGCACAAAAAGCACGTTTTTCATCACCGCGGCCGCATAATTTTTCTGAACATTTTTTTCAGGGCTAAAAAGCACCGCCTTGTAATGAATTACGCCAACAATCGAGTCTTTAGAGCCTTCGTAAACAGGAAGCATAGAAAGCCCGGTAGAAACAAACATCTGGACAACCTTTTCGCGGCTATCCACAACAGAAACAGATTTTACCAGAGAACGGTGCTTCATTATGTCGTGCACAGACAAATCGTTAAAACGGAAAATCTTGTCGAGCATCGTTTTTTCAGAAGCCTCAAGAGTTCCTTCCTGAGCGCCTACATCAATCAGAGTCTTAAGCTCCTCTTCCGTAACCAGCGGAGTATCATCCCTTAAAACATTCTTTGCAAGGCTTGCAGTTCCTTTTGAAATCGCGCTAAAAATCCACACAACCGGAAAAAAAACTTTCTCCAAAACAAGCAGAGGCACAGAATTCTTGCAGACTGATTCTTCCGGATAACGTCCGGCAACTGTTTTTGGAATAATTTCACCAAAAATTACAGAAAAAAACGTAAAGCAGACGGTGGCAATTCCAATACCAGAATTTCCTGCCAATGAAACCGCAAGGGCTGTCGCAATCGCAGAACCCAGCGTATTCATAAAATTTATTCCAATCAGGATGATTGTCAAAAGCTCATCAATATTTTCGCGCAATCTTGCGGCGGTCTTAGCATTTTTTCTGCCTTCGCCAATCATTTTCCTAAGCTCAATCTTGTTTATAGAAAGAAACGCCGTTTCTGAACCGGCAAAAAACGCAATCAGATTTATGATTACAAAAAGAACGAAAATAAAAAAAACGTTTTTAATCATCTTCATTTCCTTCCGCTTCTTTTTTTACTATCTGAACCTGCGTAATCCTGCGGTTTTCCATAGCAGCCACAGAATAAACGGCATCCGAAGTTTCAACAGAATCACCGACAACAGGAATACGGTCGAGCCTTTCAATAATCCAGCCGCCAAGCGTATCATTTATAGTTGAATCAAGCTTTATTCCAAAATAAATTTTCAGGTCCACAAGCAAGGTCGAGCCGTCAACTGTAAAATTTTCCTGATTTTTTAATTCCTCAAGATTTTTTTCGTCCTGCCATGAAGTCTTATTTCCAGTAGTTCCAAAAATTTCACGATGAATATCTGACTGAGTAATCAAGCCGTCCGTTCCGGAATATTCGTCAATAATTATCGCCATTGTCTGACGATTTTCCTGCATAACCTGGACAACCGAAGTTATCTTCCGCGTTCCGGGAATAAAAAGCGGCGGACGCATAAGCCTTGTCATTTCAAAATCTTCCGGACTCGCCTTGAGCAAATCCTTCAAATAAAGAATTCCAACAATGTCATCAATATTTTTTTTATATACAGGAAAAGTTGAAAATTTTGTTTTCTGCGCTTTTTCTATCACATCCGCGTAGGAAGCATTTTCACAAAGACGAACAATAGAAGTTCTTGGAACCATTATCTCCGCGGCAGTAATATCCGAAAACTTAAAAACCGAATTCATCATATTTTTTTCGCCGTCTTCAAGAACGCCTGTTTCCTCGCCGGCTTCAATAAACGATTTTATATCTTCCTCGGAATAAGTATGCTCCGGCCTGTCCACGCAAATTCCGCGGATTTTCAGAACCAGCCTGCTGAACGCAGTAAAAAGAACAACAACAGGATGCAGTATGTGAACAACAACATCTACAAAAAGCGAAAGCGCGTAAGCAATTCCATCCGGTTTTCTTGTAGAAATTGCCTTTGGTGTGATTTCCCCAAAAATTAAAAGGACAAGAGTTACCGCAAAAGTCGCAATACCGACACCTTTGCTTCCAAAAATGCGCATTGCAACTGCGGTAATAATAGAACTTAAAAGAATATTAACCAGGTCGTTCGCAACAAGCAGCGTATTTATCAGAAGCTCCTTATCTTCAAGAAGGCGGCTTACCCTAAGCGCCCTCTTGTTTTTTTCCTTACGCAAAATCCTAAGACGCAATTTATTCATCGAAAGAAACGCGCTTTCAGAAACACTAAAGAGCATCGACAAAGTTACAAGAGCCACAGAAGCTAAAGCAGCCCGGCAAGAACAATATTACTCAAGTTTTACTCAGGAGATTTTTCAGAAGTTTCTTCCAAGGCGGAATTCTTTTCCGCCGCGATAGAATTTTCCATAAACTCAATGTACTGCTGAATCTGAGGAACAAGCTCGCTTTCCGGCGCCGCCTGCACAGACTGCCTCATATAGGAAATAACATCTTCAGAATCAACATTAGGAATTTTAGAAGCAAGCTCTGCGCACATAAAATACAAAGACTGTGCGTATTCAGGAGTCATATATTTGTTTTCCGCGCATTTTTCATAAATTTTAAGCGCGCCTGCAAAATCCTGTTCAAGCAGCTTGTCGTAAGCGTCCGTATGCGCAATCTGGAAAAGATATTTCCCGATTTTTCCGGAAGAATTTTTAGAATCCATTGAAACCGCTTTTTTCAGCAAATCGTAAAGCGCAAGCTTATGCACATCCGCCGCTTCCTCGAACAAAACATCAATCGCGTCGATTTTTTCGGTTTTTGAGCCTTTTTTTGTAGCCGCAACCTTTTTGTTGAATTTAGAAATCTCATCGGCTTCAAGTTTAAGCAATGAAGAAAAACCATCTATTGAATCAGAATTAAATTCACAGTTTATTTCCGAAATAAAATATCCTTCCTTTGAAAGAATATTCAAAACCGGAGTTTCGCGGATTCCGTAAAAATCAGCAACCTTGAACTGACTGTTCAAAAGCGCGCGCCTTTTTTCAAGTTTTTTTTGCTCTCTGCTTGAAATTTCACTGTTTTCCGAAACGCCAAAAACCGACTGCAAATCCGTAAAATCAAAATGAACGCATACAAAATCGCTTTTTACAGAATCAACAAATTCCTTTGAAAGCACTGCGCGAACACCATTTTCGCTGCCAGGAACATCCGAGTCAGAATTAACAAAAAACAGAATCTCCTTATTTTTTGCCTGTGCCGCTTTTTTTGCGGCATTAAAATCCGAATACCAGCCGTTAGAGTCCTGCGAAGTTCCGCAAGAAGCTAAAATCAATGCGGACAAAACAGCAACCGCAGCCATAATCTTTTTCATTTTTCCATCCATAAAGTTCAAATAACCCTCAATCTATCCTATTTAGTCCAAATGTCGAGTTTTTTTTTGCAAATTCTGAAAGAACGCTTTCGGCATATTTCCAATTTGCTCAGATGGATTTGGCTCGCGCTTCGCTTGTATTAATTCGGGTGCTTCGCACTTTAATTAATTCAATCGCCAAAAATCTTCACAAACTGTAAATCTGCCTATGCTTTATTTTTTTTGCAAAAACTCGACACTAGGTCTATTTAAAATAACGAACGCCGGCGGCAAACACGTTTTCACAACTGTTTTCGTATTCATTTGTAAGAGGGTTTCCCGCAACATTCATAATCAAATCGCAGCTAGCGCCGTTCAAATCAGTACCGATTGTACGCTCGCTGTGTCCCATTTTTCCAAGAACCCTTCCATCCGGGCTGGTAATTCCTTCAATTGCAAACAACGAACCGTTTGGATTGTCCGGCTCAGTAATCGCAGGATTTCCATATTCATCAACATACTGAGTAAAAACCTGTCCGTTTTCAAAGAATTTCCTTGCAGTTTCCTCATCGCAAACAAACCGGCCTTCACCATGACTAATCGGAACAAGATGAATTCTTGAATCCACAACGCTTGGATCCATTGCCCACGGACTCGCCGCACTTACCAGACGGGTTCTTACAATCCGGCTTATATGGCGGCCAATCTTATTGTATGTCAAAGTAGGCATATCAGGCTCCATGTCGCGGAATTCACCGTACATTGCAAGACCAGTTTTTACAAGAGCCTGGAAACCGTTGCAAATTCCAAGGACAAGACCGTCTCGCTTTTTAAGCAGTGCCATAACCTGCTCAGAAACACGGCCTTCGCGCAGACAGTTTGCAATAAATTTCGCAGAACCATCCGGCTCATCTCCGGCGCTAAAACCACCGCTCAGCGCAAGAATCTGAGCCCCTTTCAATTCCCTTTCAAAATTTGCAAGCGACTCTTCGAGCAGCGCAGGAGTTTTATTCGCCAGAACAATAATCTTTGTTTCCGCGCCGGCAAGGTTGAATGCACGCGCCATGTCGAACTCGCAGTTTGTTCCAGGAAACACAGGAATCAAACACGCGGCTTTGATTTTGGAGCGGCAAAAACCGGATTTTTTCTTATATCAGACAAAGACTTGTGAATATTCACCGCAAATTCAGGAAGCGGCTTCTGAACCTCAGCACCGCTGACCGGCGGGAAAACTTCATACAACTTAGATTCCCATGCAGTCTCCGCATCAGCCAGATCGATTTTTACACCAGGAATATTGTCAACTTCAACCTGAATTTCCGCATCAGAAACCGTATTTCCAATCTTAAAAGCAGTTCCCTCGGCAAATCCGTCCAAATCAAGCTCACCGTCAGCTTCAACAATAATTGAACCATAAAGCGGAGTGAACAAATCCTTTGGCGTAACTTTTTAATTTTATCAAAACCAGCGGCAGTCGCGCTAAACGGAAGATGGTCGATTTTTACACCGATTTTATTTCCCATAGCCATTTTTGTAACCGCCTCCGCAATTCCACCGGCACAAACCGGATACATCGCGGCGATTTTTTTCTGGGAATTCAACTCATAAAGATTGTTTGAATTTGTTGTAAACACATCAAAATCTGGAGCAAGCTCAGCAGAATACGGAACAGTAACAAGATAAACATTGTCGCCTGACTTTTTAAAAGAACCGCTTGCAACATTTTTCACATCATCGCTTGTAACAGCAAAAGAAACCAGCGTATGCGGAACATTCAAATCCTCAAAAGTTCCGGACATAGAATCTTTTCCGCCGATAGAAGCAGTTCCCATGGCATTCTGCGCATCAATAGAACCAAGAAGGGCAGCCGCCGGGTATCCCCAAGTTTTTTCACTTACAGCGCGGCCAAAGAATTCCTGGAACGAAAGGCGGCAGTCAACAGGTTTTCCGCCCATGCAGGCAATTTTAGCCAGAGAAGAAAGCACCGCAGTCTGCGCGCCATGCCACGGAGACCATTCGCCAACGCGCGGATCATAGCCAAAGGCCATCATGCTTACAGTAGAAGTTTCAAGCGGACTTACAACAGGAATTTGCAACCATACCTGCCTCAGGCGTACTCTGATATTTTCCGCCATAAGGGAACAGAACTGTGGAAGAGCCAATTGAACCGTCAAAACGCTCGCCCAATCCGCGCTGGGAACAACAAGCCAAATCGCTTATATTCTTCATCCATGCGTTCTTAAGCGCAGCCTCACCGCCAGCAGATTCACGCTTAGAAAGCTCTTCTTTTACAGAATCCAGCGCATTTACAAGCGGAGAATCCTTTTGCGCCGCAGGACTTTCAATCAGCGCAACCGCCTCGTGATGAGCGCCCGCCGCATCCAAAAATTCCCTGCCAAGATTTACAATAGTCTTGCCGCGCCAGTTAATAACAAGGCGGTCAGTATCAGTCACATCAGCAACTTTCACCGCCTGCAGATTCTCTTTTGCCGCCGCATCAATAAATTTTCAGCGTCTTTTGCACGCACAACAACCGCCATGCGCTCCTGCGACTCAGAAATAGCAAGCTCAGTTCCGTTCAAACCTTCATACTTTTTAGGAACTTTATCCAAATCAATATCAAGACCAGGGGCAAGCTCGCCGATTGCGACAGAAACACCGCCAGCGCCAAAGTCATTGCAGCGGCGAATCATCAGGCTGACATCCTTGTTCCTGAACAGACGCTGAATTTTTCGCTCCTCAACAGCATTTCCTTTCTGAACTTCAGCGGCAGCCGTAGAAACAGATTTTTCAGTATGAACCTTGGAAGAACCAGTAGCACCGCCAATTCCATCCCGGCCAGTTCCGCCGCCAACAAGAATAACAACATCACCCGGCTCAGGGCGCTCGCGCATAACAGTATCAACAGGAGCGGCCGCGACAACAGCGCCAAGCTCCATTCGTTTCGCCATATAACCAGGATGATAAAGCTCTGCAACCTGACCAGTCGTCAAGCCAATCTGGTTTCCATAAGAGCTGAATCCCTGCGCAGCCTCGCGGCAGATCTTAACCTGCGGCAACTTTCCCTTTAGTGTAGCGCTCAAAGGCACTGTAGGATCCGCTGCGCCGGTAACACGCATAGACTGGTAAACCCACGAACGTCCGGAAAGAGGATCGCGTATAGCGCCGCCAATACAAGTCGCAGCGCCGCCAAAAGGCTCAATTTCAGTAGGATGATTATGAGTTTCGTTCTTGAACATCAAAAGCCATGTTTCTTTCCTATCGCAGGCATTTCCATTCTCATCATGAGTGTAATGAACATCAATATAAACCGAGCAGGCGTTATTTCCTCGCTGACTTCAAGGTTATCAAGCTTTCCGTGCTTTTTAAGATATTTTATGCCGATAACAGCCATATCCATAAGGCAGACAGGCTTATCCGTACGTCCGGCATACATTTCAGTGCGCATCTCAGAGTAATTCTTCAAAGACTTCTTGAATAAATCCGCATACGGGCCGTCCTCAACCTTAATATCTTTCAGCTCGGTCAGGAACGTCGTGTGGCGGCAATGGTCAGACCAGTAAGTATCCAGAACACGAATTTCAGTTTCTGTCGGGTCGCGTTTTTCACCGGCAAAGTAACTCTGCAAAAATTTAATATCCGCAAAATCCATCGCAAGGCCCATCTTCTTGCGGTAATCTTCCAAAGCCTTGTCATTCCAGCCAATAAAACCATCAACAACAGGAATATCATCCGGAACCTCAGACCTCATCTCCAAAGTTTCAGGAATCGCCTCGTCATCTGTCAAACGGCTGTCAACCGGATTAATCAAATAACCCTCGATTTTTTTCACATCATCAGCAGAAACCTTTCCGCTCAAAACAACCATTTTCGCACAACGAACGCGGGGAGCTTCAGACAAAACCTCAACAGAAGAAGCCATTCCGGCCCTAAGCAAATTCAAACACTGTTCCGCGCTGTCCGCCCGCTGATCATACTGACCCGGCAAATATTCCCAAACAATAACAGTATCACCGTCAGCAACATCAACCCTGTCATAAAAAACAAAATCACTCTGCGGTTCGCTAAAAATTCTAGTAGCAGCAGCCTTTCCAACAGCCTCGCCGATATTTTCAACATCATAGCGGTTAAGATAACGAACTCCAGTCACACTAGAAATTCCCAAAAAATTATTAATCTGCGACAAATAACTTTCAGCCTCGTTAGCAAAACCAGGCTTCCTTTCTACATATAAACGAAACATAAATTACATTATAAAGATATTCAAACGCCCTTTCAACGCAGATTTTGAATAAGTTTTTTCTTTCTTTGGGCGCAAAATACCACCGCAACGGGTGTTCCGCGGTTTCGTAACCTCATTGCAAAAACAAAACGCCAGCTCTATTAAAAAAAACAAAAAAAGCCACCCAGAAAACAAATCATCCTTTACAAAAAAAAATCCCCCAGGCGTTTTTTTTTCGCAACCGCCTGCGGCGGCCGCTCCACCCCCGCGCAAGTCCCACACCGCGCAAACCGCGCCTATTACCAAAAACGCAAAAGGCCGTCTTAAAATCAGACAGCCTTCTAAAATTCATATTAAAAATGCAAGAAGAAAATTCATTTTTTTATAGACTAGAAAAAAAACGCTTTCAGACATTCCATTTTCCCGTGCAATTTCAATTATTTTTAACTCGCAAACTTTTTACAGATTAAAAACCCTCTTAAGCCATTATACAATTGCCTGCAAGTCAAGAATAAAAATTACTTAAATTCAGCCACAGCAACTTCAACAGCTTTTTCTGTTTCAGCCGACGCTGTATTAGATTCAGTCTTTATAATTTCACCTTTAATTTTCAGTGATGCAGGTGCCCAAATTCCACAAGTAATAGAGTTCGCAATATAAGCCAAAGGTCCAGCAGAATAAGTTATGCTGATATTTCTAGCTCCATTTCCACCTGCCTTCTGAACTTCTTTGGACACGATAGCATAAATCTTATCAGACATGGCACTAGAAGAAATATTAAACAAATTAGCCCCTGCTGGTGTTCCAAACAATTCGTGGACAGTTTTTCTTACAGAAAATTTACCCACAACAGAAACACCCTCCGTTTCTGTTGTATAAGACAATCCCTCAGCCTTAAAAGTCACACATGATGAAAACAAAAAAGTTACCATCAAACCAATTGCGAAAAAAAACTTCTTCATAAAAACTCCCAGTTCTCTCCAATAAAAAGAACCTTAAAAAATAAAAATATTAAAACGAAACCGAGCAACGCAAGGTTTCGTTTTAAAGGGGTTTTGTAAACCCCTTTAAAACTGTACAGTTTTAAATTTTTCCGCAAAAAAAAGTGCCGGCAACCAAAAAGCCACCAGCACCTTCAATTTTAACAGCAAAAAAAAACAGTTTCCTCAATCACCTGCGGGCACGGACGCCCGCGCTTAGCAAAGCGAGAAATCCGCCAGGATTTCTCGTAAGTAAAAAAAAAGCAAGGATGCTTTTTTTCGCACCCTTGCTAAAAAAAACTAGTTCCCTCAACCAACCGCGGGCACGGACGCCCGCGCTTAGCAAAGCGAGAAATCCGCCAGGATTTCTCGTAAGTAAAAAAAGCAAGGATGCTTTTTTCCGCACCCTTGCTAAAAAACTATTTTCCCTCAACCATCCGCGGGCACGGACGCCCACACTTAGTAAAAAAAAGCAAGGATGCTTTTTCCGCACCCTTGCTAAAAAAACTAGTTTTCCCAAACCATCCGCGGGCACGGACGCCCGCACCCAGCCGAGCGAGAAATCCGCCAGGATTTCTCGTAAGTAAGGAAAATACAGGACGTATTTTTTTTTACACCCTGCTAAAAAAAACTAGTTCTCTCAACCAACCGCGGGCACGGACGCCCGCGCTTAGCAAAGCGAGAAATCCGCCAGGATTTCTCGTAGTAAGGAAAATACAGGACGTATTTTTTACACCCTGCTAAAAAAAACTAGTTTCCCTCAACCATCCGCGGGCACGGACGCCCGCACCTAGCCAAGCGAGAAATCCGCCAGGATTTCTCGTAGTAAGGAAAATACAGGACGTATTTTCCTTACACCTTGCTAAAAAAAACTAGTTTCCCTCAACCAACCGCGGGCACGGACGCCCGCGCTTAGCAAAGCGAGAAATCCGACAGGATTTCTCGTAAGTAAGGAAAATACAGGACGTATTTTTTACACCCTGCTAAAAAAACTAGTTCTCTCAACCATCCGCGGGCACGGACGCCCGCACCTAGCCAAGCGAGAAATCCGACAGGATTTCTCGTAAGTAAAAAAAAGCAAGGATGCTTTTTTTTACGGATTTACCGTAGTCTTATAAGCTGTTGTTATTTTTCCGTCAGCGCCTTTTACGAACTGAATCATAACCGCAGACTTTACAGGATTCCTTTTTTCATCAAAAGTAATATGACCTGTAACATAATTTCCGTCTGTCTTTTCAAGAGCATCGCGAACTTTTTCAACATCAAGAGTTCCAGCAGCCTCAATAGCATCCTTCAACATATAAACAGAATCATAACCAAGAACAGCGAAAGAATTAGGCGACTTGTTATATTTTGCCTTAAATGCCTTTACAAGATTCTGAACAGCAGGCTCTGTTGAATCCTCCGCATAGTGATTTGAATAATAACCGTTCAATACTTCTTCACCGGCATTTGCAGTAAGACCATCCCAACCGTCAGCACCAACAATAGGAGTATTTATTCCCTGAGCCCTAAGCTGCTTTGCAATCAAAGCAACAGTTCCATAGTAATCAGGCAGATAAACTACATCAGGATTGGCATTTTTAATCTTTGTAAGCTGAGCATTAAAATCTTTATCGCCAGTAGAATATGCTTCAAGAGCAACAACAGTACCGCCGTTAGCCTTAAAAGAAATCTTGAAATTTTCAGAAAGACCAACAGAATAATCGTTTCCGCTATCATAAAGAATAGCGGCGCGCTTTGCCTTCAAATTTTCAGCGGCAAATTTTCCACCGACAGTTCCCTGAAACGGATCAATAAAACATGCGCGGAAAATATAATTACCGGCATCCGTAATAGCCGGGGCAGTTGCGGCCGGCGCAATCTGAATAACTTTGCTTGCCTGAGCCAAAGTAGTAATAGCCTGAGCACAACCGCTAGTCAAAGAACCGATTACATACTTAACGCCGTCTTTTGTAATAAGCTTCTTAAAAGCATTTACAGTCTTATCTGGAGAACCTTCGTCATCTTCGCAGATAAATTCAACTTTTTTTCCGGCAATTCCACCAGCAGCATTAATTTCCTCAACAGCAAGGTCAATACCGTTCTTACATTCAACACCATATACAGCAACACTGCCAGAAAGCGGCGCTACTCCACCTATTTTTACAGTATCACCAGAACTTTTTGAGCAGCTTGCCAAAGAAAATGCCATTAAAGCAAAACCAGCAAATCCAACAAACTTTTTCATATTTTCCTCCGAAAATGAAAAATATTTTAGACTATACAGCCTGAATTTCAAATTCCCATAATAATTTATTTCAAATTCTTATGGAAGTAGTTTTTAAAAAATTCAAAAGAATAAAAAAAAAACGACAGCCGCCTGGACTGTCGTTTGTTCTGCATTCAAAAACTATTTAGAATAGTATTCGATTACAAGATTTTCCTTAACATCAACTGGAATTTCAGCGCGAAGAGGCAAGCGGCTAAATTTAGCGCTAAAACCATCAACGTTCTTTTCAATATATTCAAGTTTTCCAGCTTTATCTTCAAGGAAGATTGCTTTTAACGAACCTGACTTCTGAGCTTTTTCACTCAAAGCGATTGTCTGTCCAACTTTTACAGAGAAAGAAGGAATATTAACTTTCTTTCCATCAACAGTAAAGTGTCCATGACTAACCATCTGGCGAGCCTGACGAATAGACTTAGCAAAACCAGCACGGTATACAAGATTATCAAGACGGCGTTCCAAAAGAATAAGCAATTCGTCACCAGTATTACCTGTTGCACGAGCAGCCGCATCGAAATATCTTCTCATCTGTTTTTCAAGGATTCCGTAATATGCCTTTACCTTCTGTTTTTCAATCAACTGAAGACCATATTCTGAAACCTTCTTTTTTTTAGCAAAAGCAGGGGAATTTGCTCTTTCCAGTGCTTTAGGGTGTCCACAAACGTTTACACCAAGTCTTCTACATTCTTTAAAACGAGGACTTCTTCTAGTAGCCATTTTATGCTCCTATTTAATTTTTTACTCTGCAGCTGGTGCAGATTCTTCAGCAGCAGGCGCTGCCTTTGCCGCAGCCTTAGCAGCAACTCTTTCTTTATTCTTCAAAGTAGCATTGCATACTTTGCAGATATTTAAAGTCTGTCCGTCAACTTCTTTTTCATAAAGACATTTTACATCTGTCTTCTTACAGATAGGGCAAGTAGCTCTTCCGTGTGCCGGAAGCGAACGGATACCAGTTCCACGATGGTTCTTAGACATTTCCTACTCCTTATCTGCTTCTTCTGCCTTTGGTTCAGCAGCTTTTTTTGCAGTTGTTTTCTTAGCTGCAGAAGTTTTCTTTGCAGCAGGCTTTTTTTCAGCAGTCGCAGCTTTCTTAGCTGGTTCTTTCTTTTCTTCTGTAGACTTAGCAGCCTTTTTTGTCTTAGCGCCAGATTTTTCTTCTTTTGCTTCAGAGTCAAGCTTATAATCTACGAGTTCAAGAATAACCATATCTGCGGCATCACCCTGTCGGAAGCCAATTTTAAGAACACGAGTATATCCACCGTTACGGTCTTTCATTCTAGGACCGATTTCAGTAAAAAGTTTGTTCAAAATCTTTTCATCTGCAATAAATTTCGCAGCTTCACGGCGATTGTGAACTGAATCTATTTTACTTCTAGTAATTAATTTTTCAGCAGCCTTGCGAACTTCCAACGCCTTAGCTTTTGTTGTAGTAATACGTTCAAATCTAAAGAGTGAAGTCACCATGTTGCGTGACATTGCACGACGGTGTGCTGTTGTGCGCGAAAGCGGATTAAAACCATTTCTATGATTCATCTGTTTCTTCCTTCTGCTTTGTTAAGTTTGCAGCATTCTTCAGATGACTATAGTCAGTCATACCAAGAGTCAAGCCCCATTCCTGAAGTTTTTCTTTGATTTCTGTAAGACTCTTCTTACCAAAGTTTCGAGTCTTTGCAATATCATCTTCTGTCTTTTTAGTTAATTCACCAATAGTGCGAATATTTGCGTTTTTAAGACAATTTGAAGAACGAACAGAAAGTTCAAGTTCTTCCACAGGAGTATTAAGTATTTCCTTAATTCTTGCATCATCTTCGCTGTCTTCTTCACTACTAGCGACATCACTGTCATTAAAGTTTACAAAAATCGAAAAATGGTCTTTTGCAATTTTTGCAGCTTCTGCCAATGCATCTTCAGGTGCAATTGTTCCATCTGTCCAAATTTCAAGAACAAGCTTATCATAATCATTACGCTGTCCTACACGACAAGGTTCAATAGAATACTTTACCTTTGGAACAGGCGTAAAGATTGCATCCATAGGAAGCGTACCAACAACTTCTATATAGTGTTCGTTTACTTCTGCAGGAACATAACCACGGCCAAGATCAACCTGCATTTCAATTTCAAGATTGCAGCCTTCCATCATCGTAAAGACAAGCATATCTTTAGTCATAACTTCAAGCTGATTTTCCTTGGCAAGGTCATCGCTCTTTACAACACCAGGGCCTTTAAATTCATAAAGGATAGTGTCCTGCTCAATATCGTCAGGAAGACGCAAACGAATCTGTTTAAGACTGTTGATGATTTCCAATGTATCTTCAGAAACATTCGGAATTGCTTCAAATTCGCTCGAAATTACGTGCGGCACACCATCTGCATCATAAGAAGTAATGCGGACAGATGTGATGGCGTAACCCTGAATTGATGAAAGCAATACACGGCGCAAAGTATTTCCTACTGTTGTACCAAAACCTGTTTCAAAAGGATAAGCTGTGAACTTACCATAATTCGGATTAGTCTCAAGATGCTCAAAAGTAATACCCTTTGGTTTCTTAAAACCTTTAAGCAGATTTTTGCGAGCCATCAGAACTCCTCTTGAGGTTGAAAAACTCAACCCCCCAATTTACATCAGACAAACCAGACTTTTCTGGCTTATTACTTCGTTTAGACATCTCTGTCAAAACAGTCTGCCACTGACATCCGGCAGACAGGATTACTATCTTTTTTCCGTTACATACGGCGAGTTTTGCGTGGTCGGCATCCGTTATGCGGAATCGGAGTAACATCATGAATAGATTTTACTCTTAATCCCATCGCACCAAGTGAACGGATAGCGTTTTCGCGTCCCATTCCAGGTCCCTTTACATAAACGTGAACTTCCCGCAAACCGTAACTTACTGCCTTCTGTACAGCTGTTTCAGCAACTGACTGAGCAGCAAATGGAGTAGATTTCTTTGCTCCACGGAAACCAAGACCGCCTGATGACGCCCAAGACAGAGCATTACCATTCAAGTCTGTAATTGTAACGATAGTATTATTAAACGTTGCCTGAATGTAAACATTACCTTCGTAAACGCTTTTCTTTTCCTTTCGTTTTTAGCTGTAGCCATTAGTTTCCTCCGCCTTACTTCTTCTTGTTAGCAACAGTCTTCTTCTTACCTTTGCGGGTACGAGAATTTGTGCGAGTTCTCTGACCACGAACTGGAAGACCTCTTTTGTGTCTAAGACCGCGGTAACAGCCAATATCAATAAGGCGTTTAAGGTTAAGACCGATTTCTGAACGAAGACGACCTTCAACCTTGTAGTTCTTATCCAGAATATCACGAATCTTTGCTATTTCATCCTGAGTAAGATCGTTGCCATTTTTGCTGGATCAATCTTAGCTTCTTCAAGAATTTTTTTAGCCAAAGAATTTCCGATACCATAAATATAAGTTAAAGCAATACTTATGTGTTTATTTGGGATATCAACTCCCGATATTCGAGCCATCTGTTACTCCTTAGCCCTGTCTCTGCTTGTGTTTTGGATTTGAACAAATGATACGGATAATTCCGTTTCTTTTGATTACCTTACACTTATCACAGATAGGTTTTACACTGGTTCGTACTTTCATAAAGACCCCCTGAGAATAAACATTCTCACCGAATCTTAGCACCTCGCAATGAGAGACAATTCGGTGAAAAATAATATAACATATATTCTCAATCTTTTTCTACTACTTAGAGCACTATTTTCTAAACTTTTCTAAAGATTTCGTGATCTAATCTTACCTTTCTTTGTCAATCCATCCTGATGATGCATTTTCAAGAGAGCTTCTACCTGACTCATAGTATCCAAATCAACACCTACCATAATGATAAGCGAAGTTCCGCCCATCAGCATCGCAACCGACTGCGGGAAATTGAACAATCTCTGAATCACAGATGGAACAATGGCAATAAATGCCAAGAACAAAGAACCTGGTAAAACAAGCCGGTTCAATATTTTATTAAGATACTCTTCTGTCTTATCAGTGCTTACGCCTGGAATAGAACCGCCATTTTCGCGAATATTCTTTGCAATTTCAACAGGATTCAAAGTTACCTGAGTATAGAAATATGCGAAGAAAACTATAAGAATAACCAACAAAACATTGTACCAGAGTCCGTTCGGTGTCAAAATATTCGAAAGGCGGATTATCCACCTGGCAGATTCCTGGTTACTTCCCAAAGTAGAAACAATCTGCAATGGCAATGTAAGAAGGGATGAAGCAAAAATCAACGGAATTACGTTCGACGGATTTACCTTGAAAGGAATATAAGTGTTTTGACCACCATACATTTTTCTTCCAACAACCCGTTTTGCATAATGAACCGGAATTTTTCTTTCACCAGATTCTTCAAATATTACCAGAGCGATAATAGCAACGAACATAATCAGCACTACAATAACAAAAACCAACTGGATTTCGCCTGCAGAAACCTTTCTTACAAGTTCAGCAATTGCATTAGGAAGACGAGCAACAATACCGGCAAAAATCATCATAGAAATACCATTGCCGATACCGTTAGCTGTAATCTGATCGCCAAGCCATATAGTAACCATAGATCCTGTAGTTACCGTAAGGATAGCCAAAAGATTAAACTTCAAAAGCGAAGAGAACACAATACATCCAGGAATAGAGCGCGCATAAACTGTAACTGCATAAGACTGAAGAAGACATACAAACACTGTACCGATTCTAGTCCATGCAGCCATTTTACGCTGTCCGCCATCTTCCTGAATAGTTCGTTTCATACTTGGGAAAATAATCACAGCAAGCTGCAAAATAATCTGTGTAGAAATGTATGGCATTACTCCCAACATAAAAATTGAGAAATTTGAGAAAGCGCCGCCTACAAAAAAGTCCATGTAACTAGCAAAAGCGTTCTTGTTCTGCGAAGCAAGATTGTTAAAATAATCAAACAAGACCGTTGCATCAATACCAGGAATTGTAAGAACACTTCCCAAACGGAAAATTGCCAAAATCAAGAATGTAAAGAGCAATCTTACACGGATTTCCTTTACTCTAAACATATTTACTACTGGATTGCTTGCCATGTTCTACCCCGACACCTATTTAGATTCTTCAGCAGCAACAGCTTTTACGCTGCCGCCAGCCTTTTCTATTTTAGCTTTAGCAGACTCAGAAACTTTATCTACATCAATAGTAAGCTTCTTTGTAATTTCTCCGTTGCCAAGAATCTTAACAAGCGGAGCTGCCTTTGCAGAAATGAATCCCTTTGCCGCAAGAGTTTCTTTGTTTACTGTTTCTCCATCTGCAAATCTTGCATCAAGAATTCCAACATTAATACAAACAAATTCTTTCTTGAAAGGATAGTTTGAGAATCCACGTCTAGCAACACGTCTGTAAAGCGGCATCTGACCGCCTTCAAATCCTACATAAGGAATTGAAGAACCAGAACGCGACTGCTGACCTTTATTACCTTACCAGCTGTTGTACCAAGTCCAGAAGATGAACCGCGTCCAACACGCTTCGGCTTTTTATTTGCACCCATTGGAGCGCTAAGTACTGGATTGTATTCAGACATTATTCTGCCTCCTCTACTTTTACAAGATGAGCAACAGAAGCGATCATTCCACGAATTGCATCGTTATCGTCCTGTACTACAGAAGAGTTAATCTTCCTCAATCCAAGGCTGCGAACTGTGGCAACTTTGGCAGGTTTCTGTCCGATTGTACTTCTTACAAGCGTAATCTTTAACTGTTTAGCCTTTGCCATAATTAACCCCACAATTCGTCAAGTGTCTTGCCACGAGCGGCAGCAACAGCTTTTGCATCCATAAGATTTTCAATAGCATTGAAAGTTGCGCGCACTACATTCACAGATGAACTTGAGCCCAATGATTTTGAAATAACATCTGTAATTCCAACTGCATCCATTACTGAACGAACAGCGCCACCGGCTTTAATACCAGTACCGGCACATGCTGGCTTCAGAAGAACAGAAGAACTCTTGTATTTTCCAATAATTTCATGTGGTAAAGTACCATTTTTCATTGACATAACAACAAGATTTCTCTTGGCATGCTCAATGCTCTTTTTAATAGCTTCAGATACATCATTAGCCTTGCCAAATCCGTATCCTACGCGACCTTTTTGATCACCAACAACAGTAAGTGCAGAGAAAGACATTCGGCGTCCACCTTTTACAGTCTTTGCAGTTCTGTTAAGAGTTACAAGTTTTTCAACAAACTCTTTAGGTTCTTTATCAAAATTCTTGCGTTCCATTTTAACTCCTAGAACTCAATTCCAGCACTACGAGTGCCGTCTGCAAGGGCTTTTACAACGCCGTGGTAAAGATAACCATTGCGGTCAAAAACTACCTTTGTAATTTTCTTATCCTTAAGGCGCGCACCAAAAGCTTCACCAAGTTTCTTAGCTCCGTCAATATTTGGCTTAAGAGCTTCGAATTCTTTTTCTAGTGTAGAAATTGAAGCGAGTGTCGTTCCCTCGTCATCATTAATAACCTGAACAGAAAGGTTTTTATTGGAACGAGTTACAGTCATACGAGGACGGTCTGCTGTTCCATACACAGTCTTACGAATGTGAACTTTTCTGTGAAGGCGCTTTCTGTCTTTATCATTAAGTTTCTTAAACATAGCGGCCTACCTTATTTTACACCAGTCTTACCAACTTTGCGTCGGATAACTTCATTATCGTAGCGGATACCCTTTCCCTTATAAGGTTCAGGCATTCTGAGCTTACGAATCTGAGCACTGAATTCACCAACAAGCTGCTTATCAATGCCAGAAATAGAAACGTTTCCATTTGCATCTGACGTTACAGTAAGACCTTCCGGAATTGTTACAAAGAAATCGTTTGAAACCAAGGTTCAACATAAGAATTTTACCCTGAACTTCCGCACGATAACCAACACCAGTAATAACCAGTTTTTTTGTAAAACCAGTTGACACTCCGGTAACCATATTATGAATAAGATTTCTGTAAAGACCGTGAAAAGCATTGCCCTGTTTTGTCTCAGCTGTCTGAAGAACATCAACGCAACCGTCTTTTACTTCAACTTTAACATTGTTGCCGAATTCCTGTTTAAGTTCACCCTTTGGACCTTTTACAGTTACAACGCCATCAGCAACTGTAACTGTAACTCCAGCTGGAATAGCTACAGGAAGTTTACCAATTTTTGACATTTCTTCCTCCTATTACCAGATAGAGCAGATTAATTCGCCACCAACCTGCTTTTCAGTTGCCTTCTTGCCAGTTGTAATACCTGCAGAAGTTGAAACGATGATTGTACCGTATCCGTTGAATACACGTGGCAAATCTTTATAGCCAGAATAAACACGACGTCCAGGTGTAGAAATTTTCTTAGCACCGTGGATTACAGGATTATTGCTGTCATCATATTTCAAGATAATACGGATAACAGAATGTCCGTCTTCCTGAACCTTCTTAAAATTCTTGATATATCCTTCTGTCTTCATAATCTTTACGATTTCAAGCTTAAGCTTCGAAGCAGGAATATCTACTTTTTCGTGGCGGGCATTAGCCGCATTGCGAACCTTAGTGAGCATGTCTGCTACTGGATCTGATGCACTCATTTCTATTCTCCTACCACTCTACCAAGATGATTTTGTGACGCCTGGAAGAAGGCCTTCACTTGCTAATTTGCGGAAACAAAGACGACACATCTTGTACTTTCGCAAATATCCACGTGGACGTCCGCAAATCTGACAGCGGTTATACTGCCTGGTTTCATACTTCTGTTTGCGAGCGGCTTTTATGATCAATGATTTCTTAGCCATGTATCCCTCACTCTACTTACGGAATGGCATATTGAATTTGGCAAGCAAAGCCTTTGCCTCTGCATCAGTCTTTGCACTTGTTACGAACGTAATATTCATTCCAGCAACCTTTGTGATTTTATCAAAATCGATTTCTGGGAAAATCAACTGTTCAGTAATACCAACTGAGAAGTTTCCGCGTCCATCAAAGCCAGTCGCCTTGATACCACGGAAATCCTTAATTCGCGGGAACGCAACGTTAATAAGACGGTCCAAGAATTCATACATAATTGTACCGCGCAATGTAACCATTGCACCCACTTCATTACCCTCACGCAATTTAAAGTTAGCGATACTCTTTTTTGCTCTTGTCTTTACAGCTTTCTGACCTGTAATCTGTGTCAAGTCAGTAACTGCGGCATCAAGGAGTTTCTTATTTGTGAGAGCCTCACCAACACCCATACTTACAACAATTTTCTTCAATACAGGAACCTGCATTGGAGTTGTGTAATTAAACTCTTTTACAAGTGCTGGAGCGATTTCGTCTTTATAGACTTTCTTAAGCCGAGGTACGTAATTAGCCATTACAATGTTTCTCCACATTTACGGCAAACGCGGACTTTTTTATCCCCGTTCAATTTATAGCCAGCTTTTACAGGACGACCGCATTTCTTGCAAACAATGCCAACATTCGAAATGTTGAGCGGCGCTTCAATCTCTACGATTCCACCCTGATCCTGCTGACTACGCTTTTTCATTGCCTTTTTAACAATATTAACACCAGATACTATTACTGCATCTTTTTTAGTAATAACGCGAACAACAGTACCGCGTTTTCCTTTATCTTTACCTGCAATAACTTCTACAGTGTCATCTTTACGGATCTTAAATTTCTTTTCCATAACCATAACCCCTTAAGTACCTCTGGAGCCAAAGATACGATTTTCATAAAATCCATATCACGAAGCTCACGAGCAACAGGTCCAAAGATGCGTTTTCCCTTCGGATTTTTATTTTCATCAACAATAACGCAAGCGTTATCATCAAAACGAATATAAGTTCCATCAGGACGACGGTATTCTTTTGATTGTCTTACAATTACAGCCTTCTGAATCGCACCCTTTTTAATTGTGGATGTCGGAATAGCATCTTTAATTGCAACAACAACGATATCGCCAATTCCGGCATAACGGCGGTGTGTTCCGCCAAGCACTTTGATACACTGAGCAATCTTAGCACCGGAGTTATCAGCAACTGTCATACATGACTGCATCTGAATCATAACTTTTACTCCTTATACCTTATTTAGCACGTTCAACAATTTCTACAAGACGCCAAGCTTTATTTTTGCTAAGCGGTCTGCATTCCACGATTCGAACTGTATCGCCAATATGAGCATCGTTCGTTTCATCATGGGCCATATACTTCTTTGAGCGGGTAACATATTTCTTGTAAAGACGATCCATCTTCTTTGTTGTTACTGTTACTACAACGGTTTTTTCCATTTTATCACTTGTAACAAGACCAACAAATTCACGTTTTTTCGCTGTCTTTACAGTCTGAACAGTATTTTCTGCCACGGTTCAGCTCCTACTTATTTTCTTCAGCAGTTTTTTTCTGCTGAATGAAAGTATTCAAACGTGCAATTTCTCGACGCATTGTACGTTTCTGCATTGGGTTATCTACATGAGAAACAACCATCTTGAAACGGAGATCCATGTACTTTTTCTTAAGCTCATCACGTTTTGCAACAAGTTCAGAATAAGATAATTCTTTATCTGTCTTTTTCTTTGATTCAGCCATCTTATTCCTCCTTAGTCCTGTGTAGGCTTAAATGCGACTCTTGTTGTAATTGGAAGTTTATCACCAGCAAGTTCAAGCGCTTTCTGCGCAAGCTTCTGATCAACACCGCCAACTTCAAACAAAATCATACCAGGCTTGATAACGGCAGCCCATGATTCAGGAGCACCCTTACCCTTACCCATTCGAACTTCAGCAGGTTTCTTTGAAATCGGTTTATCCGGGAAAACACGAATCCAAACCTGTCCCTTACGGTCAAGAGTACGGTTAATAGCAACACGGGCTGCTTCAATAACACGGGCACTCAACCAAGTAGGTTCCATTGCAACAAGAGCAATGTTACCGAAGTCAATAAAATTGTCGCGTGTAGCATTTCCTTTTTCTCTACCACGCTGCACCTTTCGGTGCATAACTCTTTTAGGACTTAATGGCATAACTTAGCTCCTTTCCTTAGCAGAAGGTTCTGATTTTTCAGCCTTATCTGCCGCTGGACGCTGAGAACGTTCACGACGTGGCTTGCGAACAAGCTGGCCTGCATCTTCGTTCTGTTCAACACCATAGTTCATTCCGTTATAAACCCATACTTTCACACCGATTTTTCCGTATGCAGTATGCGCTTCGTATGTACTATAGTCTATATCAGCACGAAGAGTGTGAAGCGGAACGCGTCCTTCTTTATGCTCTTCAGTTCTTGTCATTTCAGCACCGCCAAGACGGCCTGAAAGACGGATTTTAATTCCCTGAGCGCCAGCTCTCATAGCATTGCTTACAGCCTGTTTCAAAGCCTTGCGGAATGAACCATGGCCAGCAAGCTGACGACCAACATTCTGGGCAATCAAACTTGCATTTACATCTGCACGTTTAACTTCCTTAATCTTGATCTGAACTTTCTTTGTAAGCTGCGCCTGAATATCAGCACTAATCTTTTCGATTGTTGCACCCTTTACACCGATGATAACACCAGGTCGAGCAGTGTGAATTACAATTGTAACACGCTGTGGGTGACGGATAATTTCAATTTCAGCAATGTCTGCGTTTTTACATTCAGGAAGATCCATAACCATTTTTCTAAGTTTTACATCTTCAAGAACCAGGTCTGCATAATCACGGAAATCTGCATACCAACGTGACTGCCATGTTTTGTTTACGCCTAAGCGCAAACCGATTGGACTAACTTTCTGACCCACTTTATTCCCCCGCCTTCTCGTCAACGATGACGGTAATATGACACATACGTTTCAAAAGCTGATCTGCACGACCACGCGCACGGAACCAGACTCTCTTAAGTCTTGGACCTTCGTCAATTCTTATTTCTTTTACGTATAGCATATCTTCATCAAGCTTATTGTTCAAATTCAGCGCATTTGCAATCGCTGATTTCAAAGTTGCATTAATAAGACCTGCACCTTTCTGTGGCATATTCTCAAGAATTGCCAGAGCCTTTGTTACAGGTTTCTGGTTAACAAGCTTTGCAACCGGACGAACCTTAGTTGGAGAAGCAATAAGGAACTTTGAAGTGGCTACATAACCTTTCTTTTCAGCCATAATATCCACCTTTATTTTGCCGAAGCAGTTTTATCTGTACCACCATGGCCTTTGAAAGTACGTGTAGGAGCAAACTCGCCGAGTTTATGACCAACGAGGTTTTCTGTAACGTATACAGGAATCCATGATTTACCATTATAAACAGAAATAGTATTACCTACCATTTCAGGTATGATTGTAGAGCAGCGCGAATATGTTTTAATCATCTTCTTATCTGCTTCTTTATTCATTGCTGAAACCTTTTTGTAAAGAGATTTCTACAAAAGGTCCTTTTTTAACAGATCTTGACACCGTTATCTCCTATGCGACTACTTTTTGCGACGTGAAACAATAAAATTGTTAGACGGCTTTCTCTTGTTACGAGTTTTGTAACCCTTACAAGGCTGTCCCCAAGGAGTAACAGGGTTACGACCTTTACCGGCACCTTCACCACCACCAAGCGGGTGATCTACCGGGTTCATGGCCATACCGCGAACTGTAGGACGAATACCGAGCCATCGCTTGTGACCAGCTTTCCAAGCTGAACGTTCATGTGCTCTTCATTACCTACAACACCGATTGTAGCATAGCAGCGTCCGTTGATTTTTCGCATTTCTCCAGAAGGAAGACGAACAATCACATAAGCGCCTTCGCGACCGGCAATCATAGCGCTCGCACCAGCAGAACGAACCAACTGACCACCCTGACCAAGAGTCAATTCAATGTTATGAATTGTGAATCCGACAGGAATGTTATCAAGAGGAAGAGCGTTTCCTACTGTTGGAGCCGCATTTTCGCCAGACATGATTTTCTGTTCAATCTGCAGACCTTTAGGAGCAATGATATAACGCTTATCACCGTCAGCATAATAAATCAAAGCAATGTTAGCACTTCTGTTTGGATCATACTCAATAGTTTTTACAGTTCCAGGAATTCCGTGCTTTTCTCGTTTGAAATCAATCTCACGATAACGTCTTTTGTGTCCGCCGCCCTGATGACGTACAGAAATACGACCACCCTGACCACGACCACCATTAGACTTTTTACCTGACACCAAAGTTTTTTCGGGTCTATCGGTTGTCAGTTCTTCTCTAATCAGGTCAACGCGTCCACGTGTACCTGGAGTTATTGGCTTAAATACCTTAAGAGCCATTTTAATTCCCCTTAGTTATTGTAATTATACGCCTTCAAAAACTGCGATTGATTCACCGTCAGCTATGCGTACAATTGCTTTCTTGTATGAGCTTGTGCGGCCAGGTTTACCACGAAGCCTTTTCATTTTACCCATAACATTAATAGTCGTGCAGTCAACAACCTTTACATTGAAAAGTTTTGCCACAGCTTCTTTGATTTCTGTTTTTGTCGCAGATGGAGCTACCTTGAAAACATATTTGTTCTGTCCACGAAGGTCATTAGCTTTTTCTGAAACAATAGGCTCAATAAGAATATCAGAATAATTCATTATTTAGCCTCCTTATCTTCAGCATAAAAATCTGAAAGATTTTTAACAGCAGATTCAAGAACCACCACTTTGCGGGCATAGAACAAATCATGAGCTCTAAGACGATTGAAAGAGAGGAAAGAAACATTCGGAAGATTTCTTCCAGAACGCTTAATCATCGCATCATCATCCTTAAGAACGATTACTGTTCTTTCGCCATTAACAAAGTTTGAAAGAATCTTTGCAAGATCCTTAGTTTTACCGCTTTCAACAGTAAAATCTTCAACCACTGTAAATCTATCGCTCTGAGCCTGCATACTAAGAATTGATTTAATAGCAAGACGCTTTGCTTTTTTAGGCATTGAATAGCTATAATCACGAGGTTTTGGTCCAAAAATTGTACCACCGCCTACCAGAACCGGAGATTTTTTATCACCGCGGCGGGCATTACCAGTTCCCTTCTGCTTATAAGGCTTAGCATTGCTACCATGAACTTCCGAACGGGTCTTTGTGCAAGCAGTTCCAACACGCATATTTGCAAGTTCATTTGTAATAGCATAGTAAATAACATCATCATTTACTGGAAGACCGAATACATTATCATCAAGAGTGATTGTACGCAGTTCTTTCCAGAAGTTGAATATACTTTCTTTTCCATATCCTAATCTCCTAGTTTTTCTTTACTGCGGACTTCACGATGAGTGTGCAGTCTTTTACACCCGGCACAGCACCACGAACCAAAATAATATTCAGTTCTGGATCAACCTTAACAATCTTGAGATTCTGTACAGTAATCTTCCTGAATCCCATGTGTCCCGGCATTTTGATATTCTTAAAACAGTGTCCAGGAGTTGTACAAGCACCTGTACCACCAGCTTCGCGATGGAATTTAGAACCGTGAGTAGCGCGTCCACCATGGAAGCCCCATCTCTTCATTACACCCTGGAAACCCTTACCTTTTGATGTGGCAGTTACATCCAGGAACCGTGTTCCTTCAAACAATTCCAATCCAACAGAATCGCCGACTTTACTTCTGATTCAAAGTCGCGGAATTCCTTCAAAGTACGTTTCGGTGAAACGTTTTCCGGGAAAATGCCTGCGTATGCCTTGTTTGCCTTGTTAGCCTTCATATCGTCTACACCAAGAACAACAGCATCGTATCCGCATGTTTCCTTTGTCTTAGTAGCAACAACAGTGTTCGGTTCAACGCGGATCACAGTAACAGGTGTTAAGTTACCGGCTTCGTCGAATACCTGTGTCATTCCTACTTTTTTTGCAATCAGACCTTTCATTCTGATAACTCCTAATAGGACTTTCGTCCATTGTTTTATTGGCCGCCAACCCAGATCCGGAGGGTCCGTACCTTAATCAACAGTAAAATTACTGTTTAATTTCTACAGCAACGCCTGCAGGAAGCTCAAGCTTCATCAATGATTCCATTACATCAGTTGATGGATTCAATATGTCAATAAGACGCTTGTGAGTTCTCATTTCGAACTGTTCACGTGACTTTTTATTTACGTGTGGTGAACGAAGAACTGTTACCTTACTGATTCTTGTTGGAAGCGGAATCGGGCCTGAAACCTTTGCGCCCGCTTTCTGAACAGCCTGCACGATAGCCTTAGCACTCTGATCGATCAGTTCAACATCAAATGCGCGAAGTCGAACACGAATCTTTCCATTAGCCATGAATTTAATCCTCCAAGATTTCAACTGGCCAGAACTGATTTCTCATCTGACCAGCCGACCATCTTAATACTACTCGATAATCTTTGTAACCTGTCCAGAAGCGATTGTATGACCGCCTTCACGGATAGCAAGTTTAAGACCTTCGTCCATAGCAACTGGGTGGATAAGTTCACCGATAACCTTAACGTTATCGCCTGGGTTTACCATTTCTACACCATCACCAAGAGTTACAGTACCTGTAATATCTGTTGTACGGAAGTAGAACTGTGGGCGGTAACCATTGCGGAATGAAGAGTGACGTCCACCTTCTTCTTTTGTCAAAACGTAAAGCTGAGCTTCGAATTTTGTGTGCGGGTGGATTGAACCCGGCTTTGCAAGAACCTGACCACGAACAACATCTTTCTTTTCGATACCGCGGAGAAGAACACCAACGTTATCACCAGGAATAGCCTGATCAAGAGTTTTCTGGAACATTTCGATACCAGTAATTGTTGTTGTAGCTGTCGGGTGGATACCTACAATTTCAGCAGGATCGTTCATGTTGATAACACCGCGCTCTACACGACCTGTTACTACTGTACCACGTCCAGAAATTGTGAAGATGTCTTCAATAGGCATAAGGAACGGCTTATCTTCATCGCGAACAGGATCATCGAACCATGTATCCATAGCTGTAAGCAACTCTTCAATACATTTGTGTTCTCAGGATTTTCCGGTTCATTCAAAGCCTTGAATGCAGAACCCTTGATGATTGGTGTATCTGGAGAGAAACCGTACTGCTGAATTGTATCTTTTACTTCTTCTTCAACAAGCATCAACATTTCTTCATCACCGTCGAGCTGGTCAACTTTGTTCAAGAATACGATAATCTTTGGTACACCTACCTGACGAGCAAGCAAAAGGTGTTCACGAGTCTGAGCCATAACACCATCAGAAGCAGCGATTACAAGAATAGCACCGTCCATCTGAGCAGCACCAGTAATCATGTTCTTAATGTAGTCGGCATGTCCAGGACAGTCGATGTGAGCATAGTGACGTTTGTCTGACTGATACTCAAGGTGACGTGTATTAATTGTGATACCACGTTCCTTTTCCTCTGGAGCATTGTCGATTTCATCGTACCTTAAAAGCTTATCACCATATTTTTTTGCACAATAAGTAGTGATAGCCGCAGAAAGAGTAGTCTTACCATGGTCAACGTGACCAATAGTACCAACGTTCATGTGAGGTTTAGTTCTAACGAACTTCTCCTTTGCCATGTTTGTCTCCTTGTCGGCTCCTGTATTTCCCCAGGCCGACATCTTTATTTTTTATGTGTTGCACTTTAAGCCAGAACACATTCAACAACAACAGTTATCAAATATGTTCGCAGACACACTTTATTTGCGTTTTTATGAGAATATTCGGTTTGTGATTTAACGGACTAAAAAAGCATTTTACTTTCATGATATTCCATCGTTTTTCGAAATATCCCGGTCTGTCACCACCAAACACCATCAAACGTTCAATTTTGATAACTGGTATGGAATTCAGAACCCAATCTGTACCTCAGATCAGTTGAAACCCTGAAACGCATAAGTCATCAACTTTCACGCCAACGGCGCGAAACACATTTTAGGGTCGTATTTCTTGGAAACCGCAAAACGCAGTTAGCTTTACAGAAATACCAGAGCCGCGCAACAGCAGCCCGCCAACTTTCAAAGAACCCTAGTTCCTATCCTCAACGATAAGGATAGTTTAATTTATACACTTTTTTTTAATTTATTTCAATACCTGCAAACAAATTATGCAAAAAAAAGATGCTCCATTTACGGAGCATCTTTTTACAGAGCCTTAAACTACCATCTGAAATGAGCAAAAGCCTTGTTCGCTTCCGCCATCTTGTGTACATCTTCCTTTTTCTTGAAAGCAGTACCAGTATTATTAAAGGCATCCATAAGCTCAGAAGCCAATGTATCAGCCATTCCGTGTCCTGAGCGAGAGCGGGCGGCGCCTATAATCCAGCGCATAGCCAATGCCTCGCGGCGAGCCTCGCGGATTTCCATCGGAACCTGATATGTAGCACCACCAACACGGCGGGACTTACCTCAACCATAGGCTTTACATTATCAACAGCCTTAAGGAATACTTCAAGAGGATCTTTATCTGTCTTTGTCTTAAGCTTATCCAACGCTTCGTAGATAATCTTTGTACAGATAGATTTTTTTCCATCAAGCATCATGCGGCTGATAAATTTTGTAATAACTGTACTATTATATTTAACGTCTGGCATACATGGACGTTCGATTGATTTCTTATGTCTTCCCATCTTAGTCCTCCATTAAGCCTTTGGTCTTTTTGCGCCGTACTTAGAACGGCCGCGTTTTCTGTCTTCAACACCAAGAGTATCTTTTGTACCGCGGATAATATGATAGCGTACACCAGGAAGATCCTTTACACGACCACCGCGAATAAGTACAACTGAGTGTTCCTGAAGGTTATGACCAATACCAGGAATGTATGCAGTTACTTCAATACCATTTGACAAGCGAACACGGGCAACCTTTCTAAGAGCCGAGTTCGGTTTTTTAGGAGTTACAGTCATAACGCGTGTACAAACACCACGTTTCTGCGGGCAAGACTCAAGCGCGGGAGACTTGGTTCTGTTAGGCACTGACTGACGTCCCTGACGAATTAATTGATTGATTGTAGGCATCGCCTATTCTCCTATATTTATTCCGGCCAGCACTCCGGAAGATTTGACATATAATATCCCTATAATGACAGGTTTATCCATTCTATTAAATTCAGAAGATGAATTCAATAGATTTTTTTCGGAATTTGAAAAAATATAAAAAAAACCGGCGGAATTTTCAAAAAACCACCGGTTTTATGCCTGTCGCCAGGATTGAACAGTGCCAGCGCCATAAAAATTTTACAGCGCTGGACAAATTCCGCCAAGAACCGAAAAATTAATCCGACTCTTCGCTTTCAAAAACCGGCTCAATAGAACTGTTTTCTTCCTGTTCTTTTTCCAGTTTTCGCCTTTCAAGAATTTCTTCCATCTGGATATCAAGGTCCTTGTCGCTGCCGTCGAACAGCTTTATATTCTTGTAGTTTCTGATACCTGTACCTGCAGGAATCATGTGTCCGATTGCGACATTTTCCTTAATACCATGCAGACCGTCCGTTGCGCCGGAAATCGCGGCATTCGTAAGAACACGCGTTGTTTCCTGGAACGACGCAGCCGAGATGAACGAATCAACATTCAGCGCAGCCTTTGTAATACCCTGATACATAGGGCGGGCTACCGCCGGCTGACCGCCATTTGCAATTACGCGGCGGTTCTCTTCATGGAACTTGTACTTGTCAACCTGCTGGCCGAAGATAAATTTTGTATCACCGACCGCGACAATTTCAACCTTTCTTAACATCTGGCGGATAATAACACCAATATGCTTGTCGTTGATGCTTACACCCTGAGCGCGGTAAACAGCATCAATTTCTTTCATCAAGAAATTCTGAAGCGCATTCTCACCAAGAATTGCAAGAATATCCGCCGGATTCGGAGCGCCGTCGCACAACGGCTCACCTGCCTCAACATGGTCGCCATCACGAACAATCATGTGCTTGTTCGTAGGAACAAGATGCTCAAAAACCTTTCCGAATTCGTCTTCAACAGTTACAATTCGTTTTGCCTTCTGGATTCCCTTGAATTTAACGACACCAGAAATCTGGGCAAGAACAGAAGGAACTTTTGGTCGGCGAGCCTCGAACAATTCTGTAACACGAGGAATACCACCAGTAATATCCTGTGATTTTGTAGCCTCTTTCGTCATCTTTGCAAGCGTATCACCTGCCTTGACCGGCTGATTGTCATCAACCGACAGAACAGCGCCGGCCGGAAGATAGTAACTTCCAAGCTCGTTTCCGGCTTCATCGGTAATAAGAATTCTAGGCTGCTTAATATCAAGGTGAAGATCCGTAATTGTTCTTTCAACACTTCCGTTTGTGTTATCAACCTTTTCAAGCAAGGTCGAGCCAGGAATAATGTCTTCAAAATGAACATAACCGTCGTTTCAGCGATAATAGGATCAGAATACTGCTCAAAAGTTCCAAGAGAAGAACCGGCTTTTACAATGTCGCCGACCTTTACAAAAACATTTGAACCGTTGCTGATTTCAACCTTGACTTCTTTGTTTGTAATGTAAATCTCATCACCGCGGATTATAATTTTACCTGAAACAGAAGAAGCGACATCCTTGCCGTTTCGCGTAAGGAGAACAGAATCCTTCAGAAGACTTACGCCGTCCTGAACGTTCAGCTTGTCTCCTTTTTCAATTTTTACAGTATCAAGAATTCTAAGGACTTTCATAAAGCCCTTGCGGGTAAACAGCCAGCTTCCATCCGCTTTTTCAACGTGAGTACCCTGAATGTCATTGATAATGGCATTGTATTTAAGAACAATTCTATTGTCTTCAACAGCCTTATCGGCAGTACCACCAGAGTGGAACGTTCGAAGTGTAAGCTGAGTACCCGGCTGACCGATTGACTGAGCCGCAACAATTCCAACGGCCTCACCAATTTCTACAATCTTATTGCGGGCAAGGTTCTGACCATAACATTTACACAAATTCCGTGCTGAGCCTCGCAGGTAAGAACTGTGCGGAGCTTTACTTTTTCCACACCAGACTCTTCGATTTTTGCGGCAAGAGCCTCATCTATGTACTGATTGACTTCACAGATTCGTTCTCCAGTAATAGGATGGAAAACATCTTCAATCGTGTAGTGGCCGACAATCCTGTCCTTAAGGTGAACTGTAATTTCATCGCCTTCTTTTATAGCCTCATAGTCAATACCGTTGATTGTTCCGCAGTCCTCTTCGTTTACAACAACATCCTGGGAAACATCAACAAGACGGCGAGTCATATATCCGGCATCAGCTGTCTTAAGCGCAGTATCAGAAAGACCTTTTCGGGCACCGTTTGAAGAAATAAAGTATTCAATTACGGAAAGACCTTCCTTAAAGTTTGACTTAACAGGAAGCTCAATAATATCTCCACCTGGCTTAGCCATCAAACCACGCATTGCGGCAAGCTGAGAAATCTGTTTTCGAGAACCTCGGGCTCCGGACGTAGCCATCATATAGATAGTATTGAATCCGTCTTTATCCTTGGCCATTTTGTTGTACATGATTTCAGTAAGCTTTTCATTTGTACGGGCCCAAATATCAGTTACCTTAGAGAAGCGTTCTTCATCGGTAATAATACCATGAGCGTTGTCATTTACAATTTTTGCAACTTCGGCATCAGCCTTTGAAATCATATCCTTCTTTTCTTCAGGAATGATAATATCATCCATAGAAAGCGTAGCGCCATAGAATGTGGCATTCTTGTAACCTACAGATTTAACGGCATCAAGCATCTGAACTGTAAGCCAAGGTCCCTGAGTGTGGTAAACATACTCAATCATGGACTTCAGCGCCTTGTCGCCCATCTGCTTATTGATATAGCGTACGCCTTCCGGCATAGACTCATTAAACGCCAGTGTTCCGGCTGTTGTCTCAATCAAATCGCCGGCCTTAAACGCCTTTCCATCCCAGCAATATTTTGCGCCGTCAAAACAGTCTTTTGGCGCAGGAACAGAAATCCTTGCCTGCCATTCAATCGCTCCGGATTCCGCGGCAAGGCGAACTTCATCAGAAGAAGCAAATCTTTTTCCGGTTCCCTTGGCATTAGGCTTTATAGAAGTCATATAGTAAATACCAAGAACCATATCCTGTGATGGAGCTACAATTGTATTTCCGTTCGCAGGGTCTAGCAAGTTTCTTGCAGAAAGCATCAAAGTCCAGCATTCCATCTGCGCAGCCTGTGTAAGCGGCACGTGAATAGCCATCTGGTCACCGTCGAAGTCGGCGTTGAATGATTTACAGGCAAGCGGATGCAGCTTAAGCGCTTTTCCTTCCACAAGAACCGGTTCAAAAGCAAGGATACCAAGGCGGTGAAGCGTAGGCGCACGGTTCAGCATAACCGGATGCTCACTTACAACTTCGTCAAGAATACTGAATACTTCCGGCGCTTCCTGTTCCACAAGAAGCTTAGCCTTTTTTATATTGAAAACAACCTGCTTATCAACAAGTTTCTTCATTATAAACGGCTTAAAGAGTTCCAGCGCCATTTTTGTAGGAAGACCGCACTGCCAGAGCTTTAATTCCGGCCCTACAACAATTACAGAACGGCCCGAATAGTCAACGCGTTTACCAAGAAGGTTCTGGCGGAAACGTCCCTGCTTACCTTTAATCATATCGGAGATTGATTTTAAAGGACGGTTAGAAGCGCCCTTTACAGAACGCTTACGCTTTGAATTATCAAACAGCGCATCCACCGCTTCCTGAAGCATTCGCTTTTCGTTTCGGATAATGATATCCGGCGCAGAAAGCTGAAGCAATCTCTTAAGACGATTGTTCCGGTTGATTACGCGGCGGTAAAGATCGTTCAAATCTGATGTTGCAAAGCGGCCGCCGTCAAGCTGAACCATCGGGCGAAGATCCGGCGGAATTACAGGAACAACATCCAGAATCATCCAAGAAGCTTTGTTTCCTGAAGAAAGGAAATTTTCAACGATTTCAATTCTTTTCAGCAAACGCTTGTCTGACTTTGCGCCCTTTTCAATCATCTTAGCGCGAAGCTCCACAGCAAGCGCATCCAGATCAATTGAGTCAAGAAGGGTTTTTATAGCTTCCGCGCCCATATCCGCCGTGAAAGTCTCACCATAGCGTTCACGCGCTTCAATGTATTCATCTTCTGTAAGAAGCTGCATTTTCTTCAAGTCAGTATCACCGGCATCAATTACTATGTATTTTTCATAATAAAGTACAGCCTTTAACTGGGCAACCTGCATATCAAGCAAAAGTCCCATTCGGCTTGGAACAGAACGATAATACCAGATGTGGCTTACAGGCGCAGCCAGCTCGATATGGCCGGTTCTTTCGCGGCGAACTTTAAAGTGCGTAACCTCAACACCGCAGCGGTCACATATTACACCCTTATAACGGATTGACTTGAATTTTCCGCAATAACATTCCCATTCCTTTGTAGTTCCGAAAATGCGCTCGCAGAAAAGACCGTCTTTCTCCGGACGAAGCGTACGATAATTTATTGTTTCCGGCTTTTTTACTTCGCCATACGACCATGCCCGGATAGTTTCCGGGGAAGCCAGTTTAATTTTAAGGCTTGCGAAATCCTGAATATCACGCATTAGCATTCTCCTTGTCAAAACCTGATGCGGCTTTATCAATCAATTCCTGATCACGTTCCGTAAGAGCAATCTGCTTACCCTTTTCATCATAAATTGTAAAATCAAGCGCCAGACCGCGGAGCTCCTGAACCATTACATTGAATGCTTCCGGTACACCTGCCGGCGAAGAAGGATCACCCTTTACAATCGATTCATAAATCTTTGAACGTCCAGTCATATCATCAGACTTGATTGTCATCATTTCCTGAAGACAGTTTGCGGCGCCATAAGCTTCAAGAGCCCAAACTTCCATTTCTCCAAGACGCTGTCCACCAAACTGCGCCTTACCGCCAAGCGGCTGCTGTGTAACAAGAGAGTACGGTCCGGTTGAACGGGCATGCATCTTGTCATCTACCAGGTGGTGGAGCTTCATAAAGTAAATCACACCTACAAAGATTGGATTTACAAACGGCTCGCCAGTCTGACCGGAACGAACAATCTGCTTACAGTCAGTAGAAAGTCCGGCTTCCTTTAACTTTTCAGCAATCTGCTCCTGACTTGGAGACTGGAATACAGGAGACTCAAAGAACTGATTCAAGTATTTTCCGGCGATTCCAAGCTCAGATTCCATAATCTGACCGATATTCATTCGGGAAGGAACACCAAGCGGATTCAGACATACATCAAGCGGAGTTCCGTCTTCAAGATACGGCATATCCTCCGGCGGAAGAATTCGGGCAACAACACCCTTGTTTCCGTGGCGGCCAGCCATCTTATCACCTTCACGAAGTTTTCGCTTATTGGCAATGATTACCTTTACAACCTCATCAACTCCAGGAGAAAGCTCATCGCCTTCCATTCGCTTCATTCGCTGAACATCAATTACAACGCCTTCAACACCATGCGGAAGCTTCAAAGAAGAATCACGCACTTCCTTGGCTTTTTCACCGAAGATTGAATTCAAAAGCTTAAATTCAGGAGTTGTCTCTGTCTCGCTCTTTGGAGTTACTTTACCAACCAGAATATCGCCAGAGCGAACTTTTGCGCCGATGCGCACAATACCTTCGGCATCAAGATTGTCCAGCGCCTTCTCTGAAGTATTCGGAATATCTCTAGTAATTTTTTCCGGTCCAAGTTTTGTCTCGCGGATTTCTGTCTCAAATTCCTTGATATGAATTGTTGTATACATATCCTCGCGAACAACACGCTGAGAAATCAAAACAGCATCCTCATAGTTGTAACCGTTCCACGGAACGAATCCTACAAGAAGGTTTCTTCCGAGAGCAAGCTCACCGTTGAAAGTAGCAGGACCGTCAGCAATCACCTGACCCTGTTTTACGTGTTCACCAACCTCAACAATCGGACGCTGATGATTCCAAGTATCATTGTTAGTTCTCTGATATTTAATAAGATGATATTCGTTTACATCACCCGCAGAAGAATCTGTCGGCTTAACCTTAATAAGCTCAGAAGAAACGTAAGTTACATCGCCTTCATATTTTGCCTTTACAAGAACACCTGAGTCATAGGCGGTCTTGCGTTCCATACCAGTACCGACATGAGGCGGTTCCGGGAAAAGCAAAGGTACACCCTGACGCTGCATGTTACAACCCATGAGCGCGCGGTTGGCATCGTCGTGTTCAAGGAACGGAATCAACGAAGCAGAAACCGAAATTACTTCACGTGGAGAAACATCGATATACTGGACATCTTTTACAGAACGCTGGGTATAGTCGCCGCGGCGGCGGACAGAAATCATATCCGTAGGGAACGAACCATCGTCCTTCATTCCTGGAACAAGCTGACCAATGTAATACTTATCTTCGTCCATTGCAGAAAGGTATTCAACCTTGTCCGTAGCCTTGCCGTTTTCAACCTTGCGGAACGGCGCTTCCAGGAATCCATACTCGTTGATTCTAGTGAACATAGCCAAAGAAACAATCAAACCGATGTTCGGTCCTTCAGGAGTTTCAATCGGGCACATTCGTCCATAATGAGAATAATGAACGTCTCGGACTTCAAAGCCGGCTCGGTCACGCGAAAGACCTCCCGAACCCAAGGCAGAAAGACGACGCTTGTGAGTAAGCTCTGAAAGCGGGTTAATCTGATCCATGAACTGAGAAAGCTGTGAAGAGCCAAAGAATTCGCGGATTGCGGCAACAATCGGCTTAATTGAAACAAGATCCTGAGGCTTCATTGTCTCAGTTTCCTTAAGTCCCATTCGCTCTTTTACAATTCGTTCCATTCTGCTGAACGCAGTCTTAAGCTGATTTGTAAGAAGCTCTCCTACGCAACGGATACGGCGGTTTCCAAGATGGTCAATATCATCAATAACATCTTCACCAATGTAAACATTGATAAGAGTTTCATCGTGTTGATAATATCGTCCTTTATCAAGGTCGTCTCTTTCACTTCATCAGCGTAGTCAAACTTTTTGTTCAGCTTGTAGCGTCCAACCCGGTTAAGGTCATAACGACGGTCAGAAAAGAACATTGAATTAAGGTCTTTTTCCGCGGCATCAACTGTCATAGGCTCGCCAGGCTGAAGAATTGCATAAACGGCATTCAAAGCGTCTTCCTTAGACACTTCCATGTCGACAGAGCCTTCTTTTACAAAACGAACCTCTTCTTTTTCAAAGCAGTTGATGATAATTTCCGAATCAAGGGAATCATTTTTTTCATCCTTATCGTTCGGATCTTTTTTTGTATTGAATTTTATAACATTGATTTTTGAGATTTTATTAGAAATCAATGTGTCAACGTCATGTGGATGAAGACGAACGCCGGCATTGAACAAACGCTTTTCTTCGCCATTTTCGTCCTTTAAAATAACTGCCTCAGAAAGAACTTTGTTAACCAGAGCCTCTCGTTCTTCAGTAGAATCAATGACATCTACAGTTTCTGTTTTATAGAAACAACGAATTATCTCTTCACGCGTTGAATAGCCAAGCGCACGAAGGAATATTGTTCCAAGGATTTTCTTTTTACGGTCGATTTTTTTGCATAAATCAACTCATTTTTTCTGGTCGATTTCAAATTCGAGCCACGAACCGCGGTAAGGAATAATGCGGCTTCCGTAAACATCTTTGTCATGCGTAAAAAAATAACGCCAGGCGAACGGTGAATCTGAGAAACGACAACGCGTTCCGCACCGTTTATGATAAATGTTCCCCTGTCTGTCATGAGCGGAATATCGCCCATATAAATATCCTTCTGGATGATATGACCGTCATTCAAGAAAACAAGATCGATTCTTGCTTTTAAAGGAACAGAATAAGTCACACCTTTCTGTTTACATTCAAGTTCTGAAAATTTAATGTTAGCGTAATCAAGTTCATAATATTCGAACTCAAGAGACATGTCGCCATTAGGACTTTCAATAGGGAATGTAGTGTTAAACGCTTCCTGCAATCCCTGATTAAGCAATGGCTCACCTTTCTTCAGCCGTTCAGCCTGAAGAAAACTTTCATAAGAAGAAGTTTGAATGGCAATAAGGTTAGGAATATCGATAAAACTTTTAATATCCTTACCAACATACTGCCGGTTGATTGTTCGTGTCTTTGCGAACATCATTGCCCCCATAATTTTAAGTTCAGACAGAATCTGCTACATGCAAGAAACTCTGCACAGCACAGAAACATCCGCTTTCGCCTTGGGTAAAGGCAATTATTATAATTTTAAAAGATCTGAATAATATAGTAAACGCACAAAAAGGGATACCTGATTTTTTTCAGGCACCCCCTTCTGATTTATCAAGCCATTTCTAAAAATAACTTATTTTTTAGAAGCCTTACCACCGGCTTCTTCAATCTTTTTAATCATTTCGTCAGCATCAGCTTTGCTTACGCTTTCTTTAAGAACTTTTGGTGCGCCTTCAACAAGAGCTTTTGCTTCGCCAAGACCAAGACCAGTGATTTCGCGAACAGCCTTGATAACTGGAATCTTCTTAGCTGCATCGAATGAATCCAAAGATACAGTGAATTCAGTCTGTTCTTCTGCTGCCGGACCAGCTGCTGCTCCAGGAGCTGCTGCAACTGCTACTGCTGCTGTTACACCGAATTTTTCTTCCATTGCCTTTACAAGTTCTGAACATTCAAGAACTGTCATTCCAGAGATCGCATCAAGAATCTGATCTGTTGTTAATGCTGCCATATTGTCTTCCTCACAAATATGTTTTTAATATATTCAACCATCAGGTTGCGCAGTAAGCATTCATACGAATGTTTCTGCGTTTTACCACGGACAGTCGACAGCTATGAAGCCTGACCGTGTATAGATTCATAAGAATCTTATTAAAAGAAATCAAGCAGTTAGTTTGAGCCTTCCGCTTCTTTCTTTTCTGCATACGCCTTGATTGTCGCAGCCAGCTGACGAGCCGGTCCGTTGATTGCAGACATAAGCATTGCGATAAGCTCCTTCTTTCCAGGAACTTTTGAGAACGCCTCGATTTTCGCAGCGTCGTACACTTCTTTTTCTACACAAGCACCTTTTACTGTAATAACAGGAGTTTCTTTTGCAAAATCAAAAAGTGTTTTCGCCACAACGTTAGCATCCGCATTGGCCATTGCAACAACTGTAGGTCCTTTAAGAAGTTCCGCAACATCGTTGATGTCCATTTCTTCAAACGCAATCCGTGCAAAATTGTTTTTTACAACCTTAAGAACTGCATTCTGCTCACGAAGTTTTTTGCGCAGACTTGTAATCTGCTCTACAGTCATTCCGCGGAAATCAGCGAAAATAAAACTGTTGTAATCTGCAAATGTCTTTTTTGCTTCTTCAATAGCTGCTGTTTTAGCAGACTGAACTTTATGTGCCAACATTGCCATAATTATTCACCTACCTTCATGTCAACCCAAACGCCTGGGCCCATAGTTGAACTGAGGGATACAGATGTAATGAAGTTCTGCACAACTCCGTTCGGAGCTTTTTTTGCAACTTCAGACAAAAGTACATTAACATTTTCCGCAACTTTAGCCGGTTCCATAGAAAGCTTACCTACAGCAATGTGGATTACTCCGCCTTTATCTGCACGGTATTCTGTACGACCTTTCTTAAGTTCGCTGATCGCAGCAACTATATCGTTGGTTACAGTTCCTGTCTTAGGGTTAGGCATAAGACCCTTGCGACCCAAACCATACCAAGACGACCTACATCTTTCATCATATCAGGAGTAGCAACCGCAACATCAAAGTCGAGCCAGCCACCCTTTACTTTTTCAATGTATTCATCAGAACCTGCGAAAGCCGCTCCAGCATTAAGAGCTTCGTCAACTTTATCTCCCTTACAGAAAACAAGAACGCGTTTTTCACCCTTGAACTGATTTGGGAATACAAGTGTGTCACGTACTGATGTAGATTTATCCATCTTAAGGTTTACATGAACTTCAACTGTCTCGTCAAAATTCGCAACCTTCATGTCTTTTACCATCTGACAAGCAGCAGCAACATCGTATTTTTTTGTAAGATCATATTTTGCGGCAGATGCGCGATATTTCTTTCCGTGTTTCATATTACTGCTCCACCTCTACACCCATACTGCGCGCAGTACCGGCGATGATTTTTTTAGCCGCCTCAAGATCGTTAGCGTTAACGTCCGGAAGCTTTGTCTTTGCAATTTCTTCAAGGTCTTTCTTTGAAAGAGTTCCAACTTTGTTAAGAAGCGGATTTCCAGAACCTTTCTGAAGTTTAAGAGCTTTCTTAATAAGAACTGCTGCTGGAGGAGTCTTAAGAATGAAAGTGTAAGATTTGTCCGCATAGACAGTAAGAACTACAGGAATGATAAGTCCTTTCCATAGTCTTTGTTCTGTCGTTGAATTCCCTGGACAAACTTCGGCGCAGAAACGCCATGAGGTCCAAGAGCAGGACCAATCGGAGGAGCCGGAGTAGCTGCGCCAGCTGGGCACTGCAATTTGATTACGGCTGTTACCTTCTTTGTTGCCATTTTGATTCTCCTAAATTGGTGTGAGCCGTTATAAAACCGCTCTAACGAAATACCTTTGTCCAACGGACGTGTATTTCTCCCAAAAACAGGTAATGTCCGCATTGGCATGCAGACACCTGAAATTTTGTTCTAATTAACTCGTTCCACCTGAAGCATGTTTACTTCAACTGGTGTCGCACGGCCAAAAATCTGTACATTTACGCGCAACTTTTCTTTTTCATCGCTAACTTCCTCGATGTTGCCCTGAAACGAAGCAAACGGTCCGTCTGTAATCTTGACAATATCGCCGACAGCAAAATTCTGCTGAATGCGTACGCTTTTTTCAGATTTTATTACACCGATTTTCTGAAGAAGATTTTTTGCCTCGGCAGTTGAAATCGGGCGCGGTCTGACATTTGAATCAGTTCCCACAAAACCCATGATTCCCTGAACCTTGCGAAGCTTTGAGCAGGTATCTTTCCATCCTAACTCAGGAAGGTCAAGCTCAACCATAAGATAACCTGGCATAAAATTAACGTGCTTGGCCTTTCTTTTGCCGTCTTTTATTTCTATTACTTCTTCCAGCGGAACTTTCACATCTGTTACAACCGCTGAGTCAAGTTCTTTTTTTTCAAGAAGAGTTCTGACTGTTCTTTCTATTTTTGCTTCATGACCAACAAAAACCTGAAGCATGTACCAACTTCTAGACATTCTTTGCTTACCCTATTTCATTATTGCGCGGAACGCTTCTGTAAAAGCAAAATCCAACAAACCGAGAATAACAGCAACAACAATCGTGGAGATAATTACAACCTTGATTGATGAAACAACATCATCACGTGATGGCCATACTACTTTTTTCAATTCTGCTTTGCTTTCACGGAAAAACTGACCGATTTTTGACATAATTCCTCCAACAATGTAGTAATAAAAAACAGGGCAGGCAGGATTTGAACCCACGACAGGCGGTTTTGGAGACCGCTGCTCTACCAACTGAACTACTGCCCTATATAAAAACTGTCCGAGAAAACAGACAGTCAATATACAAATTAATTATGCAAAAGCTTATTTTGCCTTTGTTTCTTTGTGCAATGTGTGCTTGCGTTCAAACGGACAATACTTTTTCAATTCAAGCTTGCCGGTGATATTCTTACGGTTCTTGTAAGTTGTATAGTTCTTACGTTTACATTCTGAACACTGCAAAGCGATGATTTCAACTGCACCCTTCTTCTTGCTACCCATATCTATACTCCTAAATAAATTTTAAATTCGTTCCAGCAACATTGAAGAACTTGAGCCCCCGTGCGGATTCGAACCGCAGACCTCAGCCTTACCATGGCTGCGCTCTACCGGCTGAGCTACAAGGGCGTTCAGCACACCTTTTTAGTCTTCAAAATATGCGTTTTATTACTATATAGAAGAGCGGTTTTTATGTCAATTGAAATTTATTTGAATTTTAAAATATTACGAAGCAAATCGATTTTTTTCTGATTTGTTGAAAAAAATTGAAATCCGGCTGATTTATATTTTAACAGAACCTTGTGATTGTGGTCTTTTACACGGATTTATGGTATAAGTATTTGTGGCTCCGGGCGGACAAAACCCGATATGCCGGCGACTGCGAGAGATACTTGCCTGCGAACACATTTTGGAAAAATGTGCGAAAACAAACGCTTGCGTTTGGTCGGAGGCGGAAGCCGTAGCCCTGAAAAGCCCGGCCTGCCGAACGGCAGGACACACCCATATTTTTATGAAGACTGCAAAAAAGAGGATTTTTTGATGAATATTGATATGCTTATTGACGGAATTCTTGATTCTTACGACAGATATGGCGGAATAAACCGGACTGGCGCCGAAAATTTTCCGAACAGGGAAAATGTAATCGCGGTTCTGAATGAGCTGCAGACGCTTGTTTTTCCGGGATTTAAGAACGCGGAAGATATTACGCCCACAAACATACGGTATATAACCGGGCAAAAAGTGAACCATATTATCACCGTGCTGACAAAAGAGATTCAGAAGGCGCTTGCGTATACGGTTTGCAAAAATATTGAGGACGACAAAAAATTCAGGGATTCGCACTGCTTTAAATTGGCAGAAAAAACAACCTTCGCTTTAATCGAAGAAATTCCTGAAATCCGGCGGCTTCTGATGCTGGACGTTGCGGCGGCGTTCAGAGGCGATCCCGCGGCAAAAAGCAACGAGGATGTGATTATCTCTTATCCGGGGCTACAGGCGATTGCAGTTTACAGAATCGCGCATTTTCTTTGCAGGAACGGAATTCCGATTATTCCAAGAATCATGAGCGAGCACATTCACGGACGGACGGGAATCGACATAAATCCGGGTGCAGTAATCGGCGAATCTTTTTTTATTGACCACGGAAGTGGCGTTGTAATCGGGGAATCGACAATAATCGGGAACAACGTAAAGCTTTACCAGGGTGTAACTTTGGGCGCATTGAGCGTAAAAAAGGAACTGATGAACAAAAAGCGGCATCCTACTATAGAAGACGATGTGACGATTTATGCGAACGCCACAATTCTGGGAGGAAACACAGTAATTGGAAAAGGCAGCATAATCGGGGGAAACACCTGGGTTACAGAATCGATTGCGCCGGGAACGACTTTTACAAACAAAAATTAAATATTTTTTGTTGTTTTGAGATTTTTTTAAAAATTTTTGTAAAAAAAATTTGTGTTTTATTTCTGTTTTTTTAAATTTATTTGCGATATAAAGTTGTGCAGAATATTGTTTGATTCTGTTTTTATTCATAATGCCAAAACACCGGTTTTTTGCATATTCGCGAAAACCCGGTGTTTTGGCTCTTTTGAATTGCCTGGAATCATGTCTGGGGGGGAGTTTTATATGAAGAAAAAGAATATTGTTTCTTATACTTTTTCTCTATTTTTGAAATAATGTTTGCAGAAAATTTTGAAATAAAATTCATAGCAGAAGACAGAACTTTCTCTACTCTCACTTTTGACAATTCTGCTGAATGGATTGTTGTGGATGGAAACAAATTACCTATAAAAATAATTTCAATTGAAGGCTTTGAAAAATTTTTTTCTGAAACCGAAAAATTTATGCTTTTATTTTTTTACGATACACTGGAGATTACAGTTTTTCTATCAAATTTAACAAAATTTAAAAAAACATTAGGATTAATGAACTGCTGGATTTCTTCATTAAATTTTTTGGAAAATCTTTCAAATCTTGAAAATGCAGAAATACAATTTTCAGCAGATATAAGCAAATACAAAAAAATTAAAGAAAATAAAATCAACCTTTCAAAATTACAAAAACTGAAAAAACTTTATATAGAAGGCTCTGATTTTTGCAATATTTATAAAAATGAACCTTGGAAAATAACTTCTGTTTGTTCACTAAATTTCATTCCTCCGTTTATAAATGTTCAGAACAAGCCGGAACTTTTGATTTATGACAATCGGATAGAAAAAATTTCAAAGGAAGAACTGCGGCTTTTGAAGCAATATTCAAAAGTTCACTTGGATTTTAATCCGATTGCAGAAAACGAGACAGAACTGGCAAAACTGAGAAAGGCGAAAATCAATTTTTCGGCAGCACAATCTTTTTAGAATATAAAATTACTGGAAATTTCAAGAAAAATATTTTAAGATTCAGTGAATTAAAAAAATGCTTTAAGATTGCGCAAGAGGATTTTTTATGGCAAAAAAGAACGGCTCGATTGTTTACAAATGTTCAAACTGCGGGTACAGCCAGCCGAAGTGGCTTGGGCGCTGCCCTGAGTGCGGAGAGTGGAATTCTCTTGAAGAATGCATAATAGATTCAAATGCGCAAGGCTCTTCAAGAAACAATTCTGCAATCAGTGAAAAAGCAAAGCCTGTGCCGCTGGAATCAATCAAGGCCAAGGACAATCTACGTTTTATAACCGGAATCGAAGAATTTGACCGCGTTCTTGGCGGCGGAGCAACAAAACGTTCCGCGATTCTTTTGGGTGGCGAGCCGGGAATTGGAAAATCGACGCTGCTTATTCAGACGGCGGCAGCCGCGGCAAAAACCGGATGCGGAAGAATTCTGTACGTTTCCGGGGAAGAATCCGGCGCCCAGATAAAAGAACGCGCAGAACGGCTGAATCTTGAATGCAAAGGCATAGAGATTCTATGCACAATGAGGCTGGAAGACATCCTTGATGCGATGGATAAAATAAATCCGGCAATCGCGATAATTGATTCAATACAGACAGTTTATTCCGCGGAAGCCGGCATTATTCCCGGAACAATAAATCAGCTTAAATACTGCTCGAACGAGCTTATCGGCTGGGTAAAGAACGCGATTCTGTCTTGCTGATGACTGCGCACGTTACAAAAGAAGGAACGATTGCCGGCCCAAAAACTCTTGAGCACATGGTTGACACTGTAATTTCCTTTGAAAGAAACAGCGATGACGTAAGATTTCTTCATGCGCAGAAAAACAGATTCGGCTCTGTTGATGAACTTGGAATTTTTAACATGACGGAAAAAGGTCTTGCGCCGGTTCTAAATCCGGCGACAATGTTTCTTTCGGAAACAAGGGAAAACCAGCCTGCCGGCGTCGCCTGCTGCGCAGTTTTTGAAGGGAACAGGGTTTTTCTTGTTGAAATCCAGGCTCTGACCGCACCGGCAAAGGCCGCAATTTCCAGAGTTTTTACAGACAAGATTGAATCCGCAAGAGTTTCAAGAATCGCGGCGATTCTTGAAAAGCGCGTAGGCATAAAATTTCTTGGACAGGACATCTACATAAATGTAGCCGGAGGAATAAGGCTTAGCGAGAGCGCTGTCGACGCGGCGCTAGCGGTCGCTATGTATTCCGCAAGAACGGACAGGCCTGTCGCGGCGGGAACCGCAATTTTTGGAGAATTAAGCCTTGCAGGCGAAATCCGCGCTGTCTCAAAAATCCGGCAGAGGGCAAAAACCGCGGAAGGTCTTGGTTTTAAGAACATTTTTGCGGCAGAAAAAACAGAAGGCGTTGAAGTTGTAAAAGACATTGCGACTCTTATCAGAAAAATTTTTAATTGAACGACCTCTTTCAGCCACTGGCGCACGAATCAGCAGGTATGAATCCAGGTCAGCTCATGCTTGTTGTAGTTCAAATGAACAATCCGGCTGCCAGGAATTTCTGAAAACTGCTTTATGATGTTCCAGTCCGGCTCTCCCTGCATTTTTATTGTGCAAATCATATTTCTGCACAGTCCGCTTTCCAGCCATTCATTAACCCACTTTAAAAGCCGTTCCGGGTAGCATATCACATCGCTGAAAACCCAGTCGCAAAAGCCTATGTCCTGCGGTTTTAACGTAAACGCATCGTGCGCCTGAAATTTTACCAGAGGATTTTCCATAAGCTCTGGAGAAAGCTCCGCGCGGTCAACGGCATGGACAGAAGCCCCGAGTCCAACCAGAACCCACGTCCAGCCGCCGGGACACGCTCCGGCTTCAAAGCAGTGCTCTCCGGGTTTAGGAAATTCCGTGCCGTTCAAAAGATTTGCCATTGCAAGGCTTTCCTGAATTTTTAAATATGCGCGGCTAGGCGGATTTTCGTGGTCTTCCAGAAAGGTTATTTTTCCTGCCGGGAGAAAACTTGAGGTTTCCGCGCTGAAAATCATCTGTTTTTCTGAAATCAATGTGTAAAGCCCTATCGGTTTAGCAGGAATTTTTACAGGAAACGAGCGCGGCTTTAAATTAATGTAAGGCAGTTTTTCCTGAATTAAATTTGCACGGCGGAAATACTGGTACTGGTACGGCGCCCAGTTTCTCTGAATATTTTTTAAGGAATTAGCGGCCTCGCCTATCGATTCAAAATCAAGAATCCGCGGCTTTAGCATTGCAGAGCGGGCCCAATAAGGCAAATCATCGGGAGTTTTTACAGAATCAACAGGAAAATCACTGTAATAAAGTAGTTCTCCGTAAACCGCCGCAGGCTTTGAGTTAAAATGCAAACGCCCCGAAAGCTCCGTCTGCAGCATTCCTGTCATATCCGGATAAGCAAGAAACGCCGCTCCCGGAAGGTCTTGTATTTTCATCAAATTATCTGGCATATTGAATCGCTTATTTCATCAGAAAGACTGTCTTCCGAGTCGCTGCCAAGTTTTTTTATATATTTTTCAAGACGCATATAGTCTGTTGAAGGAAGTATCTGAAATCCAATATCAGTGCCGCTTCCTTCTGATTTACCCAGCATGGATGACAAATCAGCGCAAGACTTTCGTTTGCCGCGCGAGAGAAAGTAATTTTTGATTCATAATCGCAGTTCATGTCTACAGAAACAGGAAACGAATAATGAATTTTGCAGCCTTCACGGCTTATGTTTTCAAGAGTACCCGGAAGCGCACACAAGTCCGGCGATAAGAATCTTCCAATATCTTCAAAACGCTGCGAAAGCCTTTCTTTTGAATTCATAACTCTAAAAGTATAGAGAATTGGTCAGTTCTTTACAACCATTATTTTTCTAGTTTCATCAATGCCGTTTCCAAAGACACGGACAAAATAAAGTCCGCGGGCAACTTTTTTGCCGGATTTTGAAGTTCCGTTCCATGAATAATTATGCTCGCCGGCCGAAGCAGTTCCGTGCTGAAGGTAACGGATTATATTTCCGTCAAGAGTCATCACAATTACATCCAGTCTTCCTTCTGAAGGCATATTTACGTGGACAACGGACATTTCTCCCTTGTTCACATCAATAACATTGTTAAAAATCGTTACATTTCCACGCTGCAGAACCGCGCTTTTCAGCCTGAACGACCACAAATCCAGAGAAACCGGATCATTTGAATTTTTAAGGCGCAATGCAAAAAGCGGCTGATGCTCCAGCCTGTACACTCCGGTTATTTCATCATAGGAAGGAGCATGGCATATTTTTACAGGCGAGCCATCCGGTTCAGCCAAACCAAAAAGGAATGAAATCTGATTTCCAGATGAATATCCGTTTTTTTCCATAGTTTCCCAGTCCAGCGTAAATTTGGCGATATTTTTGCTGACTTCACCGGCCGCAAGCAGATTGTTTGAATTTGTCGCCGAAGCAAGCGCCGTAAGTGAAGAAATCCGTTCCGTTGAAGAGCCGGAAGTGTCAACAGGAACTAAGGACGGAATCCAGACGCGAAGGTTCTGCTCCAGGTTTTTATTATACTCCTTTGAAACTGAATCAGAATCAGGAGATTTGTCGTAATACATTATTATTTTTTCCGGCAAGGATTCCGCACCCTCAGAATTTCCAGAATCCTGCGATGTCACCACAAAAAGATTGTGTTCTGTAAGCAAAGTTCCGTCCTTCTGCTGGTCTTCGTCCCATTCGCGAACAGAAAGATTGCTTTGGGCCGCCGCGGAAGCTGAAACCGATTTTCTCTTCCATAAATCTGTCATCGTAAGCATATACAGGATTCACTACGTCAACCGCAAAATCGCTCAAAGCATGGGCATCTCCGTGCGACATATAGTTTCCATTCACATCCGTTATCGCTGTGACTTTTACATCTTTAATGCCGGTAAAAGGATCGATAAATTTTCCGGGTTTTGGAGAAAAACTCTGAATATAATAATTTTTCACGTCTTCTAAAGTCACATTTCTGTTCAAGGTAAAAATCAGTCCGGTAAAAGTAGCAGAAGAATAAGTTTTAAGCGGCGCAGTTTCTTTTTTAATATATAAATCAGAAACAACATCGGAATCTTCAAATTTATGTCCGTCGGCAGGAATTTTTATAAAGCGCAGGGAATCAGAAATGCCGAATGATTTTTTTGTGCCATCGGAAAATTCAAGTTCCACCGGCTCAAGGTTGATTTCTTTATTAAAGACAACGTAAAGCTTGTTTCCCGAAACTTTTGCAGAAGTCATATTAAAACGCGGAGAAACGCGGTCAACAGATTTCGCTTCCGCTGACTTCATAAGATTTCCCGCAAGATCGGTGACACAGCCCTGCTGGTCGTATCTTACTGAAAAATTCGTCTTCAGCGGCAATTTTGTTCCGTCTTTTAAGAAAACTGAAAAATAAAGAGAATCCCCGGAAGAAATTTCCCTTTTGTCGCCGTTTTTTGACAAAAACAGGGTGCTGAACGCGCCTGATTCAATCTGAGAATTTTTAAATTCCGAAGCAGGCGTTTCATAGTCGAGTCCATACTTAAAATATGAAGATTTATTATATAGCGTTGAATATCTTATTCCGCCTGAAGTTCTTGCAGAACCGCCAGGAGAGTTTCCAAAAGGCCTTGAACCGCCGAAAATATCGGAAGCATACGAATCTTCTGCAAAAAGCGTATTCTTATCTTTTCCCCAGCCGAACTGTGAAAACCATTTTGCGCCGCCAAAATATTCATCCTCAGAGTTGTCAAAAACGTGGAATTCAATTCTATCCAGGAATGTTCCGGAAGTCTTGCAGGCTCCCAGAACCTCGTAAGATTCAGAAGATTTTGCGGCGCCATTTGAATTGAACGAACGATAAACTGCAAAAACCGGCGCAGACAAATCCCAGATTCCATAAACGGAATCGTTCCAGTCAGGATTATAAACATCGCCGAAAGAATCTGAAATTACAGACAGATTTTTTAACGGATGGTTTTCCTGCGATTTTACAAGAAGGCAGTTTCCTTCAGAATCTTTTATAAAATCGTTGAATTTCTGATTTTCCGCGGAAGGCTGATTTCCATGCGGAACAAGCGTTATTTTCCCGGAAGGCATTTTTGTATTCTCAGAATCGATGTAGCCCGGCCAATAAGGGTAGCCGGAAGAATTTTCTGCGGCTGTCTGACTTTGATAGCCGGCGAGTGAAATTCTAAAACGATGAGTCTGCGGTGCTTCGCCTTTTGAAAGGGAAACGGCAAAATTGCGGTAAATTGAATTCAATTTTTCAGGAGCAATGCCTGATTCCGAGCCAAGGCTTACTTTTCCGCGTTCAAACTGCGCAAGTCCGGAAACAAGAATTCCGTTTTCAGAAGAATTTGAAATTCCTGCAAGTTCCGCCGAAGACTGCACATTGACGACGGAAGAATCGCCGCCATTCACAAAGATTTCTTCCGAATACTGAAATTCCAAAAAGTTGTGGGAATCATGCGTTTTTTGTTTTTCCGGCAATTTTTCGTGAAGCTCCTGTCCGGTGCGAACCGCAATCAGAACCGGCTGGCAAGAATCCGTAACACCATCAAAACGTTTTGCCGCTCCATCATAACTTGCAATACGGTTTTTATGCTCATCCCGAAGCCCCTGAAAATTTCCTGAAACCGCACGAACAATATTCAAATACGGAACAGCAGAACGATGGATTCCCTTCATATCCGTACTTTGCGCTGCTCCCGGAGACTTTCCTGTCGCATCCGTATTCCATGATTCCGGCGCTTTTATAAAGAATTTTTCAAGGTCGCCTTTTCCATCCGTGGATTCCGTACATTCCGCATCAACAAAAGTCCCTGTAAAACTGATTTTTGAACCGTTATTTCCGTATGTTAAAAAGGTTGAATCTTCCGCAATGTTTTTCCAGATTTCATTGTTTGAATTTTCAATTTTTACCGGATTTCCAGAAACAGAATCTTTAAACGAAACTTTAATGACATCGTCATAAACTGTGCGTGCAAAATCGATCTCCGGATGACCAAAGCATACTTTTTCTTTGTTTCCGGTTTTGTCAAAAGACTCTGCCGCAGAAAGGAAAGAGATTCCGTTCCCGGAAGAAGAAAAATTACAGTTTCTTATAGAAGAAGCGTACGCTTCCGCAAAGTTTTCAGAGTTTTCGTTGTTTCCGGCTTTCAGATTCCATTCAGAATCGTCTCCAAGATTTACGCCGTTGCAATAGAAATTTTTTCCGGCAGAAAGCGTAACGCCATTTTCAAGACCGCCCAGGGAAGAAATAAATTTTTCAGAACTTACTTGCGTTCCGTCTGGGAAAGCGACAGGAAAAGCTGCGTTTGAATTTTCACGCCCTGAATATTTAAAAATCCCTTCAGCGTCGCTTCGCCAGTTGAAATCTGCGGAAACAGAATCATTGTACATCGAAGAAGAATCTCCGTTCAGCAGAACAATGTCTTTTCCAGCCGAAATATCAGGAGTTTTTCCGGAAGGATTATTTGAAAGCGTTATATTGCCGTTCAGTAAAACAAAATTTCCGCTGACATCCGCAGGAGTTCTCCAGCTTATGTTTTTTGCAGAAGCCGCCGCGTCGTCAACAGCCGAAACGTAAAGATTTTTTTCTGAATTTTCAGAACCGACAGATATTTTTTCCGTTCTGATTTCAACATCATTTTTTCCTTTTGCAGAAAAATAAACATCAGCGTCAAAAACAGAAATTCCAGAACTTATAAAATCAGAATCAAACTGAACAGAAGCCGCCGTGCCGGAAATATTGACATTGCCGGAAACGTCCACATCCGAGCGGAAAAAAGATTTTTCGGCAATCACAGAAAGTGCTCCTGCCAAAACCTTAACATCGCCGGAGAATGTCGCTTCTGTGCCTTCTACGGATATAGAGTTTGCCGCAGTTACAGACGAAGCGAATGTTGAGACGCCTGACTTTACGCTGATAAAAGTTCCTGCGGAAAGCTCCGAGGCAAAAACAGCCGTCACCGCGTTTTCCACCGAGACAGAATCTCCTGCCGAAACCGTGGAGTTGAAGCTTGCGGTTTTTGCCGATACCACTATTCTTGAGGCGCTGTTCACGGCTTCCTTAAATTCCGCTGCGCCTGACGTTAAATCCGCATTTACTGAAAGCCCGTCCATAAGGGTAAGAGTTCTTTCAAAAACCGCCGAATGTGAGACGACTGAAACCTGCGCTCCGGAAGATGTTTCCAGAGTTGAGACAAAACAAACCTGTCCGGCAGAAGCTGAAATGCTTGTTTTTCCTGAAAATTTCACGGCACCGGAAAAAGTTGCTTCCGAGGCGGAAACTGCAAGAGGAGAAGCGGCGGCGACCGTAAGATTGCCGGAGAAAGCCACTGCGCCAGTGGCGGAAACTTCTGTCGCGTTCTGAATATCTGTAGTTCCTAGAAAAATTACCGCGCTTGCGTTGAATTTCGTTTTTGCAGCGCCGGAGACCGTAACCGCGCCGGAATATTCCTGTTTTCCTGATGTATTGATTTCTGAGGCGTGGATTTCCGCAGTTTTTTTTGCGATCAGGGATTTTGCGTGAACATCGCAATTGAACAGAACGTCCGGCTCTGAATCAAAATCGCCTATGATGTCTGCACCCTGTCCGAAACTTGCTGAATAAAAATTAATTTTCGAGCCGGCTGTTCCAAAAAACGAAAGGTTATTTGCTGGTACAGAACCAGAAGTTATTTTACATTCTCTGCCATTTGTTCCAAAAACAAGCTCATGATTATTGATATTAAAATTTGTATTTTCCGAAAGAGTAAATGCCGGCGAATCGACCGTTAGATTTCCTATAAGCTCAATAGTTTTATCTGTTTTTACGTCTATTGAATCCGAAGTTATTATCCCTTGAATTTTCAGAGAATTCGTTTCTACAAGAATCTTTGTTGCCGTCAAATCTCCGGGCACTACAAGTTTTCCCTTTAAAATCAAAATGTTATACGAAATATTTGTAAGGATAACTTTCCCAGATGGAGTTCCTCCTGTGTAAATCCATGTTCCGCCATCCGTAACCGGGTGGTTCGCAAAGGTGACAGCGCAAAGCCCGGATGAATTAACCATTCCCGAGTTAGTAAGCTTCCGTCAAATTTTATCTGCGAAGAAGCATTCTCTAAGTCAACAGTTCCGGAGTTTGAGAACGCAGAAGAAAAAGTTCCTTCCGCAGAACCGGAAAAGCCAAGCGTCCCGGAGTTTTTTACAGTTCCGTTAAATGTTCCTTCTGCCGAATCCGAAAAGCCAAAAATTTCGCCGGTAGCGTTTGTAACTGCACCGTTAAATGTTCCTTTGGCTGTGTCTGAAAAAGAAACCGCGCCGCCTGCATTATTGATAAAATCCTGCGCAAATGTTCCGCTCGCCGTGCCTAAAAAGCCAAAAATTCCGGAGTTTCTCACAGTTCCGCTAAAAGTTCCTTCCGCAGAATCCTTAAACTCCACCGAGCCGGAATTCGTTACAGCGCCGACAAAGCGGCTCTTGCTTCCGCCGGAAAATTCTGCTGTTCTTGAATTTTCAAAAGTTCCGTTAAAAGTTCCTTCTGCCGAATCCTTAAACTTCGCCGAGCCGGAATTCGTTACAGCGCCGCCAAAGGTGTTCTTGCTTCCGCCGGAAAATTCCGCTGTTCCTGCATTTTCAAAATCGCCGACGAATTTTCTTGAGTCAGAAGACAAACCGGACACAGAAAGCGTCGCTCCAGCCTCGTTCTTAAAAGTTCCAGAAATTTCCAGATTTTTTACGTTTATATTGATTTTTCCGGCAGAAAAAATTGCATCCCCGACTTTAAGCGTTCCATCACCTGTAAAATTAACAGTCAAGCGGGAATCATTCAGTTCAATAGAAGAAACATCCAGAACAGTTCCTGATGCAACCTCGATATTATACTCATACGTATGGGAAGCGCCGGGAGCGGCCGCAAAAGACATTTTTCCAGAAACATTCAGAACAGTTCCTGTCTCAACCTTGATATTATACGTACAGGAAGAAACGCTGGAAGCGGCCGCAAAAGACATTTCAGAAACCTCTAAAGTTCCCCCGCCAATTAGCGCAAAGTTCACAGAAGGAACACTAGCGGTCGAACTACCAAGCACAAGAGTTTTTGATTTTAGGTCATACCCAGCCATATTTATAGTTATCGTATTTGTTCCTACGGAAGGAGGACTGTCAGCCTGAGAATTGTAGCAATCGCCAATATGAAGCTCTTCAAGCTCATTAGCCGGAGAAGAATCCAGCTTCGCGGTTACAGCATGTTCCCCTGTAAAATATGTATAGGCAAGCTTTTTTTGATTAGGATCCGGATAATAACCCGGATAATCGGCAGTTCCTCCTGTATTATTAAAAGTCTTTTCCCAGTTTGGCTCTGATTTTTTCCAATACGACCAGAACTTTGCCTTAGATATACCACCGTCTTTATAAGTTACGCTCCAATCTCCATCCCAGGTTCCAGCTGAATCCGGATACGGCGTCCAGCGATAATAAACATCTTCTTCTGCAAAGGCGCTGAAATTCAAAAAAAACAATACAAAAAAGACGAAAAAAGCCTTAAAGAATTTGCGGGAAAAAAATCAAAAATCGCATATAAAAAAAGTGTTTTTCAATAAAAAAACTCCAAAATTAAATTTTCTCAGTTAATTATCGGAGATTATAACATACTTTTTTAGCAGTAAGAAAGGAGGGCGTTGGTGATGTCCAATAAGTTCCAAATGTCATTGGCATCTTGAGCAACAATCTCGAAATGATTGTAATATATACATTCAGATTTTCGGGTCAAGCCCGAAAATGACATAAAAGATACTTATTGGACATCCTCTAGAAGGGGTAGGCAAAAACCGCAAGGTTTGAGCCGAGTCAGAATGAGATGTGAAACAGCTCATTCTGAATAGTGAAAGACGCAACGCGGCTTGAACGGCGAAAAACTTAAACCTTTGCAAAAGCCTGGGCCAAATCCGCGATTATGTCGTCAATGTGCTCCGTTCCGATTGAAAGGCGTATTGTGCCCTGCGTAATCCCCTGCTCTTCAAGCTCCGTTTCATTCAGCTCGGAATGAGTTGTCGACGCAGGATGAATAACAAGCGACTTTACGTCAGCAACATTCGCAAGAAGGCTGAAAATCTTAAGGCTGTCAATAAACTTCCATGCAGCCTCGCGGCCACCCTTTATTTCAAAGTAAAGATTGAAGCGCCGCCGTTCGGAAAATATTTTTCGTAAAGCGCATGGTCCGGATGGCTTGCAAGCGACGGATGGTTCACCTTCGCAACCTTCGGATTTTTCGCAAGATATTCAACAACTTTTTTTGTATTTTCAATGTGGCGCTCAATTCTAAGCGACAAAGTTTCTGTTCCCTGGATAAGCGCCCACGCATTGAACGGAGAAATCGCCGCGCCCTGGTCGCGAAGCAGAATCGCACGTATGTACGTTACAAAAGCCGCGCCCGGAACTGCATCCGCAAAAGAAACACCGTGGTAGCTTTCGTTCGGCTTTGAAATCGCCTTGAATTCCGCTCTTCCAGTTTGTTTTCCCGGACTCAACAATAATTCCGCCCAAAGTTGTTCCGTGGCCGCCAATAAATTTTGTAGCAGAATGAACAACAACATCCGCGCCGTGCTCAAGCGGACGAATCAAAAACGGAGTTCCAAAAGTATTGTCAACAACAACCGCCAGACCGTATTTGTGGCCAAGCTCAATCAGCGCGTCCAAATCCGGAATATCGGCGTTCGGGTTGCCCAGCGTTTCAAGATAAAGAACTTTTGTGTTTTCCCTGATTGCGCCTTCAACTTCCTTCAAATTATGAGCGTCAACAAAAGTTGTTTCCACACCGAACGGCTTTAAAGTATGCTTCAAAAGATTGTAAGTTCCGCCGTAAATCGTTTTTTGCGCCACAACATGGTCGCCGGACTGCGCCAGAGCCTCTATCGCATACGTAATCGCCGCCGCGCCGCTAGCCACAGCCAGAGCAGCCGAACCGCCTTCCAGAGCCGCAATCCGTTTTTCAAAAACATCCTGTGTAGAATTCGTAAGCCGGCCGTAAATATTTCCAGCGTCCGCAAGTCCAAACCTGTCCGCCGCATGCTGCGAGTTGTGGAAAACATAAGAAGTTGTCTGATAAATCGGAACTGCGCGCGCATCCGAAGCCGGGTCAGCCGACTCCTGTCCTACATGAAGCTGTTTTGTCTCAAAATGTGTATTATCAAAAATTGCCATAATTAAATTCCTCTTTTTTTGTCTTTACTTAAAAGGGGGAAAAGTCCCCCTCGGCTCAACCAAATCGCCGCAAAGCGTCAATTCGTTTTCGCCTGCCCCCTTTCCTAGGAGCCGCGCTCCTAAAACCACGCTTTAAAAATTGTGAAAAAAAATATTTTTTTATATAAAAACTAGCAAAGACAAAAAGGAACGCATGACTCCGTTTCTAAAGTTTTCTCTTACAAGCTTTTCAAAATAAACTTTCATTGCGTTCCTCCTATAAAAAAAGATAATTTAATTTGATAATCAGATAATAAATTTAATTTCCCACTAAGTCAATAGGTTTTATTAAAAAACCGCATAAATTTGCAGTTTTAACGAAATGAAATAAAAGCGCAGGCAGAGGGCAATTTGCGAAGACTTTTGGCGATTAAGCAAATTAAAGTGCGGAGCACCCGAATCTTTACAAGCGGAGCGCGAGCCAAATCCGTCTGGAGCAAATTGAAATCCGCCGGAAGCGTTCTTTCAGAATATTTTCAAAAAAACTGCATGAATCTGCAGTTTTAACGAAATGAAATAATAGCGCAGGCAGAGGGCAATTTGCGAAGACTTTTGGCGATTAAGCAAATTAAAGTGCGAAGCACCCGAATCTTTACAAGCGGAGCGCGCGCCAAATCCGTCTGGAGCAAATTGAAATCTGCCGGAAGCGTTCTTTCAGAATATTTTCAAAAAAACTGCATGAATCTGCAGTTTTAACGAAATGAAATAATAGCGCAGGCAGAGGGCAATTTGCGAAGACTTTTGGCGATTGAGCAAATTAAAGTGCGGAGCACCCGAATCTTTACAAGCGGAGCGCGAGCCAAATCCGTCTGGAGCAAATTGAAATCTGCCGGAAGCGCTCTTTCAGAATATTTTCAAAAAAACTGCAAATTCACGCTATTTATTATTTTCACATATTAAAGTATTCTAAACTTATGAATGAACTACAATTAAAATATGGATGCAACCCTAACCAGAAGCCGGCAAGGGTTTTTATGGAAGACGGAACTGATTTGCCAATCACAGTATTAAACGGAAAACCAGGATATATCAATCTGCTGGACGCATTGAACGGCTGGCAGCTTGTAAAGGAACTAAAGGAAGCAACCGGCCTTCCTGCGGCAACATCATTCAAGCACGTTTCCCCGGCAGGAGCCGCAGTCGGAAAACCACTTTCAGACACTTTGAAGAAAATTTATTTTACAGACGGAGTCGAGCTTTCACCTTTAGCTTCGGCCTATGCGCGCGCCCGCGGCGCAGACAGAATGTCAAGTTTTGGTGATTTTATCTCCCTTTCAGACGAATGTGACGAGGCAACCGCCCTTCTTATAAAAAAAGAAGTTTCAGACGGAATCATCGCTCCGGGATATTCAGAAAAAGCCCTTGAAATCTTAAAGGCAAAGAAAAACGGAAATTACTGCGTAATCCAGATTGATTCAGACTACGTTCCTGCCGCACTTGAAAAAAAGCAGGTTTTCGGCGTTACTTTTGAACAGGGGCACAACTTCCTTAAAATCGACGAAAGCTGCCTTTCAAACATTGTTACTAAAAACAAGAATATGAGCGAAGAAGACAAAATGAACCTTGTGATTTCGCTGATAATCCTAAAGTACACACAGTCAAATTCTGTCTGCTACGTAAAAGACGGACAGGCAATCGGAATCGGAGCCGGACAGCAGAGCCGCGTTCACTGCACACGACTTGCAGGACAAAAAGCGGACAACTGGTGGCTGCGACAAAGCCCGCAGGTTCTTGGACTTGAATTTGTTGACGGAATCAAACGCGCAGACCGCGACAACACAATCGATGTTTACATCGGCGAAGAATACGAGGATGTTCTTGCAGAAGGAAAATGGCAGAAATTCTTCAAGACAAAACCGGCTGTTTTCACACGCGAAGAAAAACGCGCATGGCTCGACAAGAACACAGATGTCGCAATCGGCTCGGACGCATTCTTCCCGTTCGGAGACAACATCGAGCGCGCCCGAAAATCCGGCGTAACAGTAGTTGCCCAGCCTGGCGGCTCAGTACGCGACGACCAGGTAATCCAGACCGCAGACACCTACGGAATGTCAATGGCATTTACAGGAATCAGGCTTTTCCATCATTAAAATATAGATTACAAACTTATCATTGCTAAGTAGCCTGAATGTCAAGTTTTTTGTAAAAAGAATAAAAGCGCAGGCAGATTTACAGTTTGTTAAGATTTTTGGCGATTGAATTAATTAAAGTGCGGAGCACCCGAATTCGAGCCAAATCCATCTGAGCAAATTGGAAATCTGCCGAAAGCGTTCTTTCATAATTTGCAAAAAAAACTCGAAATTAAGGTTATGTATAAAATAGGTTAAATTCAAGCTTCCTGTTCTAACGGCAAAGACATTCCGCTTAGAACAGGAAGAACTTTTTTGTGCCAGCAGAAAAGGAGTTCCGGCTGGAAGAGGAAGAGATATCCTTTTAAACGAAGCAGAATTTTACCCTCCCCCATGAGGCAAAAAAAACATAGAGAATTTTCGATTTTTATGTTATATTCATCAAAGGAATATTTTCTGCTTATATCAGAATGGGTTTGGAGGCAAATATGTCAGATTTGGCGTTGCAATATTATAATTCTATTGACAAACTGGATCTTCATGACTTGGAAATATTGTCTCAAAAATCACATCTTTGATTTTCAAGAAAAAAGCGAAAGAAAATGATGCTGTCAAAGAGGGGCTTGCTTATTTCAACAGCATAAAAGGCACTGTAACAAGAGAAATTGATGCCGACAAGGAACTTTCAGAATAATTAAGAGAAAAATATGAAAATATTGATTGATACTAATATTATTCTGGATTTAATTCTTATAAAAGGCGATATCTTCAGGACGATTGGGAATCTGATATAATTAGCCATGCAGTTTGCAGAAACATGAAAGAATCATTTTTTTCCAATTTGTTTAATCCTGCCTGCCAGGTAAAGCGGAACATTTATCATATCTTCCTGTTCTTTGTATTCCAATGCCGAGAATCTTATCGCACAGTCAGGATTTTCTTCCCTTCGGTAGCGCTTGAAACTGGCAGAAGACACATTTCCGCCAGCCTTGCATTCAACAGGAATTATCTGCGTTTCATTTTGTAAAAGAAACTCCACTTCGTAATTTCTGGAAGGAGAATAATAGTGAGGAGCAACATCGAACTGTCCTCTTAACTGCTGAAGACAATAGTTTTCTGTCAACGCTCCCTTAAACTGAAAATCTGAATTCAGTATTATTGCCTCATTGCTTACACCTGCGGCGCATTTTGCAAGTCCAACATCAAAATAGAACAGCTTAAAACTGGAAAAATCTTCAAAAACGTTTAAAGGATGTTCAGGTTTTGTAACATCATAGATGCGTATGACAATTCCCGCGCTGACAAGCCATTCGATTGCCTCTTCAAATTCACGTGCCCTTGCTCCAGATTTGACGCAGCCATAAACAAATTTTTCATTTTCTTTAGAAAGCTGTGAAATAATGCTTCGCATTACCAGAAGTATGCGGCCGGCATTTACCTTTCCATTGTATTTGGAAATATCATTTTCATAGAGAGCCAATAACTCATTTTGTATTTGTAAAACAATTCCAGAATTTTTTTCTGTCATCCAGGAGTATACACACTCCGGCATTCCGCCGACAATCAAATAATTTCTGTATTGTTCTATCAATCTGTCATGCTGAATTTTCAATATTTCCGCCGGAGGAGTTTCTTCAATATAGTTAAACAGCACAGGTTCCACAGCATTCAGAAATTCTTCAAAATCCATAGGATATATATCAAGAAGATTCACTTTTCCAACAGGATAAGACATTAGTTTTGCAAGAAGAGTTCCTAAAAGACTTCCTGCGGCAACAATATGATATCCGTTTGCCTCTTCATTAAAATACTTAAGAGAATTCAGAGCTTCTGGACACTCCTGCACATCATCAAATATAATCAAATCTTCTTCAGGAAGAATTTTATCGCCTCTAATTGTGCCGAGAATCTCTATAATTCTATGCGGCTCTTTATTTACCTTAAAAATTTCATGGAGGCTTTCTTCCTTGTCAAAAGAAAAATAGAAAGTCTTCTTATACTTGCGCCTGCCGAATTCTTTCATAAGCCAGGTTTTACCAACCTGACGGGCACCTTTTAAAACAAGCGGTTTTCTATGAGAAGAGTTTTTCCACTCCTCCATTTTCTGCAATGCTTTGCGTTCCATACTTTGTAATTAGCATAGCAGATTATACACATTTTTTTGCACTGTTTTTTTTCATAAAATACACAAAATTGCATATAAATAATTATAATTTTTTTACACATTATTGCATACGTTTTTTACACATTATTGCACATTCTTAGCAATAAAATTACCATTTTTGCATAATGCCAGTTGCAATTCCGCGCAAGGAAAACTGTATCAAGGTATGATGGAAAGGCTTTTTTTCAGAAAGAATTCATTGTGGGCTTTGCTTGAAGAAAGTTACAATTTTTTTCTTTATTGTTGCAGATTGACCGGGAAAATTAATCAGTTATAATTTAATGTCATAAAAAAGAATTCATATAAAAGTTGCAGATTGACTTGGAAAATTAATCAGTTATAATTTCTGTTTGTAGAGGCAAAAGAAAGATACGGTTGCAGATTGACCTGGAAAATTAATCAGTTATAATCTCTTCCTGCAACTTCTCATACCATTCTTCGTTGCAGATTGACCGGAAAAATTAATCAGTTATAATGTATTGCGGTTCAATAAATAAGAAAAAAGAGTTGCAGATTGACCGGAAAAATTAATCAGTTATAATAGCCACAATCATCATAACACCGAACTCGCTGTTGCAGATTGACCGGAAAAATTAATCAGTTATAATGGGCAGAGTATAAGCGATTATTAAAGGAGCGTTGCAGATTGACCGGAAAAATTAATCAGTTATAATAATGTCCGCTCGTCAGATCGTTCAGTATTGTTGCAGATTGACCGGAAAAATTAATCAGTTATAATGCAGAAAATATGACACCAACGGCAAGCAAGTTGCAGATTGACCGGAAAAATTAATCAGTTATAATGACTATAACGAAATGATTAAAGCGCAGTTTGTTGCAGATTGACCGGAAAAATTAATCAGTTATAATAGAGCGACTTTTAAGGAGTATTTGAATATGGTTGCAGATTGACCGGAAAAATTAATCAGTTATAATTCTTGTGGATAACTTCACGTAAGTAAATTTGTTGCAGATTGACCGGAAAAATTAATCAGTTATAATAAAAAATCACGTAAGGCATCCAAAAAATCAGTTGCAGATTGACCGGAAAAATTAATCAGTTATAATTCAATCATCCAAAAGCCTATTTGACAGTGAGTTGCAGATTGACCGGAAAAATTAATCAGTTATAATACTATGTCAGATACAGAATTAAAGGCGATTGTTGCAGATTGACCGGAAAAATTAATCAGTTATAATCGTTTTTTTGATATTGATAATCCTTGTATGGTTGCAGATTGACCGGAAAAATTAATCAGTTATAATAAGATACTCACTATTCAAATATCAACTACAGTTGCAGATTGACCGGAAAAATTAATCAGTTATAATAGACGTGGAAATATCACGAATGGTAACAATGTTGCAGATTGACCGGAAAAATTAATCAGTTATAATCATTTTAAGATATTATAATAATTAAAGCAAGTTGCAGATTGACCGGAAAAATTAATCAGTTATAATTTTGGAGAGATAAATACAGTCCGAAAAACTGTTGCAGATTGACCGGAAAAATTAATCAGTTATAATCTGTTGCTAGTAAAGCGCAGTCGGACGCAAGTTGCAGATTGACCGGAAAAATTAATCAGTTATAATATAACAGGGACAGCAATAGAACTAGATTCTGTTGCAGATTGACCGGAAAAATTAATCAGTTATAATATTTAGGACGTTCACCAAAGAACGCTTTTGTTGCAGATTGACCGGAAAAATTAATCAGTTATAATTTGTTCATAATGAACTCCTATGATTAGTGTCAATTACAACACTAAGTTTTTGGGCTCTCCAGCCCTCTAATTAACTATATTCAAGAGCTTCTTCTGCTAATTTTGAAATCCTTATTTCAGGAGTAATAAACTTCTGTGGTTTATACTCCTGATCCGTTTTCAAAATCAAATAAAGAAGTTCACCCAATTTTCTGGCAATCGTTACTATGGATTTTCCTTTTCCAATGCAACGGGTTTCAGCCATATATTTATATTTATCCCTTAAAGCTCCGCCGTTCTTAGACTTTACGCTCGCCCATGCAGCCTGAACCAGCAAAGACCTTAAAAGAGGATTCCCCTGTTTAGTTGTATGACCAGACCTGCATATCGTACAGGAGTTATCAACTTTAGGTACAAATCCAATAAAATTGCTTACCTGATGTGCATTATCAAAACGTTTCACATCACCAACATAAGCTACATAAGCAAGGGCTGTTATTGGTCCTATTCCAGGAACAGTCATTACTTTCTGTATCTTTCATCCTTCTCAACTTCTGCATTTATTTTCTGCAAAAGCTGAGCAATCTGTTTTTCAAGAAGCGTCAGCCTTTCTATAAGTCTTTCAGCTTCTTCTTTTTCATATCCCTTGAGCAGAGGAAGAATATTGTCTCTATTCTTTTCACTGCTCATGTCTTTTCTGACAAACTGTGTGTATCCGTTATGCTCAAAGATTGCATGCAGTTTGTTTATCTCTTTTGTTCTCTGGCATTTAAGCGAGCGATATTCACTTAATAGCTTTCGTCTCTCCCATTCTTCATCACTTGGAGGTGTAACTATTGGAAGTTCATCTTCATCATGATTCTTCAGAAGTTTGCAAGTTTCATAGAATCTTCTTTATCAGTTTTTCTTGTGCTCATATATATGACTGCAAGCCTTCCTGCATTCATAATACAAACTTTACATCCAACAGATTTTCTGATTGCCCTTTCAATTCTGAATGCCAGATTACATGCCTCAATTGCTACTGCATCATCTGCATTCAGTTTTTCACAAAGCTTATCGATTCCCGCAAAATCAGTTTTACCTCCGGTTCGAGTGATTTTGCCTTTCTGGTCAACGATACACATTTCATATGTCCGTTTACCCAAATCGATTCCAATAAATCTTCCTGCTACTTCCATTTTTGTCCTCCAAAATATAAAATGAGGACTGGAGAGCTATACGAGTGCGTCGAATCACCGTTCTCCTATTCGCGGTCTTGGGGGTATACCTCAAGCCGCATTTTGTTATACGATGGCTGGCTTAGACAGCGACTCCTTACCGAGATCTTGCTTCTCGCAATTTATTCTGCCTTCCACCGGCTCTCCAGATCCGTCAATCTAGAGTACTACGCTTTTCTCGTTTTTTCTAATTACTTAATCGTAACGACTCCTTAATAATTAATGTTGCAGATTGACCGGAAAAATTAATCAGTTATAATTTCCGCCACTAACAAGTCCACCTCCACCACGTTGCAGATTGACCGGAAAAATTAATCAGTTATAATTACCAGTAACTTTACCTTGATTGTCTGATGGTTGCAGATTGACCGGAAAAATTAATCAGTTATAATTTCCGCCACTAACAAGTCCACCTCCACCACGTTGCAGATTGACCGGAAAAATTAATCAGTTATAATGGAATCCTTTGAAGATGTTCTATCATATGTGTTGCAGATTGACCGGAAAAATTAATCAGTTATAATCGGCAAGTAAAAATCTTCCGCAACTTCATGTTGCAGATTGACCGGAAAAATTAATCAGTTATAATATTAGCGTCCGACTGTTGTTTACTCGCAAGTTGCAGATTGACCGGAAAAATTAATCAGTTATAATAATTCACTCATAGAACCGCAATAAACTTTAGTTGCAGATTGACCGGAAAAATTAATCAGTTATAATACATCCAATGTAATTCATTTCGAGACAAAGAAATAGAATGGATTGGATGTATTTTTTTTGAGAAAAAATCAAAATAACATGAGTTGTTTGGGCGCTTTTTTTTCAATTTTGTCTCCAGATGAATAGCTGATTATATTCGAATACTGCTTGTCTGTTATTGTAAGAATATCAACCTTTCCATCCGGAGGCAAGTTGTTTACAATCAGCTTGTAGTATTTTTCGCAGGCATCTTTTCCAGAAAAAAGTTTTGTATAAATCGAATATTGAACCATAGAAAATCCATTATCCAATAAAAAATTTCTAAAATCTGTTGCAGCTTTGCGCTCTTTCTTTTCGATTACCGGCAAATCAAACAAGACCATCATCCACATAAGCTCGTACCTGTTCAATTCAAGATTACTCATCTTTTTCACCTTGCTCCCAAATCGGAAGCTCAATGGCAGGATTTTTATCTTCCAATGCATGAACATAAGAAGCCGTCATATACTGCATGCTCTGAAACGCCGGAGCACTGCCTTCTGTAGTACGGACTTTTAGCCACAAAGAATCCGTGAGCCGCTTTTTGTTTTTTGGTGTAAGTTCTTCTTCTCCCTCCAAACACATTTTATAAACAACAGAATCAATAAGCGGACGATAGATTTCAAAAAAATCATCGGCAAGACAAAACTGATTCAAATTGTTGCTATGGTTCACTCCAAGAGCCGGAATAAGACCCGAAGCGCAGACAGCTCTTGCCATTGCGGCTCGCATTACCGCGTATCCATAATTCAAAAAAGAATTTATTCCATCTTCATTGCGGTCGCGTCTAAATTTTTTCCCAAACAACGTTGTCCAATAAATTTTTGCGGCATAAGCTTCCCGATTGTCGCTGTCGCCAGACTTTACAAGTTTTGAAATCTTTTCAACAAGAGAATAGTCTTTTTCGTATAATTTTAAAACTTTCGCCTGATTTTCTATTTTTCGGATTACAACTTGCTGCCAAACTCTTTTCTTTAGCGGCTCGGAAGCATTTATCTGATTTTTTATGATTTTTGTAAAAAGACAATGGTTTGCGACAGGCAAAACCATGCTTTGCGGAATAAAATTCTTTCCGCACAAGACAGTTACGCAGCCTCGTTCAGCAAGAGCATTTAGAATATTTTTACTGAGCGTAATTCCCTGCGCAGAAAGCAAAAGAACAGAAACATCATCCAGTGGAACCTGACCTAAAATCTCAGTTCCATGCTGGATAACCACAAACCCACGGTTCAGAGAAACATAGCGATTTTCTTCACAAATCTCTAGTATTCTGTTCAGCATACTTTATTTATCGGTACACTGAACAAAGTTCTCAATATTATTTTTTTCTAAATACGCGGCCTATAGGATTTACAGTAATCGGCCGAGCTGATTTTTCTCCAAAAAGCACATTTACTGAAACAAAATTATGCCCTTCCTGTTTTTTCCAACATGGTTCAAGAACAGCCTCATTTGTAGCAATAATCCAATCCGCACAACTTGAAACTGCATAAATCGGACGAATATCAAACTTATTGCTTGTAGCTGCATATCCCGTAATTCTGCACTTGTACCAGTTTCCCTTGTCCACAAATTCAAGATAATCATTTTTATGCAGAATACATATCTTCGTTGCGGCAGGATGAGGCTTAGTCATAATTTTCGGATTTCCGTCTAAATCAACTTGGTCACGGCGAATAAACGTTGCCTTGTACGCAGGCTTCGAATCTTTATTTTTTGAAGGAATCTGCCAGACAACAGCGGCAAAATAATCCTCAGGACAAAGATAACGCATTGTGCCGTCTTTATTTTTAATTTCAATCGGAGTTTGAACACGGTTTATGCAGCGGACTTTTTTGATTTTTGTTTGCTCGCTGAACTTCTGCATTACATCTTCTATTTTTTCAGATTTGTGGGCTTCCGTAAATTCGCGAAGCTCTTTTTGGATTTTCTTATCGATTATCGAATCAAAATCTTTTTCTTTTAGCCCTAGAATATTTTCCTTGCAAACGTAATATTCCTTAAAAACCCAAACAACAGGATAAAGTTCCTTAAGCTCCTTTTGAACTTTTTTAATATCCTTAAGTTCTGCAAGTTTTTTTTCAAACTCTGAACGGACTTTCTCATTCTTTATGAAAGCAATATCTTCTTCCCGAATCTTTGAGATTGCAACCTGCTCTGCCATTTTTATTTTTCCAAGCAGAGTTTCTTTAGAAAGCTTACCTTGTGCGCCGTGGTCAGGCTTAAAACTTACGACAATATTTTTTGTCTTTTCTATTAGGTCTGTTCTTATAACAGGCATCTGCGGAACTTCAATTCTGTTTTTCTTTCCAATCTGATTAAGACGCGAAATTTGCTGAACCATTGAGCGGTCAATCAATGCGATTACGCTTGCATCAAGAGCATGATGGCGATGGTCATACCGGTTCTTTTTGTAAGTTCCAATCTGCTCATCTTTCAGTTCAAAATGAAAAATTTCATTTTCTCCGATTTTTCTTTTCAAGATTGAATCTATTTCCCATTTATCGCGCAAAAGTTTTGTCATTCCGCCGCTAACAGCCCAGACATTTGAATCTTTTTCAACAACGCACATCAAATATTTCAAAGCCATTTTTGAAAGATAAGCGTTGTCCGTAAGCTGGCGCGAAATAAATCCGCTTTCCTTTTCAAAAGTTTCCATCGCATTTTCTGAAAAAAGCCGCTTTTTCTGAGGATCTTTTAAATGCGAAGCTCTTTCAAGAATTTCATTCCAGTTGTAGCCTTCTGGATTTTTAAAGAAAGCCTCGTAAGGTGTATTTTCGCCTTTAAATGCGTTGCATTTTGTATGGGCAATAGTCTTGTTGTGTTCAGAATCCCACAAAGTGCGTCCGAAAGGAAGAATATGCTCAATCTGAACGGTGTTGTCATTGAAAATATCTGCACCCGAAATTAGTTTTCCGCAATAAACGCATCTTCTGTTTAGCGCGTTTTCCGGATCAAGTTCTTCCCAGAGCTTGTATTTTAGACGGTCAGTTCTGTTTGGAAATAGAATAGAAGAATTCGCGTCCTTTATTTTCTTGTTAAGAATCTCGTTCTGCTTCTGGTTTGCCGCAATTTTCTGCTGCATTTTATTTTTAGCTTCTCGACTGGCTTTTAGCTCCCGGCTTACTTCTATTACAACCTGCGTTGGTTTTCCGTATTCTTTAATAAGAGCGTTTACAACAACGCGGGTCTGGTTAAGCGCAATATGAACAGTCGGATTGCTTATTTTTCCAAAACGCTCCTCATCGTCTTTAGGATTTGCCCTCGCTCCCATTGTTGAGCCAGAAAGAACTTTTCCGTAATAAGGAAGCTCTTCGCATTTTTCAACTGTCTGACTTGCATAATTATAACCAAGTTCTTTTATTACATTGTGAATTTGACAGCGTTCTGTACGTTCAGCTGAATCTGCAAAGATTTTTGAATTTTCTTCAATTTTATTCACAACATTTTCAGAGAATTCACGGCAGAAACTTGTTGTGCCGCTTGGAAGAACAAGTTTTGTGATAAAATTCTTTTGCTCAGAAGTCAAATCGTATTTCTCAAGCATTTTCTGAACATCAGAATCTTCCTGCGCAGTTATCAGACATTCAACAATATCATCCTGCTCTTCAAGACTTAAAGAATCCCAAATTTCGCCAAAGCGATTTTTGCTGCGTAGTTTTACAGCGGTTGAATTTCCCTGTAAAAAGTCGCGAGTTTCTGACTCAAGATTGAAAATGATATTCTCATCAAAATCAAGTTTTTTGCGGATATCCTTAAAAGTTACTTTTTCTTTTGAATCAAGAAGCTTTATAATTTCATCCTGCCATTCGGGAAGAAGTTTTTTTGATTTTCCCTCTGCAATAAAAGTTAGATTAAAAACATCCTGTAAAATGCGTATTTTTTGCGCACACGGCATAGCCTTAAATGTCCTTTCTTTTTCCGGCATATACTGGCACTTTCCGTGTTCCTGAACCTTCAGCGGACGTTGAAAGAAAATTTTATTGTAGATTGAATTCCAATCAACATCAGGATAAAACGGCTCTTGTTTCTGACATATAAAACTAAATTCTTCTATATAAAGCTGCCGTACAGGATAATAATCCATTCTGTTTGGAGCAAAGCGAGTTCCGCCATTAGATTCCTTGTTTTTCCAAAGAAATTCTCCAAGAGTTCTATAGCCTGATTTTTTTATTGCATCCGAAAGATTTGAGCATTTATCTGCCTGTGTCAATTTTTCAGATTTTGAATTTTCTTTTGTTTCTTCCTGTGAACCGTCTTTTCGGTTGCTTTTAAATCCACGTCGCACAGAAAGATTAAAAAGAACACGTCCAAGCTCAAACGGCTCCAGTTTTTCATTAAGAGCTTTTATGCGAAGCTCGTAAGGATTCATAAGTTTTAACGATTGGGCTTCATATTTTTTTAGAGGAAGAAGACCTTGTTTTTGTAAAAGCCGGAAAGTTTCTCTTCTGCGAAGTTTCCTTCTATAAATTATCCTGCGTTGTCCGCGTGCAGTCCTTCTTTCAACAGCAAGCGGCTCTTTTGACTTTGGATTCCGTCCATCTGAAAAGATTCTTGCTCCGAGGTCTTCAAGTTTTTCAGGCTCGTTATTTTCATCAAGCGAATAAACAGCCCAGCCAATCGAATTTGTTCCTAAATCAAGCCCTAAACGATATTTCATTATAATCTCCAGCTAAAATTATATCACGGCTTATTAATATGGAGGCAATTATTTTAGAAAACATTTGACAAAGAAATCTAATTTGGCATATTATTATTTTACTGATTAATTTTTTTCTGGTCAATCTACTAACAAGGAATCTTTAAGATTCCGCAAAATGCTTATACATTCTTTGGAATGTGTACAGAAAAACTGAAAAAAGGGAGCTGCGGCTTCCTTTTTGTTTTTTTAGAACCTACAGATATTTTTTAGCAAAATAAATTAAGTCCTTTTTTCACTACAAAAAATGTGACGCTTCTTATAAAAGACAAATTTTTGATATAATAAGGAAAAAAAAATGACAATACGAAGAGCGAACGAAAAGGACATTCCGAAAATTATTGATTTGCTGGGACAGGTTCTGGAGATTCATGCGGAGATTCGGCCGGACATTTTTATTCCGGGAACGACAAAGTACACGGATGTGGAGCTTTTGGAAATGCTCAAGGACGACCTGAAGCCGATTTATGTCGCCGCGGACGAGAATGACTTTTGCGTCGGGTACGCTTTTTGCCAGATCCAGGAGCAGCCTTTTTCAAACAACATGGTTCAGTTCAAGTCGCTTTTTATTGACGATTTGTGCGTTGACAAAAACACCCGCGGCCGGCACATCGGCGAAAAACTTTTTGAGCACGTCAAAAGCGAGGCGAAACGGCTTGGCTGCTACGAGGTGACGCTGAACGTCTGGGCAGGAAACACTTCGGCGGAAAAATTCTACGAGAAAATGGGGCTGAAGACAAAAGAGCGGCAGCTGGAATATATTTTGTAAGGGGGATGGAAATTGCCAATCTTAACTTTATTTTTCCAAAATAAACAAATATTCAGAAACATGAATATCTCTGTTTCTTAAATTCCTGCTGCCCCGAAAAGTGTTATATGCTATCTCGACAGTTTTTAATTTTCCATATTTCTTTAGCATTTCGGACATTTCTTCAAAACTTATAAAACCTTCTGAATTGTACGAAATCACAATGAATTTTGAATCCAAGCTTGAAACAATTTCTTCCATTGATTTTAACGCCGAATAAGGTTTGTTAAACACAGAACGATTCCAACCCTGAGTAATTCCGCTTATTTTGCTGATTTCAACATCAAGCTTATTCTTTAAAATCAAATTGAGCATAAAATAGTTCGAGCCGTAAGGATGCTGATTATAAGGTGGATCAAGGTACGCAATATCCAGGTCTTTTAATTCTTTTGAAAGCAAAACTGTATCTTTTTGATAAATTTCCAAATCTGACTCAAAATTGCTGAAAACAGGTTCTTTCAGCTCTATTCTTCCAAAGATTCTTGTAAGCGCGTTTTTGCCAGCCGCTCCAAAGCAACCGATTCCTGTGTTCTTGTCTTTATAAAATCCCTTAAAAACACCGCTTGTATTAACATGAACCGACGCTTCTGTTATGAGCGGCGCCAGAAAGAATTTCCTTAAATTTTCATCAGGAACAAATTTATCAATAAGAGTTCTGTACGTATCAATTAGAACCGCATTCTGATGCGTATAAAAAACCCTTTCGCCTTTTTTAATGTTATCATCATCCTGCGGAGCGTAATTCATAGAAATTATACCCGGAAGTTTTTCCAGCCGGCAAGAATCTTCAATTTTTTTACGGAGATACTCACATTCATCCTTGGGAAAATCTTTTTTATTAATCAAGTAACAACTATTTATTACAGAAGAATAATTCTCTAAATCATTTACTATCAATTTTGATGAATGTCTTTTTAACATTCTTGCCACAATTCCAGAACCGGAAAATAAATCTGTGCAGACAAGTTTTTCTTTACCTGATTTTTCAGAAATCAATTCAATTTCTTTTTCTATTTCTCCGATTATTTTTCTTTTATTTCCAATATAAGTAATTAGCTGCGTTGCCAGAAAGTCTTTGTTTTCTTCTATTTGAATATTTTCACTGTTTTGCATAAACTTTAATAGTTCATTTTATAAGATAATTTTTAAAATTTCCATATACCGCAGGGCAACTGAAACAGCTTGAACGAAACGAACCCATGGGCTGGATATTCTGAAATCCCCCCCCCACCACCACCACCGCGGCAGACTTGTTAAAAACAAAAGGGGCTGCCCCGTAATTTTTGGGGCGCCCCTTTTATAGCTAAGACTTAAATCCGGCGAGCGCTGAATTTATGCGCTTTTGATTGCGATGCGTTTTGGTTCTGGCAATGCTTTACGCGGCATTGTTACTGTAAGAACACCGTTTTTTACTTCGGCAGAAACTTTTTCGGCTTCAACATCTTCCGGAAGTGTAAAGCTTCGGCTGAATTTCTGGTAAGAGCGTTCTTTTACAAGCCATTTGCCCTCTTCTTTCTTTTCTGATTTTTCATCTTTTTCGTTCTTCTTTTCTGATGAAATTGTAAGGACGTTGTGATTCAACTCGATTTTTACATCTTTATCAGTTTTTCCAGGCAAATCCATCTTTAATGTATACGCACCAGACTCTTCTTTTACATCAACTTTTGGTGTCTGAAAAGCCTTCTTTAAATTGATAGACGGCATCATGTAACCATCATCTGCAAAATCACCAAACAAGTCATTGAATAAAGCTAATTCGTTCATAAAATGCCTCCTGCGCGAATTGTTTAATTTCCAGCCGGATTATTTCCAGCCTTCACTAATATATTATGCAAATTCTGTGCCAACTGAAAAAAAACTGAATTTCAATTTTTATGGATTATGAAAAATCGCTTACAGCGGCTCTGCATAAGTCAGCTTGCCAACCCTTGTTCCAGACGGTTCTGCCCGCGCTACGCCTGTAATTAGCTGGCTTCGCTGAAACTTTAATCTTTTTTACCGCATAAAGTCCTCTCAACCCGCAAATCCGCGTACGCTTTTATCCATTTTCCAGAAAAAAAAACGAAATTCAGATGATTTTCTGAGTATTTTTTGCACAATTTTTAGCGGATTTTGATTAAACTGAATAAATTTTGTCCAAAATTTGCCGTTTTGCTTTGTAAGTGATTTTTTTTTAATCTAAAAACTTCTATACTATATAGTAGCCTGAATGTCGAGTTTTTTGTAAAAAGAATAAAAGCGCAGGCAGATTTGCAATTTGTGAAGATTTTTGGCGATTGAATTAATCAAAGTGCGGAGCACCCGAATTAATACAAGCGTAGCGCGAGCCAAATCCATCTGAGCAAATTGGAAATATGCCGAGAGCGTTCTTTCATAATTTGCAAAAAAAAACTCGAAATCAAGGCTAGTAGAAATTGAACGGGACATTGTGAATAGCCACCGAGCCTGAAAAAGACTTTATACTTTTGCAAGGAAGCGAGGAACGAAAGTTCCGAACATCGGGAATTATTTCCCCGCCCGATTCAAATTTAGAGGCAAGTATGAGCGTAAAGATTTTTATAGATGGAAAAGAAGGTACTACCGGGCTTAAGATTTTTGAGCGTTTTGCAAACCGCAGCGATATTGAGATTCTGCAGATTGACGAGGAAAAACGAAAGGATGCCGCAGAGCGCGCAAAAATGATTAATTCAAGCGATTTTACATTTTTGTGTCTACCCGACGCGGCGGCAGTTGAATCGGCTGGACTTTGCACAAATCCAGACACTGTGATTATCGACGCTTCCACTGCGCACAGAACAAATCCGGCCTGGGCGTATGGATTTCCTGAACTTGACAAATCGTTCCGCAAAAAAATCATGACCTCCAACAGAATCGCAGTTCCTGGATGTTACGCTTCGGGCTTTGTGGCTTTGGGCTATCCGCTTGTAAAATCCGGAATCATGCCGGCTGACTACCCGGTTGTAATCCATGCGGTTTCCGGCTATTCGGGAGCAGGAAAAAAGGCAATCGCGCAGTATGAGGCATCTGACAGAAACCCGGAACTGGACTCTCCGCGGCTTTACGCATTGACGCAGGCGCACAAGCATCTTCCGGAAATGAAAAAAATCGCAGGCCTTGAATTTGAGCCTGTATTCAATCCGTATGTATGCGACTATTTTCAGGGAATGACCGTAACGGTCGGGCTTCATGCGCGGCTTCTGGCAAAAAAAGTTTCCGCGCACGACGTGTGGGAAATGATGAGCGAGCATTACAATGGCTGCAACTTTGTAAAAGTAGCCGGATTCATGGGCGAAGGCACGCTGACAGAACAGTTTATCGCGGCAAACACGCTGGCTGGCACAAACAACATGCAGATTTGTTTACGGAAACGATGACAGAATCATGCTTACAAGCCGCTTTGACAACCTTGGAAAAGGCGCGAGCGGCGCGGCGGTGCAGTGCCTGAACATCAGAATGGGAATAGACGAGACAACTTCTTTGGTTTAGAAAAATTGAAATAACGTAAAAAAAAAGAAACTTTTTTACAAAATTCAAAAATCAAATTTCTTTCACTTTTTTTTCGTGTTTCTATTGACAGTAACATACACTATTTCTATAATGTTTCTATTCATAGAAACAAAGATTCAGCAACGGACAAGATTCTGAACCTTATTGGAGATTTATATGTTATATGAAATTCTTCCGGGAGACAGATTTACTCCTTTTTCTCTGGCAAAAAAATTCAACGCGAAAGCGGTTCTTGAATCAGCAAATTTTTCTTCGGGCAAAGACCGCTATTCAATGATTATGCTTGATGAGGCGTTCCGGGTTATTCAGGATGAAGACGGAATTGCAATCGTAATCAACGGAGAACGCCGCCCGGTTTACGCAATGAAAGGCGATATTCTTGATGTTCTTGCAGAAATCGCGGCGGAAAATCCGCCGGAAGAAGGATTAGACTTGCCGCTTCCGGCTGCCGGAATGGGTTACCTTAGCTACGAATTTTGCGCCCGCTGCGACACAATCCATCTTCAGAAACAGGAAGACCAGCTTAAAATCCCGGAAAGCGCGTTTGCTGTGGGGCACACTTTTATAATTTTTGACCATTTCTATGAAAAAATCTATATCTGCGCGCAGAATTACAGGGAACACCAGATTGACTTAAAGGCCGCAATAGAAAATATAAAAAAACGGCTTTCTGACCTGGATTTCGTATCTTGCAGAGCCAGAGACCGACTACAAAACAACTGTTCTTACAGACGAAGCGCAGAGCAAAAAAGAATACTGCGAAAAAGTCGAGGCGCTGAAAAAGGAAATCTACGCCGGAAACATAGTTCAGGCAGTTCCAAGCCGACGGCTTCAGATAAAAAGCGAAGTTCCAGCCCTGGAAATCTACCGCAGGCTGCGCTCTGTAAATCCTTCGCCGTATATGTTCTACCTTGATTTTGAAGATTTCCAGCTTACAGGCGCTTCTCCGGAAAGCCTTGTTCGCGTGCGAAACGGCGAGGCGATGATTCACCCGATTGCAGGAACCCGCCACAGAGGAAAAAATCCTCTGGAAGACAAGCAGCTTATGGAAGAGCTTTTGAACGACCCGAAAGAACGCGCGGAGCATCTTATGCTTGTCGACCTTGCGCGGAACGACCTTGGCCGCGTGTGCAAAACCGGAAGCGTTGAAGTAACACGCTATATGTTCACGGAACTTTACAGCCACGTAATCCATCTTGTTTCAGAAGTAATTGGAAAAGTTGATGACGATACTTCCGCAATAAAAGTTCTGCGGGCGGCTTTTCCAGCCGGAACAGTTTCGGGAGCGCCGAAAATAAGCGCGATTGAAATTCTTTCTTCACTGGAAAAATATAAACGCAATTTTTACGCAGGGGCAGTCGGATACATCGGAAACAAGAACAACCTGGATTTCTGCATTGCGATTCGCTGTGCGCTCAAGCAGCAGGATGTGTGGACGCTGCAGGCGGGCGGCGGAATTGTCTACGCAAGCAACGCGGAGCGGGAATTTACAGAAACCTGCGAAAAGCTTGGCGCAATGCGCGCTGTAATCGAAAACACAAAGAAATAACAGACTGCGGAGGAAAATATGATTTTATTATTGGATAATTACGACAGTTTCACATATAACGTTTATCAGTCGCTTGCAAAACTTACCGAAGAAGAGATAAAAGTTGTCCGCAGCAAAGAAATCACGCTTCAGGACGCAATAAAAATGAATCCGGCAAAACTGATTGTTTCTCCAGGTCCTGGCCGCCCGGAAGATGCCGGAATTTCCGTTGAAGCGATAAAATATTTTGCAGGAAAAATTCCTGTTCTGGGAATTTGTCTTGGTCATCAGGCGATTGGCTACGCTTTTGGCGCAAAAATTGTAAACGCAAAATTCATAAAGCACGGAATCGCCGAAGAAATCAACCTTGACGGCAAAGGAATGTTCAGACTTATGGGAAAGCGCGAGACATTTACGCGTTACCATTCGCTTGTAATCGATGAATCAACTCTTCCGGCGGATTTTGAAATTTCAGCGCGCGCAGACGACGGCGACATCATGGGAATCCGCCACAAAACCATGCCGATTGAAGGAGTCCAGTTCCACCCGGAATCAATCGCCTCTCCAAACAAAGGAATTTTTCACAGCATTTTTAAATTACCGCGCAGAGCCTTTCCCGGCAAAGCAGGTTCTTTCTTCATTAATTGAAGGAAAAAACATGAGCCGCAGAACAGCCGAAATGTTCATGGAAGATTTAACAGACGGCTGCATGGACGAACGGATGACCGCAGCGATTCTTACGGCTCTTGCCGCGAAAAAGGCAACCCCGGAAGAAATCGCCGGATGCGCAGGTGTTCTTGTTGCAAAACGAACACCGCTTCCGCTTGAAACAACCGAGCTTACAGACATTGTTGGAACAGGCGGAGACAGCAAAGGCTCTTTCAACATAAGCTCAATGAGCGCATTGTGCGCGGCCGCCTGCGGACTTACTGTCGCAAAGCACGGAAACCGGGCAGTTTCCTCCAAGTCTGGGGCAGCAGATTTTTTTGAAGCCCTTGGAATAAAAATTGATAATGCGCCGTCAAAAACCGCAGAAACAATCAGAAAAACAAACTTCGGTTTTCTATTCGCGCCGGTCTACCATTCTGCAATGCGTTTTGCCGCTCCAGTCCGAAAGGCTTTGGGCGTAAAGACAATAATGAATCTGATTGGACCGCTTTCAAATCCAGCCGGAGCAAAATACCAGATGCTTGGCGTTTATTCTCCTGAACTTCTTGCGCCGGTTGCAAGAGCCGCAAAACTTCTTGGAGCAAAAAGAGTCATGGTCGTTGTTTCAGAGGACGGATTTGATGAAATCTCGCCAGTAGTGGGAACAAAAGTCTTTGAAATCGACGAAGAAAACAAAGAAAAAGAATATACAATCGAACCGGCGGATTTTGGACTTTCAGGCTGCAAAGATGAGGAACTTTCCGGCGGAACCGGCGCAGAAAACGCCCGCCTTGCAATGGAGCTTCTTAAAGGAAAAGGCCGAAGAACATTAAAGGCGGCAATCGCCCTGAACGGAGGAGCCGCGCTTTACATCGGTGGAAAGGCAAAATCCATAAAAGAAGGCTGCATTAAAATCATCAGGGCAATAGATTCTGGTGAAGTGTCAAAGAAACTTGAAGAAATCAAAAAGGAAACCAACAGTTAAAATGGATATTCTTACAGAAATCTGCGAAAAACGACGCGCGGACATAAAAAACAAAGGTTTTTCATTCGGACACAAAATTCCGCAGAAAAGAATCCGGCCGGTAATTCCGTTCTTAGAAAAGCCGGGGACAATTCTTGAAATAAAACGCGCCTCGCCTTCAAAAGGCTGGATTGCGCCGGAACTGGATGCCGCAGAAACAGCGGAAAATTACATAAGAGCCGGAACAAGAGCAATCAGCTGCCTTACCGAAGAAAATTATTTTCACGGTTCGCTGGAAGATTTGCAGAAGGCCGCGCAAACGGCAGATAAAAACGCCGCGATTCTAAGAAAAGATTTTTTGCTTGAACCGGAAGAAATTGAAATTTCATATCTCTGCGGCGCGGATGCGGTTCTTTTGATAGGAAGAATTCTTGATACGGAAAAGCTTCTTGCAATGGCAAAAAAGGCTTTTGAGTACGGAATTTCTGTCCTGCTTGAAATCCGCGAAGAAAGCGACATAAAAAAAGCGTTCGCCGTCCTGGAGCTTGCAGACAAAATGAATTGCAGCAAAAAAATACTTCTTGGAATAAATTCGCGTGATTTGGCTAATTTTACAATCGATTTGCTGATTCCGCTGAAATTAAAAGAAAAAATCAAAAAAATCTACAAAGAAAGAAAAATCGTTTTTCCGTTTCCAAGAATAATTTCTGAATCTGGAGTTACAACTCCGCTCGCCGCAAATTTTGTTGGAAATTTGGGTTTTCATGCAGTTCTAATCGGCGAAGCTGCCGCAAGAAATCCAAAAAACGCAAAAAATCTTGTAAAATCTTTTTACAAGGCGGCAAATTCCAAAAAACTTGAATATGAATATTCGTTCTGGAAAAAAACCGCTTCTCTTCTTGAAGAAAAAAATGAAAAACCGCTTATAAAAGTGTGCGGAATAACTTCAAAAGAAGACGCGGTAAAATGCGCGGAGCTTGGCGCGGATATTCTGGGATTCATTTTTGCAGAAAAATCACCGCGCACAAACAAACCGGAAGATTCTGAAAAAATCATGAAAATCCGCGCGGAGCTTAAACAGCTTTTTGAATCAAAAAAAATAAAAAAAATGCCTTTGCTAGTCGGCGTAATTGTAAATCCATTTTCGGAAGAAGGAAAGGTGGTTTTTCAAATGTGCTACGAACAAATTTTGGACGGAATCCAGTTTCATGGCTGCGGAAATCTTGCAAAAGGAGAATTTGGCTATGCGGCAGTTCCTTTGGCGGCGGAAGAGGATTTTGGCGCGTTGAAAGAACTTTATTCATCCGGTTTTCCGCGTGTTCTTGTTGACGCAAAAAACCTGGAAAGCGCAAATGCCGGCGGAGATTCGCGTTACGGCGGAACAGGAAAAACAATTCCTTCTGAACTTATTGCAAAATCAAAAAAAGCAGGTCCGCTGTGGCTTAGCGGCGGCTTGAACCCGGAAAATATTCAGTATATGATAAAAAACTTTCAGCCGGAACTAGCCGACGTAAACAGCGGCGTTGAATCCGCCCCCGGCAAAAAGGATTTTTCCAAGCTTGAGAAGTTTTTTTCAGCAGTTGAATCTGCTGTTCAACAATAATTTTTAGGAGAAAATCAAATAAAATGACAGAATCAGATAAAGGATTTTTTGGAAAATTCGGCGGACGCTACGTTGCGGAAGTTCTTCGCCGTCCGATTGAGGAACTGGAAGAAGCATTCCACAGATGCATGAAAGACCCGGATTTTTTAAATGAACTGGAAGAAATCCGCGCAGATTTTATAGGCCGTCCAACGCCGCTTTATTATGCAAAACGACTTTCCGAACAGCTTGGCGGCGCGCAGATTTATGTAAAACTTGAAGGGCTTGCAAATACAGGCGCGCACAAAATCAACAACGCAATCGGACAGGCTCTGGTTGCAAAACGAATGGGAAAAACACGCATTATCGCGGAAACCGGAGCCGGTCAGCACGGAGTCGCGACAGCCGCGGCCTGCGCAAAACTTGGACTAAAATGCCGCGTTTACATGGGCGAAGTCGATGTCCGCCGGCAACAGCCAAACGTTTCAACAATGGAAATGTACGGCGCGGAAGTTGTTCCGGTAACAACCGGTTCGCGGATTTTAAAGGACGCAATCAACGAGGCGATGCGCGACTGGGCGGCAAATTTCAGCGACACGCACTACCTTATCGGTTCTGCGCTAGGTCCTTCGCCGTTCCCGGATATGGTCAGGGAATTTCAGGCGGTTATCGGGCGCGAGACAAAAAAACAAATGGCTGAGCGCGGCAAGAAGATTGACGCAATGGTTGCCTGTGTCGGCGGCGGCTCAAATTCAATCGGATTTTTGAACCTTTTATAAATGAGGCAGAACCTTTGCTTTTTGGAGCGGAAGCCGGCGGAATCGGGCCTGGAAAAGGCAACAACGCAAGCCGGATGGTCGGAAATGACGCTGTTGACGGAATTATGCAAGGATTCAAAACGCGCTTTCTTCAGGATGAGGACGGACAGGCCGGTCAGACGCGCTCAATCTCCGCGGGGCTGGATTACGTAGGAATCGGGCCGCAACTTGCATATTTAGGTGAAACCGGCAGGGTAAAATTCGAAGCCATAAAGGATGAGGAAGCCTTGAACGCAGTTTCAGTTTTTGCAAAGACAGAAGGACTCCTTTTTGCCATGGAAAGCGCCCATGCCGGCGCGCTAGCCCTAAAGCTCGCTCCAAAAATGCAAAAAGACCAGAATATCGTAGTAAATATGTCCGGCCGCGGCGACAAGGATATTTTTATCACATGCCCGGTTTTCCGTCAGGAAGAATGGAAACAATTCCTTCAGTCTGAACTGGAACGCCTTGACGCAGGCAAGGACATTCATTTTGCAGCGTCAATGAAAAAAAACAAATGATATGGGAGAATATATGAGCACTATTTTAATGTCACATCAGGTTGCAGGTTACCCGGATGACGAAACATGCCTTGCGGCAGGAGAAGCGCTGATTGCCGGCGGAACAAAAATTCTTGAAGTCCAGCTGGCGTTCAGCGACCCAAGCGCAGACGGTCCTGCGATTCAAACGCCTGCTCAACTGTGCTTGCAAGAAAATATACGGTAAAACAGGGAATGGCTTATATAGCAGAAATGCGCCGCCGCCATCCGGAAATTCAGATTTTTTTAATGACTTACGCAGCGTTGGTTTACCGCCCGGGAGTAGAAAATTTTGTAAAAATGGCGGCCGGTTCAGGCGTGAACGGACTGATTGTGCCGGATCTGCCTTTTGACTGCGACGAAGGACTTACCGCGGCCTGCAAAAAATACGGAATACACAATATTCCTGTGGCCGCGCCATCAATGACAGACGAGCGGCTGAAACAGATGACAAGCCGGAAATTTGAATACATCTACACTGCCCTAAGAGCCGGAATAACAGGAACTAAAACCGTTGTAACAAAAGAAATGCTGGATTTTATAGATAAAACTTCCGCCGGTGGAGCAAAAATCCTAGGTGGCTTCGGAATTACAGGCGAAGAACAGGCAAGACTGATTGCTCCGCACGTCTACGCAATAGTCGCGGGCTCAGTTTTTGTAAATATAATCCGCGAAAACTACAGCGCGGAAGAGCCAAAGGCGTCAATTCCAGTTATCCAGGAAAAAATCAAGGCAAAAGCAAAAGAACTGCGCCTGTAAAGCAGAAAAATCATAAATGAACTATAAAGGCATGAATATCGACAGGGCAAACGCATTATAAATGTATTCAGCAAAAAACTTGCTCCCAGTCACGGTTTCGTGGTTCAAAATCGCGCAATAATGCGCTACACGCTGATTGTTGCAAAGTAACTATAGAATTGACCGCTCTCGCGGTCTCAACAATCAGAGTGTTTTTGACCACGAAACCGTTCCTTCGCGCAAAGTTTACTTAAATTATTTATAATGCGTTTGCCCTGTGAATATCGAAAACTCCAATTGATTTTATAGGAATGAATGGTATAATCAATTGGAGTACTATGAAAGAATTTACAATTTTTGCAGCGACAGAAAAAAATCTCAAGAAATACCTTTCTACGGAAGAATTTGAATCAACATTTGACATAGTGTACATCCAGACCGCAGAAGAATTCCTTAAGAAGATGGAAACGGTTATTCCTTCTGTAGTAGTCCTTGATGAAGACTTCCTTTTTAAATATCCGAATTTAATAAAAGAAAGCCATGAAAGCGCTGCTTTTAAATTCAATGAACGACAAAGTTTCACTGAAAATTCCAGTAATCGGAATAATGAAAGAAGTCAACCTTGACGCACAGAAAAAATTCTATGATATTGGCGTTTTAGAATGTTTTCCGAGCAGTACTCCGCCAGAAAATCTCTTTGCAATTTTGAGCCATACGGTAAAGCACATCTCCGAAGAAGAAAAACACGTTTCAAGCGTGCACGAGCAGCAGAAAAATACAATAAAGCAGCTTGCCCTGCTGGATAAAACAGGCGTTTACAACAAACAGGCATTTATTATCAAAACGCATGAAATGATTAAGAACAACCCCGGCAAACAGTATTACCTTATGCTTGTAAACCTTGACCGCTTAAAGTTTTTAACGACCTTTTTGGATTTACGGCAGGTGACAAAATTCTTGAAAAAATCGGAGACCATTTAAAAAGCTCGATTTCTGATTTTTCGACATACGGACATATTTACGCCGACCACTTTGTCGTATGCACGCCGGCGGTTTCAAACGACATTATTTTTATGATTCTGGAAAAAGTCGACGCATACGTAAAAGCGCTTCACCCTAAGTTTGATTTTATATGCCGGTATGGAATTTATGTGATTACTAATTCTGAAACGGATATTTCACTTGCAATCGACCGGGCGGAACTGGCGCTTTCTTCAATAAAACAGAATTTTACAGAAAGACTTGCCTTTTACAATGAATCAATGATTGAAAACCTGAAGGATGAACAGGAACTTATAACCGACATGGTCGTAGGATTGCAGAGAAATGAATTTACAGTTTATCTGCAGCCGCAATATGACTACACAACAGAATCTTTAGTGGGAGCGGAAGCTCTGGTCAGATGGAACCATCCTACAAAGGGGCTTATTTCGCCGGCAATTTTCATTCCGGTTTTTGAGCGGAACGGATTTATCACTCAGCTTGATTTGTTCATCTGGGAAAAAACCTGCCAGCTTTTACAAAAATGGAAAGATATGGGACTGAATCCTATTCCAGTTTCCGTAAACATTTCCCGCCGGGACATTTACAATCAGAATCTTGTTCAAGTCTTTAACGGACTCCTGAAAAAATACAACCTTACTCCAAATTTGCTAAGGCTTGAAATCACAGAATCAGCGTACATGGAAAATCCTACGCAATTAATTCAAGTTGTAGAGGCGCTAAGGGACAACGGTTTCTGCCTTGAAATGGATGATTTTGGAAGCGGCTATTCTTCATTAAACACATTAAAAGAAGTTCCGGTAAACATCTTAAAACTTGACATGAAGTTTATTGCCGCAGACACAAAAGATTTAAAAGACGGCAAGAACAATTCCAAAGGCGGAAATATCTTAAGCTCTGTAATAAGAATGGCAAACTGGCTGCACCTTCCTGTAATCGCGGAAGGAATTGAATCCAAGGAGCAGGCAGACTACCTTAAAAGCATCGGATGTTTTTATATGCAGGGCTATTATTTTGCACGTCCGCTGCCGATTGAAAAATACGAGGAGCTTTTAACAAACCTTTCTCCAGTCAACTTTGAAAAAAACAAAAAAGAAGCCGGGCTTGAAGCCGCAAGATTCCTTGATGCAACCGAAACTTCAACACTTCTTTTTAACAATTTGATAGGCGGCGCCGCGCTGATTGAATGGGCAGGCGAAACCATTGAATTGCTTCGCGCAAACGACCAGTTTTTTGAAGAAATAGGAACAACCCGGCACGATTTTGAGAATATACAGAAAAATCTTCTTGCCGGAATTGAAGACTATAGCAAGGAAACGTTCTTTTCAAGCCTTTCCGAAACCATGAAAACAAAAAAGAGCTCTTTCTGCGAAGTCCAGTTAAAACCGTTCTACAAAAATACCCAGCCTTTTTGGGTAAGACTGCACTTGCGGCAAATCGGAAAAACCGTCACAAGCAATATTTATTACATGACGGTAGAAAACATTGACTTCAGGATGAAACTTCTGAAGCTTAAGACAAACCTTTCCGAAAAGCTTTCTTCCATAATTGAAAATATTCCATGCGGAATTTTTTCTGTAACTTTTGATGAAAAGATAAAACTTTCCTATGCAAATTCAACTGTGGCAAAGGTTCTTGGCTACTCTAAAAACGATTTTGACAAGCTTATTGAAAAAAATCCGTTTGAATCGTTTCTAAAAATAGAAAAAGACTCTTTAATGCAGATAATCCGGAACGTAAAGACAAATGAAAACAAAAAGTTTTCTAAAGACGCAATTTTATTCTGCATGGACGGAAACACAAAAAACATACGCCTTTCCGGAGAAATTATAAATCAGACAGACGGAATAATTATCGCAAACTTTATGTTCATGGATTTACCGGAGCAATAATTAAAACGGAGCAGGACACAAAAATTCCATGCGTTTTCCGGCGGAAGGATGCTCAAAATTTAAATATTCAGCATGAAGCATAAGCCGTTCCCCCTTTTCGCAACGGCCATAAAGCGTGTCGCCAATAATCGGAACTCCAAATCCATGGGAATCGGCGGCCGCAAGCCTTAGCTGATGCGTTCGTCCTGTATGCGGAATAAATAAAATCCTAGAACACAGGCGTTTCGTTCCATCCGGTGATGAATAGATTTCCTCTCCTAGCAGCGTCCATTCCGTTACAGCATTTTTTCCATAGACTTCATCCCATATTTGATGCGGACGGTTTTCAATATCAACACGGAAAAAAAGCTCCATGCTTCCGGTTTTTTGAAATTTTTCAGGAAGTTTTCCATCAATCAGCGCAACATAACGTTTTTGAACTTTTTTTTCTTCAAATTGCCTGCACAAATTCCTGTGAGAATTTTCATTGAGCGCAAGAACCAAAAGTCCGCTGGTTTCCATATCAAGCCTGTGAACGCTCGGCTGCTGGATGCAATCAGGAAAAAGACGTTTCAGCCGGTTCACAATGCAGTCCTGTTTTTCAGGCCCGCGGCCAGGCACGCTCAGAACTCCGCTCTGCTTATTGACTACAACAATATCTTCGTCCTGATATAAAATTTCAAGTCCAAGCATCGCAGGAAGAATCAATGAGCAACGTTCATCACAAGGAGCGTAGACTTTTCCGCTTGTCCTGAATTTATTGCTCTGCCCAAAAAAAACTTCAGCCATGCTTTTTACTGAAAAATTATTCTTAAAAGCAAAATCCAGCAGTTTTGGGGTGCAGCAATCTCCTGTTCCTGTAGGCGGAAGCGGTTTTTGCTGTTTTCCGCAAATTTCAGACAGCGAGCGAACCTTGCCGTCCGCACAATGAAACGAATATAGGCCGAAAACTTTTTTTAAGGATTCATCGCACAAACCTGAGCGTTTTTTTACAAGCAGAATTTCTTCTTCAGTCTGATTTGAAAATTTTCCGTCCGGACGTTTTCTCTTTTCTTTTAATAAATTTATCTGTTCCGTAAGCTGGTGAATCAAAAGGTCATTTTTATCAAGCGCGTGTTCTATTTTTTCCGCAGAAACAACCGGCTCTATAAAAATTCCCAGGCCGGCTTCTTTTGTTCCTGATATTCTTTTTGAAATTCCGCTTACCGTGTTCAGAACAACACAAGAGCCGTCTTCTTTCCGGCAAACGGCAGCGCCAATCATAATTCCCTGGCCGCTGCGCTCAGCGCTAACCTTTCCGACTTGCTCCAGACGCAAACCGCCGTTTTCAAGCCCGGCAATAATCTTGCAGCAAACAGAGAACGCCTCTTCTTGTGGAAACGGTGGAAACATTCTAAAGACCGCGGATTTCTACAGTTCCGTCGTCTTTTCCAATAAAGGCAATCGGCTTGTTTTTTGTAAAAAAACCAACTTCCACAACGCCGGTAATGCCATCAATCAACTCTTCCATTCTTGCAGGGTCAACGGGATTTTCCCAAAGACAGTCAACAATCTGGTTTCCGTTATCAGTTATAACCGGACCGCATTTTCTAACGCCTTCCCGAAGCGCAACTTTTGCGCCAAGTTTTTCCAGCGCTTTTTTTACAGGAACGTATGCTTCCGGAATAATTTCCACAGGAAGCGCAAATTTTGTTCCTAAAGTTTTTACCGCTTTTGAAGAATCTGCGACAATAACAAATTTCTTTGCATTGTAGGCGACAATTTTTTCGCGCAGAAGAGCCGCGCCGCCGCCTTTTATGCAGTTATTTTCCAAATCAATTTCATCTGCGCCGTCAATCGCCAGATCAAGCTCTCCGTCAATCGCCCTGTCCTTAAAAGATAAGACTGGAACATTCCAGTCAATGCAGGCATTTTCCGTCTGAAAGGAAGTTGCGACAGCCTTTATGTTTTTCAAAGTTCCATCCGCAATATATTCTGCAAGACGCTTTACCGCGGGCAGAGCGGTGGAACCAGTTCCAAGCCCGATTTTCATTCCGCTGAAAATAAGTCCATTTTTTACAAGCGTTTCAACCGCTGTTCTTGCCGCAAGAATTTTCTGTTCACTCTGATTTAGACTCATAGTCAACTCCTGTAAAATATTTAAATTGACGGTATCCCTGATACTTCAGCATTGAATAGCCGTTGCAAACCCTGCACCCTGCTTCCTGAGCAAGCTTCATTACCGGGGTTACAAGCGGATCATACACGATGTCAAACAAATTTTCAGAACCTTTGAACTGATAGAACCAGAGCGGATTATTTTCCTTGTTCGGCGCATCTTCTGAATTCATGCCGACTTTTGTAGTCTGAATTATAATATCAGAATAACGTTCCAGAATAGGAAGGCTTTCAGGCTCCAACGGAGCATATTCAAAGCCGAAATCCTCCGCAAGAGATTTTGCGTGTGAAAGAGTCCTGTTAAAAACACACGCCTTTCCGCCCATCTGCTTTATTGCAAACGCAATGGCACGGCTTGCTCCGCCAGCGCCGATAATAGCAACTTTTCTGCGGTGAAGTTTTTTTGTTTCAAGGAATTCTTCAAGAGCGCGCTGAAAGCCCAGCGCATCCGTATTATGTCCGACCCACTGGCTGAAATCTTTTACCAGAGTATTGCACGCGCCAATCTCGCTTACTTCAACACCAATTTCATCCGCAATTTCCATCGCGTCGCGCTTGTAAGGAACTGTAACAGCCAGCCCTTTATTCCAAGTTCTCCGGCAAACTCAATAGATTCTGCAATAGAAGTTGAAGGCAGCGGAATAAAAACATTATTCATATTATGCGCCTGATACCCCTGGTTGTGAATCAATGGGCTGGAAGTTACTTTCAGAGGAAAACCTGTAACGGCAAAAAAACGTGTATGCTCATCAATTTCCCTGAAACGGTACATTTCATTCAGTTCAATAGGGTCAATATGCCCGATTGATGAAGTATTTCCGCGCGTTTCAATAGGCGAAGTATAAGTAAGAAAAGAATTCAGTTTTGAAGAAAGAATCCTGCTTGGAACGCCAAGATTTCCCATAGCAACAAAAATGTGCGGAAAATCGGTAATTCCGGCGGCTTCCCTGAAAAGCTGCGTAACATCGCTTAAAGTTTGCGGCATAAACGCAATCTTAGGAATTTCAAACTGGGTGCGGCGCATTTTCAGGCAACGTTCGCGCAAATTCCTTACAGGGCCATCAAATTTATGGTAGCTTCTTATGATTTTAATTCCAAATGCCTGCGCTGAATCAATAAGCCCCGGAACATTGAAGTCCTCCTCAAAATCAACATAGGCAAAATTTTTAGTAGGATTCTGGTCGGCATACGCAAGCGCCCTGCCAAACAATGCAGTCCTTGAAAATTCTCCGCTGTCGTAAAGACCTCCGTCTTCAACCCGGCGAATAGTAAGTATGCACGGAATATTTACCATTGAAGGAAAGTCCCGGACATTCAGCCGCTCCTCTTCTTCAAGATAATCCACGCGCAGCTCCGCAACATCTATATGCTGAGAATATTTTTTTACAAACTCAGCATCTTCCAAAGCGTTTTTCCGGTAAGAGTAAGACAGACAAGCGGTTTGTTCATTAAAAGCCCCGTTAGCGAACTGTTATTTTTTTCTGAGCCTTGTCAACAACGTACAGAGTCAAAACTGTATTTCTTGGCACTGCATACGGAACAGTAAGATTTGCGCCTGTATGCAGGAAATTAACCAGGGTATATGTGTTTCCATCTTCAGTCGTAGCGTCAAGACGCATTGAAACAGGATAAGGATAATCAGTCAAATCAGACTGGAACACTCCGTATAAGTTTCCTTCAAATTCACCGGTCGGCAAAGCCATATCAACAGACATTCTTGAATAATTCGGAATGAACTCTCCTTCAAATTCTGCTGACCGACAACAGTTCCCGCTTTTTCGCCGTTCTTTGCATGATGCGATGTAAAATCAAAAATAATGCGGCTTCGCGCGATAACTGCAAGAATATCGTTTACAGACAGCCCTATCAGCTTTGGAACTCTGGTATTTTCATAAGAAGGGCCGCGGCTTACAGTAAGATGAATAGTAACCGGTTCGGCAATATCTGTTCCTTCAGGAATATCCTGGTCAAGAATCGTTCCGGCTTCAGACATATCTGGTTTGTACTCAGGCTCCGCAAGAACAATCAGAGGCTGGGCGTGTCCGGCGAACATAGTCTGAAGATTCATTTTCAGCTGATCAAAATTCTGGCCGATATAGCTTTCTACGTGGTCAACAATTACGCCGCGGCTTACAACAAGAGAAACACGGCTGTAGCCTTTACAATCGAACCTGCAGAAGGATTCTGGTCAAGAATTCTTCCCTTATCGCCGGCCGCTTCTGAATATCGCAGCGTGATTTTTGGATAAAGCTCCTTTTTCTGCATTTCGAGCAAGGCATCTGTAAGTTCCTTTCCGCATACATCAGGAACCATAACTTCTTCCGGTCCTTTTACATGAACAAAGAAAATTACACAGGCAAAAAAAGCCAGTACTAAAACAGCGGCGATAACGGTCAATACCAGAGTTTTTCCAGTAGACTGAAGGCTTTCAAAATAATCGTTCAGCCCGACCTTTGAAGGTCTAAAATCCCTTACTTTTTTACCGCTATCAATAATTTTTTCACCAGCAGACTTTCCGGCAGTCTTAATCTTATCAAAAATTTTTTCTTTATCCATTTTTTTATACTACCATTTTTGCATATTATTTTAAAGTCAGATTTTTTTATTTGACCCGAATTTCGAGTTTTATAAATTCAGCAATTGAATGAGCTACCAGAAAAAGCGCGTCAATTTACGGATTCAGTAAAAAACTCGACATTTGGACTACTTACGCTTTAATCCATCCAGAACAAGCAAAAATTTCACTCTGAACCGAGTTTTTTTCCGATAAAGTCTTTTGCGCCGTTCAGGAATGACTTGTAATCCATCGCATTTTTTCCCTGACGCTGAAGTTCCGTCACGGCAAAAAAACCTTCTCCGCATTTTACGGCGATTCCTCTGCCTTTAAGGACACAAACGACAGTTCCAGGCTCAGCGTTTTCCTCGCCGCAAAGGTTCTGTTCTTCTGACTTTTCAAGCGGAACGCCTGAAATTATTTTTAGCGGCAGATTATTTTCAGTTGTCCATGCGACAGGCTCAGGATTAAACGCCCTTACTTTGCGGTCAACTTTTTCCGCGCTTACATTCCAGTCAATCTTTGCGTCTTCCTTTTTTATAAAAGTTGTGTAGCTGGCCTCGCCAGCCTGAGGAATTCCTTCTGGAAGCGCCCCGGTTTTTGAAATTTCAGAAAGGATTCCGGCAACAAGCGCCGCCCCGCAAACAGCGGCCTTCTCAAGCAGAGCGCCGGTGGTTTCCGTTTTTTCAAGTGAAACAATTTCCTGAGCCAAAAGATTTCCTTCATCCATTTTCAAGTCCAGTTTTTGAACAGAAAAAGCAGTTTCCGTATCGCCGTTCAAAATCGCCGCATTAATCGGAGAGCATCCACGATATTTTGGCAAGGCTGAAGGATGCAGGTTTATTCCGCCGAATTTAAAAAGCTCAAGAAATTTCGGGCCGAATATGTGTCCGTAAGCAAAACTTACAAGAATGTCCGCGCCGAGCTTCTGCGCCTCTTCACGTGCGGCAGAATCAAGGTGTTCCGGAGAAATTACAGGAAGGCCATATTCTTCGGCTGCCTGCGCGACAAATGTCGGAATCAATGCCTTATGCCGCCCTTTTGCGGTCGGCGGATTTGTAAGGACACCAACAATTTTATAATCAAGAGAATTTTCTTTTTCTTTTAGAAGCCTTAATGTTTTTGCGGAAGCCTCCGGACTTCCTGCGTACAAAACTTTTAGCATTTTTTCCTCAAGTCTTTATTTATTTTTCGCGGCGATTTTTGCGGCGATTTTCCGGGCCTTGGCCTCGCGCTCAAGGCGTTTTTTTTCCGCCCGCTCCGCCCGTTTTTTAAATTGATTTATTGTTTTTTCAGCAAATTCCGGATCTCCACGGTCAATAAACAAATAGCCGTCAAGGTGGTCATATTCGTGCTGTATTATTCTTGCCAGAAGTCCGTCCGCTTCAAGGGTAAACGGTTTTCCTTTTTCGTTAAAAGCCTGAACCGTAACTTTTGACGGCCGCTGAATATTTTCGTATACACCAGGAACGCTAAGGCAGCCTTCCTCGTAGTCGCAGAGTTCCGCGCTTGTGCTTATAATCTGAGGATTTATAAACACGCGGCGCACATCGTCGTCTGCAATCACAACAAAAACGCGTTTGCTGATTCCAGCCTGCGGTCCTGCAAGACCTACGCCGTCCGCGCTGACCATCGCATCAAACATTTCGTTTATGAACGCACGGAATTCGTCGTTTATCTCTTCCGGTTTTACAGGTTCTGCGACCTGCCGCAAAATATCTTCGCCTAATTTTGTAATCCTCATTTTTATTCCCCTAATCTTATCCGCGCGGCATGGGCATGAGCGGCAAGTCCTTCCGCATCACCAAGAAATCCTGCCGCAACGGCACTTTTTTTCAGTCCTTCACTGCCTTTTTCAGCGCGCAGAGTTGTAACTGTTTTTAAGAAAACACGTACACTGAGTCCGCCGGTAAAACGCGCCGAACCGCTCGTTGGCAGAGTGTGGTTCAAACCGGCCGCGTAATCGCCAAAAACTTCCGCAGCATAGTCGCCGATAAACAGCGAGCCAAAGTTATGCACAAGCGACTGGATTTTATCGCGCATAGAACCGGCTTCCATGGCAAGCTCAAGATGTTCCGGCGCTTTAAGGTTCGCAAATTCCGCCGCCTGCTCAAGGTCGTCGCAAATTATAATCCTACCGCAATTGTCAATGCTCTGGCGCGCGACTTCTTTGTAGGAAGCGCCTCCAGCTGTTTTTCAATCTCCGCGCTGACTTTCAGGGCAAGCTCCTCGCTGTCCGTAGCAAGAACAGGCTGCGCAACCACATCGTGTTCCGCCTGGGCCAGAAGGTCCGCGGCAACCCACGCCGGTTCAGCAGATTTATCCGCAATAATAAAGACTTCTGTCGGTCCGGCAACCATGTCTATTCCGACTTTTCCGTAAACTTCTTTTTTTGCGGCGGCAACAAATTTATTTCCAGGACCGACAATAACATCAACCGCCGGAACTGTCTCTGTTCCGTAAGCCATTGCCGCAACCGCCTGAGAACCGCCGCACGCATAGCATCTTTTAACGCCGCAAATATACGCGGCCGCCATAATTCCTTCATCGGCGTAAGGCTTTCCGCCAACAAAAGGCTTTCCTGGAACTCCCAGACCTTCCTTTTGCGCAGCCGCTTTATCTTCCGGGTGAACGCGCGGCGGAGTGCAAAGCACAATTTCCTTTACTCCGGCGGCAACTGCCGGCGTAACGGTCATTACAACCGTTGAAACAAGAGGAAATCTTCCGGCCGGAACATAAACTCCGGCTCGCTCAACAGGAATTGTTTTTTGCCCCGTAAACATTCCGGGTGTAAGTTCAATTTCAAAATCGTCAAAAGAAGATTTTTGGCGCAAAGCAAATTTTAACGCCAGTTCGTGCGAATAGCAGATTGCATTGTAAATTTCAGGCTTTTCCTTTTGCAGTTTTTCCGCGGCGGCCTTTAATTCGCTTTCTTCTATTAAAAGTGTTTCCGGCGCAGAAAGGTCGAATTTCTGGCCGTATTTTTTCAAGGCAGAATCGCCGTTCGCAGCCACATCTTCTATAATTGAATGAACGGTTTCATTTGTTGTTCCAAAGGAACGGCCTTCAAACCATTCTCCTTCAAGTTCATTTGCTTTTACAATTTTTATCATTTTAACTCCCATAAAAAGTCAACGAGAAAATTTCAATTTTCTCGTTGACTTTTTATGCCCATTCGCAATGAAATGAGAATGGGCAGTTGATAAGAAAGTTTGCAACGCAAACTTGTGAATAAAAACTTTGACGCTATCTTAGGCAAAGTTTTTATTACACTCTCCAAAAAAACTTAAATGTTTGCGGATGCGGCAAGGATTGTAGTGGTCCGCCGAAGGCGGATTGCGAAACAGAGTGAAACGGCGTGAAGCAATGAAGTATGAAACCACGAAAAGCCTGTTTTTTTGTAATTTGCGCACGCAAATTACAAAAAGCCGCCCGGATAAAAAAGTTATTTTTCTTTATGACGCTTATCCAGCTCGTTGTAGACATCCTGCCAGTCAACGCCTTCTTTATACATAAGGACGCTGACAAAATACAGAAGATCAGCGGCTTCCCAAATAACCTCGTCCTTTCCGTCCGCCTCGCAGATTTCCTCCGCCTCCTCCTCGACTTTTTCGCGGACACGCTTGTTGTCGAGCGTCGCGGTATACGAACCCGGCTTTGGATTTGCAAACCGCTCGGAAATTGTTCCGTAAAGGCGTTCCAGCGTTGATTTTTCGTCTGGCGCGGAAGTAAAGCACGTCCAGCTTCCTGTGTGGCACGCTCCTCCGTTCGGTTTTACGGTCGCAAGAATTGTGTCACGGTCGCAGTCGGCGCGAAGCTTCACAACGTCCAGAAAATGGCCGGAAGTTTCGCCTTTTGTCCACAAAGCGTTGCGAGAACGGCTGAAAAAAGTAAGTTTTCCGGTTTCAAAAGTTTTTTCAAGAGCCTCGCGGTTTGCGTAGCCCATCATCAGAACCTCGCGGCTTCGCTCATCCTGCGCAATAACAGGAATCATTCCGCCTGTTTTCTGCCAGTCAAGGCAGCGCGTAAAAGCGTTTTTAAGGCTGACTTTATTTGTATAGAGCGCCATTCCAAGCTGAACGTCGCAATGCATTTTCTCAAGGGTTTCAATTTCGTCTTCCGAAGAAACGCCGCCCGCGACAACGACACGGCAACCTACGGCAGCGCGAAGCTCCTTCGCCATCTCAAGATTTGTTCCCTGCATGCAGCCTTCTTTTTCCACGCAGGTAAAAAGAAGCTCGGAGCAATATTTTTCCGCAAGTTTCGCGCCTTCAATAAGCGGAACATCAATCGTTTCAGTCCAGCCTTTTACGGCGATTTTTCCGTTCAAAGCGTCCACACCGATAATAATGCGCTGCTTTCCGACCGCCGCAACAAGCTCGTCCAGAAATTCTGTGTTCAAGACATCGGAATTGTTTTCCGGACTTTTTTTCCACGCGCTTGAACCGATTATGACTTTTTCCGCTCCAAGCGAAATCAATTCGCGGGCGCGCTTTACAGAACGGACTCCGCCGCCGGTGCGGACATTTCCCTTGCGCAGAAGCGCCTTCAAAAGCGGAGTGTTCACCGTGTCGCCTTTTGGATTTGTATTTCCCATTGCCGCATCAAGGTCGATAACAGCAACTTCACCATATTTATCAAATTCACTTATAAGAGCGTCCGCATCATCACGCTGCAGAACAAGCTCCTTTCCGTTTTTTAACTGAACAACATGACCGCCTTTCAGGTCGATAGAACTTATTACCATAACAGGGAAAGTTTAACGAATTTCACAATATTTAACAATCGAACGAAAAAAATTGCAGGCGGAGAGTCCGCGAGTTTACGAAGCAAACCAGATGTTTTACGAACAACAGCACCGTCAATTAAACACCAGCTGCAAATGTTTTTTTTCTTTTACACAATCGAGCAAATAATAATTGATGATATTTTGATATGGCATTCCTGTTTCTTCTGACATTTTTTTAAAATAATCGATTACTTTATCATCAAGACGAATCGTTATCTGTTTTTTCAGTTTGTCCGCATAAGGATTTTTGATTCCGTTTGAAAAATCATAATGGTTTCTCATTTTATCTACCTCCATACTGCTTAGCTTCTTGCAAATCGGCTTTTCTTGCAGAAATAATTCTTATCTTGTCATTTTCCTTATAACAATGACAAACTACCAGCATATTCAACTTTGCACTCAACCCAAGAATGACAAATCTACTTTCATCAAGCGAAGAATGATCTGGATCTGCAATTAAAACAGCATTTTCATCATAAAAAACTGATTTTGCCTCCTCGAAAGTAACTTTATGCTTTGCATAGTTAAGTTCCGCCTTTACAGAATCCCACTCAAACATTATCTCATCCATAATTATATTATAATTATGGATTCGGCGAGTTGTCAAATAAAATTTCGCTATAGAAAACGCATATACAAACATATCAAACAAACACTCCTACCCCATAAGCACTTTCCCCTGCCAATTGAAAATCACCATAAAATTCATTATATTTGACCTATGGATTTACTAAAAAAACTTGAAGAATGTGAAAATAGATACAAGATTGTTCAGGAGATGGTTTTAGACCCGAACCTTGTAAAAGACCAGAAAAAATACAAAGACACCATGCGCGAAAACGGCTATCTTTCAGAGCTGAGCGAGCTTTATGCGCAGTACAAGAAAGTTTTGCAGGGAATCAAAGACGCAAAAGAAATGATTACCGCCGAAGACGACGTTGAAATGAAGGAAATGGCGCGCGAAGAATTAAAATCGCTTGAAGAAGAGCAGCCAAAACTTGAAGAAGAAATAAAGCTTAAGCTTGTTCCGCCGGATCCGCTTGACGAAAAAAACATTATTCTGGAAATACGTTCTGCCGCCGGCGGAGACGAAGCCACCCTTTTTGTACGCGACCTGTGGGAAATGTACTGCCACCTTGCCGACAGAAAACTGGAAATACGAAGTAATGGAGCAGCAGGAAACCGAAGTCGGCGGATTCAACAAAATCGTAACTTCAATAAGCGGAAAATTTGTTTACGGAACATTGCGCTGGGAATCCGGAGTTCACCGAGTGCAGCGTGTTCCTGCGACAGAATCACAGGGACGGCTTCAGACTTCCACGGCAACAGTCGCAGTTTTGCCGGAAGCGGAAGAAACTGAAATTGAAATAAAACCCGGCGATGTAAGAATCGACGTAATGCGCGCAGGCGGCCCGGGCGGACAGTGCGTAAACACAACAGACTCGGCAGTCCGGCTCACGCATATTCCAACAGGAATCGTAGTAATCCAGCAGGACGAAATCTCAGATTAAAAACAAGGAAAAAGCTTTCCGCGTTCTGCGCGCAAGACTTTTTGACCTTGAAGAAACAAAAAAACAGGCAGAGCGTGCGGCGGCTCGTTCAAGCATGGTCGGTTCCGGCGCGCGTTCTGAAAAAATCCGCACATACAATTATCCGCAGGACCGGGTTACCGACCACAGGATAAACTACAGCCAGCACAACCTTCCGGGCTTTATGATGGGCGAAATGGACGGAATGCTGGACGCGCTGAACGTTTATGCAAAGGAAGAGCAGCTAAAGGCGGACATAACAACGCTGGGAAACGACTAGTTTCCACAACAGCATAAAAAAGGGAGAAGTCTCTCCCTCGGCCGCACTTCGTTGCGGCCTACCCTCTCTCCTAGGGAAAAATCCCTAAAACCCTTTTTATGACAATTCAAGAATTTAAGAATATTTCAATAAAAACCTTAAAAGATTCACCAAGCGCAAGCCTGGACACAAACGTGCTTCTGGAACATTGCTTAAAGCAGAACAAAACGTGGATTCTGGTTCATTCAGAAGAAGAGCTAAGCGCGGAACAATTTTCGTGGCTTACAGAAGCAGTCGCAAAGCGCAAAACCGGGCTTCCTGTGGCATACATAACCGGGCACAAAGAATTTTACGGCTACGACTTTACCGTTTCTCCAGACGTTTTAATTCCAAAGCCGGACACAGAAATCCTTGTAGAAAAAGCAATTGACGAAATTATCACAAAAATTGAATTCCAGCCGGAAATTGTTCTTTCGGTCTGCGATATGTGCGCAGGAAGCGGCTGCATCGGAATCTCCGTCTTAAAAAACCTTATTGAAGAATTCAAGATTCCTTCCGGCCAGCTTCCAAAATTCACCATTGCGGATATAAGCGAAAAAGCCCTGGATATTGCAAAACAAAACGCCAAAAAACTGCTTCCGCCGGCAGAATTTGAAGAACTAAGGTTTATCCAGACAGACTTATTTTCGGAAGTTCCATTCACATTCGACCTGATTCTTACAAATCCGCCGTATATTCCGGCAAGGATGGTTACAGCGCTCTTAAAAGACGGAAGGAATGAACCCAGGCTTGCCCTTGACGGCGACATAGGACTTTTTGGAGTCCCGACAGAAGAAAACGACGGCCTCGGAATAATCCGGCGGCTTGTCCCCGAAAGCTACGGGCATCTTGCATACAACGGCGTTCTGCTGATGGAAACCGGCGAATACAACGCGGCTGCAACAAAAATTATTTTTGAGCAGAACAAATTCCGTTGTACAAAAATATTCAAAGATTTAGAAGGCCAGGACCGCAACGTCTACGGAATAAGATAAAATCTTTTACAAGTCCGCTTCCTGAACGCAAAAAAAACTTATTCCTTCGCCGGGAAATTTTTGTTTTACGGCAGAAATTATATCCCTTGCCTTTTTTGCATCTCCTTTTGAAAGATAGGCAAAAAGCACAAAATTCTGTTCCGGCCAGGTTGTGGAGCCAAGTTTTTTGCTGTGCGCGCCGCGCCCCTGAACAGTCGGAATCACTGTATACTGAATTTCAGGAAGCTCCTCTTCAAGAAGTTCTGTTATGTCTTCCTGCACAGACTGGTTCGCAATAATTTCAATACGATAATTTATTTCTTCTGACATAAACTCCAATCAATGATTGTACTCAACTTTAATTTTTGCGCGCGCGCTTTTTTTCCGGTTTTTCATAACAATTGAATACAGCACAGGAATTACAAGCAGCGTTACAAATGTTGAGGAAGTCAAACCGCCTACAACCGCAATTCCAATCGGCTGAACCATGGCAGACATTCCCTCGGTGGCAAAGCACATAGGCAACATTCCAAGAATCGTGGTAAGGGTTGTCATCAGTACTGGGCGCAATCGGCTTACTCCGGCCTGCAGGCACGCTTCCATCAACGGAATATCGCGGCCGCACAAAAGGTTCGTGTAGTCAACAAGAATAATTCCGTTGTTTACAACAATTCCAACCAGCATGATCAGACCGACCATCGCCATAATTGAAAGCGGCTGGTTTATTATTTTATAAAGGAACACAACACCGATTATCATAAACGGAATCGTGGCAAGGTTTATAAGCGGTGCCTTAAAGGATTCATAAGTTGCGGCCATAACTCCAAAAACAAGGATTATGGCAAGCGCAATGATTCCTATATACATTTTCATCTGCTCAGAAACATCAGCCCATGAACCTTCATAGCTTATTGAAACGCCTTCCGGCACAATAAAACTGTTTGCAATTCCTTCACGGATTGCATCTTCCACAAGGTTCGCATTTTTTTCAGAAACAATAGCAGCCGTAACGTGAACAATTCTTGTCTGGTTTTCACGGCGAATCGAAACTGGTCCAAGCCCGCGCTTCAGCGAGGCGAAATTGGAAACCGCAACCTTTCCGTTTTTGCCGGAAACATACATAGACTCCAAATCTATTACGTTCTTACGGTCTTCCGGTTTATACATCACAACAACATCGTATTCCTTTCCCTTGTTTCTATATGCGGTACTTGTAACACCGTTGATGGCATAGTTTATTTCGTGCGCAACAGTGGTAACATCAACGCCAAAGGCGTAAGCGCGGTCGCGGTCAATATCAACCTCAACCTGCGGAAGCCCCCGCTCCGTATCAATCGAAGGCTCGCCAATATCCGGAATCGACTGCATAACCGCCTTTACCTTATCCGCGACATCAAGCGCAGTACTCAAGTCTTCTGAACGGATTGCAATATCAAGGTCATCACCTGTCATCTGTCCGCGCATTCCGGCATTAAAACTAAACGACGCGCCTGCAAAATCATTAAAATGTGAGCGCAATTTCTGCTGAATCACCTGGGCATCATCAATCTGCTCCGAAGTTTCTGGAAGCCTAATCTGAATGTTCGCCTCGTACGTCGCGGAGCCGCGTCCGCCAGAACCAATTGTCGTGGTAAGATATTTATATCCTTTCACCTCTTCCTTTATTATTTTTTCAAATTCAAGGGCGACTATTTTTGTGTCTTTTAACGGTGTTCCAATCGGCATTGTAATATTCAAGGTTACAGAATCATCGTGTCCGTTCGGCATCATATTCACACGCATTGTAGGAACAAGAGCAAAAGACACAACAAGCAGGCAAACCGCAATCACAAGCGTAACAGCCCTGTATTCAAGCGCGGCTTTTAATATTTTCGTATAAAGCGATGTAACCGCCTGGATGGACTTTTCAAAAGCGCCGTAAAGAACCTTAAAGAATTTAGATTTTACAGGCTTTTCATTACGGTTTGTAAGCGGCAAAAACACGCCGGCAAGAACAGGAACAAGAAAAATTGCAACCAGCAGCGAAGAAAGAAGCGCAATTACAATCGTAAAGATAATTCCCTTGAACATCTGCCCCATCATTCCAAGCTCTTTCATATACAGAATGAACGGAACAAAAACGCAGATTGTAGTAAGGTTTCCTGAAACTACAGAAGCAACCATTTCCTGCGAGCCAAGAATCGCCGCAATCTTAGGCTTTGCCCCTCGCATACGGTAACTGTATATGTTGTCAATCATTACGATAGAAGCGTCTACAATCATTCCAACGCCAAGAATAAGCCCTGTCATTGTCATCATATTCAACGTAATTCCGGCAAAACTCATAGCAAGCAAAGTTATGATGATTGAAAGCGGAATTGAAATTGCAATGATAATTGTAGACTTGAAATTCTGAAGGAAAACAAAAAGAACGATTACCGCAAGCACAAGACCTTCCGCCGCCGACTCAACAAGCGTACTTATTGTTTCCCGGATTGAATCCGTATCGTCCTGTAGAATCGTCATGGAAATATCTGATGGAAGAGTTTTTCCAAATCCGACATTTTTTGATAGACGTTATTTGCAACCGTTACAGAATTTGAGCCTGACTGCTTTGTAACAGAAACATAAACTCCAGGCTCGCCATTGATATAAACTTCCTCGCGGGAATCTTCATAGCCCATAAAAGCCTTTCCAATGTCGCTAAGCTTTACGTCGTAGCCTTTTACGGAAGTAATTACTGTGTTGTTTATTTCTTCAATTGAATTGAATTCGCCGGTTGTGCGCACAACATAATCTTTCTGACCTTCATTCATCTTGCCGCCGCCAAGCTCCAGGTTCTGCTTCGCAAGAGCTGAAGAAACTGAGCTGACTGTAAGACCGTAAGCCGCAAGGCGGTTCTGCTCAAGCTCAACTCGGACGATTTTTGTTTTTCCGCCGTAAACGCTTGCCTGAGCAACGCCGTCCGCCTGCTCAATAATGTCAACAATGCTGTCTTCCGCAATCTGCTTTTAAATCGCTCGCAGAACGGTTGCCTTTTACCGCAATGTGCATAATTGGCATTGAATTTGAGTCCATCTTGAAAATCGTTGGAGAACCGGCATTGTCCGGAAGCGAGCGTGAAACGCGGTCAAGTTTATCGCGCACATCGTTCACAACCTGCTCGATATTTGTGCCGTAATTAAATTCAGGGAAATGCGTGAAGAACCTTCGTTGGAAGTTGAAGTCATCTTTTTAAGACCGCTTACGCTTACAAGCGAGCTTTCAAGAACCTTTGTAACTGTTTTTTCAACAGATTCAGGGCCTGCGTTCGGGTAAGAAGTCGAAATCATTATATAAGGCGAGTCAACTTCCGGAAAAAGCCCGATCGCGACATTTTTTACGGTAAATATTCCAACGAATCCTAAAAGCGTAAAAACAATCAGCGCAAGCACCGGATGATTTAATGTCTGTCTGGAAACGCTCATTATTCAGCCTCTTTTTTTGCTTCTGCTTCCGCAGCCGGCTTAGGATTGCTAAGGTCGTTTACCTTCGCGCCTTCGCTAAGGCTCAACATTCCTTCAAAAACAACTCTTTCGCCTGCCATAAGGTTGTCTGTAATCTGAATCATCGAATCAACGGATTTACCTGTTTTTACATTTCGGCGGCTTACAGTATTATTGTCGTTCACAACAAAAAGATACGCAGAGCCATCGTCGTTCAGTACAACCGCATCAGAAGGAACCGCAAGCTCGCCCGAATATTTTGTAGTGTACAGCTTTACCTTTGCAAACATTCCGGCATTTATGCGCGAATCTTTTTTATCAAAATTAAGTATAACTTCTTTTGTGCGCGTAGAAGCGTCTACAACAGGACTAACGCGGCTTACAGACGCGGAAAACACAATTCCAGGATATGCCTCAAGCGAAACTTCCGCATTAAGGCCTGTCTTTAATTCCGCAACGTAGCGCTCCGGAATCGGGCAGGTAACCTGAAGGTTATCAATATCGCCAATCATCGTAACCGCAGAATTTGTATTTACTGTAGTTCCAACCTTTAACGGAGCGGAAACAATGCTTCCGCTTATCGGCGCTTCCACCGGACTTAACGCGTATTTTGTTCCCGGCTCGCTCGGGTCGACTTTTGCAATAACATCGCCACGGTTTACGTGCGAACCCAGCATTACATTTATCTGGGCAACTTTTCCGTTCATCGAAGGAAAAACTTCCACGGCGCTCTGACTTTCAACCTCGCCGTTTGTAATCACATAATCCAGAAGCGTAATTTTTTTTGCTTCTACGGAACGAACGGAAAAAACCGTGTTTCCTTTCATTTTTCCTATTCCGGCAGGCATCGCTCCACCAGCCGCGCCAGATTTTCTTGAGACTGAAATTGCCGCAAGAGCTGCCGCCAAAACCACAAGAGCAATTATTATAATAACCAAAGACTTCTTTTTTTTGTTTTCCATAATATTTTCCTATTTTTTTGTTTCCAAAGTTCCGAATTCAAGACCAAGCACGCTTTCCAAATCAAGAATTGCGCTTATCAACGTATAAGCCTGACTTTTCAGATTTACACCTGCGCTAAGAACCGAATCATTTGCGTTTTGGAGCGAAAGAAAATCAGTTTTTCCGTAATTGTAAGCCGCAAGGGTCATCTTATAAGTCTGCTCCGCAAGTTTTTCCGTAGATTTAAGGGAATCAAGCTGCTTTACCGCCTGGTTAATTTTTCTGATATAACTTTCGGTCTGCACCGCAACTGTGGTTTTTGTGTCCTCCAGATTTTTTTCTGCCGTATCAAGCGCGTTTTTCTGTTCTTTTATTTTTACAGCGCTGGATGACCACGGCAAAATTCCATCCAACGGAACAGAAACTCCCACAGAAAGCTGGTTTGTTGTCATCCAGTCATCCTGCATGGATTTTTTTGATTTTCCGTAACTGTAGCTTCCGGTGATTACCGGGGCATACGCTGAAAAACGCAGATTCAGCAAAGAATTTTTTGCGATTTCAACATCGTATTCCGCAGACTTTACATCCGGAGCAGGCTCATCAACCTTTGGAAGCAAACCGAATGAAATTTCCTTCAGGTTCAAAAAATCGTCCAGAGAACCGTCGAGCGCGATATCCGTTTCCTGCGGAATCCCCAGAAGCTGCTTGAAGCTTGCCAAATCATTTTGAAAATTAATTTCCGCGGATTCAACAACCGGCTTTTTTGACTCGTAATTCACGCGGCTTGTAAACGCGTCCAGCTCGCTTATTTTTCCGTTTTTAAATTTTTCTTCATTATTAAGATACTGGGCTCTGCTTGTCTCAAGACTCCTGTTCTGCAGAACAAGATTTTCCTTCTGATAAATCAGATTATAAAATTTCTTACGCACGGAAAGTTCTATTTGCCGCACAGCCTCGCTGTAGGTCAGAAGCCCTTTTTCATAATTCAGTTTCGCGCCCTTTATTTCTGAATAAAGGTTTGTCTTAAGGCTAAGATTTACCGCGCCCGAAAGGCTTAAAGATATTGAATCGTCAATATCATCCACAAATTTTCCATCCAAATTAGCAGCCGGACTTACGCTGTTCCATGAATATTTATTCTGAACCGCAAGGCTGTCCAAATCATTTTCCGCTTTTTTTACAGAAATATTATTTTCCTTTGCAAGCCTTACAGCATCTTCTATGGCAAGAATCTTTCCTTCTGCAGACAAGAGATTCAAAAAAAGCAATGACACAAAAAGCACAAAAGAACGCTTCAGATTCATGCAGAAATCCTCCAATTTTAAATCCAGATAACAAATTATTAACCATAAATAGTTACTTCTATAATAGAGGAATTTTTGTTTTTTTTGAATTCAATTTCCGGACATTTCCACGCCGCGCGTTTTAGAAAATTAAAATCCGCCTAAAAACGCTTTTGTGCAATTTATAAAAAATACAAATTTCACCTAATTAACCCTAGTGTCGAGTTTTTTTGCAAAAAAAATAAAAGCATAGGCAGATTTACAATTTGTGAAGATTTTTGGCGATTGAATTAATTAAAGTGCGAAGCACCCGAATTCGAGCCAAATCCATCTTGAGCAAATTGGAAATATGCCGAAAGCGTTCTTTCAGAATTTGCAAAAAAAAACTCGAAATTCGGGCTAATTAATATTTGCCACATATTCAGTTTTTCGGTATCTTTTTAAATGTGAGTAAGGATGTTATTTTTAAGTCGCCGGAAAAGGACGCAGCAGGTTTGCTTGCTGAATTTTTTGAGACTTTTCCACAATACAGCTCTGATGACTCAAAAAAGAAAATAACCGACTCGTGGGATTTTCTTCTAAAAAAAAGCGACGGACTTTTACGCTCCTGCGGAAAACCTTACTATCTTCATCCGATGAGAATCGCCTTTATTCTTGCACAGGACGAATTTGACTCCGACTGCATTGCGGCGGGAATCCTTCACAGCACTCCGACTTTAGGCGCAACCCATGAAGAACTTGAAAAAATCGCCGGAACAGATGTCGCTACAATCATTGATGGAATAAGCCGGATTACAAATGTCCAGATAAAATCAAAAACGCTCCAGCAGGCAGACGCAATAAGAAAAATGCTTTTTGCAATGGTTGATGACGTGCGTGTAATTTTTGTAAAAATCGCAGACCGGCTCGACCGCATCCGCAATATAAAAAATGTAGAAAAACCAAAACAGCGCCAGATTGCGGCTGAAGCCCTTGATATTTGGGCGCCGCTAGCAGACCGGCTGGGTATGTCCAACATAAAAAATGAATTTGAAGACCTAAGCCTTAAATATTCAAACCCGGACGCTTTTCAGCAGATAAAATCTGTAATCAACCTAAAGAAAGAAGAGCGCTCCGAATACCTGAACAACGCCGTTAATAAAATTCAAACTGAGGCAGAAAAAATCGGCATAAAAGTAACAATCACAAGCAGGGCAAAGCATTTTTATTCAATTTACCAGAAAATGCGAAAAAGAAACAAAGAGCCTGGAGAACTTTTTGATTTGCTTGCCCTTCGCATAATATGCCAGAAAAACCAGGAATGTTACACGCTGGTAGGAATCGTTCACAGCCTGTGGAAACCTCTTGAAGGAAGGTTCAAGGATTATATCGCAATGCCAAAATCGAACGGCTACCAGTCCTTGCATACAACAGTCATGTGCGAAGACCGCCCGCTGGAAATTCAAATACGAACGCAAAAAATGCACGACATCGCGGAACGGGGAGTCGCTTCCCACTGGCTTTACAAAAAAGGCAAAAGCCACGATTTGGTCGACTCAAGCCAGCTTACGATTTTTAACCAGCTGCAGGAACTCCGCGACAAGCAGGTGACAAACGAAAATTTCTTCGCAAGCCTGAAAAGCGATTTGCTCGGAAACGAAATTTATGTATTTACCCCAAACGGCGACGTAAAGCACCTTCCCGAAGGCTCTACGGCAATTGACTTCGCATACTCAATCCATTCAGGAATCGGTGAAAAAATCATCGGAGCAAAAGCAGACGGAAAAATAATTCCTATTACGCAAAAGTTAAAAAACACCCAGATTATTGAGATTCTGACAAACCCTCAGGCGCATCCAACTGAAAATCAGTTGAAATTTGCAAAAACTTCAAAAGCGCGCCAGAAAATCCATGCCTGGCTTGTTGCGAACGACCCGAATTTTGTTGATAAAATAGCAACAGAAAAACTTGAGGCGGCAAAAGCCGAACACGAGGCTCAAAGCCATGCGATTCAGGATGAAAAAAGAAAAGGACACAAAAAAGGAACAGGACCGAACGAAGCGCCAAGAAACATAACAAAAGTAAAGGTCGCAGGCTCGTCTAATTTTATATACAATTTTGCGCAGTGCTGCAGACCGGCTTTTCCAAACCCTATTGTCGGATATGTTTCAGTTTCAAACGGAGTTATGATTCACCGCGCAGACTGCCTTACCTACCTTAGGATTCCTAACCACGAAAAAAAGACAGTTCCTGTAGAATGGGACGAAACCTAGAAGACACCCGAACCTTCAGTTTTTTACTGAATCCGCAGATTTAATCAATCCAGATAATAGCACTTTGAAGAAACAGTTCCCGCATCCTCATTCACAGAAACAATTGCCCAGCCGCGCTTTTCCAGATAGCCGGGAATATTGTACTCCGTAAATCCAAGATTGCTTGTAATTTCCTTGTGGGTATGGCCGTCAACAAGCGCGATAACGTCATTATCCGCGCAATACGAAATAAATTTATTCCGCTCAACAGTATTCTGCATTACAAAATAAAACAATCCGCCGGCGTAAGCAGGAATATGCATAAAGACAATCTTTTTTCGTCCGTGCTCGTTATATTCCATATCACGCTTAAAGGAAGTAAGCTGGTCATCCCCTAAAGAACCGCTCGCCGAATCCAAAAAATAAAAAGTAAATTTTTTTGTTCTGAATTTATAGAACGAGCAGTACGGAAAACTATATTTTTCATAATTTTTCCAGCCGGCGTTGTACAAATCGTGGTTTCCAATCACATTATAAGTTTTTATTCCAAAATCAGCTTCAAGCCTGTCTGTAAATTTCTTGTAATCCTTGAATTCTGATTCCAGCCCGTGTTCCGCTACATCTCCCAGACAAACACAAAATTTCGGCCGTTTTTTTGAATCCGGAAACTTCGCTGAAATCCATTCAAAAAACTCCTCATCGCGGCGCTCACCGTTATGCGCAAGCCCCTCGCCGCCAAAATGCACGTCCGTAATAACAAGAAAATTGTAGGCAGTAAATTCGGCGTCAACAGCTTCCGGAGCCTCTGGATTTTTTTTCAGGGCCAGCTCATACGGACTTTCATCCTGCAGATTTTTCAATCTGGAAGAACGGTTACGGATTGAATTGTCCCTGTACAAAAATTCGTCCAGACCATAAGAATAATATTGGCACGAACAAAACAGAAACCCTGAAAATGAGAAAAAAAGAAACAAGACAAATTTTAACAATTTCTTTTCAGTCAAATACATTAAAAATCAAGCCTTCCATAAATCCGAATGTCAACATTGTTCAAATTTGAACTTAACGTAAACATATCAATATATTGAATCTCAATTTGTCCGCCAACGGCAAACATATCAAAAAATTTATAATCCGCGGAAAAAGAAAAATCCGGCGCAAACCAGAGCATATACCTGTACATTGAATAGGAAGAAACCGACAGATTAAGGTTCAGCCGCTTAATCGGACGGAAATTAAATTCAGTCTTAAAGGCGATTGAATCATTTTTAAGCCAAGGAACCTTATCTTCTATTTCAAAAATTCGCGCGGATTTTCCGTGGTAAAGAAAATTTACCATGCAGTCAAATTTTTCAGGAGTATGGTACGAAAGATAAACGCCAGTCAAAAAGTCAAGCTCAACAAAAATATCGCTGTAGGAAACAAAATGAAAAATCGAGCCTGCGCCGGCATTAAGACAGTTAAAAAAAGTCGGCCAGTAAATAATCTCCGTAGAAAAATCAAATTGGCTTGGCTGAACAAAAACTCCGGCGTTCGCCCGGATTTCCCGCATATCAAAATCAACGGAAAGGTCAACCGCAGTAGTAAAAGGCGCAAAATCCGCTCCATTTTTAAAGCTCAAGCCGTTGGTCACGCTCCACTTTTTCTGGGTGGTAAAAAAATCAACAATTTCGGCGCAAACCGAAAAATTCAAAAAAATGAAAAAAACTGAAAAAATTAAAACCGTCTTTTTTTTCAAGCTATCTTCCTGAATCCCTTATTTTTCCCGGCACATAATCCGGATCTTCAATCCTAATCAGCGCGCCAGCCTGAAGCGGAATTTTTGTGTAGAGAACACATTCATGCCCGTCGCAAACCCAGCTCCTTAAAGTTCCGGTTTCAGGGTCAACCAGCTGCCACTCATCCGCATCCGCTTTTTTTGCAACAATATCCGGCGAAACAAATTCAATTTTTTCACCAGCCTTTATCATATTCAGCGGAATCATTCTGTAAATGTTCCAGCCGTTTTTTTCTTCAATCACATCAGGATTTTTTTCAGGATGAATTTCGTAATCCTTTAGCCGGGCCTCGCGGGCTTTGGGGTGCATTTCATCCAATTCCTTCTGTTTACAAGCCTTAAAATCTTTTCCAGCCGTAAAAACTTCTTTAGCTTCCGCCTCAGTAAGTTCCCCGCCGATTTCCGCCGCAAGAATATACCGGCTGTCCGTCGCTCCGCTCACAGTTTCATTAGCGTCCGCAGGATTGTAATAAAATCCAGTTCCGCTTTCGCGGTGGCTTACATTTTCCAGCTCATCAATAAAAGGCTTGGCTTCCTCAGAAGAAATTTTTCCTTCAAGCGCGTCAAGGGCTTTTCTGTAGGCGCGCGTAACAAGCGCAACGTAATAAACGCTTTTCATACGGCCTTCAATCTTTATGGAATCAACACCCGCCTTTTTCATATCCTCAAGGTGTTCCACCATGCGCAAATCCTTGCTGGAAAGAATCGCCGTAAAATCATCGCCTTCAAAAACCGGAAAATATTCACCCGGCCGTTTTTCTTCTTCAATAGAAAGCAAACCGGACTCCGCAAGCTGCTTCGCCTTGTCCGCCTCTGACAAAAGCTTAAAATTCCATCTGCAGGTATGGCTGCATGCTCCGGCCTGCGCGCTCCTTGCCGTAAGATACGCGCTCATAAGGCAGCGGCCGGCATAGGCAATGCACATCGCTCCATGGGCAAAAGCCTCCAGCTCAACATCAGGAACAGCATCCTTTATTTCGCGGATTTCTTTTAATGTAACCTCGCGTCCAAGAACAACACGCTTAAAACCCATTGATTTGTACATTTTAACGGCTTCACGGTTCACACAGCTAGACTGAGTGCTTACGTGCAGCTCAACATCCGGAAAATATTTCTGCAAAATCGGAACAATTCCAATATCCTGCACAATGAACGCGTCAATCGGATACGCCTTGAAATAATCAATGTTCTGCAGAAAATTATCAATATCGCGGTTGTGGAACGAAATATTCAGCGCACAGTGCAGCCGCCGCCCCGGAAAGCGTTCCTTCAGCGCAATAACTTTTTTGTATTCATCCTCATAAAAATTATCCGCCTTTACGCGCAGGGAAAATTTTTTCAAACCGATATAGGCCGCATCCGCGCCATAAGCGTACGCATAGTAAAGTTTTTCAACATTTCCAGCCGGAGAAAGCAATTCCATCATGATTCCGCCTTCAAGCTCTGTTCAAGTCTAGGCTTGTTTTCATAAGTCTGACGTTCCGCATTTTCAGAAGAACCCGTAACCTGCTCCGCAATTTTAGAAAGCGCCTCGTGACTGGATTCAAGAAATCCTTCCGCAAGCTGAAACAGATGCATCATGCCCGGAAAAACCTCAACAGACGAGTCGACACCGCAACCTTTTAAAATTGAGTCAAATTTCTTTGCATCATCAACAAGAATTTCCTTTTCTCCTACCTGAATATATGTAGAAGGAAATCCTGTCAACTGCCCTGGATTTGCAAGCATCGGCGAAACAAGAGGATTTTCAAGATTGGAGGCGTAAGTATAAACCTCCGCGCTCTGCTTAAGCACATCCTTTGAAATAACTTCATCCTGCGCCTTTTTCTGCGCAAACAACGCGGCGCCTGGACTTAAATCAAGCCACGGAGAAAGAAGAACAACCTTCTTTACACAGTTCCTGTAACGTTCACGCAAATTCAAAAGGAGCGCCATAGCGATTGAAGCGCCCGCTCCATCCGCCGCGATTATAAATTCAGGCAGCACCTCCTGCCGGTTTCCATTTTCGTCAACAGAAGAGTCCAGCGAACGCGCAATCTGCTCTTCCGTAAACAGAGCCCGGAACACCGACTGAATATCTTCTATGGCAGCAGGAAAGCATAGGTCGGCGAAAGACGATATTCAGGAACAACAACGCGGCTAAAAGTGCGGTTTGCAAGAATCGAACAAAAACTTCTGTAGCTCGCCCTTGAACCGCCCACAAACGAACCGCCATGGATATAAAACAGCACGCGCCTGGAAGAATAAAGTTCCGGCGAAAGAACATCGCAGTTCACTCCGCCGTAATTATGCTCCTGACGCTCCACACGATTCGGAAGAATCGGACAGTAAAAAGCCTCTTCAATTTTTTTTCTAAACGAATTTATATTCAACTTTGAACTATATGACAAAAGCCTTAGTTTTTTCAAAGCCGCCTTTCTGTTATCAGTTTCTGCCATACATAAAAGTATAGCAAATCACTATTTTTTTTGCTATTCTTAAATTATGCCAATTAAAATTAATGCTGACCTGCCGGCTGTAAATACGCTTGAGCAGGAAAATATATTCGTAATGACAGAGCAAAGGGCCGAAACCCAGGAAATCCGCCCTTTAAAAGTGGCAATAGTAAACCTTATGCCAACGCGGGAAATAACCGAAGTACAGCTTCTGCGCCTACTGGGAAACACCCCTCTGCAAATAGAAATTTCGCTTATACGCATGGAGCACCACAACTACAAGCACACAGGAAAAGAATACCTGGAAAAATACTACATTCCTTCAAGTGAAATATTCAAGAACAAATACGATGGAATGATTATAACAGGAGCGCCTGTAGAACAGCTTCCTTTTGAAAAAATCGACTACTGGGACGAGCTCTGCAAAATCATGGACTACGCAAAAAAACACGTATTTTCAACACTGTACCTGTGCTGGGGCGCATTCGCAGGACTTTACCACCTTCACAACATACAGAAAATCCCGCTTGAAAAAAAACTGTTTGGAATTTTCCAGAACAAACGCACAACCATGAACGACTCCCTTTTGCGCGGAATGGACGACCTTTTCCCAATTCCACAGAGCCGTCACACAACTGTAAACGAAAGCGACGTGCTGGCCCGACCAGAACTTACGATTCTTGCAAAATCCAACGAGGCAGGAGTAACGCTCATAAAATCAAACAATGACCGCGAAATCTTTATGACCGGGCATCTGGAATACGACACAAACACCCTTGCAAACGAATACTGGCGGGACAAGAATAAACCTTCCGATTGAGCTGCCAAAACATTACTTTGAGAATGACGACAGCACATCATTTCCAAACTCCACGTGGAGAAGCACCGCCCACCTGTTTTTCAGCAACTGGATAAATTACTACGTTTACCAGGAAACACCGTACGACCTTAAAAATCTGGAAAACTAAACAAAAAAGGCGGAAAACGCCGCTCGCGCCTCCGCCGCTCACTACTCTGCAAAAGCCCATGGTCTTTTGCAGACGCCGCACCATCATCAAGAAGGGCGGACAACCGCCCTACGCCTCAAACTCAACATACGTTTCGTTTTCGTCTACCCACCGTGCGGGCTCAATCGCCGCCCGCAACGCCCGCTAGCAGGAACGCACAACGCCTACTAAACACAAAAGCCCTTTCGGGCTCGTGTGCAAAGAAATTTATTAAATCGTAGGCTCGCAAACTCAGTTTGCTGCGCCTACCAAGCACATCCGGCATTCTCCGGGTTGTGCAAGGAAATTATCCTACTCGTTGGACGGCGCTACTGCGCCGATCCAACAAGGCACATCCACTCGGCTTCGCAGCAGAGGGTGTCGCCAACGTAGAGCTTTCCGGCCTGTTTTATCATTTTTGGACTTGTGCGCAAATATGTGATTTCCATGCGCGCCTTGTCTCCAGGACGAACCTGATTTCTGAACTTTACCTTGTCCAGCGTCGCAAAAAAGAACAAGCTGTTTCCGGGAACAATTCCCTGATAGCGCAAAGCGGCGCCGCCAGCCTGAGCCATTGTCTCGCAAAGAATCACACCAGGAACTACAGGATATTCCGGAAAATGTCCCTTAAAGAAAAACTCATTTTCGGTAAAAGTATGTTCACAAACCGCGCCTTTTTCATCCGCGCTGACAATAGCGTCAACAAACAAAAACGGCTCGCGATGCGGCAACAAAGATTTTATATCAGTAGTCAGCATTTTTTCTCCCATAAATCAAGAATTGCAAGGTTTACAAAGTCTTCACATCAACCGGGATTTTTAGGGGCAAAGCCCTTAAATCGTGCCGGTGGAAGACAAGGATTTGGGGAAAGAAAACATCCGCCTCGAAGCAGAGACGGTTTCATTCCCTCCCCAAAAAAAACTTATTTTACCTTTTTCAAAATAATCGCGCCGTTATGACCGCCAAAACCAAAAGTCGCGCTCATCGCAGCATCAATATTCATATCTATTCCCTTGTTTGGAACATAATCAAGGTCGCAGCCGCCTTCTACATCCTGCTCTTCAAGATTGATTGTCGGTGGAACAAAACTGTCGTTAATCGCATTTATGCAGGCAATCGCCTCAATCGCTCCAGTCGCGCCAAGGCAGTGGCCGTGCATTGATTTTGTAGAAGAAATCTTAAGTTTTCGCGCATTTTCTTCACCAAAAGCAAGCTTAACCATGTTTGTTTCAGAAGGATCATTGATATGAGTAGAAGTTCCGTGCGCATTGTAATACTGAATCTCAGAAGGATCCATTCCGGCGTCTTTCAAAGCGCGTGTCATACATTTAGAACCGCAGATTCCATCCGGATTTGGCGAAGTAAGGTGATAACCATCGCAAGAAGAACCGTAACCGGCAACTTCAGCATAAATTTTCGCACCGCGGGCCTTGCGTGCTCATATTCTTCAAAAACAAGAACACCAGCGCCTTCACCCATTACAAAACCATTTCGCTTCTTGTCAAACGGACGGCTAGCCTTGGTCGGGTCATCATCAAAGCCTGTAGAAAGAGCGTGCAGAACTTCAAAAGAAACAATCGCATAGCCGTTGATTGTTGATTCAGCACCGCCAGTAAGGCAAACATCAAGCCTGCCTGAGCGAACCATGTCAAAAGCAACGCCCATAGCGTCAGTTCCAGAAGAACAAGCGGTAGAAACAGCCTGAACCGGACCATGGCAGCCAAACTGCATGGCAATATTTCCGCCGGCTTCGTTCGGAATAAGCTCAGGAATTGTCATCGGTGCAGTCTTTGTGCATCCAGAATTAAAATAACCCTTTGCAGAAGCTTCTGTTACTTCAAAACCGCCGATTCCAACACCAAGAATACAACCGGTTTCATCAAGAACATCCGCATTACCAAGCAATTTGAATCTTCCAGAGCCTGTTTAGCAGCCGCAACCGCATACTGCGAAAAGCGCGCCATTTTTCTAGCTTCCTTTGGATCCATATAATCACCAGGATTAAAGTCTTTTACTTCAGCCGCATAGTGAACCTTGTTTATAGAAGCATCAAAATGAGTAATCGGTCCAATACCGCTCTTTCCAGCCTTAATTCCGCTCCAAAATTCAGCGACACTGTTTCCAAGTGGAGTAATCGCTCCCAAACCTGTAATCACAACTCGTCTTTTTTCCATATTTTTTCCTTAATTTTAATTTTATTTCTTTATACACTCAAACAGAAGGGCGGGCAACCGCCCTACGGTCATTAACATCAATTAACAGTTTTGCTTGCAAAACTGCAAACGAAGCTAAATTAATAATCTTATTTTAAGAAATAAAAGCTTCGTTGTACCCACCGTACGGGCTCAAACGCCGCCCGTAACGCCTGCTGTTTTTATTCACCAAGCAAACAAGTTTGCTTGCTCCGCGGTTGGCAAACATCCTGTTTGCATCTCTTCCTTAACAACCCATACCAGTCATAAAAACAGCGTCCTGCTGTTTTTATTCACCAAGCAAACAAGTTTGCTTGCTCCGCGGCAGGCAAATATCCTGTTTGCATCTCTTCCTTAACAGCCCATTCCTATCATAAAAACAGCGTCCTGCTGTTTTTATTCTCAAGCCGCAGGCGGCTTGCTCCGCGGTTGGCAAACATCCTGTTTGCATTCCTTCATCAACAACCCATTCCTCCGTCTATGCCTAGGGTTTGGCCTGTGATATAGGTTGACAGGTCGCTGGCAAGGAATAGAGCGGCGTTGGCGATGTCTTCTGGTTTTCCGGCGCGTTTTAACGGAACTGCGTCAATCATTGATTTTTTCAGGTCTTCGTTCAAAACGGCGGTCATATCTGTTTCAATAAAACCAGGAGCAATGCAGTTTACACGGATTCCGCGCGCGCCTACTTCTTTTGCAAGAGACTTGCTGTAGGCAATCAAGCCGCCCTTAGAAGCAGCATAGTTTACCTGGCCGCCCTGACCGTGGATTCCAACAATCGAGCTCATATTGATAATTGAACCGGCACGCGCGCGGAGCATTGCGTTAGAAACAATCTGCGTAACAACAAAAGTTCCTGTAAGATTTACGTTCAGAACGTTCTGCCAGTCTTCCATTTTCATCCTGAACGAAAGACCATCGCGCGTAATTCCAGCATTGTTCACAAGAACATCAAAATTTCCGGCTTCCGCAAGAGCCGCTTTTACAACTTCAGAAAGAACCTGTGAATCACCGACATTTGCACAAATCTCATGAAATACAGTTCCATTTTCTTTTGCAAATGCTTCAAGCTCAGGCTTTGCGGCAGAAGGTTTTGAGCACAGTCCCCACACTTCCGCGCCGTTAGCCAAAAAAGTTTCCACGATTTTTCGGCCGATTCCACGGCTAGAACCAGTAACAAGAGCTTTTTTTCCTTTTAACATATTTTTCCTTTTTTAAGCATCGCAGGCTTAATCTGCTTTTTTTAGGGGAAGAAAACCCTCTACCTTGATCCGGGGGTTTTACTTCCCTTAAACCCCCGGTTTTTTCCAATCTTATATTTTTCAGTCCAAAAACCTAAATGCGTTAGGGTATGGAAGCCCTTTAGTTCCGAAGCGCAGCGCAGGAATGAGCCGGCAGGCGAAGGCTGGAACACCCGGCCTGCCGAAGGCAGGCAACGCCCGAATTCAGATTTTAAGCTTCCAGCCCGCTGATTGTTTCCACCGTATTAATAGAAGGAACTTTAAATTTCTCACCAAACTCTGTTTTTGCCCAAAGTCCGGAAAGAACTTTTCCAGGTCCAACTTCAAGAATCTGCCAGTCATCGTTCAAAATTGAAGCAAGAACCGCTTCTTCGGAAGTCCAGCGAACCGGATTTGTAAGATGAAGAACAGCATTCTTTTTAATTTCAGCGCCGCTTGTAACTTTTTTTCCTGTAACATTGCTGAACAAATCAATTTCGGGTCGTTGAATGCGACATCCGCAATCGCTTTTTCAAATTCATCCGCAGCCTTCTGCATAAGCGGTGAATGGAACGGTCCTGCAACCGCAAGACGAAGCGCACGGCGGGCGCCAGCCTCTTTTGCCTTTGCCTCAACTTCCGTCAAAGCGTCAAATGTTCCGCTCACAACTGTCTGAACAGAACTGTTCAGGTTCGCGGCATAGGCATCTTTAATTCCAGAAGCAATTTCCTCAACCTTTTCCGGGGAAAGTCCAATCACTGCGGTCATTCCTGGCGCATGGCCCGCGTTTTCAGCGGCAATTTCTTCGCAGACTTTCTGCATAATCTGACCGCGCTTCTGAACAACCTTTATTACATCTTCAAAAGAAAAAACTCCGGCTGCATAAAGAGCCGGAAATTCACCAAGAGAAAAACCCATAGAAGCAGAAGGAACGATTCCCTTGCCTTCAAGAACTTTCATAGTTGCCAAAGAAGCTGTTGTAATCGCAAGCTGACTGTTATCTGAACGGCTAAGAACTTCTTTTTCTGATTCCCACATAAGGCGCGGCATATCTACGCCAGTTATTTTTGAAACCTCATCAACAACCTTGCGCGCTTCCGGAAAAGCCTCGCAAATATCCTTTAACATGCCAGGTTCCTGCGCCCCCTGACCAGGGAATAAAAATGCAAATTTCTTAGACATAATTACCTCATATTTTTTAAAATGACATTTTTCTAGTTTTTGTCATCGCTGATAAGTCTAACAGAATAAGAGAATTTGTCAAGCAAAAAGAAAAACGGCATCCGGGTTAATATTTAATAAAAAAATGTAACCTTCAATTCTGATGTTTGTTGTTTTAGTGTAAAGCGAATAACAATAGAATATAATCCAAGTCCCTGATGATTTCCTCTCCTTTTTCGTCAGGGACTTTTCTTTTTTTTTGTTTTATGGAATTTTTACACAACAAAGAATATAATCTAAGTATGAAGAACGGCTTTGAATCAGAAAGATGCGATGAAAATAATCCAAAGTGGCAGGAAGCCATAAAACGCGAAACTCCGATTTATGACAGAAACGACATCCGCTCCGACTTTGAGCGCGACTACACGCGCCTTCTGCACTGCCAGGCATACCGCCGCCTGAAGCACAAAACGCAGGTTTTCTACGCGCCGCACAACGACCATGTATGCACAAGAATGGAACACGTTATGCACGTCGCAAGCGTGGCAAGCACAATATGCAAATACCTTGGACTTAACGAGCAGCTTTCCAATGCAATCGCCCTTGGGCACGACATCGGGCACGCGCCTTTCGGACACCACGGCGAGGACTGCCTAAACTCCCTTATGGAGCAAAAAGAAGGCAAAGACGCTCCTAAAAAATTCTGGCATGAGCGCAACTCCCTGTTTTTCGCAGATTTTATTGAAACACTTCCAGACCCGGACGGAATCGCACAACCGCTGAACCTTACATACGCGGTGCGCGACGGACTTATCTGCCACTGCGGCGAAATTGACCAGCAGGGAATAAAGCCAAGAAATGAGGCAATAGACTTGTATTCTATAAAACGCCCCGGATTAATTCAGCCGTTCACATGGGAAGGCTGCGTTGTAAAAATCGCGGACAAAATCGCATATCTTGGCCGCGACATAGAAGACGCCCGGCAGTACCACATTCTTGACATGGCAGCGTACCGGCACATGCGCGAGATTGTCGCGACAACGCTGAGCTCAAAGGGAAGCCACGCATTCCGCAGCGGAAAAGCCGTTAACACAACCGTTCTTATAAACGACCTGATTGTCGACCTTTGCCAGCAGAGCTCGCCGGAAAAAGGACTTTGCTTCAGCGAGGAATACTTTAACTTCATTTTGGAACTAAAAAAATTCAACTTTGCGCATATTTACAATCACTGGCGGCTAAAAGAATTTTCCTGCTATGCGGACAACTGCCTGCACACAATATTCAGGACGCTGATGCGCTATTACGACTACGCAAGAAACGGAAGGATGGCGCAGGCATTAAAATACTATCCTGTCCTAGGCAAAACTTTTACAGAATGGCTTATCAAGTACACAAACTACCGCCCCGCGACATGGAAAACAGATGTGGACAGAAAAAAAATACTGCGTATAAACACAACGCAGTTTTTCAACATGAACGACATCGGCTCATACACAAAATGCGTAGTGGAATTTATCTCTGGAATGACAGACGTGTTTGCAATACAGGTTTATGACGAGATAATTTCGTTTTAAATAAACTTATTTAACCTTAATTTCGAGTTTTTTTTGCAAATTATGAAAGAACGCTCTCGGCAGCTTTCCAATTTGCTCAGATGGATTTGGCTCGCGCTACGCTTGTATTAATTCGGGTGCTCCGCACTTTAATTAATTCAATCGCCAAAAATCTTCTCAAATTGCAAATCTGCCTGCGCTTTTATTCTTTTTACAACAAGCTCGACATTTAGGCTATTTACAGCAATCGGAAATTTATTTTTCCTGCTTAAAAATACCTGCAAAGGCACGGATATAATCAATAAAGGATATATAGCTCAGAAGCACGCAGACAGCAAACATTACATAAGCAACCGTATGCAAGGTCGGCATATAAGCAGAAATGTCTATATTTGTGCCCAGCCGGATAAAAGACTCAACGGCAAGCATATAAAATCCGGAAGCGATGTAAAAGACCGTCTTAAGCTTTCCGCCTTTTCGCGCGGCAATCGCAGTTCCACGGCTTACAGCGACCATCCTTAAAAAATTCATCGTAAACTCGCGGTAAAGAATCAGAACAAAACAGACAGCCGGCATATATCCTGCAGGATTCAAAACAGCGCTGAACGAATGCTGGGCGCAAGCAAAAAGCGTAAGGTTCAGCATAACGTCCGCAAAAGGGTCAAAGAGTTTTCCAAAATCGCTTACTTCGCCATTTTTTCTTGCATAATGACCGTCAAAATAATCCGTAAGCTGCGCAAGCGCAAGCAGAGGAATCATTATACAGGCAGAAATTTTTGCCAAATTTTCATTTTGAGCCCAAACCGGAATAAAATAAATAAAAAAGAATACCGGCGCAAAGCAAACTCTAGCCAGCGTAAATTTGTTAGACGTCTTCATAATAATCCTGATATTTTCATTATAGCAAAAAAAAGCCGATTAGAAAAGCATTGAAAATTTACTAAAAATGCGTTTTAAAATCCTGAACAACACTTATTGAAGAAGTGATGTTGTATCCCGGAAGCTCAACCGCGCTGATTTTTATCGCTCTTTCCACAAGCACAGAAGAATCAGCGACTCCCTGAAGCGTCAAAGTATTTCCGTTGATAACTGCGCGCAAAAATTCAATATTCAGCTTGTATTCAAAAATCAATTTATTAACAAGATGCTGGCAATTTATAAGCTCCTGAAGCTTCGCTTTCCCGGCAAGCTCTTTTTCCGGCGTTACAACTGACTTTGCAAGAGAAACAATAACATCCGAAGCAGTTTCCACATCAAACATTCCTGTATTCATAACCATCAGGAACTGCTGGGGATTTTCAATCTCGGCATTAAAGAAACTTTTATGGAAGCCCTTGCGGTTGTTATCGCTTTCGGTAATGCGCTGGAGCGCCTGTTTTTCGTTCCAGCCGTGTTCCTTCATAAGCCGTTCCATCCTGACTGAATCTTTCGCCACAAAACGAAGCGGAATCAGGTTCGGAAGATTTTCCAGAATAAGAAAAGAACCTCTTCCAAGCAGAATGCAATTTCCCTCCGCGGCAGTATCCAGAACGGCAGTCTGAAGATAATTCAGATATTCATCGCGGTCTTTTACCAAAGATGCAAAAAATCCCGGCTTGCGCTCGTCATATTTTTTCAGTTTTTCCGGGGAAAAGCCTAAATCCACTATGCGTTTTTCAAGTTCTTTTCTGTTTACAAATCTATAACCAAGTTTTTCAGAGAGCGCCTTTGAAATTTCGTCCCCTAATGCTGCTACCTGCCGTGAAATTGCTATAATCGCCATGATGCGCCTCCAAAAATAAGTTTAACAATACACAATAATCATCAAAGAGTAATAATATTGCGTTTTTTGGCAGTTGTCAAAAAATATGTGAACAAAAATCTACGAATCTGGGAAAAGTCGGCGGCACTCAAGGTAAAAACGCTTTTCGTCCGCCTCGCCCATTGAAAAACTTTTTCTAGGAAGCGGTCCATGACTGTTTATCGTGGCAAAAAAACTGTCCTTGGCAACTGGCGGAAGAAGGATTCCCAGCGTGTTTTCTTTTGCGCCAAGCCTAAAAACTTCCTGCGCTCCGTGAATATAATCAATCGAGGCAGATTCAAAATCATTTTTCAGGATTTCATCCAGAACCGGCTGAAAACTTGCAACCGCAAGCTCAGTAATTTTTGTCTGAACAAGGATAAATTCCTGTTTTCCATCCGCATTGAACACAAATCCAAAGTCTGCGCATGATTTTTTTACAGAATTTTCAAGCTCTTCCGCAGAGCCTGCGTTTTTTACAGTTCCGCCCAGTTTTTCCGCGATTTTTTCAATAATTTTTCTTGAAAAATTATCTTTATTCTGTCCGTCGCCATTAAAAACAACGCGGTGAATCGGTTCAAAAGTCAATCCCGAATCGTATATGTTTACAATTTCAACAAGCGCATACCTAACAGGGCAATTTTTGTCCGCGGCCTTTTCCAGATTTTCAGACTTATATTCATCCCACACGGCTTTTGCAGTCGCAAGGGAATGGTTTCCGTCTCCAACCGCAAAAAGGAACACAGAGCCATCGGAAGAAGCGTTTTTTTCAGAAAGTTTTTCCAGCGCGCTCCTTACGCACTCAATCTCCTCCGCAGAAGAAACCGCCCAGCCTTTTATGCTGCCGGAATTCTGCATAAGCGAACCCGAATAAATAGGATTTTTCTTTGAAACACAAGAGCCGACTCCTTCCACAAGAGTTTTTTCCGGGTCGTTCACAAGAAGCATTATGTGCGGAAGCTCCAGCGGCGCGCCGCGGCGGATTTCCATTCTAGGCGGAATCCGGTCAACAATCGTCGCTTCTGTGGCGCGGACAAGAGCCTTGCTGAAAGGCTTCCATTCATACGTTTCCAGGTCGAGCGCGGCAACCAGACCGCGGCGGACTCTTCCATACGCAGTAGTCCGTTCAATGTACACAAACTCTTTTTGCGGTTCAGAAAAAATTCCGCTTTCAAGGTATTCTTTCATCGTAGAACGGATTTTTTGGATTCGTTCCTTTTTTCCGGAATCGTTAAGATAAACTTCCGGCAAAATTATATTTAAGGTCGAAGGCTTTCCGCCTACAATTTTTTCAGCAGAAGCCCAGTATTCCCTGTCCTGAGTATATTGGTCGCAGGCAACAACTGACCAGGTTGAAACATCAAGATTTTTCGGCAATAAGATTTCCGGGATTTGAATTCCCATTTGTTCAAAAGTTTTCATACTTCAAAATATAACTGAATCTTTAACTTTGTGCTATAATCAAATATATGGAAGCACAGGGACTTTCGCTTGCGCAAAAAAGCGTTCAGGCGCAGATAATGAAACTTTCTCAGCAGCAGATAATGGCAATGAACCTTATTGCCATGGGAAGCCTTGAACTCAGGGAAGAAATCCTGGAAAAAGTCGACGAAAATCCTGCGCTTGAAATAAAAGAAGACAAATTTGCCGGAAGCACGGATTCAGTCCATACAGGAATTTCAACCGCATCAGGCGAACAGGCCGCGGAAAAATACCAGAGCATGCTGGAAAGCGCGCCGGATGAAACAGAAACTCTTCAGGAACACCTTATTCATCAGCTTAATATGACAAACCTGCCGGAAAACGAAAACCGCCTCTGCCGAAAACTGATAGAAAACCTTGATAAAAACGGATTCCACATCCTTGCGCCGATAACTTTGATAGAACCGGAAAAAGGAGACAACGAAGCGCTTCTAAAAAGATGCCTCTCAATCGTCCAACGCTTTGATCCGGAAGGAATTTGCTGCCAGAACGCCACGGAAAGCCTTGAAATTCAGGCAAAGCTTAAAAAAAACGCGCCGAAAATCGCCCTTTACATTCTTCACGGCAGGCTTGAAATCTTAAAACCGCCGCTAGCAGAAAAAGTCCTGCGCAAAATTGAAAAAAATATAGAAGAAAATGAAAAACTTTCGTTCTGGACTCCAAACCCGGATGACATCCAGTTAAAAAAAGATGAGCTTTCCACGGAAACAGTAAAACAGGCAATAGAGTTCATTCAGTCCCTGCAGCCAGTTCCAGCGCAGGAATTTAAATCTTCCCAGGAACATTTTATTCAGCCGGATGTATACATTGCCGAAGGGGAAAATCCCGAAGAGTTAAAGGTTGTGCTTTCAAATCAGGCGATTCCGGTTCTTTCAATTGCAGAAGACTTAAAAAAAGAAGAAAATTCTCCGGAACTGAACGAAGAGAGCAAAAAAGTCATAAGGCTTCAGCTGAAAGAAGCGCAAAATTTTCTGAACACGCTGAATTTCCGTGAGCAGGTTCTGTTAAATGCGTTCAAAAAACTTGCGGAACTTCAAAAAGAATTCTTTTTAAAAGGTCCGGGACATTTAGTTCCGCTGACGCAGCGTGAATTCTCAAAAATAATAAACGTACACGAATCAACGGTTTCCAGAATGGCGGACAGCAAATTCCTGCGGTGCGAATGGGGAACTTTTCCGGTAAAATATTTTTTTACAAAAGCGCTGCCTTCCGCAAGACCGGATTTAACAAAAAAATAATATAATAGAAGAAAACAGCAAAAAAGACGAAGATATTTCAACAGACAGCGTAAAACTTGAAATTGAAAATATACTGAAAGCGCAGAAACCCGGCGAAAAAAGACTTTCCGACCAGAAAATAGCAGACATCCTTGCAGAAAAAGGAATAAAAATCGCAAGACGGACAGTCGCAAAATACAGAACACAGCTGAACATCGCCTCCAGCTACGAAAGATAATGAAAACGCCGGATTTTCCTGATTTTTTTTGAAAATTAATTACGAATTGAGCGCAAATCATTTCAGTTTTTGAAAAACAATTGCTATATAAAGTAAAGAGTGTAATAAAAACTTTGCCTAAGATAGCGTCAAAGTTTTTATTCAAAAGTTTGCGTTGCAAACTTTCTTATTAACTGCCCATTCTCATTTCATTGCGAATGGGCATAAAAAGTCAAATCGAAAATTGAAATTTTCTCGTTGACTTTTTATGGGAGGTTTTTATGGAAAAAATCAGACGTATTTTATATTCGCTTTTGGCTTTTATTTTTTCAGGCTGCTTTTCAGCAAGGATTCCGGCAAATTCGTTTTCAGTCGTAAACTGGAACGTGCAGACTTTTTTTGACGGAAACTGCGATGGAACTGAATATTCAAATTTCACAAAATCGCAAATCTGGGGAAAAGAATCTTACAAAAAAAGGCTGGAAAAACTTTGCGCCGCAATAAATTCAATCAATGCGGATATTTTCGTTTTTGAAGAAATAGAAAATTCCGGAATACTTTACGACATAACAAATTTCATGTCATCAAAAAGCTGGAACACAAAAGATTCCTGGCAGTACGGCGCTTTTTCAAAAAATCCGGGAGACGCAATCGGCTGCGCAGTCATTTCAAAATTTCCAATTTCAGAAGTCACAATCCACAACATTGATATAAGGACAGAAAATTCCGAGCAACCTGCAATGCGTCCGCTGATGAAACTAAATATTATTTTTGAAGGAAAAGACTTCTGCGTTTTTGTAAGCCACTGGAAATCAAAATCTGGCGGCGCGGAAGAATCTGAAGTCTGGCGCAACTGGCAGGAAAGTATTCTTGCAAAAAAAATAAATGAACACAAAAATTTTCCGGTACTCGCCTGCGGAGACTTTAACCGGGACATTTCAGAATTCAAGTCGGCGGAATATAAATCCGGAAAAAACGGTAAAAACATAGAATTGCGGTCATTTTATACTCCGGAAAACGAAAACGCTCCGGTTTATTCACCATGGCTCAACACTTCAGGGGAGCAGGAAGAACCCGGAAGCTACTATTTTAAGGATACATGGGAGCGGATTGACCATTTTTTTGCAAACGACAAAATCACAATTAAAAATTTTGAAGTTCTTACAGAAGGAAACTGGTGCGGCGAAAACTTCATTCCGAAGGCGTATAAAATCTACACCGGAGAAGGATATTCAGACCACCTTCCAATAAAATGCATTGCAACCGCAAATTAAAAAAGCGCAAGAAAATTTACAAATCTGCCCTAAAAAAACTTGTAGCGTGGAAATTAAGATTTTGGTAAAATGAATTATTATGAAAATCAAATCGCAAAAAGCAAAACTCTCTGGAAAAATCAGAGTTCCAGGCTCTAAAAGCCATACTATCCGGGCGTTATTATTTTCGTCGCTGGCAGAAGGAACTTCCCATATCAGAAATCCTTTGTCAGGAGCAGACTGCATTTCATCAAGCAAAGCAGTTCCATTGTTTGGAGCGAAAGTTGATATTTCAAATCCATCCGACTGGATTGTTGAAGGCGCAGGAAAAAACGCCCACCTTCCAGACGATGTTGTAAACGTAGGAAATTCCGGCTCGCTTCTGTATTTTATGAGCCCTGTTGCGGCAACTTTTAACGGCTGGTCAGTTTTTACAGGCGATGAATCAATCCGCACACGGCCGATTCTTCATGTTGTGGATGCGTTGAAGCAGCTTGGAGCCGAGGCATACATTTCCAGACCGGAAAAAAATGCTCCGCCGCTAATAATAAAAGGCCCGATAAAAGAAAACCAGACAATTGTTACAGACGGACGGCTAAGCCAGTACATAAGCGGAATAATGATGGCGGCAAGCCGGCTGAACGGAACTACGCACATTGAACTCACAGATCCAAAAGAAACTCCTTTTCTGAATATGACCCGGCTATGGCTGGAAGAAATGGGAGTAAAACTTGAAATCAGCGAAGACTACAAGCATATTCAGGTTCACGGGCCGGTTCAGATGAAAGCCTTTGACAAAGAAATTCCCGGCGACTGGGAAGCCGTCGCTTTTCCGCTGGTCGCAGCGTTAATTTCCGACAGCGAAATCACTATCGAAAACATTGACTACTCAGGAAGCCAGGGCGACATGGAAATAGTCGAGGTTCTGAAGAAACTTGGCGCAAACATAACCGAAGACAAAGAAAAAAATACGCTTACGGCAAAATCTTCAAGGCTTTCAACAGAAAATCTTCCGGGCAAGGAACTTTGCGTAAACCTTTCAGGCTATCCGGATGCAATCTGCGCCCTTGCTGTGGCAGGCTGCTTTACAGAAGGAACAATCACCATAAAAGACATCGGAGTCTGCCGCAAAAAAGAAACAGACAGAATTGAAGTCATGCAGAAGGAACTGGAAAAATTAGGCGCAAAAGTCGAGACAGGTCCTGACTGGTTCAGAATAATTGGCCACAGCCCTGAAAAATCGGACGGAACAAAAAACCCTGAATGGAAAATTCACGGCGGAACAGTCGAATCCTTTGACGACCACAGAGTAGCCATGAGCCTTGCGGTTCTTGGACTTGGACTTGAAGAATCAGAATCCGTAATAATAAACGACGCAGAATGCTGCGCGGTTTCCTTCCCGGAGTTTTACAACGTCATGAACGGAATCAACGCGGGATTTTGCGAATTGTAATTTAAAATCAGGTTTGATATAATTTTATATATGACTTTGGAAGAGTATAAAGAAACTTATTTTCGACGCTGGCAAAAACGTTTAAACACACAGTGCTGGTTTATATTTGGCGCGACGTTTCTTCTTATATTGCTGGCAACTCTTCTTACGTACTTTACAAAACAGCCTGATTCAGTCAATTTTTTCAGGCATCTTCTTTTCAGGGCAATAATTCCATCAATACTTCAAATTGCGGGCATGATTCCAATTACGGTTGCAATAAACAAAAAGACCACGCCATGGCAAAAAGGAACCCGGCTTGTTATTTCAGAGCTGTTCTGGATTCTTGCAGTTATCTCATTTTTCAACGCGCATTATTCGGTTGTTCTGATTCTTCCTGCATCCACAATGCTTGTGGCGTCCCCTACCACAGACAAGAAACTTTTAAAAGCTCTTCTCATCGCATCATTTATAACATACGTTCCAGGCTACCTTGTCTTTGCATTCCTTTTCCACGAACATACTTTATCCTATAAAATCACAATGCTCGCAGTCGATATTCTTATCATATCCCTTTTATACAACGTCGCAAGGACATTATTTCGCTCTCAAACCGCCCAGATTTCTTTTATCAGCCACAACTACAAAAAACTGCTTGCCCTTACTGAAGAACTCCAGCTTGAACCGCTTACAAGGCTTTACAACCGAAGGGCGCTTGCAGAAACCATAGACAGACTGATGCATACTGAAACAAAAACTGAAAACCTTGCTCTTGCATTCATCGACCTTGACAACTTCAAGACGGTAAACGACACATTTGGCCATGCGACAGGAGATGCCGTCCTTATTTCTTTAGCCGAAATAATAACAGAAACGCTTGAGACAAACAGGAATGCCTTCAGATACGGCGGAGACGAATTTGTAATTTTATTCAGGGATAAAACAATTCCGGAAATAAAAGAAACAATTTCCATAATAATGAAAAAATTTCAAACCATAGAATTTGATTATTTTACATCTGAAATCAACTGTTCCATGAGCGTTGGAATATCCCTTTACAAAGAAGGCTGGTCCGGCAACGAGTGGTTAAAATCGGCGGACAAAGCTGCTTACAGGGCAAAACAAAACGGAAAAAACAGACAAGAAACCGCAGAATAAACAAACCCCGGCGACTTGCGCCAGGGCATTCATACTCCATACGAATTAAAAACTAAAACGTCCGGTCTGCTTAAAAACAATCAGACATTGAATTTAAAGAAAAGCACATCGCCGTCCTGCACAACGTAATCTTTTCCTTCCTGGCGGTATTTTCCGGCTTCCTTGATTTTTTGCTCAGAACCATACTTCCGCAAGTCTTCAATCGAATAGGCTTCCGCTTTAATAAATCCTTTTTCAAAATCCGTGTGAATTACGCCGGCCGCCTTTGGAGCTGTGTCTCCGGCATGGATTGTCCAGGCACGGCATTCATCTGAACCGCCGGTAAAAAATGTCTCAAGTCCCATAAGGTGGTAGGCTTTTCTAGCCAAAACAGCCAGTCCGCTTTCCTTAAGACCAACCGACTCCATAAATTCCCTGCGGTCCGCGTCTTCCGTGATTTCCGCAAGGTCAGCCTCAAATTTTCCGCAGATTACAACAACTTCACTTTTTTCTGAATCTGCAATTTTTTTAAGTGTTTCCACATACTTGTTTGTTCCGGAAGCAATTGAATCTTCATCAACATTTGCAACGTAGAGAGTCGGCTTCATTGTCAAAAGAAACATATCTTTTATGGCAGCTTTTTCGTCATCTGTAAGCTCCGCAAGCCGTGCGCATTTTCCTTCCTGAAGAAGAGGAAGAATTTTCTCTACCGCAGAATTAAACGGAGCAAGCTGTTTTTCCGCCTCTTTTCCAAGCGCGCGGACTGATTTTATATTTTTTTCCTGACGTTTTGAAATTGTCTGCAAATCTGCCTGCGCAAGCTCAAAATTGATTGTAAGGACATCGCTTTCCGGATCAACAGGCGCTTCAACCTTTGAATCTTCGCGCACATGCATAATGTCCGGATTGTCAAAGCAGCGGACAACATGGGCAATGCACGCACATTCACGGATATTTGCCAGGAACTGATTTCCAAGACCTTCACCCTGGCTTGCGCCTTTTATAAGTCCTGCAATATCCACAAATTTCACAGATGCAGGAGTTTTCTTTTTTGGATTATTTACTGAAGCCAAAAAATCAAGGCGTTCATCGGGCAGGTCAACAATTCCAACGTTAGGATCAATTGTGCAAAACGGAAAATTTGCAGCTTCTGCCGGCGCTGCTGTTAATGCAGAAAAAATTGTGGATTTACCAACATTCGGCAATCCAACGATACCACAGTCTAAAGACATAAATTCCTCTTATAAAAAACCGCAGGATGCGGAACTCGTTATTTTATAGAAGTATATTGCTTTAAAAGATTTTTAACAACCTGAAAGAATTTTGAATACATGGCAAACGCATTATAAATGTATTCAGCAAAAAACTTGCTCCCAGTCACGGTTTCGTGGTTCAAAATCGAAGATGTCCAATAAGTTCTGAATGTCATTGTTGAACAAATTCTAAATGATTGTAATATATGCATTTTAGAATTTCGGGTCAAAGCCTATAAATGACAAAAAAAGATACTTATTGGACATCCCCTCACGCTGATTGTTGCAAAGTAACTATAGAATTGACCGCTCACGCGGTCTCAACAATCAGAGTGTTTTTGACCACGAAACCGTTCCTTCGCGCAAAGTTTACTTAAATTATTTATAATGCGTTTGCCATGATTTTGAATATATATGCAAAAAAACACAAAAAAATAACATTTTTTTGCAAAATTATTTACTAACAAAAAAGACATAGTGTATAATGAGTTGCTTGTATCCTGATATAGGGTGCAATTAAGGGGCTAAAATCTTATGAAAAACGCTTACGTAAACCGAGTTTGGGAAGAAGTAAAAGCTAAAAATCCAAATGAACCTGAATTCCTTCAGGCTGTAGAAGAAGTTTTGACAACTCTTGATCCAGTTGTTGACCAGATGCCAGAGCTTGAACCAAATGCGATTCTTGAAAGGCTTGTTGAGCCGGAAAGAGTTATCCAGTTCCGCGTTCCGTGGATGGATGACAAGGAAATTATCATGTAAACCGTGGATTCCGTGTTCAGTACAACAGCGCAATCGGACCTTACAAAGGAGGTTTGCGTTTTTCTAAAGAAGTAAACCTTTCTGTTTTAAAGTTCCTTGGCTTTGAACAGGTTTTGAAGAATTCTTTGACAACGCTTCCAATGGGCGGCGGAAAGGGCGGCTCTGACTTTGATCCGCACGGAAAATCGGACAAAGAAGTTATGCGCTTCTGCCAGTCATTTATGACAGAACTTTACCGCCACATCGGCGCAGACACAGACGTTCCAGCCGGCGACAAACGTTGGCGGACGCGAAATCGGCTATCTTTTTGGACAGTACAAGAGAATCCGCGATGAATACACTGGTGTTTTGACAGGAAAAGGTCTTACATTCGGCGGTTCATTGATTCGTACGGAAGCAACAGGTTACGGTCTGATTTATTTTGCGCAGGAAATGCTTAAAAAAGTCGGACAGAACTTCAAGGGAAAGACTTGCGTTGTTTCAGGTTCTGGAAACGTTGCGGAATATGCCGCTGAAAAACTTATCCAGCTCGGCGCAAAAGTTGTTACACTTTCTGATTCCAACGGATACATCTACGATGCTGACGGAATTACACAGGAAAAGCTTGACTGGGTAAAAGAACTTAAAACAGTTCGCCGCGGACGCATTTCTGAATATGCAAAGCAGTTCCCGTCTGCAAAATACTTTGAAGGCAAAAAAGTCTGGGAAGTAAAATGTGACTGCGCATTCCCTTGCGCGACACAGAACGAGCTTCTTGGCGAAGATGCACAGAAACTTCTGGACAACGGTTGTAAACTTGTTGCTGAAGGCGCAAACATGCCATCAAACATCGACGCTGTAAACAAATTCCTTGCCGCAAAAATTTTGTATGCGCCAGGAAAAGCATCCAACGCCGGCGGTGTTGCAACTTCCGGTCTTGAAATGAGCCAGAACTCAGAAAGACTTTCATGGTCTTCTGAAGAAGTTGACGAAAAGCTCCACAGCATCATGGTAAACATCCACGCAAACGCTTACGACACAGCAGTCAAGTTCGGCGCAAAAGAAGGTAATTGGGTAAATTACGTCGCAGGCGCAAACATCGCTGGTTTCGTAAAAGTAGCCAACGCCATGATTGCACAGGGTTTGGTGTAATATAAATTCAACGCAGGCGCCTGCTTGTGCCGCCACTCGCTAGTCTCGTGGCGAGTGCGTTTTTTCGATAATCCTAAAAAAGTCCGCTGCCGCAGACTTTTTCTTAACGGATTTTCGATTTTGCACAGGCGCAAACATCGCTGGTTTCGTAAAGGTTGCCAACGCCATGATTGCGCAGGGACTGGTGTAATATAAATTCAACGCAGGCGCCTGCTTGCGCCGCCACTCGCTAGTCTCGTGGCGAGTGCGTTTTTTCGATAATCCTAAAAAAGTCCGCTGCCGCAGACTTTTTCTTAACGGATTTTCGATTTTGCACAGGCGCAAACATCGCTGGTTTCGTAAAGGTTGCCAACGCTATGATTGCGCAGGGACTGGTGTAATATAACTTCAACGCAGGCGAGCGCATTATAAAAAACCTCCGGCGGACTAAAAGTCTGCCGGAGGTTTTTGTTTAAAACTGCCGCACTTCCATAATTTCGGATTCCTGAAGTTCGGAAGAAATTTCTTCCTGATACTGAACTTCTACCATTCCAAGCGGAACGCCAAACATAAACGCATAGTGTTCCTTGTCTTTTTCAAAAATAGAATAATTCTTTTGAATAAAATCAGGAACACCTTTTTCAATTTCGCCGGCGTTTGCCATTTTTCTATAAATTTCTATGATATTTTCTTTGTCAAATTTTTCTTTGTACGAACGCTCATCCACAAGCGCGCTAAATATATCTGCAACAGTCAGAATCCTGTCCTGCTCGGAAAGAGCCGAGGCAAAAAGCCTTTCCGGATAGCCCAGCCCGTTAAGTTTTTCATGATGATGAACTGCGATTTTTTTTATTTTTTCCGGAACAATGTTTCTTAAAATAATTTCCGTTTTCTCAACGTGCGTCTTCATTACGCGGTATTCAAACGCAGAAAGACGGTCCGGAGAGTCAAGAATCGTATTAGGAATTTCAATCTTCCCCAAATCGTGCAGGATTCCGGCGGTAAAAAGCTCGTCAAGCTGCGGCTGCGGCAAACCTTTTAACTTTCCGATTGAAACCGCATAGCATGCCGTATGAATTATATGCTGAACAGTCTGCGTGCTTTTAAAATCGATAAGATAAATCATCAGCTTAAAAAGCTGCGAAGTCTCTTCCTCTGAAAATTCAAAAGAATCAAACAAGCCTTCCATATCCTGCTGAAAAGAATCGGAAATAATCTTCTTGGAAATAACTTTATCAATATCGAGCTGTCTAAAAATTAAAAGATAAAGCTGATTAAACTTTGAAAATCCGTATTTTTGAAAATCTGACGCAACATAGTTTCCCTTTTTGTCGTCCAGAAGACTTTGAATCGACTGCGCAGTAAAAATCAGCGAAGCATATTCAAGCTGCGGAATTTTTGCCGCAAGATTTTCGTCGTATTTTTTGTCATAAAAAAGAAGGGTTTTTGCATTTTCGCCAAGCGGCGACATTTCCTTTCAATAATAATATCCGTATAAAAAAAGAATGATGGATTTCTTCCTGCGTAAGCTCCGAAAGCCTTACAGCCTCTTCACCAAAAAAATGAAGAAATCCAAAAAGATGAAACAACGACAAAAGAACCGCATCTTTCAGAGAGATTTTTTTCCCTTCCGGCAAACTTTTCGCTATTGAAGCGGCAATAAATGCAGTTTCACAACTTATTTTTCCAAGATTTTGATTAATCTGCCTGACCATCCTGAAAATCAGCCTTAAAATCTGCGCCGAGCTCAATAAAAATTTTGGATAAGCGTCATCTTTCATATTGCAAGGATATTTTATCATATAATTCCGAATTTTACTAACATTAGATATTATGGATAATGAGTTTTTGAAATTTGAAAAAATGTTCCCTGCGCCCTTATTCATTACAAAAAAACTCAAAATTAAAACTAATAGGCTTAATTTCGAGTTTTTTTTACAAATTACGAAAGAACGCTTTCGGCATATTTCCAATTTGCTCAGATGGATTTGGCTCGCGCTACGCTTGTATTAATTCGGGTGCTCCGCACTTTAATTAATTCAATCGCCAAAAATCTTCACAAATTGCAAATCTGCCTGAGCTTTTATTCTTTTTACAAAAAAAACTCGATATTCAACCTAATATTCATAAATCTCTTTTTCATTTTTAAAAAAATGGGATAAAATAAAGGTATGACGAAACAGGAACTAGTAAGCGAAATGGCAACGGAACTTGGTCTCACAAAGAAAAAGTGCAACGAAACATTGAACACAATGCTTGAAGAAATTGTCGTTGCTCTTGAATCAGGGAACAGATTTATCCAGCCGGGATTCGGAACTTTTAAACCTGTAGAAACAAAAGAACGCGCCGGACGGAATCCTGTTAATGGAAAAAAAATGCTTTACCCTAAAAAGATAAAGCTGAAGTTCAAGGCTTCGGTAAAACTAAAGGACGAGATAAATGAATGAGTTTTTAACACAATCCCAACTGGCGGAAAAACTTGTTCAGAAAACCGGCATAAAGTTTGAAACAGCAAAACAGTTTTCCACACTTTTTTTTACAATCGTAAGAAAGGGATTAAAAGACAGCGAAAGTTTTTCAATTTACAATTTTGGCACGTTCAAGAAAACCTGGATCGAAGCGACTACAGGAATCAATCCTGGAAGCGGCGAAAAAATCAACATTCCGGCGCACTGGCGTATAAAATTTGTTCCATGCGCGGCGGTTGCACGAAGGCTTAACAAACCTTACGAACATCTCAAGGCAAAAGAACTTCCCGACGACACTATAATTCCAGAAACCGCAGAAGAACCTGATGACGATTTTTACAATGATGAGCTTGGAATTGACGAGAATGACTTTGAAAACGAACCGGAATATGAAACAGAAAAAGCGATTTCCGGGAAAAAACTTAAAATTCTTGTGATTGCAGGAATTTTACTGTTGCTTTTCATCCTGATAATTTCAATCCTTATAAAAACCTGTTCCGCGCCGACAAAAAAAATTCAAAAAACAAAAGAAGAAAAACTTCCGGCTCAGAAAGAATCTGAAATTGTGGAAAAAGCCCCGGAAAAAACTGAATCGTATGAAGACAAAATCAACTTTGAACTTTTCGCTGTTCCTTCTGGAAGCAATTACCACATAATCGCCGAAGCAAAATATAAAAACAGACATTTGTGGCCGGTAATTTTTTCCGCAAACAAAAATCTTAGCGCAGACCCGGATTTTGTAGCAAAATACAAGGACATAAAAATCCCGGAACTGCCGTCAGATGAAGCGCAAAAGAAAAACCTTATAGAATCCTCTGTGCTGGAAGCCTACAACGCATACCTTCTGATGTGCGAAAAAGAACCGGCAAGCAGCAAGAACGAGGAACGAAAATTGCGCGCCACAAGAGTTCTTGTCAGCGGCGAACTGCTTTCCCCTGGATTTCTGGCAGAACACCACAACCGAATCCTTCCCGAATACGCAGAAATGGCGCAAAATATTGTCTTGCATCAGTATAGGTAGAAAAAATAGAAACTTATTTTAATATAATTTTGTGATAATTATTTTTTCTGCCCTACCTTAAATATTCTGCTCTACTCCGATATATTGAATGCCATTATCATCCTGCCATGGCTCAATATTATCCCCTTACAACTACAATTTTCTAAATAAATCATAGTTTCCTACAAAAAAAATATCTCCTAAAAACAAATTCAACGCCAAAACATTAAAAAAAAACAACGGATTTCCATACAAATATTGCACAAAAATCCGTTGTTTTGTTTTTTGAAAAATTACTATTGAAATGGGTTATTTCTTTTGGGCCATTTCGATTGCGCCAGTATCAATACCATAACCAATGATTGGATTTGAAGTATTATTACCATGCACAATTGTCGCATTGCCAACATTCAATGTAGAGTTTGAAACAACCTCTCCCGGAGCAACATCGCCTGTAGACCAGTTAGAATTACTTGTAAATGCTTTAGCCTTGCCATCTGAATCGCGCCAAACGCCTACATTTATTAGGTCATCATTTGGAATATTGCTTGTAGGAACAATACTTACTTCCCAATCACCTGTGTAACAGTCTTTATTGTTAACACCAGCAGGAATATCTGAACTCACACCTTCAGGAAGATATGCAATCTTTGCAGCCAGTGGAGTTCCTAAATATGCGTTCATCTGATAACCGATATAAGGAACCCATTTCCATTTGCGTTTTTAGCAAGATCGATTGTACATTTTGCGCCGACAGAACCAAATGAATCTACAGAAACAATTTGCGGTGTTGCCGTACACGATGACATATAAGCATATTTCAAATCACTACCACCTTTATTGTCATAGTAAGCAAAATGAATACCTTTGTCAGAATCTGCCGCAATCTTTACATTTATACCGCCATTTGAATCCACAACTTTAGAAACCCAATTGTTGCTTGTAGTTGGACTTGTGTTATACGCCATGCAAAGCTGCATATTCTTGCTGTCATACCAAGAAACAACTGCAATAGGATTTGAAGAATCTTTGTCCACAATCGCAAGAGATACATATTCACCAGCACCATAAGTTGTTGCAGAACTATAAGCAGCATTTGCACCTATTATACCATTAGCGGCAACAACTTGAATTGGAATACCTTCATTATTGTTGTAACTGTACTTTACGTAAGAATCTGGCAACCCTCCATTACGAAGACCTCCATCATTTTTTGAAGATTGAGCATATCCTGTATATTTTGAATCTACAATATCATCCAATCCATAAGAATTTCCAACACGACTAAAACTATTGTTAAGGGTAGAATTTGCTTTTCCATCGATATTGTCAGTCGCATCGCCAACAGTTCCCCACCTAAACCGAACTTGTCTTGCACTCTTATCATAATAAGCCATATAAACATAAGTAGGAGTTGAAGAACTTGGAGCACCTGTTGAAGCATGAGTTGTTTCCATAGAAATGGACTGAATTCGATCAATATCTGTTACCCAACCGGTAGTATCATCATTAGAAATTTGAACTGTAGACGAATCCAAACGGCTTGCATTAGCAGAATTAACATAGTTCATATTCTGATCCATTGTATTATAAGGAATAGGTGTTTCCCTACTAAAGAACTGGAAGAATGCGCTCGCCTTTGCACTTTGCGTGTCTGTACACATAGCCGCACCATAAGAATAACCATAGTTATCAAATGCAAATGTGTTGTGACTAAATCCACCATAATTCATTCCAAATGGAATTTGAGAATATTGGATTCCCGAAACAGTATTGTTATCAGTACCCCAAGAATTAGCTCCATTATCAGCATTATATCCAGGCATATTAAAGTACAAAATACTGTTTGCATAACTAAATCCTGGAACACCTGTTTTTGGATTTATTTTCATAGTAACATATTTTGCACCACCATTTATTGGTTCAGCAGCATTCTTGAACTGCCAAACGTCTGCGTACAAATCATCAGTCAAGATGTTGTTGTTTACGTTGTTTGGTTGCTGATTGTATTCTTTTGAGTTGTCGTTCATGTTGTTTATCGCCTGCAAAGAGTTTACAGAAACCGTAAATGCTCCGGACGTCGCAGTTGTTCCTGTCGTTACTGTTGCCTTGTTAGAACCGCCAACAATATCGCTTAAAGGAACTTCTTTTTCGCCTGATTTAAGAGCAGTTCCATTCAAACTTACAGAAGGACTTACAGAAGGACTGCCCAAGTTGAATCCGTAGAATGTTATGCTTTCATTTTCATGCAACGGATAGCGACCTGTTGAAGTTCTTGCGTAAACGCTAGAAGCACTGCGGTAGAACGCGCTTAATTCAGTTCCTATTCCTGTTACATACGGCACAACGTCAACCGTGTACCTTGCAGTTTTTGCGTTTTCAGTTGTTTGCGCAGTTCCTTCAACACTAGTATTATTCCTCCAGTCGGTTGCGGTAATTACAATCTTCTTGCCTTTACCAGCAACGCCTTCAAGTTTTTCAGTGTCTACAACGAGCGTGTATTTTGCCTCATGACCTTTTTGGGAAATTGAAACATCTTGTGCAGTAAATGAAATAACTCCTGTTGGCAAAGAAGAAACTGTTTGCCAAGTGCCACCCACATAATTTGCAAGTACTGTAGAACTAAACAAGCCGTCAAAGCCCATATTAATAGAAGAAATTCTTACGTTGTCTGTTACAGTTCCTTCAATCTTGATTTTTCCAGAAACTTTTGGCTTTTTCAAAGAAACAGTATCTCCATAAGCCGACATCAATTCAGAAGTCAAATCGCCTTCAAGTTCAATATGCCCAAGCAAGTTGCCATAAGAATCTTTTTCAACGCTGTTTTCGCTCTTGCTTTCCCAATAGAACGGCGTAATTATAGGAACAGGCTTTTCAGTTTCGCTGCTCAAAACCGTTACAGGAATCATCAAATGTGCCCACTGGCTGTCTGTGCCAGGAGTTGTTTCTTCAGTTGAATCCCAGAATGTAAAACTCATGTATTTTTTAGGAACACTATTAAGAATAATTCCACCTTTTTCAGAAATTAAATCTGCATAAGTTACGTTTGAAGGATTTGTATCTTTGTTTGCAAACTTTGTATCACTTCCTATAAGATCAGTTTTTGAAACCATTTTTGCTAAACCAGCATTCACTACACCTGTTGCAATTTGTGTATAATCCGTACTTGATGAATCATTAGAATATTTTTCAACATACCAAATATCCCCATTTCCACCAACAAATTCAGGAAGAATTGCAAGGCCGCCTATAACATTGAATTTATCCGATTTTAATGCAACTTTGTCTTTTAAGTTTGTACTTTTTTCTTCCATTGCAGAATAGAAGCTGAATTCGCCAAATTCAGCACCGTCTGCCGTGCGGTTGTTTACAGTTTCGCCGTCAAGACCAGTTATTGGAGCGGAAGAAGTAGCATAATCAAACTTGCCGTTTCCGTTTAAGTCGGTTGCAAGCATAACTTTTGCAATACGAGGGCGGTTATTTTCAACTTTTGTTTTGACGTAGCCGTAGTTTGTGTTTCCGGCATTATCAATTGCAACTACGTGAATTGTAATCGGACCGTCTGGAATATTTAATGAATCAATGCTTGCCGTCCAATTATAGCTTGAACCAGTTTGAGTTATAGTTTCAACCATTCCATCGCCATCGTCGTTTCTACGCCGCCGTCAGTCTTTGGAGTTTCCACAATCTGATGGTCAATAACCTGCGCAAAAATCAGTTCTGCTTTTTTAAAGTCTTTAGAAACCGATTTTGAAAGAGTTATTGTTCCATTTGTTTTATCAAAATCTGTTATCAAGCAATAAGTTCCGGCAATGCGAACAAGACCGCCTTTTTGAATAAATGGCGAAATTGCAGACTGTGTAAATGCAGTTGCCTTTATAGAATATTCATCACCTCGTGTTACATCGAAAGCCTGAATTGCAAAACCTTCTTCACAAATGTAAGGAATTGACCTTGCAGACGCCTCTGTTTCGTTTGAAGCAAGGTCAAGTTTTGTATTGTTCTGCATAGGATTGTAGATTCGCTTGCCACCAACAGAACCGTTTCGCTCAAAAGTTGCCACAATGTATGCAAGTCCACTGCCAGCTTCACTTACGATGTCGCCAAAAGTAAAGTAGCTATTGCTGTTCACTACCGTTGAATTTGATGAGTCTGTTCCAAGATTTTTGCCCAAAGATTTAAGTCGCAAGTTTTCGCCAATATTTAGCGATTCACTACCACCAGTTATAAACATTCCAGGTTTTGTTGAGTCAATATTTATAACAATTGACTGTGTTGTTTCACCAGTATTGTCATCAAAGGCTTTTATAATGTAATAAATTTGCCCACTTTGTTCTGTTTTTAGCGGAACGCAAAGATTATAACTAGCTGTTGAATTAGAAACTTCTTTTGAAATTCCTAAATCAATGTTAGGAACAGAAGAAGATGTTGTTTGCTTTTCAAAAGTTATAGTTTTTACCTGCTGATTATCTGTAACTGTTCCAACAAGATAGAAAGTTCCATTTGATTTTTCCATTATGTTGCTTATGTACATTCCAGAAATATATTCGCGTTCCGTAATAGGTGTCAAACCAGTTACAGTAGAAGAATCGGCAGTTACACCAGCACCAAACTGAACAACTTTCAAGTCTTTTATGACAGGAACTTCGCTGTCGATATTTACAGACACAACTTTTGACCAACCGCGAGTTTGTGTGTCGCCATCATAAGCTCTAACACGGAATCGTAAATATTTTTTACCGTCAGAAGACTTTGCAATTTTGTCGGTGTCAATTGCACGTTTCCAACTGTTTGTTCCGTTTGCGGTAATCCACCAGTCGCTAGCATTTCCTCCAATATAGAGTTTTGCATCCGTTCCCACCCAATTTCCTGTATCAGAATTTATTAAATCAAAATCTTCTGAATCAAAGTTTCCGTCGCCATTTGCATCAATTTGAATTTGAACACATTTAACCGATACGTCATCACTTGCACCACCATAAATTGTTACAAGTCCACTTGTAGTACTTTCCTCTTCTGGAGAATTTACCCAAACTCTAGGTTTCCTCCGTCTGGGTCTGCAAGAACGTAAAGTTCTTTTTCATTATCAGAATTAGAGTCTTTATAAGTTGTTCGTATTCCTATATTTCCGCAAGAATCAGTCACTCTAAAATAAATTGGAACTTTCCACATATTCTCTGTATCAGAACCATATTTTTCCACCGCATAAATGCTCTGATTATCACCATGAACATAATAAAGAATACTGTCTGGACTTTCTGCAGCTCCGCTCGCAAACTGAATTTCCCAGGAACCAGAATTACCAACCTCTTTCCAGCCTGTACTAATATCTCCTGTTGTTTTTAAAAGTTCAACCTGATCAATTGTTGGAATCAAATATTCAACCTTGCTTATTAAAGAAGCGTTATCCTGTGCAATTCCTTTTATTGTAACCGCACCTGTAATTGCGTCACTTATCGATGCTGTAGGAGAAACAATTTTTATCGTCGGGGCTTCTGTGTCAATTGTAATCTGCTCAATACCTTTGCCTTCCAGTCCAGCTTTATCTTTTGCAGTAACTGCAATCTGAGCACTTCCATTTGCTGCTATATCTTTTATTGAAATTCCATCAAATGTGTAAGTATAACCAATTACATTGCCCTCTTCATTTTCAATATAAGTTACTGTTGCATTTGCCGTTCTTGATATACCAGCAATTTCTAGAACAATCGGATATTCAGAATTCAATCCCACAGCCTCTGTAACAACAGCCTTTATGTAAACTGATTCATTTGGTCCAAACAAGCTGCTAGCATTTCAAAACCTGCATCATGTGCATAAGAAACTTTTACTGCCGGAGGAGTTTTATCATAAGTTAATTTTATAGATTGTGGTGCAGACTGTGTTTTTGTACCAACTTTAAGGGTTGGTCTATTATATGCCGAATTGTTTCTTGTATCAAAAACAGTTCCAGCATTGTCTATTACACAGAATTCAAAAGAATTTCCACCTTCCTTTTCAAGAGTAATTTCCCAATCTCCAGTAGTCGCTGCAACATCAATTTTTTTCCAACCATTAGCATTGCCATCTGACGGTAATTTTTTACTATCATAATTTGAACTATCAATATACCAAAGACCCTTTACATCACCGTCATCATCACTTACAAAACCTTTAAAGCTACTTCTGCTTATAACAGAGTCTTCAAAATCAGTAATATCACTAAATGTAATAATAGGAAGATCTGAAATTTGATTAATATTAAAACATCCTGAAGTTGTTTCACTTTCCATAAAATTTGAATTATCAGCTTTATCTGTGAAAACAACTTGGAACGGAATCAAAGTACCTGGCTTCAAATCATAAAGAACACTATCTGGATCTTTTGGGTTTGTGTCAAACGTCAAAGACCACGACTGCGCCTCCAGTTTTGTTTCTATAGATGCAATCAATTGCCATTTTTCTTTGTAGGCATACAGAATAGGAGTAGCATTTTCTGGCAAATTTAATTCATTTACAATTCCACTAAAAGTAACAACTTTATTAAGAGGATTTTTTTCAGTACTCTCCTTTGTGTGGGAAGTTATTTTTACAACCGGACTTGTATTATCAACTGTAAATAAATTATCAGTTTCAAAAATTTCAGAAACATTTCCAGCAACGTCAGTAACTCTTGCGTAAATTTTATATTCCCCATCGTTTAAGTCCGAAAGAAGAATAGAAATTGTTTTTGGAACTTCAGCAGTTCCATATTCTTTAGAACCAACCTCGAAATCCGCAGCTTCGGTTTCAGAAGAAATAACTTTATATGTTTTAGAATTAGTAAACTTGTTATTTGTGCAGAATTCAATCTTTGAAAGACCACTTGTTGCATCAGTAAACGCATAGGAAACTTCAACAGAACCTGTATTTTTCTTATAAAGACCAGAGGCTATAGCAAGCTTGTTTTTTTCAGGAGCCGTTGTATCAACTTTATAGCCAATATCTGTCGAGTTTTTATTTCCTACATTATCTTCTACCGAAAAATTTACCTGAGTTCCTGAAGTCTCATTCAACTGTATCGTAGTTGAATATTTATAAAAATCCTTATTTGAGGCATTTTCATTACCTTTATTATCGCACGCCTTTCCACGGGCAAGCTCTCCAGAAATTTTACCTTCACCAACTCCATAGGAATAAGTTACTCCATTGATTCCACTTGCCTTTGAACCATCTGCAGAACCTTTAAATCTGCGACAACAACGGAAAGTTTTACAGAAGATGAAGTTTTCCATTCATATTTTTCAGTTTCATCCTTACTTATGGATGGTTTTTCTCCATCACCCCTAAGAACCAACTCAACTGCAGCTGAAGTTCCAGACATATCTGTAACTTTATAATAATAATGCTGAACACCATCTTTTATATCTGAGGCAGCTATTGTATCTTTCCAAACGATTTTTCCAGTTTCTTCTTCTGCCGTTATTTTTACTAAATTTGTTTCCGTTTCTGTAAGTTTATATTTTGCAACGGCTTCTCCAACTATTTCCCAAGTTTTTTCATCACCAACACTCTTTTTTTGCATTGCATATCGTTCTATATTTGTAAGTTTATCCAAACTAGAAAGACTTACTGTACCAGAGATTATTGTATCCACAGATGCTTTTACTAAACTTTCATTGTTAGAAATCACAAATTTATTTTTTTCTTTATTTTCTGCATTTGTCAGCGAAATACTAATATTTCCTTCGCTCACAAGAATATAGTTTTCTGCTGTTGTTATATTATTCGTGTCAGAAACAGATTTATAGCCAATATCCTGAACCTCCAACTTAATAATATATTTCCCAGCCTTCTGCGGAAGTTTATACGCCAACGCATACGTTGTGCTTCCGCCGGAAACTTTATATTCAACAGGGTTTGCCGCCGACTCTTTGCATTTTCTGAATCTGGCTGCGCCTGAAGCTGAGCGTCCGCGACAGAAACCGCGCCTTCCGAGCCAATCTGCTTTTTATTTTCATCAAAAACAGTAACCCTTACCAGGCTAAGTCCGTCATCATCGGTTATTGTAAAGTTCGCGGAATTATTGTTTTCTATTCCGAACACGTTCTGACCGTTCGTAACATTCGCCCATTCAGAACCGCCAAGCTCTTCCGCAGATTTTCCGTTCGTGAATTTTATTTCCGGCTTGTCAGTTTTCTGGCTTACCCAGACATCGGTTTTTGAACTCACCGCTGTATTTTCAGCCGAATCTTCCGCCTCCACCTTGAATGTCAGGAAGTTTTCGTCTTTATATTTCGTTGTGTCAATCTCTTTTTCAATTGTAGAAGAATTTCCTTCAAACAGCGTTTCGGACTTTGTTCCGTCTGTAACCGTAACTTTTACATTCTTTAGGTTCGTGTCGGTCACAACGGTTGAAAACTTTATTTTTCCATTAACAATATATTTTGAAACTGTTCCATCCGCAGCCGTTTCTTTTTTAGCAACTGGAGTTATGTCATTTATTTTTATTTCCGGAACTTTTCTGTCAACCGTAAACGACCTTGTATCTTTTGACACAAGACCTGTGGTATCTTTTCCGGTAACTGTAACAGTATATTTAAAGCGATTGTCGTCCTCCGGCTCGAAAGCCGCATAGCCTTTTTCATAAGAAAGAGTGCCCTTTAAAATATCCTGGACTTCCCACGACGCAGAAAGTCTTTTTGAATCTAAAATAAAATTATCAGATGAAACCTCTCCGGTTATTGTTCCAACCGTTTTTGAAGAGATTTCGTCAAACACAACAATCGAATAAGCCACACCGGCAAGTTCCGTTTCTTCAGACTTTAATGTTCCTGAAACTTTTATTTTTGAAACGGAATTTTTCATAACGCCGTCTGCAAATCCTGTAATTGAAACCGCAGGCGGAGTTCCGGCAGACTCGCCGACAAATCCGTAGTAGTTCTGGGTTGCAAGCGAAAGCCCGTCAATGTCTTCGCCGCTTGCCGCAAGCGCATAAAATTTTCCCTTTGTGATTGTATTTGGAAGCTCTATTGATTCAGTAAAAGTTTCCGTTGAGCTTGCGCCGCTTTCTGAATAATCCGCAATTATTCTTGCAGTTGAAAAACCCGCCACAAGCTCTTCAGTCGGATTACCCCCCCCCATAGAATTTTTCGCGGCTTCTTCCGCCTCTTTCATAGAAGATTCGTAGAATGATTCCGGCTCTGTGCGGATTTTTTCAAGAGTTTCAGCAGCGCATGAATCGTAAGGGCCGAACAAATAAACTTTCAGCGAAGTAGGTTTTACAGAAGTTCCGTCACGCCCTGCGGAAGCCTTGAAAGTAAGTGAGCTTTGCTTTGCCGCCTTGTGAGAGCCGAACGTTGCAATGTCGCCGCTCTTGAACGCAAAGCCCATTATTTCATACGAAGGATTCGCGTCTTTATTCAGCTTGAATGCAACCGGATTTTTTAAAGTGTCTGTACGGTTTGCAGAAAGAATATTCAAAATTTCAGCCTGAGTTTTTTCATCCAGAACACCGCCCGAAGACGAAGCCGCGCTTCTGTCAGCAGAACCTGCAGAAGAATTGAATGTTCCGTTCAAAAGCTTCATAAAATCAGCGGCAGTAAGCTTATATTCAGAATTTTTCCCCATCAGCTTGTCGTAAACAGAATCGTTCAGGTAAAGCGCGCCGTCCGTTGAATTTCCAATTGAATCGGCCTGGGATTTTTTAGAATCCTGCCAGACTTCCGCGGAATCCTTAAGCGTAACCGAAGCGTAGAACTGCTGGTCGCCGCCGCCCGTAACGTCGTAGAGTTTCACATAATTTTTATGAAGCTCGTCCGCCTTTGACGGATCATTTTCAACATCAATATTATAGCGGGCAAGAGTAACGTTGATTCCATCAGTCTTGTCAACATTTTTTTCAGAAAGAACCGCCTTCGGCTCGCCTTCCATAGCCGGACTGTCGTAAACAGCAAGCGAAAGCTCGTAAATTTCATGGTCATCCGCAGCCGCGCCGACAATCTTTAAAATCGAACCGAATGAAGCCGGAGCGCTTCCGTTGGTTGTCCCAGGATTTTTAATAACAAAAACCGGCGGAGTATTGTCAATTTCCAAAGTTCTGTAGTTCGGGGCGGAATTCTGCTTTGAAGAATCCTTTGCAACTGCGCTGAAAGTGTAAGTTCCGTCCTTCAGCTTGAAGTTACCGTTCTCGTCTTTTTCATTGATTCTTATTGACCACGAACCGTCTTTTGCTGGAGAAACCGTGCCAATCACAATAGTTTTGTTTGTGGAAATATTTTCCGCGGAAACAGTAATTGAATCCACGCCTTTGTCGTCAGAACAAGTTCCCGCAAGCAAAAACCAGTCGCGAACAGCGCGCGAAGCCGGCGGATAAGTTATTTCAATCTTTGGAACTTCTGTATCAACAGACTCGCCCAATCCAACCGAGCAGGCAAAAAAAAGCATAAAAATTGCGCTAACAATAGAAGATAAAAGCAAAAAATTTAAAATTTTCTTAAACATATAATCGCTCCGTAACTTTTTTTATATATTTTTGATTAATCAATGGAAGAAAAAAACTTTAAAAACTATATTATATTTTTCGACCCATTTTTTTGAATAAAGTAAAGTTTTTTTCCGCAAGAATGATAAAAAAATGAATATCACAAATTTTTATAAATTGAACAACAAACGCTCCCGCGGATTTCCAATTTGCTACAGACGGATTGAGCTCGCGCTGCGCTTGTATTTATTTGGGTGCTTCGCACTTTAATCGTTTTAATCGCTCAAAGTCTTCGCAAATTGTAAATCCGCTTGCGCTTTTATTCATTTGGTAAAAAATGGTGTTCAATTTTTTTGTCAACAAGCACCTTTTTTATCATCCTTGCACAAAACGCAATAATAACTTGAAATTATTTCAGTTTACGCAACACTATTTTAACTTTAGAATAAAAGCATAAAAAGCGTTAGCGCTGGAAGGGGCAAGCCGCAGGCTTGTTGCGGAACGGAACAGGACGGAGTGCTGTGAAGTGAAGCAATGAAACCCCGGACATAGCGACCGAAAATTGAGCGCAGCGAGATTTTTGGGAACGCCCTGAAACGAAAAATATTTTTTAGAGGTATAAAATGGGTAACAATTATTTTAATTCTATTCCATGGCGAGAAGCCAGACTTCAGCTTGGACATTGCCGCTCTATGAGCAAGGACGAATTTGCGGACGGCGTAAAGGCTTTAAAGGGCTTGAAAATCGTTATCGTCGGTTGCGGCGCACAGGGATTGAACCAGGGACTGTGCCTTCGCGACAGCGGTCTTGATGTATCTTATGCTTTGCGCGAATCTGCAATCACAGAAAAACGCCAGTCTTGGAAAAACGCTACAGAAAACGGATTTAAAGTCGGCACTTACGACGAGATGATTCCTACCGCTGACCTTGTTGGAAACCTTACTCCAGACAAGCAGCACACTCCTGTAATCACAGAAGTAATGAAAAGAATGAAAAAAGGCTCTGCATTGTGGTATTCACACGGCTTCAATATGATTGAAGAAGGAATGCAGATTCGTAAAGATATTACTGTAATCATGTGCGCTCCAAAAGGTCCAGGAACGGAAGTTTACCACGAATTCCAGCGCGGATTCGGTGTTCCAGACCTTATCGCCGTTCACCCGGAAAACGACCCGGAAGGAAAAGGCTGGGCAATGGCAAAGGCTCTTGCAGTCGGCATGGGCGGAAGCAAGGCAGGTGTTCTTGAATCAAGCTTTGTTGCGGAAGTAAAATCTGACCTTATGGGTGAGCAGACAATCTTGTGCGGAATGCTGCAGGCCGGAACAATCTGCTGCTACAACAAGATGGTTTCAGACGGAATGGATCCTGAATATGTTACAAAACTTTTGATGCACGGCTGGAACGTAATCTCTGAAGCATTAAAGTTCGGCGGAATTACAGGAATGATGGACCGGCTTTCCAACCCGGCGAAAATCAAGGCAAACGAGCTTTCTAAAGAAATCAAGACATTGCTCACACCGCTTTACCAGAAGCACATGGACGACATCATTTCTGGAAAATTCTCTTCAACAATGATGCAGGACTGGGCGAACAAAGACCACGACCTTCTTACATGGCGCGAAGAAACAGGAAAACTTCCGTTTGAAAGCCAGAAGGAAAGTTCTGTTGAAATAAGCGAACAGGAATATTTTGACAAGGGTATTCTGATGGTAGCAATGATTAAAGCCGGATGCGAGCTTGCATTTGAAACAATGGTTGACGCAGGAATCAAGGAAGAAAGCGCATACTACGAATCTCTTCACGAAGTTCCGCTCATCGCAAACCTTATTGACAGAAAGCGTTTGTACGAAATGAACCGCGTAATTTCCGACACTGCGGAATACGGCTGCTACCTGTTCTCAAACGTAGCTACTCCAATGATGGAAAAAGACCTTATGCCTAAACTAACCACAGAAGTCATCGGAAAAGGCCTTAACGTAAAGGACAACGGCGTAAACAACGCTGAGCTGGTTGCCGTAAACGCAGAAATCCGCAACCACCCGATTGAAGTGGTCGGCCGCAAACTGCGCGCTTACATGACCGCAATGAAACCGTTGATTTAACCAAAGATTAAATTATTGTAACAACAAAGAGGCTTTGTGATTTTTTCACAGAGCCTTTTTTTACTTTTTTTGCGCCCAGCAACTTTCCTCTCTATCACAAACTATTTTTTTTCTTTACACTAAATTTGCCGTTTGCTACCGAAAGCGGCAAAATAAAAAAAGTATTAACAATACGAGGAGAAACAAGTGAAAAAATCAATTTTTGCAATTGCGCTCGCAATGCTATGTTCAAGCTTAATTTTTACAGGCTGCGCATCAGTTCCTGAACCAAAAACAGCGGAAGACAATCTTTTGTACGGAAATGTCTATTTTAATTTTTCATGTATTCCAAACAACTACGGAATTCCAACTTCCAGCACAAAAAAAGACGGAATTGAAGTAAATTTCCAGAACATAAAAACAAAACGCATAATAAAAATGGTTACAAACCACAAAGGTGAATTCATACGAAAAAATATTCCGGACGGAACATACATAATCCACAGCCTGAAAGCAAAAGTGAACTACGGAAACGGTTACGAAGCAGAATATGAAGCAAAATTTGACAAAAACAAGACAACGAACTTCCATTTTATTTCCCTGGCAAATTCTGTAATGAATATGGGCGTTATCAATCTTGATATTTCTATAACCGACATCAATTATTATTCATGGCGCGTTGAATGGGACAAAGATTTTTCAGAAGCGTACTACAAGTTTACATCAGAACACGGAGATTCCAGCTGGCTGAACAAAACCTGGTACACAAGAACTGAAACTATTGAATAATTCCTAAAGTTCATAGTTGAATCTGCTGAAATTCAGCTATGAACCAACCCACACAACAGTTTTTCCTCATTTTTTTTTAATAGAATACTCTGATTTTGAATGACGCTCATCAAGACGGTCTTTTTATGTTCAAAACAACCGGGGCGTTGCGGGGTGTCCCCGCAGAATGGGGTATGGCGAAAACCGGCAGGGTTGAGCCTAGGGGAAAGGCTTTTCCCCTCATCATTTTTTTTAACCCTTTATCTAAAACTATGATATAATAGATATATTCTGTCAAAACGTTTTCTTGTTTTTTCAGGCAGTGAGTTTGCTTACGCTGTTTTTTAGAACATTTTACAAGCCGTATTTTTTAATTTTTCAAGGAGATTCCGATGGCTGAAAATTCCTCAGAATTCAAACCCTATATTCCGGCTGACAAAATTACTCCGGAATTTACAATTACATCAATTCTAACCGGTATTATACTTGCGATTGTTTTTGGCGCCGCAAACGCTTATTTAGGCTTGCGCGTTGGAATGACAATTTCCGCTTCTATTCCGGCCGCGGTTATCGCAATGGGCATTACGCGAATCATTTTTAAGAAAAATTCTGTTCTTGAAAGCAATATGGTTCAAACAATCGGTTCTGCCGGTGAATCTGTTGCCGCCGGCGCAATTTTTACAATGCCTGCCCTATTCCTTTGGGCAAAAGAAGGTTTAATAGAGCAGCCAAGCATTCTTACAATCTCGCTGATTACACTTTGCGGCGCTATTCTGGGAGTTCTTTTTATGATTCCGCTCCGCAATTCAATTATTGTCCAGGAACACGGAACTCTGCCATACCCGGAAGCGCAGGCCTGCGCCGAGGTTCTTCTTGCAGGAGAAAAGAAAGGCTCTACCGCAAAAGCTGTGTTCTCTGGAATGGGAATCGCCGCTTTATTCAAATTCATTGTTGACGGACTGAAAGCCGCCATGGGCGCAATCGTTGTTCCATTAAAATCTTTTAAAACTGAATTTTCCGCAGAAATTTATCCTGCCGTACTTGGTGTAGGTTATATCTGCGGATTCAAAATTTCTTCCTTTCTTTTCGCCGGCGGCTTGCTCGCCTGGTTTGTGATGATACCTTTAATCGTCGCTTTTGGCGGAAACACTGTTTTGTTCCCGAGCACTATCAGCGTAGCTGAGCTTTATGCCGCAGGCGGTGCTGGCGCTATCTGGTCGCAATATGTACGCTATATCGGCGCAGGCGCTCTGGCCGCCGCAGGAATCATCAGCCTTGTAAAATCACTTCCTTTAATCTGCAAAACATTTGCAAGCGCAATCAAAGGGCTGAAAGTCACGGATTCTTCTGGCAGCAACGAAAGGACATCGCAGGAAATAAGCATAAAAGCCGTAATCATCGGTATTTTTATAACTGCAATGGCAATATGGCTTCTTCCTCCGCTTCAGGCTGGAATAGTCAGCGCGATTTTGATTGTTGTGTTCGGATTTTTCTTTGCAACCGTTTCTTCAAAAATGGTAGGTCTTGTAGGCTCTTCAAACAATCCGGTTTCCGGCATGGCTATCGCAACTCTTTTGATTTCAACAATCCTTCTTAAAATCTCCGGCGACACCGGCGCGCACGGAATGGTAAGCGCAATTACAATAGGTTCAATTATATGCGTAATTGCCGCTATTGCCGGCGACACTTCGCAGGACTTGAAGACCGGCTACCTTCTTGGAGCTACGCCAAAAAAGCAGCAGATCGGCGAATTGATTGGCGCTGTCATTTCCGCATTGACAATCGGCGGAATTTTAATCCTTCTGAATTCCGCATGGGGCTTTGGTTCAAAAAATCTTGCCGCGCCACAGGCCACGCTGATGAAACTTGTAACTGAAGGCGTCATGCAGGGCAATCTTCCATGGAGCTATGTATTTATAGGCGCTATGTGCACTGTTGTATTTGAACTGCTCGGATTGCCATCTCTTGCCGTAGCAATCGGCATCTACCTTCCGATTGAACTGACCGCAACAATTATGATTGGCGGCTTCTTGCGAAAACTTATGGACAGAAAAAACAAGGCAAGCGCATGCGAAAATTCAAAGGGCGTATTATTCTGCTCAGGTCTGATTGCCGGAGAAGGATTAATGGGCGTTCTTCTTGCAATCCTTACAGTTACAAAAATAACTGATAAAATCTCTGTAGGCGCTAAGCTTCCTGAAGGATTAAGACTTGCCGGCTCTATTATTATACTGGCGGCGCTTATTGCATTAATCGTTTATAACAACCGTCCTGCAAAAGATGAAGAAGAATAAAAAACAAAGTCCGAATCTTTTGGATTTAATTCCCTGTTGCTCTAAAAAACACAGATACGAAGTCGACAGGGAAGGAAAAGTTACAGTTTTTGTGGAAAACAAGGGATTTTTTAATTTCGTGGCACAAAAACTGTTAAAAAAACCAAGATTTTCTCAAATTCATCTGGAAGAGCTCGGAAGCTTTATCTGGCAAAATATTGATGGAAAAAAGAATGTTAAGGAAATAGCTGATTTACTTCACGAAAAGTTCGGGGAAAAGGCTGAACCGCTCTATCCCCGAATTTCAGTGTACATAAAAATCCTTCAAAACTACGGATTTATTGAATGATTTTCTCTCGAAATTCACGGCAAAATCTGTTAAAGTTTTCTTATGAATCAAGTCACAATAACAGTTTTGCCTGAGCAGGAATCAGATTCAGCGCATATCCAGAAACTGATAAAAAATGAGCTTTCAAAAAAAAATCTTCCTTCTGATTTTTCAAAATTCAATCTGGAAAAAAAATCAATTGACGCGCGCCACGGCCAGCTGAAATTCCATCTGCGATACTCAATTTTTTACAAGGATGAGGAAAATTCCGCCTCGGCATCCTCGCTCCTTCCAAAATGGCAAAAAGTTTCCGGATCAAAGGCAGTTGTAATCGTAGGCTCTGGCCCGGCAGGTCTTTTTGGAGCATTAAAACTTCTTGAAAGCGGCGTAAAACCTGTAATAATCGAACGCGGCGAAGAAACTTTTGAACGAAAAAAAACAATCGCAAAAATCAGCACAAAAGAGTCTGTAAATCCGGATTCAAACTATTGCTTCGGGGAAGGCGGTGCCGGAACTTTTTCTGATGGAAAACTATACACAAGAAGCAACAAGCGCGGTGACATTTCCAAAATCCTAAGAATTTTCAATTATTTCGGCGCAGATGAAAAAATCCTTACAGACGCGCATCCGCACATCGGCACAGACAAGCTGCCGGGTGTTGTAAACAAAATGAAGGATTTTATAATCGCCCATGGCGGAGAAATTCATTTTAACTGCAAATGCACTGACTTTATCTGTGAAAATAACAAAATCACGGGAATAAAAACCGTAAACGTAAAGACAAACGAAGAAAAAATATTTTCGGGCAGCGCAGTTCTTCTTGCAACCGGACATTCTGCAACTGACATCTACGAAATAACTGCGAAGCACGCGCCGGAATCACTGGAAGCAAAAACCTTTGCAATTGGAGCGCGGGTTGAACATCCCAAAGCCTTGATTGACAGGATTCAATACCACGGAAAAACTGAAGGAATGGGAGCGGCCGAATACCGGCTTACAGCGCAAGTCCAGGACAGAGGCGTATATTCATTCTGTATGTGTCCGGGAGGATTTGTTGTTCCTTCAAGCTCCGGACCAGACGAAATCGTTGTGAACGGCATGAGCGCCGCCGGCAGAAATTCCCGCTGGTCCAACGCCGCTTTTGTTGTGGAAACACGGCCGGAAGACATACCGGAAACTTTTATTGAGCAGGCAAAATCCTGCGGCTGCAAAGCGCTCGCCGGACTTTTATACAGAACGTGGCTCGAAAAAGAAGCAAAACGGCACGGAAAGGGGCAAGCCGCGCCGGCTCAGAAACTTACAGATTTTATCGCAAAAAAAGACTCAAAGGACTTTCCCCAGACAAGCTACACACCGGGCATAACCGCATCCAGAATTGACCAGTGGCTTCCAAAAGCAATATCCGAAAGACTTACGGAAGCGTTCAAAATATTTGGTAAAAACATGAAAGGCTTTTTAAGCAAGGACGCAATAATAATTGCAATTGAAACAAGAACCAGCACGCCGGTACGAATCAGAAGAAACAAAGAAACTTGTGAATGTATCTCGCTCCAGGGGCTTTTTCCAGCCGGAGAAGGGGCCGGGTACGCAGGAGGAATTGTTTCCTCTGCCCTTGACGGAGAAAATGTCTGCGCCGCTATTCTGAAAAAACTGCTGTAAGAAAGCGGCTGAACACAGATTTTACAGAAAGCTCATCCTAGCGAAGCCAGCTGTTCCCATCTTTCGTATTTATTCTCCAAAAGTCCGTTTACTTCCGCATACTCGCGGTTTATCGCCTCAAAATCCACTTTTTCACCGGAAGACATTTTTTCTTCCAGTTCAGATTTTTTTTCTTCCATCACTAAAATTTCCTGCTCAATCGCCTCAAACTCTTTCTGCTCCTTAAAAGTGCGTTTCCGCTTTTCCACAGCAGCAGAGTCCGCAGAGTTTTTTTCAGAATCCGCAGCCTTCGCCCTTTCCTGTTTTTCCGAAAGTTCCTGCTCCCTAAGCTTTTCTTCCCTAAACTGAATATATTCCGAGCACTTACCAACAAAACCGCTGATATTGCCGTCATCTTCAAAAATAAAAAGCGAATCGCATACCTTGTCCATAAAATAGCGGTCATGGCTTACAACAAGCAGACATCCCTGATAGCTTTCTAAAAACTGCTCAAGAACATTCATGGTAAAGATATCAAAATCATTCGTAGGCTCATCCAGAATCAAAAAATTCGGATTTTCCATCAGCAGGCGTATAAGAAAAAGCCGTTTACGCTCGCCGCCGCTAAGATTTTCAACCGCAGCGCCCTGAATCTTTCCTTCAAAACCAAATTCAGTAAGAAATTGTCCGGCGCTCAGGGTTTTTCCATCATTTCTAGTTATAAACTCAGCAGATTCCTTCAGATATTCCAGAACAGAAATTTTTGTATCCTTAAAGACCGGATTTTGATTGTAATATCCAAAAAAAGTGTTTTCACCAACAACAACAGTTCCAGAATCCGGCTGCAGATTTCCTGTAACAATATTCAAAAAAGTTGATTTTCCAGAACCATTGTCTCCAAAAATACCAATCCGCTGGCCTTTAGTAAAAACATAGGAAAAATCAGAAATAACAGGCACAATTTTTTCCGCTTCCGCAGAAACATAGCCTTTCGGAAATTTTTTGCTTACTGAATGAAGCTCCAAAACCTTTCCGCCCAGACGCCGCCCCTGAACTTCAAAAGAAAATCCCTTGTCAGCCTGAAACTTTTCCCGATTAATAAGCTGCATATCTCGCTGAATCCGTGCCTTCGCCTTTGTTCCCCGCGCGCAAGGTCCGCGCCGCAGCCAGTCGCGCTCAAAACGCAAGACAGCCTCAATTCTTCTGTCCGTATTCTGCTCAATCTCAGCCTCAATTTCTTTTTTTCAAGGTAATCCGAATAATTTCCCTGATAAAGTTTTATCCGATGCCTGAAAAGCTCAAAAATATTGTTGCAGACCGCATCCAGAAAATAACGGTCATGAGTAACCATCAAGACCGTCCTGTCCGTATTGCAAAGATAATTCTGCAGCCAGGTAATAGTCTTTATATCAAGATGGTTCGTAGGCTCATCCAAAAGCAAAAGTTTAGTGTCCTCCACTAAAACCTGAGCCAACGCAACCTTTTTAAGCATTCCCCCGGAAAGAGTCCCCATTTTTCGGGTCATATCTGTAATTCCCAACGTAGAAAGAATAGAACTTACCTGCGCCTCATAGTTCCACAAGTCCTTCTGCTCCATCAGAACATTCAGTTCATCAAACGATTTTTGAACAGCACCATTTCCGCCGTCACTTCCAAGCCGGCCGCAAACTTCCAGATATCTTTGGATAATTTTCAGTTTTTCAGAGCCACCCTTAAAAATATGCTCACGGATTGTATCATTTTCTAAAAAACGCGGATTCTGCGGCAAAAAAGAAATACCGGCCGATTTATTAATAACAACATTCCCCTCATCCGGCTGAAAGACACCTGCAATTGTATTCAATAATGTCGATTTTCCAGTTCCATTGCGACCGATTAACGCAGCCTTATCCCCTTCGTTCAATCCAAAAGTCACACCAGAAAACAAAGGCTCTTCACGCCCGATTTTTTTCAAATTATTAACCGAAAGAATATTCATAAAAAGATTATATCAAAACTCGCAAACAAAAAAAATGGGAAAGATTGAGCCGCAAAAGACCAGGCGCAAAAAAAAACAACCCCCGACGCAAGCTTTATCAAGCACCGGAGGCTGTGGCCTCAACAACAAATAACGGAACGTCCGGGTTTGGCGGAAAAATCAGTCCGCAAAAAGAGGAGTAGAAAGGTATCTGTCGCCAGTATCCGGGAAAAGAACAACAATCTGCTTGCCGTCATTTTCAGGACGCTTTGCAATCTCTACAGCCGCCCACAGAGCCGCCCCAGAAGAAATGCCAACCAGAACACCCTCTTTTCGGCCGACCAGCTTGCCGTATGCAAAAGCATCCTCGTTTGCAACGCGTACAACTTCATCATAAACATTTTTATCCAGAACATCAGGAACAAATCCAGCGCCAATTCCCTGAATTTTATGCGGTCCGGCAACACCTGTAGAAAGAACAGGAGAGGATGCCGGTTCAACAGCGGCAATCTTTACGCCAGATTTTTTTTCCTTAAGAAATTTTCCAACACCAGTAACAGTTCCACCTGTACCAACTCCGGCAACAAACCAGTCGACCTTTCCATCTGTATCTTCCCAAATCTCAGGACCAGTGGAATCATAATGAGCCTTAGGATTCGCCGGATTCACAAACTGTCCGGGAATAAAACTGCCGGGTGTGGCCGCATGAATTTCTTCCGCCTTTGCAATAGCACCCTTCATTCCTTTAGAGCCGTCTGTAAGCACAATTTCCGCACCGTAAGCCTTAATAATCTGCCTGCGTTCAACCGACATAGTTTCAGGCATTACAATAATCACCTTGTACCCGCGCGCAACGCCCACAGACGCCAGACCAATTCCAGTATTTCCAGAGGTAGGCTCAATTATCGTAGCGCCAGCTTTAATTTCCAGATTTTTCCGCCTCATCCAGCATAGCCTTCGCAACCCTGTCCTTGACACTGCCGGCCGGATTAAAATATTCAAGTTTTGCAAAAATTTTAGCCTTAAGACCAAATTCCTTTTCGATATGAGAAAGCTCCAAAAGTGGAGTATGACCAATCAGTAAGTCTGCCGAAGAATAAATATTAGACATAAATAACTCCTTTTTCCTACTATTTCTATAGGTTTATATAATATATAACACTAATCAGCATTTATGTCAAATAAAAAACACTTTTTTTTTCTGATTTCTCTTCCGGGCGCTAAGATTCCACCACGCGGCACGCAAAAGCCGCACCCCTGATTCCTTCTGAAAACTGCGCTTCCAGGGCCCGCTCACGCTCGGTGCCGCGCGGCAGCGCGGCCCTTTCCGGCCTTGCCGGAAACCCCTCCACCGCAGCGCAGGCCTCTTCCCTGGAACGCGGCGTTAAAAAAAACAAGGGAACACCCGTAAAAAGGCGTTCCCCGTCAAAATAAAAAGATAAAAAAAAAGCCCGGCGGCTGCCTACTTTCCCACCCCTAGAGGCAGTATCATCGGCGTTAGAGAGCTTGACTTCCGTGTTCGGTATGGGAACGGGTATTTCCTCTCCACTATGGCCACCGGACATATTTCACACTGTCCGTATCCGTCCTCGCCTTGCGGGCTTCCCCGGCGGCTCGGCGGCTTTCCTTCTATGCATCGGGCTCCTCAAGGGAAGCGCAATCCCTGCGGAATCAACAATATGGTCAAGCCTCACGACTTATTAGTAATGCTCGGCTGAACGCGTCGCCGCGCTTGCACCTGCATCCTATCGACCGGATAGTGTCTCCGGAGTCTTCAGGGGGATTAATCCCCGGGGAGATCTTGTCTTGAGGTGGGCTTCCCGCTTAGATGCTTTCAGCGGTTATCCCTTCCGAACTTAGATACCCGGCGCTTGCCCTTGGCAGGACAACCGGCACACCAGAGGTTCGTCCACCTCGGTCCTCTCGTACTAAAGGCAGCTCCTCTCAAATCTCCTTCGCTCATAACAGATAGGGACCGAACTGTCTCGCGACGTTCTGAACCCAGCTCACGTACCGCTTTAATTGGCGAACAGCCAAACCCTTGGGACCTGCTCCAGCCCCAGGATGCGATGAGCCGACATCGAGGTGCCAAACTTTCCCGTCGATGTGAACTCTTGGGGAAAATCAGCCTGTTATCCCCGGAGTACCTTTTGTCCGTTAAGTGATGGCCCTTCCACTCGGAACCATCAGATCATTAAGACCTGCTTTCGCACCTGCTCGGGTTGTTGCCCTCGCAGTCAAGCCTCCTTGTGCCTTTACACTCGCGCCGCGATTTCCAACCGCGGTGAGGAGACCTTCGCGCACCTCCGTTACTCTTTGGGAGGCGACCGCCCCAGTCAAACCGCCTGCCTAGCATTGTCCCCGGACCCGCTTCAGGGCCAGGGTTAGAAATCCCATTCATCAGGGCTGGTATTTCACCGGCGCCTCCGCGCAGCCTGACGGCCACGCCTCGCTGGCTCCCAGCTATCCTACACATGATGAATAGGATCCCCATGCTAAGTTACGGTGAAGGTTCACGGGGTCTTTCCGTCTAATTATGAGTATCCGGCTTCTTTACCGGAATATAAATTTCACCGAGTCTCGCGTTGAGACAGTGCCCAGAATCGTTACACCATTCGTGCGGGTCGGAACTTACCCGACAAGGAATTTCGCTACCTTAGGACCGTTATAGTTACGGCCGCCGTTTACCGGGGCTTCGGTTCGAGGCTTCGCCTTGCGGCTGACTTCTCCCCTTAACCTTCCGGCACCGGGCAGGTGTCACCACCTATACGTCCCATTGCTGGTTCGCAGATGGCTGTGTTTGATAAACAGTCGCCTGGGCCTGCTTTCTGCCGCTCCTTATCCTTTCAAACAGGAGCCGCACTTCTTCCGAAGTTACGTGCGCATTTTGCCGAGTTCCTTAACGCGAGGTCGCTCGAGCGCCTTAGATTACTCATCCTACATACGTGTGTCCGTTTACGGTACGGACTCCGGCACCTTGCCTAGCCACTCTTTCTCGGCACCTTGACTCTGCCCGCTTCGCTTCGACTTTCTCTCAGCTCGCTGTCACATCTCGCCTGGGAGGATCATTTACCCCCCTCCCTTGACGGCTCAATGCTTGGACGGGAACTACCGTTCTCCCGCCGGACGTCGCCTCATGCGTCGTGGCATCGAAATGCCGGAGGTTCCGGATTTTGAACCGGATTACCATCGCCTACGCCTTTCGGCCTGGACTTAGGCTCCGACTTACCCAGGGCAGATTGCCTTTACCCTGGAAACCTTATGTTTTCGGCGGACGGGAATCACACCCGTCTTTTCGTTACTTATGCCTGCATTCTCTCTGCCGTTTCCTCCAGCGGCCCTCGCGGATCCGCCTTCGCCGGTTGACGGCATGCTCCCCTACCACCTTGCGCATTCGCGCAAGATCCGCAGCTTCGGTATAATGCTTAGCCCCGTTACATTGTCTGCGCCCGCATGCTCGACCAGTGAGCTGTTACGCACTCTTTCAAGGAATGGCTGCTTCTGAGCCAACCTCCTGGCTGTCTGTGCATCCGGACTTCATTTAACACTTAGCACTATTTCGGGACCTTAGCTGACGGTTTGGGCTGTTTCCCTCTTGACTATGAACCTTGGCGCACACAGTCTCACTCCCATACGTTGGATGCCGGCATTCAGAGTTTGATTGGAATTGGTAGACTTTGACATCCCCGCTCCCATCCAGTGCTTTACCTCCGGCATCTTTGTATGAGGCTGTCCCTAAAGGCATTTCGGGGAGAGCCAGCTATCTCCAGGTTTGTTTAGCCTTTCACTCCTTATCACAGGTCATCACTACCTTTTTTAACAGATTACTGTTCGGCCCTCCAACAGGTTTTACCCTGCCTTCAGCCTGCCCATGATAAGATCACCTTGGCTTCGGGTCTACGGCATGCAACTTAGCGCCCTGTTCAGACTCGCTTTCGCTCCGGCTCCGGGACTCCCATCCCTTAACCTCGCTGCATACCGTAACTCGCAGGTTTATTCTACAAAAGACACGCCACCACCCTCGCGGGCTGTGACATCTTGTCAGTCTATGGTTTCAGGTTCTATTTCACTCCCCTCGCCGGGGTTCTTTTCGCCTTTCCCTCACGGTACTTCTCCGCTATCGGTAGCTGCCTAGTATTTAGCCTTGGATCGTGGTCGACCCGGATTCCGGCTGGGTTTCCCGTGCCCCGCCGTACTCAGGATTCTGCTAGAGTCCGTCCGGTTTCGGATACGCGGCTCTCACGCGCTCCGGCCCGCCTTTCCATGCGGTTCTCCTACCTTTCGGTTTTTACAAACTCATGTCGCAGTCCTACAACCCCGCTTAAAGCGGTTTGGGCTCATCCCCGTTCGCTCGCCGCTACTTGGGGAATCTCTATTGATTTCCTTTCCCGGGTTACTTAGATGGTTCACTTCACCCAGTGTCGCCTCTGTGGCCTATTTTATTCAGCCATCCAGATACCATTCGCATGGTGGGTTACCCCATTCGGTCATCTGCGGGTCAACGGATATGTGCTCCTCACCGCAGCTTTTCGCAGCTTATCACGACCTTCATCGCCTTGCAGCTCCCAGGCATCCGCCATAGACCTGTAATTGCTTGACCATATTGTCTATTCCGCAGCAGCCTACCTTACGCTTCCGGCCTTTCTCAAGCCTTCATCCGCCTTCCACTCGGTACGCTCCGCGCTTTCCTTTTCCCTTTGCATGTCAAAGATCCCGCGGACCATCAAATCCGCTGTATGATTCAAGGCTCCTTATGAGCCTCTACTGTCTGGAGAATAGGGGGCTTGAACCCCTGACCCTCGGCTTGCAAAGCCGATGCTCTAGCCAACTGAGCTAATTCCCCGGTAGAAACCGGCGTCCGGACTTTCCGCCCGACCGCTCCTCTCAGACCGGCGGGAACTATATCGCCCAGCCTTTTCTCTGTGTCTATCCGCCGCTAGGCAGGACAGGGAAAGAAAGAAAACCAGAGGTCAGCTCCTGTGTGTACACATACACTTTTTTTTCCTCTTCTCTTAGAAAAGGAGGTGATCCAGCCGCACTTTCCAGTACGACTACCTTGTTACGACTTCACCCCCCTCACGGGGCGTACCTTGGACAGCGTCCTCCTTGCGGTTAGACAACCGGCTTTGGGTACCCCCCACTCGGATGGTGTGACGGGCGGTGTGTACAAGGCCCGGGAACGTATTCACCTCGCCGTTCTGATGCGAGATTACTAGCGATTCCAACTTCGTGGAGTCGGGTTGCAGACTCCAATCCGAACTACGGCCGGTTTTCTGCGTTCTGCTCCGCCTCGCGGCTTGGCATCACTCTGTACCGGCCATTGTAGCACGTGTGTAGCCCAGGACGTAAGGGCCATGATGACTTGACGTCGTCCCCACCTTCCTCCGGTTTGTCACCGGCAGTTCCGCCAGAGTCCCCCACCTTTACGTGCTGGTAACTGGCAGTAGGGGTTGCGCTCGTTGCGGGACTTAACCCAACACCTCACGGCACGAGCTGACGACAGCCATGCAGCACCTGTTCACAGGCGCATTGCTGCGCTGACCTGTCTCCAGGCCATTCCTATGCATGTCAAACCCAGGTAAGGTTCCTCGCGTACCATCGAATTAAACCACATGCTCCACCGCTTGTGCGGGCCCCCGTCAATTCCTTTGAGTTTCACCCTTGCGGGCATACTCCCCAGGCGGCACACTTATCGCGTTTGCTGCGGCACCCGGGCTTAGACCCAGACACCTAGTGTGCATAGTTGACTGTGCGGACTACCAGGGTATCTAATCCTGTTTGCTCCCCGCACCTTCGCACCTCAGCGTCAGTCTGGCGGCCTGCCTTCGCCATTGGTGTTCTTCCAGATATCTACAGATTTCACCCCTACACCTGGAATTCCGGCCGCCCCTCAGTTACTCTAGTTATGCAGTTCCCAGCGCAGTCCCGGAGTTAAGCCCCGGGATTTCACGCCAGGCTTGCATTTCCGCCTACATGCCCTTTACGCCCAATAATTCCGAACAACGCTCGCACCTTACGTGTTACCGCGGCTGCTGGCACGTAATTAGCCGGTGCTTATTCGTCAGCTACAGTCATCTCCGGGGCATTCCCTCCCCGTTTTATTCCTCACTGACAAAAGGACTTTACAACCTTCCGGCCTTCATCGTCCACGCGGCGTCGCTCCGTCAGGGTTCCCCCCATTGCGGAATATTCTTAGCTGCTGCCTCCCGTAGGAGTCTGGGCCGTATCTCAGTCCCAATGTGTCCGTCCACCCTCTTAGGCCGGATAACTATCGTCGCCTTGGTGGGCCTTTACCCCGCCAACAAGCTAATAGTGCGCAGGCCGCTCTTACGGCGTGGCCGTAGCCACTTTCCACGCCTCCCTCCAAGGAGGCGTCCTTATCCGGTATTACCCGGTATTTCTACCGGCTATCCCCGTCCACAAGATGCGTCACCCACGTGTTACTCACCAGTCCGCCACTCTAGGGAAGGAGCAAGCCCCTTCCTTGCCGTCCGACTTGCATGCTTAAGACGCGCCGCCAGCGTTCGTTCTGAGCCAGGATCAAACTCTCCATGATTATCTCCAGCCCCCGAAGGGGCAAGAATCCAAACCACTAAAAATCTGAAACCGTAGCCTTTTCTATTTCTTACAGAATTGCTGGCAGTTCTTTCTATTATTAAAAACAACTGCGTTTCGGTTCTTGTTCTTGCCGTCCCCCTGCGGATTAAAACCCGCGGAAAAACGGCGGCACTAACCTTATTCTAGTCTTTCTTTCCTTCCCTGTACTGTCAAACAGCTTTCTTACCGCTACCCAGCAGCGCTGTGCGACGGTGAATATGAATATATACTCTTGATGAAAAAGTGTCAACACTTCTTTTCACTTTTTTTGAAAAATTTTTTATTTTTTTTTAATTTTTTTTATTTCTTTATAGATGCCCCCCCCCGGCATTCTTGAAGCCGCGCCGCCCGCGCGGCCCGGACGCGGAAGTGATTGGAGGGGGCGCGACCGGAGGGGCGCGTTGCGGAGCGGAACGGAGAAAAGACCGGGGATGGGAAGACCTGCGGACAAAAGAAAGGAGGCAGATGCGGCGGAAGGACAAGAGGAGCGGAGCAATGAGGCGGAGGCCGGAACCCCGGAAAGCACGACGGCAGGTTCCGTATGGAATCCTGCCGTGCCGCCCGTATGAAAAAAAAGCCACTCCTCCAAAAAAAAGAGAAATGGCATAAATTCAGATTATAATTTTACAGCTGGAATTCTTTCATAACTTCTCCGGGCCATTTTGTAGCAAAAACAGGCTCGACATTAGCAGTCCAATAATGAAGATTTAAATTTCCCGGCTCAGAAAACGCCGAATAGAAATATATGCGGATATAACCGTCCGCCGGAGTAACCTCCGGGTTATCCTCGCGGTTAGAAGGTTTTGACACACCATGCTCCACAGAGCTAGAAACATCAGGTTCCTGCCAGCAATCGTACCAGTAGATACTTGTGTTCACACTTAAACCTACTATGTTTGCACTTTGTTCTATATCACCATAATTATCTTTATTAAAAAGAATATTGAAGGTTTCCGCAGCTCCCAAATCTGACTTATCAATATCATAATAATACCAGCCAGTCTTTAACGGAGGCAATTCAGGCCATTCACCAACAGCGCCTTCTATTTTTAACTTCATAAACCCGACAGACGCATTGTAAACTACTGTAATAACATAGTCCCCTGCATCAGCAAGATTTTTTACAACAATATTGCCAGGATTAAGATTTTCATCTACCCCTCTGGCATAAAGAGGAACAAAGTCCCCATTCAATGAAACAGAAAATTCCTGATTCCAAGCCTCTCCGCCAAAATCCAAACGCCAGCCTGTTTCGTCAGCGCAAACCTTAAAAAATATAGTGCCTCTTTTACTGTCCCAGCCAGTATGCTTTTCTGCGTCGTACTTAAATTTAAATTTTTGAGTATTTGCATCTATTACTTCAAATTTTTCACGAGTAAAGTCACCTGTCGCATTCACTTCACTTACAAAACCTGCAATCCACAGACAGTCTGGAACCTCTGTTTCAGCGCAAGCAACCGCAGCTTCAAGCTTATCATTAATTGAAAAACTAAGTGAAACTGTTTTTGACGAATTGTTGCTAAAAACAATATTTTCATTTTCTCTTGTAGCTCCAGAGTCTTTTGAAATTACCCTAAAACTTGTCACCACAGAATCCCATGCCGCATAATCACAAAGAAGAACCTGCCCCACTACCCTTGAGCCAGGAGAAAGCTGAATCGGTCTGTCCGCAGAAAGAACTCTCCAAAGCTTACCTTCTGCTTCTGAAAGATAAATATCACCCGCAAAGTAAAGCCCAAGATCTTTATTTTCCTTTAGCACTGAAGTCAGGTTCGTTTCCACGGATTTAAAGTTTGAGAATGTAAGTTTGCATGGAGTTTTTGAGTCAACCCAAACCTGAAGGGTTCTAAATGTTTCATTGTTTTTCTGATACACCGGAACATACAATGTAACGGTATTTTTTTTAGTATTAAAATAAAAATGTTCACTGCCTGCTGTGGCACATTCATTAGAATTTGCCCTTGCAAAAATGACTACATCAGGAACTCCCTTGTCGCAAGTTACATCGAATGTAACTTTGTGCAGCTTGCCAACTTCAAGAGCAAGCGGATAGATATTAATGCCTGAGTTTCCGTTTTCGTTTTCCCCAAAGATTACGCTTATGTCGTCTGCCGATGCCTCGCAGGAAACGGAATCATTCTTATCTGAAATAAAAATTCCATAACCAATTTTTGGATCGGTTTCTTCTATCTTATAATTTTTAATATAAAGCTTTGAAACAGAACCAATTGCAAGATGGGAAAATCCTGCCGACCAGTCGGTCAGTGCAGTTCCTGTTTCCACTGAATATGTTTTATATTCTGTTCCTACATTATACTCAACATATTTTGAATCTTCCGACGTTGCCGCATCCAGCGTTGCAAGATATATTCTTGAGGATTTGTCTGCCTTAAGGTCAAAACTGATTTTATAGTTCTTGCCTTTTTCTGCTTTTACCGGAGTTTTTGAAACAAGCCAGTAATCCCAGATTTTTAAATAATCTTCAGACGCAACAGAGTTTGTAACAATAACCTCCGAAGATGTCTTTTCAACTTTTATTTCACTGATTGTCCCAACAGCAAAATCCGGAAAGGCATCAAGTTTTTCGGAAATTTTATCTTTAGACGCAATAATAAAATCAAGATTTTCAAGAGCCGGAATTTCAGGCTTTTCTGTTTCTCCAGGTTTTTCTGAAGTGCCTGGTTTTTCAACTTTTTCCTGTTCTTCTTCCAAGTCCGCTTTTTCTTCAGTAGAAATTTTCGTATCTTTTTATATCAGATTCTTTTTTATTAAACTCTTCATTGCCATCTGTTTTTTCTATAGATTTTTTTACTGTACTGTCCGCCGCAACAACCTTTACTTCAACACTGACGATAATCTTAATTGACGCAATTCAGAATCAGACGATTCCGTAGAAACAATTCTTTCTACTTTTGTTTTTCCGGCAAGATTAAGATTTTTTACAGCTTTTTCAACAATAACTTTTTCAAAAGAGTTATTTTCATTTTCTGAATCAAGCTTACAGTCTTCAAAAATCATAGTCTTAGTAACTTTTGAAGAACCATCATTTGAAAGCGCTACCCGCACTCCCTTCTTATTTACAATGAGCTTTTCAACAATTGTCTTTGCAATGTGAATGGAATTGCTTCCGCCACCATTTACATAAACTTCACTAACCCTATAGCAGTTCTGCAATGTAAAGTCGCCGTCTCCCACTTTTTCGTGCACGATTACGCCATTTATGCTCATAAGACTGTCAAAAACAACCTTATCGCTTTCTACTGTAAATGTCGCATTTTTTACGTTTCCGTTTTTAATTGTCAAAGGTTTTGAAATCGTATAAGAATCGTTTTCATCAATTTTCAGGTTCGCCTTTCCCAAGTCGATTACATCGCCATCCCTTGCCGTATTAATACGTTCTTTTAATGAGATTTGAACAGACGCCGAATCATCAGACGAATCATTCTGACAGCCTGTAAACAATGCGATTGCCGCACAAAATGCAAAAAGAAGTTTTTTCATTTTTGTCCCCTTTCAAAATAAGATAGGACATTCTACCCCCCCCCCCGCATTTTGCCTAGTGCGCAACCTTGAATTTTATAAAATTTGTTGAAAAAACTTAGTCAACTTCTGCCTTGGCTAAAATTTAATAGAGCCAGGGCTGAAAAGTTATTTTTTTTCAATCTTCTTATTAAAAAGTTTCATCTGCAAGAGCGGATTGAAGACGGAATCATTTGAGTGCCAGCGTTTTTTTTCGCGGTTAAAAATTTTATCAGCGCGGGAAAGGCCTTCATTTGTAAACTCCGGCGCTTCCTGTGTTCCCAAAGCCGGTTTTCTGAACGACGGGCTGGATTCCGGACAAGTTCCAATAAAAGGCTCATCCTTTGCAATATCCGGCGAAATCATTTCGTAATTTCCAGAGTTGTTCCAATACATATAGCCGTGGTCAACTGAATCACGCACGCCAAATATTTCCTTTAAAACATATTCCTTGCCGTAATACTGCCGGTCGTAGCTTACGTTCAGGTAAAAAGCCTGAACCCATGGTCGTACTACAACACGATTTCGGGCCAGAACTGAATTTCTGTAAGTTCCATAATAATAAATTCTGTAGACACGGTCTTCCGCCGGCGGAAAATTCATAAAAGCGTTTTCAAAGTGGCTTGGATAAAACATAGGGCCGATTACATCAACATACTCAGCCATCATCTCCACATCCTGTCCGGTCCGGGTGCCGCTTCTATACCAGCCGTTCGCGCCATAAATATCAATTCCAATCGGAGCGTTTATATTTTCGCGGGCATATTTCAGGAACGAAACCAACGCGCTTTCCTTATCCATGCCCTCACTCTTCCAGCGGTAGCTTGCCTGACGCAAATTATAGCCATCCGTAGGAAACCTGATATAGTCAAACTGAATTTCATCAAATCCGCGGGCAATAAGTTCCTTTGCAATCGCAACATTATACTCCCAAACTTCCGGGCAATACGGATCAACCCAGTTTTCGTCATAGTAAACAGGATTCTTTCCAGTCACTTCACCGGTTTCCTCATCCACAATATCTTCATATTCTTTTATGCCGACCCACGGCGATTTTGTATTGTAATTCCAGACCGCATATTTTGAACCGCCGAATTTCGCAAGATTCCGGTCTTTAAAAACTACTATCCGGGCAATCAGATATGTATTGTCTTTTTTAAATTCTTCTACAAAATGGTCAAGATCGACCGCATACTGAGTAACCTTTCCCTTTGACTTTACAAGCTCGTCTTTAGTGTCATAACGAAGAAGTCCATAATCATCTTTCATATCTATAACAAGACTGTTAAGATTGTTGTCCTTTATTATTTTTTTAAATTTATCAATTCCTGTCTGAAGCCTGCACTGATACGCCGAGACATAAATACTTTTTTGACCAAGCGCTTTTTTTCCGTACTGAGAATTTATCGTGCCCGGATACAAAAGCCATAGCTCATTCAGAAGAATTCCCCGTTTCAATCCGCTGCGATTGTACGGAATCCATGCAGAATTCACGCTGCCCGGAACACAGGCAAAACTTTTTTTCCATTCGGAGAGTTTTCCCGGAATGCCAGGATTTGTATAATCCTCAAGGTTTAATGCTCCAAGGGTTTCATTTTTTGAATAAACAAGTTTATTGCCTGCAACTGCAAGTCCGTCAATGGTTTCGGCAGGTTCTTCGCCTTTATAAATAAGTTCGCCCTGGCGGTTCGGCCAGTCAAATTTATAAATGCGCGGAATAAAACTCTGGCTCAAATAAATATCAACATAAGAAGTTCCGTATTCATCCTGGACAAGAACCGGAAGAATATCCGCAATTTCGTCAGGGCTCGTAAGGCTCGGCATCATCTCGAAGCCTTTTGCCACATCAATCCACGCAGGACGGGCGGCATCCGGCTTTATATAGGAAAGGCCAAAAATGGGATGGCTCATAAAAACAACAAGCTCTGTCCCTGTAGAACCATCGCTAAGCGTAACCGGCATTGAGCCGACCGCGCATGCCTTTACACCAGGTGTAGCCATGCTCATTGAACCAAGATTTTTCCAGTTCCGTCCGCCGTCCCGCGACAAATAAACGGAATCTTTTGTGGCTGTAACAAGCTGCTGCGGATTCAAAGGATTTGCGCACAAATCTTTTAATGTCTGAACCCGGGTTTCAAATTCAGTATTTTGTCCGTCATAATTTTTTATTGTAGACAGCGGCAGCCCGGAATTTCTGTATTCAAAAATTTCAAGGTCGGAACTAAAAAGAATTCCCTTGCTGGTGCGGAAATACCAGTTTTCAATTATTTTTCCATCTTCGGAAGGAATTTCCGTGCGCACAATCTGTTCAACAGAGCCTTCGGTCCAAACCGGAAAAAATGAGTTTCCGCCAGAAAGCTTAAAAAGACCCTTGCTCGTTCCTACAATAAAAATTCTGGACTCACCGGCCGGAGAAACTTCTTCCGCCGCTTTTGATTTTTCCTGCATTTTATACAAAGGTTTCGCCTGTTTTGCGCATAACGCTGTTAAAACAAAAAAAGATGCCATAAAACAAAATACGTATTTTTTCATACATAGTTTATCGGCATCTTTTTAAAAGTTATTCAACAAAAAACTTAATATTCGGGTTACATAACCTTAATTTCGAGTTTTTTTGGAAATTATGAAAGAACGCTCCCGGCAGATTTCAATTTGCTCAGATGGATTTGGCTCGCGCCACGCTTGTATTAATTCGGGTGCTCCGCACTTTAATTAATTCAATCGCCAAAAATCTTCACAAATTGCAAATCTGCCTGCGCTTTTGTTCTTTTTAGAAAAAACTCAATATTCGGGCTATATAATCTCTTCAAGAACTTTCAAAACATCAGGATCGTAAAGATTTGATTCTGACTCAAGTTTTTCCAGAGCAGACTCTTTGTCCATTCCGCCCCGGAAAGAGCGGCGGCTTGAAAGAGCGTTGTAACTGTCCGCAACACGAATAATTCTTGCAATCTGAGGAATTTTATCTCCCTTCAGTCCATCGGAATATCCTGTTCCGTCAAAATTTTCGTGGTGATATTTTGCGGCATCGCTAAAAACCGACCAGTATTTTTTAGGAACGAACTCAAGCTGTTTTTCCGCAAAATCAATGTGATGTCTTATCTTATCTTTCTGCTCTTCTGAAAGAGTCTGAGCCTTCAATGTTTCCTGTTCAATAGAAAGAAATCCAACATCGTAAACCATCGCGGCGCAGAAATAAACCATCGCATCGTGCTGGCGGCATCCAAGATTTGTAGCCAGCTTGAACACAATTTCAGAAACATTTTTGAATTGTTTTTTCTTCCTGTCGCAGCATCAATTTTTTCTCCGATTTCCCGGCATTTCTGCGCAAGCTCTGCCAGCGCCTCTTTTTCTTCAGGAGTATCTTCCGGCTCCGGAAGCGAACTTTGGCTCCATGTCGAAGAGCCTGCAAGCTTCAATCCTTCGTCGCTGTAAAGCCCTGCTATTCCGCCTATCATAAGCTGATTTGTCTGGCTCTGGTTTGCCGCCAGAAGCTTAAACGCTTCCGCATACTGCATTTGCTGAATGTGGTTCTGCTTTACGCTGAAATGCATGATGAGCAAAATCAATCCTACAATCAAAAGAATCATGACAATACAAATTACAACAACAATAAAAATTTTTGTCATATTTGTATTCATTGTCCTTGAAACTTCCGCCAGATGCTGCGAATTCTGCTTTGTCTGGTCGAGCATTTTTTCGCCAAGGTCAGAAATCGCGCTTTGAGTGCTGGAAGTAGACTCCTTTATGCTTTCAAGAAAATCATGCTGCTGTTTTTTATCAGCCGCTTTTTCTGCCGCCGTAACATTCGCTTCTATCTGACGCATAAGCTTTGTAAGTTCAGGCGTGTTTATTTCAGGATATTTTTCAACAAGATTTGTTTTTATATCAATATACAAGCTTTCAACGTACTTTCTGTTCAGTTCCTTTAAACGCTGCGTATAAATTGAACGGGCAATAACAAGGACGTTCGCCGGAACAATTCCGTCATTCATTTTTCCAAAATTAATAGAAGCGTTTATATTCTTATACGCATCAGCAAGATTTCCTTCGTCATAAGCGGCGGACGCCCGTTCCAGATAACGCTGAACCATCGCATCGTTAGATGCCTGCGCAAAAACTGAAAAACTGATTAAAAACATCAGCAGTGCTGTAACTATTTTTTTATTTGATAACATTTTGTGCTCCAACTGCAAGAATAATTCCGGCACGGTTTTCAATGCCTGAATCCTTTACAAAAAGTGTGTCCTTTATTCCAATATTAAAATTAAGCTGAACCTTATCCATTTTCATCATTGGCAATGAAAAATTAATGGCCGAATTCATGGCAAAATTCAAACCATCATAAATAAGATGTCCAAGAAGATAATCAGCATTCATAGAGAATTCCGCGCCGCCAATATTTATCCGGTTCAGACCAAGACCAAAGACCGGGCTGTAAACAGTTTCCTGCAGGCAAGATTCATTTCCATCGCCGGAATCCAGCCTTATTACAGTAGCAAATCCTGCCCTGAACGAAAGCCATTTTCCAAGACCTGCAAAACTCATTTTTGGAATCAAACTGAAATTTCCAAGAATAGTGCTGTCATCGCCAAAGAACGGAATAATAACCGCATCTCCGCCCACATCCGCGCCAATCATCAGCTTATCAAAACTATATTCATAGGTAAAATCACCGCTCAAACCGTAACGGAAACTTGTATAATCATCGCCCGTGTCAGAAACAAATGTTCCGTCAAAAAGCCCGAACCTAAAGCCCAGAATGTTGAAGAAAGTTTCTCATCCTTGCCTTTAAGGTATACTGTATTTCCGCTAGCCGTGTTCATAGAAACATAATCTTTTTCAATAACTGCCCGCTGCCTTGCTTTTTCCGCCTCAAACCTGGCGTTTTCAGCCCGCTTACGCTGCTCAATAGCAAGACGCTGCTCCTTCTGTTTTTCCAGGGCAGAAGAAATAGTTGAATAAAGCTCAACGGCTTCCATATTGTCAAGATTATTATCAATCACAACCAGAGTCGCTTCGCTTGCAAACTCGTAATCTTCAGAAACTACAAGATGGCGTATTTTTTTCATCGTATAGTTTTCAATAAGATAATAGTTTCTGTCTTCATTTGATTTTGAAAGAATTCCGTCAAGCTCCGTATTGGAGCGGTCAATAAACGCAATGTCAACTTCACGGTAAATTACCGTCACATACGCGTCAATTGCAAACGCCGGAACAATTCCAGAAATCAAAGCGAAAACAGCCAGTGTAATAAATTTTTTAATGCTACGCTTCATAAAACCCGCCTTAGAATACACTTAACCTGATACCTTCTGCAATCTGTGGCACGATATTGTTAATATCAACATTCGAACTTGAAACATCCGTTGGAATAAACCACAAAGAGAATTCCGTGTACAACGACAGCGAACTGAAACACTTCATATTCGGGAACTTGACCTTAGGGAATTCAAGCTGAGCAAGAATCGCCGAAAGAATCTGCGCTTCTCCAGAACCAGACTCGTTGAATCTGCTGAACTGCGCTCCAACCGCAAGATTCGCGCTGAGCCAGTCAAGGTCGCGTCCAAAGAAATAGCTGAACGGAATATTCGCAACATTCGCAAGAATCTTGATTCCCATAACACTGTCGCCGCCGTAACGCATTGAAGTATTGCTGAACATTTCTCTCTGCGCCTGGGTAAACTGTCCCCACTGAAACTGAACTTTTACTACATCATCAAAGAACGTAAGTCCTACGCCAATATCAAAGAGCGTCGCGCCCCAGAAATGCCAGTCAAGGTACAAGCCCTGAATGAAAGACGGAACTTCATAAGAAGCCTTGTCTCCCTTTCGGAGCGTAAGCTGAACGTCTTTAAGACCAACGGTATCGCTGGAAAGTCCGCTGAAAACAAGCTCCTGATTGTAACGGCCGCCAACGCTAGGACTGATAAGACGAATCTTTGGAGCGGTATTATCAATCTGAATAATAGTGCGCTCAATCGCAGTCTCGCCGTTCCTCATAGTCGCCCGGACAATCATAAAATGGAAACCTTCTTCTATATCCTGATTTCTATGCGGTACATCCATTTTTCACTTTTAGAAATCTGAGTAAATGACTTTCCGTTGTCAAAACTTATTTCAATTTTTGCGACTTTCTTGTTGTTAATGGCTTCTTTCTGCTCCTTTGTGGCTTTTTTTGTAGAAGACACAACTTTTTCTTCTTCGCTCAAAGAATATCCGGCATGGCCTTTTATATAAGGTCGCCCTGTAGCAAAATCCCCATAAGTAAAATTATCAATCGCAACCCAAGGTCCTACGGAATTATACTCAACAGTCTGAATTCTTGAGCGTATAACCTGTCCTGTTTCAACTTTCGCATCAACCCGGTAAGTATGCTCTCCATCAGAAATCAAATCAGGAGTTATTTCAAACCGGAAGTAGTCGCTGTCCGTAAGCTCTGTAGTCGCAATATATTTATCATCAATATAAAGACTAAGAGATTCAATCCTATTGTCCGCCTCGGCATTTCCGTAAATATTGAAAGTACCCTGCTTGTGCTCACCATTCAACGGATACAAAGATTCACCGTAGCAAGCGCTTTATTTTTATTCAGCATGATGTTTCTGCTGACGTGTGTCGCATTCTGGGCCTTATCCAGCGCCGTAAGCTCGATGTTGTAAGAGCCGTTTTCAAGAGCCGCGATGTCTATATTCTGCGCGATAATCCTGTCAAGATTAAAATCAATCCGCTGAAGGCTTCTAGGAATAGACTTTCCGTCAAGACTTCTGATTGTCACAAACAGTTCCGTAATATCTACGTTGTCAAAAGCATATCCGCTGAAGAACAAAGGTCCTGTAGTCGCGGAATAATCCAGCGGATAATCCAAAACCATTTCCGGTGCTTTATTGTCTATGTTTATCAAACTTGAATACAGACCGGAAATTCCGTATTTATCAATTACTCTGATAAACACAACATTTGTTCCGTTCGGAATCGCGCGCGAATCAAACGTATACGACCAGTTTGTAGTTCCAACCGCATTATTATAACTGTTACCGTTATCAAGGGAAACAAGAACTTTCAATGTCATTCCTGTCGCTTGCTACACCGGCCAATGTTATAAGACCTTTATTCGCCTTGTCGATTGTAGGAGTTTCCACCGCACCCTTAGGCTCTTCCGTAGAAACCCTGAATTTTCTTTCCGCAACCGGACCTTTTACTCCATTTATGTCAACCGCATAAACATTGATTGTATGCTCGTTATCCGTCATTGTTGAAAAAGGAACATCTATCGCAAAACTTGTTCCCATTTCTTCAAGCTTGTTGTACGGACCGCCATCTATCCTGTAATAAATAGAAGAAGGACCGTCATCATCGTAAACAACTCCAGAAATCGTAAAATCACGGGTAATAACATCTTCGTAAGTCGGAAGATGAATTTCTGCCACAGGCAAGTCTGATTTTGAATCAATCAGGAATTTCCACGATTCGTAAGAAGAAACGTTTCCAGCCGCATCCACAAACTCAAACGACATTCCATCATCAATAGGTTTTTCCGAAGTACCAATATGAGTTGAAACAAACGTCGCCGAAATGTCCGTAATCTCCGTCTTTACCCCGGAAGATTTGCCTGTTGGCGGCGCAATATAATATGCCTTTTCAAAACTTGCGTTATCCGAAACATTGAAGCAGATAAGATTATCGCCGTTTACAATCGCATCATCGTTAGGAACGACAATCTCCACAGACGGCGGAGTCACATCCTTATAAGCGGCAGTTCTTGCGTAGGCAACGTTTCCCGCGACATCAAAAGCCCGGACATCCAGAGCGACAAGCCCTTCTTCCGCAGAACTAATATCCGCCGTTCCGCTGAACGTCGCGCCCACCGCAGTTCTGCCGGATGAGCTTAAATTCAGCGTCTTCCAGGTTTCTCCGTTATCCAGAGAATATTCCGCGCTTTACGCCGCTCGGATCTGCGACAGTTCCTGTAATCCTTAAAGAATTTTTTACCCACTGATGAATTTCCGGGGTTACAATTTTTACTTCAGGAGCGCCGTTGTCGACAATAAAATTAACAGCAGGAGATGTATATGCAACTCCATTCACATCCTTTACACGAACCGCAACATTATTAAAAGAACCTTCTTTTTCAGGAACAACCTTGACCAGATTTCCCTGTCGCTCGATTTTCAGACCGTTTGCCGCAGCGACAAAATCTGCGCTCACAAGCTCCGGAACATTCGCGTAAAAACTAAAGCTTTCTTCTGTGCGTAAAATATAACAGCCTACATCACGGTCATATTTTGAGCCAGAATCTTCTATTGTATAGATAGCACGCCTGTCATCCAGCATAGAAGCCTCGACCGGACGAACTATTGCCACACTTCCTGAAATTTGTCTTGAAACAGAACCGGCTTTTACAGAAAGCTTAATCTTGTTCATCCTTGCCGGCAAATTTTCAAGCGGAATTTGAACAACCCAGCGATTCTCCTTTTCTTCTGATTTTGAAACAAGAGCCGAACCGCCCGACTGTCTTGAACCGCCAGGAACGTCCTCGCCAGAAATTTCATAACTTGCAGAAATCTGCGCTTCAGAATCAACGTAAGCAATCAAGGATGATTTTTCGTTTCTAGCAAGCACAACAGGCATTCCGGCAACATAATCCTTATCGCCGGCTTTTGCAAAAGCCGCTTTTATTTCTGGAATTTTTACGGCATTGTATTTTGAAGAAGCAGTTTTTCCATCTCCGTACTCAAGTGAACACTGCAAAGAATTTGCTCCGGGATTCATTCCGCTGCGTTTATAAATTGAAAAAGAGCGGGCAAGCTCTCCCTGATATGCGGCGCCGGCGTAAACGTTCTCGCCATCCGCCCAGACAATCATAGGATTTTTAGGCGAGCCCTTTGCACCTTCCGGGAAATCTGGAATATTCCTGAAGCCGACAACTTCGCTTGTTTTGTTTCCACCGGCACTTTCAGCAGTAATTTCAACAATATAAATTCCGTACTCAGCTGTTTCAAGCGGAATGTTGAACGAACGGACCGCGCCAAGAGAAACAACTTCTCCGGAAGAAACGTTTTCCATGGATGCGACAACCCCGGCATTCATATTCGCCTTTGAAGCAAACACCCTGTAAGAAACAGAACCTATTCCAGATTCACACGATACAGAGCCGGAAATCGCAACGCTTCCGCCGCCCGCATCCAAAAGCTGAACATCCGAAGTTTCTGAAATTTTTATTTTAGGAAAAGCGGAATCCTGCTTAAACACAATTTTCTGAGAATCATACACAAGCCCCTGGTCGGTTGTGACACGAACAACAACCGGCTCGGAATAACCATTGACATCACCGGCAGAAAGAATTATCTGATTTCCAGAAAGCCTTGCCGTCGCAAAAGGTGTTTCGGCACAATCTCAACAGAGCGCGCATTTCCACCGATAAAATATCCGGTCGCAGGAAATTCCTTGCTGTTCAGAACTGTTCCTTTTTCATCGGCAATGCAGTCATCAAGAACAACTTTCGGCTCCGCTCCCTGGACAACAGACGTGTTCGTAACATCTATTATCGCCTTGTAATTTTTTGTACGGCCGACTGTATCAGTCGCAGAAATATAAATTTTTGCAATTCCTTTAGGAAAGTCATCGTTTATAGGAATATTCACTGTATATGAACCCGCGGAATTCAACTCGTAGTCATCCTGCTTCAAGCCATTGTTTCCCCAGCGGGTTTCAACATGAACGGAAGCAAGCCCTACGCTGCTGGAAACCGTAGTTGTAAAGACAGAACCGCTTTCCGGGTGAACCTGAATTCCGTTCACAACAGGAACTCCAGCAATCTTAGCCTCGGAGAAAACAGGAACTGCGCCCCGCGCCTGAAATTCAACAGTAGAAACATCGCTCTGAACGCCATGCCTGTCTGTCGCGACAACTGAAACAGAATGCTTTCCGGCGGAAAGTTCCGCACCCTGCGCAAGAACGCCGTAAAAAACACCTTTTGTCGCCTCTTCAATCCATTCGCCGTTATCAAGGCGATATTTTACAGACGCAATGCCATCCTCGTCCGTCGCAATTCCGCGCACATACAGGGAATCACCGCTTTCAACAAGCGAATCCGCCGTTGGGAATGCAATTTTTACAGAAGGCTTATCAAGAGACTCATCAATAATAATATTCTGAGAAACCGTTATCACGTTTCCTACAACATCCGTCGCAGAAATTGTAAATTTTCTTGACTTATCATTTGTTCCCGCAAGATCAAATTCCTTCGCCCAGAACGGATTTCCCGGAACAATTTCAAAATCCCCGGATTCTTTGCCAAAAGTCCAGCTCAATTTTGAAAGTCCGACCGTATCTTTTGCATAGCCTGTCACAGCAACCTTGCCAAACTGGGGAATTTTATCCGCCGGCTGAAGAATTTTCACGTCAGGGCTAGTATTGTCTATAAAATAAAGGAATGAATACACACCTTCCGAGCCCGCGTTATCAACGGCCTTAAACCAGATTACAGCAGGACCGTCCGGGAATTTTCTTGTATCAATAGAAATATCAAATTCGATCCTGTCTTTTTTGCGCGAAAGCTTTACATTTTTAAAAGTATTCCCCTGGTCAACAGAATAAGACAGGTTTTTTATTCCGTTTCCATCAGAAACCGTTCCATGAAATTTTACTGTCCTAGAAACCAGAGTTCCCATCACTTTATTTTCGATGGCAGTAACCGGCTGGCGACGGTCAAGATTCCATGTGATTTCAACAGGCTTTCCAACAAGACCGTTTATATCGCAGCCAACAACTTTTATAGTATGAAGACCTTCATCAAGCTCCGTAGTATCAAGATAATAAGACCAGAATTCCTTTCCTTTCGCCCGTACAGGATTTTCCTCGTCGCCATCAAGAATCAAATTCACATATTCAACGCCGTCATCATCAACACAAGTTCCCACAATATTCAAGTTGCCGACAATCCGCATTCCCGGATGAGGGTTAGTTATTCCGCAAACCGGCAGGTCAGAATTCGGATCAAGATAAATATTAAACGGACCTTCAAGAGTAACATTATCGCTCAAATCTATAGCCTTGACCATAATGTTATATTTTCCGGCTTTTCTGCTGTTCAAATCAAAAGAATCCTGCCAGCTTTTTAAATTTTCAACACTATGAGTTTCAACATCCCTCGCAAACAAACCTGTCACCATGTAAAAAGCAGCAAAAACAAATAAAAGCACCTTAATGTTTTTCATACATAAAATCTCCATTTTTTTTTAAATACAGTTTATTTTAATTCACAAATAAGCAAATGACAAATTTTTTTAGGGTAAAATTCAAATTTTTTTACTTTTTTTATCGGAAAGAAAGCCGAAAATCTTTTAAAATTTTCAATTCTCGTGATAAAAATCAATGAATATGAATGAAACAGAAACTAAACTTGAAGAAAAAATTAAAAATTTTCAAAAAATATATGACAACTCAGACAGCATAGTATTTTTTGGCGGCGCAGGAGTTTCCACGGAAAGCGGAATTCCGGACTTCAGAAGCCAGGACGGACTTTACAGCCAGCAATGGAAATATCCGCCGGAAACAATTATCAGCAGAAGTTTCTTTGACGCGAATCCTGTTGAATTTTACCGGTTTTACAGAGAAAAACTGATTATAAAAAATATCGAGCCGAACACCGCGCATTTTCAGCTTGCAAAAATGGAAGAAAAAGGAAAACTAAAAGCCGTTGTGACGCAAAACATCGACGGACTTCATCAAAAAGCAGGAAGCAGAAACGTATTTGAGCTGCACGGAAGCACGCTAAGAAATTTCTGCATGGACTGCGGCGCAGAATACAGCATCGATTTTATTGCAGAAAGCGAAAATTCCCCGGACAAACTGCCGCACTGCGCAAAATGCGGCGGGCTTGTAAAACCGGATGTAGTTCTTTATGAAGAATCCCTTGACCAGAATGTAATAAATGGCGCGGTCAATGCAATCAAAAACGCAGATACGCTTATAATCGGCGGAACATCCCTTGTGGTCTACCCTGCCGCCGGCCTGATTGATTATTTCAGGGGCAAAAATATTGTCCTTATCAACAAATCGGCAACCGCAGGCGACGCCAGGGCGAACCTTGTTATCCACGAAAGCATAGGAAAAGTTCTTGGCATGCTAAAAATATAAAAACAAACGGACTATGCGTTGTCTTTAAGAATCCGCTACTCCTGTCCCGGCGCAATTATGTTATAAAGCCGGTTCAGGTCTTCTTTTGTAAAATAATTTATTTCAATAGAACCTTTTTCAATAGTTCCCTTAAGCACAACTTTCGTACCGAACACATCAATAAATTTTTGCTCAATGCGCGCAATTTCCGGATCTTTTTTTACAACTTTTTTAGAAGGCTTGTTCGATGCCGCCCGCCCGCCATTGTTATAAACCTGAGCAAGCTCCTCCGCCTCCCGCACATTCAGCCCGCTGCCGACAATCTTTCCAAACATAATGCGCTGGTCGGCAGGATTAGAAACAGAAAGCAAAGCACGCGCATGACCGGAAGAAATCTGTCCGTCAACAAGAGATTTTTTCATATCATCAGGCAGTTTTAAAAGACGGACTGAATTTGTTACTGTAGAGCGGTTTTTTCCTACACGTTTAGCAACTTCCTCATGCGTAAGCTCGCCCAGCTCCATAAGATTGTAATATGCCTGCGCTTCATCAATAGGATTCAAATCCGCACGCTGGATATTTTCTATAAGCGCAACCTGAAGCCGCTGAATTTCATCAAATTTCCTAATCTGCACAGGAACTTTTGAAAGCCCCGCAAGCAGGGAAGCCCTTGTTCTGCGTTCTCCGGCTACAATATAAAACTTGCCGTTCTCAGCCGGCTCAACAATAATCGGCTCAATAACGCCGTTTTCCCGGATTGAATCCGCAAGCTCCTCAAGTTTTTTCTGGTCAAATTCAGTTCGCGGCTGCTTTGGATTTGCAATAAAATCAGCCGGATTCGCCCAAAGAGTTCCGTCGTCATCAACGGTCACTCCATCAGGAAGATTTATCGGCTTTCCGCTTTCATCTTTTTGAATATCACTTGCGCTTCCCAGCCCGGAAAGAGGAACGCTGTTATTTCCGCCCATAAGGGCATCCAGACCACGGCCAAGACCTAAACCACCTTTTTTAGCCACGATGCATTATCTCCTCTGCCAGTTTTTTATAGCTTTTCGCACCGGCGCATTCAGGGTCATAATTGCAAATCGGAAGCCCCCGGGACGGCGCTTCAGACAGCCTTACATTTCTTGGAATTATAGTGCTAAAAACAACGTCCTTAAAATAAGTTTTTACCTGCATAACAACGTCTTGCGCAAGCCTTGTGCGTGAATCATACATTGTAAAGAAAATTCCGCCGATTGTAAGATCCGGATTAATTCCCTGCTGAACTTTATTCACAGATTTTAAAAGAAGAGTGATTCCTTCAAGGGCAAAATATTCACACTGCATAGGAACAAGAACCTGGTCAGCCGCGGCAAGGCCGTTCAATGTTAAAATTCCAAGCGATGGCGGACAATCAATCAAAATGTAGTCGTAAACATCTTTGAGCGGGTCAAGAACCTTTTTTAAGAAAAATTCGCGGTCTTCCTGCTCAACAAGTTCAATCGCAGCACCGGACAAATCAATGGAAGCGCTGATTGCGTCAAGATTTTCAACAGGAGTATGTTTTATAGCCTGCTCCGCAGTCACCTGGCCGGCCAAAAGTTCATAAATTGTAGGCTTATCTTTAGAAACGCCAACACCGCTGGACATATTTCCCTGAGAGTCAAAATCGACAAGAAGAACTTTTTTTCCAGAAATGGCAATATATGCTCCAATATTGATGCAGGAAGTTGTCTTTCCAACTCCGCCCTTCTGGTTTACAAAAACAATAGTCTTACCCATAACTTTAAATATATCATTTTTTTTGCATTTGGTATACATTTAAAGTCCTATGATAATTTCCTGCACATTCAGCAAACCTGTAAAAAACATTGAAAAAATACTTGACCGGCCATACCTGCGCATAAAAGCCCAGGCGGCGAACAACTCAAACAAAACTATGTATTACATAGAAAAGTTCACAAAAACCCAGGCTTTCCATGAACAGAAAACAGAAGAAGAGCTGGACGAATTCATAAGAGCCCACGCTGGAACAACTTTTAAAAATTGCGTCCTGCGCACAGATTCAGAAGAAATAACATACCTTGGAAATAAAAAAGGAAATGTAACAAGACTTTCAAAAAAACTGAAGCAAGAAAATGCGCCGGCAAACAAAAATATCGTCTGGAAAAACGGAAGCAGACAAAAAAAACTACCTTATTCCCGAAGGAATTCCCGTGCCGTTCATGGTCTTGCTCGGCCTTATGACAAGCGACGGAAAAATCATCAGCTCCAAGCACGACAAGTTCCGGCAAATCAACCGGTTCATTGAATTCATAAACGACATTTTGCCGGAAGTCCAGAAACAGACCGGCGAAAATCCCATAAGAATCGCAGATTTTGGCTGCGGAAAATCTTACCTGACTTTTGCCGTTCATTATTTTTTAACAGAAATAAAACACCTTGAAGTGGAAATCATCGGGCTTGACCTGAAAAAAGACGTAATCGAATATTGCAACAGAATCGCCACCGAGCTGAATTTAAAAGGACTGAAATTTGACACAGGAAATATCGCCGGCTACAGCTATCAGAACACGCCGGACATCGTAATCACACTCCATGCGTGCGACACGGCTACAGATTTTGCGCTGAATTACGCCGTAAGACACGGCTGCAAGGCGATTTTAAGCGTTCCCTGCTGCCAGCACGAAATAAACAGCCAGCTGAACAAAAGTTCCGTTCCAGAAGAGTTCAAACCGCTTTTAAAATACGGAATAATAAAGGAACGCTTTTCAGCGCTTTTAACAGACGCGCTCCGAGGAGAATTTCTTGAAAACTCAGGATACAATGTCCAGCTCCTGGAATTCATCGACATGGAGCACACGCCGAAAAACATCCTGATTCGCGCCATAAAAAAATCAGAGCAAAAGTCCGAATCCAAGAGCGCGCCGGAACAACCAGAATCCTCCGCCGCAGAAAAACTTACAAGAACGCTGCACATTTCCCCAACGCTACAAAAACTGCTGGAAGAATAAGTGCGCCCTAAATGAACCACGGCGCAAGCATTACGCAGGCGATGGGAAAATAAAAAAAGCCGGAAAAAAAACTCATCATTAAAAGTGAAGTATGCCAATTGAAAAAATTTTTATATTTTATAAATATAAAATTTTTATAGCACATTCCGATAATCCTATATAAGGAAATAAAAAGATGTCAAATATCGAAGATTGGCTTTCAATTCAGTTTGGAGTAAGTTCTGGTGTTATATTAAACGCGTTAAAAATGAGTCCAAGTTCACAAGGCTATATACATGGTGCATTATCAGAAATTTTACTGAAAGAATACTTAGAATCAAAAAATTTCAAGGTTTTTAGAATCAAAGAAAAACCAGCCGGTGGATTTAACGAAAAGAAAATTGGATATAAAGGTGATTTCTTAATCTGTAAAAATAAAATTTATTATGTCGTTGAATGCAAAGGTCTAAAGACTAATTCAGAGTTCCGCTCAGCCGAGACTGATGAAGTTGATCATTCAAAAAAATTAGACAAGAAAAAAGCATTCAAGTTTTTGAAAAAGTATATCAATATTGATAAAATGAAGATTTTTCATAAAGGACAAATCACCTACAGCCGCTCAGAGAATAAATGGAAAAATAAAAATCCAAGCAAAAACTTTCCCAGTTTCAGATGGAAGCCAACAACTCCTGGTCCAGACAATGCAGATTTATCCAATATTTTCAAATCAAATAAAGAACTTGAAAAATTTATAAATGATGCAGATGAAACCTTATTAACAGAAAACGCATTTAGAGAACGCAGAGGTCTGTATAAAGTACTACAAACTCATGAACCTAGCGAAAGAACAGATCCTCAAACTGGAATAAAACAAGCAGCCCCTTTAGTAAGTGATTTTTCAATAATGGCAGTTGATTTATTTCAACGAACCGGAAAGCATGAATTTGTTTTTATGAATCCATTAGAAATTTCTCATTCACCATCGTCCCCTAACCATCTTTATCAAAATTATATAATTGATATTTTAATACCAGGCAAAAAAGACAATTTAAATATCTGTCCGCCTTGGTATTCTGATATTGATAACTGTATAAAATTCACAAAGCCAAACACAGTAGAATACGATGAATCACAAATAGACTTTAGAGAAAACGAATAAAATTTATGCAAACATAAGCTTCATAGCTTCTTCCCTTAGCCGAATTGCTTCTTTTATATTATTTTCTTTTTTCATAAGAACAGATTTTTCTGGAATTGGTACTAAAATATTCTCAAAATCTTCCCGACTTATACAAGGAATTGCCGTTCCATATTTATATTTAAGAATTTGCTTATAAAACAATTCACTGTTAAAAAAACTTAAGAGATAATATGCAGATATATTCTTTGCCTTCATAACAGAAAAACCATTCGTACAGATGCAGCCTTCATAATTTTCTGTCACTATAGCTTTTGCCTGTTTTGGAGTTCCTATAGAGCCGCCTGCAGTAGCAACTATAATATCATTTATTTCCAGTTTGTAACTTGCCCGGCTTGGCATATCCTCACCCAAAAGTTTTGTAGAATTTATAATCTCATTTGTATACGCATTTAAATCAGCTATTTCTATATAATCATAATATTCATCATCAATAATTTTTTCTTTTGAATATTTAAATTCCACCAGTTCTTTCAACGGTTTTAAAAATCTTGTTTCTTTATAAAATTAATAGCTTTATTATAAACAGGAGAATAAAAATGCTCAGAAAGTATAAAATCATTAGCTATAATCTCTGAAATTTTTACAGTATAGCAAAAATCTGTATTTTCTTTATTTTTAAATGAGTCTAAAACATCGGAATAATCTTCGTCTGCTGTTCCATTATCTTTAAAAATATCTTTTGAATGCTTTGAAAAAGTATATCCTAATTTTGTAATTTTCCCATAAAAAATATTATAACCAGCTCCTACAAGCTCTTTTATTTGCTGCTTTTGAAACTTTGTAAAAAAAATAATACTTGATTTTACACCTGTCCCATAAGGAATAAAAGTCCCATCTGGCAAAGCAACAATTGCATCTATTCTGACATTTTCTGTAAGAAATTTTCTAAAATATTTTAAAGAAGGATTTTCAAAATCTCCATCAGGAAGAACCACAGCGGCCCTTCCACCATTTTTTTAAGATTTTTTTATCACTTTTTTTCAACAAATAAAATATCAGGAACCTGCGATTTCAAAACAAAACCACCTTCATCTCTTCCAAGCTCATATTTACTAAGAATTGATTGTGTAGAAATCTTCCCCTGAGTTCCAAATGGGGGATTTGTAATAACATAGTCAAATTTATCTTCTATTTCTTCCGAAATGCTATCTTTAACAAAAAGATTTGTATTACAATTTGAAAATTCAAACATCATTCGCATTGCAATCAATTTTATTAAATTCTTGCTTATATCATAGAAATAAACATTTTTAACATCGTTCGCTTCAATTTTTTGATGATTAGAAATATATTCCAATGCAGCAAACATAAATCCACCCGTACCTGAAGCCGGATCGCAGCCTAATTCATTTTTCTGAGGATTTATCATTTTTACAATAAAATCAACAACTGGCGACGGAGTAAAAAATTGCCCTTTACTCTCTCGATAAGACCTATCAATTATTTTCTGAAGTATATGACCTTTTAAATCAAATTGAACATCTTTTTAATTTAATATCTTTAAGTTCTCTTATTACAAATAATATAGTTTCTCTTTTTTAAATTTATTTTTTTCTTTTTGAATCTATTAATCCAAAAAGTCTTTTTTTAAAACTGCAAATAAATTTTTCAATTTCTAAAAAGCAACAATTCATTATTATCTATTTTTTTGAAAGATTATCTTCATTTTCTTCATCTATTATTTTACAATAAAAAAGTTTCAGAAATTCATTAAGCGTTTCAGAATTGCTCAAACCGTCATTGGCATAAATATAATTATGAATTTTCGAGATTTTTAAATTTATTTCATCCATACAATTATTATTACATTAATATGTAGCAATGTCTACACCGATATGTAATAATAATTCAAATACCCTCCTTCTCTTTAACCAAGGCTGGCATTTTCACAGTCTTTTGCATTTCAGTTTTTTTCATTTTACGAAAAACCGCCGCCCCAAAGTTAATAAACCGTGCTGCACATTTCCCCAACGCTACAAAAACTGCTGGAAGAATAAGTTCGCCCCTAAATGAACTAAGGCGCAAGCATTACGCAGGCGATGGGAAAATAAAAAAGCCGGAAAAAAAACTTTCCGGCTTTTCTCAGCAGAGCAAAGGGCTAAGAATGCTCCTCTACTCTTCGCGCCACTTCTTAAAAATCAAAGACGTATTGATTCCGGCAAACGCAAAGTTGTTGCTCATTACGTATTCCGCCTCGATTTTGCGGCCCTCGTCCTTGATGTAGTCCAAATCGCCGCATTCCGGGTCAACATTCTTCAGGTTCAACGTAGGGTGGAACCAGCCTTCGTTCATCATGTTGATTGTAATCCAGGCTTCAACCGCACCGCATGCGCCCAAAGTGTGCCCGATATATGATTTTGTAGAAGAAATCGGAACTTTGCGACCAAAAACGCGGGCGGTCGCAGTTGTTTCCGCAATATCACCGTGATGGGTTGAAGTTCCGTGCGCATTTACATAAGCAATATCATCAGCCTTAAGATTTGCCGAATCAAGCGCAAGCTGCATACAAATTCCATAGTCTCGCTGTTTGGCGAAGTAATGTGAGTTCCGTCCGTGTTTGTTCCAAAGCCAACAATTTCCGCATAGATTTTTGCGCCGCGTTTTACAGCGTGCTCCAAGTCTTCCAGAATCAAAGTTCCCGCGCCTTCGCCGATAACAAGGCCATCGCGGTCCTTATCAAAAGGACTAGGAGCAGTTTCCGGATGCTCATTGCGGATTGAAGTCGAGCCAAGCTGGTCAAAAATAGCAGCATCCGGCGGACAAAGTTCCTCCGCACCGCCGGCAATCATCATATCCTGCAAGCCGTTTTCAATAGTTTCATACGCATAGCCGATTGACTGAGAGCCAGAAGTGCAAGCCTCGCTTGTTACAATCATACGGCCTTTAAGCTGGTAAGTTACTTCAATATTAGCGGCGCAAGTGTGCGGCATACATTTAATGTAGGTAGAAGAATTTACCTTTGCAGTGCAGCGGTCTTCCATAACGCTGGTAAGCTCCTGAATAGAATCAAAAGAACCCATAGAAGAGCCATAGGCAACACCAGTCCTGCCGTTTTTACATTCATCAGCAATTGTTCCGTCTTCATTCAAAAGACCTGCCATCTGCAGAGCCATCTGCGAAGTATGATAAGAAAGAAGCGCAACCCGTCCCATTCCGCGAACCAATTTGCGCGGATATTTTGGAATTTCGCCCTTAGCCGGACACGCAAGATGCGTATTCATTCCCTGGATGTCGTGCCATTCTTCCATATTTTTAATACAGTTTTTATAAGACTTAAGCTGGGCGAACGCCTCTTCCCAAGACTGCCCGAGTCCGCTCATCATTCCTGCGCCTGTAATCACAACACGGCGTTTTCCGTTTGTTTTTGTAAAATTCATATAATTTTCCTTTTATAAAACTTATTTTCCTAGGGAGGAACAACCCCTCTACTTTCTAAGCGGGGGTTTTTCCTCCCTAGAACCCTCCTTTTCCCCAGCAAGACCAGGAGTTCCTGGACCCATTGCATTTTCTTATCATATTTATTGCAAAGGAAAAAGGCGATTTTAATTCACAAAATTTATTTAAGGTGGGGGAAAGTATTCCCGACGCTCAGGCCGCCACGCGTCCTTCACTACCCAGAATCAGCTGCCGCGCATCTAATTCTGACTCGCTTTTCTCAACAGCCGGGGAAAGCCTTCCCCTCGTTTCAAAAACGCTCCGGTTTCGGCAAGCTCAACCACCGCATTTTTTCCACTACCCCTTCTGCGGGGCTCAAACGCCGCCCCGCAACGCCCTGCTAAAATCTTTCAACAAGCATATAAAAGTTTAATGTAATAAATAAAAAAAATCTATATAACGAATAATTTGTGCAGGGGTTCAGCATGAAAAGAAATTTACACAAAACTCGACATTCAGGCTAATATAAAAACTGAATAGTTCAAGAAAACTTGAAATTGTTACTTTTTTATAAACAGGAACACACAATGAAAAAAAAGTTTATTTTTTTATGTTTTTTTATTATTTATAACAAATCTACACGCTGAAATTCTTTATCATTCACCTGTGGATTATAAAACATTCAATATTTTTGATACTGCAAATTATAAAACGGTCGAAATTATCTCTAGGCAACAAGCTTTATCAGACTTAAACGACTTTATCTACATCTTGTCATCTTCTTATGCAGGTTATGACGATATGATAGAGAATAGCTTCGATACAACCATTCTAAAAAACAAATTCATTGATTTAATTTCGCAAAAAAATACAATATCTACAAAAGATTTTTATAACTTTTTGATTGAAAATACAGCAGGGTATATAAACGATGCACATTTTGCTTTAATTTTAAACAATAAAAGAACTCAATTCTGTAAAAAAACTGAAATATATTATTCTAATACTTACCTACAATATAAAAATGATTCTTTTTATGTCTTTGAAACAGATTCTCCTTTGCTAGAGATAAATACAAAATACACTGATAGCACAGCCAATCTATTCATCTACAAGTCAAAAGGTCAAAATATTTACAGAGTCGGAGTTTTATCTAACAATCCAATTAGGCAAAAAAAATTTAGTTTTAACAACAAATTAATAACTCTAGATTTACACAATGATGGTGCAATTGAAGTCCGGCTCGCTGAGAAAATGAAATATCATGAAATAGAAACTGCTAAATCTGGATATGTGTCAATATCAGGTTTTATGCCCGCAGATAATGATTCTATTTACAAAAAAGGTATCGACATAGTTCTAAATAAATATAGCAATCTTAGCAGTAAATGGAATAAAAAAAAGAATATTGTTATAGACATCAGAGCAAATAGCGGTGGCTACCCAGTTTATTCTGCATTTTTCTTATATTCACTTTACGACAACAATCTCCTGCCTCTAACAAGAGATAACAGAAACTTAATCATTAATCATTTTAATTATGACTTCAATAGAAATCTATATATAGATTCCCCGGTAAGCGCATTTGCAAAATTACAATCAGCAGCTCATAAGAATCAAACAGATGCTGTTGGATACTACACAAACTTCTTATCACAACAACAGCATAATCCAGCAAAACTAGTATACACCGCAGACTATAATTCATATACAAAGCGAAAGAGGCCATATTACAAAGGCAAGATTATTATTTTAACAGACAGAAACACTGTAAGCGCTGGAGAGGAAACCGTCGCAATTGCAAAAAAATTATTCGAACCAACAAAACAGCTAACAATTATTGGAGAAAATACAAGCGGCATGTATTCTTACTTTGATGTGTTTGCAATCACTCTTCCTAATAGCAACATTATACTTTCTGTACCATTTGCAAAAAATATTCAGCTGGAAAATGATAAATTTTGGAATGGAGAGGGGTTTGGATATTATCCAGATACTTGGTCAGAGGGTAAAGATTTAAATAATAGTATAATCTCTATAACTAAAGACAAAGAATTATTTGAAAAATTAAAAAACATAGAAAGTGGTTTACAATAAAATGAATCTAAAAACAGCCTTTAATTGTTACAAAAAAAGATGACTTCCAAAATGGCTTGCCAGCATTGCAAGACATGCCGCACCACAATCTGTTTCATCGAATTGTTTTATGAGTTTCATTTAGCTATCTGTTTAATTTTGAAATTACAGTTTGCCATATCAAAATTTGTTTCTTTAAAATCAATTCCTTCCATTAGTTTAATATGATTTGATGTTACTCCTATTATTGAACCCTGAGGATCTACTGCAACCCAGCCTTTTTTATTATCATAAAATTCAGCCCATGCATGAAAAGTGCTCTGTCTTTCAGAGTAATACAATCCTGTTATAAATTTACATGGGATTCCTCTTAATCTCATTAATGCAATAAATAAATTTGCATATTCTCCACAAGTTCCTTTTTGATTTTTTAGTACCCATGAAGCAGGCATACCATAACATGAACCCAAACTTATTTCCTCTGCAAGTTTTCTGCCATATTTTATAACAGCAGAGAGAAAATTTAATATTGTTTTTACACACTGAAATTCTGATAGCGCAGAAAGCTGTAATTTATTATAAATAAACTCTATATTTTCTTCACTGTAATCAATTAAATCAGAACTCTGTAAATATTTTTTTGCATCCGTAATACTTCCATCATTGATATTACTACTCATTAGATTATATTCATTTAATGTTCCATGAGTTTTTAATTTTATAATTGATTTATTTTTTTTGTTTTTTATATCGATAACAGTTTGAGGATATGAATTCAAAACCTCACAATCAAATTGATTGATTTCCAATTTATAATATTTTTCTTTATTCAAATCTGATACAGATATATTTTCTTTTACAACAGGACATCTTCGTTTATTTTCAATTGGTATCTTCTAGGACAGCCCTATTTCCTTTACATTAAATTATATCGCTGAAATTTTTTAGAAATTCTAGTTGGTGTAAACATAAGTTTTTCCGGTTCCAGTTTCCATTTCAATATCAAAACTAGATACACCAACCGTGCGTTCAATTTTATCTGAATGAATTATAAAGTTTTCGTCCTGGATTTTATGAATGTTTTCAAGCAAGCCTTTTTCACTTAAACAGATTTTTGCATTTCTATATCCGTTTTCTTCAAAGTCAAGTTTTGATTCTTTTTCATCACCTTTATCACAACGATATTGAACTTTATCAGCAAACTGATGCCCTTCAAAGCATTTAACAAGAGAATCCACCGCCAAAGTCTAGTATTTTTGTATTTTAAAGTTGAATTTCATTTATTTTCACCTTACTTCTGTTCTATTCTTTTTTCTGTGGATTCAAGAAACAAATCAAAATCGCTTTTATACTGACTATCTTGAATTGCCTTGTATTTTACAAATTCTTCTTCGGCAAAGCTCTTGGCAATTTCATGAGTTATTTTTCCTTTATTTTCAAGAATATCTTCTTCGTTGAATTTTAAAAATGAATCTAGCTTTAGAATCCAGTCTTTCATATACATAATTTGGCTTTTTTTTGCTTGCCGTTCTGCATAATCAAGAAACATTGAAACTATTTCATTAAGATTTTTCAGTTCTTCCTCATTTAAATAATTTTTTGCAATACTTACATCAGGTTTTCTTATTTCTCCAGCCGGTGCATTTTTCCAAGTTGTAAGCCCCATGTTAATTTTCTGACTATCAGCCCGTGTATAAACAATTTCGGCAGCTGTTTGATGACTTACTGCATAATGCAATTTATTTTGTACTGTAGCAAAAAAATCTTTTGTAATCTGACTGTTTACATCGTAATCTGCACTGCATTTTGAATAAATATCCGTAATCTTCTGATAAAATCTACGCTCACTCGACCGAATATCTTTAATTCGTTCAAGTTGTTCTTCAAAATAATCCTTGCCAAAGTAATATTCAGGTTCTTTAAGGCGCTCATCATTCATTACATAACCTTTGATTATGTATTCTTTAAGGATTTTATTCGCCCAAATTCTAAACATTGTGGCTTTTTTTGAATTAACCCTATAACCCACAGCAATAATAGAATCAAGATTGTAAAACTTTGTTTTATAAGACTTTCCATCAGATGCAGTTGTTTCCAAAATGGAAACAACTGATGTTTCTTCAAGTTCGCCTTCTGCAAAAATATTTTTTAAATGTTTTGAAATTGCAGGTTTTTGAACATCAAAAAGTTCTGCTATTTTAGCTTGTGTAAGCCAAAGGTTTTCATCTTTAAGGAGAACTTCAATTTTTACTTCATTATTGCCATCTTTATAAAAAAGAATTTCATGATTATCTGAATTTTTTATTTCGTTTTTCATTCTCCCTCCCTACAGAACTTTACAATTTGTTTCAGGTTTTTTTATAAATTATCAATTTAAAAACAGAAGTTTTTTTCAGAAGTTCCAGATTGACTTTTAAAGAAATCGAAAGGCGAAAAAAAGTTCTCTAAAACTTTTATTCATTCTTTCTCTTCTCTTTCATATCTTATCCAACCATTCCGCCGTCAACAGTAATCACCTGGCGGGTAATGTAAGAAGCGCCTTCGCTAAGCAGGAAAACTGCCGCGGCGGCAATTTCTTCGGGCTTACCCATGCGCTTCATCGGAATTGTGCTGAGCATTATCTCTTTTGCCTCTGGGATAATGTTTGCCGTCATTTCAGTTTCAATCGCGCCAGGAGCAATTACGTTGCAGGTAATGTTTCTTCCGGCAAGTTCAACCGCCAGCGCTTTTGTCGCGCCAATGATTCCGGCTTTTGAAGCAGAATAGTTCGACTGTCCGCGGTTTCCGATGATTCCGCTTACAGAAGCCATTGTAATGATTCGTCCGCCGCGCTTGTTTTTTCGGCTAGCCATAGTCATAACAAGCGGCTTTAAAACATTGTAAAAACTGTCAAGGTTTGTGTGGATTACAGAATCCCAGTCGCTGTCTTCAAGCCCAACAAAAGTGTTGTCGCGTGTAATTCCTGCATTATTGATGATTCCCCAAAGGATTTCACCGTTTTCCGCAAGCTTAGAAACGAGTCCGCCAAGCTTTGCCTTGCAGTCCTCGCGGTCAGAAACATTGAACTGAATCAATTCACCGTTTCCGCCGGCCGCCTTTATTTCCGCAAGAGTCTCTTCCGCGCGCGCCTTGCTGCCATTGTAATGACAGATAACATAATAGCCGGCTTTGCCGCCTCTACCGCACATGCGCGGCCTATTCCACCAGAAGCACCAGTTACTAAAACTTTCTTATTTTCGTTTTCGTTCATATTTCCCCCAAAAATTATAAAACTTTCACATTGCGCATCAGCCTATTCAGCCTTACCATTAAACATCGCAAGCATATCTTCTGTTTCCATTACGGTAATCTTTGCTGTCGCAGCAGGCTCTGTGTCGCCGGCCGAAGCAAAAAGACTGCACAAATAGCGATAAGTATGAGTTTCTTCATCACGGAAATCTTCTGCAATTTTCATTTGGCATGTTGTGCCATTCATTAAAAATCCGGCAGAAGCCTTAAAATCAACCACACTTAAAATCATTCCAGGAAGCGGCGTGCGTCCCTTGATTTTATTTGTAATTCCTGTAAGAGCGGAAATTCCCTGCGCCATAAGCTCAAAACCTGCCCAGGTCGGAACTCCGTCAAATTCTTCCTCATAAAAAATACAATCTTTTGTAATGTCGTATTCACTGGTGATTGTATGCTTTTCAACATCGTGCTGTGTAACCCGGCTCAGCAAAAACATCTTGCCTTTATGCGGAAGATAATTTATAAGTTCATCGTGTTCAATAAACTGAGCCACATTTTTAGGTTCTACAGTTGCCATTTAGCACTCCTCTTTTCTATTTGATTCCGATTATCAGACTGGAATTTGCTCCGCCAAAAGCAAATGAATTGCTCAAACAGATTTTTACTTTTCCAGAATTTTTGCTATTTTCATCAACAATATTCAGCGCAGGCATTTCAGAATCCTGCTGTCTATCCCAAACCTGGACAGGAAGACAGATTTCTTCCCGGCCATAATTTTTTTCAATGCAGGCAAAGCAGACCGCCGCCTCCAATGCTCCTGCCGCGCCCAAAGTATGTCCTGTAACAGGTTTAGTTGTGCTGGCCGGAACTTTATTTTCCCCGAACACTGAAAAAACAGCCTTCGCCTCCATGCTGTCGTTGTACTTTGTTCCAGTTCCATGAAGATTTATATAATCCACTTCTTCCGGCTTAATCCCCGCTGCGCTCAAAGCCTTTTTCATCGCACGCATCGCGCCATTTCCTGAAGGATCAGGGCTTGTCATGTGATACGCATCCGCAGACTCGCCATAGCCCAAAAGTTGAACCGGAAGATTTCCGTCCAGAACATCTTTTGTCATTACAAAAAACGCTCCAGCCTCGCCCAGGGTTATTCCATGGCGGTTTTTACTGAACGGATTAGTAATTTCAGAAGAAATGGCTTCCAGAGAATCAAATCCCATAAGAACTGTGTCGCTTGCAATATCTATTCCGCCGGCGACAACCGCATCGCAAATTCCAGAACGGATAAGTTCCGCGGCTTTTATAATTGCGCCGGCGCTAGAAGAGCAAGCCGTTTCAAAAACCAGCGAAGGCCCAGACAGACCATATTTTTCTGTGATAAAGGATGCGACATAATCCGCGCCCTGAATTTCCAGCGTATAACTTTCCGGGAATTCTCCGCGCGCAAAATACTCACGGTGTCCCGCAAGCGAAAATTCCGTTCCGTTGTCGCAAGAACCAACGCAAACACCGACACGCTTTTCGCCGTATTTATTTTTCACAAGCTCAATTTCTTTTTCAAGCTGGCGGACAGTCTGCTCTTCAATACGGATAATCCGCATATCGTAACGCCCGCCAGACTTTTTCAGCAAACCATCAGCAATCCGCGCCGCAAAAAATTCCTTTCCGTTCAGCGCTTTCACGCGGCAAATTCCATTCTGATTTCCAGAAACAACGCTTTCCCAAAGCTCATCGATATTGCTTCCGGCCGCGCAAAAAACCGCCGGTCTTGAAAAATAAACTGGAATCAACTAATCAGCCTCCTGAAGGACGTATTCATAGCCACGGAGCTTATTTTTTATAACAATTTTTCCGGCTGACTTATTTATTTCCTCAATCAAGAAAGGACCGTTATAAATTTTTCGTTTTTCGACCCCTTCTGATTCCTCTACAATCATTTTCATCTTTATTGATTTTAAAAGCTTCTGAATTGAATGAACCTTGTAATACGCAAACTGAAGGTCGGCAACAATATATTCAGATTTTAAATTTTTTGGAAAAACCGGCGAATCAAACGAAATATTTTCTCCATCATAAAAAAGAGTTCCCATTCCTGTTCCAAAATCATTAAACATAGAAAGGAAGATTTCATTTTCATCAGCCTTTAAATAAGCCAGCAACGCTATTGAGTTACCGCCAAATGTAGCCGTAAGCCGCTGCTCGCTCTCAATATTTTTTTCAATATCAAACGGAGGAAGAAGATACAGTTTCTTTATGTTCGTTATATAAATCGGCTCAATATTTGAGTCACCCAGTATTTTTGTGCTTGTGCAGCCTGCAAATAAAATCCATGCCGTCAGAAGCAAAAAAAACACCTTTACAAAATGACACTTTTTCATATTTTGTAAAGGTATTGTAAAATTTATAGAATATTTAGTCAAATCGACGCAATACTATTAGCGTAAAATGTCGAGTTTTTCAGCAAAACCCGACATTCAGTTTGTTAATTAACCTTAATTTCGAGTTTTTTTGCAAATTATGAAAGAACGCTCTCGGCAGATTTCCAATTTGCTCAGATGGATTTGGCTCGCGCTATGCTTGTATTAATCCGGGTGCTCCGCACTTTAATTAATTCAATCGCCAAAAATCTTCACAGATTGCAAATCTGCCTGCGCTTTTATTCTTTTTACAAAAAATTTGACATTCAGGCTAATTAAAAAAGTAGGCGCAAACTGCAACAACTCCAGTAAAAACAAGGAGTCCTATAATAAGTGGAAACATAATTATCCCCCAGGATGATTTTTTTTAAGAATTTTAATAAAAAAAGTGATAAAAAAGGGGGAATCACCTAAAATAGCGTCTGCAGAAAAAATATGGATTTTAGATATTTATTTTTAGATGGAACAATTTTCTGCCTGAAAAAATGGAACAAGCAGAAAGAAGCGGTGATTTTTTCAAAAGATTCAGCGCCCAGGCATAAAAAATCCGCAGAAAAGCGTTTTTCAGCGTTAGGAACAGCCTTTATGGGATGAATTTCCAGAGCCGCGAAAATATCTTCTGTCTGAACCGCGCCCTTACGCAGAACACTTGTTTTTTCTGCGCAACGGACTAACGCAGCCCCGGAAAGACTGTTAAAAACAGGAACGGAAACACTGCAAAAAACACAACAGAGAACTACTGAAATGCAGAGAAATCCATTCCTTATTTTCATTAAAAATCCGCCCTCGTATAAAAGAATGTTGAAACAAATGCCGTTGTAAGCCCGATAAAGATTGAAAGACCAATCATGTGAACCGGAACAAATTTACTTAAAGCAAGAGCACCAAAGCTTACGGCGCTGGTTACAAACGACAGCGCGATGGCAAAAGGTTCAAGCTTGGCATCCTGAACTTCATCCACACGCTTTTCATTTTCAATCATATAAATCACATAGTCAAGACCAAGCCCGAAGACAAGAATCATTCCTGTAATTGAAAAGAATTCAAAGTGAATTCCGCAAAGCGCGAAAATAGCCGCCGTCATCAGAACAATCAGGAGCGGAACTGAAACAATTTTTGAAGTCTGCTTCCACGAATAGAAAAATTTCAAAATCACAAACAGCGCAATGTAAACAACCACAAAAAGATTAAGAATCATTGAAGAAAGTCTGTCCAAATCCGCGTTCATTGAACGGACCTTGCTTATAAAGAATACATTTTCACCGTCCGCAAGTGATTTATAGGCATCATAATCAAGGACGCTCACCGGAAGAACGACCGAATAATATTTTCCGTCAATTTCGCCAAGCCAAGCCGTAGAAATCGCGCTCTCAAGATATTCAGGAACGTTTTTTCCAATTTCTATAAAATCATCTTTTCCTGCGTTGAAATCTGAAACCAATTTTTTTGCCAAAGACGAATCATAGCCAAGATATTCATACTGCTCTCCGGCAAAAGGCATAAGCTTTCAGCCGCCGCTCGCGATTTTTTCTGCATCGCAACCGAAGGAACATAGGAAGTTATGCATACAAAACCGCCTTTTTCCTTTCCTGCGTTCATTTTCTTTAGCCTTGCAGTAAGATTTTCCTCGTTCTGAAGAGTTTCTTCAACCGTAGCGCCGCTTACAATAAACCAGCCGCTAGGATTATACTGAAGAACCTGCGCCGCTTCCTTTTCATTAAGCATTTCGCGCCCTTCCATTTTATAGAGCCGCGAAAGATTGTTCTCAATTTTTACATTTTTGTGGAAAATCAGCAAAATCAGAATTGAAAAAACAAACATAACCGTAATCGCAATTCTTCCTACAAATTTCTTATTGTACCAGCTAGGCATTGAATAGTATTTCAGAAGCTTGATTTCCCGTTTTTCCTGCGGAACTTTTATAAACGGATAAATACAAATCACAGTAAGAAAGGAAGAGATAATTCCGCTCATGCTGAACACAGCCATCTGCTTTAAAAGATTAAAAGGCGCAAAAACTAAAATAAAGTAACAGACAACCGTTGAAACAAGAGAAAGCGAAAGTCCCTTTATCAGATGATTACGAACCTGATAACCTTTGTGGCAGGCAAGATTTCCTTTCCAGTTGATAAAATAATGAAGGCTGTAGTCAATGCACGAACCGATAAGCGAAGTTCCAAAGACAAGTGTCAAAATATGCATTTTTCCAAAAATCGCAAGCGTTGCAAAAATCGCCGTAAGGCTTGACCACAATATCGAACCGATGCTGAACAGAATCGGTGAAGGTCTTTTAAAAATCAAGAGCAGAATCACCAGAACTGCGGTCATTGAAACAGTTGAAATAAGGGAGATTTCTTGAGTCGCGTTGGTTGAACTTTTGTAACTGTGAAATGGCGTTCCGGAATAAATAAAGCGCGTCTCGCCGTCTTCCAGCGGATCACAAACCTGATGAATCTGAACAACCGCATTTTCCTTGCTGGCAAGTGCCGCGCCTTTCTTGCTAAGGATTCCGCGAATCATAACATACCAGCGACCGTTTACTTCGCTGGCAAGAACTTCGTCCTTAAGAGACATTTTTGTTCCGCTTTCCTGAAGCTGCTTAAGAAAATTCAAAAGATTGTGCTCGCCAAGCATAAACGGATCAGACTCAAGGTTTTCAAGCGAGGTTACCGTAAATGCACCATAAGCCTTAGAAAGCGCATCCTGCGCAAAGGCTTCCGCGCCGCCTTCAGAATTAAGCTCGTCGATAGTTTCCGGCTCAATCAGGTTATACTTATATTTATCTACATATTCAACAATTTTTCCAAAAGAATCCGTATTCTGATAAAGAGAAATTGATTTAAAGCGAGGACTTTCCTTAAGCTGGGAATAAACCTGTTCCGAAACCTGCTTAGCCTTGTTAAAATCAGGATTTGAAACAAGAATAAAAACGTTTTGCCCGGTAACTTCCGTAAGCTTTTCGTCCGCGGCATTCAGCGCCTTGCCCATTTCCGGCTTTGGAAGCATATTAAACAAATCCGCATCGATATTTATGCCTTTTTTCACAGAAAGCATTGCGCAAAAAGCCGCAATAATTATCGCATGAAAAAAAATCCAGAATTTTAAGAAAGTTTTATTTTGAAGAGAAGTAAGCTTTTTCATCTGCCGTAAGTTCCTTTGGATATTTTTGATTGGTAAAATTATAAGTGATAGAGTCGCCGTTTGCCTCGGACATTACGATTGTATTCAAATCAGCATAATCAGAAGCGGCCTTTCCGCTTATCGAAAGGGACTGCAAGATTTTTTTTTACCATATTGTCTTTTGGCAGAAGCACCGCCTTCCAGTCCGAGCCGGAAAAACTGAAGTCAACATCAAAATTATTCTGCAAAACCTCGGAATTTCCGCTGAACATTGCGTTCAAAGTTGTTGAAATGCTTGTAAAAATCTGGTTAGACGAGGCGTCAATCACAGTTTCTTTTCCATTTGCAAGAGTCTGCTTTACGCTTGTCATTCCCACAACCATTGTGGAAGGAAACGGTTTTTCAGTTTTCCACATAATTCCGTCAAGACTGAATATAAAAGTTCCGCTGGATTTCATTGAACGACCTACCGCAGAAATTGTTTTTACCTGCGAAAAATTTCCTGTCATATTAGGACGTCCCGAAAGATTCTTGCATACAGAATCAAAAGTTTCAGCATTTGCCGAAACAGTCAAAAAAAAAGGCTGAAATTACAGCTAAAATGATTTTTTTCATTTTAATTTCCCTTCTTCTTTTAGAATTTTCTCAACTCTCTGAATAAACCAAGGCGTACATTCAAAACGGGACTCTTTTGTCTTTAAGTCAATCGCCATCTGAGTAGATTCCGCTTTTGTGCAAAGCTCGCCTTTTTCATTAAAGATTTCATATTTAATTTTTATGCAGTTTTTCATATTCAACAAGATAAGTTTTTACAGTTGCCTTATCGCCAAAACACAAAGAACGAACATATTTTAAATTAACAGAAGTCACAGGATAGGCAAAACCTTCTTTTACCATTTCCTTGTATCCGTAACCAATTTTATCCAGAAGCGCGCAGCGGGCTACTTCCATATATTTTACATAATTTCCATGCCACACGACATTCATCGCATCAACATCGAAAAATTCTGCCGAAATAACAGTTTCATTTATAATATACGCATTTTTTTCAAGATTCGTCATATTTTTTCATCCTTTCCGGCATAGAATACATCAATTTGCCGCATCCTCTAGTTTCCAAAAATTGTAAAAATTATACCACTGATAGGGAAACTGAACGCAATAGTTCTGAAGCTTTTCCACGAATTCCCTGCAAAGCGCATGGATTTTTTCATTTCTCTCCGAACGGTTGCTATCAAAGTTTATTTTTGATTTTTCCACAAACAAATTGTACCTTGGCTTAAGCGAAACGGTTTTTGTACGCAAACCAAAAACATAATAAACAGGAGCCTTTAAAAGAAGCGCAAGAACAAAAACCCCATACGGAAAGTCCGCTTCCTTTCCAAGGAATTTTTCCCGGATAATCCTTGAACGCGACCTTGCGCTTGTCCGGTCGCCGGTAATCACAACAAGCCCGCCGTTTTCAATCTGCTCCTGAAGCTCGACAATTGTATTAACACCGATTTTTTCCGGCTCAATAACCTGAAAATCAACAGTCGGATTCACTTCCTTAAGCGTGAGGTTGAACTGCGCCGTAGCACCCATCTCCATTATCGTTGTAACAGAGATTTTTTTATTAACGCCATTTTCCCCAAAGCTGGAAAGACTTCTTAAAAGTTCTATATTTCCAAGGTGTGAACCTATAAAAAGCGCTCCTTTTCCCTGTTCCAGCTGCGACTGCAGGGATTTAAATCATCGTCGTGAGTAACAAGCTCGTTATAATGGTAGTTTCCAAGCCATCCTTCCATTTTTTCCATAACACACAAAGAGAACGAAAGAATCTGCTTAAAAGGACTGATTTTTAAAGGAACTTTTCCGCCGGTAAATTCCTTCATCTGCCGTTGATAATTTTTTGCCTCCACGCGGCCGCGCTTTGAAAAAATATAAAAGAAAAACGAAATCGGATAAATCAATACAAAAACAAGATAATCCGGCAGTTTCCGCATCAAGCCTAACACCAGCAAAAGAGGCTTATTCGAGGAAATCACTTCTTTTTCATCAGCCCAATGCAAAAGCTCTTCTGTTTTATTTTTCACAGTTTCTCCGTTTTATTTTTCTTGCCGCAAGAAGCGGAATTCTTAAAATCATTCCTACACAAAGCCTTGTATAAGTCCCTGCAATCCTGAAATTATCGCGAACCATCCTAAAGTTTGAGATTCCGTCTTTCGGGTAAATAATTTTTACCGATTCAGAAATTATTGGAATTCCTGCCCAGCTTAAATGCACAAGAATATCAATGTCGTATCCCATCCGCGCATCAAGAATCGCATGACGTTTTACAATTTTGAAATAAGGTTCAACAGGATAAATTCTAAAACCAATCAGCGCATCCTTTATGTTCCAGTCCCAGGAAACAATATGAACCCAGCCGTTCGCTATTTTTCGTCCGTTCACGCGGTGCACAGGAGCATTTTCATCGTATTCAGGATACCCGCAGATAACCGCTTCAGGATTTTTTTCAGAACGCTCCAGAAATTTCGCAATTTTACTTGTATCGTGCTGGCCATCGGAGTCAATCTGAAGGATATGGGAAAGTCCCATCTCATGAGCCTTTTCCAGACCGCTTTCCATAGCCTTGCCTTTTCCGCCGTTCTTTTTTCGTTCCACGACAGTCACAAGAGGATATTTTTTTTCAACATCACGGATAAACGCCTTGTTCCTTTCATCATTTCCATCATCAACAACGATAACAGGAAATTCATAGGGCAAAAGATTTTTTACAACATCTTCAAGGGTTGAGCCATGATTATAAACTGGAACAACAAATCCGTACTTCATAAAAAAAATTATTCCGGAATAACGCTAAAAGAACCGGATGAATAAACATGCTCCGCATTTTCCGCATCGGACATACAAAATGTGACAGAACCTTTTTCAACTTTATGCTCAAGTTCAAGCTTTACTTTTGAATCAGGAAGAATAGGTGAAGAAAATTTAATTCTTTTTATATGCGGAATATAACGTTGAGTTCCAAAATATTTTCTGCAAAAGCGCGTGATAATCTCAAACTGCGCGACCGCAGGCAAGAGCTTAAATTCCGGAAAATGCCCGTCAAAAAAATCACTTGACGCAGGAATCACAAATTCCAGAACAACTTTATTTTCTGATTTTTCAAGCACATTTTCGTTTTCTACGTTGTGTAAGTTAGTCATTTTTATCCTCAAAATTATTATACAAATTATTCATTAATAAACATAGCCACAATTTCGTCTTTATGCTTTTTCCCCTGGACATCCACAGGAAGCTCTTCAACAAAGCGCCACTTTTTAGGAAGAACAACATTTTCAAAATACTGCATAAGAAAATCATGAAAATATCGGTTTACAAGATATTTTTCCGTTCCTGCAAATTTCCTCTTGCCCTCCGGATTAAGAACAATTGCCGCGGCCAGGTACTGGCGAACATCATTCTGAAGAGCGACAACCTTTACGTCAGCAACCAGGCCGGTCTGTAAAATGCGGTTTTCAACTTCCGTTAAAGAAATTCGCTTTTCTTCTATTTTTACAATTGAATCCGAACGACCTTTCAGAACAAAACGTCCGTCGTCAAAAAACTCCGCCAAATCAGCAGTCGCAAACCCTTCCGGATTTTTTATATACGGAGAAACAACCCTAAGACAGCCATCATCGCCAAGCCAAAGCTTCGCATTTGCAAAAGGAGTAAATTTCGGCCCATCTTTAGACTGCTGCCGATACGCAATCCCCGAAGTTTCTGTTGAACCATAAACTTCAAGCGGACAAAAACCGAACAGTTTTTCAGTTTTTTCAGCAAGCTCCGCAGAGCATGCCCCTCCGGATGTAAAAATCCACGGATTTTTTAGCGAAAGTTTTTCTTCTATTTCAACTGTCCGCTTCAAGAATGCCGGAGTTGCAATAATCATATATTTTTCATCGGAAAGAGTTTCAAATTCTTCCGGAAATTCTATTCTTTTACGCCTGAACGGAACTCCCAGCGTAAACGGAAGGCTTACTCCAAACAGAAAGCCATAAATATGATGCTGACTTACCGTCGTGACCAATTTCCGGGAAATAAATTCTTCGCCCCATTTTGAAATTACAAACGCGTTGTCTTCCTCGAATTCCTTCATACGCTGAGGAACCGCCTTTGGTTTTCCTGTAGAACCGGAAGTAAACATCAATATACAGGTTTCCTCACTGTTCAAAACAGGAAGCTCCCGAATAAATTTTTCATCCGGCTCAGGAGAATTGCGGACCAGCTCCGGAATTGAGACAGCATCGGGAACATTCTGATCTGTTAAAAATTCAACTCCAGGCTTTTTTATTTCCGCAATAAAATTTTCAGAAATATTCTGCGTAAGAAGAATCCGCTTTTTGCACTGAAGCAATGCCACAAACGCACACAGAAAATACCAGTAATCCTCGCAATGCAAAATCCAATCTTCGGATTTTTTTTCAGAAATAAAAGCACGCAGCTTTGCGCTGTCAACCAGAAAATCTTTCCAGGTTTTATATATTTTCTTAGACCAGCTGTCCTCAAAACAAAGGATGTGGTCATCTTTTCTTGAATCAGAGTTAAATTTTGTAAAAGAAAAAGACTTTATCATTTTTTTATCCACCATTTTACGCACAAGAAATTCCACAGCAAAAAGAAGCCCCATAAGAATATATGAAATTCCGCCGTTGTAAACCGACCAGATTTTATCATTCAGCGCATCGTTTCCAAAATCATGCAGAGCGGTAAAAGCGGAAACGCTACCGTTCAAAACAAAAAAAACGCACCAGACAACAGTAACTTTTTTGCAATAGCTGTTCACCTGCGGCTCAAAAGACGAACCTTTTACAGATTTGTCCCCAAGACAGGCGAACCTGAAAATAATATTCGGCTTAAAGAACAGCGAAGAGCCAAAAACAAAAAGCATTGTCGCGCTGATTACAACCGAATAAAGTTTCAGGAAAATCTTTTTATTAAAAACAAAACAAAGAATTCCTGCCAATAAAAAAAGCGCCGAACTTAGCATTGGCCGCCAGTCTAGCGCTTTTTTTTCTGATTTGCCGTCAGATTTGCGGACGCCGCTCGCGCTCAGAAAAAAAGCGCAGGCAAGCACAACCACAAAAAGCGACAAGATTCTTACCGGCATCCTGAATACAACCAGCATCGTAAAAACAAGAACCGGATAGACCGCCGCAACAACGTAAAAAAGAACTTTTAAGAACTTTTTCATCAGCCCATGTACGGAACAAGAACGTCTACAACATCCTGAACAGTTTTTACAGTCTTGAAAATTGCAGGGTCAAATTTTGTGCCGGCAGGCATAAATTCCTTCATTTTCTGAATCAAATCGATTGAATCGATTGAATCAAGCTCAAGATCATCGAACAATGTCGCTTCTGGAGTAATAGATGATTCATCAATCTCAAAATCTGCCACAAGGATTCCCTTTAATTTTTCAAAAATTTCGTCTTTAGACATTTTTAACTCCTCTTGCCTGAGTAATATATTCAGCCAAAGCATCAACAGATGCAAAATGTTTTTTATTGTCTGCACTTTCTGTAGAAAATTTCACACCAAAATGTTTTTTTAAACCAACTCCAAGTTCCAGCGCATCAATTGAATCAAGCCCAAGACCTTCCCCGAATAGCGGTTCAGAATCAACAATATTTTCTGGTTTTACATCTTCAAGCTGAAGTGTAGAAATAATTACTTCTTTGATTTCGTTCTTTAGTTTGTCCACAATACGACTCACCTTTTTATAGATTTTTATATTTTATAAAAGCGACAAGAAAAAAGCAACCCTGCGAAAAAAAATGAAGGGAAAAAGACTTCCCGACGCAACAAACGCTGCCAACGTGTTTTTTTCAAAAATTCGCACGCACTTCATCGCGTTCCACCCTTTCACCCAAGGGAACAGTCCCTAAAGCCCCTTGTCGCGGTTTGTGATATACAAAGTGTCGTTTTTATCAACCGCAGAATAAATCACCTCTTCCATCTTATCAGTAAGGCGCTTTGCGGCAATTGTCTCTGAAAGGGAAACATACTCATCTATATTTATTTCCGGCAGACGCGAAAAATCATACACATAAGTTTCCGTGTGGTTATAAGACCAGAACGGATCGTACTTTCCAAGCCCATACTTATCGTTGCCGCCAACCAGAACCGGAAGAATTCCAGCCTTTGAATAGTAAGCGATACGCGCGGCGCCTTTTTTATACGGATTTTTTCCGTGACGAGGAGAACGCGTTCCCTCCGGGAAAATAATCACATTATTTCCTTCATCCAGAGTCTGCTTGCAAAGCTTGCAAAGCTCATCAAAATCAAGGGTATTCACAATATAGCACTGCTTTATAACGCCGGCAAGAACAGTCTTTGCAAGCCCGCCGCGCACAATACAGTTCGCATTTGGAACAAGCGACATAATAAACACAAAATCCAGCATAGACGGATGATTTGCAACAATAACCTTTCCGTGAATATTTCTAAAAGCATTTCTGTCATCAACTTTTAAATGCACCACGCCGGTAAGACGCATAAAATTTATAAAAAATCTAAATGACGCAGAAACAAACGCCCTTGCCTTTATCTGAAACCTATGCCTGTTGCGCTCAAAAACGCGGATCCACGGAAAAACAAAAATCGCAAGAAAAACGCTTCCAAGCCCGAAGAATACATAAAAAAACAGCTTCATAAAAGCCGAATATCCGTACCAAAGAAAATTCTTTACTCTTGGCAATTCCTTGTGATTATACTTGATTTCAATTTCTTCTTTTGAATCTTTAGCCATTTTCCTACCTGTAATATTTTTCTAAAAATTTCAAAGGATTCTCCGAGTATTTTTTAAATTCGTCACAATTTATTGACACCGCTCCTTCTGTTTCGGTTGCGCTCAAGACACAGGCGAATGCAAACCCAATATTATTTTCAGGCCGGATTTTTCCATACTGCTCAGGAACATATTCATCGCCATAAACAAAAATAATTTTTTCCTGTGCCCCGGAAAGAACCGCGGAAGCCGCAGCCAAAAACGCTGCTGAAAAATTTTCTTTTGCAGGAAAAACAACCGAATAGCCTGACTTCAATTTCAACGCCAGAGACGCCGCGGCAATCGGCGCATTAAAAACTGAAAGACTGAAGCCTGCCGGCAAAATTTCGGAATCTTCTATGATGCCTTTATTTATTGAAAATTCACGTTCAATTTCACCGCGAAAAGAAACAAAAACCTGGCTAAAATCCACCGCCGCCGGAAAATCCTCCAGCAAATCATGCAGAACCTGAATCGTCATGCGTGTAAGCTGGCTCAAACGGCGTTTAAAAAGCGGGTCAACAAATTCAAGCACAGGCTTTTCTTTTGGATTTTCAGGAGAAGCTTGCCATTTATGAATATTTGAAACAAAAATCTCTTTCATTCTGTATTTTTATTTTTTCCTGAAAACAAGAAGCGAATATGCATTTGAACCAAGATTGTGATGCGCGGTCTTAAGCTCAAACCCGGCCTTGCAAATTGCATTCACAAGCTCTTCATAACGGTACATCTTGCTGTTTCCGTTTGCAATGCAGGTAAAATAAAGCGAGGTCGCCTGCAAAGAATAAGAAGCTGTCTCAAAGCGCTGTTTATCCCAGAGCGGCTCAAGAACATACACATTTGTTTCTTCCGTTGCAGCCTCGTGAACTTTTTTAAGGATTTTTGTAATCTGAGAAAGGCTGAAACAATCCAGGAACTGGCTCATCCAGACTGCATCCGGGGCCTCAGGAAGCCTTGTTTCCTCTGAAAGCACGTTCCCCGAGCAAAAACCAATTCTTTCTGAAAAACCAGCAGCGGCCGCATTTTTTTCCGCAACAGAGGTTTGTCCCGGCAAATCAACAATCGTCATTTTTACATCCGGATTATACTTGCAGCAGGCAATCGACCATTTCGCCGTATTTCCGCCGATATCAACAATCGACTTTGGCTTTTCTGAAAAAACAATCGGAAGAGCCTCCGGAAACGCAATATCGCTGTAAAAATGATCAAAATCGAACCACGACTTTTTTGCTTTTTCAGGAAGCGTGGAAAGCGCCTCGTAAACTGTTGTCCACTTGTCGCCAAAAATTTTCAAGCCTTCCGGCTTTCCGTTCAAAATTGATTCTTTTAATTTGAACGCGCCTTCATAGCAAATGTCATTTGAAAACCAGAAATTTACTTTTGTCAAATCATCTTCCAAAAGCATCCAGCCGATTTTTCCAAGCACAAATTTTTCTTTTTCATCAGAACCCGGAACAGAATCTCCGCTTAATTTTATCACGTTCATTCCAAGAGCCATTTCACAAAGGACACCGACGCCGTATACACTGATTTTTGTTTTTTCAGACAAAGCGCTTCTGGTAATTCCAGAATCTCCGGCATTTTCAATCTCAGAAAGAATTCCTGTCTCAAGCATCGTCCGTATCGCCTGATACGTCAAAGGAGCGAACGCAATTTTCTGGGCTTCATATTTTGCATCTACCGCGCGAATATTATCGACTTTAAATTTTCCGTAATCAAAAAAAGAAGAATCCATTAAGACCCACCCAAGATAAAAGATATTCAACTGTAGCACGGATAAAAAAAATTTACCACATCATTTGCAAGCCATCTTTTTTGTACTGCTCAAACTTTTTATCCTTGCTTATAAGAATAAGGTTGTTGCGAATCGCAGTGTGAATCAAGAGCCTGTCAAAAGGATCACGATGCTCCTTTTTCAAAGGAAGCTCTGAATATGTTATAAAATCGTAAGGTTCAGGAACAAGAATTGAAAAATTATACTCATCTGCAATGTTCGGCAGATGATAGATTTCAAGATTTCCCAAATCCAATTTTTTTAACTGATATTTTATCGCGATTTCCCACAAACTTATTGAACTTAGAAAAATCTCATTTTCAGCATCGCTTATAACTTCATAAACTTTTTTTGATAATTTTTCCGCACTCCTAAATGACCATATAAAAGCATGAGTATCAAGTAAATATTTCATACAAGCGGCTCCACCTCATCCAAAGAATTTACACCTAAAAATTCTTCAAGTGTAATTTTTCCATCACCGACTTCGGTAAAAGTCCCCTTGTAAGTTCCAAGAACACGGCGCTTTTTTTCAACCTTTTCAACCCCTGTTATGCGGGCAACAGGCTTTTTTGAGCGTCCGTACAAAATTTCAACATCATTGCCAGCTTTTATCTGCTGCAAAACCATAGAAAACTGAGCCTTTAAATCTCCAACTGTCATCTGCAACATAGAATTCCTCCACAAAATCAAGAATACCAGACAAGTTGTCAACTTGTCAAGAAAAATCGTGTCAACTTGACAAGTTTTTCTGTACGTTTCACTATCGGCCTAAAGCCCGCAGGGCGGCGTTTGAGCCCGCAGGGGGGATAGGCCGCAATGAAATGCGGACGCAAGGGGAGACTTCCCCTTCATTTTTTATTTTTTTTCTTCCTTATATACCTTGTTTTATGCCGTTTAATTGACAGTAAACCATATAAAATGTACTATTTCAGATACTAATATCTATCTCTTTTGGAGTAAAAATCAATGGCTACAAAGTATGTTTACTTTTTCGGTAACGGCGACGCTGAAGGTGATGAATCAATGCGTCCTATCCTTGGTGGTAAAGGTGCAAACCTTGCTCAGATGGCAAAGGCTCCTTTAAGTCTTCCAGTTCCACCGGGATTCACAATTTCTATTGACGTTTGTCAGGAATACTACAAGCTGGGAAGAAAATACCCTGCTGAACTTGCTGCTCAGGTTGACGAATACCTTAACAAACTTGAAACTGTTTTCGGCAAAAAACTTGGCGATGAAAACGATCCTCTTCTCGTATCAGTTCGTTCCGGCGCCGCTGAATCTATGCCTGGTATGATGGACACAATCCTCAACCTTGGTCTTAACGATAAATCAGTTGTTGGTCTTGCCAACAAAACAAATAACCCTCGTTTTGCATGGGATGCATACCGCCGCTTTATCCAGATGTTCGGTGATGTTGCTATGGGCGTTGAACACGCTAAATTTGAAGCCATCATTGACGAAGTAAAGGCTGTTCGCGGAATCAAAGAAGACACTGACCTTACAACTGAAGAACTTCAGACAATCGTTTCTAAATACAAGGAAATGTACAAGAAAGAAAAGGGCGAAGATTTCCCTCAGAATCCAAAAGACCAGATGTGGGCTGCAATCGGCGCTGTATTCGGTTCTTGGATGAATGAACGTGCTATTATCTACCGCAAGCTTAACAACATTGATGAAAATGTTATCAAGGGAACTGCCGTAACTGTTATGGCAATGGTTTTCGGTAACATGGGTGAAACTTCTGGTACTGGCGTTGCATTCTCTCGCGACCCTTCTACTGGTGAAAACCACTTTATGGCTGAATACCTTATTAACGCACAGGGTGAAGACGTTGTTGCCGGTATCCGTACTCCTATGGATATTTCTGCCCTTGAAACAGCAGCCAGAAATCTTTAAAGAAATTTCTACAATCCGCGACCGGCTTGAAGCCCACTACCGCGATATGCAGGACATGGAATTTACTGTTCAGGAAGGAAAGCTCTTTATGCTTCAGTGCCGCAACGGTAAACGAACCGGACCTGCCGCAGTTAAGATGGCTGTAGACATGGTTGCTGAAAAAATGATTACAAAAGAAGAAGCTCTTCTTCGCGTAAAACCAGACCAGCTTGACCAGTTGCTCCACCCGCACTTTGATTCAAAAGCTCTTAAGTCTGCAAAACCTTTGGCATCTGCGCTTAACGCTTCTCCTGGAGCTGGATGCGGTCAGATTGTTTTCACAGCTGAAGAAGCTGTTGAATGGGACAAAGCTGGCAAGAAAGTTATGCTTGTTCGCAAGGAAACTTCTCCGGATGACATCGCAGGTATGTATGTTGCCCAGGGTATCTTGACTTCTACAGGCGGACGAACATCACACGCTGCCGTTGTTGCCCGCGGTATGGGAACTCCTTGTGTTTGCGGTTGTTCTGACGTTGTATTCACAGGCAAAGATTCTGTTACAATCGGCGGAAAGAAATTCAAGAAAGGTGAATTCATTTCTATCGATGGTTCAACAGGAAACGTTTACGAAGGACAGATTCCTGTAACTCCTGCCGCTGTTTCTGGCGACCTTGAGACATTCCTTGGATGGGCTGATGAAGTTCGCGCTGCTTCAGTTCGAACAACTCCATCTGGAAAAACTGTAAAGGGATTTGAAGTTCTTGCCAACGCTGAGCAGAACGAAGCCCCACAGGCATTCCGCTTTGGCGCTGCCGGCATCGGTCTTTGCCGAACAGAACATATGTTCTTTGAAGAACCAAAACTTACTTCTTTCCAGAAGATGATTATTTCTGATTCAACTGAAGAAAGAAAAGCTAATCTTGCCGCAATTCTTCCACTTCAGAAGAAAGACTTCTATAACATCATCAAGACAATGGAAGGACGCGCTGTAACTATCCGTCTTTTGGACCCGCCGCTTAACGAATTCGTTCAGGCTGAAACACCTGCTTTGGCAAAGGCTTTGGCTAAGAAACTTGGCGTAAAGGTTGACTTCATCGAAAAGAAATACTCTGAATTGAATGAACACAACCCGATGCTTGGACACCGTGGTTGCCGTCTTGCAATTACATATCCAGAGATTTATGAAATGCAGGTTGAAGCTATCGCTTTGGCAACTGCTCAGGCTGAAAAAGAAGGTCTTAAGCACGATGTTCGCATCATGATTCCAAACGTAACTACATTTGCTGAATTGAAACAGATTCGCGCTCAGGCAGAAGCTGTAATCGCAAAGGTAAATGAATCTGAAAAGACTTCATTGAAGTTCCTGATTGGATCTATGATTGAATTCCCACGTGCAGCTGCTACAGCAGACAAAATTGCTGAATATGCGGACTTCTTCTCATTCGGTACAAACGACCTTACACAGACAACATTCGGATTCAGCCGAGATGACTACTCTAAGTTCATTGATTCTTACTTGGATCAGAAGATTCTTATTCAGGATCCATTCAAGACTTTGGACGAAGATGGTGTTGGCGTAATGATTGGTCTTGCAGAAGAAAAGGGACGCTCTGTAAAAGCAGATCTTCACCTTGGAATCTGTGGTGAACACGGCGGCGACCCGGCTTCTATCGCACTTTGCTACAAGCTTGGCTTGAACTACGTTTCTTGCTCACCATTCCGCGTACCAGCAGCACGACTTGCCGGCGCACAAGCTGTAATTAAGGCATCTAAATAATAACTAAAAAAACTTGCATCTGCAAAAGTTCTTGTCTTTGCAGATGCAATCTTGTGCGATTAGCAGCTCTGCTGCGATGCGCACAGGCCGTAATCAAGGCTAACAAATAACTGAAATAATTTTCCTTTGCAGAAATTTCTTGTCTTTGCAAAGGAAATCTTGTGCGATATGCGAGTTTTGCGAGCATAAGCGAACAAAACTCGTTAGCAAACCGCAAGGTTTGCATTGAGCTCAGGCTGTAATTTATAAAAAAATCAAGTTTTTGCGAAAGCAGAAACTTGACTATCAGGCTTTGAAAAAACAAATATCAAAGTCGGATAAAAGGGTAAGGTTTAGCCATTCGCAGGCTATCGCCAACGTCGTTGGGATGGTACGGTTTGGTCAAAACTGATAACAAATCGGCAGCAATAAATATATAGAGCAGAATAAGTAAATATAAATTGTCCGATTTGTTATAGCTGAAAGACAAATTGTTACCACAAACCGTGGTTTCAATTTCCACCCTAGAAGTTTCGGCATGATATACCCAGATATCATTGCTTGACTAAGAGAAGCCCAGGAAAGTTTTTCCGGGTTTCTCTTTTTTTTAAAATTTCATTTTTACAGAGCGCGCATAAAATCCTGACTGAACCGTTATATTACAAAGCAGGTTGCACAGTATGTTTTGTCCGTTCAAAACATACTGTACTGAAAAAAAATCATCTCCGCTCAAGCAACAACTTAAACACAAGATTTTCCCACCATAAAACAACTAAATAAACGCCACACAACGCAAGCTCCGGGAATTGCCCGCCAACACAAAAGACCGCAACCGGATATATTCCTTATGCCGAAACAAGAGACTTGCCTCTCCTGCCCTCTTCCCCCCCCCGAAAAAAAAATCGCTTTTCATAATGCAAAAATTAACTCCCGCGTCTAAAGAATTTTCTGTCTACATCCTATAAGGGCGGTTCTGTCTAGCAAAATCGAGTTTTTCATGTTCTTACGTTCAATACAATATTGGAGGATAAGATGAAAAAATTATTCGCTTTCATCTCAATCTTGGCAGTAGCTGCTGCGGCCTTGTTCGCTGATGTTTCTGCAAAGAAAAATGCCGACGGAACTGTAGATGTAACGTTCTTCTACGGAAATCCTCGGGCTTCGGAAGTTCTCCTTGCCGGCGACTTTACCAGCTGGCAGGACGGAGCGCTTCCTATGACAAAGGGAGAAAAAGGTTTCTCTATTACACGCACATTCAAAATGGGTGAAGAGGCCCGCTATAAGTTCATTTCAGACGGAAACTGGACGACAGACCTCCGCGCGCCTGCTTTTGTAGATGACGGCTTCGGCGGAAAGAACGCTCATATCGTTGTGGCGGACCTTGTTGGCGGCGACGGTGATGACACTGGCTCTGCAAAGGCCAAGATCAACTTTGTTTCTTGGACAATGATGGGTGTGCAGGCAAAATTCAATACTCAGAACAATCTTGATAAATCAAGCAAAGGTTTTGATCTTGACAATGCGACAATCGGATTCAAGTCTTTTGACAAATTCACAGGTATGTTCCTTCCAAACGCTCCGTTCTATATCGAAATCGCCTTGGCAGAAAAAGAAATGGATGACTACGATGGAAACACTGCTGGAAAACTGAACTATCTTTATCGTTCTGATGATTACGGCAATGATCTTGTTTCTTGGGAAGACGGATTTAAGAATCTTGTAAGCGGTCTTGTTGCCCGCCCTGTTGACTATCTTTCTAGGACAGATGACAACACATCTGCTTCTGCGGGTCCTGGCTCAAACCCATTCTTGGGACATTTGAAATTTGGATGGAACACACCTTATATCAATTTCTTGACAGGCTTCAACTATGCAAAGCCGGATGTTCGCCAGGCAATCACTTGGACAACAGTATGCTCTTCTTGGGATGCTGGTTATCATCATGTCGGCGGATTCAATGTATTCAGCCTTGGCTCAAAGGCTGTTGCCGCGCTTGAGGAAGCTACAGGTGTGACATTTGACCTCGGATTCGCTCCTAACAAGACCGCTGACCGCAAGGGTACAAAATACGGCTACTGGGGATGGGCAAGCGCTAAAATCAATGACCTTGTAATCGACTTCCAGACAAACGGTATGTATGATGGAGAATACATTTTCTCTGATCCGGTTGAACACGACTTCATCCTTGGTGCAAAAGATGTATTCGAGGTTGGTTCTGGACGTCTTAACTTTGCTGTTCAGGGCTTGGTTGCTACACACCAGAAATCTTCTAAAGATATTCTTGCCGATAATCCTTCTTCTACAAACACAACTGACTACTTCGGATATTCAACAGACGTATTCTACCGCTCAGGCGACTTTGACGGAATCAAGAACATCGCCGGTAACGTTCAGGTTGGATACAAGACAGATATGTTCGGTGCGAATGTTGAGTACCGCTTCCGTGGTGCGCAGGCATCTATGCTCTATCTCCGAGAGAACCATGACGACGGAACATTCGACCTTTCTAGCGCTCTTGGCGTATTGAACAGCCAGGCGGTTTCTTTGAAGGCTGCTAAAGCTCTTATGGACGGTGGAATTGGACTTAATCTTGGTGTAACTGCAGAAATGCCTCTTGAACAGATTAAACCGGACAACGAATTTGCAGTTGCTTATCTTACAGCTTCAGAAGGACGTCAGTCTTGGTATGCTTCTCGCTTCGGCGGCGACAATGATCCTTTGTACGAAATTGAAAACGGTGCAGAATTCACTTTCAAGCCGGAAGTTACATTCGATCTTGACGAATTGGCTTACGTTCCTGTAAAACTTGGTGTTTATGGCGATATGAACTATAACGCTTACAACTACTATGAAGACATCAAATATGATGATTCACATATCCGCTATGATGACAACAAAGATGAAAACAAATACGGTTGCTCAGACTCTCAGTTTAGACTGAAGAAAGCTGGTTTGTATGCAAACATCAAGCCGGATAGCGATATTCTTAAAGGTGTAAACGTGTACTACGGATTTGACCTTTCTAACAAGACACGCTGGTTCAACTCATTGATTGGACAGGCTATGTTCCCAGGTGATATAACAGCAAATCTTGCAATCGGAATCAAGACAGAGAATATGCTTTCTAACAACAGCTTTGACAGTGACACAAACAATCCGTTTGCATTTGCTGTAGGCGTTTCTAAGCAGTTCAAGGCATTGAAGAAGCCAATTCTTTACGCTCAGTTTGTATACAACATGGATCCATTCAAGCACTTTGGCGACGGACAGGATAACTTGAACCTTGACCGCGCAAATGTTAAAGGCTCTATAGAAAAAGAAGGAGCTGGAGACATTGACGCAGTTGACTGGTACGACGGAAAAGCTGCTGTTCGTGTTGGTATCCGCTGGGATATTTAATAGAAATCACATCCTGTGATTTTTATTATGGCGAGTTTTTATAAAAACTCGTTCCGAATTTGGCAACACTTTTGGTTGCCATGGAATCAGACAAAGTGAAATGCGCTTTGTCTGAAAAAAAAGTGAAAGCGAATTGATATATTGCCGTCTGGCGACGGACGGCAACTTTAAGGCGTTTTTACAGACTAAAGAATTATAACTTTAGGAGAAAAGAATGAAAAAATTAATAACTAGCGCAGTTGCCACGCTCGCTCTTCTTTTTGGATTTGCAAGCTGCTCTGGCGATTTGCACGATAACGATGTTCAGCCGTTGACAATTGTAGGTCTTGTTCGAGACGGTCTAGCTGATTCTGACTTGAATTTTTGTGTTCCGATGACTTTAGACAAAGCTGATGGGACTGAACAATCATTAAAAATAAAACTCGCTGCTGACACAGAGCTTATAGGAGCAGATGGAAAAAAACATAAATTAATAAACGGATGGGGAAAACTGGCTCCAGAGTTTAAAATTGTTCCATCTGTGAACGTAAAGGCTGATGGTACTCCAGATTGGGCTGTGGATTATGGATGGGAAACTGATGCTGGAAAGCTTTATTTAACTCCTGGAGATGATGAATACAAAACCCTTTTGAAACGTGGCGACCCAGGTACTACAGGTGTAGGTCCATCTAATGTAGCCATTAGTGCTCCTGTAGAAAATGAAGAATATGTAATAAAAGTAAGATATGATGCAGCAAAACAGTCTGTAAGCATAAAAGTTGAAGGGGTTGCTTCTGATTCCTCTGCTATTAAATTTGCAATTGATGGAACATCAAAAAACTTCCCTGCAACAAAAAAACTTGCGGATGGAACTACTAAAGATTTGTCTTATACAATGACAAAATCTGGAACAACTTACACATATCAGTTTGTTTCTGTGAAAGATGAAACAGTTTCATTTCATTTGACAAATGACATGGCAGGAACTCTTGGAGGAACTCTTTCTACAAGCGCATCAGAAATGATTGTAAATGAAAAACCTGTAACAAATATGTCTTTGACAGTAAAAAAGAATGTTGAGTACAAGATTACTGTAGATACGGCTGCTGGCATTTCAAAACCAACTATCAAATATGAAGTTGTAGATATGCTTAAAGATGCAACTGTAAATGCAAACTGGAAATATGCGGAAAATTTTTATAGCGATGCATCTACAAAAATTGATACAGGTTCTCTGATTTTCAAAGCTGAGCGTACAGATATTGCATTCTATATAGAAAGAGCGGCAGGAGGCGTGTTCTCAACGGATTCTGTGGCAACTATAAAGCCAGGCGATAGCGCTATAAGTTTAAAATATGTAACAGATGTAACTAAAGCTATTCCTGTTAAAATTTCAGACTTAAAAATTGGCAGTTACTACCAAATTACATTAGAAAGCGATAGTGGTACTTGTAGTTTGTCCGCATCCATTGAATTACTTTCTCCTGTTGATGTGACAGGTATGTATCTAATGATTTGGTTCAATACGGATTCTGGATGGTCTAATTCAAAATTTGTTCCTCTTGAAAAAGATGGAACCTATGCATGGCATGTTGAAGTATCACCAGATACAACAAAGACTGTTGATAAAGTTAGATTTGACCTTTGTAATGCGAACTCTGATGGTTCTCAGGATTGGTCAAGACGCTATGGTATAAAAACAGCCTCTGGAAAAATTAATTTTGGTGAAAAATCAGGTCCATTTATTCCTAGCGAACCTGCTAACAGAGATTATTTTGAAGGTGGAAAGGACAAAACATATCGCCTTGATTTTAATGGAGAAGGTGGTCTTTGGGTTACTGTTACTGAAAAATAATTTATAACTTTTTTTACGGGACAAGATAATTTATCTTGTCCTGTATTTTTGATGTAAAAAATAAAAAATTGGAGATTATATGTTTGATAAAGATAAGGTGGTAAAAAGAATATAAAGAAAAATTTTTTTTTCAAAAATTTGAAGAATTTACAAATGAAGTAAAAAAACTCGTATTGAAAAACTTTTCAAAAATTCAGATTATTCTATAAAAGCTAGAACAAAATCAATAGATTCATTTTCTGAAAAAATTACAAGAGATGGTAAAAACTATACAGACCCATTGATACAGATAACAGATTTATCAGGAGTAAGAATAGTTGTGCCATCTATTGATGAAATCTCAAAAGTTGAAAATAAAATTAGAGAAAATTTTAAAATTGATGAAGTTAATAGTAGTACTAAGAAAAAAAATAATGATGAATTTGGATATAAATCAAGACATTTAATTATCTCTTTTGATGAAACCATAACCGCGTCTCCAATGTTTTCTAAATATAAAGGATTGAAATGTGAAATTCAAATAAGAACATTTCTGGAGCATGCATGGGCTTCAATAGAACATAGAATTAATTATAAAAGTTCAAAAAAATTACCAGATGAAACTGTAAGAAGATTATATAGTATTTCAGCATTGTTAGAATTAGCTGATAGAGAGTTTCAATCCATTCTTTCTGAGTATGATAGTCTTGTGAATGAATTAAAAAATGATGTAAACATGGAAGAAAATAAAAAAATTCCGTTAAACAGTGATACAGTAAAAATTTATCTTGAATCAAGGGAAATTTTCTGAATTTTTATAAGAAACTTTCAAATAAAGAGATATATAAATTAAATATTGATTTGAAGAAAGAGATATTTTTTTATCAATGCAATTCTTTAAATTATTGAGAGTAGCAGATATAAATACACTTTCTCAATTAAAAGATGCGATTTTTGATAGTTCATTTGAAAATAATATAGAGAAGATAATAAAAATTTGGGAAGTTGGTGTTACCGACAAAAATCTGAAATTTGTGTTAGATCGGGTAAGTTTTGCACGTTGGCAAATATATTTTCATTCATCAAATGAAAATAAAAAAAGAAAATATTAGAAAAATTCTCTTTTAACGGAAAATATGAAAAATTTAATACACCAATCAGAACAATAAATTTATTTTTAAAAACAGATTCATTCGTTCTTTGACAACCAAATAAAATTTATCTGTCAGCAGTTTTTATTTGTCATTTGCCTTTATAAAAACTGCTGATTTGGTCTTTTGCAAAATTAGCTTATGGGAAAGAACACTGACTGAATAACTATTCCTTTAGGCTGTTCACTTCTTCCAAAGAAAGTCCTGTGCATTTTACAATTAAATCAATAGAGATTTTATTTTCTATCATCTTTCTTGCGGTTTCAATGGCCTTGTTCTTGGCGCCTTCCTTAAGGCCTATGGATTTTCCTTCCGACAAACCATCTTCCCGGGC